>NZ_PXZT01000010.1 GCF_003008695.1 Trichococcus alkaliphilus
CCTATATAAGACTTGAAGTAATTCATTGTCCTATATAGAGGGAGCATATCACTTTGGGGCAACCTTTGTTTTCTGTGCTGTTACAATACTTTGTTCAGGAAATCTTGTGTACGTGGATTTTGTGGGTTGCCGAATACTTCAGCAGGCGTGCCTTCTTCGACGATGTAGCCGCCATCCATGAAGATGACGCGATGTCCGACTTCTCTTGCGAAGCCCATTTCATGCGTAACCACAACCATGGTCATCCCTTGTTTTGCCAGTTTCTTCATGACTTCAAGAACGTCGCCGACCATTTCGGGATCAAGTGCGGATGTCGGTTCATCGAAAAGCATGATTTCCGGATTCATTGCCAACGCACGCGCGATAGCGACACGCTGTTTTTGACCGCCGGATAGCGAGCTTGGAAAAGCGTCAGCTTTTTCGGACAGGCCGACTGTTTCCAACAATTCCACTGCTTTTACTCTTGCGGCTTCTTTATTTTCCCGTTTCAGTTCAACCGGAGCCAATGTGATATTGTCCATTACCGAAAGGTGCGGGAAAAGATTGAAATGTTGGAAAACCATACCGATTTCTTCACGTACTTTATTGATGTCTGTAGTTTTTTCGGTGATGTCTTTTCCGTCGATCAGCACATGGCCATCGGTGACTTCTTCCAGCTTGTTCAGACAGCGCAGAAGGGTACTTTTTCCTGAACCGGAAGGGCCGATGATGCAGACCACTTCGCCTTCAGCTACTTCGAGGTTGATCCCTTTCAAAACCTCGTTGCTTCCGAAGCTTTTCTTCAGATTCGTGACATTTATTTTTGCGTTAGCCATTCTTTAATCTCCCTTCAAGTTTTTTGGAAATCTTCGTAAGGATCGTGATGACGATGATGTACATCAATCCGATGATCAACCACATATTGCCGGAAGCATAGGTTCTGGCGATGATGATTTTACCGGTCTGTGTCAATTCGACAAGTCCGATGATGGACAAAATGGATGTGTCCTTCAGGGTAATGACGAATTGGTTGATGAATGAAGGAATCATGATGCGGATTGCTTGCGGCAAAATGATTTTGTTCATCGTTGTTTGATAAGTCAAACCTAAGCTGCGTCCTGCTTCCATCTGCCCGACATCAACAGCTTTGATACCGCCGCGGAAAATTTCGGCCAGATAAGCTGCCGCATTCAAACTCAGCGTGATGATCCCTGCAACCGTCGAATTCATCCGGAGACCCATCAATTGCGGAATCGAGAAGTATACGAAGAATGCCAAGACAATCAATGGCACACCACGCATGATATCAACGTAGATTGTTGCGATCCAGTTCAATGCCTTGTTAGGGGAAACGCTGAACAAGCCGATTACGATGCCCAACGCCAAAGCAATCACGATGGATGCAAAAGTGATCAGGATCGTTCTTCCCAAACCTTGTAATAATGTTTTCCAGTTTTCTTGGATCAGTCCGAAGAAGGAAGTGTTGCTTGCTTCCGTGTCGGAGCCTAAATAGTCATTGACGATTTCTTCATAAGTACCGTTGGACTGCAAGTTTGCCAATCCTGTGTTGATCATGTTCAACAGTTCCGCGTTCGTGTCTTTTGCAACTGCGATTCCGTAAGATCCGCCTGCTTCTTTTTCGGTAGCCAGTTTTAATGCGATGCCTTGACCTTCGATGGCATAGGCCATAACCGGGTAATCTTCAAATGCCGCAACGGAATTTCCGGCGATGACATCTTGATACATGTTGGCTGAATCATCGAAAGTCGATAAAGTGAAGCCATATTCATCCTTGATGGATTCGGCAAAGGTTGCGCCTTCCGTTCCGGTTTTGACGGCCACGGTCATGCCTTCCAAGTCTTCATAGCTGTCGATATCGCTATCGGCAGCAACAGCCATAACCACACCGCTTTCGAAATACGGTTCAGAAAAATCAAAAGTCTGTTTGCGCTCGTCGGTGATGCTCATGCCGGCGATAACGGCATCCACTTGTTTAGCTTCCAATGCTTGAAGGGCTGCGTTGAATCCTAGTGGACGGATCTCGATTCCGAAACCTTGATCTTTAGCGATTGCACGGATCAGATCCATGTCGATACCCACATAGTTGCCGTTAGCGTCCTGGAATTCGAATGGGGCGAAAGTTGTGTCGGTTGCGATGATAAACGTTTTTCCGTTCTGTGCCGGGACATCCAAGCTCGTATCCGCGGAAGCACCGAGGTATTTCTCTTGGATGGCTTGGTAAGTGCCATTCTCTTTCAGATTAGCCAAACCGGCATTGAACATTGCCAGCAATTCAGGATTTGTATCTTTTGCTACTGCAAAACCGTATGAACCGCCGGCTTCTTTGTCGGTAGCCAGTTTCAGTGCCAGACCTTGGTCCTCGATGGCGTAGGCCATTACCGGATAGTCTTCGAATGCCGCTACGGAATTTCCGGACAGGACATCCTGATACATATTGGCGGAATCTTCAAAAACCGAGGTAGTGAAGCCATATTCATCCTTGATCGATTCGGCAAAAGTTGCACCTTCCGTTCCGGTTTTGACGGCTACGTTCTGACCTTCCAAATCTTCGTAGCTTGAAATGTCGCTGTCATCGGCAACTGCCATGACCACGCCGCTTTCAAAATACGGTTCCGAAAAGTCAAAGGTCTGTTTCCGTTCGTCCGTGATGCTCATGCCGGCGATGACGCCGTCGACTTGTTTAGCTTCCAAGGCCTGCAGCGCGGCATTGAATCCCAAAGGACGAATCTCCACTTCAAATCCTTGATCATCCGCAATTGCTTGGATGAGGTCCATATCGATGCCGACAAATTCGCCGTTCGCATCCTGGAATTCAAATGGTGCAAAAGTGGTGTCTGTCGCGATGACAAACTTTTGTGTTTCTGTTGCCTCAACTACTTCGTGCTGGGCTGACCCAAAAATAAAAAAGCCTAAAGCCATGAAGAGCATCGGCAACTTTAGTCGCAGTTTCTTGCTTAACATATTTTTTCCTCCTTATAATCAGCATTCCTTCTGAATAACCATGAGATTACGATGAAGCCTCTGCTTGAATATTCATATAATACCACATCGAGATTATATTTTAAATTGAGAGAAACCACAATCATTTAGCGACGCGTATATGTTAGAAAAACTGACACAAAACCCAAACTTTATAAAAACGCTAACATTGAAGTGTCAGCCGATTCGGTTTTTTGGTGAACGTTCGGAAAAACGCAGCAAAAAGCCCTGGCATGATGGCATAAAAGCTGTCATGTCAAGGCTTTTTTTAGGTCTGGTGAGGCAATGGTGTGATCATTTAAAGGCCCGGCTCAGGTCTTCGATCGCGCCGACCAGTGCATCCAGCTTTTTTTCCATCCGGTGCAGCAGGTACATCGCAATCACGATCGGAAAGCCGGTATTGCTGATCAGTTCCATATACGCCAGCACATCCACGTTCGCATCCATTCATTTTCCCTCCTTTCCTACATCTATAAAGACGTAGGAAGGGAGGGATGTGTAACTGTCAGCTTTTCGGTTTCGGGATCACAAATTTTCGTTGATGCAGCGCATGATGGCCTCGGCAACGCCGTTTTCTGAGTTTTTGGAAGTCAGGTACTTCGCGAATTCCTTGACCCCATCCTCGGCATTGGCGACTGCGAAACTGGCGCCTGCTACTTTCAGCATGGAGACGTCATTGAAGTTATCCCCGATGGCCATGACATTCTCCAAAGGAATCCCTCTTTTTTTGGCGAACTTCGCCAAAGCGATCCCTTTTTGTGCTTCCACATGGTTGATTTCGATATTATTTTTGAAGGAGGAGGTCACGACGACACGGCTGTCTTCGGCCAGTTTGGCGCGGATCGGCTCCAGTTCGCTTTGTCCGACATCGCTGAACACCAGGATCTTCAGGACTTGCTGGGCGTTGTCTTCCAGAACTTCTTTGAAGTTTTCAACGTAGTTTACGTGCATCACTTCCAAACGGGCGACAGCCAGAACAAGCGCCATTTTGAAAGTTGTGTCAGGGTTTGTCTCATGAAGCAAAGAAGTCAATGACTCGATCCGGCGCACTTTGTCATCCGAAAATATGCCTTTGGATGTCATGAGTTCGCAATAGAGTCCGTATTTTTTCACATCCTCCAAAATATGGCGGGTTGTTGTTTTATCGATCCCCAGGTTTTCGACCAGTTTTCCGTCTTCGTCAAATACTTGCCCGCCGTTCAGCGTGATCATGGGGCAATCGATGCCGACTTCCTGCAAGGCCGGAACGGCTTCGGTATACCCTCTGCCGGTAGCGACCATAAATTTGATGCCTAATCTATTTGCTTCATTGATGGCGCTCACGTTCGATGCGGAGACTTCCATCTTATCGTTCAATAATGTGCCGTCCATATCTGAGACGATCAGTTCTATCATACATTCATCCTCCTGTTCGGTAATTGCAGTATATTCACACTTATATTCTACCATGATTTTTCACTTTCACTGAAAATTTGTTCGGGGCTGACTTAAATAATCGCCCGGAAGGCGGATGGACTGAAAAAGCTACGCACATTATGTTAAGATAGTCGCAACCGGAAATGAAAAATTTGACAGATAGTGGTGTGAAAAAATGAAAGCAATTATCCATAACGAGTGGCAAGAAAAGTTGGAAAAGGAATTTGAAGCGCCGTACTATCAGCAACTGCGCGCATTCCTGAAAGAGGAGTATCTGAACGAGACGGTCTATCCCGGAATGCAGCATATCTGGGAAGCCTTCGAACTGACGCCTTACAAAAAGGTGAAAGTGGTCATATTGGGGCAGGACCCTTATCACGGACCCAACCAAGCGCACGGCTTGAGCTTTTCCGTGCAGAAAGGGGTCAAGCTGCCGCCTTCCCTGGTCAACATCTACAAGGAACTGCAGGATGACCTAGGCATTCCGATTGCGAAACACGGCGACTTGACATCTTGGGCGAAGCAGGGCGTTTTCCTGCTGAATACGGTCCTGACTGTCCGTAGCGGGGAAGCCAATTCCCATCGCGGAAAAGGCTGGGAGTTGTTGACCGATTCCGTCATCCGAGCGTTGAACGAGCGGGAAGAACCGGTTGTCTTCATTCTGTGGGGAAATGCATCGATAGCCAAAAAAGTGTTCATCGACACAACGAAGCATGTTGTGATCACCTCGCCGCATCCAAGCCCGTTATCTTCCTATAGAGGGTTCTTCGGGTCGAAGCCATTTTCCAAAACGAATGAAGCGCTCAAATCGTTCGGTATGGAGCCGATCGACTGGCGATTGCCAGAATAAATATAGAAGAAAGGGGCGCTGCCTGTGAGAGCGAAATCATTGAAGACAAGAAAAGGAAAACTTTATTATCAGGTAGGTGGTACCGGTGATGCGTTGCTATTGTTGCACGGAAACGGAGAGAGTTCGGACATCTTCGCGAAGCAGTTCCCCTTTTTCACAAAACGCTTCACGGTCTATGCACTTGATACGCGAGGCCATGGCCGATCGGATCTGGGAGTGGAACGGTTGACCTTTAAGCAGATTGCAGAGGACATCCTTGCGTTGCTCGAAAAGGAGCGGATTCAACGGGTCCATGTGCTCGGGTTCAGCGATGGAGGCAATCTTGGTTTGTATTTAGCTGCCCACTATCCGGATCGAATCGCTTCTTTGATCGCGATGGGGGCGAATTTCGAAGCGGACGGCCTGACCGACGCCTGCAATGAGGAGACGCTGGAACGATACGAGGAGCTGCTTGCTTTGCCGGATACCGATCCGGAAAAAATCCAGCGCCTCTGCATCCACAATCTGATGCTGGAGGAATTGGACCTTTCGGCTGAAGCCTTGCGCAGCATCCAAGCGCCAACACTGCTGCTGGCGGGGGAATTCGATCTGATCCGCGACGATCAAACGGAGGCGATGCATCGCCTGATTCCCGGATCGCAAAAATATATCGTACCCGGGGGAAGCCATGGCTTTTTCGCGGATGATCCGAAAGTGCTGGAACGTCTTGCAAAAAAATTCTACACAAGCTTGTGATTTCCGGAGCGTATCAGGAGGTGCTTCCGGGAAATTATGTTAGAATGAAATTCTGAAATGTCGCCGGTGGCAGTCATTCGCTGCCGCGCAACTTCTGGACGGATAAAGTGAAAATGCAAACAAAGACACAATATGTTGCGTATTTTATAAAAACGCATACTACATATTGTGTCTTTCTTATTGTAATTATATCCGCGCAACCGTATAATGGGTGAATAACAGTTGGGAAAAGGGTGAGGTAAAATGAAGGTAGTGTTTATGTCGTTGACCGGCCAAACGAGGAAGTTCGTAAACAAACTGAACCTTGAGACTATCGAATTGACGGCCGATAACGCCTTCCAACCGATTGATGAGCCGTTCATCATCGTGGCCCCGACCTACGATAAAGAGGTGACGGATATTCTGGTCGACTTGATCGAGACCGATCGGAACCGCTCCTATTTCAAAGGTGTGGCAGGTGGAGGGAACCTGAATTTCGGCAAGCTTTTCGGGTTTACCGCAAAAGACTTGGCACACGATTATGGTGTGCCGCTGCTGCACTTGTTTGAGTTTCAAGGAAACGAGAAAGACATTCAGATTTTGAAAGAGAAGGTGACGGAACTTGGATAGTCCAAAATTAGTAACCAAAACAGAAGATGTAACCTATTATAAATTGAACAATGAAATCAATCGTCCGATTGATAATGCCATCCCTCTGCATAAGGACAAGGAAGCGGTACGGGCGTATTTCCTGGAGCATGTGAATCCAAACACGGTGTTCTTCTATACTTTGGATGAAAAATTGAATTATTTGATCGAACAGGATTACATCGAAAAAGAGTTCTTGGAAAAATACCCGCTTGATTTCATCAAAAAGTTGATGCAGGATACGTACAACAAGAAATTCCGTTTCAAATCGTTCATGGCTGCCTACAAGTTCTATACCCAGTACGCGCTGAAGACGAACGACGGCAAGCGTTATTTGGAGCGTTACGAAGACCGGATCGTCTTCAATGCACTCTTTTTGGCTGACGGGGACCAGCAATTGGCTGTCGACTTGGCGGAAGAGATGATCCATCAACGCTACCAACCGGCGACGCCTACCTTTTTGAACGCCGGCAGAAAACGCCGCGGAGAATTGGTGTCTTGCTTCCTGATCCAAACGACGGATGACATGAACAGCATCGGCCGCACAATCAACAGTGCGCTGCAGTTGTCCCGCATCGGTGGAGGTGTCGGCGTTAACCTGTCGAACGTCCGGGCAGCCGGGGATCCGATCAAAAAAATCGAGAATGCGTCGAGCGGCGTCGTACCGATCATGAAGCTTCTCGAAGACAGCTTCAGCTATTCCAATCAGTTGGGCCAACGCAACGGAGCCGGTGCGGTGTATTTGAACGTTTTCCATCCGGACATCGTCGCTTTCCTTTCCACGAAAAAAGAGAATGCCGATGAAAAAATCCGCGTGAAAACCTTGTCGCTGGGTCTGGTCATTCCGGACAAATTCTACGAATTGGCGGCGAAGGACGATCAGATGTACCTGTTCAGCCCTTATGATGTGGAACGGATCTACGGCAAACCGTTCTCCTATGTCGATATCACCGCGGAATACGAAAATCTGGTAAATAATCCGGAAATCTCCAAATCGAAGATCCGTGCCCGTGACCTTGAGAACGAAATCAGCAAACTGCAGCAGGAATCCGGCTATCCGTACATCATCAACATCGATACGGCCAACCGCATGAATCCAGTTGACGGAACGATCGTCATGAGCAACCTGTGCTCGGAAATTCTGCAAGTGCAGCAACCATCCTTGTTGAATGACAAGCAGGAATACGAAGTTCTGGGGACGGACATCAGCTGCAACTTGGGTTCCACGAACATTCCGAACCTGATGAAGTCGCCTGATTTTGGCAAATCGGTCGAAACGATGGTCCGCGCCTTGACTTATGTAACCGACCATTCGAGCATCGATGCGGTCCCTACAATCAAAAACGGGAACGATCAAGCGCACACGATCGGTTTGGGCGGCATGGGCCTGCACACGATGTTCGCGACCAATCAGATGCATTACGGTTCGCCGGAATCCATCGAATTCACGGACATCTACTTTATGCTTTTGAATTTTTACACGTTGGCGGCCAGCAACAAAATCGCCAAGGAACGCGGGGAAGCATTCGTCAATTTCGACAAATCCACATACTATACAGGCGAATATTTTGATGCGTATACCAATTCCGATGTCGTCTTCCAATCCGAAAAAGTGAAACAAATTTTTGATGGCATCAAAGTCCCTACGAAGGAAGACTGGGTGCAGTTGAAGCAAGCAATCCATGAATCTGGCTTGTATCACCAAAACCGTTTGGCGATCGCGCCGACAGGTTCAATCAGTTACGTGAATGAAACGAGTGCGAGCCTGCACCCGATCACGCGTCTGATCGAAGAGCGGCAAGAGAAGAAAACCGGCAAAACTTATTATCCGGCTCCGCAGCTTTCCAACGAAACGATGCCTTATTATCGCTCAGCCTATGATATCGATATGCGTCGTGTCATCGATATTTATGTCGCTGCCCAAAAACACATCGATCAAGGCATGAGCCTGACGTTGTTCATGCGCTCCGAATTGCCTGAAGGTATGTACGAATGGAAAGAAGGGCGCACCAACAAAATGACGACACGTGACCTGAACATTCTGCGCAATTACGCCTGGAGAAAAGGCGCAAAATCGATTTATTATGTGCGTACATTTACGGAAAACAACGACGAAATCGGAGCGAACGCTTGCGAATCATGCACCATCTGATGATGCAGCGCACGCGACTTTGATACCGTCATTCACTAATCGGAAAGTCTAACGGAGGAATGAAGGATGGCAAACAAGCCTTATATAGCAATCAACTGGAACAGCATCGAAGATATGCTGGACAAGTTGACATGGGAGAAACTGACAGAGCAATTTTGGTTGGATACGCGGATCCCGTTGTCCAATGATTTGGACGACTGGCGCACCCTCAGCAAACCCGAACAGGATATGTTGGGAAAAGTGTTCGGCGGCTTGACGCTTCTGGATACGCTGCAATCGCAGGACGGCATCGCCGCCATGAAGGAAGATATGCGCACACAACACGAGGAAGCGGTATTGAACAACATCCAGTTCATGGAATCTGTGCACGCGAAAAGCTACTCATCGATCTTCAGCACGTTGAACACAAAGACTGAGATCGATGATATCTTCAACTGGACCAACAGCAATGAATTCATCCAGCGCAAAGCCAGCCTGATCAACGATATCTACAAGAGCGGGAACCAGCTGGAAAAGAAAGCGGCCAGCGTGCTGCTGGAATCTTTCCTTTTCTATTCGGGATTCTACGCACCGCTTTGGTATCTCGGCAACAACAAATTACCGAACGTGGCGGAGATCATCAAACTGATCCTACGCGACGAATCGGTCCACGGCACGTATATCGGGTATAAATTCCAGATTGCTTACAACCAACTGTCCGAAACGGAACAGGAAGAAATGAAGAATTGGGTCTACATGCTGACGTATGAACTGTACAACAATGAAGTGAAATACACGCAATACATCTACGACGAGCTGGGCTGGACGGAGCGCGTCAAAGTGTTCATCCGCTACAACGCCAACAAAGCGTTGCAGAATTTGGGCTTCGACCCGTTGTTCCCGGACACGGCCGACGATGTGAATCCGATCGTCATGAACGGCATATCGACCGGAACCAGCAACCACGATTTCTTCTCGCAAGTCGGCAACGGCTACCTGTTGGGTGCCGTCGAGGCGATGGAAGACGAAGATTACGTCAAGTGGATTGACTAAAACTAAAAGCAAGAAGAGCAGCGGATCCGCTGCTCTTCTTGCTTTTTTGCATTTGTGCCTCGACAATTTTATTGCTGTTTACTGAGGCAGGGGCCAAACCATGAATAAATTTGTGTTATTCATGGTTTTGACTGATATTAGGGTCTTTTTGTGTGTATGCTACGTTTAAAACATCGTGACCAGCCACCCGGTGAAGCCGCCCATGATGATCAGAAAGGAGGAGTTCACCTTGAATTTGATGAGGCCGAAGAAACTGACGGCAAAAATGAGGCCGCTGAACCACGAAACGAAGGTCGCTGTCCCCAATTGCCAGGATACCGATGCCATCAATGCCAGCGAAGCGACCGTAACCCCGTCCAAAATACCGGCGAAGACTTTGGAAGAACGCAGTTTGTTGAACAGCGGATGCAACAAAAGAATCAGCAGGAAGGAAGGCAAGAAGATGCCGACAGTCGCCAATAAGGCACCCGGTACGCCTTGGATCAGATAGCCCACGAAAGTCGCCGTCGTGAAGACCGGGCCGGGGGTGAACTGGCCGATTGCGACGGCATCCAGCAACTGGGTGCTGGTCAGCGCAGCGTAACGGTCGATGAATTCCGCCTGCAGAAAGGCCAGCAGCACGTAGCCGCTCCCATAAAGGACCGAACCGATCTTCAAAAAGGTCAGGAACAACAGCGTCAGCGACATGGGCTCGACGGCGAGATGATGCGAGCGCCATTTGGCTGACTGCTGAATCAGCAGCATCGTCAATCCGGTCAGAATCAGGATCGTGATTTCGCCGACGCCCATCAGCGACAGCAGATAGGCCGCCAAGAACAAAAGCAGCGATTTGGTGTCCTTGATGGTCGTCTGCCCCAGACGGAAAAGGGCCTGGATGATGACTGCAAGGATGACCGGTTTGATGCCAGTGAAGATCGCTTCGATGAGCGGCACTTCGCCGTACTCTTTATAGAACATGGCCAGCAGCAACACAATCGCCATGGCAGGGAAAATGAAGCAGATGCCCGCCAAGAAAAGCCCAAGCTTTCCACCACGTTTGTAGCCCAAGGTAATCGCCAGCTCCGTTGAATTCGGACCGGGAATCAGATTCGTGAATCCGAGCAGATCCATAAAATCCGATTTGGTGAGCCATTTGCGTTTCGTCACCAATTCGTCCTCCATCATGGCGATATGCGCGGCCGGGCCTCCGAAGGCAAACAGCCCCAGCTTGGCAAAAAAAAAGCAGATTTCCTTGTAGATTTCTTTAGGATAGGTCATGATGTTCCTCCTTGTGCGAAGATGTCATCAGTATAGCAGACAGCGATGGATATCCAGAAAAGATTGCGTTAAGAAAATGTAAACGATCGAAGCCAGAATATTAAACATTATCAAAAAATTTGCACCAATGCTTGTGGAATTTTGCTATAATGGTTAAGGTCGTGGAAAAATAAGATAAATTTTTTGGATTGGTGGTTTTTTATTTGGCAGCACGATATGTCATGGGAGTGGATGTCGGTACCACAAGCACAAAAGCCGTACTGTACGAAACGGACGGCTCAGCTTATGAATCAGCGTACGCGCATTATCCATTAATTAAAGAGAATCCCGAAATGGCGGAACAAGACTTGGATGAGATCTTTTCAGCCGTATTAAAAACAATAAAAGCAGTCATACAGAAAGCGGAACTTGGGCCGACGGATATTGCCGGCATCGGCTTTTCGAGCGCTATGCACAGCTTGATCCTCATGGACGCGGAAGGTACGCCGTTGACGAGGAGCATAACCTGGGCCGATAATCGTTCGAAAAAATACGCAAGCATGCTTAAGCATTCCGAAATGGGCCAGCGTTTTTACGAAAAAACAGGTACACCGCTGCACCCGATGTCCCCATTGAGCAAGATTCTCTGGCTGAAGGCGGAAAAGCCCGAAGTGTTCCAAGCAGCGCGTTGGTTCATCGGCATCAAGGAATACATTTTTTGGCGCCTGTTCGGAGAATTCGTCGTGGACTATTCGGTTGCCTCGGCTACCGGTTTGTTCAACATCAGGGAATTCCGCTGGGATGAGGAAATTCTGGAATTCTGCGGTATCACGAGTCAAATGCTGCCGTTGCCGGTAAATCCTGGTCACCAGATGAGCGGGTTCTCTGAGGAAGTTTCTGAGTTGCTGGGGCTGGCTGCGGATACACCCTTTATAGTTGGAGGGAATGACGGCTGCTTAGCCAACCTGGGTATGGGAGCGATTCGCGCGGGTACGGCAACAATCACAATCGGTACGAGTGGTGCGGTCCGTATGACGAGCGACAAACCTTATGTAAGCCCGGAAGGACGTACATTCAGTTATATCCTGGATGAAAACCATTATGTGAACGGCGGCGCCGTCAACAATGGCGGAAACATCTTTGATTGGGCCATCAAACAATTTTTGCCGGCGAACATTGCTGATGAAGATCTCTATGACAAAGCGATGGAGATGATCGCAAACGTTGCACCGGGAGCGGATGGATTGGTTTTCCATCCTTATCTGAATGGCGAACGGGCGCCTTTATGGAATGCGGATGCCAGAGGGAATTTCAGCGGCATCAACATGCTGCATACGAAAGAACATTTTTTGCGTTCCGTTTTGGAGGGCATCTGCCTGAATCTGAAGGATGTGCTGGCGTCGGTCATCTCGATGAACGGCGAACCGACAAAAATTATGGCCAGTGGGGGCTTTTCGCGCTCGCAGGCTTGGCGCCAGATCTTGACGGATATCATCGGCATGCCGATCGAATTTCCAGAAACTTTCGAAAGTTCCTGCACGGGTGCCGCTTTGATCACACTGAAGAGCTTGGGTTTGGTGGAATCCGTGGATGATGCGGAGGAAATGATGGGTGCATCGATCGAACATCAACCGAATGAAGACAGCAAGTCTGTCTACGCAGCGATGTTCCCTCGTTACCAAGAGATGAGCAAGTTGTTACAGGAGTTCTATACGGAAAAATGAAATTGAACCAAAAGAAAAGACATACTCACTAAAATTTAGTGGCTATGTCTTTTTTAGTCTACGCGTTACTGATTGGTTGCTCCAAGGCGCTTTCGATCAGCTTCGTCATTTTCTTTGGTGTGGTGATCGGCGCAAAACGCTTGATGATTTCGCCATCGCGGCCAATCAGGAATTTCGTGAAATTCCACTTGATGGCGCCTCCTCCAGTCTGTTCGACCAAATATTTGTAGAGCGGATCCGCATTGTCTCCGTTCACTTCGATTTTG
Source organism: Trichococcus alkaliphilus (assembly GCF_003008695.1). Taxonomy (GTDB): domain Bacteria; phylum Bacillota; class Bacilli; order Lactobacillales; family Aerococcaceae; genus Trichococcus; species Trichococcus alkaliphilus. Next base: position 13,018 of record NZ_PXZT01000010.1, read on the forward strand.
TCGAATATCGGGAAAGTGACACCGTAATTGAGTCGGCAGAATTCAGCAGCCTCGGCTCCATTTAACGGTTCTTGGTTATTGAACTGGTTCGATGGAAATCCTAGAACGAGGAAATCCTTGTCTTTGTACTTCTCGTAAAGTTCCTCCAGTTCATCCAATTGACCCACTAAACCGCACTTTGAAGCTGTATTGACGATGCAGATGACTTTTCCTTTGTACTGTTCCAATGGTACAGATGACTGATCTGTTTTTCTTACATGATATTCATATATGGACATATCGAAGGACTCCTTTGGTTATGCTACTTATAGGTGTTAAAACATAGTATAAACAACAATGTAAAGGATTGCAAAAGAAAAGCCCCGGTAAAAATTGAAGGAGATATGACAGTTTGATGAGAAATGATGAAATTGTAACAGTAATTTCCATAAATGACTGTTTTTTTATTCTCGTTTGCTGTATGATAGTTGAGTATTATAAATCGAATCTGGAGGGATTTTTTTTGGACATGTTTGAAGGCTTAAGCCAAAAAATCGTAGGAAAAAAAATAAAAATCGTTTTCCCGGAAGGCTTAGAACCAAGAATTTTAGGGGCAGTCGTTCGTCTTAAAGCGGAAGATTTAGTGGAACCAATCGTTATCGGAAATGTGGATGCAGTCAAAGAAGCTGCAAAAGGCCGCGGATTCAGACTAAGTGGTATCCAAATCATCGACCCAGCTGATTATGCTGAACTCGATGAAATGGTTGCATCTTTCGTCGCTCGCCGTAACGGTAAAGTCACTGAAGAACAAGCTAGAAAATTGTTGTTGGATGAGAATTATTTCGGAACAATGATGGTACACATGGGCTTAGCCGATGGTCTGGTGAGCGGTGCTATTCACTCTACAGGTGATACTGTCCGTCCTGCGCTTCAAATCATCAAAACAAAACCGGGCGTAAGCCGCACAAGTGGTGCTTTCATCATGCTCCGTGGTACTGAAAGATTCCTGTTCGCTGACTGCGCAATCAACATCAATCCAAATGCACAAGAACTTGCTGAAATCGCAGTGGAAAGTGCTAAAACGGCTGAAATGTTCGAAATCCAACCAAACGTTGCTTTGATGAGCTTCTCAACAAAAGGCTCAGCAGCATCACCGGAAGTCGACAAAGTCGTGGAAGCTACAAGAATCGCAAAAGAATTAGCACCTCAATACAACATCGACGGCGAATTGCAATTCGATGCAGCTTTTTCTGAAGTAGTCGCTAAACAAAAAGCTCCTGGCTCAACTGTAGCTGGTCAAGCTAAAGTATTCATTTTCCCTGAAATCCAATCAGGAAATATCGGCTACAAGATCGCACAACGTTTCGGCGGGTTCGAAGCGGTAGGCCCAATCTTGCAAGGCTTGAACAAACCGATTTCCGATTTGTCACGCGGTTGTAACGAAGAAGATGTCTACAAAACAGCCATCATCACAGCAAACCAAACATTACTTGATTAATGAAAAAATGGAAAGCCTGGATCAAATCCGGCTTTCCATTTTTTGTTGTGCTCCAAAATGGGCCATCCGCAAAAAAAAGGTGCATTCCGGAGTGAATGTTCCTATAATAAGGAATGGAATAAAATAAATTGGTGAAGATGGGAGCAGATTCAGAATGTTCACCTTACAAGCAAAAAATGAAGAAGAAACGATGTGGATAGCCGCGCAATTGGCAAATCTATTGAAACCGAAAGATGTCATCCTCCTGGAGGGGAATTTGGGGGCCGGCAAAACCACTTTTACAAAAGGTCTGGCAAAGGGGTTGGGCATTGACACGGTTATAAAAAGCCCCACGTATACTTTGATCAGAGAGTACACAAAGGGTAGGCTGCCGCTATACCATATGGATGTCTATCGTTTGGAGGATGTCGGCGGCGATGAACTGGGCTTCGAAGAATACCTCTATGGGAATGGCGTTTGCGTAATCGAATGGGCAAAGTTCATCGAAGAGGAATTGCCGGATGCATATTTGACGATCCGCTTGGTTCCTACTGGGGAATTTTATGAAAACCGGGAAATCACTTTTCTGCCGACCGGCGAACGTTATGATGCTTTGGTTGAAACACTACAGGGAATACTCACGAAAGAAGGACAATAGCATGCGCAAAAGAGAGAAAGTCGAAATCATGATCCGGGAAGCCATCCCGGCCGATGCAAAGGACATCATTGCTTTCAGCAGAAAAACCGGCGCCGAAACGCCTTATTTGGCATATGGGGCTGAAGGTTTGGAATTGTCCGAAGCCTTCGAAGAATTATATCTGGAAGATTTGATGGAGAAAGACAACAACGTGATGCTGATTGCGACGATAAACAACAAGCAATTGATTGGCTTGGCATCCGTCGGGGCAGTGGATAAACCGAAGCTTAGGCACATAGGAGAAGTCGGTATTACCGTCGAGAAGGATTATTGGGGATTCGGAATCGGATCGGTTCTGATGGAAGAAATCGAAACCTGGGCAATCGAGAGTGGTGTCATCCGCCGCTTGGAATTGACGGTCCATGGAGAAAACGAACGAGCCATCCATCTCTATGAAAAAATGGGTTACCAGCAAGAAGCGGTGATGCCGCGTGCCATGCTGATCGATGGAGAATTTATCGATGGCGTATTGATGAGTCTGATGATAGACTGATATGCAGGAACGGAATGACGTTTTAGGCGAAAATATTTTGAATATTTTGTTTAAAACGTCATTTTCCGCTTGACATGTTAACGCTTACATGTTATTATAACTATACAAAGAGAGACATACTAAGTAAAACAAAGAAACACAAAAGAGTATGCGACTCTTTCAGGAAAATCCTTCAAAAAGATTTTCCGGTTAACAGCTTTTCAGTTAAGCTGTTAATGCAAAATCTTAGATGGTTCGGAATTTGTGTTCTAGATGCATTTCTAAGACATGAAAACTTGACCCATCCTAAGATTAATAAACAGTAGATTTCATTTAAGCAGCTAGAAGCGAAAGCTTATATGACTTGCCTGAAAGACAAGCATAACTAGTATTGAAAAGTTCGTAGATCGTTAAGATTGAACAATCAATGAAGCAAAGATGAGGCTACTGATTTAGGAGGAAGTGTTCCGATTGTTGGAGCACTTCCTTTTTATTTTGGTGTTTGGCAGCCATCGTATTTTGTTGTGTGCGAAATTTGCATAGAAATTTGCATATATGAAGAAATAAATTATTGGACACAAAATGCTTGCATCCGCTCACTCTTTACGCTATCCTTTAAAACGTAATCGTTACGATTTGTAACGAGCAATCATTATCTGACTTGGGATAGGCCATAAAGAGAAAACGGGGGAAAAAAATGAATCAAAAAAAGAATATGAAGTGGGCGTTCTCGCTATTGGGGACAGCTGTGCTCTTGGCTAGTTGCGGAGCAGCCGAGAGCACAACAGAAAATACGGAGTCGGACAAGCTGCAGGTTGTCACGACCTTTTATCCGATGTACGATTTTACGAAACAGGTCGCGCAGGACGATGCCGACGTGAGCCTGCTTTTGGAAGCAGGAATGGAAGTCCATTCCTTTGGGCCTTCGAGCCAGATGATCGCGGAAATCCAGGATGCGGATGTGTTCATTTACAACAGCGCTGAGATGGAGACGTGGGTACCGGACGTGTTGGCTTCCATCGACACTTCGAATATGGTTGTCATTTGTGCAAGCGAAGCGATCACGCTATTGGAGTATGAAGGCGAAGCCCACGCGCATAATCACGAGTCCGAGGAAGAAGATGCGGAGACGGGACATAGCCATACTGTTGATCCTCACGTGTGGTTGGACCCTGTGCTGGCGCAGACTGAGGTAACGACGATTGCGGAAGGATTGGCCGAAGCAGATGTGGAACATGCCGAGAATTATCTGAAAAATGCCGAAACGTATAACGGAAAACTGAACGAATTGGATGAAGCCTACCGAGCCGCTTTTGATGGGGCGGAAAACCGTACTTTTGTGACGCAGCATGCTGCCTTCGCCTATTTGGCGGCCCGCTATGATCTCAATCAGATTTCCGTGACGGGTCTGAATGCCGAAAGCGAGCCGAGCGCGGCAGCTTTGGCGACACTTTCCGATTACGTGAAGGCCAACAATATTTCGCACATTTATTTTGAAAACAATGCTTCTTCACAGACGGCGGAGACGCTTTCGGAAGAGGTTGGAGTGGAATTGGCGGTATTGAGCCCTCTCGAAGGGATCACCGCAGAGGACCAGGAACAGGGTGCGGATTATATTTCGGTGATGCTGGAAAATCTTGAGGCATTGAAGAGAAGCATCAACTGATCCAGAAGTGTTATTGTTCCTCCTTGGGACGTTTGCGTGCTATGATTTGGTTGAGAAAAGACTGCAGAAAAAGCTTACAATGAAAATCGGAAAACAGTCGAACAACATGCACTTGTTTCAGTCAATGGGAAGATATTGTCGGACGAGGAGGGAAAGGTATGTTATTTACCGATCGGAAAGAAGCCGGCATCCTGCTGGCCGAAGCTTTGGAGAAGTACCGCGGAGAAGATATCGTCGTATATGCTTTGCCGCGAGGGGGAGTGCCTTTGGGCGTGGAGATCGCCAAGAAATTGGCGGCACCGCTGGATTTGCTCATCACGAAAAAAATCGGACACCCATTCAATCCTGAATATGCCATCGGGGCCATCACAGAGGATGCGGACCCGATTTTCAATCCGGGCGAGCACGGGGTGTTGGACCAAAATTGGCTGGAATGGGAGCTGAAGCGGCTCCGCCAGGAAATCAACCGGCGCAGGGAAACGTATGTCGGCGCTGCGAACATCCAGTCCTTGGAAGGCAAAACGGCCATCATCGTGGACGACGGCATCGCGACCGGCTTCACGATGTTCGCCTCAATAGCGGCACTAAAAAAACGGAACCCGAAACGCATCATTGTGGCAGTCCCGGTCACACCAGAGGATACCGCGAAAAAGATGGACCAAATGGTGGATGCAGTCGTTGCCTTGGAGCGGACGGATGACTATCTCGGAGCGGTGGGCGCCTATTATGTCCATTTCGATCAGCTCGACGATGCGGAGGTAGTCTCCTTGCTCCGAAGCATGAACGTTAAGGAGGAGAAGGCAGATGAGTGATCCGGAAAAAGCAGTGAAGATAACTGGAAATGGTGTCACGTTGAATGGTGATCTGGTACTGCACAAAGACGCGAAAGGTCTTGTCATTTTTGCCCATGGCAGCGGAAGCAGCCGACACAGTGTGCGCAACAAATACGTGGCCAGCGTACTGCGGGCGCATGGGTTATCCACTTTGTTGCTGGATCTTTTGACGGAAGCGGAAAGCGAGTGGACCGACAAGCGTTTTGACATCGATTTGTTGGCCCAGCGGTTGACGCTTGCGGAGAACTGGGTGAAGCAGCAGGATGAAACAAAACAGTTGCCGATAGGGTATTTCGGATCCAGCACTGGCGCGGCCGCCGCTTTGCAATCAGCCGCTGAGTTGGGCGATGGAATAAAGGCCGTCGTATCTCGAGGAGGACGGCCGGATTTGGCCAAGGCGCATCTGGCTATGGTCAAAGCCCCGACCCTGTTGTTGGTGGGCGGCTATGATGACGATGTGATCGAACTGAACGAGCAGGCTTACGCGTTGCTGAACTGCGAGAAGGAAATGACCATCATTCCGGGAGCCACCCATCTGTTCGAAGAAGCCGGTACGCTGGAGCAGGTCGCCGAGTTGGCTGCGCAATGGTTTGTGAAGCAGTTTCCGGGAAAATAAGGCTAGGTAACAAAAATAAGCAGGACCCCTTTCAATGAGCGGGGTCCTGCTTATTTTTTATGGGAACTTCAGCTTGCGCTTGCACTCAACAATGTCGATCACTTGGATTCAGGATTATAGTTCCAGCCGTGATCGTTGTGGTAAATCATCAACTTGGACATCCCGCCGTCGACAGTGAAATTCTGTCCGGTTATGAAGCCGGCTGCGTCACTGCAGAGGAAGCGGATCGTCTGCACGATGTCATCAGGCACGCCGACACGACCGACAGGGTGCTGCAGGAGATCTGCGGTCTCATAGTTCGGCTGATAGTCCTCATCTTTATGGAAGGAACCTGTGTCGATCCAACCAGGGCTGATGGAATTGACGCGGGCTTTTCCAGCCAATGAAATGCTGAGCGCATGCGTCAACGCAAGGATGCCGCCTTTAGCTGCCGAATAACTTTCGGTGTCCTCTTGCGACATGAAACCGCGGCTTGATGCGATGTTCACGACCGAAGCGTCAGCTGTGAAAACCGGCAAAAACAAACTCGTCAACAGGTATGGCGCCGTGATGCCCAAAGCCAGCACATAATTGAAGTCCTGATAGGAACATTCCGATAGAATCCCCTTTTTGCTGATGCAGGCGTTGTTCACCAGATAATCGACTTTGCCGAAGCGCTGCTTGACGGCATCCGCAAAAGCGTGAAGGGCAGCTTCCTCAGCGATGTCCCCGTGATGAAAATACACATCGTTCGTTGCGAAACGGGAAACGATCTTTTCGCCGGCTTCCTTATCTGTGTCAACGAATGCGACAACGGCACCTGCTGTCAAAAAAGATTCCACAGTGGCTCGGCCGATGCCGTTCGCTCCGCCGGTCACCACGACCACACGATTTTGAAAATCCATATTCCATTCCTCCCGACTGATTGATACTTCAAATATTTCGCGACTACAGCGAAAGCTTCAGCGATACGGGGCAATGGTCGCTGCCGAAGATATTCTCATGGATATCCGCGTCGACCAAGGCATCCTTCAAAGCGTCCGATACAAGGAAGTAGTCGATCCGCCAGCCGGCATTGTTTTTGCGGGCGTTGAAGCGGTAGCTCCACCAGGAATATCTCCCTTCCGCATCCGGATGAAAGTAGCGGAAGGTATCGATGAATCCGTTGGCGACCACTTCGCTGAACTTGGCGCGTTCCTCGTCCGAAAAGCCTGCGTTCTTGCGGTTCGTTTTCCAATTCTTCAGATCGATGTTTTCGTGGGCAACGTTAAGGTCTCCGCAGACGACAACTGGTTTTTCAGACTCCAGCCCTTTCAGATAAGCCAGAAAGGTAGTCTCCCAATCCATCCGGTAGTCCAACCGCTTCAGTTGCTCTTGGGAATTGGGCGTGTAGACAGTGACCAGGTAGAAGCCGGCATACTCTAAGGTGATGACTCGGCCTTCCGAATCATGTTCGGCAGCGCCTATGCCCAACCGGACAGAAAGCGGTGTATGCTTTGTGAATATTGCCGTACCGGAATAGCCTTTGCGCTCCGCGTAATTCCAGTAGGATTCATACCCGGGGAACGCAAGATCGATCTGTCCTTCCTGCAATTTCGTTTCCTGCAGACAGAAGAAATCGGCATCGAAGTCCGAAAAAATATCCGCAAAATTTTTATTTACGATGGCCCGTAAGCCGTTGACGTTCCAAGAGACAAATTTTAGATCCATTTTATGTTCACCAGCCTTAACGCAACGCAATCGTATAGTAAAGGAACAGGATGAAGAGGAAGAGATTGATGGTGGCCAATGTCCACTTCATTTTAGGCTCTGGAATGTTCAGCGCAAAAATCGTTCCGACAATCGGCAAAAACAGCGCCAATACCAACGAGGTAGTGGATACGGAGCCGGGATCTTTGGTAGTGAAGAGGTAAATAGGGTAAAGGATGGACAATAGTGTGAATGTTATTCCGTTTCTGGTTTGTTTCGGTTGCATAAAGCAGCCTCCTTTTTCTGTTATCTGTAATATTTTACCATACCTATGCGCTTGGATCGCAAGGAATAGGGCCGGAATTCGTGTCCAAAAAATGAAAAAGGACTCTTTCCGGCAGACAGATATCTAACAAAGCTATTTCAAATTGATTAAATTGTAAATTTTTTCATAAACTTGTGTTAAAATAGCATGAACAGGTGCGGAAATGCTTTTGATTAAAAAAAGATTAACATATGGTTAAAGAAATATAATTAATCGCTGCCGCTTACTTATTTGATACAAATCCGCATCAAGTGATGTTAGAATGGACTACATAAATAAAATTAGTGGGTGAAATGCATGTTGGGGACGGAAATAAAACAACAGTTTCCTGAAACTATCGTTAAAGAGAATGAAAACTTATCAAATTATACATACACAAAAACAGGTGGCCCTGCGGATGTACTGGTCTTTCCGAAATCCAAAGATGAAGTAGCGGCAATCGTTGCATGGGTGAATGAAAAGCAAGCGCCTTTGACCGTATTGGGCAATTCCAGCAATGTCATCATCAAGGATGGCGGCATCCGCGGCATCGTGATGATTCTGACGGAAATGGATCACATGGAAGTGAAGCGCCATCGGTTGATTGTCCAGAGCGGCGCACGTTTGATTGATGCTTCGCGGATGGCCTTGGCTGAGCGGTTGAGCGGTTTGGAATTCGCATGCGGCATTCCCGGCAGCGTCGGTGGAGCGGTCTACATGAATGCCGGAGCATATGACGGTGAAGTCGAAGAAGTCATTGAATCCGTAGTGGTGATCTCGCGTGAAGGCAAAATCAAAACCTACGAGAAGAATGATCTTGAGTTTTCCTATCGCCACAGCAAGCTGCAGGAAACGAACGAAATCGTTCTGGAAGTTGTCTTCCACCTGGAAAAAGGCAAGCAGGAAACAATCAAAGCCCGAATGGATGAATTGACGGCTTTGCGCGAATCGAAGCAACCATTGGAATATCCTTCATGCGGCAGCGTCTTCAAACGGCCGACCGGGTATTTCACAGGTAAATTGATCCAAGAAGCGGGTCTGCAAGGTTTGATTTGGGGCGGGGCACAGGTGTCGATGAAGCATGCAGGCTTTATCGTAAACATCAACAGTGCCACAGCGACCGATTACATTGAACTGATTGCACATATCAAAGAAGTCATAATGGAACATTATGATGTGCCATTGGAAACGGAAGTCCGGATCATTGGAGAAGATACAGTGGGAAGCGTATAGGTGAAAAGAAGGCTGGGTGCGAACATTCAGCTCTTTTTTGAATAGCACTTAATTATTTTTTTGAATATATAATGAAGGAGGATAGCCCATGCGAAGACCACTGATATCTTTTCAGAACTTTAGTTTCACCTATTCAGATCAAAAGGAACCGACGTTAGAAGAACTTAATGTCACCATCTACGAAGGAGAAAAAATACTTGTGCTCGGCCCTAGCGGCTCCGGGAAAACGACCTTTGCCCGCTGCCTCACTGGCGTATTGCCGAGTGAAGAGAACGGCGATGCGAGCGGAAACATCCTCTTTCACCATCAAATCGATCAAACGATTGCCCCCTTTGAAGATTTTCTTCCCAATGAAATGAAACTGGTCAAGAACAGTCTGATTCCCCACGCGGACCAGATGGGGAAATTTGGAGTGAAGCAACAGGTCCCATTCCGTACAGCAGATGATTTGAAAAAAATGGACAATTGGCATGATTTTTTGAAGAAACGCCCTTATCTGAAGCGCAGTTTCATGAAATTGTCGGAACAGCAGTTGGGTGATATCACGATGGCAGGTATCTCCTTGGATGGCAAGCCAGTGATTATATTCGATGAGCCATTGGCGAATCTGGACCCGAGTTCCGGGGATTTGGCCATGAAATTCATCGATGATCTGCATCGTGTCAGCGACACAACCGTCCTCATCATCGAACATAGGCTGGAAGATGTCTTGGCACAACCGATCGATCGCATCTTGCTGTTTTCCGGCGGGCGGATCATCGCGGATGCGACGCCGGAGGAGATACTCCGCAGCGAAATTCTGAGTGACATCGGCATCCGGGAGCCCCTTTACATCACAGCTATGCGCTATGCGGGAGTCGATCTGGACAATGTCCGGGAACTGGCGAACGCAAAGAAAGTGAACGGGCCGCAATTAAAGGAACAGATGGAAAGCTGGCTGAATTATCTGCCGCAATTCCGGTATCCCGATTATGATGAAGTGCTTCTGGAGCTTGACGGCTTATCGTTCAAATACCCTTGGAACGACAAGGACATCGTCGACGGTGCCTTTCTCCGCATCTACAAAGGGGAAATGATCAGCCTTGTCGGTGCGAACGGCGCCGGCAAATCGACACTTTCCCGTTTGATGACCGGTGAGGAAAAACCGCAGAGTGGCCACATCTATTGGAAAGGCCATGAAGTCAGCGACATCGATGCGGATGAAGCGGAAAACTATGTCGGCTACGTCCCGCAGAACCCGAAAGACAGCCTCTCGCAAGAAACCGTTTATGAAGAGATAGCTCTAAAAATGAAACAGCGCAACATGCCTGAGGAAGAGATTGTAAGGAAAGTCGATGAAGTTGCGAAAGTTTGCGGACTGCAATACATCAAAGACTTGCCGTTATCGATGCTGAGTTTCGGCCAACTGAAACGGGTGTCGATTGCATCCGTATTGGCGCTGGATCCGGAGCTGATCATCTTGGATGAGCCGGCAGCCGGGCAGGATTTCAGCCATTATAAAGACATCATGCATTTCCTCCAACGGATCCACCAGAACGGTGTGACCGTCGTGATCGTAACGCATGACATGCACCTGATGCTGGAATACACCCGCAGAGCGGTCGTCATGGCTAAAGGGAAAATTGTGGCCGATACGAGTTCCGCATTTGTCCTCATCAATCCGAGGCTGATCCAGATCGCCTCATTGAAAGAGACCACCTTGTTCACCTTCGCCAACCAGATCGGAATGACGGACCCTTATTCCTTTACGGAAAAATTCGTCTACTACGATCGGGCCGCGCGCTTGTTCTGATAAAATCCATATAAGTTCAAAACGCCAGAATGATTTTTTCTGGCGTTTTTTGTTCGTGTTTTTTGCTGCAAAGGATGCTACTTCTTATATGATAATAGTGTTTTGTGCTAACATAATGGTAACGAGTGAATGTCTGATCGCATCCGATCGGAGTGAACGTTCAGCGCCCATAATTAAACGACGGAGGCGGGAGAAAATGACTGAGAATCCGATCATTACTTTGGAGAATGTGAAAAAAGTCTACGATGATGAAACTGTGTTGCACGATATTAACTTTGAACTTGAAAAAGGCAAATTCTATACCCTCTTGGGACCATCCGGCTGCGGGAAGACGACGATTCTGCGTTTGATCGCCGGATTCGCGGACGCTACGGAAGGCGTCATCAAAATCAACGGCGAAACGGTGAATGACGTGCCGGCGAACCGACGCAAAGTCAATACCGTTTTCCAGGACTACGCTTTGTTTCCCCACATGAATGTTTTCGATAATATCGCATTCGGGCTGACGATCAAAAAAATGCCTAAGGAACAGATCAAGCTGAAAGTGGATGAAGCCTTGAAAATGGTTCAACTTGAGGGCTACGAAAACCGTGAAATCAGCGAAATGTCGGGTGGGCAGCAACAGCGCGTCGCAATCGCCCGGGCAATCGTCAATGAACCGGATGTGCTGCTGTTGGATGAACCGTTGTCGGCTTTGGACTTGAAACTGCGCACGGATATGCAGTACGAACTGCGGGAACTGCAGGAGCGGCTGGGCATCACCTTCATTTATGTCACGCACGATCAGGAAGAGGCGTTGGCAATGAGCGATTGGATCTTCGTCATGAACAAGGGTGCGATTGTCCAGAGCGGCACACCTGTGGATATTTATGACGAGCCGATCAATCGGTTCGTTGCGGATTTCATTGGCGAGAGCAATATCGTTCCCGGGACGATGGTGGAGGACTACAAAGTCAGCTTCGTCGGCAAGGAATTCGAATGTTCCGATGCGGGGATCACACCAGGCGAAAAGGTCGAAATCGTCATCCGCCCGGAAGATCTGGAGCTGACGACAGTCGAAAACGGCAAGTTAGTCGTGAATATCGATATGCAGCTTTTCCGAGGTGTCCACTATGAGATCATCGGTTACGACAAGGACGGAAACGAGTGGATGATCCATTCCACCAAGCGCGCGGAAATCGGCAAGGATGTCGGACTCCATTTCGGTCCGCAGGATATCCATGTCATGCGACTTGGAGAATCTGAAGAAGAGTTCGATGCCCGTCTGGAAAGCTATGAAGAATAGGGGGAAGAGCCATGACGAAAAATTCTAGAGCGTTCTATTCTGTTCCTTATATGTTGTGGTTAGGGTTGTTTGTCCTCTCACCGATGCTGCTGATCCTGTACCAGTCGTTTTTCGACATCACCGGGGCCTTCACTTTTGCCAACTACGCGACTTATTTCACCTCGGGAAATTATCTGCGGATGACGTTGAATTCGTTCCTTTATGCGTTCACCATCGCCCTCGTGACGTTCCTGATCAGTTACCCGACGGCGCTGTTCCTGAGCCGGACGAAGAATAAGCAGCTTTGGCTTTCCTTGATCATTCTGCCGACTTGGATCAATCTTTTGCTGAAGGCCTACGCCTTCATCGGTTTGTTCAGTCAGAGCGGTACGGTCAATCAATTCCTGAGCTTCATGGGCATCGGTCCCCAACAGATTCTGTTCACGGACTTCAGTTTCATTTTCGTGGCGGCCTACATCGAGCTGCCGTTCATGATTCTGCCGATTTTCAATTCGATCGAAGAGCTGAACCCGGCCTTGATCGTCGCCAGCGAGGACCTGGGTGCAACAAGGATGCAGACTTTGACTAGGGTCATCTTTCCTTTGACGCTTAGCGGCGTGCGCAGCGGTTTCCAGGCCGTCTTCATTCCGTCACTGTCGCTGTTTATGCTGACGCGTCTGATCGGCGGAAACCGGGTCATCACTTTGGGAACTGCTGTGGAACAGCATTTTCTCGTCACCCAGAACTGGGGTATGGGCTCAACGATCGGCGTCATCCTGATCATCAGCATGATCGCCATCATGTCCCTGACGAGTGACAAAAAGAAGAAAGGCAGGCGAGTCAAATGAAGGAAACAACCAACACGAAGTGGAACAATGCATTTCTTGTGCTCGTTTTCGCCATCCTGTACCTGCCAATCTTTTATCTCATTTTTTATTCGTTTAATGCCGGCGGAACCATGAACGCCTTCACCGGCTTCACTTGGGAGCATTACCAAGCCGTGTTTGAGGATACGCGCTTGATCGGCATCGTTTTGAACACATTTTTGGTGGCTTTGCTGTCGGCCCTCATCGCAACTGCGATCGGCACGATGGGCGCAATTTTCATTTATTACACCAAAAAACGCAGCATCAAGAATACGCTCTTGAGTCTGAACAACGTGCTGATGGTTTCTCCGGATGTCATCATCGGGGCAAGCCTGTTGATTCTGTTCACGATTCTCGGCTTTTCGTTGGGCTTCTCATCCGTGCTGTTGTCGCACATCGCTTTTTCGATTCCGATCGTCGTGCTGATGGTGCTGCCGAAGCTTTATGAGATGAACGATTCGATGATCAGTGCAGCCCAGGATCTGGGTGCCAGCTCCGGCCAAGTCTTCAGCAGAATTCTGATCCCGAGCATCACTCCGGGGATTCTTAGCGGTTTCTTCATGGCCTTCACCTATTCCTTGGATGATTTTGCGGTGACCTTTTTCGTGACGGGGAACGGCTTCACCACTTTGGCGGTGGAAATCTATTCACGGGCCCGCCGTGGTGTCAGCCTGGAGATCAATGCGCTCAGTGCGCTGATGTTCCTGTTCACGTTGCTGTTGGTCTTGAGCTACTATTTCATTCAACAGTATGAGCACAATAAACATGCACAGCAATTGAAGGCAATCGGGAAACGCGCCGGCTCGGGACGGACGGTGAAAAAAGGATGAAAAAATTAATGGGAATGGCGGCCGTTGTGCTGCTTGTTTGTGCAGTAATCGCTTTTGGGATAAATACTCTGAATAGAGCGCAAGGTTTTTCGGAAGGGAATACGCTGACCATCTACAACTGGGGCGACTATATCGAACCGGAGCTGATCGCGAAATTCGAAGAGGAGACTGGTTATAAAGTCTCCTACGAAACGTTTGATTCGAACGAGGCGATGTATACCAAAGTCAAACAGGGCGGAACGGCTTATGATCTGAGCATCCCCTCGGAGTACATGATCAATAAAATGGCTGAAGAAGGTTTGCTGATCGAACTGGACCATTCGAAGATCGAAGGCCTGGAGAACATCGATCCGCGTTTCCTCGATTTGCCGTTCGACGAAGGAAACAAATATTCCATCCCTTATTTCTGGGGTACATTGGGCATCATCTATAACGACAAAATGGTGAAGGAAGAGATCACCTCCTGGTCCGATCTCTGGGATCCGAGCTACATAAACAGCCTGCTTCTGATCGACGGGGCGCGCGAAGTGATCGGTCTAGGACTCCAAAGTGAAGGCTACTCGCTGAATGAGACGGATCCAATCGTTTTGACTGAGGTCGCGGATAAACTGAAAGACATCACGCCGAACATCAAAGCCATCGTTGCCGATGAAATCAAGATGTACATGATCCAGGAAGAAGCGGCCATTGCCGTCACTTTCTCCGGTGAAGCCAGCGAGATGCTATGGGAAAACGAAAATCTTCATTATGTGATCCCAGAAGAGGGCTCCAATCTGTGGTTCGACAACATCGTCATACCGAAGACCGCAAAAAATATTGAAGGCGCCTATGCCTTCATCAATTTCATGCTGGAACCTGAGAATGCGGCCATCAATGCGGAATACGTCGGCTACGCCACACCGAACCAAACCGCCATCGAACTGATGGATCCCGAAATCACCAGTGATGAACAGTTTTATCCGTCCGACGAAATCATGAACAAACTCGAAGTCTACGAAAACCTAGGAGCCAAAAACCTCGGGACTTATAATGACCTCTTCCTGGAAATCAAAATGTATCGAAAATAATAAAGAAATAAGGAGAACATACGGAAAATGGATAACCTCATAACCAAATGAACTGGCGATTTGATTATCGATTGTTTAATTATCTACCAAAGACGACTGAAAGGTCGTTTTTTTTGTGGAGAAAAACATTGACTTAATCTTAAGCTTAAGAGGTAAGATTGCATAGAAACATACTATTATTTCATTTAAGCGAGGCGGGATAATGAGAAAGAGAATCTTGCTAACTTTCATGCTCTTCGCTGTTTGTCTATTAGCCGCTTGCTATAGACAAACGTCTGAAAGAGGTGAAACAGATTTGAACTCAAGGTTACAAGATAGTCAATCATCAGAAAATGGTATTGAGACAGGAGAAAACAAAATGCAGATACAAATTCAAGATAACACGCATACTGTTGTATTTATGCTAAATAATAGTGTTGCAGCAGAATCACTCTATAATCAGCTTCCATTGAAAATAATGGTGGAGAATTATGGGAATAACGAAAAAATATTTTATCCGCCAACAAAACTGAATATCAGTAACACTCCAAGTGCAGAAGGCCCCGCTGGTACACTAGCCTATTTCGAACCATGGGGAAATGTCGTCATGTATTATGGCAGCTTTGGACGTTATCGGGGGTTGTATGATTTGGGAATAGCCGTTTCAGGGGGAGAACATATCAAAGAATTGACAGGGGAAATATCTGTTACCAAGGTTTCTGATTGAAATCAGTTGGATTGTATTGGTTTGGCAGCCGCACTCACAATATACTCAAAAAGTCTGTCGAAGAATTTCCGCTTCACAATCCGCGCAAGGTTGTGCTATCATTAAAATAAGATTAAAAAGAAAGAAGGGAATCTCTTGACTAAATTCATCAGTTCAGACAAAGCACCCGCAGCGATCGGTCCTTATTCGCAAGGAACAAGAAAGAACGGCTTCATCTTTTCATCCGGACAATTACCGATCGATATGGAAACGAAGGAACTTGTTTCTGACCCTGCTGCAGCGACAACAGCCAGCCTGAAAAATGTGTTGACGATCGTCAAAGCGGGCGGCGGCTCGTTGAAATCAATCCTGAAAGTCAACGTGTTCGTGAAGGACATCAATGATTTTGACGCCATCAACAGCGCGTACGCTGCATTCTTCGGCGAACATAAACCAGCCCGCTCTTTGGTGCAGGTTGCCGCATTACCGAAAGATGCCGTCATCGAAATCGAAGCCATCGCAGCAAAAGACTAAAAAAATAGCTGCCACCCGATCAGAATGTTCTGATCTGATGGCAGCTATTTTTGTTTTGTTTGAGGCACAGAACGCGAACAAGTCAGACACAAAGAAACAACCCGAAACCGCTATTCGAAAGGATTCGCTTTGACCGGGGGCTGGTCATCAACCCATTCCGGCTTGACTTCCAGCTGCTGGCCGAAGATCATCATTTTCAGGCGGACGCCTTCACGTGTGGCGGCCAAACCGCCCAAGCCGGTTTCGCGCAGGGAGGCGGGAAGGTTTTTTCCGACTTTGCGCATCGCTTCGATCACATCGTCGGCGGGGATTTTGTTCGTCAGCCCGGCCAAGGCCATATCGGCGCTGATCAGGGCATTGACCGCACCGATTGCATTGCGCTTGACGCAGGGAATCTCGACCAATCCGGCAACCGGGTCGCAGACGAGGCCGAGCAGATTGCTGATGGCCATCGCCATCGCTTCCGATGCCTGCTCAGGCGTACCGCCCGCGATTTCGACGGCCGCAGCGGCTGCCATCCCGGATGCACTCCCGACTTCGGCTTGGCATCCTCCGGCAGCACCGGCGATCATGGCATTGTTGGCGATCACCATGCCAAAGCCGCTGGCGCAGAACAGCATCTGGACCATCTGCTCCTCCGTCAGACCAAGTTTATCCTTGATGGCGAACATCACACCGGGCAAAGTCCCCGATGAACCAGCGGTCGGGGTGGCGCAGATGATCCCCAATGAAGCATTGACTTCATTCGTGGCGATGGCGCTCTCCACCGCGATCAGCAGGTCGTCGCCTGAAAGCGTGTTGCCGCGTTGGCGATAGTTCCGCAGTTTCACGGCTTCACCGCCTGTCAACCCAGTGGGGGAAAACACGCCATCGCCAGCCAATCCTTTTTCGACTGCGGCTTTCATGACGTGGTAATTGTTGCGCATCTGTTCCCAAATTTCCGTGCGCGTCCGGTGGCTCTTGGCCATTTCCTGCAGCAGCATCAATTCGGAAATCGGTTTGCCGCTTTCCTCCGCGGCGGTCACCAATTCTGCAATCTTATTGTACAAAGCGGTATTCCTTCTTTCCTAACTGATCAGTATCGCCTTTTCGATGAAAGGCAGCTCGTTGATTTCGTAGATCATTTCTTTCGTGGGGACCGTATCCAGATAGAGGACGACCCATTCGGTATCACTTTCCCTGAAAATGCGGATATCATTCAGGGGATAGCCTTTGAATGCGAAATAATTCTGCCATTCCGCTTCGCTGTAAAGATGGTATTGGAGCGTATTCTGATGGATAAAATAGATAGGCAAATGCGCATCCAACCGCATCGAGAAGTTGTCGATGTCGACTTGGTTCAGAACAATCGAACCGCCCCCAATGGAACTGCCCGTGACGGATATTTTTTTCTTGTCCCGTTCCAACACCATCGTGGCTGTGTTCGGGTGGCCGACGGGGGAGTCGCCGATTTCTTCGATGAATGTCACGGCTATCTTTTGGGATTCGGCCATTTTCAGGGATTGCGGAATCATCGGATCGTCCGCTGCAAAACCGAGTATTCCGCCAAGGATCGCAAAATCGGTGCCGTGCCCGAGATGGGTATCCGCGAACGATTCGTAGTAATGGATCGTGACCTTTTTCGGCTTCACCTCGAACAGCTGCGCCGCCGCTTTCCCCAATGCGAGAGCGCCTGCAGTATGCGAGCTGGAAGGGCCGACCATCACCGGGCCGATGATATCGAAAATGCTTCTGAATGTGTGACTCATGACGATCTCCTTTCCTTATTGGTTCATGAAAGCTTGCCTCTCATTATAGCGAAATGGCTGCCGGAATGACAGGTGGCATACTTGCTTTTTTAGCGGATTCTAATGGCTTTTTAACGGAGTATCCGCTGCCAAACATAGAAACGCTTCCTTTCCGTATGATATAATGACTTCATCATCCTGAAAGGAACGCGTGAGAATATGGAACTAAAAGAACTGGTTGGATTAAAAGCTGCAGAATACATCAAAGACGGTATGACAGTAGGTCTGGGAACAGGCTCGACTGCCTATTATTTTGTGAAGGAAATCGGTAGACGTGTGAACGAGGAAGGATTGAAGATCACTGGGGTGACGACTTCGATCCAAACGAAGGAATTGGCTGAGTCGTTAGGGATTCCGTTAAAGAGTGTGGATGAAGTGACTTGCATCGACATCACTGTGGACGGAGCCGATGAAATCAGCGAAGATTTCCAAGGGATCAAAGGCGGCGGCGGAGCCTTGTTGTTCGAGAAAATCGTTGCCGACAATTCCAAAAAAGTCATCTGGATCGTCGATGAAAGCAAAATGGTGAAACATCTGGGTGCATTCCCGCTGCCAGTGGAAGTCGTCTGCTACGGATCGATCCAACTGTTCAATAAATTCAATGAAAAAGGCTATAATCCGGAATTCCGCAAGACGGCAAACGGGGAATATTATTTGACTGATGAAAAGAACAACATCATCGATCTGCATCTGGGTGAAATTTTGGATCCGAAGGCACTTGCCGAGGACCTGATCCACCTGACCGGTGTAGTGGAACATGGTTTGTTCCTTGACTGTGTGGATACCGTTTTGGTCGGTACAAAAGACGGCGTGAAAGTGATCGAAGCGAAAAGATAAGCTTCAACTAAAATGCACAAAAACGTTTTGCGCTGTGCTTGATATTCGAAAAGTCAGATTCAAATGGAGGGAAAGCCTATGAGAATGGTAGATTTAATTATCAAGAAACAAGAAGGCAAAGCATTGACGAAAGAAGAGATCCGTTTCATAATTAACGGCTACACGGACGGGTCGATTCCTGATTATCAGATGAGCGCCTGGGCGATGGCCGTCTTTTTTCAGGACATGACCGATGAGGAACGGATGGAATTGACGATGGCCATGGCTGAATCCGGCGATCAAATCGATCTTTCCGCCATCGCGGGAATCAAGGTCGACAAACATTCAACCGGCGGCGTCGGCGACACGACGACTCTTGTGCTCGCGCCATTGGTTGCCAGCTGCGGCGTGCCGGTAGCGAAAATGAGCGGACGCGGACTGGGGCATACAGGCGGCACGCTGGATAAACTGGAATCGATCCCCGGCTTCCATGTGGAAATCGACGAAGAGACCTTCGCATCCATCGTGAACGAAAATAAAGTCGCCGTCATCGGACAATCCGGCAATCTCTGCCCGGCGGACAAGAAATTGTATGCCTTACGGGATGTGACCGGAACCGTGAACTCATTGCCGCTGATCGCAAGTTCGATCATGTGCAAAAAAATCGCAGCCGGTGCGGATGCTATCGTGCTCGATGTGAAAACCGGAGCCGGTGCGTTCATGAAGACGGAAGAAGATGCGCGAGCACTTGCCCATGCGATGGTCAAAATCGGCAATCTGGCCGGCCGCAAAACGATGGCGATCATTTCCGACATGAGCCAGCCTTTGGGTGTGGCGGTCGGGAACGCCTTGGAAGTTGAAGTGGCGATTGAAACGTTGAAGGGCAACGGGCCTAAAGACTTGGAGGCGCTCTGCATCGAATTGGGAAGCCAGATGGTCTATCTGGGCGGAAAAGCGGCTGATTTGGCCGAAGCCCGCGAACTGGTAACAGAGAACCTCCGCAACGGCAAAGCATTGGAGAAATTCAAGGTTTTCGTTGCTTCCCAAGGAGGAAATCCGGCAGTCGTGGATGATTATTCATTGATGCCGCAAGCCTCGCGCCAACAGGAAGTTTTGGCTGAAGCATCCGGGTATGTGACGGAAATCATTGCAGATGACATCGGCGTAGCTGCGATGTTGCTTGGTGCCGGGCGCGCCACGAAAGAAAGCACGATCGATCTGGCGGCCGGACTGAATATCCTGAAGAAAGTCGGCGACCCGGTCCAAAAGGGCGAAGCAATCGTCAGGATGTTCGCCAACAAAGCAGATTTTGCCCAGGCCGAAAGGCTGATCCAGGAAGCCTATTCCATCGGCGAAGAACAAAAAGAAATCACCCTGATCCACAGCATCATCACAGACTGAAAACAAAAGCATCCGAGCCGCACACATTTAATCGTGAGCGGCTCGGATGCTTTTCTCATTGGTCGAAAGTTACGTTCGTGATGTCCTTGCTCATGTTCATCAGATCGTTCACCAGATCTTTTTTCTTGTAGTAATGCGGTAAACCGATCCCGTAGATGACGATGTAGTTCGGGTGCTCGCTCTCCGGATTCTCGATCAGAAACTTCATGTCCGAAGTCTCGATGTTGTTTTCGGAAAGGAACAATTCGATCGCCTTTTTCAGATCCTGGTGTCTGTAATGGATCTCCACATGCAGCCCGCCTATGGAAGTCCTGAGTTTTTTGATGATATGCAGAACGACATAAAGAATCAGACAGCCGATGAAAGATAGGAAATAATAGCCCATCCCGACGGCAATCCCGAGACCGGCGACCGTCCAAATCGTTGCTGCCGATGTCAGGCCGGTGACCGTATCCCGTTTGGTGATGAGGATTGTGCCGGCGCCGAGGAACCCGATGCCGCTGACGATCTGGGCGATGATGCGGGTAAAGTCGACCGTGATGCTGGATGCGATATCCGGATTCGCAATAGCCAAGTTCAGACTGTAAAAAGCGATTTCGAGCTGAATCAAAGTGATGAGGCAAGCTGAAACGGAAACGATAATGTTCGTACGCAGACCCGCTGCTTGACGATTCTCTTCGCGTTCATAGCCGATGATGCCACCGACAAAAACCGCCGCAAGCAAGCGCATCGTTATTTCCAATGTGCTGATGGAATACACAGCAGTCCCCCCTTTCAAAATAGAGCATTTCTTCTATTTTAAAGCATCGGCTGTATTCTGTAAAAGGAAATGACGATTTTCTGAAAATATGCAGAATCACGCCGTTTCTTCCGCCAGCTTATGATAAAATGGAACATAACATTATTTTTTGATTAGAGGAGGGGCAATATGTCGAAAAAAGAGTGGCTGGCTGGAATGAAAGCCATCTATCCGGTTTGTTTCGGCTACATTCCGATGGGGTTGGCCTGTGGGGTCCTGTTGCAGCAAGCCGGTTATCATTGGCTGGCGGTCATGCTGATGAGCCTGATCATCTATGGGGGAGCTTCGCAGTTCATGATTGCGTCGATGACTGTGGCCGGGGCAGGTTTGCTGGAAATGGTGATCATGATTTTTTTCATCAATCTGAGGCATCTCTTGATGAGTTCCAGTCTGGCCCACAGAATCCGCGAGAAGAACACAGCTTTCAGCATATTCTTTGCGCAGACGATCACCGATGAATCGTTCGCCGTCAACACGCTGTATTTCAAAACCGATGGCATGTGGAATCCAACGAAAGCAATGGCTGCGAATGTCACGGCCTACACGACCTGGATTTTGAGCACGGGAATAGGCGCGATGGCCGGTAAGAGCATCGCTTTGTCGCCGGTTGTGATGAACTACATCCTCATTGCGATGTTCATTTTCCTGCTCATTTCCCAAATCGAGAACCGCATCGTGTTCTGGACGGCAGTATTTTCCGGTATCACGGCGGTCGTGCTGATGAGTCTGCTGCATCATAATATCGCCATCGTCCTGACTTCGATCTTGGCTTCCGGATTCGGGCTCTATCTGCAGAACAAGAAAGACGAAAAGGAGGGGATTTTGCGTGGATGATAAAGCATTATGGCTCATTTTGGGTGGGGGTTTGGTGACTTTTCTGCCCAGATGGCTCCCTATCGTTGCCTTGAAGAACGCGCGGATTCCGATCTGGTTCCAGAAATGGATGAGCTTCCTGCCGGTTTCCATCTTTTCGGCATTGATCGCTTCGGATATCTTTTTCTGGGAAGGCAATGTTTCCTTGAATATATTGGAAAACGCCAAACTGTTGCCGTCGCTTGTGACTGCAGTGGTGGCTTATTATTCGAAAAATATGATCCTTTCCGTCATCGTCGGCATCGTGGGCATCAGTCTGATGGTTTGGGCACTTTGATTACTCTCGCTTATTTTTAATGTTTTCGCCATCAAATTTTCATTATTCTGTTGACATGCTTTTGTTTGTTGATTATGATGAATGCATACCCAAGGGAAAAGGAGGCAGTCGAATGCAAACGATCACGCGTGTTACAGCAATGAACGGAAAAAGCTGGCAAAGCCGCATAGTGTAGGTTGATCGTGTGACAGGACTGTCCATAGATGCAACCTCAGATTCAGTCTGGATTAGCGTCTATGCGGATATTTCCTTCTTTTACTTATTCAGGAAACCATCACCGCAAAGACTATTAGGGTCTCTGCGGTGTTTTTGTATCCAAAAATGCGTTGCCGATCCAGATTGGGATGTTTACGAAGAATCAAATTTCAAAAAATGGAGGAGTTTTGATGATGAAAAATGGGATGAGAAACATGTTACGAATGAGTTCGATATTGGTTATCGGGTTACTGGCCGCTTGCGGAAATACAGCGTCGGAAAGTGATTCTTCGGCAGCTACAAATGAAAGCGAACAGGAAAAAGTCTATATCGGCATTCTGCAGCTGACGACGCATCCGGCTTTGGATCAGATCACGGAAGGCATCCTGGATGAGTTGGCGGCGGCCGGCTATGTCGACGGCGAGAATGCCACCATCGATTTCCAGAATGCGCAGGGGGACCAGGCGAACATGAAGTCGATCGCCGAAAGCTTCGTCAGCCATGACGCGGACATCATGATCGGGGTTGCGACGCCTGCCGCGCAAGCGCTGAAGAACGCCTCCGATGAGATTCCGGTGATCCTTGGTGCGGTCCAGGATCCAGTCGGTGCTGGCCTGGTTGAATCCTTGGAGGCTCCAGGCAGCAATGCGACGGGGCTGTCGAACCGGACACCATCCAACGAACAGATGGCATTGATCAAGCAATTCCTGCCGGATGCCACAACAATCGGCGTCATGTACACAACTGCCGAAGACAATGCGATCATCTCCGGCCAACGCGCCGAGCAGGCGGCAGCGGATCTCGGATTTGAAGTCGTTACGAGAACAATCACTACTTCGAACGACATCGCCCAAGCGGCGGAAAGTCTTGCAAAAGAGGTCGACGCGATCTATGTACCGAATGATAATGTCATCGCGAGCGGAATGGCAACCTTGGTGGATGCGGCCGATGCGTTCGGCATCCCGGTTTTCCCGGCGGCTGACACGATGGTGAAAGACGGCGGCGTTGCGACTTTCGCGCCAAGCCAATACGGCATGGGTACGCAGATCGGCCAAATCGCGGTCGACATCCTGAAGGGCGCGGATCCGGCGACTTATCCGGTCCAACTGGTCAAAGAGAATTCCGTTTACATCAACCAAGCCAAAGTGGACGAACTGGGCTTGACGATTCCGGAAGAAGTCAAGGCCGATGCGGTGTTTGTGGAATTGGCTGAATAATAGTCATTTATGGAAGAGGCTCATCCAACTGCGTATGGGCCTCTTTTTTTGGCGTGGCGTTAGTTAGGTGGTCGCTGAGGTTACCGGATGCGGAACAAGAACAATGAGGATATGTCGGTTGAACGGATTATGTGTTGGTGTGAACAGCCGAGACATACCGAATGTGTTGACTGAACGTATCAAGCGTTGTCGCGAACAGTCAAGACATATCAAATGCGTTGACTGAACGTATCAAGTGTTTCCCCGAACAGCCGACGAAGCGATGATTTGTCGGTTGTTCATCCGTAACCCCAAACCTGCCACACCCACCAAACAAAAAACGCGCCAGCGGCCGGTATCATTCTACCGTTCGCTGACGCGTTTGTATTATATTCAACTTTGTGTTGAACGATTGGCGTACTGACGGAAATCGATCCCGCGCATGTCGCACCAGTCGAGGATATCCCGTTGGAAAATAAGATCCGTTCGAACCAGATCGGCAACCGAAGTTTTTCCGAGCATTGCCATGACCGTCGTGATCTGTTCCTTCCAGGCTTCGACCGTCTCGGCCGTCTTTTCCGGTCCATCGCTCAGGACCATATGCAGAAACTGGCCGGAAAGACCGGCAGCCTTTGCGCCCAAACTCAAAGCCTTGACGATGTCCAACGGTGTTTTGATGCCGCCGGATGCCAGGAACTCCGCTTTGCCGCGATGAACATCGGCTTCAAGCAAAGAGATCAACGTCGATTGGCCCCAGTTCTCCAAATCATCGTAGGCTATTACGGTCCGTCTTGCGTTTTCGATTGCCGCAAAGTTCGTGCCACCTTTTCCGGAGACATCGATCGTCCCGACGCCGACAGCGATCAATTGCTGGATCGTTTCCCGGCTCATGCCGAAGCCGACTTCCTTCACGATGACGGGGACGCCGACATGCGCGGTGATCTCTTCGATCTGGCGCAGCCACATCGTGAAATCGCGGTCGCCTTCCGGCATGATCATTTCCTGCGGCGCGTTGATGTGTATCTGCAAAGCATCAGCTTCCAGAATCGCAACAGCGCGTTTGGCATTCTCAAGGGAATGGTGGGCGCCGATATTCGCCATTACCAAGCCGTTCGGGTTCACTTTGCGGATGATCGAAAAGCTGTCGCTCACACTGGGATCCTTCAACGCCGCGCTGACGGAACCGGAGGCCATCGCCAAGCCGGTCATTTTTGCGACCATCGCAAGATCGGCATTGATCTGTTTGGTCCGCTCGCTGCCGCCGGTCATGCCGTTGATGTAGAAGGGGGCATCCAGACTCATTCCGGCGATATCCGTCTGAAGCGAAATATCCGCAACTTTCAGATTGGGCAAAGAGTGATGCACAAAGCGCATCTTCCCGAAATCGGAAAGATCGGCTGGCTCATACTGTTTTTCGGCCAAATCGACGTGCTGGTCTTTTCTGTTTGAATCAAGCGTCATTCGGATGCTCCTTTCCATTCGATGGCTGCTGCACTTCTAACGTAGCTGAAGACGTGCAGCGGCAAGTTCATGATCCCGACTTTTTCCCACTCCGAAATCAAGGGGATGATGCCAGATTGCCTGTCGATGATGACGATGCCGCAGTCTCCGCCGCCGGCACCGGATGATTTTGCCGCACCCAGATTATTTTCGGCCAAATCGCATAATTGCGTCAATGGGGGTGTCTCAATGACGACACCGGTGTGCGCCGTCAATTGTTTCAGCAGCAAGCGGTTCTCACGGATGCCTGCCTGAATCGCTTGCAGATTGCCCTGTTCAAAAGCTGCTATCATAGCGTTCACGCACTTTTTGCTGGCTTCCAGGAATGTTTTGTAAAAATCGTCGATGCCTCCACGGACATCGTTGACGCGGTCGACAAGATGGGTGGTCGAAGCCGGCGAGCCGGTCCAGCCGATCACCAAACGCAGATTGGCTGGTGGTGTCAAAGGCCGGATCATCAATTGCGGCCAGGCTGATTCCAACAACTCGGTGAGCGTCAGCTCGGCTGCTTGTTTCATTACCCATTCCCTGTCGAAACAGGCATAAGCTATCCAGCCGCCGTAGGTGCTCGCGGCAATGTCGCCGAAGGAACCGTTGCTTTTGACGGACAGATGCGCCAAAGCAGCCAGCTTGTAGACCAATTCGAATTCCGGATCGATCGCATAAAATTTCAGCAGAGCTTTGATCGTCGCGACCGTCACCGCACCGCTCGATCCCAGTCCGTATTTTTTCCCGCTGGCGTTGTCCAACTCGCTCTTCACGGACAGATGGAAATAGGATAACGGTATCCCGGATTCTTTGATGTAGCGTTCCGTCACCTTGACCGCCTCGGTAATGTAGAGGAAAGGATTTTCGCGCTGGTCGATGACCAACTGATCCTCTTCGCGGGTCCAAGGAATCGGCAAACCGCCATACTGCGCCGACCGGATCGTCCCGGTCGTATCGGCTTCTTCCAAAGATGCTGTAATGAACTGATCCAGGGCGACCAAAATCGACGGGTGGCCAGGCGTCACTACCGCATATTCTCCAGCGATGAACAATTTACCAGGAGCACTTGCTTCTGTTACAGTCATGAATTCAACCCTCTCTGTTCCTGTTAGTCGTTCCAATTGTAGACAGCGCGTTCGGCTGCAGTCAACTCCCGGATTCCCTTGCCGGGCTTGGTGATGATCAATTTATCCTCTGTGAAATGTTCCAACAACGCTTCCTTTATCGTTTCGGCTTGCGAAAGGCGGCACAGCACCTTCACATTCGGACCGGCATCCATCGTGACATAACAAGGGATGCCTTGTTTGCGCAAAGCCTGGGCGGTCTTGATGGCGACGATGCTGTCCGGTTCCCAATAGGAAAAAGGCGGTTCCGCACCCAACATGGTTCCGTGCATTTTCATGCCGTTCGCTTCGGTGATTTCGCCCAAGCGGATGAAATCTTTTGCAGCGATGGCTGCTTTGATGTCCAGTATATCTTTTTTCGCCGATTCCACCCAAGCCGGATAGAAGGGCGAAGTCTCGACCGTGCGTTTCATGCCGATGCGGCTGGAGACTTCTTTCGCTTTCTGGTTGACGGCCACGATGACCATACCGATATCCCAGTTGGCATCGTCGACGGGTATCGCGAAGGAATCTTCGGAACAAGTCCCCATATCCCATTCCACAAAACCGCCGTAGATGCTGCGCGTCGCACTGCCGCTGCCGCGTCTTGCGAAAGTCGACAATCGCTGCGGATCCAAATCAAGACCCAAAGCCAAGTTGGCAGCTCCCGCCAAAGCAGCGAAGGCGGAGGCTGAGGATGCCAGACCGGCTGCGGTAGGGACATGGTTGATGCTTTCCACGCGTGCGTGCATGGCTGTCTTTTTTTCTGCGCGGAACAGATCGAGAAATTTGGAGATTTTTTGTGTCTCTTTTTCGCCTTGTTTCTCGCCATTCAGATAGAAAGAATCCTGCGGGAGGGCTTCATCGAAGACGACCATCGTATCCGTGTAGAGTTTATCCAAGGTCATGGAAAGGCTGCTGTTCATAGGCAAAAAGTAGGTTTCGTCCCGCTTCCCCCAATATTTGATCAGCGCGATGTTGGTATGCGCTCGGACATGAGCTTTCTTAGGCATCTTCAGTTCCTCCCATTTGATAGATCCAAGTCCGGATTGCCCCGGCTTGGCGTATAGATTCTTCCACTTCTTCCGCTTCGGAGCGGGTACCGGCCAATGCGATCATGCAACCGCCGCGTCCGCCACCTGTCAATTTGGCGCCCAGCGCTCCTGCAGACCGGGCCGCTGATACGAGCCTGTCCAGATCAGGGCTGGATACTTCCAGAAAAGACAACACTTCATGGGCTTGGTTCATCAATTGCCCCAATTGCTGCGGGTCATTTGCCTCGATGGCTGCCTTCGCCGTTTGAGCAAAACTGCCCAAACGGGTGATGGCGTCGCGGTATGGTTGCGGATTTTCTCCGTTCAGTTTTGTGGCGATACTGGCTACTGCTTCCTTCGTTTGCCCGGTCACGCCGGTATCACCGACAATCATGTAAGCCTTCAGGTTCAAAGGAAAAGCTTCGAAAGGCTGGCCTTTAATGTAAAAGAGCGGTTCGTCACCGCTTGCCGTAGCGGCATCCAGACCGCTAGGGTTTCCGTGTGCGACCATCTCGGATATGTTGACGAGCCGGAGCAAGGTCGCTTGGTCCAACGGCTTATCGAAGTAGGCGAAAAGGGCGCGGGTCAAGGCCACCGAAACGGCCGCACTGGAACCCATGCCTCTTTCGGCCGGGATGGTGCTCGCGAGCGAAATCGCCAAGTTATCGCCCGAAACCTGCAGTTCGGCCAATGCGGATTGGATGGCTGTCCGCATGCTTTCCAGGATTTCAGGCATTTCTGCAGCGATGCCGTTATAATATGAGCAGTCAATGGTCAAGGGACCTTCCGCTTCGCATACGGTAGCGGTCATTTCGACTGCCGGGAAGGGCAGTGCAATGGATGGCTCCCCGTGAACGACAGCATGTTCACCCATCAGGATGATTTTGCCGTGCGACTTGCCGGTTGAGCAACGTGTTTTTATCATATAGGATCGTCCTTTACTGGTTATGAACCAAGCGGAAAAGTAGTACTGTCGCTGATTCTTACGCGTCTTCTATTATGCTTGCTGTACATGGATTTTGCAAATCGGCATGATTTCGCGGGATCATTCGCTTTTAAAATTCTTTTTTAAATAAAATTTGGCAAATTCAGCACATATTTTTCGCTATTTTCTTTCATCATTTTCATTGTATCGGAGCAAAAATGCAAAGTAAATCAAATCTTTGGGATTTTACGGAAACTTAAAAAGCTATCCCACCGCAGAATGCAAAGATTAGGTTTCAATTAAAATTTAATGTTCGTATTTCATGGGGGTTAAATTTTCAGAAAAGTGTGATACAATTACCAAAAGTTTGATTATTTCCAGAAGGGAAAAGCTATGATAGAAGATAGAAACTACTACGAAATCCATCGTGAAGAATGGCAAACTTTTCATCAAGATTCCATTCCGACAATCACGGAAGAGGAACTGAGGGAATTGACATCATTGAATGATAGGCTTTCATTGGAAGATGTTAAGGATGTCTATGTGCCGTTGGTGCATATGTTCGATATTTACTTGCAGCAGTACCGGAATCTTCAGCGGGATAAAAGCAGATTTCTTGGCAGATCCTATGAACCGTCTCCGCTCATCATTGGCGTAACGGGTAGTGTCGCAGTAGGTAAAAGTACGACAGCACGTGTACTGCAGAATCTTTTGAAGCGGGCTTATCCGACAAAAGCCGTCGAATTGATGACGACGGATGGTTTCCTGTATCCGAACCGGATATTGAGGGAACGCAACATCATGGATCGTAAAGGATTCCCGGAAAGTTACGATATGGAAAATTTGGTGCAATTCCTGTTGGATGTGAAGACAGGCAAGCCGAATGTCCGGTTTCCGGTATATTCCCACCGCATCTATGATATTGTCCCTGGCGATTATGAGGAAGTGAATCATCCGGATATTCTGATCGTGGAAGGGATCAATGTGTTGCAGTTGCCGAGCAATCAACAGATTTACGTCAGCGACTTCTTTGACTTTTCCATCTATGTGGATGCCGAGGAAGAGATGATCGAAAAATGGTACATCGAACGTTTCGAAATGCTGATGGACTTGGCAATCGATCAACCGGACAATTATTATTACAACTATGCAATCGGCAAACGCGAGGATGCCATCGAGATGGCCAGAGGCGTCTGGAAAAGGGTCAACCTCAAAAACCTTCGGGAGTATATCTATCCCACGATCACACGGGCAAATTTAGTGATTCACAAAACAACTAATCACTTTATTGATGAATTGTACATAAAAAAATATTAAGGAAATTGGAGAGATTATTAGATGATAGAGCAATTTACCGAGTTGGAAAAAATCGTCGTACTGGATTTCGGCAGTCAATATAACCAATTGATTACACGACGCATCCGTGAATTCGGCGTATTCTCAGAGTTGGTTTCACACCGCACAACTGCTGAAGATATCAAAGCGATGGGGAACGTCAAAGGTGTCATTTTCTCCGGCGGCCCGAACAGCGTCTATGAAGACGATGCTTTCAAAGTCGATCCGGCCATTTTCGCTTTGGGCATCCCTGTATTGGGCATTTGCTACGGCATGCAATTGATGACCGACCATTTCGGCGGAAAAGTCATTCCAGCTGATGAAAGGGAATACGGACGTTCCGACATCGAAATCCTTGATTTGGATACGCCAATGTTCAAAGGCCTTTCCGACATCGAGACTGTCTGGATGAGCCATGGCGACAAAATCACTGAAATCCCTGCTGGCTTCAAAGTGACTGCGACAAACGACAACTGTCCCGTTGCAGCCTTCGCCAATACAGCAGAAAAATTCTACGGCGTCCAATTCCATCCGGAAGTACAGCACTCTGTACACGGCAACGAAATGCTGAAGAACTTCGCCTTCGAAGTCTGCGGCTGCTCAGGCAACTGGTCTATCGCTAACTTCATCGAAATCGAAACCAAAAAAATCAGAGAAACTGTTGGCGACAAAAAAGTCTTGTTGGGACTGTCCGGCGGGGTTGATTCAAGCGTAGTCGGCGTGTTGCTTCACAAAGCGATCGGCTCTCAATTGACTTGTATATTTGTTGACCACGGCCTTTTGCGCAAAGGCGAAGGCGATCAAGTTATGGAAAGCCTTGTAGGCAAATTCGGCTTGAACATCATCCGCGTTGATGCGAAAAAACGTTTCATGGACAAACTGGCAGGCGTCAGCGATCCGGAACAAAAACGTAAAATCATCGGTAACGAATTCGTTTACGTCTTCGACGATGAAGCTACGAAATTGCAAGGCATCGACTTCTTGGCGCAAGGAACGCTTTACACCGACGTGATCGAAAGTGGAACAGAGACTGCCCAAACAATCAAGTCCCACCACAACGTAGGTGGACTGCCTGAAGATATGCAATTCAAATTGATCGAACCATTGAACACATTGTTCAAAGATGAAGTCCGCGAATTGGGAACACAACTTGGTATGCCTGACAGCATCGTTTGGCGCCAACCATTCCCAGGCCCTGGTTTGGGTATCCGTGTCATCGGCGAAATCACCGAAGAAAAATTGGAGATCGTCCGCGAATCAGACTACATCCTGCGCGAAGAAATCGCGAATGCTGGTTTGGACCGCGATGTATGGCAATACTTTACAGTCCTGCCAGGCTTCCGCAGCGTAGGCGTAATGGGCGACGGCCGTACGTATGACTACACAATCGGTATCCGCGCCGTGACATCCATCGATGGCATGACGTCCGACTGGGCTCGCATCCCTTACGAAGTGTTGGACAAAATTTCCCGACGCATCGTAAATGAAGTGAAGCACGTCAACCGCATAGTGTACGACATTACGAGCAAGCCACCATCGACCATCGAGTGGGAATAGGCCGGAGCATTTTCCGGTAGTTATTACCGTTAGAAACGTTGATATATCAGGCTATTGTAGGTATTAATACAGCTATTTAGCCGTTTTTACCTTATACTATTTACCTGATTTTAGGCGTACCGTTATTACCGTTATATCAAATTTAATAAGCTAGTGCTTTTAAGCACCCTTTTAACTTGAATTTCCTTAAATGGAACAGGTTAGGAGGGTGCTTTTTTATGCTTATCCGGGATGCTATAGAGGATTTTACGCTAAATCAGGAGATATTAAGCCGGGCTGAAAGATATATAGGACTTTGCACGTATACCCTAGAGGAGTTTGAAACGTTCTTATTTAAGCAGTACGAGATAAAAACGATAGAGGCCATTAAATCAGCGCATATTAAACAGTTAATTAGATACTGGCAACAGTCCGGACGCCTTAAAAACATTACAATAAACGGCAATATTTCTCGGGTTAAGTCTTTATACACGTTCCTAGTGGAGGAGGAGTATATAAGCCGTGATGATAACCCTACACGGTTTATAAAGAATCTGAAAGAGGAAAAGACTGTAATAAGAACGTTTAACGACAGGGAAGTAAGGGCCATGCTTAAGGACTGTGAGGGCCGGACGTATAGCAATATCCGGGATATGTTAATGCTGATGCTACTTTTCGACTGTGGTTTGAGGGTATCGGAATTGATCGGGATAAAGCCCGGAGACATTAACCGCAACGGGCTACTTGTCAGAGGCAAGGGGAGCAAGCAGAGGCTTATGTATATCAGCCCCAGAGTTAAACGTCAGATGAACAAATACAAGTTTGCTAAGGAGAAACGCTTTTCTAATTGGGATCCGGAGGAGCTAGAGGATTATTACTTTTTAACGCAGTCAGGCAAGAAAGTTACACGTACCCGCATTAACCAAATGTTAAAAGAGCACGGTAAGAACGTGGGAGTAAGGGCAGGCGTAAGGTGTTGCCCGCATGATTGCAGACATTACTTTGCACAAAAGCAACTAAGAAACGGGATTGATATTTACAGTCTTTCACGGCTATTGGGGCACTATGATACGTCAATAACGGCCACCTACCTAAAGGGCCTGGATGACGAGATTATCGTTAAGCACGGGGTTAAAACTAGCCCCCTACAAAGTCTTAAACAGTAAGTTACAACAGAATATAGGGGCACAAAAAGAGCCCTATAACCGTTATTACCAGGTGGTGGAACACCTTAGTAACGGCCTGATAAACACAGTATCAGACAGAACGGCTACAGAGCTATATCAGTAATTTTAGCAGTGTAGCGGTTATTTTTCAAGGCAGAATACCCCTAAAAGAGGGTTCAGCGCTTGTACTGTTATCTGAGTGTATCTATCAGGAGCAGTATAGGCGCTTTTATTCTGTCCTAACGTCTATCCCGGAGAAATGTTAGTTACCGGGCGAGGACGGTATAAACCAGGCACGGCTCAGCCATTGTACTAACCCTAGTAAAAGAGCCGGGTTACTTTGCGTACAGAACACCAAAAGCAAGGGGGCGAGCACGGCCCTGGGAACTATTCCCTAAACAGTGAGGCAGGCTTGTCTGTTTTTGGCGGGCCCGTTAACCATTAAGCCGGATACAAAGCCCGTTACACAAAACACGGGAGCGGTACTCTTAAAGTCTCAACCGCAGAACGAAATGCAGAGATACGCCGGTAAAGGGTTGTCTGAGGAGCAGATAAAGACGTAAAAACGGGCTTACATTCTATACCATACCGGAAAGAGTGACGTTCTTTTCTAGGGCGTATTCTGCCCATAGCCCGGCAAGCCGGACCGTAACCCACAGCATAAATAATTAACACAGGCACAGTTTAAGTATAAGGAGGAGCATTTAGAATGGCACAAAATAAGATTATGATAATTGTAAACAAGGAATATTTGATAAGTACCTTACTGTTCCTGGGGGACAAGGTGGATGATTGTTATCAGGGGGAAACAGATAGAGTTATAGATAGTTTGATCCAGCAGATAGAGACCGGGCTTGTAGCTCCTGAGACAGTTGCATAGGGGATTGAGTATTAAATAAGTCCTTAATAAACAGAGATACACCGTGGTACAAATTTTTATCTCATTAACATTTTCAACCGGAATCTATAAAGGTAGACTACCCACTTTGTAGAGGATCCTTATCTGGGTCCTTAGTTTTTACAAAATTTTATACTAAATCTGTCACAGTAGGGGGAACACATTCTTAATAAATAAGTGTAAGGATAAAATAATATAAAATAAAGGGGACATTTAAAATGATTAACAGTGATGAGATTTATGACTATGACACAATTATTATTAAGTACAATGACGGCATTCAAGATGGAGACTACTTTATTGAGCTAGACGATTTAAAACTGTTAAGGGAAGAGATGGAAGGCTATTGCGGGCTAATAGCTGTTGGACAAGGAAATAATGGCTATATTTATGCTGATATTACAGAGGATATTTATAGCTACCTACGTGCTAATCTTTGCTATTATGAGATACGAGAGAACGCTGTATGGGAAACTATTTTGGACAGTGAGGGGACCATAGTAATAGATGTGTGGGCTTTACCTGGTATCATTTCATGTAAGGTGAGTCTTGAGAATTTTATCCATAAGTATAAACCGGAATATAACCTACTTTTTAGAGAACTATTGGCTATAGGGATTAGTGAAGGCCATACAGTTGAGGAGCAAAAGGCTACTCTAGAGGAGTACGGGCTTTTATAAATTGTAATAACTAAATAACGTATATATCGGAGGTCTTGGGTTAATTCCTAGGGCTTCTTTTTTCTTTGGTGACAGGGATTAGATTTATTTAGGAAAAAGTAAATGTAACTACATAATATTATTATATATATACCACAAAATTTATTTAGATGTATAATAAGGTATAGAAATAATGTGTATTCTTTACTGGAGTCCAATAGGCACTAATAACAGTTAGGGAGATGGGGAAAAATGGAGGGTGTTAACTTTGTAGCTTTAAATATTCAAACAGCTAACCACAGTAGTACAAGTATTTGCGCTATAGGTCTAGCAAAGTTTATTAACGGCAAAATTGTAGACAGATACACAACCTTAGTTAATCCGGAGGAAGAATTTGACGGCTTTTATCAGAGTATGCATAAGATAACTAGTGATTTGGTAAAAGAAAAGCCTTTGTATTCGAATATTACGAAAGATGTTATTACATTTATAGATGGATTACCAGTTGTTTCCCATTATGCCCCTTTTTCCTTTGGAGCTATTCAGAATTGCAACAAGAAATATGATATTAGTGATTTTTACATTGAGTATTTTTGTTCATGCGCTCTCACTAAAGCATTGCACAGTAGTATAGATTATGGCTTAAGAAGTCTATGTAAAGAATTTAACATAGATTTAACTGAGTATAATGCCCTCTCACATGCTGAAGCGTCGGGTAAAATAATTATGGAACTGATTTACAAAAATTCGGCGACAGATTTATCTGACTTATATAAAAAGGCTAATTACAAAAAACTAGGTATGGTCAGGGGCTTTGAACGTATACCTTTCGAGAAATCACAATATTTTAGCAGCAAAGAGCATGTGAATTTAGTAGATAGTTTGGACCCTAGTTATTTTAATGAGGAGCACCCTTTCTATCGTAAGCACGCAGTAATAACGGGTAAGTTAAATATTGGTTCCCGAAATCATGCGTTTGAGTTATTTGAAAAAGCTGGAGGAATCAGAGAGGAACAAATTACTAAACTAACTAACTTTCTAATTATGGGAGAGCAGAAAAAAAATAAAAAAGGGAGTAACAAGATAACAGATGTTCAAAAAAGATTGGCAGATGGTCAAGAAATTGAAATATTAATTGAAGAAGATTTCTTGAGAATGCTGTAAGTTAAATATGGGAGGCGGTACATGTTGGACTTAAAGAAAATTACATCCACTAACGGGTTTACGTTTATCCTTGATGATATGAGTTCAGACAGGGATAAACGGCAAAGCATATACAGAGGAGATAACGTACTGTTAAGTAGGCGGAAAATTTTAGATCCCGTTATCCCGCTATTTGCTAGGGACGCTCAAACAGTCAGATATGAAAATGTATCGGAAATTACAGCGCCTAACGATATTGAAAGGGATATTTTCCTAACACTGAGAGCGGGACAGGAGCTTACAGAAGATCAAAAGGAATACATAAAGAGTAATTACGTAAGATAACCTGGTGTAATCAGAGGTATCTGTAAAACTACAGTAAATTAATAGTGTAGTTTGTTCCGAATAAACTAGCTTTTATATGCGCCTTGTTCGTAGCACATTACCCCAAAAAAATAAGATAATAAGATAATGAAGGATGTTTTAGATATGAAAAAGTTACTATTCGTCATTCCATTGTTATTTTTAACCGCTTGTACCAGCAACACAGAAGCAGAAACGGTTAGTCCTGTTAAAGAGGTAGCAATATCTATCAATAAAGACAGCGTGGAAGAAACGATTACTTACCTTCAAGACACGTTTGAGACGGATGGCAATGTAGTGGAAGAAACCGAGAAGGAGTACGGCAACTATCGTAAGGTATACAAAGTGAATGATGAAATTTTCATTTATCCTGATGATGAAGATGTTGGAATTGATGAAATATATTTTAGAGGCATCCCAGTAGAAGAAGCTGAATTAATCTTAGAAGAAATCAACTTTCCGGAATCTGCTGATTTTGAAAGGATATTAGCAGACCCTGAAGGGTATTACAATAGCTATGACAGAAGACATTATTTCATCACTTATCACGGTATGGGGGTTCACCTAGTCCAGGCCGAGGAAGAAGTGGCTCGAGCGATGGGCTTCCGAGGGACGGTTAGTCTGTTTTTAGTATACAACCAAGATTTATTTGAAGAATTTGAAGCGTACCAATAAAAAAAGCATTTACAGTATGAATGGCTTATCTGACCCCCCAAAAGGCAGGTGAGCCTTATTATTTTTAAAAGTGTAAAAACATAATGAAAACAAGAGAGGTGCTCGTTCCTTGATTTGAAAATCTCAAAAGCGGAAAACTGAAGGAGGTCTATTTAACGATGGAAAATGAGAGAATAAAGATTACTTGTCCTAATTGTAATAAACAGATTTATTTAACTTTTAACACTAAGGAATGCCCTAAATGCGGATTTATGTATGATGATGAAGGCGTTAAAAATATTTTTTACAAACTTGAATCCCAAAGGGCGAACAGTAAACTATATCAAGCCGGTAAAAAAATGGAAAAATCAGGAGCACAAATGGAAAAGGCAGGGGATGCCATGAACAGTTTAGGGAACAGTATGATGGGATGTGGTTGTCTTTTAGTAGTATTGTTCATCATAGTGTTGATAATTTTATAAATTTAGGAATTGTAAATTTTTTTAAAGGTTCTCATTCCGCCTGTTTTCCATTTTTCGGCGCCAAAAAATTACTATCAGTTTTGCTGTAATTGCTTTTAGTTACGACCTGATAGGGGGAATTGTTAGGAGGCTGTAGGGATCTGTAAGGGTAAGGGGTAACGCTGTAAGGTAACGGTTTATAGACTGCCTAAAACCATGCCTCCGGTTCCCGCAGATCCGCACAGCTAAGCTACACCGCACAGCTACCCCTTACCCCGTGCCATAGGGTCCCGCCTCAGCCTGTCACAGAAAAATTAAATACAAGGGGCTCACAGAGTTTTTTTATTTACAACGGTATCACATTAACTAAACGTTAACTAGCTGTATATGGCTGTTTTTTTCGTTTAAGGGCTATCCTGGCCTGTCTGTATCAGTTAGCTAACGTACCTACAGCATAGCAATAACTACACATAACCAGGGGGCCAGGTACGACTGCCACAGCCAGGTAGCAAGACCCTAACCCCAGGGAGTAGCCGGGGCCAAGCTGTATAATTGTATCTGTGTATCATTGAGGTATACTCTCTTGACACAATAGCGGAATGGCTTTATACTGGGGTTATGAATGTATCGGGTGAGTGTATCAAGAATAAACGGGGAAAAGGGGTAAATATTATGTTATACGGATATGCGAGGGTATCGACAGTAGGCCAGGACCTTACCATACAAAAGAAAGCCCTAAAGGGAGCCGGAGCTGAAAAGATTATCTCAGAGAAAGCAAGCGGTAAGAATACGGACCGGGCCGGGCTAAATAAGCTACTTAATCAGCTACAGCCCGGAGATACGTTAATAATTACTAAAATGGACCGTATAGCCCGTAACGTTACCCAGGGCATACAGCTTATAGACAGCCTAAACGATAAGGGAATAACCCTAAACGTGCTTAATATGGGCGTATTCGACAACAGCCCTACCTCTAAACTTATAAGAAATATCCTGTTATCTGTAGGGGAATGGGAGCGGGAAATGATACTAGAGAGGCAGAGAGAGGGCATAGCAGAGGCCAAAGCAAGGGGCGTATACAAGGGGATGCCTAAAAAGTACACTAAGGATAATAAGAGCTTACAGCTTGCCTTAGATTTAATGGCTAACCGTGATACTAATAAAATGAGCGTTAACGATATTGCAGAGGCTACACAGATAAGCCGGGCTACTATTTACAGAGAGTACCGGGCATTACAGGGACAGAGCTAACAGCTTGCCTAACAGAATAACGTACACCAGGGGGCTTATTACAGCCCTCTTTTTTAATGCAGTTTTACAGCCTTAACCGGATCCATACAGTAACACCTTAACCCCTGGAACAGCCCCTAAATAAACCTTACAGCCCGCCTAACAACAGCTTAAGGTATTTACATGTTAACAGAGTAAAAGCCGTTACAGTCCGTTACAGCACCTTACAGGAATGGCTCAGGAGTACAGCCCGGACAGGCTAGAAACCCTTATAGGCCAGGAAGTATAGCGTTTTATTGCCTGGAAGTTACGCAATATCAGGGCACAGGAGGGGACAGCCACAGGCGAGGCTTCCTGAGTGTAAACGGGTATTTTACAGCCCTTAACAGCTAGCCCTGGAAAGATTTACGGGTATCTTAGCTGTATTTACAAGGTCCCTAACAGCATTACAGCCCCTAAACAGCCCCTACCGGATCCCTAACTGTTTACCCTGTATAAATATCTGCTACAAAGTGTTAGAGAAACTGGGGTTAATCACTACAGCGACTAACTGTATAACTGTTTAAAGAGCTATATAGGTCCCTAGCGGTCCCGGCCTAACGGCCCCTATCCTAAAATAATAACGAGAGTTTAACCTTTTCTATAACGTTACCTGTACCAGGGGCTAACCCCTTAAAACAGTAACCAGGGCCCAGGACGTTCTAAATAAAAGGGAATCTATACAGTTTATTTTGTAAGGAGGTGGGGGCGGTAGCCCCAGGGAGAGCCGTAGGCGATCCCTATATCTTTTAACGGGGTAGAGCAGTTACAGCAGTAAATAACAGTAAAGCCGTAGGATCCTGAAGAATAAGAAGGGTTCTCACGGGTAAAAGTAGCCTCATCCTCACAGCCTCAAGGGTTACAGCGTTTTTAGACTATGACGGTTTATGTCCTGTGTTTGGGCCTATTTATGACGGTTTATGTCCTATGTTTTATTGCCTACAACTTTAAGA
Source organism: Trichococcus alkaliphilus (assembly GCF_003008695.1). Classification (GTDB taxonomy): domain Bacteria; phylum Bacillota; class Bacilli; order Lactobacillales; family Aerococcaceae; genus Trichococcus; species Trichococcus alkaliphilus. The sequence continues at coordinate 51,332 of NZ_PXZT01000010.1, forward strand.
TGCCTCAATAAGAGGGGGAACGGGTAAAAATGCCCCGGCCCCTTTAGTCCGTTTAGCCTCAGAATATCCCCAGAAAGCCCCGCAGAATATGCCTCTTTATGTCACAGCTAGCAACTTTTTTCTAAATACAGAATAGCTGTAAAACAGAAAGGCCTTTTAGCTGCCCTCACAAAATAATATTTAAACTTTTTCCACTTTTTTTTAAAAGGTACTTTCATTACAGGCCCCTTAGTTACACATAACAGTAAGAACGGTAAGAGCCGTTACTTATTTTTTAGGAGGACAGCCTTAATGAATATTAAAAATGATATGAACAGCGGAAAAACCCGCTCTAACTTGGCAGTAATTAATACCGAAACCGGGGAAATAATCAACGAGGTAGCAAGCTATAGAACGGTGACACAGCAAGAGGCCTACCAACAGTTTAAGCAGAAAGAGGACCGGGTAGCCTCAGCCAAAGAGGAGAAAGAGCCTTTTATCTTTGCAGATATGAACAATCTAAAGGAGAGAATAGGAATGACAGAGTTAACGTTTAAACAGCTAGGCTATTATGCCGTGCTCACGACTTATGCCGGGTACGATAACGTACTGAAATTATCAGAACAGGCCAACGTACCAATGGACAAGGAGGACCTTAAGACAGTCCTAAAGATTAACCGGGAACACACTATAAACGAGCTTATAAAAGCCCTGAAAACCGCCGGGGTCCTTACAGAGATTACTATAGATAAGTACGGCAAGAAACGTAAGTCTTACATGTTAGACAGTACCCTACTTTTTAGAGGAGCAGGCGCAGGTAACGGGGTAACAGATAAGGCTAAAATTTGGCAATCGAACGTACAACAGGCATTTAAAGAGGGAACGGTAACGGCCTCAGATTTAGGGCTAGTATTCGCTGTTATTCCTTACGTTAACATTGCTACCAACGTACTAGCTTATAATATCCAGGAATCAGACGGTAACAAGGTGCTAGGGATAGCCCTAGGGGACCTGGCAGAGCTGTTAGGTATCGACTTGAAAACATTACAACGTCACGTTAACGGTGCTAAATTTAACGGTATGCACATCTTTAGCAAGTCCCAGGCCGGATCTGAAAAGTTTATTAAGGTTAACCCGCTGATTGTATATCGAAAGGCCGGAAAACCTGACGTAGCAAGCTATGTAGAATTTACGGCTAAAGTAGGAAAACCACCTAAAAAAGGAGCTAAATAATCAAGAGTATCGACAAGTTATCACAGGCATACAGTAAGATTGATTACCGTAAGCCGGCAAAGCAGACCATCATCACAGCTAAAGAGCTAGGAATCAGTATTAAAGGACCGGGAACTGAGAAAAGCACCGGCCCTACAGCAGTGCAAAAAATGGCAGAGGGCTACAGATTACATAAAGAGCAGATTGAGGCCAAAGCTAAGGAGCAAGGGGAAAAGAACGTTAAGGACCATGAAAAGGCGCTAAAGACGTTAAAAAATAACACTAAGACTAACACTAAAGGAGCGGGTAAATAATGGCTGAATTAATCACAGAAACAGGTAAACGTAAGGAATTACTAGAGGTATTTGAGGCAGAGGTAGCGGTACTTAAGGAGCTAGAAAAAGCGGTGACGAAAAGAGCAGATAAAGTTAACAACGGTGATAAGGCCCGTATTACAGCACGGTTGACAGCGATCGCTAAGGCCCTGGCAGAGGTGGCAACGGTTGAGGCGGGCAAGGCGTTAATGGCTGAAAAGCGAGAACTAACTGAGGAGTTAACCCTGGCCGAGCGTATTGAGCAGAATATGCAAGACGGTTTTAAGGCTGATTTAGAACAGTTAGCTATTCCCTTTTATCGACAAGAGGCTAAAGCTATGGAGGCTTTAAGAGCCCTGTACGCAGAAACCTATAACACTACTACCCCGCTAACGGTCCGGGCAGACCTTACCGCTATTAAAGAGCTTAATCAGCCTGTAAATGGGGCCATAGTACAAGTATTCCATGCTTTAGCGGTGCATGAGGTCCTAGGGAAATCTTGGAATGGTAATGTTCAGACGAAACAAGTAACAGCTAAGAACGGTGAGCGGGTAACTTTAGGCCGTGGCAGTGTGGTTAATACCGAGGCACTGGAGGCCATTAAGCAAGTTGTAGAAAGGGGCGGTATTTAATGGCCATGACTGAGAAAGAACGTAAGCAACAGGTTATAGCAGACGTACTGGAGGAGCGGGCCCCGGCAACGCCTCTAGCTCACGCCTTGACTTTTGCGCTACTGTCAGCCCAGGAGGGAGCGGTACAGAAAGAGTATGCTGAGGCAGTCGGAATATCAGACAGGACCTTAAGAAAGTATATCGGAGATAACCGTAAGGAGTACGAGGCAGAGCACAGCAGAGCAGAGGCAGAGTTAAGCCAGGCCTTAGGACGTACTAAACAAAAAGAAATGACCGGCTCACAGTTAGACGCCTTTATTGATATTCTGATCGAAAAGGCAACGTCTGACACAGGGACCACCCAGGACCGCAAGTTATTAATTGAGTTCACGGGCCTCAGTGGTACCGACCTTATCCAACGTAACGCAGTGAAAAAAACTAAGCTCCATTGGTGGGTACTGAACAACTTAAGCACCTTATCAGGCTATATGAATACCAGGGAGCTAGGGCTTAACCTCAGTGAATCGGATACTCTTTACCGTGAGGACCGTGCAAGCGAGCAGAACTTACAGCGATTTGTGGACAGGAGTATCTTTAAGGATAAGGCGTTTTATATGGAGTGTGCCTATTTTGGCCTAGTCTTTATGTCAATGTATAACGAAACCGAACACCCGGACCTGTTACTCATGTCTGACGCTGTTAGGCTTGAACGCTTACTGAATAACCCTGACTTAAATACAGAGGACCCACTAAGACAGCTAAGCGGGGCCCCAGGAGCCAGTAGATATGCTGAGGGTAAAGACTACCACAGGCCTACACCAGGACAGGGCCCGGACCTGGACAGCATGTTAAGAGATTTGTTTGACGTAAGCCCCACAGCACCTAAATCAGAGCTTGAACGGGTAATGAATGAGTTTAACGAAAAGCACCCTAAACCCCCACAGGCTGAGGCTTTACCACCCTTTAAGCGGGAGGATATTGTTAAAAGGGTTACCGATAAGGCTGACCTGTTAACAACGTATCTATCTGTAGACGAGTGGATACACGCCCTGAATAACCCAGGTAAGAAAAAACAGTATTAACAGCACAGCATTACAGCGTAGCAGTACAGAGTGGACAGACAACAGCATAGACAGATACCGGGGCCGTTAATAGCGGTCCCTATATCTTACTTTACTTTAGGAGGCGTACAGATGGACCTGAATAAAATTTACCGTGCCCTTTACCTTTACACCGTGGACGGGGTTACAGATATAAAAGAAATAGCAGAGCAGACGGGCTTAAGTATCGGAGTAACCCGTGAGGCCGTAGACAGCAAGCGGTTTTTCCCAAAGGTTAAGGAAGATTTTAAAGCAGACCAGGAGGCCGGAGATTACAGCCGTACTTACGAGGTAAAGTATAAACGGCTACAGGCAGACAGCCTAGCTGAGGCCATAGACAGATACGTTAATTTGATCCTGATGGACGGTAAAACTTTAGACTTTATAAAAGGCCTGATGTTGTCAGATAACGTAAGGGACGGGCAGATAAATAGCGTACTGGCCGAGGTATCGAGAATAGTAGCCGAGCATAAAGCAGAAAGGCTACAGGATATTGTAGAGGAGCTGTTAGAGATTGAGCAGTTACCGCCTAAATTCACGATAAATAAGGCTATGGAGGTTACAGAGGTTTTTCCTAGCCCTATGGTAGACCGTACCGGGCACGTAATAGCCGTGAAATACACAGCAGAAAGGGTAGACTGGCGTAAGGACCTACCTACAGAGCTTGCTATAGCCTTGTATCAAGTAGAGCACCCTCTATGGTTAGACGGTCACAAAGTAAGCCCTAACCCTGAAACCTGGGGCCCTAAAGATTACTATGTTATTTCGGGGGCCGGAAAGGGTAGGCACTTCTTTTACAAGGAGCTTGCAGAGTACTTAGAAATGGAACACAGTGAGCTAGCCCCGTTTATACAGAAAGCCAGGTCCTACGTTGCCTATGCCGAAAAGGAAAAGCCCCAGGCAGAGCCTACAGATTCCAGGCGTATAGAGCAGATGGTAGCCCAACTTAAAGCGGAATATGTAGCTAAGGGCGGGGTACTTACGAGGCGTAGAAACAGCAGAGCAGTAACAGCAGAATAAGTAGTAGTTTGAGACCCCGCACAGCCTGGGGCCTTTTTTGCGTCCATACCCTTTGCTTAAACGGAATCTGAGGATAGTTAGCGTATAGATACCCGTAGCTTAATCTGAAACAGCCTTAAATACCGCTTGAATATTCCGGGGGAGCCCTTTAAACTAACTGTATGCCACAGTATACTGCTATTATATAGTAGAGAAACGGTTATTTTACCTTGCTATTGTCGCATTAATCTGTTACTATTTCCTTAAAGAAATTCACGTTACCAAGGGCTGAAAACCTTGATACAACAGTACATAAACCGTAAGCCACCATCGACCATCGAGTGGGAGTAAACTTTTCACATATAGAACCTTGCAAATATTAATTTAACGGGCTGTATAGTGTAATAAAACATAAATCATCTTTTTAAGTTGTTGTATGAATGAACTTCATTCATACATATGACATAAAAAGGTGATTTTTTGCATTTATAGAAAGCAGCTACAGAAAAGGCATGCGGGAAATGTAAAACACTTGCTTACTTGGATTAAATAAGTTAAACTTAAACAAAAAGTTAGGTATGCCTAATAATATGTTTAATTAAACCTTATGAGTTGTGGGTCGCTCAGCACAAATTCAGAGACCAGAGAATATAAATGAGAAAGGAACAACACATAATGGAAAATTTAATAATCCAGAATATGAACATAGCCTATCAAGGGCAATCTGCAATCAAGAATGCAACGCTTGCGTTTGAGCCGAACAAATTAACAGGGATCGTAGGACCAAATGGAGCAGGGAAATCAACCTTATTGAAAGGGATCATGGGCTTGACGCCGTTAAATACTGGAGCAGTGAGTCTTTACGGCAAACCACTTAAGGAAATGATAAACAAGGTAGCCTATGTCGAACAGAGACAAGAAATCGATCTGTCTTTTCCGATCAATGTTTTCGAAACCGTACTTTTTGGCACCTACGCCAAATTAGGTTTTTTCCAGAGACCAAAGCAGAAGGAAAAGGATTTGGCATTGAGGGCTTTAGAGAAAGTCGGAATGGCAGCTTTTAAAGATCGGCATATCAGTGAATTATCCGGTGGACAGCTGCAGCGCGTTTTCATTGCGCGGGCGTTGGCACAGGAAGCAGAATGGCTGCTGCTTGACGAACCCTTTGCCGGGATCGATGCTACCAGCGAGAAAATCATCATTGAGCTGTTGAAACAACTCCGCGATGAAGGCAAATCAATCGTGATCGTGCATCATGATTTGCATAAAGTACAGTCTTATTTCGACAATATTGTCCTGATCAATAAAGAAGTGGTTGCCTTTGGAACAGTATCTGAGGTATTTACTGCCAATAATATGGGAAGGGCTTATGGGGAAGCAATTTCCGAAATGATCAGTCTGGGGGGTGGAACAAATGTTAAATGATTTCATTCAAGGGCTCTTGGATTTCCAATTCCTGCAGAACGCTTTGATCACTTCCGTCATGGTCGGGATATCTGCCGGAATCATCGGTTCCTTCATCATCCTGCGAGGGATGTCCTTAATGGGGGATGCCATCTCGCACGCAGTATTGCCGGGAGTGGCGCTATCTTACATGTTGGGGAGCAGCTACATCATCGGCGCCACGGTTTTTGGAATGGCGTCGGCCGCTCTCATTGGTTTTGTCACGAAACACAGTCGTTTAAAAAACGATACGGCAATCGGAATCGTCTTCAGTGCATTTTTTGCTCTTGGGATTATCTTGATTTCCTTCGCCAGAAGCTCCACGGACTTATATCACATCCTCTTCGGGAATGTACTCGCTGTCCGGGATTCAGACATGTTCTTGACAGCCGCTGTGCTTATTATCGTCTTGATCGCAGTGCCGCTTTTCTATAAACAACTTAAACTGACTTCTTTTGCACCGACGATTGCAAAATCATACGGTTGGAACATCAGTGCAATCAACTATGGGTTAATGTTTTTGCTGACACTAGTTGCTGTGACTTCGCTGCAGACAGTCGGGACGATTTTAGTGATCGCAATGCTGATCACACCGGCTGCGACAGCCTACCAACTGACCGATAAATTGATTGTTATGATTGTCCTGTCGACAGTATTTGGAACCCTCAGTTCTATCGTTGGGCTTTACTTCAGCTACAGTTACAACTTGCCGTCCGGAGCGACGATTGTCATGGCAGCAGCTATGTTTTTCATTGTGGCATTCATTTTTGCCCCGAAGAAGGGCCTTGTTGGTCAATTAAGAAAGGAGAATGTACATAATGAAGAATAAACTAATGTTGCTTGCTGCGGTGCTGTTTGTGGGTGTTTTGGGAGGATGCGGGAATTCTCCGGAAGAAGATAAAGGAAGTACGGATGCATCAGAAACAACAGAAACCAAACTTAAAGTTGTCTCCACCAACTCCATTATTGGCGACATGGTAGAAAAAGTTGGAGGGGATCTGATCGATGCCCACAGTATCGTGCCAGTTGGGACTGATCCGCACGAATACGAACCCTTGCCAGTAGACATTCGAAAAGCCAGCGAAGCCGATGTTGTGTTTTACAACGGATTGAATCTGGAAACTGGCAATGGCTGGTTTGATAAATTGATGGAAACTGCTGGTAAGTCGGAAGATGAGGATTACTTCGTTGTCAGTAAAAATGTTGAACCGCTATATCTGTCGGGAAACAGTTCGCAACAAGATCCTCATGCTTGGTTGGACATTTCAAACGGCATTCAGTACATCACCGAAATCACTCGCGTCATGAGTGAAAAAGATCCTGAAAATAAAGCAACCTATGAAAAAAATGCGGATGCATACATTGCCGTTTTGACGGAACTGGACAGCGAAGCAAAAAATGAATTTGCTGATATCCCCGAGGAAAAGAAACTGTTGGTGACGAGCGAAGGAGCTTTCAAGTATTTCTCCCAAGCTTACGGATTACAAGCCGCCTATATTTGGGAAATCAATACCGAAGGTCAAGGTACGCCTGACCAGATGAAGCAAATCATTGAAAAAGTACGAAATTCAGAAGTTCCGGTTCTCTTTGTGGAGACGAGTGTCGATCACAGAAGCATGGAACGATTATCAAATGAGGTGGATCTTCCCGTTTACAGCAATCTGTTCACGGATTCTATTGCGAAAGAAGGGGAAGACGGCGACAGCTACTACGATATGATGAAATGGAATCTGGAAAAGATTCATGAAGGTTTGAGCCAGTAAAAGCGATTCGTTACCCTTCTGTTATGGTGCTTGACATTTTGAACAGGTATCGCTAAATTGGAGAAAAGTATATCGTTATCCATGCTTATTAACCATTTGTATAACCTGGTACCAGAAGAGGTGTCCACTCATGACAGCAAAATCATTCACTTTCCAATCAATCGACGGAACGGAAATCTTCGCGATGAAATGGTCGCCGGAAGGTATTCAGAAACCAAAAGCCGCCGTCCAACTTGCACATGGTTACGCAGAACATATCGGACGCTATGATGTTTTTGCAAGCAAACTGGCGGAAGCAGGGATAGTCGTCTACGGAAATGATCATCGCGGCCACGGCAAAACGAACGGGAATGTCGGCAAAGCAATCTGCTTTGCGGATGAGGCAGGATTCGACAAGGTCGTCGCAGATATGCGTGCGCTGACTGAAATCATCCAATCAGAAAACCCAGCCGTTCCGCTGTTCCTGTTTGGCCACAGCATGGGTTCAATGTTGACCAGACGCTACATTCAGTTGTACGGGGACGATCTTACCGGCGCAGTTCTGTCCGGTTCCGGGGTGTTTTCGAATGCCTTGCTGAAGCTCGGCACAGTCGTGGCAGCTTCGGAAATCAAAAGAAATGGAAGAGCATATCCGAGCCTTTTGCTGGACAAGCTGGTCTTCCAGAACTTCAACCGGGGTTTCAAGCCCGCCCGGACGGATTTGGACTGGCTCAGCCGTGACGGAGCAGAAGTGGATAGGTTCTTGGCGGATCCGTTGCGAGGAAAAATCGGTTCAGCTGGCTATTTCCATGATTTCTTCAGCGGTTTGTTGGCCATGAACGATTCTGCGAATATCCAATCGATACCGAAGGACCTGCCGCTGCATTTCATTTCAGGCACCGCCGACCCGGTCGGAGGCAAGGCCGGAAAAGGCATCATCCAGACATGCAGGGCTTACCAACAAGTTGGCCTTCAGGATGTGAGCTACAAACTATATGAGGGTGCCCGTCATGAACTGCTCAATGAAACGAACAAAGATGCGGTAACGCAGGACGTTATCGAGTGGATTGCTGCTCATGTGGAGACCGTTTGATAGGTGCAAAATTAATGGAGCTTACCTGACTTTTCCGGAAATGGAGAAATCAGGTGGGCTTTTTTTGATTTATTTGTGTTTGGAGACAATTCATTGACAAATATATCGTTAGGCGATATATTGTATATAACGATACACGATATATCGGAAGGAGAGATATGTGATGGGAGCACCACTTACGGAATCGATGTTTTACATCCTGCTTTCTTTGTTGCAGCCGAACCACGGTTACGGCATCATGCAACAGGTGGAGGAGCGTACGAAGGGCAGGGTAGCTCTGGGAGCCGGTACGCTGTATGGTGCGTTGAATTCTTTATTGGAGAAGAAATGGATCATGCTGCATAGTCAGGACGATCAGTCCCGCAAAAAGAAGGAATATCTGATTACGGCACTCGGAAAAGAAGTTCTGAATGAGGAAATCGCCAGACTGGGCGAACTTCTCGAAAACGGCAGAAAGGCGATGGGAAATGATGAAAAAATTTAAGCTGTACTACGACAAAGATAAGGAAGAAGCATTCCTGAATGACATGTCCGCAAAAGGCTATGCCATGAAACGTTTCTTCCTGGGGGTGTATACTTTCGAAAAATGCCAGCCGGATGAATATACTTACCGGGTCGATCTCATCAGCGACAAGACGGTCGAGCAGCGCAATGAACTGTACGATTTGATACGTGACTCAGGTGGGGAACTCGTACAGACTTGGGGCATCTGGGCAATCTTCCGGAAAAAAGGCAACTTCGAACTGTATACGGATCCGGAAAGCCAGATCAAACAATTCGAACGTATCCGTACGATATTTGTCCGTTTGGCCATTGTGGAATTCCTGCTTTCCATCCCGCAGTGGTACAATGCAATCCAAACAAAGGAGCCGATTCTCATCTTGATGTCTATGCTTTTGACATTGATTGCCTTTATTTTCCTGAAGCAAGTCGGGACATGCACAAAGAAAATAACAGAACTGGAAAAATTGGCTTAAGTAATTTTTGTTTTCGCTATAAAAGTATTGTTACTGCTTATCCTGAAAATAAGGTTGCTTACAATTTTACTCTTATGCTATGATGGCTGAGTGAATTCATTAAATTTTAATTAAATTAGAATGATGAAACATGTCATTATTTATTTTGGAGGGTAACTATGGATAAAGCATTAATTTTTATGGCGATGGCCGGCTACATGTCGATCATCATCGGTATCGGTTTTTATTACTACAAGCGGTCTAATGAAAGCTCCGATAATTTCTTCTTGGGCGGACGCAGTCTGGGTCCTTGGGTTGCCGCAATCAGTGCGGGAGCTTCGGACATGAGCGGTTGGCTCCTGATGGGTCTTCCGGGCGTGGCTTATTGGTCTGGATTGTCAGACGCATTCTGGACCGCGATCGGCTTGGCATTGGGAACATCTTTGAACTGGATCATCGTCTCGAAACGGTTGCGTCATTATTCCGAATCAGCGGAAGCAATCACATTGCCGGAATTCTTCAGCAATCGATTCCATGAGGACAAACGAGTCATTTTAACGGTATCTTCCACGTTCATATTCGTTTTCTTTTCCGTCTATGCAGCCAGCTGTTTTGTGACGGTAGGGAAGCTCTTCGCTACCTTGTTCGAAGTGCCTTATATCCCGGTGATGATCGCCGGAGCGGTGTTCGTCGTGTTCTACACGTTCATCGGCGGATTTTTGGCTGAGAGTGTTTCCGACTTTATGCAAGGCATCATCATGATTGCGGCTTTGGCTATTGTTTTGGTCGGAGGCGTCGTGCATGCCGGTGGTCCCGGAGCGGTCATCGATAACCTGAAAGGCATCCCAGGATTTTTGGATTTCTTCGGAATTGCAACACCGACATTAGTTGATGGTGTGCAACAAGCTGATGGCGCGATGGCTGCCTTTGGACCTGCAGGCAAATACGGCTTGATCACAATTGCGTCGAGCATGGCTTGGGGACTCGGTTACTTCGGTATGCCACAAGTGCTGTTGCGCTTTATGGCGATCCGTTCGGCTGATGATATCAAGCAATCACGCCGCATCGGCATCATTTGGGCGACACTTTCATTGGGCGCTGCCGTCCTGATCGGTCTGATCGGACGCTCGATGTTCCCGATGGCGTTGACGACTGCTTCAACTTCAGAAACGATCTTCATTGAGATGGCGACGTTATTGTTCCCGCCGCTATTGGCCGGAATCGTCATGTCAGGCATTTTGGCGGCGACGATCAGTTCCGCGGATTCTTATCTGCTGATCGCCGCAAGTGCTTTTTCGAAAAACATCTACAAAGGCGTACTGCGCAAGGATGCCTCCGACCAGCAAATCATGGCAATGACACGGATGATTTTGATTGTTTTGGCTATCGTCGGAATCATCATCGCTTTGGATGAAAACTCCGTCATCTTCACAATCGTTTCCTTCGCCTGGGCGGGCTTCGGTGCAACATTCGGACCGTTGATGCTGTTCTCCTTGTTCTGGAAAAAAACAACGCGTCAAGGTGCCATCGCGGGCATGTTGACAGGCGGAATCGCTGTTTTCATCTGGAAACTTCTGATCAAACCAATCGGCGGCGTGTTCGGCATATACGAACTGTTACCGGCATTCATCCTTTCTTGTGTGGCGATCGTGATCTTCTCCTTGATCGGGGAAAAACCATCCGCTGCGATGGAAGAGGAGTTCGAAATGGTGAAAAGCCAGTCGAAAGGCTAAGTAATACATGTGAAAAAATCAGTGGGCTGTCTCTTAGAGGCAGCCTTTTCGAATTATCCCAGAGATGGAATCTCGGATGTTTCGGAAAGTTGTCACAAAATCGATGCGAATGGTCCTAATATTTGTGATAAGCTGAAAAAGGATTGAAGCAGCGTTTATTTCAGATAAAGCTGTTTTTTTGTTGGGCAAAAGTGAATGAAAAAAATAAGGGAGTGGTTAACTATCAAAGGACACATCAAAGAGATGCTGCACATCAGACAAACGGACGATACTTTGACGCGGGTGATCGGATCCGGGCTGAGCACCGCGGTCCCGTTGATCATCGGACTCATGGCGGGGAACATGCGCATCGGGACATTCGGTGCTCTGGGGGCTTTCGCGTTCCTTTCTTTCCAGCCGTTTACGCCGACGAAACTGGCGAAACGCATTCTCAAGGCAGGGCTTGCCATCATGGCTGGGTTCTTGGCCGGCGCGCTCTCCACATTCGTTCCTTGGATGATACCGATCACGATCAGTCTGGTCAGCCTGATCGGCTTCCTGGTCGTCCGTATCCTGCATATCCCGAATCCAGGCGCCTTCTTCGTCATCATGGTTACATCCATGGGGGCAGGCGTAAAATTGGATATTCCGGGCATGCTCCAAGCGGTCTCCTTCGTGGGCATCGGGGTAGCGGCATCCATCTTCTGGGCGGTTTTGGCGGTCACCTTCAACGAACGTATGTTGAACCGACCTTACCGGAACGACACCCGGAGTTACCGGGAGCACCTTTATGACGCAGTCGAAAATGACTCGGAATTGTTGCTGTCTTCGGTTCATCATGCGGGCATCCTGTTCCTTGCGACCTATCTGGCGCATTCCTTGGGCATAGGCAACTTTTATTGGGTTGCCGTCTCCTGTGCGGCTGTCCTGCAGGGACGCGAACTGAAGGTCATTTTCCATCGCCATGTGCAGCGGATAGTCGGCGGCATGGTGGGCCTTGGCATCGGGATCTTCCTCTTCAGTCTTCAGTTCAGCACGGTGGAAACGGTCGTGGTGCTGATCGTTTTGAATTTCTTTGTGGAATATGCGATGGTGCGGAATTACGGTTTGGCGAACTTCTTTACAAATCCATTGGCGTTGTTGCTGTCCAACTTGTCGAGCAGCGCATTCGAAATGGATTTGATCGGGTTCCGCTTCTACGGATTGGTGCTGGGCAGCATCGTCGGCTTTGCCGGAGCCGCATTGATATCATTCGCTATGGGCATGTACCAGAAGGAACTGAAATTGGCCCATAAGTACCATAAGCGCCAGGAAACACCTTCACGAACGGATTAAAGGCTATAGGACGGCAAATCCGCCGATTTCATGAATATTCATAAACAAATGTCAAATCATCGTTCGGAAAATCCGTGTGAAAAAAATTATAATTTTCTATTCAAAATCATTGACATATACACCATATTTGTATAGAATTTAGCTTGCATAAATTGAATATCTCTTATTAATAGCCGTTGAGACGAGGGGTCGAAGATACGGTGGCAAACCAATCAATCTAATTTTTTTCAGTACAGATTGATATTGGGTGCCCAACCTGAGCGTAGGATTATCCAAGTCCTATGAGCAATAAGAGGAAAAGCAGCTGATAGATATCGAAGCTTTCCTTTGGTTGGAGAGCTTTTTTTATGCCCATTTTTTATATCAAAGGGGGAAATCTATTTGGCTGAAAAGGTTTTATTCAATTCAGACACTTATTTGGAAGGTCATTCTGATAAAATTACTTACCAAATTTCTAACGTTAAAGCAAAAAATATTACACATATCAAAATGCCGCTTTTCGAAGCGCTTGTTAAAAATGCGAAGCAGGACGTTACGCCTTTCGATGTCCCTGGACATAAAATGGGTGCGCAGATGACGCCATTTAAAATGGCAGTCGGTGATATGACGATGCAGATGGATGTCAACTCCATGAAAGAATTGGACTTGTTGAGCCATCCGCAATCCGTCATAAAAGAAGCACAGGAATTGGCTGCAAAAGCATACAATGCCGATCAAGCCTTTTTCTTGGTGAACGGTACGACTGTAGGCATCCAAGCGATGATCATGAGCGTAGTGGGGCCGAACGATTCGATCTTGGTTCCCCGCAACTGCCATAAGTCAGTGATGAGCGGGTTGATCTTGAGCGGCGCAAAGCCGATCTTCATCCAGCCCGAAATGGATTTGGCCTTCGGAATTTCACACGGTATCTCCGTGGAACGCATCATCAAAGGCTTGGATGAAAATCCTAAAGCGAAAGCTCTTTTGGTCACTTATCCGACTTATTTCGGATCCTTGAACGATCTTGAGACTATCTGTGATATCGCACATGAACGCGGTGTTGTTGTCATCGTCGACAGTGCGCACGGCGCGCATTTGCCGTTCATGCCCGGAAAAATGAAGGATCCGATGAAAGCTGGAGCCGATGCGGTGACTTATTCCATGCACAAAACCGGCGGATCTTTGACGCAGAGCTCCTTGATGGTGATGCAAGGGGAGCGCATTTCCGCAACAAAATTACAAAAAGTGCTGAACATGCTGCAATCGACAAGCGCGAACTACTTGTTGATGAGCTCGATCGATGCCGCACGCAGCGAATTGGCGATGTACGGCAAAGACCGCTACAAAAAACTACGTCCGATCGTCAGCGAAGCGATTGAAGCAATCGAAGCATTCGGCGACTATGAAGTATTGAAATCCGACTACATCAAAGATAAATTTGACCAGACTTATGACTGGTCAAAATTGGTGATCCGCGTGAATGATATCGGCCTGACGGGCTTCGAAGTATACACAATCTTGAAGGAAGAATACGGCATCCAAATGGAGTTGGCTGAAGGCTATGTAGTGATGGCAGTGATCAGCACAGCCGATACGCGCGAATCAATCGGAAGACTGGTTGATGCCTTGATGGATGTCCGTAGACGCTACAAAAAAGCAAGCCAACATTTCGATGCGCACGTGATGACTTGCAGCATCAACAAATTGGCCTGCACCCCGCGTGACGCTTTCTATGCCGACAATGAAGTGGTCGGCATCGACGACGCCATCGGCCGCATCAGTGCTGACTCGATCATGATCTACCCGCCAGGAATTCCGTTGATCATCCCTGGTGAAGTGATCTCTGAGGCAGTCGTGCAGCATTACCACTACTACAATGAAACTTTAGGCAACGTCCTGACTGAGGAAAAAATGCCTCATCAGATCAAAGTCCTGAAAGACTGATCAATCGAAACAACAATCAAATAGCATACAGTTGGAGGACGGCAGAAAGTGAAAAATAACATGAACATCCAGACCTTTATCGGCTGCGAATCTTCATTTGAAGAAGCATCTACCGTATTATTCGGGATTCCATTCGACGGAACAACCAGTTTCCGGCCAGGCACACGCTTTGCCATGCAGGCGATCCGCCAAGATTCATTTGGCTTGGAAAGTTATTCCCCTTATTTGGATCGTGATCTTGAAGAAGAGGCCATCCATGATGGCGGAGATCTGGATCTGCCTTTCGGCAACACAGAGCGCGTTTTGAGCGATATCGCAACCTACACAAAAGAAGTATTGGACAATGGCAAAAAATTCTTGATGGTCGGCGGCGAGCACCTCGTGAGCCTGCCTACCATCGAGGCTGCCTATGAAAAATACCCAGATCTGCATGTCATCCATATCGATGCCCACACAGATCTGCGTGAAGACTACATGGGGGAATCCTTGTCGCATGCTTCAGTCATCCGCCGCTGCTTCGACTTCCTGGGAGACGGCCGTATTTTCCAATTCGGTATCCGTTCCGGTCTGAAGGAAGAATTCGAATGGGCGAAAGAGCATACTTATATGGAGAAATTCACCATCGACACGCTGCCGCAGATTGTGCAGCAATTGAAGGATGTTCCCGTTTATGTGACGATTGATCTGGACGTGTTGGATCCTGGTACTTTACCTGGGACGGGCACACCTGAGCCAGGCGGCATTACCTATAAGGAATTGTTGGCGGGTATCGCTGCGTTGCAGGATTTGAACCAGATCGTTTCTGCTGACGTCGTTGAACTTTCTCCGCAATACGATCCGTCAGGCGCTTCTACCGCTATGGCCTGCAAGACTGTCAGAGAAATGCTTTTGACACTTACTAAATAGTACAAAATCAATTACCCGACCTTCAAACTAATCAAGGTCGGGTATTTTTTAATAAAAATCAGCTATTTTCAATCAGAATGTCATGATGAAAGCATCTTGCATTAAAAAGTAATGAAAACGGTAATTGTTTACATGATGATGTTACGAAATCTATCACAAGTCAGTCACCGGTCGTCAGGTTGTATAATTGTGTTATATCAAATGTTTTTTCCAAAGTTAATATTGTTACTATCAAAAAAAAGATGCAACTAAT
Source organism: Trichococcus alkaliphilus (assembly GCF_003008695.1). Classification (GTDB taxonomy): domain Bacteria; phylum Bacillota; class Bacilli; order Lactobacillales; family Aerococcaceae; genus Trichococcus; species Trichococcus alkaliphilus. The sequence continues at coordinate 66,910 of NZ_PXZT01000010.1, forward strand.
TGTGAAAAAATGAATGAAAATGGATTGTATTTAAATTAGAGTTTGATTATAATATCAGAATAACATAATAGAAAGTAGGGACGCCGAAATGAATAGTTACACTCCTCCAAAAAAACAAGGAATGTATGATCCCGCCTACGAGCATGATGCATGCGGTATGGGATTTGTCGTTGATATCAATGGTAATGGCTCTTATAAATTAGTCTCTGATGCGTTGGATTTATTGGAAAACATGGAGCATAGGGGTGCTTCCGGCGCTGATGCCAAAACAGGTGACGGAGCAGGTATCATGGTGCAGATTCCTCATCATTTTTTCAGCAGGGAGTGCGACGTCCTGGGAATCCATTTGCCTAAAAAAGGTGATTATGGAGTAGGGATGCTCTTTGCCCATAAATATGACGATCTACGTCACGAACAAATGAGAATGGTGGAAGAGATTGTCACTTCCGAAGGTCAAAAAGTATTGGGTTGGCGTGAGGTTCCAATCGACAGCTCTGAAATCGGTGTGACTGCAAAAGCAGCCATTCCGCGTTTTATCCAAGTCTTTGTCGGTAAAGGAAATCCTGAGATGACTGAAATGGATTTCGAACGCAAATTGTTCGTCATCCGTAAATTATCCGAAAAACTAATCGTACCGATGAGCGAAAAAAGAGGCGGCTCGTTCTATTTTGCCAGTTTCTCTTCGAAAACAATCGTCTACAAAGGGATGCTGACTGCAGAACAATTGCGCAGCTTCTATCTTGATTTGACGGATTTGGATTTCACATCCGCTTTGGCGATGGTCCATTCCCGTTTCAGTACGAATACTTTCCCAAGTTGGGAAAGAGCCCATCCAAACCGTTACTTGATCCACAATGGCGAAATCAACACAATCCGCGGGAACATCAATTGGATGCGCGCCCGTCAAGGCAGCATGTCCCAAGATTTGTTGGATGCTAGTGAAAAAATCTATCCGATCGTCGACGAAACAGGGAGCGACTCTTCCCAATTCGACAACAATCTGGAATTCTTGTATCTGAACGGCCGCTCATTGCCGGAAGCTGTCATGATGATGGTTCCTGAGCCTTGGGAAAAGAACAAAACGATGTCGAAATCCAAAAAAGATTTCTATAACTTCAACAACTTCCTGATGGAACCATGGGATGGCCCTGCAGCAATGGGCTTCACGGATGGCGAAATCGTCGGAGCGGTGTTGGACAGAAATGGTTTGCGTCCGTCCCGTTACTATGTGACGAAAGATGATCGCGTAATCCTTTCATCCGAAGTAGGTGTCGTAGATGTACGTCCGGAAGATGTAGCCTATAAAGGCCGTCTGGAGCCAGGCAAGATGCTGTTGATCGATACGAAGCAAAAACGTATCATCTCGGATGAAGAAATCAAAGAAACTGTAGCTGCTAAACAACCTTACGGAGAATGGGCTGAGAAGCATCTGTCCAAAATGAAGGACATTGCGCCTGCTCCATTGACCGAAACGGTTGAGCCTGAAGAATTGTTGCACCAACAGAAAGCTTTCGGTTATACGTTCGAGGACATCCAGTTACTGATCAAACCGATGGCCGTTACAGGTGGCGATTCAGTCGGAGCAATGGGGATCGATTCTCCGTTGGCAGTCCTATCAGACAAACCACAGATGCTTTATCTGTACTTCAAACAATTATTTGCGCAAGTTACGAACCCTCCGATTGATGGGATCCGTGAGGAAATCGTTACTTCCGATACAATGCTTGTCGGAAATTGCGGTAACCTGCTAGATCCGGATAAGGCTGATACGCATGCCATCTACTTGGATAGCCCAATTTTGACGGATTCTGAATTAGCGAAAATCAAAGCATTGCAGGACGACAAATTCAAAACAGCCACTCTTTCCCTTCTTTATCGCGTCGAAGAAGATGCGAAAGGGATGGAAAAAGCTTTGGAACGACTTTTCAGTGCAGCGGACAAAGCCATTGCTTCAGGCGCCAACATTTTGGTCCTTTCCGACCGTGGTGTGAACGCTGAATGGGCAGCCATTCCGGCTTTATTGGCTGTTTCCGGTCTGCATCATCACTTGATCCGCGAAGAAACACGCACGAGCGTCGGCCTTGTGCTGGAATCCGGTGAACCAAGAGAAGTGCATCATTACTGTACATTAGTCGGATACGGCTGTAACGCGGTCAATCCATACTTGACTTATGCGACCATCCGCGAACTTGCTGAAGAAGGCTTGTTGGACGGACTGGATGCTGAGGCAGCGGAAGCGAACTACATCCACGCAGCTGTCCATGGTATGTCCAAAGTATTGACTAAGATGGGTATCTCAACAATGCGCAGTTATCATGGTGCACAAATTTTTGAAGCACTGGGAGTCAACAGCGAAGTTGTCGCTAAATACTTCACAGGTACGCCTACCCGTATCGAAGGTATCGGTCTGCAGGAAATTGCGACAGAAAACAGAATGCGTCATGACAGTGCCTATAAAGCTACAGCGCCTTACAGCGATACGCTGGGAGTGGGCGGTCATTTCCAATACTCGGCCATGGGTGAAGAACACTTGTACAATCCGAGCACGATCTACCGTCTGCAGCAAGCGACTCGCCAAGGGGACTATGAGCAATACAAAGAGTTCTCCCGCGAAATCAATGCTGAAACGAAGGCGTACACGCTGCGTCAACTTATGCAATTCAAGCCAAACGCACAAGACGCAATTCCGATCGAAGAAGTCGAATCGGCTGAAAGCATCGTGAAACGCTTCAAGACCGGTGCGATGTCTTACGGTTCGATCAGTATCGAAGCGCACCAAACCTTAGCGATCGCTATGAACCGTCTCGGCGGGATGAGCAATTCGGGTGAGGGTGGAGAAGATCCGCGCCGTTTCGAATTGGATGAAAACGGAGATTCCCGCAACAGTGCCATCAAGCAAGTCGCTTCCGGACGTTTCGGCGTTACCAGCCACTACTTGGTGAACGCGAAGGAAATCCAGATCAAGATGGCCCAAGGTGCAAAACCGGGTGAAGGCGGACAATTGCCAGGACAGAAAGTGTATCCTGAAATCGCCAAAACACGTGGCTCCATCGCGGGTGTAGGCTTGATTTCACCGCCTCCGCATCATGACATCTACTCCATCGAAGATTTGAAAGAATTGATCTTCGACTTGAAGAATGCCAACCGCCATGCGCGCATCAACGTGAAGTTGGTTTCTGAAGCCGGCGTTGGTACGATTGCTGCCGGTGTTGCGAAAGCAAATGCCGATACGATCCTGATCAGCGGTTATGACGGCGGTACAGGTGCAGCACCAAGAACCAGCATCCGTAATACCGGCTTGCCGTGGGAACTGGGCTTGGCTGAAGCGCACCAAACATTAGTTTTGAACAAATTGCGTGACCGTGTCCGCGTTGAGACCGATGGTAAATTATTGACCGGTCGCGATGTTGCGATCGCCTGCATGTTGGGTGCCGAAGAATTCGGCTTTGCGACAACACCGCTAGTGGCTATCGGCTGCATCATGATGCGTGTCTGCCACCTGAACACATGTCCAGTGGGTATCGCTACGCAAGATGAAACGTTGCGCAAGAACTTCCAAGGCAAACCAGAATACGTCGTGAACTTCATGATGTTCGTTGCCGAAGAATTGCGTGAAATCATGGCGAAATTAGGCTTCCGCACGATCAATGAAATGGTCGGACGCAGCGACAAGCTGAAGATGAAAGAAAATGTGAAGCATTGGAAAGCGAAGACAGTCGATCTGTCAAGCGTGTTGTACCAACCATATGCAGCACCGAATGTCGGCAGATACAACATGACTGAGCAAGACCATGAGTTAGAGAAAACATTGGATATGCGTCGTCTGTTGAGAATCGTGAAACCGGCAATCGACTCCAAGAAACGCATCGTAGCGAAATCCGCTATCCAAAACATCGACCGCGTTGTCGGAACCATCATCGGCAGCGAAATATCGAAAAAATATGGTGCTGAAGGCTTGCCGGAAGATACAATCCAATTGACGTTCGTGGGCTCGGCAGGACAAAGTTTCGGCGCATTCATTCCTAAAGGCATGACATTGACGCTGGAAGGCGATTCGAATGACTACATCGGTAAAGGCTTGTCCGGTGGTAAAATCATCGTACGCGTACCGAATGAGGCTACATTCGCACCTGAAGAAAACATCATCACAGGTAACGTCGCTTTCTATGGCGCAACCAGTGGTAAAGCATACATCAACGGAATCGCCGGAGAACGTTTCTGCGTCCGTAACAGTGGCGTGGATACTGTTGTTGAAGGAATCGGCGACCACGGTTGTGAGTACATGACTGGCGGAACGGTTCTGATCATCGGAAAAACCGGTCGTAACTTCGCTGCCGGGATGTCGGGCGGGGTAGCTTATATCCTTGATTTCGACGAAAACAACCTGAACATGGAAATGGTCAGCGCAACGACAGATTTGAACGGTACAGAGCATGACACAATCAAACGCATGCTGCAGGAGCATATGATCTTTACGGGAAGTCCAAAAGCGCAAAATATCTTGGCTAATTGGGATCAAATGAAATCCCGCTTCACTAAGGTCATCTCCAACGACTACAAGTTCATCCTGGAAAACATCGAAATAGCGAACCAGATGGGCATCACCGGTCAAGACGCAATGCGTTATGCCTTTGATGAGCGCTACAAACCAGTTGTGACAAACTAAGGAGGAGGGATAAGATGGGAAAAGTTACTGGATTTAAGGAATATAGCCGTTCCAATTATGAAAAGATTTCTCCGGAAGTCCGCATCAAAAATTGGGGCGAAATGCGTGAAGAAACATCAGAAGAAAAAATCCGGACCCAAGCGGCCCGTTGTATGAGCTGTGGCATTCCGTTCTGTTCAGCAGGCATCATGCTGCCGAACGGAGCGTCCGGTTGCCCACTGCACAATCTCATCCCCGAATGGAATGACATGGTGTATCGTGGCCAATGGCAAGAAGCATACGAACGTCTAGCCTTGACCAATCCGTTTCCGGAATTCACGGGTCGTGTCTGTCCTGCTCCTTGTGAAGGATCTTGTACAGTCGGACTTATCGGTGAACCCGTTACGATCAGCAGCATCGAATACGAAATCATCGAACACGCTTTCCAGAATGGTTGGGTAAAACCGGCTAAAGCTCCGGCAACCGGCAAACGCGTTGCAGTTGTTGGCTCCGGTCCTGCCGGCCTAGCGACTGCGCACTACTTGACTTCAGTCGGCCATGCGGTCACTGTCTTCGAAAGAAGCGACCGTCCGGGTGGTTTGTTGATGTACGGTATCCCGAACATGAAATTGGACAAGGATATCATCCAAAGAAGACTGGATATCCTGGAAGAAGCCGGCGTGGCCTTTGTCTGCAACACCGAAATCGGCAAAGACATCACTGCCCAGGAATTGGTTGATACGTATGATGCAGTCGTCCTGTGCGGCGGCGCAACCCGCGCCCGTGGGATCAATGTTGAAGGCAACGATGCAAAAGGCGTGCACATGGCCATGGACTTCCTGACTGCAAACACACAAAATATCCTTGCGGGCGAACCGCAGGAAAGTAAAATCACTGCCAAAGACAAACACGTCATCGTAATCGGTGGCGGGGATACCGGTACCGACTGTGTCGGTACATCCATCCGTCATGGCGCGAAGAGCGTTCATCAATTCGAGATCATGCCGAAAGCTCCGGACAAACGTGATGCAGACACGAATCCGTGGCCAGAATGGCCTAAAAAGCTGAAAACGGACTACGGCCAAGAAGAAGCGATCTACTTGACCGGCTCTGATCCGCGCAGCTATGAAATCAATACGACTAAAATCGAAAAGAATGAGGCAGGCGAAGTTACGGCTGTCCATACTGTTCAGATCGAATGGAAACGTGATGCGTTAGGCAGAATGAATCCAGTACCCGTTGAAGGATCCGAAAAAGTCTGGAAAGCGGACTTAGTCTTGCTGGCTATGGGCTTCACCGGTCCTGAAGATACAATTCCGGATGAATTAGCTTTGAAACGCGATCTGCGCAGCAATATCCAAGCAACAGAGACCGACTACAAAACAAACGTGGAAAAAGTCTTTACCTGCGGCGATATGCGCCGTGGACAAAGCTTGGTCGTGTGGGCTTTGCAAGAAGGAAAACTAGCCGCAGGCGAAGTGGACCGTTTCTTGTCAGGCGATACGGACATCTACTAATCAATTGAAAAAACCCGGAGCAGCGTGAATTCGCTGCTTCGGGTTTTTTGTGGTTTTTTGGTGCCGCTGGGGTTGGGATCGCCAGATCCGGCGAGGGCGCGTCTGGCCGGAGGAGGGAATCAGCTCATAGTGTGAACTCCGGTGAAGCCGCGGTGGCCGGAGGAGGAGGTCGAAAATGTACGCCAACTCCGGCGGCCTCCGCCTGGCCGGAGCACACGACGATCCGGGAGTGCTATCCTCCGGTGAACCCACATTTCTGCATTTATTGAAATTCGAAATATAGCTCAAAAAAATGGTATAATACTAGCAACAAATCCTTAAGTGGTTTAAAAAGGATGATTCGAAGGAAAAGAAAGGGTGCAGAGTTGTGAAAAATTGGAAAAGTGTGGCGATTGCCTATGGCCTACCAGCAGTCGTTCTTTTAGGGTATTGGTATTCGGCGTTGACCCCAGTGTCGATCCAGTCACCGGAGTTTTGGACGAATATGTTTTTGTATTTGGTCGCAAGTGCAGCATTGATGAACATCTTGGATCGGTCGAAAGCCGATAAAGTCAACAAAGTTACTGGAGCCATCATCGGAGTCAGTATTGTCTTCATCATCGGAGGAATGCTCTTTGGCTCCCAAATTTTCAGGGCCAAAGATTACGCCAGCCTGATTACGCATACGGAAGGCAATTTTGAGGAGGACCTGACCATCACGGACCCTTCGCAGATACCGACGATCGACCGCGATATGGCGGAGCGTCTGGGAAGCCGTAAGCTTGGCGAAGTCCTCAATTTGGTTTCGCAATTCGACGTCAGCACGGAATACACGCAGATCGCTTATAAAGGCGATTCGGTCCGCGTTTCACCATTGGAATACGTCAGCTTTTTCCGCTGGTTGAACAACCGCGCCGATGGGATTCCGCATTATGTGACCGTCGATATGGTGACGGGTGATTCTGAATTGGTGAATCTGGAGAAGAACATCCGCTATTCACATTCCGGCTATTTCGGTGATGATATCACGCGGCATATCTTTTTCAACTATCCGACTGTGATGTTCGAAAATCCGGTCTTTGAATTGGACGAAGAAGGCAATCCGTATTACATCGCGCCTATCGTTGAAAAGAAATTCAGCTTCATGGGTCCTAAGGAAGTCGTCGGCGTTTTCGTCGTGGATGCTTCCACCGGTGACATCACGCGCTATAGCGTTGCCGATGTGCCTGATTGGGTCGATCGCGTGTTCCCTGCGAACATGGTGATGACGCAGATCAATTACAACGGACAATACCAAGGCGGATACCTGAACAGCGTCATCAGCAAGAAGGGTGTCATTCAAAATGCGGAGGGCTACAACTACATCGTGCTGAATGACGATCTGTATCTGTATACCGGTTTGACTTCCGTCGCGGCAGATGAATCGAATATCGGTTTTGTGCTGGTCAATTCCAGGACCAAGGAATCGAAACGCTACAACATCAGCACAGCGACCGAATGGAGTGCCATGGAGAGCGCCCAGGGATCGGTGCAGGAAAAAGGCTACATCAGCACATTCCCGCTTTTGTTCAATATGGAAAACAAGCCGGTCTATCAATTGTCCTTGAAGGATGATGCTGGTTTGATCAAAATGTACGCCTTTGTGAATGCGACGAACTATCAGAAAGTCGGGACCGGTAATTCCTTGGCTGCTGCCTGGAACGCTTATACTGGCGGCGTCGTTTCCACAACGACCGACGAGGAGGCAGAGGTCGTCGAGACCGAAACACTCAGCGGTGCCATCACTGCTTTGGAATCAGTCGTCATCGACGGCGAAACGACTTATTACTTCATGTTGGAAGGCGATGCAGAAACCATCTATATCGCTAAAGTGTCCATCGATAAGCAATTGCCGTTCATCAAAGCCGGCGACAGTGTGACGATAGAAGTGGACGGCGCTCGCGTCGTATCCATCATCAAACAGTAAGAATAATTTGGAAGAAGAGTCTGCCTCATTTGAAGGTGGGCTCTTTTTTGTTGTGCACTAATGTTGGTGCTGTTGATTCGCCGGAGGAAAAGATCCAAAAAAGATCATCACCTCCGACCACGGCGGCTTCGCCGGAGTTCGGTCTTCCGCAACGCAGCTCTCCTCCGATGAGGGAACTCTCATCGGAGCTGACATTCAAAAAACAACCATTGGCTAAAAAACCGGATAAAACAAAAAACGAAAAAATGACTTTCCTGCAAATGCAAAAAATTGACGGAACAAGGGATGTTGTTGCATAGTAAAGATAAGAATGCATGCGAAAGGAAGCGCTGCGCCATGGCAAATAAAGTAACCCATCCGATCCTGTTTCAAGGCGACCTGAAAAAGAAAGGTCCCTATTTTGAAGGGTGGTATTTCAAGAGTGTTTCAGCAGATGAAAAGACCGTCCTTAGTCTGATTCCCGGCATTTCGATCACCGAGGAAGACCCGCACTGTTTTATCCAGTATTCCTATGTCCATGTCGGAGAAGCGCTCGAAAAAGAGCTGCGGACCGGCTACATCCGTTATCCATTGTCTGCCTTTCGATATAACCAAACTCCTTTTGTGCTGAAAGTCGGCAACAGCGTTTTTTCGGAAACGCTCGTCAGTGTGCATCTCGAAGAGGATGATTTCCGGATAGAAGGCATCCTGAAACTAGGGCCATTCCAAGCGGTCAAACGCACACCGGTGTCGCCATCCATCATGGGTTTTTTTGCCTACATCCCCAACATGGAATGCTACCACGGCGTCATCAGCATGACTCATGCCATCGACGGAACGGTGGCAATCGGGAACAAAACCCGTGATTTTACGGGCGGCAAAGGCTACCTCGAAAAGGACTGGGGAACGTCTTTTCCGCAGGAGTATGTCTGGATCCAATGCAACCATTTTCGGGAGGATAGGACCAGCCTCTTCTTCTCGGTGGCGAAAATCCCTTTCCGGGGGTCCTCGTTCGAAGGCTTCATCTGCAATTTTATCGTGGATGGAGAGGAGTACCGTTTTGCGACCTATAACCGCAGCAAATTCACGTTGGGCCTGTTGACCGATGACCGGATCGAAATCGAAGTGTCCCATGCCTCCGCCTCCCTTACCATCTGTGCGGAAGTGCTCCACGGGGCTGCCTTGGTGGCGCCGACCGAACAGGGGATGAATAAAATCGTCAAAGAAGGGCTTTCCGGCATCATCACAGTCGACTTCACCGACAAGAAGACCGGGAAAATTTATCACGATGTCGGGAATGTTGCCGGCATCGAAGTCGTGCGCTAGTTGTTTGAAAAGTAATAAAAATAATAAAAATTGAAAGAAGGAATCCATATGTTGACAAGCTTATTTCCTTATCTGAATTTCGACGGCAACGCCAAAGAGGCAACGCATTATTATGTTGAGGCACTTGATGGCGAGCTGCTTGGCATCACAACATTCGGGGAGGCTCCGAAGGACGATTCAATTGAGTCTGAGGAATTCTCCTTGCCGCCGGGTGTGGAGGATCTGATCATGAATGCGCAGATCAAACTGAAGAACGGCGCTATGCTGATGGTTTCCGATGTTTTCCCGGGAAGAGGATTCCAAATCGGAAACCATATCTCCTTGACGCTGACATACGATGATGTGGAGGAAGCCCGGGTTGTATTCAACCGCTTGGCTGATGGCGGCTCCATCGGCATGGAACTCCAACAGACTTTCTGGAGCCCGCTGTACGGCAGCCTGACAGACCGCTACGGCATCGAGTGGCAGATTTCCGTGGACGCAGTTTGAACTTCTGCTTTTCAGGAAACTGTCTGATGTTGCAGAATGGAGGGGAAGCAATTGAGCCAAAATCTGTTTACATACCGCATCCAAACGAGCGGCAAACAGTCGCTGACGAACATTGATGTCTATCTCGAGGACGCTCTGGCGAAAAGCGGCGTGAAGGACGGCATCATGGTCGTCTTCTGTCCGCATACGACAGCCGCCATCACGATTAATGAAAACGCCGACCCGGATGTGCAGAAAGACATGAATTGGGGTTATACGGATACGTTTCCGAACAAAGGCAGCTATCACCATGTCGAAGGCAATTCCGATGCCCACATCAAGTCATCCTTGACCGGTGTCAGCGAAACAATCATCGTGGCGGAAGGACGGATGCTGTTGGGTACTTGGCAAAGCATCTATTTCTGGGATTACGATGGCCCGCGCAACCGCAAATTCCACGTGAAGATCATCGCCGGATAGATTTGAAAAGGATTTGAGCAAATTGTTTCGAATTCGAGATAATATCATGTATAATGTAAGAAAAACTAGCGGTAGGTGATGGCATAATGCTGGAGGATATCAAAAAAATATTGGCGGAACACGAACCCGAGCCGATCGGGGAACAGCGCTACTTCTCCGTCCTGCTCCCTTTAATCAGGGTGGATGGGGCGCTTCATGTGCTTTATGAAGTGCGGGGCGAGCATATCTCCCAACCTGGGGATACCTCATTCCCGGGCGGCGCAGTGGAGCCAGGGGAGAGCTTTGAAGAGACGGCAATCCGGGAAACAATGGAAGAGCTGAACATAAAAAGGGACAACATCAATATTTTGGGAGAAATGGACTATATCATGAATGAGCGCGCGATCATCCATTGCTACGTCGGGGAAATCGTCGGCGTAGAAAAGAATGATATCCGCTTCAATAAGGAAGTGCAGGAAATTTTCACCGTGCCGCTACAGTATTTCATGGAAAACCGGCCGACCTACTACTCTTCGACGGTCCGGCTTGAACACCCGGATGATTTCCCGTTCGAACTGATTCCGAACGGCAGGGACTACAAATTCAGGATCGGCGTCCATTCTGTGCCGTTCTACCATCTGGAAACCTATCGGCTCTGGGGATTCACCGCGAACCTGACGGACCGCTTCGTGAGCATACTGGAGCAAAATGAAAATAAGACTGCAGAATAAAAAGCATGAGCCCATTCATTCGAGGGCTCATGCTTTTTTTCGATAGATAAAGGTACCGTGATTGCCTGTTCGGGTGATGAGTACTTCTGCAGCATCCACAACAGGTTTCTCCCTTAAAGGCCGCTTTTGCGAAGCTGAGGGGCAGGCTGGTGCTTTGGTGAGGTTATTTTCTTGGCAGAGATCCTATTTCACTCACTCAAACGCTGAAAACATGCTCACGATAGGTTTCGAAGCTGGTATGCACATGCGGTTGGACTTTTTTCAACGAAACAGGTCGGCCTTCTTCGTTCAGGAAGCAATGCTTGCTTTTGCCGGTCGTGCGCAACTCGCCAGTTGCGACATCGATGACACGGTAGGTCAGGACTAATTTCACTCCGCTGTACGAGTCGATTTCGGTCAGGACATAGACGGAGTCTCCGAAGCGGACCATCGTTTTGTAATGCGCTTCGACGGAAAGGACTGGGCTGATGATACCGGCTTCTTCCAATTTCGCATAATTCGCGCCGATCTGGTCAAGAAAGTCCACGCGGGCTTCCTCGAACCAACGGATGTAATTGGAGTGGTGGATGATCTTCATCTGATCCGTTTCGTAATATTGGGCGACGTGGATATAGGGGTTCAGTTCATTTTTCAAAAAAAGGTTCCTCCTTGTTACAGCATTCTTTCAATAAGAAAAGGAGCAGAAATCTGCTCCTTCTAGTACATATTATTTTGCTTCGATCTCGATCAAGAGGTCTCCGGCTTCGATCTGATCGCCGTCGATGACGTAGATCTGATCGACGACACCGCTGATTGTGGAACGGATCATCGTTTCCATCTTCATCGCTTCGGTGATCACGACTGGATCGCCTTGAGAAACGCGATCGCCGCGTTTGACGAGAACTTCCAATACAGAACCCGGCATTGTTGCGCCGACGTGTTCTTTGTTGGTAGGTTCCGCTTTTTTACGGATCGCTTTCGTGCTGGTGATGGACATGTCTTTGACTTCAATCTCACGGCCTTGGCCATTCAGGTCGAAGTAAAGGATGCGCATCCCGTCCGAATCAGGTTCACCGATCGAGTTCAATTTGATGATCAAGGTTTTCCCTTTTTCGATCTGAACTTCAATCTGCTCGCCCATACGCATGCCGTGGAAGAAAGTAGGGGTGTCAAGTTTTGTGACATCGCCGAACTTATCGTAGACTGCGATATAATCCAGGAAGATTTGTGGGTACATCAGGTAGCTGATAACATCTTCATCGCTGGCTGGACGTTGGGTTTTTTCCTCCAACTCGGCTTTCAAAGCGACAAAATCGATCGGCTCACGCAAGCTGCCTGGTCTTACTGTGATGGCTTGTTTGCCTTTCAGGATGATTTCCTGCAATCTTTCAGGGAATCCGCCTGTAGGTTGACCCAAGTCGCCCTTGAAGAAGCTGATCACGGATTCAGGGAAGTCGATGGAATCGCCTTTTGCGTAGACATCTTCTTCATTCAATTTATTTTGGACCATGAAGAGGGCCATATCGCCGACAACTTTTGAAGATGGTGTCACTTTGACGATGTCGCCGAACATTTTGTTCACGTCAGCGTACATCTCTTTGACTTTATCCCACTCGTCATTCAAGCCGACAGCATTCGCCTGTTGTTGCAGGTTCGTGTATTGTCCGCCCGGCATTTGGTGGTCGTAGACTTCTGTTGAAGTCGTTTGGATGCCGCCTTCGAATTCTTCGTAGTAGTCACGGATATCTTCCCAATAACGGTTGATTTTGTGCACGTTATGGATGTTGATGTCCGGCTCGTGCTCAGAACCTTCCAAAGCATAGTACAAGCTGCTGATGCTTGGTTGGCTGGTCGTACCGCTCATGGCACTCATTGCCACGTCTACGATGTCGACCCCGGCTTTGATCGCTTCTGAGTAAGTGTAGATGCCGTTTCCGCTTGTATCATGCGTATGCAGATGGATCGGCAGATCGACGGTATCCTTCAATTCGCTGATCAGACGGTAAGCCGCTTGCGGTTTCAAAAGGCCGGCCATATCCTTGATCGCGATGATGTGTGCGCCCAGTGATTCAAGCTCTTTGGCCATCTCTTTGTAGTATTGGATCGTGTATTTCGTTTGTGAAGGATCATTGATATCGCCTGTGTAGCAGATTGCTGCTTCGGCGATCTTATTGTTGTCGCGTACGTACTGGATGCTTCTTTCCATCTGTTTCGTCCAGTTCAAGCTGTCGAAGATACGGAAAACGTCGATCCCGTTTTTAGCGGCAAGTCTGATGAACTCTTCCAAACCGTTGTCAGGATAGTTTTGGTATCCGACTGCATTCGATCCACGGAACAGCATCTGCAATAAAGTATCCGGCATTTGCGAGCGCAGTTTCTTCAATCGTTTCCAAGGATCTTCGCTCAGGAAGCGGTAGGCAACGTCGAAGGTAGCTCCTCCCCACATCTCCGAAGAGAACAATTGCGGAATTGCTGCTTGCGTTTCGGCTGCGATGGCTTGCATCTCGTTTGTGCGGATACGGGTAGCCAACAAACTTTGGTGCGCGTCACGAAAAGTTGTATCCGTCAAGAGCACACGGTTTTGATCCTTGATCCATTGGCTGACTGCTGCAGGGCCTTTTTCATCCAAAATGTTTTTGGCTGTAATGATTTTTTGTTCAGGCACGACAATGTCAGTCGGGATTCTAGGTTTGTCATAGAATTTCTTGTGGCCTTTTTGGATGCCCGGGAAGCCATTGACGGTAATGTTTCCGATGTACTGCATCGTTTTGTTACCACGGTCTCGCGTTTTAGGGAATTCGAACAATTCAGGCGTCGTATCGATGAATGTCGTTTTCGCATCGCCTGATACAAAGATTGGGTGCGTAATGACGTTGAACATGAACGGAATGTTCGTTTTCACGCCACGGATACGGAATTCGATCAGGGAACGTTCCATTTTGCGGACGGCTTGGTCGAATGTCGAAGCGTGCACGCATAATTTAACCAATAAGGAGTCGAAGAACGGTGTTACGACCGTACCTTGGAATCCGTTACCTGCATCCAATCGGATACCGAAGCCGCCTGGAGAACGGTAAGTATTGATTTTTCCGGTGTCAGGGAAGAAGTTGTTCAACGGATCTTCCGTTGTGATCCGGCATTGGATAGCAGCGCCGATCAACGGGATATTTGCCTGTTGCGGGATGCCGATTTCTTTATGCAGATCTTGACCTTGTGCGATCAGGATCTGTGACTGCACGATATCGATTCCTGTAATCAATTCTGTGATCGTGTGCTCCACTTGGACACGCGGATTCACTTCGATGAAGTAGAATTGATCGCCTTCCAAAAGGAATTCAACAGTTCCGGCATTCACATAACCGACGTGTTTCATCAATTGAAGAGCAGAGTTGCAGATTTCATGGCGGACTTGATCCGACATGGAAACGCATGGTGCCACTTCGACAACTTTTTGATGGCGGCGCTGCACGGAGCAGTCGCGCTCGTAAAGGTGAACGATGTTGCCATGCTCATCCCCTAAAATCTGGATTTCGATGTGTTTAGGATCTTGGATGTATTTTTCGACATAAATTTCATCGCTGCCGAATGCTGCCAAAGCTTCACTGCGGGCTCTTTCGAAACCTTCGCGGGCTTCTTGTTCGTTGAAGGCCATACGCATGCCGCGTCCGCCGCCGCCTAAAGCCGCTTTGATCATGATCGGGTAGTTGTAGGTTTCCGCAAACTCAATGACTTCGTCGATGTTTGCGACTGGACCGTCTGAACCAGGGATTGACTGGATGCCGGCTTCCACAGCTGCAACTTTTGCTTTGATTTTATCGCCAAAAATGTCCAGATGTTCCAAAGAAGGGCCGATGAATTTGATGCCTTCTTCTTGACAACGTCTAGCGAAGTCGATATTTTCAGATAAGAAACCATATCCAGGATGAATGCCGTCTGCACCGGATTCTTTAGCGATGCGGATCAGGTCTTCGATGTCCAGATAGGCGTCGATAGGCTTTTTGCCTTTTCCGACCAAATAGGCTTCATCTGCTTTAAAACGGTGCACAGAACCTTCATCCTCTTGCGCATAAACGCCCACAGTAGGGATTTTCAGTTCAGTCAGTGCACGAAATACACGTATCGCGATTTCGCCGCGATTTGCAACCAAAACTTTTTTCAATATTTCCACCTCGCCAGTTTATTAAATTCAGAAACATTTCTTATACAATGATTAAAAATGATTCGTGATTTCCGCCAAAGATGAAAATTTGGCGAGAGAAATCAATTATATCTTTTTAATTATTCATTTTACACATTATTCTGCTTGTTTACAACTACCTTTTTAAGAATCTGTTAATAATTGAGAAAAATGTCGTTTTTGGACAAAATACGAACATTTAAAACGAAAGATATTCATAACGTAAGCATATTTTTCGTAATTCGAAATGAACCATGCTATTGTGAGAATGGATTTGCGTTTAATGCGAACGATCTTTTATGAGAGTATATTGCCTGTTTTATGTGCTAAAATAGATAACAAAGGGACGTGAAGCGGTTACACGATAATGTGACGGAAAGCCGAAAAACAGTCGTAAAAAATGCGGAATCCAGGAAAGAAAAGGGGGATTTGTACGTGAGTGAACCAACGATAGGCAAACGCACGCCATTATTTGATTATTATAAAGCGAACGGCGTGAAGCTGATTGATTTCGGGGGCTGGGAGATGCCGATCCAATTTTCCGGTATCCTTGCCGAGCATGAGGCTGTCCGTGAACGCGCCGGACTGTTCGATTGTTCGCATATGGGGGAAATCGAAATATCCGGCAGGGAAGCGGAAAGCTACCTGAACGGGCTGCTGACGAATGATGTCAGTGTGATGACCATCGGACAAGCCCAATACAACATCATGTGTTATCCGGATGGCGGGGCAGTGGACGATGTCATCCTTTTCAAAATGGACGAAGAGCGCTACCTGTTGGTCTGCAATGCTTCCAACACGGATAAAGTCTATGCATGGATGCAGGAAAACAATGGATCGGAAGCGATCCTCAACAATATTTCCGACAGCATCGGTTTGCTTGCCCTGCAAGGACCGGCAGCCATCAAAATCCTGAAGGAATTGACGGATGCCGATCTGGATGCCATCGGAAATTACCATTTCATCGCGGACCAGGAAGTTGCGGGCATTCCGCATGTCCTGATTTCGAGGACGGGCTATACCGGCGAAGACGGCTTTGAACTGTATCTTTCGGGTGAACAGACCGCGTCCTTATGGGAAAAACTGTTGGCAGCCGGGGAAGCCTACGGTGTGTTGCCTTGCGGACTCGGTTCGCGGGACACGCTTCGCCTGGAAGCAGGGATGCCGCTCTACGGGCATGAATTGTCCGAGGAAATCACTCCGTTGGCGGCCGGGCTGGGATTTGCGGTCAAGACGAAAAAAACGAGCGATTTTATCGGCAAAGCTGCCTTGACGACGGCAATCCGCGAAAACGGACCAACCGAAAAAATCATCGGTTTCGAAGCAACCGAAAGAGGGATCCCGCGCGAAGGCTACAAAGTTTTTTCCTTAGAAGGGGAAGAAATTGGGATCGTCACTTCTGGAACGCAATCGCCAACTCTGAAGAAAAGCATCGGAATGGCCTTGGTTAAGTCGGAAGCGGCCGCCATCGGCACAGAAATCCAGATCGAAATACGCAACAAACGCATCCGAGCGACAATCATTCCCAAGCCATTCTACAAAAGAGCTAAATAAAAAACTAATATGCACTCATACTAATGAAAAAAACAATAAACCAGCGCACTGCGCGGAAGGATGATCAACATGGCAGACCACAAAAATTTTTATTACACAAAAGAGCATGAATGGGTAGAAAAAATCACGGATGATACGGTACGCATCGGCATCACGGAACATGCGGCGGAACAACTGGGCGACATCGTGTTCGTCGATTATGTTGCCGATCTGGATGCGGAATTGGCCAAAGGGGACGAAGCGGTCACTGTCGAATCCGTAAAATCCGTTTCGGAAGTCTACGCGCCTGTGTCCGGAACGGTGATTAAGCAAAATGAAGCTTTGGCTGATGCGCCAGAAACCGTCAATGCGGAAGCTTTTGCAGGCGGTTGGATGTACGAAATGCGTTTGAGCGATGCCAGCGAGTTGGACGAGTTGTTGAGCTACGACGAATACGAAGCATTCGTGGCCGAGGAGGAAGCATAAAATGACAGAGGAGCAATTCCGTTATTTACCGGATACAGCCGAAGACGAAAAGGAAATGCTGGCTGTCATCGGAGTCGAAAGCATGGAGGACCTGTTCTCTGATATCCCTGAAGAAATCCGTCTGAAGGAAGAATTGGCGCTTCCGGCTGCCATCTCCGAATCGGAACTATTGAAGCAGATGAAAGATTTGGCCGAAAAAAACGTCAGCGCCGGGCAGATGCCGATCTTCATGGGCGCCGGCGCCTACGATCATTATATTCCGAGCGTGGTCGATGCAGTGATTTCGCGCTCCGAATTTTATACGGCCTATACTCCTTATCAGGCGGAAGCAAGTCAAGGGGAGCTGCAGGCGATTTTTGAATTCCAATCGATGATCAGCAAATTGACCGGGATGGAAGCGACAAACTCTTCCTTATATGATGGGTTTGCTTCCTTGAGCGAAGCGGTCGGTTTGGCAGCGGCAGTCACGAAGCGGAATGAAATAGTCCTTTCGCAGGCGGTCCATCCGAACGCCCGTGCCGTCATCCACGCCGCCGCAAAAGGCCGCGGACTGGAAGTCATTGAAGTGTTGATGGAGAAGGACGTCACCAACTTCAATGTCACCAGATGCTTGACGACTCCGGATACTGCTGCAATCGTAGTCCAGTATCCGAATTTCTTCGGATCGGTGGAAGATTTGGCTGTCGTCAAAAAAATCGCCGAAGACAAAGGCGCACTGTTGATTGTGATGGCCAATCCATTGGCGCTGGGAATCCTCGAAGCGCCCGGCAATTTGGGTGCGGATATCGTCGTCGGCGATACGCAGCCTTTCGGTTTGCCGATGTCCTTCGGCGGACCGCACTGTGGTTACTTCTCCGTGAATCAAAAGCATATCCGAAAAGTTCCCGGCAGAATCGTCGGGGAAACCGTGGATGCCGATGGAGAGCGCGCTTTTGTCCTGACGCTCCAAAGCAGGGAGCAGCATATCCGCCGCGAAAAAGCGACCTCCTACATGAGTTCGAACCAAGCCTTGAACGCTTTGGCTTCCGCCGTCTGCATGGCGGCCCTCGGGAAGCAGGGCGTCCAGGAAATGGCGCAGCTGAACGTCGACAAAGCGGCTTATTTTGCCCAAGCTTTGCAGGATAAAGGCTTCGCAATCTTGAACCAGTCGCCGTTCTTCAATGAGTTCGTCATCGATCTGCCATTCCCGGCCGAAGAAGTGAATCAGGCTTTGCTGGATGCGGGCATCATCGGCGGCTACAGCTTGGCGGAAACCTATAAAAAACCGAATCAGCTGTTGGTTTGTGCCACCGAAAAACGCACAAAGGAAGAAATCGACCGATTCATTGCGGTATTGGAGGGTGTGAACCATGCGTAAAACGAAAAAAGTGATTTTTGAATTAAGTCGTCCGGGTCGCGTCGGCTACAGCTTGCCGAAGAGCGACGTCCCCAAAACGGATTTCAAAGCAAAGCTGCCGGAGCACCTTGTCCGCAAACAGCCGGCTGAACTGCCGGAGATCAGCGAACTGCAGCTGATGCGCCATTACACCAACCTTTCCCAGGACAACTTCGGCGTGGAAAACGGCTTTTATCCGCTGGGATCCTGCACGATGAAATACAATCCGAAAATCAATGAGGTGACCGCCCGTCTGGACGGGTTCGCCAATATCCACCCTTATCAACCGGTGGAGACCGTGCAAGGCGCGCTGCAATTGATGCATGAACTGCAGGAAGATCTGGCGGTCATCACTGGCATGGATGGCGTTTCCCTGCAACCGGCAGCCGGAGCGCACGGCGAATGGACAGGATTGATGATGGTGCGTGCTTACCACGAAAAAAATGGCGACCTGCAGCGCACTAAAGTCTTTGTGCCGGACAGCGCCCATGGTACCAACCCATCCAGTGCGCACATCGCGGGCTTCGATGTGGTAAGCATCCCATCGACAGCTGAAGGCCTGGTCGATCTCGAGGCCTTGCGCAATGCAGTCGATGACCAGACTGCCGCGCTGATGTTGACGAATCCGAATACGCTGGGTCTTTTTGAACGCGACATCGTTCAGATCGCCGAAATCATTCATGGAGCCGGCGGTTTGCTGTATTACGATGGCGCAAACCTGAACGCCATCCTCAGCAAAACGACGCCCGGCACGATGGGCTTCGATATCGTCCACCTGAACCTGCACAAGACCTTCAGCACACCGCATGGCGGCGGAGGCCCGGGAGCCGGTCCGGTAGGCGTAAAAGCCTACTTGAAGGAGTTTCTGCCGATCCCGAGAGTGGAAAAGACGGAAGATGGCTATGTGCTGAACAGCAATCATCCCGCTTCAATCGGCCCGGTCAAAGGCTATTATGGCAACTTCGGCGTCCTAGTCAGAGCCTACACCTACATCCGCACGATGGGTCCGGTCGGCTTGCGCAAAGTATCCGAGAGCGCCGTGCTGCATGCCAATTACCTGCGCAAGCTTCTCGAAAATGATTTCGATACGCCTTACCCGGTCATCTGCAAACACGAATTCGTACTCTCCGGCAACCGCCAGAAGAAGGGCGGCGTGCGGACATTAGATATGGCCAAACGTTTGCTGGATTACGGCTACTACGCCCCGACCGTCTATTTCCCGCTGATCGTCGAGGAAGCCTTGATGATCGAACCGACGGAAACCGAAAGCAAAGAAACGCTCGATGACTTCGCGGACGCACTGATCGCGATCGCCCGCGAAGCTGCCGAAACGCCGGAAACCGTCACCCAGGCTCCGCATCATACATCGGTCAGACGCCTGGATGAAGTGCGCGCTGCAAGAGTGATCAAGGTGAAATACTGATTTGATTCCATAAAAAGAACAGCCCCCGCTTATCCATTGATTAATGGATCGGCGGGGGCTGTTTGTTATCTGTGTGCTGCTTACTGTGCGACAGTCTGCTCCAGCAACAGGTTCATGTTCAGGAAGCCGCGCTCGCTTTTCAGTTGGAAGGCTCGCAGACGCTCATTAAAATCCACGACATTGTCGCTGTCTAGGAAAACCAAAGCCCATTTTTGGGCAGGCACTGGTCCGATGTTCGTTTCGATCACGGCATCGTATTCCGCCATTCCGGCATCCTTGACTTTCAGCATGAAAATACCGGTGGAAGGGCAGCCGCAATCTTCGCCGACCGCATAGAACAGGCTGATGTCCTTGAGTTCGTAGCGTTTTTGGATCTCCGCGATGGCGGAATCGGTAAATGTGAATTTCATAATTTCTATCCCTTTCTTTCTGTATATTAACCGCAAGTGACCGTTCGGGGAAACTGCCTATCCGGTTCTGTTTTCTTACTATAAGTATACGACATATCGCCCAAAAAACAAGAAAAGCCATCTTCCGAGTGGATGATGACTTTTCTAGTTAATCTGCTTTAATAGGCTGTTTTCGTTTGCGGATATACCAAACGATGACGGCGATTCCAACAATTGCGATAATGACGTAAGCGATATTGGAATAGATGTCCATGTAATGGACGATCGTTTCCCACTGCGAGCCGACAGCCGCTCCCAAATAAATCAGGACAGTATTCCAGATGACGGTACCGATAGTCGTGAACAGAAGGAAAAGGCCGAAGTTCATGTTCGCCATCCCGGCTGGTAAAGAGATCAAGCTCCGGATCAATGGCACAAAGCGGCAAAAGAAAACCGTCCAGAAGCCGTAGCGGTCGAACCAGGAATCCGCTTTGTGGATATCAGCATGCGTGATGCGCAGAAGGTTGCCGTACTTGTCGACGATCTTATCCAGTCTTTCGACATCCAAAAGGGTACCGACACCGTAAAGTATCGCGGCCCCGACTACTGCACCGATTGTGGCGGCGACGATCATCAAGGGGATGTTGAGCTCCGTGGTGGTTGTCATAAAACCGCCAAAAGTCAAGATGACTTCAGAAGGGATCGGCGGAAAAAGATTTTCGATCATAATCAAAAATGCTACACCGAAGTAGCCAAATTGCTCCATTATACTTTGAATCCAAGCTTCGATAGTGATTCACTCCTCCAAAAAATAGTTCTATATTATTCTAATGTTCTAATCTAACTATACACGAAGCATCAGCATTTTCAATTTATTTTGAACAATCTTAAGAAAATCCTATCAGAAGTAAGCCGGCAGCATCATGACCACGATCAGTTCCGACGCGCATTTGTCGAATCGTTCTTTTTACATCGATTGGCAATTTTGGTAGAATCAAAGGTATATGGGTTGAAAACATTGAAGAGGTGGGGAGAGTCTTTGGTTAATAAAGAAAAGTCAGGCCGCTTGTTTTGGATGCTGTTCAAATCAACGTTTGTGCTGAGTGCATTTACCTTCGGCGGCGGGTACGTCATCGTGCCGTTGATGCAAAAGAAATTCGTGGAAGAACTCAAATGGATCGATTCGGACGAAATGTTGGACCTGGTGGCTTTGGGGCAGTCCGCGCCGGGTGCGATCGCCGTCAACACGTCCATTTTGGTCGGCTACCGGATGGCGGGATTGCTGGGGGCATTGGTGACGGTCTTCGGGACGGTAACACCGCCGCTTATCATCATCACGCTCATTTCCTATTTTTACATGAATTTCCGCGAAAATCCGATCGTGGATGCTTTGATGATCGGGATGCAGGCCGGTGTGGCGGCAGTCATCGTCAATGTCGTCATCGGCATGGTCAGCGGCGTCGTCAAACAAAGGGACATCATCAACACAGTGCTGTTGATTGCAGCATTCATCGCTTCTTACTTTTTTGATGTCCATGTCGTCCTGATCATTTTCTTGGCCGGACTGATCGGTTTCATCAATCTGAGCTACCATGAGAAGAAAGGGGCGATCAAATGATTTATTTGCAATTATTCTGGTCCTTCTTCCAAATCGGGCTGTTCACGATCGGCGGGGGATATGCATCCTTACCGCTGATCCGGAATGAAATCGTCGTGAACCAAGGCTGGCTGACGATGCAGGAATACACAGACATCATCACGATTTCGCAGATCACCCCGGGTCCGATCGCCATCAATTCGGCGACTTTCGTCGGGACAAAAGTGGGCGGTTTTGGCGGAGCAATCATCGCGACGCTTGGTACGGTCACACCTTCGATCATCCTCTCGCTGATTCTGGCATGGGCCTACTATAAGTACCGTGACATCAAAATCATGCAGGGAATACTCGGCGGGCTCCGTCCGGCTGTAGTGGCTTTGATTGCCGCGGCGGGACTGGCGCTCTTTGTGGCTGCCTTATTCCAATCCGGCGGGACAGCGATCGGCGGGATCACCGTCAATTTCCTTGCGGTTGCCATTTTCCTCGCGGCCCTGTATGCGCTCCGGACCACGAAAATCGATTCGATCTGGCTGATACTGGCCTCGGGAGCCGTGAGCATCCTCTTCCATTTATTCAGCTGACACGGTGTATAATGAAAGACAGCACATTCGCTTCATTTAGATTCATTTTAGAAAGGAAATTGTCATGACGTCAAATCATACAGATAAAGAGCTTCAGGCCAAAAAGAATGTGCCGAAGAAGTGGCACGGTCTGAAACCATCACGCTTCGCGAAGTACCGCAGCTGGATCAACAGCGGCAGTCCGGGGATCTGCGGGACCTATTGCAGCGCCGTGTTGGTGCATGATGCGGTTCTGCATAAATATAAGCATTCACTTGATAAAGATACCTTGTTGGCAGGCTTGCTGACGGTCGTTGACGAATTTCTGCCCTACAAAGGGACCTTCTTTTGGGATGTGCAGCACGGATTGAAATCCTTGCTGGCGGATATTCCGGACTGGACCGTAAAATCGGGCCTCATCACGGAAAAAATCGTTCCGTCGCTGTTGGATCGTCCGGATCCGGTGCCTGTCATAGTGGGGACGACACGGCTGTTCAACAGCAAGTACAAGAACCATTGGGTAGTCGTCTATGCTTACGGCTACAACGAAGACGGAAAGCTTTACTATAAAGCTTACGATAACCATGGCCGTTATCAGGCCATATTGCCGGCATCGCAGACGATCGGTTGTGTCTGGTTGGAAGAAAGAGAGAAAAAATAAATAAGAATATATAGATATTATTGGGAGGAACATGATGAGGGAATATGATTTTATCGCCATCGGAGGCGGCAGCGGCGGTATCGCCACGATGAACCGTGCGGCAGAATATGGTGCCAAAACAGCTGTTATTGAAGGAAATTTATTGGGAGGAACCTGCGTGAACATCGGTTGCGTACCGAAAAAAATCATGTGGTATGCGTCCCAAATATCCGAGGCGATCCACAAATACGGACCGGATTACGGGTTCGCTACAGGCGCGCATAAAATCGACTTCCCGACCTTATTGAAGAACCGGGATGCCTACGTCGAGCGTTCCCGCAACTCCTATCAAGCAGGCTTCGAACGCCGCAATGTCGATGTGATTGAAGGCTTCGCCAAATTCGTCGACAACCATACAGTTGAAGTGAACGGGGAACTGATCCGCTCCAAACATATCCTGATTGCGACCGGCGCGAAACCGATCCGTCCACGGATTCACGGTGCTAAACTCGGGGACGTTTCCGATACGTTCTTCGAATGGACCGAATTGCCGGGCAAAGTCGCGGTAGTCGGTGCGGGCTACATCGCCATCGAATTGGCCGGTGTCCTGCATAATCTGGGCGTGGACACGCATCTGTATGTCCGCTATGATACTCCGCTGCGCAAATACGATGACAGCATCATCGAAGGCCTGATGCAGGAAATCGAAAATGACGGACCGACATTGCACACGCACGCTGTCTCAAAATCTGTGGAAAAGAATGCGGATGGTACTTTGACGCTGCATCTCGAGGACGGCAGATCGGAAGTTTTCGACAAAATCATCTGGGCGATCGGCCGGACTGCCAACATCGACGGGCTCAACATCGAAGCGACTGATGTGAAGGTCAGCGACAAAAAATTCATCATCGTCGACGAATACGAGAACAGCTCAGTCGACGGCATTTATGCAGTTGGCGACGTGACCGGCAAGAACATGCTGACACCTGTTGCGATTGCAGCCGGCCGCAGACTTTCTGAAAGGTTGTTCAACAACAAGCCGAACGAAAAACTGGACTACGATAACATCCCGACCGTGATCTTCAGCCACCCGCCAATCGGCAGCATCGGATTGAGCGAAAAAGACGCTGTAGTGAAGTTTGGTGCGGATCAAGTGAAAGTATACAAGTCCACCTTTGCATCGATGTACACGGCCGTTACAGCCCATCGTCAGCTTGTGAAGATGAAACTGGTCTGTGCAGGGGAAAACGAACAAGTTATCGGACTCCACGGCATCGGCTACGGCGTCGATGAAATGATCCAAGGCTTCGCGGTAGCCATCAAAATGGGCGCCACCAAAGCCGACTTCGACAACACCGTAGCCATCCATCCCACTGGAGCGGAAGAATTTGTGACCATGAGATAGACAAAGTAAAGAAACCTACTGTTTGGCACACCACAAGAGTGCCGATCAGTAGGTTTCTTTTTCTATTATTCGGATAGGGGTTCGAATTCTTTTTTGTAATACTGATAAAGGTCGTCCCAATTCTCCGCAGGACCAGCCTTAACTGGGATTCCGTCCAGAATAGCAGCGATGTTATCCAGGCAAGTGTGCCAGCCGGCGATATCCCTGGGAGTATGTGGGTTAACCACTATGATGTCTTCGCTGAGCTTCAGTGCGGTCTGTCCATCAACTTTCTCGGACAATTCAAAGCGCATGGTGTTTTTATCCCAGCTGAAGGCAAAGTTGGTCGGTTCGGATACTTCAAGTATCGTCATCTCTTCGTAGGACCCGTTTCCGAAGTCAAATCTGATTTTTCCGTCAGGCCGCAACTGCTCGATTTCCAGTTGTGGGAACCATTTTTGCAGCTGCTCGTTGACCGTTAGCATCCGCCAGACGGATTCAATCGGGTGGGGGATGGTTCTGTTGAATTCGGCGATCGTTGATTCATTTTGTTTTTTGATTGTTGCGTACATTCTTCCAGTCCTTTCCGATGTTGTGGCGTGTATATTCATTTTAACTGATTTGTGTCGGGAGCGCCTACTCTTAGCGCTCGTAATTGACTGATTTGATATTTGGTAATCGAAAGTCTGAAGAATCCATCCGAACCAGCCCAATGCACTCTGATTGAAAGAAAAGCCAGCGAAAGTAGACCAGTGTATGCAGAAAACCACGCGGGCGAGCCCGCCTAGGTAACATCATTAGAGTTTTGTATTTTGTTGTTCTGTTTGGAACCCGACCACGTCCGGAAACCCATATCACCAAACTACAAAGAAAAACCCCGCCGCAACAAAGTTGCGACGGGGTTTTTCACATTCATATATTATTCTTTGATTTGGTTCACTTTTTTGTCGTATCCGATACCGCGCAAGATTGCTTTCATAATCTCAACGAATGGGATTACTGACAATGCAGCTGCGACGACGATCATCCATTGTTGACCAGTCATGTCGTAGATACCGAAGATTGTGTTCAATCCAGGTGTGAATGCTACCATCAGCATCAATGCTAAGGAAAGCAGGATTGCGTAGTTGAACATTTTGTTTCCGAACGGGTTGACCGAGAACAATGATTTGAAGACTGACTTACAGTTGAAGGCATGTGACAATTGGATGAATCCTAATGTCAAGAAGGCCATTGCTTCACCGATGTGCAGTTCATAACCATAGTAGCCAGTTGCCAACCAGAATACGAACAACGTGATGGCACCTTCATAGATACCTTGGTAGATCATGCTGGCGAATACGCCGTTCGAGAAGAAGTTGGAAGAACGGCCACGAGGTGCTTGTTCCATAACATCTTTCTCAGCTTCTTCCAAACCTAATGCGATAGCGGGGAATACGTCCGTAACCAAGTTGATCCACAGCAAGTGGATTGGTTCAAGGATTTGCCATCCCAAAACAGTTGCGATGAACAACGTCAATACTTCACCCAAGTTAGCGGAAAGCAAGTATTGAACCGCTTTTTGAATGTTTGCGAAAACTTTACGTCCTTCTTCAACCGCGTGAACGATTGTTGCGAAGTTGTCATCAGCCAATACCATATCGGAAGCGCCTTTAGATACTTCCGTACCTGTGATACCCATACCGATACCGATGTCAGCTTGTTTCAATGATGGTGCATCGTTTACGCCGTCACCAGTCATGGCAACAACTTTACCTTGGTCTTGCCAAGCTTTAACGATACGTACTTTATGTTCAGGAGAAACACGAGCGTATACAGAGTAGTTTTGAACCGTGCGCAAGAAATCATCATCAGAGATATCATTCAATTCAGCACCCGTGATGACGGCTTTAGCAGAAGAGTTCTCATTCAAAATGCCTAAACGCGTTGCGATAGCAGAAGCAGTGTCTCTGTGGTCACCCGTGATCATGACAGTACGGATACCAGCTTTTTGGGCTTGAGCGATCGCTTCTTTTGCTTCCGGACGCTCAGGGTCGATCATACCGATCAGACCGGCAAAGACCAAATCAGTTTCTACTTCTTCAGTCGTCATTTTTGCAGGTACAGCTGCGACATTTTTGAATGCCATCGCCAATACGCGCAATGCTTGGATAGCCAAGCTGTGGTTTGTGTCCAGGATTGCGTTTCTGTCAGCATCTGTGATCGGTGAAATGACGCCTGCTTTGATGATGTGCGTGCAACGTTTCAACAATTCATCAGGAGCGCCTTTTGTTGCGATCATGAATTGATTTCCTTCAGGGTGGATCGTTGACATCAATTTACGGTCTGATTCAAAAGGAACTTCAGCAACACGCGGCATGTCAACCAATTTAGCGGAAAGGTCGAAACCTTTTTCCAAACCATATTGAACCATTGCTGTTTCGGTAGGGTCACCGATCAATGATTTGTCGTTTGCGATTTTTGTGTCATTCGCCAAGTTCATGATCTTCATGACAGGCAATTCCAAGTCGATGTTTTCATCGGCATCGTGGACTTGGCCATCGTAGTAAACTTTTTCGATCGTCATTTTGTTTTGAGTCAATGTACCGGTTTTGTCGGAACAGATGACTTCGGTACCGCCCAATGTTTCAACAGCAGGCAATTTACGGACAAGCGCATTTCTGCTTGCCATTTTTTGCGTACCCAACGCCAAGATGATTGTAGTGATGGCAGGCAAACCTTCAGGAATAGCTGCTACGGCTACGGAGATGGAAACCATCAACATATCCAACCAAGGGCGGCCATTGAAACCGAATCCGATGATGAACATCAATACAGCGATGACCAAAATCAGAATAGTCAAAGATTTACCCATTTGATCTTGGTTGATTTGTAATGGCGTTTTCTTCTCTTCAGCGTTTTGCAGCATGTTCGCGATATGTCCGACTTCTGTGTTCATCCCTGTAAGGACGACGACACCTTCTGCACGGCCATAAGTTACGTTAGTGCTTGAGAACGCCATGTTCTTGCGGTCACCCAAAGCAGCATCGGTTTCAACGTCGCGCAAGTCTTTTTCGACTGGTACGGACTCACCAGTCAAAGCAGCTTCTTCAACTTTAAGCGAATTTACTTCGTAAAGGCGGATATCTGCAGGAACAACATCTCCGGCTTCCAATACGATGATGTCACCAGGCACAAGTAATTCTGACTTGACTTGGATGACTTCTCCACTACGTTTAACGTTGGCAAGAGGTGAAGCCATTTTCTTCAAAGCTTCAATTGCTTCCTCTGCCTTGTTTTCTTGGAAGACACCTAGGAATGCGTTGATGATAACAACAGCTAAGATGATGATAGCGTCAGCGATTTCATGACCGATAGTACCAGAAATGATAGCTGCAGCTAATAGAACGAGAATCATGAAATCCTTGAATTGATCCAAGAATTTTTGCAAAGTGGTGCGTTTTTCACCTGCTTCTAATACGTTCTCGCCATACTCAGCCAATCTCTTCGCGGCTTCCTCTTTCGTAAGTCCACCTCTGGTCGAATTAAGTTCTGCTAAGACTTCCTCTTCCGTTTGCGCGAAGAATGCTTTATTCAGTTGTTCTTTTGACACAGTATTTCCCCTCTCTTGACCTGAATGTAGTAGTGTTAAAATGAAAAGAGACCTATGCATAAAATTGTCTGTCAGACAACACTGTATGCATAAGTCTCACTATTTAAGGTAACACCAGCAGATAGGATTACTCTACTTATTGTTGACGTTACCACAGCCTTGTACTGCTAGTTACTCCCCTATGGAGATATTCAGTTTAACACTCGGACTTATTATATCGACAAAATCATGTAATCGCAACAATTTATTGCCGAAAACGAAAACATTTAAAAAAATGGACACATTTCCGATCAATCGGAAATGTGTCCAGTATCATTAAATCAATGCCAAGATGATGAAGTTAGCCAGGAATAATGCCGAAGAGAACCACACGATCGGGTGGATTTCGTACGCTTTTCCTTTTACGACTTTCACGATGCAGTAGAAGAAGAATCCAGCTGCGATACCATAAGAAATGCTGTAAGAAAGACCCATGAAGATGGATGCGAAGAAAGCCGGGATGGCATCTTCCAGATCATGCCAGTTGATTTCCGTGAATGATCCCATCATCAAAATACCAACAAGGATCAAAGCTGGAGCTGTTGCGGCAGCAGGAACGACACCGATCAGAGGTGCGAAGAATGCACTGATGATGAACATACCGGCAACGACAACCGCAGTCAAACCCGTACGTCCGCCAGCACCGATACCCGCAGCACTTTCTACGTAAGTAGTAGTATTGGAAGTACCGAAGATTGAACCGATAACCGTACCGATTGAATCGGCGAACAAAGCTTTATCCATTTTCGAACTGAATCCGGATCCTTCTTCAAGCGCTTTTTCATCTTCTTCAGAGAAGATGCCAGTACGACGGCCCGTTCCGATGAATGTACCGATCGTATCGAAAGTGTCAGAAAGGCTGAATGCGAAGATAGTCATCAATACTAAAGGCAATTGGGAAACATCGGAGAACAAGGACAAAAGACCTTCTGAACCGAATGCAGCACCGAATGTTACGCCTAATTCCGAAACAGCAGTTGCAAGCGAGTTTGCTTCCAGACTTGCGGTTGAAATATCAACAACACCCATCGGGATACCCAACAGAGTAGTCGCAACGATACCGATAAGGATCGCACCGCGGACATTTTTGACCATCAGTACAGCCGTAATGACCAAACCGATCAAAGCCAATAAAGCAGGCATTTGCGTGAAATTGACCAAGGCAGGGACGATGCCGCCGCCAGTCATGACTGTTCCTACACCGCCAGTGAAAGTCTCAGCAGTTGCGTCGTAAGGAGCGCCATTGATTGCAGTGATGGAGCTGGCGTCGGAAGTGAATTCCAAAAAGCCGGCGTTTTTGATCCCGATATAAGCGATGAAGATGCCGATACCGCCGCTGATTGCGTGCTGCAGGCTTTCAGGAATCGATTTGATGATCATTTTTCTGATTTTTGTTACTGTGATCAGAACGTTGACCATCCCACAGATGAATACCATAGCCAAAGCTTGTTGCCAAGTGAAACCAAGTGAGAAGACGACAGTGAAAGTGAAGAAAGCGTTCAAGCCCATACCCGGTGCCAAAGCATAAGGTACGTTAGCGAAAAGACCCATCACCAATGTGCTGACTGCAGCGGAAATGATAGTTGCCAAGAAGACTGCTTGGCTAGGCATCCCTGATAAAGAAAGGATTGCCGGATTGACGAAAATGATATACGACATTGCGAAGAAAGTTGTGATCCCCGCAACAACTTCTGTGGAAACTGTTGTTCCGTGTTCTTTGAGTTTAAAGAAATTTTCCATTTTGAAAAGATCTCCCATCTGAATTTTTTTTCGGCAGCGACAGGAAACAGTAACAATAAATGATTTCAGATGCTTTCCTTGCTTACCACTCGACTATTATAACCAATCACACAAAAGCTTGCAATAAATAAGTGAATGATTTAATCATTTTATCACTTTAATGTTCGTGATTTGATCGAATTGGTAATGAAAGCGCATAAAAAATGCTATCATTACATCCTAACGTTAGTATTTCGGGAAATTATGGCCTTTTTTTTTGTAAATCTGCCTGAGCAGGAAAGCGGGTGATATGCTAAAATGGGAAAGAGCGAAACAGTCTGAAAGTAAGAAGGTGTTGAGCATGAAAGAAGAAGTGTTTGTGGTGGGCGATGTCCATGGGGAAATCACCTTACTGAAAAAATTATTGGAAAAGTGGGACCGGGAGAAGCAACAGCTGATTTTTATCGGCGATCTGGGGGACCGTGGCGAAAATTCGAAAGCGTGTTTTCTGCTGGCGAAGGAACTGGTGGAAAAGTACGGTGCCATCTATCTGAAGGGTAACCATGAGGACATGCTGTTGCGTTTCATCGGAAAGCCGGAGGAATTCGCGGGCAACTATTTCCTGAACGGCGGTCTGGGTACTCTGGAAAGTTTCCTGCATGAGCGCATCAACGAGGAGTATTCGCCTACCGAAATCGCCTTGATGATGAAACACTACTACAAGAATCTGTTCGCTTTTTTGGCGGAGCTTCCTTTGTACTATGAATGGGAGCAATACGTGTTCGTCCATGCCGGCGTCGATCTGGGCAAGAAGGATTGGCACGACAGCACCGAGGAGGACTTTCTCTGGATCCGCGAACCGTTCCACAAAAAGAAGAACCGCACCGGTAAAACGATCGTGTTCGGGCATACCCCGACCTTTTACCTGCACGGCGACAACGACCGTTCGGATCTTTGGATTTCGGACGATAAAATCGGTATCGATGGCGGAGCCGTCTACGGCGGTTCGCTGCACGGCGTCGTGTTTGACAAAAATGGTCTGAAAGAGGACCATATTATACAGAAATGATGAAGGTGCCGAAACGGCAGTTTTATTTTGAAAGGCAGGAGTAGTTAATAACATGACAGAAACAGCACAACAAATCGTTATGGACTTGGTGAAAGCCGAGCTGAACCAATTCAGACCCGCACAGATCGAGAAAGTACTGCAACTATTGGAAGAGGGCAACACCGTCCCGTTCATCGCGCGCTACCGGAAGGAAGTGACAGGTTCTCTCGATGAGGTCGAAATCCGTCAAATAGAGGAACGCCACCAGTACGCGACAAACTTGCACAAGCGCAAGGAAGAAGTCATCCGCATCATCGAGGAACAAGGCAAATTAACACCTAAACTGCGCGCCGACATCGAGCGTGCCGACAAGATGCAACGCGTCGAGGATCTGTACCGCCCCTACAAACAAAAGCGCCGCACGAAAGCGGCGATCGCCCGCGAAAAAGGACTGGCTCCGTTTGCCGAGTGGCTATTAAGCGGACCAATGAACGGATCCGTCGAGACGAAGGCCAAGGAATTCCTTAATGAGGAAATGGAACTTTCTACTATAGAAGACGTTTTGACCGGAGCCCATGAAATCATCGCCGAAATCATCAGCGACGAACCGGCTTACCGCGAACATATCCGCGAGTTCACGCGCAAAAACGGCCAGATCGTCAGCACCGCCAAGGATACAGATAAGGATGAAAAAGGCGTATATGAAATGTACTACCAGTTTTCCCAAGGCATTTCCTCGCTCGTTTCGCATCGCGTGCTGGCCATGAACCGCGGTGAAAAAACTGGCATCCTCAAGGTCGCCGTTCTGACCGACGAAGATAAAATCTTCGCTTACTTGGCGAAAAAGGTAGTGAAGAATCCAAAAAGCATTGCCGTACCTTATCTGCAAGCCGCATATGAAGACAGCTACCGCCGTTTCATCGGACCGGCCATCGAACGCGAACTGCGCAACGAATTGACAGAGGCCGCCGATGCGCAAGCAATCGATGTCTTCGGCGACAATCTGCGCAACTTGTTGCTGCAGCCGCCTTTGAAAGGAAAAGTTGTGCTCGGATTGGACCCGGCTTACCGTACCGGCTGCAAATTGGCGATCGTTGATGCAACCGGAAAAGTGTTGGCGAAGAGCGTCATTTATCCGCATAAACCGGCCAACCAAGAAAAACGCGCCGCTGCCGGCCCGGCATTCCGCAAAATGCTTTCGGACTACAAAGTGGAGATGGTCGCCATCGGGAACGGAACCGCCAGCCGTGAATCCGAACTGTTCGTCTCCGAGCAGATCAAACAAGTCGCCGAAACCGTTTATTACGTCATCGTCAACGAAGCGGGGGCATCGGTCTACTCAGCAAGTGACATCGCTCGTGAGGAATTCCCGGATTTCCAGGTAGAAGAACGCAGTGCTGTCAGCATCGCCCGCCGCCTACAGGATCCACTTGCAGAATTGGTGAAGATCGATCCGAAATCGGTCGGTGTCGGCCAATACCAGCATGATGTTTCCCAAAAACAACTGGGCGAACGCCTGGACTTCGTCGTCGAAACCGCCGTCAACCAAGTCGGCGTCAATCTGAACACAGCCAGTGCGCCATTGTTGCAGCACGTCGCCGGCCTGAACAAAACAATCGCGAACAACATCGTCGCTTTCCGTGAAGAGAATGGAGCTTTCGATAGTCGCCAACAATTGAAGAAAGTTCCACGCCTTGGCCCGAAAGCTTTCGAACAATCGGTCGGTTTCATGCGCATTGCCGGGGGCAAAAATATCCTCGACAACACGGATATCCATCCGGAATCCTATCCGGCTGCCAAAGAAGTGTTGGCACTGGCAGGGCTCAGTCTTAAGGATATCGGCACCGAACAAGCCCGCGAAGCATTGGGCGCCCTGGACCGCACCAAAGCCCGCGAAGTGACCGGACTAGGGAAAGAAACGCTGCAGGACATCATCGCCGGCCTGACCAAACCGGGCCGCGATCCTCGCGACGAAATCGCCCAACCATTGCTGCGCCAAGATGTGCTGTCGATGGAAGACCTGAAACCGGGCATGGAACTGCAAGGAACCGTCCGCAACGTTGTCGACTTCGGCGCCTTCGTCGACATCGGCGTCAAACAGGACGGCATGGTTCACATCTCCAAACTCAGCAACCGCTTTGTCAAACATCCATCCGATGTGGTCGCAGTCGGCGATATCGTGACCGTATGGGTCGATAATGTCGACACGAACAAAGGCCGTGTTGCTTTGACGATGCTACCGCAAAAATAATGAGGAACAAATAAATGAACGAACAAGAACTGCAGCGATTGGTGGAGCATATTTCACACACTGTTTTCCGGAAACCGTTCCGCCACTGTGCCACCTTCAACCGCCGCCTGCGCACGACGGGCGGGCGCTACCACCTCAACAGCCACAACTTGGATTTCAATCCTTTGGTGCTGGAAGTACACGGGCCGGAAGAACTGGAGAAGGTCGTGAAGCATGAGCTCTGCCATTATCACCTGCATCTGGAAGGAAAAGGGTACCGGCATATCGATGCCGA
Source organism: Trichococcus alkaliphilus (assembly GCF_003008695.1). Classification (GTDB taxonomy): domain Bacteria; phylum Bacillota; class Bacilli; order Lactobacillales; family Aerococcaceae; genus Trichococcus; species Trichococcus alkaliphilus. The sequence goes on from NZ_PXZT01000010.1 coordinate 100,446, forward strand.
CTTTCGGACTCTATTGAAGGAAAGCGGCGGCAGCCGATTCGTAAAGAATCTGCACCAAACCGGAACTATTGCGCCACCGAAATGGCTTTACAGTTGTAGTGCGTGCGGACAGCTTTATCCAAGGAAAAGAAGGATTGATCTGAAGAAGTATGTATGCGGGAAGTGCAAGGGGAAACTGAAGTTGAAGATCTAATAAACAATTAATCAATATTAAAAGCCCTGAGAATCTGAAATTCTCCGGGCTTTTTGATATATAAAGTTAGTTGAATAAGAGCGTGTTAGACATTAAAAAGATTAATTATGATAGTTTACAAACGATGCTCTAATTTCATTGGGAGGAGTAATGAAATTTTCTTCGATCCAGCCATGAATGATTCCAGCCAATGTATAAGTGAGAATTCTTGCATCAGAGGATAGTTGTTTTTCTGATAAATTGACAAGTGGTGTCCAAGATTCCATTAGATTTTGGTAGATGGTATCCAAACTTTTGAGAGTGAGTTTTCTTTGTTCATCATTTTGAAAGCATAAGGAAATAGCACGTCGATTTTGATAGACATAATCAAAAATGGTTATATCAGACACTTTCATTGATCTGCGTTGGCTTTTGTGAAAATCCTTAAAGCTTATTTTTACCGCAACTGCCAACCCATCCAACAAATCTTTGGTCACATCATCGAGCAAATCGTATTTATCGTAGTAATGGTTATAAAAAGTCGTGCGGTTGTATTCGGCGGTTTCCACTATATCTTTTACGGAGATACAAGCAAAACTTTCCGTTTCCAACAAACGCATTAATGCATCTTTAAATAAATGCTTGGTTCGCCGTGTGCTTCTGCTGTTTGATTCATTTATCATGAAAAACCCTCCTCAAAATCAATAAACTTCTATGTAATGTCAATAAAAACGACACATTTAGTATAGTGTCCATTTTTTGCACAAATAGGCTGAATCTGTGGATTGTATAAAAAAGCAAATGAATTAAAATAAAGGCATAAATAAAACACACCTCAACCAAGCTAGCATAACCCAAACAGCTGGTTAAAGATCAACATAGGTTACATCCAAAACCGTCCAGCAATGGACTCCATTAATTTACCTCATCTAAAATATTTAATTCATTCAAACATCTTTAACATGTTACGTTTTTATTTAAATCTTCTAATTAGTTTCTCTCCTATGCAATTCAACGAAAATAATTCATCCACGAATCATCGCTCAACATCAACGTTATAGCCACCATTACATTCAAAAAACATTCGACTATTAGTAAGTGAAAAATCCGTACCTACCAGTCATAAGATTATTTTTGTATACGGTAAAAAGTAAACACGTGCTTCAAAATTAACTCCTATTTATTTGAGTATAATCTGTTTCTTATCAATTGTACAACTTTTAAATGTCGCCTAAATGTTATTTTTGTAGGCTTGAACTCTATTTTTGAGTAGGCATGACCTGAGAAGTTATATCTATTGAAAAATGGAGTTGTTGCTAAATGAAGCGAGTTCCCATTAAACGGGTATAGGGAAATCGCCTCATAAACAACAATTGCATAAAATACAAAACGGATAGAAAGAGGAGGAAAAGATCATGGAAATCATGAGAAGATTGTTCACTGAAGAAGAAGGGCAAGGCTTGGTTGAGTATGTAATGATTGTCGCTGTTGTTGTTGCTATTGCTGTAGCAGTTAGCGGTTCCGGCTTAGGGGCAATAATTCAAACAAGATTAACGAATCTGATCAATACTGCTGCTGATTAACAAATTCGTAAATCTTTTCAGAGAACAAGCCCGCTATCCTAGCGGGCTCTTTTTCTAAAAAAAATTTATACTCAATCATATCCGTTTATTTAAGAAAATTAATGTAAAAATGAAGCACATTCAATTTCAAAGGAGTTGAGAAAGATGGCGGCCGCAAACAACGTGCTACTATTGTTACTTGTATCGCTATCCGCAGCATTTGACGCCAAGGAACGGCGGATACCCAACAAAATTACCTTTATGGGTATTATTGTTGGCTTGTTATTCAATTTAATTAATGGAGGATGGACAGGGTTATTAAATAGCTTCTTGGGATTGTTGGCAGGGATCGCCATCTTCTTCATCCCTTTTGCCATGGGTGGCATTGGGGCTGGTGACGTGAAATTGATGGGGGCTATAGGTGCTTTGATGGGATGGCGTTTTTCTTTGGAGACGGCCATTTATTCAGCTTTAGTGGGCGGAGCGATGGTTTTCGTTTACTTGGTTTATACCGGGAAGATGCGTGACACACTAAGTGGGATACTATTGGCTCTTGTTCAAGTTTTAAATCGTAGTATCCAAAAAAAGGGATATAGTGAACAGCTTATGAGAGCTGAACAAACCTTTTACAAGAATGGCAAGGAATACAAGAAAATATATATCCCTTACGGCGTAGCGATTGCTGGTGGTACCCTAATGGTGTTGTTTGCATATAGCCAAGGCATACAATTTTTTAAATAAAAAGAGGGTGATGTTCTTGAAAAAAATAATGGAACTGCGAAGTAACGATAAGGGGCAGGGAATGGTGGAATTCATCTTTGTGTTACCGTTCTTATTGCTATTGGTATTCAGCATGGCCGAAACCGGAATGATCCTGAATGCAAAAATAACGGCCACACAAGCTGCTAGACAAGCCGCCAGATCAAGTGTGATTCTACCAAAGGGAGCCGATTATGCCACAGCAGCAGAAAGTAATGTAGCGACATATATGGCTAACGTCGGTATATCTTCCGGCTATTCAGCGGATGCTGCAGTGCTTTCCGATGATGCATTATCAGTGACGGTAATTTATGAATATATACCCAGTTTCATTCCTGGATTGCCGAATCCCTTGCAATTGGAATCAACGGTTGTCATGAGGATTGAATGATCAGAATAAGGTAAAGGAAATTTTGAGAACGCTTTAAAATATAAACATTTGAATAGCGAGGGGTGGATAGGAAATGAAGAACAAAAAAAGGGTATGGATCATAACTATTTTTTTGGCTGTATTAACGACAGGATTAGTCTATGTATACCTCAATCAAGTGGCATCAGCGAGTGAAGCAAACAAAGTAAAAACGGAGACTGTCGTGGTGGCGTTGACCACGATTCCGGGACACATCAAAGTCACCGCGGATATGCTGGAAACAAAAGAAATCGCGGAGGATGCAGTTCATCCGGATGCACTGACGTCTATTGACGATGTTGTAGGGGGAACAACTACCACTGATTTGGTGGCAGGGGAACAGATATTGAGTGAACGGATTGTTTTGGATACCGGAGTTGGACCATTAGCTTATCGGGTGCCGGAAAATATGCGGGCAATCACAGTCCCAACCACAGAAGTGGACAGCATCGGAGGGTATATCATGCCGGGAGATAAAATTGATATTTTAGCACGCTATCCTTCTGCTGAAGATTTACCAGTAGTCGAAAAAATTCAGAATATAGAAGTCTTGGAAAAAGGGCCCTATGCAGCTGGTGTAGAAGGAGAGCAGACAGGGGTACCTACATCAATAACCATTCTGGTTTCGCCCGGACAAGCAGACGTCATTGCCAACGCATCGCTGAATGGTAGTCTTTACTTTACATTACGAAATCCAGTGGACGCGAATATAGTGGAGTAAACATGAATTTAAGGAAAGCGCGGTGAATGAAAATGAACAAAATGAAACTAATACTCTTGGCTGACACAGAGTCTGATCGTCAGAACATCATGGGAATATTGAAAAATATCGATTACGTTAATGTTATTGGAGATTACACCGATGAAGACGCGGCAGGGGATAGTCTGGAAAGATCTTCAGCTGAAATTATGCTACTAGGTGCTGGAGTGAACGGAGCAGGCTATGCTTTTGCAGAAAGAATTTCTGCCATTCATCCTGACCTCGGAATTATTATGCTGGAAAGTGAATTGCTTGAAGAGACCATGCATAATGCCCTTTTTTCAGGCGCAAAGGATGTGCTCGTGAAACCATTGGAACCCGAAAAAGTAGCAAGTGCTATCTATCGGATCCATCAACTGAGTGAAAGGAAAGCGGCCCTACAGAACAACAATGTAAACAAGAAAGTTCGGAAAAGAGATCTTGGCCAAGTGTATACCGTATTCAGTACCAAAGGCGGCGTAGGAAAGACTTTTGTTTCAATAAACTTGGCGGCTTCTCTGGCAAAGAAACAAGATGCTCGGGTTGTGTTGCTCGATTTGGATCTCGATTTTGGCAATGCCGCATTGGCCTTGAATCTCTATCCAAAATTTACTATTTCTGACGTAGTTGATGATATTCGCAATATTGACAGCGATTTAATTGAAAGTTATCTGATGCCACATGAATCAGGAATTAAAGTACTGCCGGCAAACTTACAGCAACAAATGAATGATTACATGAATGCGGAACACATCCGCATCATTTTGGAATCATTGCGGGAATCATTCGACTACATCGTCGTCGATATGCCTGCCCGTTTCGTGGACAAGGTGATGCCTGCGTTGGCTTTGGCAGATACACTTTTGGTTGTTACCACACCGGAAATTTCTTCCGTACGGAACGTGAAGGCATTGTTGGCTACGTTGATGGATTTGAATTTCCCGCAATCGAAAGTAAAGATCATCTTGAACAAAGAGCAGATTCGGGGAGACATCAAGCAGAAAGACATCGAGCTCACGCTGAACAAAAAGGTGGACGCTGCAATCGGATTTGATTATCAAAAGGTTCTGTCTTCTTTAAATAGAGGAATCCCCTTGGTATCGGAGTATCCAAAAAATGTAGTTTCAAAGAATATTGAGAAACTCTGCCTTAGGATTGTACAAGATGAACCATTAAAAGCATAAAAATCAAATATAGCAACCTATCTAAAGAGGGTGAGAAAATGATGAATATCGAGGCATATGGAAATTTCGGCTCCTCTGAAAACAAGGAACTGGGTGAAAATCTGGAGGGGCAGAATGTTATCGCCAAAAGGCGCAGTGATTTGGACGAATTGTCCTATGAGGTTTTGCAGATCGTCATTGATCAAATTCCCGAATCAAAAGCAGGGGACGACCTCTCTGCACAACAAAAGAGAACGCAAGAGAAGATAAATGATGTGATCAATACCATCATTTTTGAACAAAAACGGCATCTTTCCTTTGCGGATAAAAAGCGCGTGAATTTAACCGTAATGAATGAAGTTTATCATTATGGTCCGATTACGGATTTGCTGAATGACGTTACAGTTACGGAAGTAATGGTAAATGGCCCCAAAAAAATATTCGTTGAGCGGGAAGGGAAAATTCAGCAGACGGATAACGAATTTCGTGATGACAAGCATGTCATGCATATCATTGATAGGATCATCTCTCCGTTGGGGAGACGTGTTGATGAGAGTTCTCCATTAGTCGATGCACGCTTGCCGGACGGATCACGTGTCAATGTCATTATCCCACCACTGGCAGTGAAAGGGCCATCCATAACGATCCGGAAATTTGCGAAAGACCCTTTCACTGCTGATGATTTGATTTCTTTCGGAACACTAAGCGCTGACCTTGCCCAATTCTTACGTCACTGCGTAAGAGGACGCACAAATGTATTGGTTTCTGGAGGGACCGGAAGCGGGAAAACCACATTATTGAACATCCTATCCGGTTATATCCCGGATGATGAACGGATCATCACCATTGAAGATGCTGCGGAAGTACAGTTGCAGCAACCGCATGTAGTGACTTTGGAATCTAGGCCGGCCAATATCGAAGGAAAAGGGAAGATAACCATTAGGGATTTAGTGGTCAACTCTTTGCGTATGCGCCCAGACCGCATTATTGTTGGTGAAGTTCGTGGTGGAGAAGCTTTGGATATGCTGCAGGCGATGAATACGGGGCATGATGGCTCGTTAACGACCGTGCACGCCAATACACCTCGTGATAGCTTGTCACGGTTGGAGACAATGGTCATGATGTCTGGAATCGAATTGCCATCCCGCGCGATTCGGGAACAAGTATCTTCAGCCATAAATTTGGTTGTCCAAATCGAAAGAATGTTGGATGGGACCCGTAAAATATCTAAGGTCAGTGAAATTGTCGGTATGGAGGGAGATACCGTTACCTTACAGGACATCTTTATCTTCAATCAAGAAGGAATCGATGAGAAGGGAAAAGTCAGAGGAAGACACCAAGCAACAGGGGTAACACCAAGCTTTTTGCCGAAATTGAAAGCTCACGGCGAGAATGTATCAGCAATCCTTTTCAAGCCATCGAATTTCCACTCGGATATGTTCAGAAAGGGGAATTGATATGTTGCCGATTATGTTGATTTCCGTTTTTTTTACGGTCCTGTCTGCGGTTTATAGCATTTACTTGTTTTTCTTTGAACATAAGCATTCTGTAAAGGAAAGACTGTCACAAACCAGACAGGATGATGTGTTGGCTTCAAGTGAGGAAGACCAGGTTGAGAAAAGGAATAAGCTTTCCGGATGGTTTAACAAATTCAATAAAGATATAGAAAAATCAAAATACTATTTGAATGTACAGTCTAAATTGCTTCAAGCCTACATCAAGATGAAACCGCTCGAATTTGTCAAAATTTCCCTTGCTGCTGGCTTGATAACAGGTATATTGCTCTATCTGATTTCTGGCAACCTGTTATTTTTGTTCATCGGATTTTTTGTGGGATATAAAGTTCCGGAAGTAATTTTGGAAATAGTCAGGAAAAAGAGAGTGCGCAGGTTGAACTCGCAGCTTCCGCAAGCTTTAGGACTGCTTGCTAATGGCTTGCGGGCAGGTTACAGTTTCCCGCAGGCGATGGCGGTCATTACGAAAGAAATGGAAGCCCCCATTGCTGATGAGTTCGGAAAAATTTTACGTGAAAATGCATATGGCAAGCCAATGGAAGAGGCTTTGGTGGACTTTTCTAAACGGACAGATGACGAAGATTTGGACATGTTCATCACTACCCTTTTGATCCAAATGAACGTCGGAGGCGATTTAGCAGAAATTTTGGACACCATTTCGGAAACAATCCGTGAGCGCGTCAAATTAAGAGGGGAAATCAGGACGCTTACCGCACAAAACCGCATGTCTGCTTGGGTTGTCGGCCTCATGCCTTTCGCCTTAGCGTTATTGACATATAAAACGAGCCCAGATCAAGCATTCGCCTTCATCACAAATCCAATTGGAATGATAATGGCCATCGCAGCAGCAGTATTGATGATCATCGGCGTTTTCGCGTTGATCAAAATCGTGAACATAAAAGTATAAAGGGGAGATAAAAATGGAAATTCTGGTTTATAGTTCTGTTTTTTTCACCAGCATGGGAATTCTCTACGTAATCTACGAACGATTTTTCGAGCCGAAAGCGTTAGTAAAAGAGCGTTTGGATAATGTGAAGATCATTTCCGATACGCGGGAGGTTCTTTCTGATGAGATGCATGAGCCTTTCACACAGCGGGTCATCAATCCGGCCTATGAAAAAATGGTAACAAACTTGGGGAAAATTGCCCCTTCTTCGATTCGTGACAAGTACAATGCTTTGCTTACCAGTGCCGGGTTATTGGATAAAATGAAGTACTACAATATCCTTGCGATTCAATTCCTTCTGGTAAGTTTGTTGGTTCTGATGAATTTCGTTATCTCCGGAAGATTTGCAAGGCCGATCAATTCTTCGTTCCTGTTTTTGGCCGTGCTGATGGGATTCTTATTTCCTTATTCGGTCTTGAAATCAAAGTCAGATGAGCGCAAACAACAAATTCAGCATGCTCTGCCTAACTTTCTGGATTTGCTACATGTAACAGTGGAAGCAGGTTTGTCTTTTGACATGTCTATTTATCGCACAACCAGGAAATTGAAAGGGCCGTTGAGTGATGAACTATTATTCACTATGAATGAGATGAATAAAGGGCGAGACCGCTCGGAAGCATTTCGTGATTTGGTGAAACGCACACAGGTTGAAGATTTGGCCACATTCGTCACTTCGATCATTCAGGCTGAAGAACTCGGTTCAAATATCGGGAATGTCCTTCGAATTCAGGCGGAAACAATCCGCACCGCAAAACGCCAGCGGTTAGAAACACAGGCTGCGAAAATCCCAGTCAAAATGACGATTCCTATGACACTATGCCTATTGCCTGCGATGTTGATAGTAGCTGTTGGTCCATCTATCATCAGTATCATGGAGAATTTTTTGAAATGAGAACAGCAGAAAGGAGACGCTCAGCATGTTCATAAAGAAAATATCCTTGGTCGTTATACTTATAAGCCTGTTTATTTTTAATATCCCCTCTATCTGTGCGGAAGAAACAACTACTTCGGAAAAAATTGCTGTTTCCCTAGTGATTGACACCTCTGGGAGTATGGCCGATACGGACCCGAATAACTTGAGAAAGACAGCCGCGGAAATCTTTATTGATCTGCTGAGCCCCGATGACTATTTCGGTGTCGTCATGTTTTCTACTGATGCAGTGGAAGCAATCCCCATGCAACAGGTGGTAAGCATGGAAAATAAAGCAAATTTGAAGTCTACACTTGCCCCTGCCATAACGGCGTCGGGGGATACGGATTATTTAAAAGCTTTACAAGCTGCAGAGTATCAGCTTGATAGTTTTGCAGAGCAAGATGTCCGAAAGGTAATCATCTTTCTGACAGATGGAGTGCCTGATCCAAACTCGGCTCAAAGGGATAATCCGGATTTCATGTCAGAATATATGGACAGCATTTGGGCAACAACGGCAAACATTGGATTGAAGGATTATCCGATTTATACACTAGGATTTGGAAATTCCGATCAGAGCATTCTGCAACGAATTGCAGATGAATCAAATGGTGAAGCGAAATTCATTGAAAGTCCCAGCGCGATTGCAACCAATTTTTTTGAGGTTCTTCGTATGCTGAAAAATCGGCAGACCGTCTTCAACGAAAGCTTGTACATCCAGGGAGAGCATGCTATTCCCTTTTCCGTTGATCCCTATACTTCCCAAGTGACGATGGTTTTGGCAAATGAAAATGCCGGGTTGGATGTGTCCGTCGTCTCGTCAGATGGGCAAACGGTACCTCAAAATTTAGGGGTGCAAAAGAACGATAATTATACCATCATCACATTGAATCAGTATGAGAAGGAATTGACCGGTGAATGGCAATTAATCGTAAACGGGGATGGTAACGTTCAACTGTTCGGAGATAAGGATCTGTTCTTCAAATCCTGGATGGTGGAACCGCAGACAAACATGCAGCATCCTGTAAATGAACCACTTACAGTGGCAGTTGCTGTGCTAGGGGAACTGTCTCCTGATATGACTATTGAAGTCTTGATATCAAAAAACGGCATACCTGAAACGAACAGTATTCAGTTGGCCTTAAAAGATGGTTACTATGTAAGCACATATGATGAAGTAGATCAACAAGGGTCCTATTCTTTGGAGACGGTCGTAAAAGATGGAGATATTTTGGTTACGAAAAGCCTGACCAATATCAAAGTTCAAGAATTGCCTGCTTTGAGAACGGATGAATACGAAAAAGAAAACCTTACCTATAAGCTATCGGAAAGTAAAAAGGTCACTGGATATCTCGAGATGCGTGAGAATGTGGTCGAAAGTCAACAAGGTATAGAAATCACCAGCTTTAATTTGGTGAAGGACTATGCTGATGGGAGACAAGAAATACAGGCGTTATCGGACAGTCCGGATGAAGCCAATGGTGACTTAGTTGGTGGAGATGGAATCTATTCAGCGGTTATGCCATTTGACCAAGAAGGTGAATTTTCCGCGTCTTTGGTTGTGCAAGGAGTCTACAAAGAAGAAATGTTCCAGTTGCAAGAGGATTTTGGAGATTACAGGGTCGTCTCTTCGGGAGAAGTCGTGGGTGCAATTCCGAAGGCTGCTTTGCTTGGGAAACCTGGGGGCGAGATCAGCATCCCAATTCATTTGGAGAATTATTCCGGTAGGAGTGAAACGATAACAGTCGAAGTCGACCCTGCAATCGGTACTGTCCAATCAACCCCAATTTTATTGGAATCAGGTGAAATACTGGACGGTGTTGTTGCGGTGAAACTGTCCGATGGCATCAATTTGGATGATCATAACGTTCAGTTAAGTTTAGTAGCTGTGGATCCTTTGACAGTAGTGACGACAGATCTGTTGGCTGCGGTTTCTGTCGTGTCCGGAACAGACCTATTTATGATAAATTTGAAAGACGCATTCCAAAATAATCAGGATATCATTATCCTGATAACTGTGCTGATGATTTCGTTTGTTGCGATTGGCCGGCTGTTGTATTTCGTCTTAGTCAAGAAAAAAATTAATAACCTGGGTTATTTGGAGTACTACAAAAAAGACTCCATCGATTCTATGATGAAATTCCAGTTACCGAAGAATACATCAGAAATAGCTATTTCTTTTGGGGGACACAATAAAACTCCTGATGTAAGTATCCAGGAATCCCAATACAAATATACTTTGAACCTTGTCGTGGTGAAAAATAACAAGGGGATGAAATGGGTTGAAGGATATAAATCGCTATCAAAAGGCTACAAACCATTTCACCTACTATTGAATGCGGAAGCTCCAGGTATATTCATGATTGATGGAGAAGTTCTAACAAATAGTGAAATATTTGATCAGGATACATTTGAAACTGGGGGATATACATTTGTATATAGAACGGAAGTAAAAAGTCTCAAGGAACAAGAAAAAGCAAAAAATGTGCTGGAAGGTAAGATGTGATATGGGTAAATTAGTGAATAGAGAGACGAATGAGGTCATTCTAGAGAATGCCAAGGTCGCAGATAGCTTCATCAGCCGATTCTTTGGGTTGATGGGGAAAAAGGATTTGCCTGAAGAGGCAGGTCTGATTATAAAACCATGCAATAGTGTGCATTGTTTTTTCATGAGATTCCCTATAGATGTCATCTTTGTGGATTCCGATGATAGGGTCGTCCATATTATGCCCGCAATGAACCCAGGAAGAATTTCTCCGATTGTTAGGGAAGCAACATATGTGATTGAGAGTAATGCGCACACATTGAGCGAAAAATTACGGATTGGTGATGCAATCTCTGTCGGAAAATAGGTAAAAGACATCAATGAAAGATAAATGGCTCACAGAGAAATCTTTTTTACGAAGGAGGGAAGGCAATGCTGAAGAAATTAAGAAAATTAAAGAAAGAAGAACACGGACAGGCATTAGTTTTTTTTGTCGGGATATTTGCGATACTGTTGGCTGTTATGGCTTTTGTTATGGATGTAGGCAATGTATATGTAGAAAAAGCGAAACTTCAAAATGCAGTAGATGCAGCAGCTTTAGCCGGTGCGTTTGACTTGCCCAACGAAACTAATGCTATAGCTAGTGCGGGCATATATTTTGACTCAAACGGGTATGAAGATATTGTTCCCCAAATAGACCATGATGCTGATAGTGTAAAGGTAAACGCAACTAAGCAGGTAGTGTATACATTTGCACAAATCATTGGGTTGAATTACGCAAATGTAACTGCCAGTGCCACCGCCACCATAAGTCCAGCGGATGGTGTTACTGGGGTAATTCCTGTAGGCGTTGTGCAACAGGCTTTCATCGTTGGAAAGGAATATACTTTGAAAGAAGGTGGAGGAGACGGGTCTAACGGAAACTTTGGCGGTTTAGACTTTATGACATTAATCAGTTTTGAAAAAAGCAGTTTCAACAAAGGGGGAGCTACATTATTTCAACAGCTTATTACGGAAGGGTATGATCAACCCATTTTTGTAAATGAGAAGGTGGATACAAAACCTGGAGCCATGACGGGTAAAAGCCTTACAGAAAAACAAATAGTTTACATACCGATAGTTGATACCATGGATGTCAATGGGAAGAGAACGGTCACAATTGTCGGGTTCGCTGTTTTTGAAATAAAATCGTATTATCAAGATGACAAAGTTGACATAGAATACGTGGATGAAAAGAAGAAAACGCAGAAAATCAAACAAGGGGTGATTGTAGGGACTTTTCAATACAAAGTGGTCGGAAGTAGTGTTGCAGGTGAACAAACTGACTTTGGTTTGCATAATGTGAGACTTACTGAATAGCATATATCTCAATTACAATTTTATAAATAATACTCTGGTACGCGTAGCCACTGTTTCATCTGCAAATCCGAAAAAAGCTTGATGCCTTAGATGAAGCAATGAGGCAACTTATATTACTGAATGCAAAAGTTGAGTAGATATGAAAAAAGCATCGAGTTACCCTTTGTATGGGAATAGTCGATGTTTTTTGTACGATTGGCGAGATGGAGACGCGAGATTTAAGTGTGTATGTTTTAATTAAGAATTATTCCCCAACGTTGATTTCTTTGCGGTTATTCAAGGCCAACGCTTCCAAGTATTTATAAAGAGGTAGAATATCGATTGTTTTTGGAAATTCAAATTTTCGCATTTCGAGACTTTCTGCGTGTGCTTTTATTTTGATGTTCTTCAGGTAGGTGATTGTGATCTCGCTATCATCAAATCCAAAACCAGCTGTTTCCATTTCTACATCAACGATATTCATAAGATAAATGGATTTGAATGATGTCCTTTTGCTAGTCGTAGCTTGTTTGTCCACAAATAATATGCGTACATTGGTGAATACAATAGCATCTCGAATCAATTGATAACCCGTTTCGATAGCTTCACACTCAAAGAGATATTTTGCGTATTTCTGCTCCAAATCTTCCTTTGATTGCGTGGACAGGGTGCCTAAACACCTTGCATGATATTACCGAATTCAAATTTTGCCAATTGCTTTTCCTCCCAAATATATGTGGATAGTATTAGTATACTGAAACGTTTCATATTTGCGTATATTATTAAATAATCATGATCCTATTAATTTATAGAAAATCAATAAGCAGACGTTGACAGAAATGATCTTCAAAAGTATAATGAAATAGTTGGTTTTGCGGTCATGGCGGAATGGCAGACGCGCCAGCTTGAGGGGCTGGTGGGAGTATCTCCCGTGGAAGTTCGAGTCTTCTTGGCCGCATAATAATAGTAAAATAAAGGCTCTCTGTCAAATGGTGTTGATGAGACATTCTATCTGTTGAAATAAGGGAGCCACATTCACAAACTCCAGAAGAGAATTTTCTCTTTTGGAGTTTTTTTATATTGCCTGAAGAAGATTGAATTGGATAAAAATCCGATTTCGGAAATGAATGATGTTCCTGTAGCCGTAGGATACTCTCTTGATGACCTTTATTTTGTTGTTTATCCCTTCGATTACTCCGTTGGAGTAGGTATAGGAGAGACTGTTAAGAATGTATTCTTCGGCGCCCTTGAGTGACTTAATAGCTTTTGTCATGTTGGGCGAAAGGGATTTATGGGGTTCATTCAGAAAATTTTTAAATAGCTCTTTTTCTTTATGATTCACAGCATATTTGATAGTCTGGTAGGCGTCATAATTTGCTTTTAAAGTGGGATCGATTCCCAACAGATAATCCACAATATCCTTGTCAAACATACCTTTTTTAAAGAGTCTGTGATAGCGGTAATTGGTAAAATCCAGCTTGTCTTGGTCCAAAAGTAATAATTTCCAGTAGTTCTTCAATTTTGTATAATCCCGCCGATCCTTTGGTTCGGATGACTTCCGGAGACCATTCATCACTTGAATACGGGTTTGGTTTAACGCGCGATTCACCTGCAGAATAATGTGGAACCGATCGATGATAATC
>NZ_PXZT01000011.1 GCF_003008695.1 Trichococcus alkaliphilus
CAAAATCCAGTGCCCGCAAGGGCGTGCCGGTTCGACCCCGGCCGCCGGTATCCCACAAAACAGGCTCCCAACGATGACAGCATCGTTGGGAGCCTGTTTTTTTTTTTGCATAGTTACACACGAAACTGAAAGGAATATTTGAAATTGTCTCATTTTAAGTATATAATTCGTTGTAACTTACAAAAAGAAACTTACTATCTATGAGGTGAACAAGATGCTGACCAAAGAAGAATTGCCATTTTGTCCGGTTGCGACAACAGTCGATCTGATCGGAAATAAATGGAAACTGCTGATAATGCGCGAACTTTTGACAGGAACCAAGCGTTTTAATGAGATGCACCGACTGGTTGATGGCATCAGCCAAAAAGTATTGACTGAAAATCTTCGGAAGATGGAGACTGATGGGATCATCAGACGCGAAGTATTTCCAGAAGTTCCACCCCGAGTGGAATATTCATTAACCGATCTGGGTGACTCCCTAAGACCGATCATCAACAGCATGAGTGATTGGGGAACGGATTATATCAAAAATAATCTCTTGGAACAAAAATAAGCCAGCATAGAAAGTAGGAAAGCGGGTTGCGAATCCGTTCTTTTCTATGATCCGATACGGGTGCCAAAAGTTGTATCATTTTCATACTCCCTTTTGAAGCGTTATAATGCTTCAAAAGGGAGTTTTTTTTACAATCGTTTGTTGTAGGTATCATTGTAGCTGTAGCTTACAAAAAGGTAAGTACCTGATAAAAAAGTGCGTACTTTTGTAAGGGCATCTTTAAAGATATAGTAAGAGTATGGGAATCCATCCATAAGTATGGAAAGGGAGAAACATCAGTGAGGTGTTAAGCAAGTCAGACACGCACGAAGGCCCATCATGATGATATTGCTTGTGCGAAGAAGCTGGCTCAGCGAGAATTTTCGGTGCGCGTGTGTTGAAGGAGGCGGAATGCAGGTCATGATAGATCCTTTATTGGTATTTACAACAATCTTTGATACTGACATTAAGATTGCCATTATGTACCTGTTCCTTTACTACCCGACCATGAGCTGCAATGATATCGTCCGCTTGACTGGCGAGAAAAAAGAAAATGTGGCCAGCAGTCTGTGGCGACTGCAAGTGGACACGATTGTGGTCAATCAGATGGAAGGGGACAGGCAGTGCTATTATTCCTTGACGAGCAGCGGCACCGCCAGCTTGAAGATATTTAGCGAGGCGGCAAACGTTTCGGATCAATGTTTGAAGTGAAAGGAGGGCCAACATGCTAATTGATGACATACTGCAATACTTTCAAGAGAATTTTAGTCAATATTTGATTTACGTTTATCAGCACCTTGGATTGAGTATCCAAGCGATCGGCATTTCATGTCTGATTGGCATTCCACTGGGATACATCAGCCACAAGCACCGGAAGCTCAGTCAGATGATCACCCTCAGTTCTCAAGCCTTGCGGATCATCCCCAGTTTGGCGGTCCTCTTTTTATTGATCTCCTTCATAGGCGTCGGAAGGGCTCCAGCGTTGATCGCATTGGTGTTGTTGGGAATTCCGCCGATTTTGGTCAATACAACGGTCGGATTCCTGGAAGTTTCTGCTGTGATGATCGAAACGGGAAAGGGTTTGGGGATGACCGATTGGGAGCTCTTGAAAAGGGTGAAGATTCCGCTGGCTTTTCCTTTTGTGATGACCGGTGTGAAGCTGGCGTTGGTGGAAATCATATCGAGTGCGACGTTGGCTACATACATCGGGGCTGGCGGTTTGGGAACATTGATTTTTACAGGATTGGGTTTGAACAGGATGGATCTGCTTCTCATTGGAGGGGTATCGGTAGCGATGATTGCCTTCACGACAAGCATCTTTCTTGATTACATAATTAAAAGGAGCGTAAATTAAATGAAAAGAAAAAATATCATCACTACGATTGCAATGTTGGCCGTAACACTTATAGTCTCAGGTTGTTCAGGCCTGACTGGCGGAAGCGATAGCAGCACGGAAGATACAGTCATCCGAGTGGGCTCCAAGGATTTCACTGAAAACTTGGTGGTTTCGGAAATTTATGCGTTGGCTCTGGAAGATGCCGGTTATGAAGTTGAAAGGATCCCGAATATCGCCAGTTCGGTCGTCCACACATCGATCACCAATGATGAAATTGATCTTTATCCGGAGTACACAGGTACAGGTCTGTTGGTAATATTGGAAATGGAGATGGAAACCGACCCTCAGAAAGTCTATGATACAATCAAAGCAGAATACGCAGAGCAGTTTGATCTGACTTGGTTGGATTATGCGGAAGCCAATGACAGCGCGGGGCTGGTCATCAAAACGAGCGTAGCCGAAAAATACGGCATTGAGACCGTTTCTGATCTGCAGGAGCATGCAACTGAGCTGCGTTTTGCTTCCCAAGGTGAATTCGATCAGCGGGAAGATGGCCTGCCTGGCTTGACAAAAGCTTACGGTGAATTCAACTGGAAGAGCTCGACAGTCTACGACAACAGTTTGAAATATGAAGTTTTGAAAAACGATGAAGCCGATGTCGCTCCGGCCTATACGACAGAAGGACAACTGACCAATAAAGAGGAATTCACTGTTTTGGTGGATGACAAGAATTTCTGGCCACCGTACAACTTGGCTCCAGTAGTCCGGAATGAAGTGCTGGAAGAGAATCCTGAGATTGCAGAAATTTTGAATAACATCAGCAGCACGTTGGATACGGAAACGGTGACCGGATTGAATGCCAAAGTGGATGTCGATGGAGACGAGTATGAAGCAGTAGCGAAAGAGTACTTTGATTCGATAAAATAAGGAGGCGTTGAGGCCGCATGGAGCAAACCGCGATAGAATTCAAAAATGTGACGAAGCTCTACGGGGAAGGGGGCACGAAGGCAGTCGATGATATCTCTTTTGAGATTAAGGAAGGCGAGTTCATCACTGTCCTGGGCTCTTCAGGCTCCGGCAAAACGACGACTTTAAAAATGATTAACCGCTTGATCCGTGAAGATACAGGAAACATAACCTTCTTCGGGGAGGACATCAGCGGAATGAACGAAGTGGATCTTAGGCGGAAAATCGGTTATGTCGTCCAACAAATCGGCCTGTTTCCGCATATGACTGTTGCCCAAAATATCGCGACAGTACCGGAACTGCTGAAGTGGGACAAGAAGGAGATCCAAGCCCGCATCAAAGAATTGTTGGAGCTTGTTCAACTTGATCCTGAAGTGTTTGCCGACAGAAAGCCGAAACAATTATCCGGCGGGCAGCAACAGCGCGTGGGCGTTGCGAGGGCCCTTGCTGCCAATCCGAAAGTGATGCTGTTGGATGAACCGTTTGGAGCGGTCGATGCGATTACACGCCTGCAACTGCAGAATGAACTGCAAAAGATCCATAAAGAATTAGGCGACAAAACTTTTGTGCTAGTCACCCAT
Source organism: Trichococcus alkaliphilus (assembly GCF_003008695.1). Classification (GTDB taxonomy): domain Bacteria; phylum Bacillota; class Bacilli; order Lactobacillales; family Aerococcaceae; genus Trichococcus; species Trichococcus alkaliphilus. The sequence continues at coordinate 3,416 of NZ_PXZT01000011.1, forward strand.
GACATCAATGAGGCGTTCAAGCTGGGGACGAGAGTGCTGATAATGGACAAAGGCAAGATTTGTCAATTTGATACGCCGCGGGAAATCATGCGAAATCCGAAAACGGAGTTTGTTGCGGATTTGATTGCCACCGTAAAGGAACAAGAGGCATTTTGGAGTGAGTTGAAATGATTGCATACTGGAATACTTACCATGAAAAATTGCTTACCGCCACGATGCAGCACATCGAATTAGTGGGGACGACGCTGACGATTGCCATCCTCATCGCAAGTGGCATAATCTTGGCCTGCATGCATCAGGAACGCGTGATGAACGGTTTGATCTACTTGACCTCTTTGCTTTATTCAATCCCGAGTCTTGCTCTATTTGCTATCTTGATTCCGTTGACGGGACTGGGAAGGAACACGGCCATCATCGTTTTGGTGATTTATTGCCAATATGTCCTGTTGCGCAGTTTTTCTGCAGGAATCAGGGAAATCGATCCGACAATCATCGAAGCCGCTGTCGGGATGGGCATGACGAGGAATCAAATGTTCAGGAAAATCCAGCTTCCGTTGGCAATGTCATCCATCATCGCAGGGATACGAATCGCCGCGACCTCCACAATCGGCATCGCAACCATCGCCGCAACGATCAATGCCGGCGGGTTGGGAACCGTCCTTTTCGATGGCTTGCGGACATTCAGCGTCGTAAAACTTTTGTGGGGCACTGTGCTGTCGATGTTGTTGTGTCTGCTTGTCAATGTCGTCTTGTACTTTCTTGAGAATGCATTGCGGCGGAGATACGCTTGATTTTTTCAAAGGAGTGATCGCTTGAGTGATATCTGGAACCCATGGCACGGCTGCAAAAAGGTCAGCCCGGGATGCCAAAATTGTTATATGTTTCATTTGGACAGTCAACGAGGGAAAGATGGCGCGCATATTTATAAAGTCCAAAGCAGCTTCGATCGGCCGCTGAAAAGGAACCGGCGCGGCGACTACGTCATACCGCCCGGTTCCACGATACGCGTCTGCATGACTTCGGACTTCTTTCTTGAGGAAGCGGACGAGTGGCGCGGCGAAGTCTGGAAGATGATCGAGAAGCGGTCGGACGTGCTGTTCTACTTGCTGACGAAACGGATCGAACGCGTGAAGGATTGTCTGCCTGGAAATTGGGGAGACGGTTGGGAAAACGTATGGATGAATGTCTCTGCCGAAAACCAAAAGATGGCCGACAGGCGGATTCCGGTACTTCTGGATCTGCCTTTCAAACACAGAGGCATCATGGCCGCACCGCTGATCGGTGAAATCGACTTGACGCAGCATTTGTCTTCCGGAAAAATCGAACGCGTCATCGTCGGCGGGGAAAACTATGATGGGGCAAGGGAATGCCATTTTGAATGGGTGCAGAGGATGCATCAAGACTGCGTGGAGCAGCATGTGAATTTCGAATTCATCGAAACCGGTAATCATTTCGTGAAGAACGGACGGAAGTATGAAATTTTGGACAAAAGAAAGCAGCAAGAGCAAGCAAAGAAATCCGGACTGTTTTATGAAGGGCGTGCGGTTTCGGTTCACCTGACGGAAGTTGCCCAAGGCGAATCGGTGCCGCTTTTTCAAACCGATGCCGTGACTTTGTGCGATTCCTGTGCCTACAAGAAATTTTGCGGTACACAATCCGGTAGACCGAGCTGCATGCTGTCGTTGTGAAAAATTAAGACAGAGGGTGGAGAAATGAAGGCAGTCGTAGTGCACGAAGCGGGTGGCCCGGAAAAACTGGTGCATCAGGAAGTTCCTCTTCCGGAAATACGGGAAGGCTGGTCGCTCGTGAAGGTCATGGGATTCGGCATCAACCATTCGGAAATCTTTACGCGGGAGGGGAAATCCCCTTCGGTCACGTTTCCCCGCATTTTAGGGATTGAATGTGTAGGGATAGTGGAACGGACGAGCGACGAAGGAAAATTGCCGCTCGGTCAAAAAGTGGTGTCGATCATGGGTGAGATGGGGAGAGCCTTCGACGGGAGCTATGCGGAATATGCCCTGCTGCCGAATGCCCAAATCTACCCTGTCCATACCGATCTGCCATGGCTCCAACTGGCTACCATTCCGGAAACCTACTATACGGCTTTCGGTTCCATGAAGAATCTGCGGATCCAAACATCCGATCAAATTTTGGTTCGGGGGGCAACGAGCGGTGTGGGGGTTGCCTTTGCCAAGTTGGTCAGGGCACAATTCCCGGATATCAGGATTTACGGGAGCACGCGGAAAGCCGACAAAGGTCAGCGACTGAAGGAAGCCGGCTTCACCGACTACATCGAAGACCGCAACGGCGTGTTGGAAACGGAAGAGACTTTCGACAAGATTCTGGAATTGATCGGGCCTGTGACGCTCAAGAACAGCCTTTCCCATATCCGAGAAGCCGGCATTGTCTGCAGCACCGGCCAACTGGGCGGGAAATGGTTCCTGGAGGATTTCGATCCCATTATGGAATTGAAGCACAATAGCTATTTGACTACTTTCCATTCAAGTGACGTCTCCGGCGAAAAGCTGAATGAACTGCTGGCTTACATTGAGGGGAAAGGCGTTGCAGTGGAGCCCGAGAAAGTCTTCATGCTCGAACAGGTTGCCCAAGCCCATGCCTTTTTGCAGAGCCAGGACAGTTTCGGGAAAGTCATCGTGCTGGATCCGAGCGCTGCGGGAGAGCAAGCTTCAGAATAGGGTTGCGTTTCCGCAGCTTATTGGTTAGAATTGAGTGAGAAACACTGGGGGTGCGCAACTGCGCTGAGACCGACACTGTCGGAACTCTTTGTACCTGATCTAGTTCATGCTAGCGTAGGGAATGTGGCGTTTGACTATTCGCATAAATAGACATCAAAACGTTGTATTTTCTGATTTTCGCATCAGATTATATAACGTTTTTTAATTTCAGTAGGGGTGCGCGCGAGCGCTGAGACCGACACTGTCGGAACCCTTCAAACCTGATCCAGTTCGCACTGGCGGAGGGAACTGAGTTTGGTCTGGAGTCCGTACGTATATCCAAGACATCTCAGGGGAGGTGTCTTTTTATTTTCATTCAATTCTGGAGGAGGGAAACGGTTCGGAAAGATCAGGCTGCAAAAAGAACAAATCAAACTGAAAAGGGGAAAACATTATGAACACAAAAAAATTAGTCACCACCGCCTTGATCATCGCCATGGGGGTGGTCAGCAACAGCATCTTCGTCATTCCAATCGGCATTGCAAAAGTAGCGCCGGTGCAGCATCTTTTGAACGTATTGACCGCTGTCTGGTTAGGACCGGGGTATGCCGTCCTGCAGGCCTTCAGCGTTTCTTTGCTGCGCAACCTGTTGGGAACAGGGACCGTCTTTGCCTTTCCGGGCAGCATGATCGGGGCAATTTGCGCAGGTCTGTTCTATGCCAGAACGCAAAAAATCGGTTTCGCGGCACTGGGTGAGTGGATAGGCACCGGAATCCTGGGATCGTTGGCGAGTACATTGCTGGCGCAGTTTTTTATGGGCATGGAAGCCGCATTGATGCTCTTCCTGCCGAGCTTCGCGATCAGTTCCGCCATCGGAGCGGGTATGGCTTATTTCATCATCCTGGAAATGGGAAAAAGAAACGTGTTGGACCGGAACAGAATCTGAAGCATCTGCTCATGAAGGAAGCCGCTCTCGGAAGAGGCGGCTTTTTGCTGTCTAAAAGTGACTCCAATAGAAATAACAAAGAAAATAATTTTCATAAAATAGTAATTGAAAAAACTATTTTCATGTGTTATTCTATCAGCGTAGAGGAAAAGGCGAAGTCAAGAAATGCAGAACGCGCTTTTGACGGTTGCGCAAAGCAGGAGGAGGCAACAAGCAAATGACAATCATCAAAGAAATACAGAATCAGTATTCCGCTTTTTCCGCGAACGAGAAAAAAATCGCGGATTACATTCTGCAGAATAAAGCATCCATCAAAAATATGAACATCAAGGATTTGGCAGCGAAGGTGGATACCTCGACTTCCAGCATCACCCGTTTCTGTAAACGCATCAACATCGATGGGTTTGTGGACATGAAGATTGCGCTGCGCTCATTGGCGAGCGGTCATCCTTCGAAAGAAATGCCGACCGTCTATGACGATATTTATGGCTATTATACGCAAGTCATCGATGAAACCAATCAGATGATCGAGGATCAGGCAATCGAAACGGTTGTCGATTGGATCAAAAACGCAAACAAAACAGTCATCTACGGCATCGGCAGTTCCGGGTTCACGGCCGCAGAATTGGCGCAACGCTTGATCCGGATGGGTCTGAATGCAACGGGGGTTACGGATTCCCATCTTATGATCATCAACAGCTCGATCATCAAAGAGGACGAATTGGTGATCGCCATTTCAAATTCGGGAGAGACACCAGAACTGATTGCGTCTTTGGAAATCGCGAAGAAGAAAAAAGCGAAGATCATCGCCCTGACAAGCTTCAAAAATAGTTCGCTGACGAAACTGGCGGATGTCACGTGCTTTGGTTACCACTCGCGTTTCGTCAACAACACGGTATTCGTCAACACGCAGTTCGGGATGATGTACCTGATCGATGTGATTTCGACCTTCTTGGTGCAGGACGAGAACTTCAAATACAACATGGATCTGACGAGAGCAAATGTGCAGGGTTACTCAAAAAAATCGTAATAACGGGATGTGCCGCCTGAATCATGTAAGTGCACAATGAAAATAAAGGTCAGTAACAAAGAGGGGAAACGCAAATGAAAAAAGTGATTATCCATGCGGAAGTGTATACGGGAGAAACCGTCATCGCCGACGGGTATGTCCGGTTCGGAAAAGAAATCAACGCGGTCGGGAACATGTCGGAGTACATTCCCGAACCGGACGAGGAAGTGATCAATGCGGCAGGAAGCAGACTGGTGCCTGGTTTCATTGATGTCCACAGCCATGGAGGCTACGGAGTGGACAATATGGACGGCGACGCGGATGGCATCAACCGGATGATTGCGGCGATGCACCGGGAAGGGATCACCAGTTATTTTCCGACGACGATGACGCAATCTTCCGGAAATATCGAAAAGGCGTTGATCGGCATCCGCAAGGCAGCGGAAAAAAATCCGGTCATCCAAGGCATCCACCTAGAAGGGCCGTTCATTTCCGCAGTATTTAAGGGAGCGCAACCAGAAGAGCACATCAAACTGCCGGATGCAGCCTTGATGCGCAGGTGGCAGGAGTTGAGCGGCGGCTTGATCCGCTTGGTCACCTTTGCTCCGGAGACGAGTGATGCGACTGCCTTCGAAAAGTATTGCCTAGATAGCCGCATCGTGCTTTCAATCGGACATTCGGACGCCCTTCGCAGCCAATTGCAACAATCCAAAGCAACGCACATCACCCATCTCTTCAATGCACAAAGGGGACTCCATCACCGTGAGCCGGGTGTGACCGGACATGCGTTCCTGGAGGAGAATATCTACGCGGAAATGATTGTCGATGGCCTGCATATCAATCCGGAAATGGTGAAGATCGCCTTCAAACAAAAAGGCGCAGACCGCATCGAATTGATTACCGATGCCATGCGTGCCAAAGGGATGGGCGATGGTATCAGTGAATTGGGCGGACAGAAAGTCATCGTCAAAGATGGACAAGCCCGTCTGGAAAGCGGAAATCTGGCAGGAAGCGTGCTGGGATTCCAGGAGGCCTTCAGAAACATCATCGCCTTTACCGGCTGCAGCATCTTGGATGCGGTAAAGATGAGTTCGGTCAATCAGGCCCGCGAATTCGATCTGGTTCGAAAAGGGGGCATTGCTCCTGGAAAGGATGCCGATATGGTACAGCTTTCGGAGTCATTTGCGGTCGAGCGGACAATCAGTTATGGACAGACAGTATACAAAAATAACAGAAAGTAGGTTACAGATCATGGAAATAATCATTAAAGCGACTCCTGAAGAGGCAAGCCGTTGTGCATTCGAAAAAATCAGGAAGCAAATGGAAAACGGGGCGAAAGTGCTTGGGTTGGCAACCGGTAGCACGCCGGTCAGACTGTACAAAATCATGCGGGAAAGCGATCTTGATTTCTCGGGGATGATATCGATCAATCTGGACGAATATATGGGGTTGTCCGAGGACAGTCCGCACAGCTACCATCATTTTATGCATGAGCACCTATTCGATGCAAAACCCTTCAAAAAAAATTATTTGCTGGACGGCTTGGCGGATGAGGAAGAAGAGTGCGCGCAATTCGAAGCCATCATCGCAGCGAATCCGATTGATGTACAGATCCTCGGCATCGGCACGAACGGGCATATCGGTTTCAACGAACCTGGCACATCCTTTGATTCCCGGACCCAGAAAGTGGCGCTATGGCAGTCCACTATCGATTCCAACAAACGTTACTTTGCGGATGAAAAAGATGTCCCACGTTTCGCCTATTCGATGGGAATCCAATCGATTCTCTCGTCAAGACAGATCATCCTGATGGCTTTCGGAAAAGAAAAAGCCGCTGCCGTCAAAGCCGCGTTGGAAGGGCCTGTTACGGAAGATTTGCCGGCGAGTGTTCTGCAGACCCACAAGCATGTGACTGTGATACTGGATGAAGAAGCGGCACAAATGCTTACGAAAAAATAGTGAATCAGACAATCCACAGGCTACTCCCCATGAGTCTCCGGATTGTCGTTTTCGATTAAAACGTTTACAATGGAAGCAGAGGTAGCATGGAAAGCATGTGATCCAGGAATCCAAGGCGGTGATGGAAATGTTGACTGTCGAGACGGCTAGAACATGGTTGAGCCTGTTCGTCGAAAAGTTGGAAACAAACGAGAAGTATCTGAATACGCTGGATGAAGCGATCGGTGACGGTGACCACGGGGCCAATATGCTTCGGGGCGCCAAAGACCTGAAGGCAAAATTAGCGGAGGGGGTTCAGGCAGGGTTGTCAGATCTGTTCAAAATGGCGGGGATGTCTTTCATCCAGAAAACGGGTGGGGCAGCCGGGCTCCTTTATGGGCAAGCCTTTCTGCATATGTCGGAGGCTCTTCAAGAAGATAACGATCTGATGGCCAACCTGACAAGTGGACTTGAAGGAATCCAAACGTTCGGCCCTACGGAACTGAAGGAGAAGACCTTAGTGGATGTTTGGATTCCGGTCATGGAAGACATCCTGAATAAGCGCCTAACGTTGGGAAAAATCAATGAATATGTTATAAGTACGAAGGATTTTCACGCGAAAAAGGGACGCGCTGCTTATGTGTCGGAACAGCTGAATGGCCATATCGATCCAGGAGCTGCCTCATGCGGTTATTTCTTTGAGGCTATGTTGGAAGCGGGGGTGTATGATGAGTGAACAGTACGGTATTTTATTGGTTTCGCATGTTGCGGAGCTCGCTGAAGGGCTAGCCAGATTGCTGAAACCTGTAGCGAAGGACATTACCGTGAAAGCAGTCGGCGGAGTGGAAAACGGCGGAATCGGCACTAGTTTTGATAAAGTCACGGCAGCTCTCGATGAAATGTCAGAGCCTAATATATTGGCCTTTTATGATCTGGGCAGCGCCAAGATGAATCTTGAGTTGGTAAGTGAATCGACCAAAAAAAATCTGATCATTTGCGATGCGGCATTTGTGGAGGGAGCTTATCTGACAGCAGCTTTGTTGCAGGCGGATACGCCCTATGAAAAAATCCGTGAACAGTTGCAGGAATTGTATGTAAAATGAAATATTGAAGCCAAAAGAAACCCATGAGGTTTTCCTTTTCAAAAGGAGAATCTCATGGGTTATTTTTTTTAAAAGAGACTAGATCGCTCAGCAACAGATTTCTAGCTGGAATTCACCATGTTCTTATTAGACGCGTTCTGAATCGCAGATACCACTACCGTTTTGTAATCGGCAGTCGTCCACAAAAGAGGTGAACGGCAATCAATTACTCCAACCTATGGGGAGCAATCGATTTTTCTCACGCTCTTTATTTTGTATAGGCGAGTTTTTTTGAGATTTCTTTCGACATGCGCAGCATGTATTCTTTTATTTTCTCAACTTTTTCATCAGTCATACGGAATACGGGGCCGCTGATGCTGATGGCTGCCACGACTTTTCCGGTGTAATCGATAAGCGGTACCGAAATGCATTTAGCTCCAATCTCGCATTCCTCGTTATCCATCGCCACACCTGTTTCTTGGACAGTTTCCAACTCCTTAAAAAGAGCCTCAGGTGTTGTGAGGGTTTTGGCGGTCAATGCCGGCATTCCTTTTTCTTTCAGGATGTCCTCGATTTCCTTCTCCGTGTAGTTGTGAAGAATATTTTTTCCAACGCTGGTCGCATGTAACGGAGCTCTTTTTCCGATCCGTTGCATCGTCTTCAGCATGTTGTCCGGCCCGTTGATGACATCGATGTAAACCACTTCATGATCTTCTTCGATAGCCAAACAGGAAGATTCCTGGAATTCCTTCGATAGCGCGACCAGATCGTCATGGACCAAGTTACGGATATCATATTGCCCGCTCACCAGGCTGCCCAGTTGGGCCAATTTCAAGGTAAGTGCATATTTGGATGAGTCGGCGTTTTGGTAAACATATCCGAAGGAACTTAGCGTGCTTAAATAACGCAATACGGTGCTGCTGGGTGAATTCACTTGATCAGCGATGTCCTGCAGCCGCATTTCACCGCCTTGAGATACTAGTAATTCGATGATCTGCAATACTTTTTCGACCGATTGATTTTTTTTGACTTTTTTTTCAATCACTTTGTTTTCCCCCTCGTGAAAGGATTTCTCTTGATTGCAGTTTACCATATTCAACCGAATTTCTCAATTTTAATTTCACTAGGAGAAAACAGATTTCAAAAGTTGTTGACAGCGGAAAAAACCTCTGCTAAACTGTGGTTACACAAAAACAAAAACCTATTTCACAGAGTGAAATTAGATGGAGGGAAAGATATGTTAGTAGCAGAAGCGATTGTACAAATTTTGGAAAAAGAAGGAATTGAAGACGTTTTCGGAATCCCAGGCGCTGGCATCAACCCAGTATACAAATATTTGGAGAAATCCGATTCTATCAAACACATGGTCATGAGACACGAAGAAGCATGCACCCACGCAGCAGATGGATATTACCGTTCCAGCGGGAAAATGGCAATGGCTACTTGTACAGCCGGTCCAGGTGCGACGAATTTTATTACTGGAATTTATACTGCGAACATCGATTCCATTCCATTTTTGGCATTGACGGGACAATCCGTAAGATCGCAGTTGAACAAGGACGCTTTCCAGTCTGTCGACATCGTGTCGATCGCTAAACCGATCGCAAAAGGAGCCTGGTGCGTCATGGATCCGAATGAGACCGTTAACATTTTCCGCGAAGGATTCCGGATCGCACGCGAAGGCAAACCAGGCCCGATCCTGATTGACTTGCCGCTGGATGTGCAGATGGCCGAAATCGATTTTGACATCGAAAGCTACATCCCTTACGAAATCGAAAGACCGGCTCCCGAAACAGACAAAATCAAAGAGGCTCTACAATTGATTTCGGAAGCGAAAGCGCCTGTCATGATCATGGGCGGGGGTGTCATCCTTTCCGAAGCAACAAACGAATGCGTTGAGTTGGCTGAAATGCTGCAGTTGCCGGTCATCACAACCTATATGGCGAAAGGCGGCATTCCTGTCAATCATCCATTGAACGCAGGCCATGCCGGTATTCAAGTCGGCGGCCCTCTTGGGAACAAAGTATTGAGCGAAGCGGATGTTGTTTTGGGAATCGGTTGCCGCTTCACGGACCGCCATACTGGGGATATCAAAGTGTATTCGGAAGGCCGTAAATTTATCCACATCGATATCGAACCGAGCCAAATCGGCAAAATCATCCCGGCTGAGATCGGTATCGTAGCCGATGCAAAAATGGCGATCGAAGCGTTAATGGCTGAAGCGAAACAAAGGGGAACATTCGGGGCGAAAGGGCTTGTGTCGGAATTGCCGCAATTGAGCATCGATCTGAAAAGGAAAACCGACTATGACAGCAGACCGATCAAACCACAGCGTGTATTCAAAGAGATGAATGAAGTGTTCGGTGATGAAGTCATGTACACGACCGGTTGCGGATTGACGCAAATCTGGTCAGGGCAACTGCAGGACATCAATCGTCCAAGAAAATACTTGCCATCAGGCGGTGCGGGTACTTTAGGTTTCGATATTCCTGGCGCAATCGGAGCTTCTGTTGGGGCACCGGGAATCAAAACCGTTACTGTTTTGGGTGATTTCGGATTCACATTCATGGTTGAAGAAATCGCTGTTGCGGCGGTCAACAACATTCCGTTGGTTGTTGTCATCGTCAACAATGCCTACTTGGGACTGATTCGCCAAAACCAAAATTATGGCTATGGTTTTGACTACGCTGTCCGCATGGCGGAAAACCAAGGCTTGATGGATTACGTTAAGGTAGCGGAAGGCTTCGGCTGCGAAGCGGAGCGCGTCTTCAATCCGGAGGACATCAAACCAGCCTTGGAACGTGCTTATGCATCGAACACACCTTACGTCATCGATATCGTATGTGAAGAAGCGACAGATTGCTCAATGGGACCTAGCATCACAGCCGTAAGAGAATTCGTATAAATATACACGGGGAAGGGGCAGCACGCTTGTTTGCGAAAAGTCGCAACCGAGAATGTGCTGCCGTCTTTACCGGCAAATAAGCAGTCAAACAAGACAGTAAAGGAAGGGAAAAACATGATAGAACCAATGCATAAATATCTGCAGATCGGACTGATTCATTTTATGGCCTATCCACAGGCGATGAACTGGAAAGATCAAGGGAACGTCGTAGAAACCGTGAAAAAAATAGTTGTGGATGATTACTTTGATGCCATCGAGGTTTCGCATATCGAGAAGGATGAAGACCGCGCCGCAATCAAAAAAATGCTGGATTCCAGCCACATGAAAGTCTGCTACGGGGCGCAGCCGAGATTATTGACGGCTGGATTGAACCCGAATGCCATCGATGAGACGGAACGGCTGAAGGCGGAAGCCATTCTGATCGATTCGATCGATGAAGCGGAATACCTCGGTGCAAAAGGGATCGCGTTCCTTTCCGGTAAATATGAGGAGGCTTCGAAGGAAGAAGCTTTCCGTCAATTGGTCAAGACGACAAAAACTATCTGCGAATACGCGGCCAAGAAGGACATGACCATCACGTTGGAAGTCTTTGATTACGATCTCGATAAGAAATCACTAATCGGTCCGGCACCTTATGCTGCAACATTTGCCGCCGAAATGCGCAGTCTGGTGGAAAATTTCGGGCTGATGATGGATCTGTCCCATATTCCGCAAACACACGAGACATCAAAATATGCTATCCAAGTCACTAAGCCTTATATCACACATCTGCATATGGGCAACGGCGTCGTGAAAGAGGGCGCAGAGGCATTCGGGGATACGCATCCACGCTTCGGGTTCCCGAACAGCGTAAATGATGTTCCGGAATTATTGGACTTTTTAAGGGTCCTGCAAGCAGAGGGATTCTTTGACAGTGTCAATCCGCCAGTGCTATCCTTCGAAGTGAAGCCATGGCAAGATGAAGATCCTGATATCGTCATCGCAAACGCCAAACGGACATTGAATCGTGCCTGGAGCCTGTTATGACACAAGGAGGAAATGAAATGAAGATAGTTGTATTGGATGGCTATACGTTGAACCCGGGAGATCTCTCCTGGGAACGTCTGGAAAAATTAGGGGAATGCGCCATCTACGATCGCACTCCTAAAGATGAAGTCATCTCACGGATCGGGGATGCTTCGATCGTATTCACAAACAAAACACCTTTGACGGCTGAAATTTTCGCTGCTTGCCCGAATATCCGCTATGTCGGCGTTTTGGCGACGGGCTATAATGTCGTGGATACTGCAGCGGCCAAAGAGCTGGGCATCACCGTCACGAATATTCCGACTTATGGGACTGCATCAGTTGCTCAATTCACTTTCGCCTTGCTGTTGGAAGTGTGCCACCATGTAGGCGAGCACGACAAAGCGGTCAAGCAAGGCCGTTGGCAGGAGTCAGGGGATTTTTGCTTCTGGGATTATCCGCTGATCGAATTGGCCGGCAAGAAGATGGGCATCATAGGCTTCGGCCGGATCGGCCAGGCTGTGGCAAAAATTGCGATCGCATTCGGGATGGACGTGCTGGCATACGACCGCTTTGCCGATAAGGGCTTGGAGAACGAGCATACAAAACTCGTCGAGTTGGACGAGCTATTGGAGAACGCCGATGTTGTTTCCTTGCATTGCCCGCTATTCCCGGAAACCGAGGGGATTATAAACGCTGCCGCATTGGCAAAAATGAAGCCAAGCGCCATTTTGATCAACACGTCCCGCGGTCCGTTGATCGTCGAAGCGGATTTGGCTGCTGCATTGAATGAAGGTAAGCTGCACGGTGCGGCAGTGGATGTCGTTTCGACAGAACCCGTAACGGAAGAAAACCCATTGTTCTCTGCGAAAAATTGCTTGATCACACCGCATATTGCATGGGCGCCGATTGAAGCCAGACAGCGCTTATTGGATATCGCAATCGATAATGCCGAAGCATTTTTGGAAGGGAAGCCAGTGAATAGCGTTTCTTGATGAATTGAATTTGCAATGATTGAAAAGGAGAACAGACATGAAACTGAGAGATGATGCAACATATATCATAAATCAATCGATTCAGGCGGTATTACCGGATAAGGCCGTCACAAATGCCTTGAGTAATATGGATATAGACAGCAACTGCCATATCATCGCGATCGGAAAAGCGGCTTGGCGCATGACAAAGGCGGCGGCGGATTGTCTGGGCGAACAATTCAAAGGCGGGGTGGCCTTGACAAAGTACGGCCATTCCCTCGGCGAAATCGAGCGGGTGACCATTTTTGAAGCCGGACATCCGATACCGGATCAGGCATCAATCGACGCAACAACTGAGGTTCTGCGTTATGTATCCAGGATTCCGCAAGAAGACACGATACTGTTTTTGATTTCCGGAGGGGGGTCAGCACTGTTTGAAAAAACGCGTGATCAGATCAGTTTGGCTGAATTGGAGGATATCAACAAGCAACTTTTGAACAGCGGCGCGAATATCGTCGAAATCAATACGATCCGTAAACATCTCTCGGAAGTAAAAGGGGGCCAATTCGCCCAGCTGTGTTCTCCTCGTCAAATCCAGGCCATCATCCTATCCGATGTTTTGGGCGACCGCTTGGATACGATCGCATCCGGTCCAGCTTACCCAGATTTTTCGACGAGCACAGAGGCGCAGAGGATTGTGGAGAAATACGCTTTGAAATTGTCGGAAAAGGCACGGGAAGCCTTGCAGAGGGAAACACCTAAGTCTTTGGATAACGTAAAGAATACGCTGATCGGGAGTGTGGATATTCTGTGCCGTGAGGCGGTATCCCATGCTCAAGCGTGCGGTTACCATACCTGTCTGTTGTCGACCGCCATCGAAGAGGAAGCTTCTTCGGTAGGGGAACGTCTTGGGCAACTCGCCAGAAAAATTATCTCCGGGCAAGAAGATGCGCAGCTTCCGTGTGCGATTATCGCAGGTGGGGAGCCTGTCGTTACCATCAAAGGAGATGGCTTGGGCGGAAGGAACCAGGAATTAGCGCTGTCCGCGGCTTTTCAAATTTCCGGATTGCCGCAAGTGGTTTTGGCATCGGTCGGATCGGACGGAACGGATGGACCTACGGATGCGGCGGGAGGACTTGTTGATGGCGCCAGCTTAACGCGCATGCGACAAAGCTACGCTGATGTGGAAGGTTTGTTGGCGAATAATGATTCCAATAAAGCCCTTGAAAGCAGCGGGGATCTGATCGTTACGGGTCCTACCGGCACGAATGTGAACGATCTGATTGTTTTGTTGATAGAGAAAGCACCAGCCTAATGGAGTCTAGCATGAAACAGCTAAAGAAGGCTCGGGAAAAATTCCCGGGCCTTCTTTAGCTGTTTCATTTGTCGCACAAAGAATCCAACCAGGGGATCAATTGTTGATAGGTGCGCCGCCCGACAGGCTGTGCCAGATCAGCATCAAAGTCATGCGGCATTCCCAGGACAGGATGTAGGGAAGAGCCGGCTATCAGTTGAGCGGCTTGTTGGGTGAACCGATAGGGAACATCCTGGTCTGCGGTGCTAGCCGTAAGAAAAGTAGGCGGAAGCGACTGCAGATCGGCGTCGGACAGATTGAAGGCCGCTATTTTTGATTTGTCCTCAAGGAACAGCGGAACCCATTTCCCGCTCTGACGGGCATGGAGGTATAACGGAAATCTTTCCGTAACTGCGCCCACTGCAAGCGGCTGCTTCTGGATCAATTTTTTCAGATACGCCGCAGGTACCTTAGGAAATGTGTTGTAGTAGGTGCTGGGCTGATGGAAAGAGGGCTCATCCAGCGAATAGTAGCCATAAAAACTGGCAAGTCCTTTCAGATTGGGGTCCGTCGAGCGGGCTGCCAACAGAAAAGCCAGGTAGGCGCCGGCTGAGCGGCCGAAAAGCACATAATCCGCTGAAACCAAATTGAACAAATCCTTTCCTTCCTCTTTGAACCAAACCAATGCCTGCTGCAGGCACAGCAGGATTTCGGGCAATTGGGCTTCCGGTGCCAAAGGGTAATCGATTGTCAGCAGCGAATATCCAGCATCCGACAGCATCTGCTTATACACATCGGGAAGGTCATCGCGGTCTCCGAATACCAGCCCGCCTCCGTGCAAGTAGAGGAGCGTCAACGGTTTAGGCGAGGCTACAGCAGCAGGATAAAACGCCGCTTGCAGCGGCAAGCCTTCATACACGAAGTAAGTATTGGTTGAAACATCCATTTTTTTCATCATTCCTTTCGCTGATTTCCCTTTCACTTTAGCATAATCGCCTGCATTTAAAATGGTACGATGTGTACATATGGCACAAAAATATATCCGATTTTGTGTATTATGTTAATGATAAGCTATCAAGAAGCGCTTACAATATGAGTATGATATTTCGGAGGAGGAAACGGAAACATGGACTGGTTTAAGACAATTCAAGAAAATATTGATTTATTATCGGGTATCGGCAGCGATCCAACGGGCGGTATGACGCGCTTGCTTTACTCCGATTCTTGGTTGGAAGCTCAGAATGCCGTAAAAAACAAACTGGAAGAAATCGGAATGGAAACACATTTTGATGAAATCGGAAATCTTTTCGGAAGAATGGAAGGTTCGGAATACCCGGATGAAACAATCATGTCCGGTTCGCATATAGACACCGTCATCAATGGGGGCAATCTGGATGGCCAATTCGGTGTGATAGCGGCTTATGTCGCTATGGCTTACTTAAAAGAGACATATGGACAGCCATTGCGATCAATGGAAGTCATCTCGATGGCCGAGGAAGAGGGCAGCCGCTTCCCGACCGTATTCTGGGGAAGCAAAAACTTTGTGAATGAAGCCAAAATCGAGGACGTCGAGGCGATCAGCGATTTTGAAGGCATCCGATTTGTGGATGCGATGCGTCAAGCCGGATTCGACTTTAAGAAGGGTGAACAGAAGCGAAGGGAAGATATCAAGGCTTTCGTGGAACTGCACATCGAACAAGGGAATGTCCTTGAAAACCAGGGGCTGCAAATTGGAGTCGTCAACAGCATTGCCGGTCAACGGCGTTACACCATCATTCTGAAAGGTCAAGCGAACCATGCCGGAACGACACCGATGGGTTACCGCCGCGATGCAGTTTATGCTTTCAGCCGGATTTGTGCTGAGTCGATCGAAAAGGCGAGAGGAATCGGTGATCCGTTGGTGTTGACCTTCGGAAAAGTGGAACCGAAACCGAATACGGTGAATGTGGTGCCGGGAGAAGTTCTGTTCACAATCGACTGCCGTCATACGGACAGCAATGTGCTGATTGATTTCACCCAAAAACTGGAGCAACGCATCAATGAAATTGCGAGTGAAATGGATATCGAGGCAACCATCGACCTTTGGATGGACGAAGCACCCGTTCCGATGGATGCAAACATCGTCTCGATCCTCGAGGAAGCCGCTAAAAAAGCACATATGAAATACCGCGTGATGCACAGTGGAGCCGGACACGATTCCCAAATCATCGCACCGCATTACCCGACTGCCATGATTTTTGTTCCAAGCATCGGGGGCATCAGCCACAATCCGGCTGAAGCAACCAAGCTTGAAGATTTGGTGGAAGGCGTCAAGATGATGGCAAGCGCGCTTTACGAGTTAGCATACAAATAGAAAATATCAAACGGATAGGGTGGATAGAAGGATGGGCTATAAGAACAAGCAAACAGGTTATAGAGACGGACTCTTGGAATCAAGAGCCGTCATAAAAAGAGCAAACTACGCTTTGATCCCACATGATGGATTGGTGAAAAATGTCGTTCCCGGATTTGAAAATTGCGAGGTCACGATTTTGGCTTCGCAAAAACTGGGAGCCAGCTTTGTGGATTACATCATTTCGATGCAGGCCGGCGGCAATAATGTGCAAGGCTTCGGAGCTGAGGGCGTAGAAACCTTTGTTTACGTCGTAGACGGAAAGTTGAGAGTAAGTGATGGAACGGAGAGCCATGAATTGGAGACTGGTGGTTACGCCTACTTGCCGGCTGGCGTGTTGATGCATCTGGAAAACAACCAGGAAGAGGCTACGGAAATCTTCCTTTACAAAAAACGCTATGAACCTTTGGAAGGCCATGAAGCGCGTAAAGTCGTGGGCAACATCAATGACTTAGTTCCTACCGAATATGAAGGGATGAAAGATGTCTTGTTGTGGGATCTGTTGCCGACTGATATTGGTTTTGACATGAATTTCCATATCCTTTCGTTCGAACCGGGCGCTAGCCATGGCTATATCGAAACCCATGTACAGGAACACGGAGCGTACATCTTGTCTGGTCAAGGTATGTACAACTTGGATAATGACTGGATGTCTGTAGAGAAAGGCGATTATATCTTTATGGGCGCATATGTGCCGCAAGCCGCATACGCAGTCGGCAGAGGTGAGCCATTGCGTTACGTCTATTCTAAGGACTGTAACCGCGATCCTAAAATTTGAGGACAAGGAGCATAACAAATGGAAGGCACAGGAATAGAAGTTGAGGCGAAATTAGTTACTGTAATGCCTGATGAACTTCATCGACTGATCAAAAATAAATTAGAGGGAGCAGGACTGCATCCTGAGCAAGCAAATGAGGTCGCCAACCACTTGGTGTTTGCGGATTCTTCAGGAATCCATTCCCATGGTGCCGTACGCGTCGATTACTATGCTGAAAGGATTTCCAAGGGTGGAGTGACCCTTTCACCCGATGTTTCTTTCGAAAAGACAGGAGAAAGCACTGGGATTTTTCATGGCGACAACGGAATCGGTCAGTATGTCGCGAACCTAGGCCTGAAGGAAGCTATTGCCATGGCGAAGGAAGCTGGTGTGGCGGTGGTGGGCATTTCCAGAATGAGCCACAGCGGCGCACTGTCCTATTATGTAAAGCAAGCGGCTGAGCAAGACCTGATTGCGATTGCCATGTGCCAATCCGATCCGATGGTTGTTCCTTTCGGAGGTTCGGAAATCTATTACGGAACAAATCCGATTGCCTTTTCGGCGCCAAGGAAAAATGGTCCGCCGATCGTCTTCGATATGGCAACGACTGTACAGGCTTGGGGGAAAATCCTCGATGCCCGTTCAAAAAATAAAGCCATACCGGACACCTGGGCAGTGGATAAAGATGGGAAACCGACAACAAACCCACATGACGTGCATGGATTGCTGCCTATTTCGGGTCCAAAAGGGTACGGACTGATGATGATGATTGATATTTTATCAGGCGTGCTGTTAGGGCTGCCTTTCGGGAAGCATGTTTCCTCTATGTATGACCAAATTTCTGAAGGACGCAACCTTGGGCAATTATATATCATCATCGATCCAAAAAAATTCACGGATATAGAGAGTTTCAAAGAAAAAATCGAGACGACGGTGGCGGAATTGCATGAAGTCAAACCGGCAGCCGGGTTCAGTCAAGTCTATTATCCAGGCGAAATCAACCAATTGAACTATGAAAAGTACCAGCAACAGGGTATCCCTGTCGAGGAGAGCATTTACGCTTATCTGAAAAGTGATCTGATTCATTTTGACCAATACGGCGGCAAGGGAGCTTTTGCGGAATAAGCATTTGATCGAAGCACACAAAAAGAAACGGGAAACCGGGGAAGAGAGGCAATCAATGTTACACACAATCATCAAATCAAACAGCTACCAGGATTCCATCGTTTTGATGCTGTTGACGAATAAAATCAACACGGTCGCGGGAGTCACAAAAGTTTCCATCATGATGGGTACGCCCGCCAATAAAGATATCTTCAAAACAGGAGGGCTGTACACTCCGGAACTGGAGAAAGCATCGTCGAATGATATGGCTGTCGTCCTGGAAGTGGAAGATGAAGCAGTCATAGCTACAGTCATGGAGGAAATCGATCTTTTCCTGGAGGAACAGGCAAAAGGAAACAGCGGAGCATCAGTAGAAGAGACTGCCCGTACGTGGGACAAAGCCTTGGAAATGGCAAAAGATGCTCAAGTCGCGCTCTTTTCGATCCCTGGCACCCATGCAGCGCTTGAAATCGAGCGCGCGCTTGATGCCGGCAAACATGTCTTCTGTTTCAGCGATAATGTCTCGATCGAAGATGAAAAACGCCTAAAGATGAAGGCACATGAAAAAGGTCTGCTGCTGATGGGGCCGGATTGCGGAACAGGAATCATCAATGGCATTCCATTGGCTTTCACAAATGTCATCAGACCAGGGAAAATAGGCATCGTCGGAGCTTCGGGAACAGGGATCCAAGAAGTTTCCACGCTTATCCATAAATTGGGAGGCGGCGTAACGAATGCAATCGGCACTGGCGGACGCGACCTGAAAGAGAACATCGGCGGTATCACGTTGATGGACGGTATCATCACATTGGAGCAGGACCCGAACACGGAAGTGATCGTCGTCATCTCCAAACCACCGGCAGCCAGCGTCAGGGACAGGGTTCTGGCTTTACTGAGAAAAATTTCCAAACCGGCAGTAACAATCTTCCTGGGCGAAAAACCGACTTATCACGAACCTGATCTTTATCATGCCTATACGTTGGAGGAAGCGGCTGAACTGGCTGTCAAACTGGTGAACAAAGAAACGATCAGCTCCGAGGCTGATGCAGTCGCTGTGCCTGCCGTCAACTTCTCCGATGAGCAAAAATACATCAAAGGCTATTACTCCGGCGGCACATTAGCCAATGAAGCGGCCATGCTGATCAAAGATGGCCTTAGTTTGACCACGGACGCTGAGAAAAAAGAAGGCTACATACTTAAAAATGAAGGTTATGAAGTCCTTGATTTGGGGGACGACATTTATACGCAAGGCAAACCGCACCCGATGATCGATCCGGAAAAACGGATTGAAATGATCAGAAAAGCAGCGGATGATCCGAAGACAGCGGTCATTTTGTTGGATATTGTTTTGGGCTACGGCTCGCACATGGATATGGCCAGCGAATTGGTGCCGGCCATCAAGGAAGCGAAGTCGAAAGCCGCTGCTGAAGGCAGAGAGCTTGCGTTCGTTGCGACGATCGTAGGGACTGATGCTGATCCTCAAGACGGCCAAGCACAACAAAAAGTATTGGAAGATGCTGGAGTTATTATCCGGATGAGTAACAACCAAGCGGTCCGCACGGCTTTGGCGATGCTGGGAATCCATATCCAAGACAACAAAAAGGACCTGAAAGAAATCGATGCCCCTGCATTCACAGAAGAACTAGCGCCTTCACAAGCTATGTTGGACCTTCTGCATGCGAAAGATTTTTTGAATATTGGTCTGCGCAGTTTCTCCGATACCATCCGTGAAAACGGTGGGAAAGCGACGCAATTCGATTGGCGTCCGGTTGCGGGTGGCAACGTCACCTTGCAGAAAGCATTGTATTACTTGAATAATTATAAAACTGAACAAACAGATAGCATATAAGGGAGGAGAAACAAGGATGCATTATCAAACGATTGATGAAGCTAATCAAGCAGTAGCTGCTAAAATTGTTGCTGGATCCCCTTTCTTAGTGGATGTTGTACCAGCAAAATCAGTGATCAAAGAATTTAACGAAGGGAAAGTCCTGCTGCATGCAGGACCACCCATCAAATATGAGCAAATGGTCGACCCGATCCAAGGTGCTTGTGTAGGTGCAGCGCTTTTTGAGGGCTGGGCGGAAAATGAAGCCGATGCCAGAAAATTATTGGAATCTGGAGAGGTTACCTTGATCCCTTGCCATCATGTCAATGCGGTCGGTCCAATGGGCGGGATCACTTCGGCAAATATGGCAGTTCTGATCGTGGAAAACAGGACGGACGGGAACCGTGCCTTCTGTACGATGAATGAAGGGATTGGTGCAGTGCTGCGTTTCGGAGCTTATTCCGATGAAGTAATCACTCGTTTGCGTTGGATGCGCGATGTCTTGGGCCCAACCCTAAGCAAAGCGCTGCAAACCAAACCAGGCGGATTGAACGTGAATGTATTGGTTGCTAAAGCAATCGCTATGGGGGATGAATTCCACCAAAGAAACATTGCCGCATCCTTGGTCTTTTTGAAAGAAATGTCGCCGATTGTCGTCGGATTGGATATGGATCAAAAAGAAAAAGAACAGGTCATGCAATTCTTGGCGGACACGGACCAATTCTTCCTGAACATCATGATGGCAGCCGCTAAAGCTGTCCTGGATGGCGCAAGGACAATCCAAGAGGGAACGATCGTCACAGCAATGTGCCGCAATGGATATGAATTCGGTATCCGCATCGCAGGAATGGGAGATGAATGGTTCACAGGACCGGTCAACACTCCGCAAGGACTTTATTTCTCAGGATTCAGCGAAGACGATGCTGCTCCGGATATGGGGGACAGTGCCATAACTGAGACATTCGGTGTCGGTGGCATGGCGATGATCGCAGCGCCTGCAGTTACGCGTTTTGTAGGCAGCGGTGGATTCCAGGATGCCCTACAGACAAGTAATGAAATGCGTGAAATCTGTATCGACCAGAATCCGAACTTCTCAGTACCAACGTGGGATTTCCAAGGCATCTGCCTAGGCATCGACGCCCGTAAGGTCGTTGAAACCGGCATCACACCGGTCATTAATACCGGCATCGCCAACAAGAAGGCTGGTTTGGGCCAAATCGGAGCCGGAACGGTGCATCCACCGATCGCATGTTTCGAAAAAGCCGTATTGGCTTATGCCAAAAAATTAGGTTTCCAGGAATAACAAAGGGGGATGGTCGCAGTGTTCATAAAGGCAGCTTACCATGACGAACGCTTGACGGACACGCTGCAAAATAAGAGCACTTGGCGCGTCCATAGCCTATTCAATAAAAGTTTGAACATTCAAAGTGCTGATCAGGAAAATTTGATGCTGATAGCAGGTACAGCCTCACCGCGGTTGCCGAAAGCGTTGTATCTTCCGGATGACATGTTGGGGAAACTGGTCGGAACCGTTCAACCCGGCCAACCCGTTTCCATCTCGGACGGTAGGCTAATTTTCGAAGGATGCACTATTGTTGTTGATGGGACACCGCATTATCAGTCCCGCTATGCAACGGAACAAGGTTTGCATCAGGGAAGTTTGCGATATTACGTGGCATCGATGGCGAAAATCGAAAAGTTGAACGGTTTCGATTTCATAATGGCTGACTTGACGCGGGATTCATTTTTAGCGAATACCCCGGAAGGCAATCATTTCCTGCGGCTGTATTCGGGTGACGCGGGCAATAGAACCGAGGCGATAAGTTACTTCATCGGAAGAGGCAAGGGGTTGACGCCGTCCGGTGACGATCTTCTTGTGGGTGCTTTGGCAGCCGATCAGCTTCTGGGGATGCTTCCGGCGGATACGGAAGGCCTCATCAGGAAGCGCTTGTCGCAAACTCCGAAGCCGACTACAACAGTAAGTGAACATTATCTGGCGTGCGCCCTGGATGGTCTTTACAACGAACCCATCCATCGTTTGCTGCATGTTTTGCGGCAGGAAAGTGAAGAAAAAGCCATAGAAGAATGCATCAAACATATAATGGCGATCGGACATACGTCCGGACTGGATATGTTGACAGGCCTTACGGGTGCCCTGTTAGTATGGAACAGATTTGAAGGAGGATACAATCAATGGCAAAAAGAGTTGTCATCGCTCTAGGCGGGAACGCAATCCTGCGCCCGAACCAAGAAGCGACGTTCGATAACCAGATGCACAACATCAAGATGAGTGCGGAGCTGATTGCAAAAATAGAAAAACTGGATTATGAAATCGTAGTGACGCACGGAAATGGTCCGCAAGTAGGGAATATCCTGCGCCAAAATGAGGAAGCGAAGGATATCGTTCCTCAGATGCCGTTGGATGTCTGCAGCGCGGAATCGCAAGGATTCATCGGGTATATGATGGAACAATCTCTGAAAAATGCTTTGAATGAGGAAGAATTGACGAGCGGCGTATTGACGTTATTGACGCAAACGGAGGTATCACCGGATGATCCTGCGTTCGATAATCCTACAAAACCGATTGGAGTCTTCTATTCCGAAGAAGAGGCCGAGTTGTTGTCGGAAGAAAAAGGTTGGGTCATGATGGAAGATGCCGGAAGAGGCTACCGCCGGGTTGTCCCTTCCCCACAACCGCAGAAAATTCATGGCGTGGAGTCCATCCTGAAGTTATTAAAACAAAATACGATCGTAATCGCAGGTGGCGGCGGGGGGATTCCGGTAGTCCGCAACAAAATCGGCCAAATATCAGGAATCGAAGCCGTGATCGATAAAGATCGCACCGGCAAAAAGTTGGCGGAACAATTGGATGCCGATGTATTCATGATGCTGACGGACGTCAGCAATGTCTACATCAATTACGGTAAACCGAACCAAGAAAAACTTGAAGAAATTTCCGTTCTGAAAGCGAAACAATATTTGGATGAAGGCCAGTTTGCGGACGGCAGCATGGGTCCAAAAATGGAGGCAGCCATCGACTTTGCTATGCAAGGTAAAAAAGCTATCATCTGTTCATTGGACCAAGCGGCTGAAGCTTTATCCGGTTTTGCGGGTACGCGCATCGTCAACGGTTAAATAAAGAAACAAAGAACAGGAGGTTGTCTCATTACGAGGCTATCTCCTGTTTTTGTTGTGCGACAAGCACGGCGAAATAGCCCGCCAAAAAGCATTTTTGGCGGGCTGAAATACATTGAATTGCACAGAATAGCCTCCCGAAAATCATCACACTCTATTCAAACGTGTTCTGAATCCCATAAATACTCTATTCGTCGTTCTGGGAGAGTTCCAGGGCTAGTCTTAGGTTCAGACTGAAATTTGGATCATCGATTGGTGATCCGAGTATTTCTTCGCAATGGTTGATTCGGTACTTCACTGTGTTGCGGTGTATGAACATCGCTTTCGACGTGCGCGTGATTTCGCATTGGTAGTCAAGGTAGGTTTTCAGCGTCCGGCGCAATTCAACCATGGCGTCTTCTTCAGGATAGGCCAGTTCGTGCAGAACCGATTGGCAGAAATACTTGATTTCATCCGTCTGCATCCTTTCGAACAGGCTAAGCATGCCTTGCGGGCGATAGTAGCTGATGCGCGGCTGCGTGTCCTTGGCAAATCCCTCGTCGAAAGCTATCTTGGCTTCGATGTAGGAGTTGGCGATCATATCAATTTTTTCATAAGGATGGCCATAAGAGAAAGCCAAGGAAATCGGAAGGACCTTCTCAAGTTCCTCTGCAGTTGTCCGCAAGATGTCATCTATCGCCTCGTTTTTGGACTGCAGCAAAAGCAGTAGGTGGTTTGTGTTTTTCATCGGGAAAAGCAAGGCGTCATGGAAATGGAAGGCCAATGCATCCGTCAGCCACTGGTTGACCAATTGAATTTTTTCCCGGCTCAGCTTATCTTTGAAGATCGAACCCTTTTCATTCCGGCAATTGATGTAGATCACTTGATAATGATGGGAATTGACGATGCCGAAATTTTGGCCAAGGTCGAGCCAATTTTTTTGCTTGAGAGTCGGAGACTGCTGATTCTCTATCAATTGTTTGAAATAGTCGCTGCGGATATCCTGCTTAGATTCTTCCACTTTCAAGTTTTTGTAGATGACGAACGACAGAACCATGGAGGCTTGATCAACTGCGAATTCCGATACGGGATAAGGGATTTGTTCCGGCCTCAAAATGATCAGGTAGTAAGGGAAATAATTGTTCGCACGGATTGGGTAAATGGAAACCTGCATTTCCTGGTTGTCCATATCGGTTATCAGAAAAGAGTCCGTTGCATCCTCGGAAAGATGCGGCTTTTTCTCATGCACTTGCCCCACATAATAATCGGCAGGCTTGCTGGATTGGGAAAAGTGCTTGGAATGGGCGATAACTTGCCTGAAAGGATTCAGCAGGATGACCGGTGTTTTGATCATTTTGCCGAAATCGGAAATGAAGCGTGCAATGCTCGCATCGTTCATCAGCAGGTTCGAGAAGCGTTTCTGGATGTCCAAAGCATAGCTCATCTGTTCTGTTTTTTGGTTCCACAAGTAGTTCAGCATTTGATGGGAGAGTGTCCCCAGTGGTGTGGTGCTTGGAATCTGGATCAAAGGGAAACGCACCGAATTGGCATAATTGATGATGGCATTGTCGATTTCCGGAAGGAAGCGGCCGACTTTTATCCCCAGTCCAGCAGCATTCACACGCATCAAAGAATCGATCAAAGGGATCAAGCCTTGTTGGTCATTTTTATAGCTCATGGCAGTGGTCAGCAAAAAAACATCCTTTGGAATGTAAAAGGCAACGTCAGGCGTCTCGGATATTTCTATGCTTGTCACTGCATGAGACAGATCTGCTCCTGCATTGAGCACTTTGAGATCGGAGAAGCGGGGCAAATCCAACATTTCTTTCATTGTAGTCATTAAAAACCCTCCTAGTGGCTTTAATTTTAATTGAAACCGCCATCATCATCAAGTGTTTATTTGGGCATAACCTACAAATTTCATATTATTTTGTTCATAACATACAATGACATTTTTGCTGAGAATGGTAGGATGTAAGTAAATTATCAGACCAATAATCAATCTGGAGGAATAGTTATGTTCAAAGAAATCATCACACCCATCCGCACCATTATGACACCTGGTCCTGTAGAAGCTCATCCGAATGTACTTCGTGTCATGAGCACGCCTATTTTGGGACAGTTCGATCCAGCATTCTTAGCCATCATGGATGAAGTGCAAGAAATGATCAAAATTCCGTTTGGAACAAAAAATGAGCAGGCTTTTGCCATCGATGGCACATCGCGTTCAGGGCTGGAAGCTGCGTTTATCGGGCTGATTGAGCCCGGAGACAAAGTGCTGATTCCTGCATACGGGCGCTTCGCGTATTTGTTGGGCGAAATCTGCGAACGCGCGAAAGCGCAAGTGACTTACTTGGAAAAAGACTGGGACAGTGTCTTTGAAGAAGATGCGATCATCGCAGAAATCAAAAGGGTCAATCCTAAAATAGTCGCACTCGTTCATGGGGAAACAGCGAACGGCCAGATGCAACCGCTGGAAAAAATCGGTAAATTTTGCCAAGAGAACGACGTGTTTTTTGTGGTCGATACAGTCGCCACTTATGGTGGAGCACCCGTGAAGGTGGATGAATGGGGCATAGATATCGCCATCGCAGGCACCCAGAAATGTGTGAGCGTGCCATCCGGGTTGTCTTTGATCACCTATAACGACCGTGTGGAGAAGGTTTTGACAGCGCGCTACCAGAAGGAACTTGGTCTGAGCAAAGATTTCCGCAATGACCGCCACATCAGCAGCAATTACTTGGACTTGAGCCAACTGCAACGCTACTGGAACAAAGAACGCATCAACCACCATACCGAAGCAACCAGCATGATCTACGCACTGCACGAAGGCCTGCGGATGATGATCCAGGAAGGCATCGAGAACGGTTATGAACGGCATAGCCAAAATGACCGCGCCATTCAGGCTGGTATTGAAGCGATGGGCTTGGAAATCTTCGGTGACCGCAAAACGAAAATGCCGACGGTTACGCCTATCCTGATTCCTGAAGGTGTCGACGGTGATGCGGTACGCAATACATTGTTGCATGATTTCGGTGTCGAAATCGCTTCTTCATTCGGTCCATTGCAAGGGAAAGTCTGGAGAATCGGCAATATGGGCTTCAGCAGCCGCAAGGAGAATGTATTGCACGTGCTGGCTGCTTTCGAAGCGGCACTCCTGTTCCACAGGGCAGACATCAACCGCGGGGAAGCCGTCTTGGCGGCTCTGCGTGAGTATAACCAAAAATAGACAGATCCCAGTACTATAATGAAGGAACGACCAGGGTGGGGAATCCGCCCGGGCCGTTCCTTGCATTGTTTGAAGAACATCAGTAGCCATCAGATAACTTGAAAAGATGGTTGTCTGTTGTGCACAAGCGAAAAAATCACTTTGTACATCTCTTCCGATGTAAACGTTTTTAAGCCCGGTTACAATAAGCTTATCAATGATTGATAGCGATTACAAAGTTAGGGAGGTTATTACATGCAAGCAAGCAATGAGGAAGTGAAAATGCAAGAAACTGATCTTTTTGTCAGTGATGCACAAGTCGAAGAATTAAAGAAACGCGGTTATAATGAAGACGTCGTTCCAAAAACGGCGGAAAAAAGGAATATGAACGCAAAGAACTATTTCACACTTTGGATGGGATCGGTTCATAATATTCCGAATTATACGGCTGTTGGGGGATTCCTGTTCCTGGGTCTGTCGCCAATCAATGTTATGTTAGCTCTTATCGTCAGTTCTTTGGCAGTCAGTGCCTTTATGGTCTTCAACGGCAGAGCAGGATCGAAATACGGGATACCGTTTGCGATGCATTTGCGTTCAACCTATGGGGATCTGGGAGCCAAACTTCCTGGATTCTTGCGTGGCGGGGTAGCAGCCATCGCATGGTTCGGACTTCAGAATTATGCGGGGTCGTTGGCTTTGCTGATTTTGATAAGCAAGTTCTGGCCGGGATTTTTGAATATCGGTGGAGATTTCAATTTCTTCGGAATTGATCTTCCAGGCTTGATCACCTTCACCATTTTCTGGGCAATCAACGTTCTGATCGGTCTTGGCGGAGGAGGCGTGCTGAACAAATTCACTGCCATCCTGAATCCGCTGATCTACATCGTGTTCGGCGGCATGGCCATCTGGGCGATCAGAGTTGGCGGCGGCATGGGCAACATTTTGGCCTATACGCCATCCGGTGACAGTGTTCAAGGATATGCGCCTTTACTGGCCTATTTCATCATCATCAATTCCGTCATTTCCGTTTGGGCAGCTCCGGGGGCAAGCGTATCCGACTTTACGCAGAACGCCACTTCGACGCGCGACCAGTCGATTGGACAAACCGCTAGCCTTTTGGTTGCGTACTTGATTTTCGCATTATCCAGCGTCGCCATTCTGATCGGCGGATCCATCCACTTTGGAGTACAGGAATGGAACGTGCTGAACATCGTGAACAAGTGGGAAAGCGTCCCTGCAGCGGCATTAGCTGTAGTCGTGTTCCTGATGACTACCGTCTCAACGAATGCAACCGGTAACATTATTCCGGCCGCATATCAACTGTCGGCTTTGTTCCCTAAGTCTGTTGACTATAAGAAGGGCGTTCTGATCGCTTCCGTCATTAGCTACGTCATCATGCCATGGAAATTGATGGAAAATTCCGCGAGCATTTTCGCTTTCCTGAACATCATCGGCGCTGTTTTGGGTCCTGTAGCGGGTGTCATGTTGGCCCACTATTATTTCGTCAAGAAACAGAAAATCGATATAGACGCTTTGTATATGGATTTCAGCAAAGATAATTCGCAAAATCCGTATAAGGGCATAAATATAGAAGCCTACATCGCCACAATCGCAGCTTTGTTGATTTCCGTGAGCGGACAGTTTATTCCTGCTCTGCAGATGATCTCCAATCTGTCTTGGTTGATCGGAGCAGCTTTGGCCTTCGGTATCTATCTGATGCTGAAGAGGGGAAAAAAATAGTTTCATCCAACTTTTGGTTTTAAAATTATTGATATAAATCATTTATTATTAGGAGGAAAAAGTATGAGTTACGATTTACTGATCAAAAATGGTTTGGTTATCCTGGATAATGGTGAAATTGAAACAGATGTAGCCATCCAAGATGGTAAAATAGCAGCTATTGGCAGCGATTTGGGTGACGCAACCGAAGTCATCGATGCTAAAGGTCTTGTTGTCAGCCCTGGTATGGTGGATGCGCATGTGCATATCACAGATCCAGGCGGCAGCTATCGTGACGACTGGGAAGGCTACCTGACAGGAACAAAAGCTTGTGCCAAAGGCGGCGTAACGTCCTTCATGGAAATGCCTTTGAACCAAGTTCCAGCCACAGTGGATGCCAGAACATTGCAGATCAAAGTGGATGCTGGCCAAAATAAACTCACAGCAGACGTAGCATCTTTCGGTGGATTGGTTCCTTTCAACATCGAAGGCGGAATCCAAGAGTTGGATGAAGGCGGCGTTGCAGCCTATAAATGCTTCATGGCTACTTGTGGCGATCGTTCGATTGAAGGCGACTTCATGAACGCGGACGATTACACGCTGTATGAAGGCATGAGACAGATTGCCAAAACCGGCAAAGTGTTGGCGATCCATGCTGAAAATGCGACAATCACAGACAGATTGGGAGAGATTGCTTACAAAAACGGCGAAACGACGCTGAAAGCTTATGTAGCAAGCCGCCCTGTCTTCACTGAAGTGGAACCGATCAGACGCGCCATCTTGTTCGCAAAAGAAACAGGCTGCCGTATCCACATTTGCCATGTAGCTTGTCCGGAAGGCGTTGAAGAAGTTACGAGAGCCCGCAATGAAGGCGTTGATGTGACTTGCGAAACATGCACTCACTATCTGTACTTCGATACTTCTGAATTGGATGAAATCGGGCCGATCGTCAAGTGCTCGCCTCCAATCCGTGACAAAGAAAACCAAAACGGCATGTGGGAAAAATTATTGGCTGGCGAAATTGCCTTCGTTACTTCCGATCACTCTCCATGTACCCCTGATCTGAAGGACAAAGAGAATGCCTTTGAAGCTTGGGGCGGTATCGCAGGCGTTCAGAACAACGTCGATGTGTTGTTTGATGAAGGCGTTCAGAAACGCGGCATGTCCTTGAGATTATTTGCCGACATCATCGCTGCAAATCCGGCAGAACGTTTCAACTTGAGTTCAAAAGGCCACATCGCAAT
Source organism: Trichococcus alkaliphilus (assembly GCF_003008695.1). GTDB lineage: Bacteria > Bacillota > Bacilli > Lactobacillales > Aerococcaceae > Trichococcus > Trichococcus alkaliphilus. The sequence goes on from NZ_PXZT01000011.1 coordinate 32,610, forward strand.
CGGCAAGGATGCTGACATCGTTCTGATCAAACCGAATGCGCCTTACACATTAAAAACAGAAGATTTAGAGTACAAGAACAAAATCAGCCCATACGTCGGACGCGAAATCGGGGCGCAAGTAGCAAGAACGATTCTGCGCGGCGAAACGGTCTACAGTCTGGAAGATGGCGTTTCGGATACTCGTTCGGGAGAATTCGTCTTCGTCAACGGCGAGACGGCCTTCAGCTCGGATACCCGTTCAGAGGAATTCGTTTCCGTCAAATAAGGCAAAAAAAGGATCCAGGGTTGGCGCCCGGATCCTTTTTTGCGTTGTCAATGGATTCCTGATGCGCCATCTGCTTGGTCACTCTAAACAAATTAGCGCATATTATTGTATGGAATGTACAGGGTTAGTGCGGCCGTAAATGCTTATAATGGAAACAGTCAGAGAAGAAATGGAAGGGCTTACCGTCATGCTTGGGGAGTATCTTGGAAGTCATGGCCATAATCATGAGATGCAATAATAAGTGATGGAGGAGAATCATATGAGTGAGACTGAAGCAACAAAAGAAGTAGAAGTAGTATCAAAAAAACGAGTGGAATACTGGAAACAAATCATTTATGTCATGACAGCCGGCTGGATAGCTATCTGGGTTTATCGCACAGCATTAGCGCCTATTTATCCTGAAATCAGTACTTATTTTGGGGGAGCAACGGATTCACAACTGGGTTCCATCTCAAGTTTTTATTTCCTGGGTTACGTTTTGATGCAGATCCCTTCCGGTCTGTTGGTGGATCGTTTCGGGAAGAAGACCATCCTGATTCCAGGTTTCCTATTGTTCGGATTGGGGACTATGGTTGTGGGCATGGCGGATACCTTGTTGGTCGTATATATCGGAAGTGTGTTGGCTGGAATCGGGTGCGGTACCTACTACGGCGTGGCCTATTCCTTGACAGCAGAACATGTGCCTAGTTCCAGAAAAAGCTTAGCAACCGCCATCGTAAACAGTGGCACGGCAGTCGGCAGTGGAATCGGTATGATCTCATCCAGTTACTTTGTCGCACAAATGGGCTTGCCTTGGCAATACATGATGTTCTTTACGTTCATCCTGATCATCACGATGGTTTTCATCTTCTGGAAATTCATCAAAGGCAATAAAGAGAGCGAAGCACTCATTTCGCAAACGAAAATGATCACGGAAACTCCGCAAGAAAAAACGTCATTCAAGGCTTTGATGCGTCCTCAGATGTTGGGCGCGTATTGTCTTTACTTTGCCACTTGTTACGCTTACTATCTTACAGATACATGGCTGCCTAACTTCTTGTCGACCGAAAGAGGGTTTGAGGGAGCAACAATCGGCTTGGCTTCATCGATGGTATTTTTCGCGGCTATCCCGGGTGCCTTGTTCTTCAGTCGGATCGCGGATAAATTCAGTCATAAAAAAATCAGTTTGATCATCTTTTTGGAAATAGTCGCAGCAATCATGCTGTTCTTGGCAGTTCAGGCACCGAACCAATTTCTATTGATGGTTGGCCTGATTTCCTATGGATTTTTCGGCAAGCTTGCCGTTGAGCCGATCATCATTTCGTGGTTGGGCGAGCATGCACCAAAACGGGGCATCGCTACGACGCTAGGATTCTTTAATTTCTTTGGGATGAGTTCTTCAGTTATCGTTCCCTCGCTGACAGGGGCGATTTCAGATGCGACCGGCTCAAAGGTTTATGCCTTTTACTTATCCGTGATCATCATCCTTGTCGGGACGACTATCTTCTACTTGGTGAACGGAAGGACAAAGAAAATCTAAAATGATAAAAGAAAGGTCTGTAGTATGAGCGAGCGTGCTCATACTACAGACCTTTCTTTTATATGCTTGAATTTGACGAATAGAAATGCAGTAAAAGGAAGACTGGGATAGGTATCCAAATTCAGGGGCCGCCCCAATATGGGACAGCCCCTGATCAAACATTATTCTTCATGCGAAATGAAATCCATCGGCATAGGTCCTGCAACACCTATAAAAACAAACCGTTCATTGCCGGTGTTGACCATTCCGTGTTGTTGTCCCCGCTCGGAGAAAATGATGTCACCCTTCGTGATTTCTACAGCTTCTCCAAATCCTGGATAAAAAGTGCCTGTACCTTGTATGCAAATCCAGATGTCATCAGAAGTAGAGTGCGAATGATTTACTACTTTTTGACCGGGTTCCAAGCACCAGACAGCCCCAGCCATGAAATCTGTTTCATAAAAGATGGTCTTTTTACCAGCATCAGGATCGAATTGAACGACCTCATCCAATCTGAACAACCGCTCCTTGATCTTTGATTGATTCGATTGCTTTATCTCAATCGCTTCCATTTCAGAAATGCTTCCTTTTGTTTCCATATCAACCGCTCCTTGTCTGTAATGTATATTGAAATAACCGATTCAATTCCACTGTGTTCAGATAATCACAAATGAAATATGACCTTAGTATAGCAAGGGGATAAAGCGCTAACAATGCAGTGTTTTCATAAAAAATAAAATTACTTAGCCATTTTGCACAAGAGAATCCCAAATGGATTGTTGGTTGTTCATAAGATGTGCCGGGATTCGGCATATGTGGACAAAAAAACCCAAAGTACCTTTGCTCAAGCTGGATTGACTCTCTGTTATTACTACTAATTTTTATCTACAGATTGAATTATTGGTCAATTTAGTGTAAGCTAGTCTTATGGAAAACGCTTACAAAGTCCGGGGGGTTTCAGAAATTCCTGATGATCGAGGAGGGATTTCAAAAGATTCGGATTGATAAAAAAATCACGAAAAACACGTTGCAATGCTGGCACCAAAGAAAAGAATGGATGTGATCGGATTGGAAAAAGGAAAGAAAGTGCTTTTTACTGAGACCGTTCTGCGCGATGCGCATCAGAGTTTGATGGCGACACGCATGTCTACGGCCGACATGCTCCCTATCGTGGAGAAAATGGATGAAGCCGGGTATTACGCGCTCGAGTGCTGGGGCGGCGCCACCTATGATGCGGCCATCCGTTTTCTGCATGAAGATCCGTGGGAAAGACTGCGGCAAATCCGAAAGCGCGCTCCCCATGCGAAACTGCAGATGCTGCTTCGGGGACAGAATCTGATCGGATACCGCCACTATGCGGATGATATCGTGGATCGTTTTGTCGGCAAAGCCGTCGAGAACGGCATCGATATTTTTCGGATTTTTGATGCCTTGAATGACACGCGAAACTTGAAAGCATCATTGGAAGCTGTCAAAAAATATGGCGCCCATGCACAACTGACAATCTGTTATACCATCAGCGATGTCCACACCATCCCATTTTACACCGATTTGGCCAAGGAATTGACCGAAATGGGTGCGGACTCGATCTGCATCAAGGATATGGCCGGCATATTGACGCCGAAAGTAGCCAAAGAGCTTATTCCGGCCATCAAAGCTGTGATCGATGTGCCTTTGAACATCCATACGCATGCCACCAGCGGCGTTTCGCAGATGACCTATATGGCCGCAATTGAAGCGGGTGCGGACATCATCGACTGCGCCATTTCCCCTTTTGCGGAAGGGACGAGTCAACCACCAACAGAATCGATGGCGCTGGTGTTGGAGGAGCTGGGGTACAGTACGGGCTTGGACATCGCCAAATTGGAAAAAATCGCGGATTATTTCAAACCGATCCGCGATAAGTACATCGCTTCGGGTGTGCTTGATCCGAAAATGCTGTCGGTCGATCCCAAAGCACTGATCTATCAAGTGCCGGGTGGGATGCTGTCGAATTTGAATTCGCAACTTAAGCAGGCAAAAGCCAGTGATAAGTACGAGGCCGTGTTGCGGGAAGTGCCCCGTGTCAGAGCGGACTTAGGCTTTCCGCCATTGGTCACACCGATGAGCCAGATGGTCGGCACTCAGGCTGTTTTCAATGTCCTGACGGGAGAACGCTACAAGATGGTACCGAATGAAGTGAAGGATTATCTGCACGGAAAATACGGTAAGACACCGGTACCGGTGAACGATAATTTCAGGCGCAGTATCATCGGGGATGATGCCGTCATCACGGATCGCCCGGCGGATCATCTGGAGCCGGAGTTCGCAAGATTGAAGGCGGAGTTGGGTGACTTGGCGCGGACGGATGAGGACGTGTTGACTTATGCATTATTCCCTCAAGTCGGTAAAGCGTATCTGCAGGAAGTCTACTATCCAACTATCCCTGAGGAAAAAGCCGACAAAAAGGCACCATCTTCAGTCGAAACGCCGGAAGCAGTTATTCGGATCCAGGCCCGGTATCGCAGTTAAAAGGAAGAGGTGAAGGAAATGGAAACATTCAATTTAGGAGATGGTCTGATTGTCACCATTGTTGCGATGATCGTTGTGTTTGCCGTATTGGCAACTCTTTGGTTCTTGGTCGAACTGGTCCATAAGCTAGTCGGGGAACCTGCACAGGCAGCTATAGCACCGATTCACCACGAAGATGATTTACAGCCCGTTCTGCAGGAGCCGGGTGTGGATGAACAACGCGCCAAAGTTGCGGCGATAATGGCATTGGTCGCGGCATATGAGGCACATCCGGCCAAAAAATTTGAAATTATTGATGTAACGCGTATTAAATAAATGCCATCTGCTGATTGTAAAGGGAGGATTTATTATGAAGAAGTATGAAATCGAAATCGACGGGCAAGTGTATCATGTCAAGGTGAGGGAGTTGCCGGATGATGCAGTCATGACAGAGCAACCTAAGACGGACAGCGGCAGAAGCACTGCTGATGCTGTATCCGAAACGGAAGGAAAAACAATGTTGGCGCCGCTGGCCGGAACCATATTGCGCATCCTCGTCAAAGAGGGTCAAAAAGTCAAAAAAGGTGAAAATCTCATCATCCTCGAAGCCATGAAAATGGAGAATGAAATCGTTGCGGATGAGGATGGCGTCATCAGAAGCATTCTGGTGAAAGCGAATGAAAGCGTCGAATCCGACCAACCGTTGTTGATTCTCTAGAAGAGGAGGGATTCCTATGATTCAAGCTTTGACGGATCTGATCCGGATGTCCGGATTGGTTAATCTTACGTATAAAGAAATCATTATGATCATCATTGCCTGCATTTTCCTCTATTTGGCCATCAAGAAGGGGTATGAGCCTTACTTGCTGCTTCCGATTGCGTTTGGCATCCTGTTGGTGAATCTGCCGTTGGCCGGATTGATGACGCCGCCTACCGAAAGCGAACCGGGAGGGCTGATTTATTATCTCTACCAAGGGACGAATTTGGGCATCTATCCGCCGCTGATTTTTCTCTGCTTAGGGGCAGCGACTGATTTTGGGCCGCTCATCGCCAATCCAAAAACGCTGTTGTTGGGCGGGGCGGCGCAGTTCGGCATCTTTGCGGCATTCTTCGGGGCCTTGGCCTTGGGGATGACGCCCCAGGAAGCGGCATCCGTCGGCATCATCGGTGGAGCGGACGGGCCGACTGCCATCTATTTGACGACAAAATTGGCCAACCATCTCTTGTCGGTCATCGCCCTGGCGGCCTATTCCTATATGGCCTTGGTTCCCCTCATCCAGCCGCCGATCATGCGCCTGTTGACGACCGAAAAAGAGCGGCAGACTGTCATGAAGCAGATGCGCGTAGTGTCCAAAAACGAACGCATCCTGTTCCCGATCGTCACCACGATTTTCGTCAGCTTGGTCGTCCCGTCAGCCACTGCGCTTGTGGGGATGCTGATGCTGGGTAATCTGATCCGGGAAAGCGGTCAGGTTCCGAAACTGACGGAAACGCTGCAGAATGCCATGATGTACACCATCACCGTCATCCTGGGCGTAACCGTTGGAGCCAAGGCGAACGGCGAGCTCTTCCTTTCACTAATCACGATAAAAATAATCATTCTGGGGCTGTTCGCCTTTGCTGTAGGTACTGCAGGCGGCGTACTGATGGGGAAATTGATGTACAAACTGACGAACGGCAAAGTTAACCCGTTGATCGGGGCAGCCGGCGTTTCGGCCGTTCCTATGGCTGCGCGGGTCGTGCAGAAAGAAGGCATCAAATACAACCCTTCCAATTACTTGCTGATGCATGCGATGGGGCCTAATGTGGCAGGTGTCATCGGTTCGGCTGTCGCGGCCGGGGTCCTGCTGGCTTTCTTCGGCTGAAAATGAATCATTAAAAAAATCTCCTTCTGATTCCATGTCAGAGGGATTTTTTTATTGTTTCATGGCTGTTCGATTGCTAAATCCATCTATTCTACACATGGAGGATGTATAATGAAGGCAACAAAAGGGTCAGAAATGGAGGGCGAATTATAATGAGTAAAAGAACATCATTGATTGTCGCTTTGGTCGTTTCATTAACTTTATTGCTGTTTGTATCAGCCAATCTTTTTTTGACGTTTTTTAATAGTGGGGAAAGCCGGACGTCTGTGACGACTATTGATACAGATTCGAGAAGCACAGGGAATTTCATAGGGATGGGACAAATGATGGGAGGAGACCAGTCTATCGTACTGGATGAAAGCGGGCAGAAAATGACCGCACTGCGGTTGCCGGAACTGTTGGAGCCGGATTCCGAATCCGCTAGTGAAATCACCTATACGGTTACAGCGCAAGCGGGGGAAACTGCCTTCTTGGATGGGGAAACGACGCAAACGCTCGGCTATAATGGTTCCTATCTTGGCCCGGTTCTGGTCGTGCATGAAGGCCAAGAGGTGCATATCAAGACCGAGAACCAGTTGTCCGAAGCAACCTCTTTCCATTGGCATGGAGTGAAGCTCCCTTCGGATATGGATGGTGGGCCGCATCACCCTGTCGGACCGAATGAAACGATGCAAGTGGATTTCACGGTCAAACAAGAGGCAGCGACTTTGTGGTTCCACCCACATGCTTTGGGGACGACAGCTGAACAAGTGTATGCCGGTTTGGCCGGTTTGATTTTTGTCGAGGACGACAACTCCGATCAGCTTGATTTGCCGAAGGACTATGGGGTGAATGACTTCCCTTTGATTGTTCAGGATCGGACCTTCGATGCGGACAACCAATTCGATTACGAAGGGACTTACAATCCCGATGGCACCTACGGAGACACGTTATTGGTGAATGGGACCATCAATCCCTATGTGGAAGTCAAAAATGAGCAGATTCGCCTGCGTTTGGTGAATGGCTCGAATGTCCGCAACTACACGTTCGGATTGGAAAATGCAGCGGTGTTCCATCAGATTGCCAGCGACGGTGGTTTTCTTGAGCAGCCGGTTGCCTTGACATCTGTGACATTGACACCCGGAGAACGGGCGGAAATCATCGTGGACCTGAGCGAATACGCTGAAGGGGATACCTTGAAATTGATGGATGGAAACGTAACGGTCCTTTCCTTGAATGTCACGGAGGAGACGGACGCACAGACGGCCCTCCCGCAAACTTTGAATGAGATTACTGAATTGACGACGGATGGTGCGGCTGTCCAACGGTTCACGTTGAGCGGCATGTCCTTCATGGTCAACATCAACGGCAACCAGTTCGACATGGATCGGATCGACGTCGAACAACGCTTGAATGAAACAGTCATCTGGGAAGTCCGCAATGCGCAGGATATGATGGGCAGCATGGTCCATCCTTTCCACATCCATGGAGTCCAATTCCAGGTGCTCTCGCGTGACGGAGTGGAGCCGCCGCAGAACGAGCAAGGTTGGAAGGACACTGTCGCCGTTTATCCCGGAGAGACGGTCCGTCTGGCGGTGACTTTTTCTGAGAAGGGGATCTTCATGTATCATTGCCATATTTTGGAACATGAGGACAATGGCATGATGGGTCAGGTCAGTGTACAATAAAAATCAGGAAAACAAGATGGAGATGGAGGTGGATGCCCATGAAGGTTTTGATTGTCGATGATGAACCAAATATTTTGGATATCGTGGAGGCCTATCTGGCTGCCAAAAAATATCAAGTGTACCGTGCTGAGACCGGGGCGGAGGCATTGGAAAAATTTCATGCTTTCCATCCGGATCTGATTGTGTTGGATCTGATGCTGCCGGATATGGCAGGCGGAGATATTTGTGCCATAATCCGCGAAGAATCCAACGTTCCCATCATCATGCTGACGGCAAGGTCATCCGAAAAGGATATCTTGAGCGGCTTGCAGATCGGTGCGGATGATTACATGGTCAAACCATTCAGCCCCAAGGAACTGGTAGCGCGGGTCGAGACGGTGCTGAGGCGCGCTGCCCCAGCCGATGCTGAAGAAAAATGGAGCTTCGATGGCGGCGAACTGGTCATTCATCCCAAAACGAAGCAAGTTTTCGTGCAGCAGCAGGAAGTCGCATTGACGGCTACCGAATATGAACTGTTGACGCTATTGGCCAAGAATCCGAGCCGTCTCTTCACGAGGGAAGAATTGCTGGAGAGCGTAAAAGGGATGGATTTTGAAGGTTTGGATAGGGTCATCGATACGCATATCAAGAACATCAGACAAAAGATAGAGCCGGAACCGAAACAGCCTATCTATATTCTGACTGTCCGGGGAAGCGGCTATCGGTTTGGAGGTAAACGATGAGGCGGACAATCAGTTGGCACCTGATCCTTTCCTTCCTGCTTTTTTCAATCGTCATTATCGGTTTGTTCGGCTGGTTCAGCATGCAGTTGGTGAACAGTCACTTCTCGGAATATGTCAGCGAACGGCGTACGGAAGAAATAACCGGCTACACAGATGAAATTGAGGCAGTTTTTGCTCAAACGGGAAGCTGGGACGAGGATGCGATAGCGGTCATTGGCAGGCAGGCGTTGCAGGACGACATCATCCTGAAAGTCTACGATAATCAGGGACAGCTGATTTGGAGCCCCAGCCTGATGGAGGAACAAGAAAACCGCCAGATGATGTCCAGCCATATGTCGCAGATGAGCGAGATGATGGGTGGAACAGAAAGCGAATATTCGGTTACCACTGTTGAACTTGATGAGGGCTCCCGGACAATCGGCAGTCTGGAAATCGGTACAATGGGGACGTATTTCTATACAGAACACGATGTATCATTCGTGAGCGACATCCGGAATAACCTGATTATTGTGGCGCTGTTTGCTTTCGCCTTATCGCTGTTTTTCGCTGTTTGGATCGCCAGAAAGTTAAGCGTGCCGGTCTTTGCGGTGAGCCGGTTTACTGGAGAAATCGCCAAAGGCAACTACACGGAGCAGGCGCCGAAGGAAACGAACATCGTCGAGATAGATGCGCTGATCCGTTCTGTGGACAGTCTTTCCCGTCAGCTGGACAGCCAACAGGAAATCCGGAACCGCCTTTCTTCCGATATTGCGCATGAAATCCGGACCCCGCTTACGACCTTGAAGGGCAATCTGGAAGCGATGCTTGACGGCATCTGGGAGCCGAGTAACGAGCGTTTGAAGATCTGTTATGATGAAGTGAACCGGATTTCCCGCCTGATCGGGAATATCGACAAAATCAACGAAATGGAAAGCAATCACGAGAAATTGGAATTCAGCCGTTTCGACCTGCAAGCTTTGAGCAAGAAAGTTGCGACGAACTTTACGGCTGCAGCCGCCAAAAAGAATATCATTTTGGCGGTTACTGGGGAGCCAGTGATGATAACGGCGGATCAGGACAAAATCAGTCAAGTGTTGACGAACCTTTTGGCGAATGCAATCAAATTCACTCCGAATCAAGGCCGTATCCATATCGAAATTTATCAGGAGGGTAACCAAGCGGTACTGAAAGTGTCCGATGACGGCATCGGCATCGATCCGGAAGACCAGAAAAAGATTTTTGAGCGCTTCTATATGACGGAGCCGTCGCGCAACAGCCGATCCGGAGGGCAAGGGCTCGGTCTGGCCATCGTCAAAAGCATCATCAAGAAGCACAACGGGACTGTGCGGGTTGCCAGCGATATCGGCAAGGGAGCCACGTTCACGGTTACCATTCCGTTGGATCAGCACAGATCATGAACGAAAGAGATTCGAACTTTAACTATCAGATGAATGACAAATAAAACGAGGGACAGCCACAAATGTGACTGTCCCTCGTTTTGTATTCATGCTGGGTTACAAAAGTTTCTTCTTGCGATCGAACTCTTCCTCGGTGATGTTCCCTTTAGCCAATTCCTTCTTCAGGATGTCCAAAGCGGATGCGTCCGTTGAAACTTTGCTTGATCTATCATTCAAAAGCCTGGTTGCCAAGTAAATGACGAGTATGATCAAAGCGACCCAGAAAATCCACATAAACATCATGCCGCCCATACCAAAACCTCCAAAATATTGTAGGCATCTGCCAAACATGCAAATTCCCCCATTTCTTTTCTTATGCAACCATTGTAACGCTGGACTGTGTAGATTGGATGTAGTTTTGCTGTCTGTTGCGGTGATTATTTGAAATGCATGCTCAGTCTATCTTCAAGAGCCTCGCGTTGACCGCGCAGATGATCGTGCTGATCGACATGACGGCTGCCCCGATGGCAGGCGTGATAAGGAAGCCTTGATTGGCCAATAAACCTGCAGCCAGTGGGATGGCGATCACGTTATAGCCGACAGCCCAAATCAGATTTTCGACCATTTTCCGGTAAGTGGCTTTCGAAAGGGTGATGATGGTCAATACGTCTTTCGGATTGCTGTCCACCAAAATGACGTCGGCTGTTTCGATTGCGACATCCGTTCCGGCGCCGATGGCAATGCCAAGATCAGCTTCAGCCAGAGCGGGCGCATCATTGACGCCATCCCCGACCATCGCGACTTTTTTATTTCCGGCTTTCAGTGCGGCGATGTGTTTCGATTTCTCGGCAGGCAGAACTTCCGCAAATACTTGAGCCAGCCCTAACTGATCGCCCACGTATTGCGCTGCGCGGCTATTGTCGCCTGTCAGCATGATGGCTTCAATGCCTTGCTCCTTCAGGGCAGTCACGACTTCGTGAGAGGACGAACGGATGATATCAGAGTTGGCGATCATACCCTGCAGGATGCCTTCCTTCAGGACGAAGACAACGGTTTTGCCTTGCTGGGCCAAGCTGGCGAATGTCTCCTTGTCGTATGCGATGCCGCGCTCATCCATGGTGCCGGGGCTGACGACAGCAATCTGCATGCCGTCCACAGTGACCTGCAGACCTTGACCGGTAAGGTTTTGATAATCAGTTACCGGCAAAAGGGTGAGGGCTGCTGCTGCCCCTTTGCGTACGATCCCTTTTGCAATCGGGTGTTCAGATTGACTTTCGGCAGAATAGGCCAACGTCAGCAATTCCTTCTCGGAGACCCCAGCTGCGGGAAGGATGTCGGTTACGCCGAAGTTGCCTTCTGTCAAGGTCCCGGTCTTGTCGAAGACGATCCGATCCACTTTGCGCGCCTCCTCGAATTGCGTCCGGTTGCGGATCAGTAAGCCGTTTCGGGCTGCAATCGAAGTGGACACCGCATTCACCAAAGGGACAGCCAGCCCGAGTGCATGGGGACAAGCGATGACGAGTACCGTCACCATCCGCTCCAAAGCGAAGGCCAAGTCGGCTGCAAAAATCCAATAAAGGAAAGTCAGTGCGCCGGCGATGACAGCTATATAGAATAGCCAACCGGCCGCTTTGTCTGCCAAACCCTGCGACTTGGATTTTTGTTTCTGGGCGGTCTGGACCAGGTTGATCACTTGGGCCAAGTAGGTTTCATTCCCGACCTTTTCCACGGTCAGCTTCAGAACGCCTGACCCATTGATGGAGCCTCCGATGGCCTGCATGCCCGGTTGTTTTTCAACGGGCACAGATTCGCCCGTCAACATCGATTCGTCAACCGTTGATAGGCCTTCGTAGATTTTTCCGTCCAAAGGGATCTTTTCGCCGGGTTTGATGAGGATGCGTTCACCCGGAACGAGGGCTTCGATCGACACTTCTTCGACATTGCCGGTCGCATTCAACCGATGGGCTTCCTTTGGCATCAATTTTATGAGTTCTTCCAGCGCTTTGGAGGCCCCCATCTGGGATTTCATCTCGATCCAATGGCCGAGCAGCATGATCAGGATCAAGGTTGCCAGTTCGAAATAAAAGTCCGAGCCTTCTATGAAGAAGGCGGTGAACGTGCTGTAGATATAGGCGGAAACGATCGCCAATGAGATCAGCATCATCATGCCGAGCGACCGGTTCTTCCATTCCTCCCAAGCGCCCTCCAGAAACGGTTTGCCGCCGTAGAAGAAGATGACGGTGGATAAACCAAAGACGACAAAATTTGCTCCCGGAAAGTCGAAATGGTAACCGAAGAGCATCATGATCATTGGGGACAGCAGGGTGACGGGAATCGTCAGCAGCAAGACGATCCAAAAACGTTTCCTGAAATCGGCAACCATCTGTTCGTGGTGGCCGGTATGCCCAACGGTGGTATGTCCTGTATGATCGTGCTCCATGTGCTGCTCGTGAATCTGGGAAGCAGCCTTTTGAGGTTCATGCGCCTGCGCTCCAGCATGAACATGTTCTGCGTGTTTTTCTGGTTGGGGCTCGGCAGCAGCCTGCTGTGGCGGGGGCATATGATGACCTGAATGGTCGTGCCCGGCGTGCGGATCGATTGCCTTTGGGGCTTCTGGAGTGTGGTCTGTGTGCGCATGTTCCGTATGTTTATGTTCATCCATTTCGATTCCTCCTTTGTTTCAAAACGCCCAAACAATAAGGTATATAAAAATGACTGCAGTTTCTCATGCTTATCATAGCAGAATTCGACGCTTGGATGGTAACAGTTTCATTTCTGCAGACGTTCAGGTAAAATAGAGGTTGTAAACGTTATCACGAAAGGGATGAAGGACTTTGACAGAATTGAAATTTCCAGAAAACTTCCTGTGGGGTGGCGCAACAGCCGCCAACCAATATGAAGGAGCATATGACGCGGACGGCAAAGGCTTATCTGTTCAGGATGTAACACCGAAAGGCGGTTTTGGGGGGCTGATCACTGACGGACCGACACCTGACAACATGAAATTGGTAGGGATCGACTTCTACCACCGTTATAAAGAAGATATCGCCTTATTCGCTGAAATGGGCTTCAAAACCTACCGGACTTCCATCGCTTGGACACGCATTTTCCCGAACGGTGACGAAACTGAGCCGAACGAAGCCGGCCTGCAGTTCTACGACGACCTGTTCGATGAATTGGCAAAATACGGCATCGAGCCGCTGATTACGCTATCGCATTATGAAACACCGTTGCACCTTTCAAGAGAATACGACGGTTGGATCAACCGCAAAATGATTGGCTTCTATGAAAACTATGTGCGCACGGTCTTCACGCGCTACAAAGATAAAGTCAAATACTGGCTGACGTTCAATGAGATCAACTCGATCATCCACGCGCCGTTCATGAGCGGCGGCATCTCAACGCCACCCGATCAACTGTCGAAACAGGACCTGTACCAAGCCTGTCACCATGAATTGGTAGCCAGTGCTTTGGCGACAAAGATCGGCCACGAAATCAATCCGGACTTCCAGATCGGCTGCATGGTCATCGCGATGCCTACGTATCCGTTGACTTCCCATCCGGATGATGTCATCGCCGTGATGGAAGCGGATCGCCAAAATTTCTTCTTCTCGGATGTGCATGTACGCGGCACGTATCCTGGTTACATGAAGCGCTATTTCCGTGAGCACGGCATCGAACTGAACATCACACCGGAAGACGAAGAAATACTGAAAAACACGGTCGACTTCGTTTCCTTCAGCTACTATATGAGCTCGACCGAAACAGCAGACCAGTCCAAAAAAGTGAAGGGTACAGGGAATATTCTTGGTGGGGTGATGAATCCTTATCTGGAAGCCTCTGCATGGGGATGGCAGATCGATCCGAAAGGGTTGCGTATCATCCTGAACACTTTCTGGGATCGTTACCAAAAACCATTGTTCATCGTTGAAAACGGCCTGGGCGCGGTAGATGAATTGGTCAAAGGCGAGGACGGCGAGTGGACGGTCAACGATGATTACCGCATCAAGTACCTGAACGACCACCTGGTGCAGGTCGCTGAAGCGATCGCGGACGGTGTCAATCTGATGGGCTACACAACTTGGGGCTGTATCGATCTGGTCAGCGCTTCGACTGCGGAATTGAAGAAACGCTATGGGTTCATCTACGTCGACCGCCATGATGACGGATCCGGCACGCTGAACCGTTACAAGAAAAAATCATTTTATTGGTATAAAGATGTTATCGCAACCAACGGCGAAAGCTTGAAGGCGTAACAGCGAACTAAAGATTGACTTGACACACTTATCATCAATTGCAAGACCGGGATGCACTGAAAAGCGCAACTGGTCTTGTATTTTTTTCTGCTTTGGGTAAAATGGTAGGGATAGGAAAACCATTCAAAGACACTTGGAGTTTGGAAGTTTGGTGAAAATCCAACGCGGTCCCGCCACTGTGATGACGTCCCGGAACGTCTAAGTCAGGTCTTCATTCCAAGGTGCTATTTTTTGCAAGCGTGCCGTTTCGAGGTAAAACGGTCCCGTTACTTGTCTATGCGATGGCGCATGGGCTTTTTTTGCATGATCACGGCCGTTGGCGATGCAACCCCTGTCGAATACAGATTAGGAGTGGTAAAATGAAAAAATTGTTGTTGGCCTTATCGTTGAGTTTGGTATTATTCGGGTGCGCCCCGACGGAAGAAGCGGAAACAAGCTCCGTCCTGCAGGAGTCGACTGTTGCGGTCAGCTCAGAAGCAGCGGAGACAGTCAGTGTAACGATCTCTTTGACGAATGGCGGCACAGTCATTGCAGGTTCTGAAAAAACGGTGGAGGTTGAAGCGGGCACGAGCTTATTTGATGTCATGAAAGAAAACTATACCATCGAAGAAGAGGGCGGCTTCATCACAGCCATCGATGGGTTGGCACAAGTGGAAGAGTCAGCCGAAACGAAAGCCAAATATTGGTTGTTTGATGTAAACGGCGAGCCTTCGATGGTCGGAGCCGCTGATGTGGCGCTCCAAGAAGGAGACGTAATCGTGTGGAACCTGACAGAAATGTAAGGAAGACTGTGGGCTTCGGGGTGAGGCGACTGGCGTTGCTGTCAATCTTGACGGCTCTGTGCTATGTCGGCAGAATGATATTCCAATTCATCCCGAATGTCCAACCGGTGACAGCCGTGCTGATCATCCTCACGCTGACATTGGGCATGACGGATGGATTCATCGTAGCCATCCTGTCGATTGTTTTGACCAATTTCCTGCTGGGGATGGGGCCGTGGACAATCGCGCAGATCGCCAGTTTCGGCGTTCTGATCGTGGTCACGGGTCTGTTCGTGAAGCCATTCTACAGCACAAGCCAAAAGAGGAGCCGCAGAATCCTTTTTGCGTTGTTCGCCTTTTTCGGGGGACTGCTTTATGGATTCGTCATCTCCGTCATTTCCGTGAAATTGATGGGCATCAACAGTTTTTGGGCCTATTACATCGCCGGGATCCCTTTCGATCTCCTGCACGGCCTGGGGAATGCCGGGTTCTATCTGATACTGGAGCCGATTTTGGCGCCCCTGTTGCTGGCGCAGCAGAAAAAAGGGTGAAGAAAAGCCAGATGGAATGCTCTTATTGAAGAGCGTATTCCATCTGGCTTATTTTTTTTTAGATTCCGGAACGCGGGTCTGCTAATGGAAATAGCTAGTGCACTCCAGTATAATGGTGTTGCATAGATACGATTCGTTATGCTTGCCGATTGGTGAATTCCCTGGGGAAGAAGGTTAGAGGGATGGTTCTATCCAAAATATATGTGGGGCTGTGGCTATGAAAAACATAAAAAATATATTCCTCATTCTTTTTCTGGTACTTCCCGTGGTTGGTTTTTTTGTGGGCGGTTTCCAAGGGCTGATTGTAACGGTAATGGTACTGTTTTTTGCAGTAGGTTCCTATTTGGCGTTTCTTATGTCCTCAAAGATGTCAGGTTCTGAAGATGATTATTTCAGCTTTGACAGGATGCGTTCGTTTTTGGAGCATTCGTGGGAAGGCCATCAGCGCGCAGAGCTCAGCGAAGCGATGCCTGCTGTTTTGATAAATGACTTTATCCGGGTAGACTACAGTTTATTTGCAGCTTTCCGTAAATACTTCGATCCCGGATCGAATGCTGTTCAAAAAGAGGACAGGCTGCTCACCAACTACGGTACTTCGATCGTTTATGTGGACGGCGCCATACGAGGATTCAGCTTTAAGTTTGAACATGAAGAAAACGAAGGAGAAAAAAGCGAAATAGAGCGTTGCTATGCAGTGCATAAAGATTATATCCAAGAAACACTCTTGCGGTATTACTTGGAAAAATATCGGAATGCATTCTTTCTTTTGCAAAAGAACGCTCTGGGGTCAAGATATTTGCAACCGAATATGCTTGCTTGGAAAAAAGTATCCAAGGAAAACCGAGAAATAGCTGTTGGCCTTGACGCACGTGCCGAAAGTTGGGCGAAAGAACAGTATCAAAATTATTTGACGACAGGGGACAGGACTCAATTGCCGCTGGACTTCGAAAGCTTGGATGCGGCATTCAGGAAAGAGCTATATGCATTCGTCAAACGTTACAGGTTGATGATCGATAAAGATGAAGTCGAGAAAAAATTAGCCAAAGAAATATCTCAAAGCCGAGAAGATTTAAAAAAATGTTTGCGCTATTTGGCTTAACTCCGCAAGAAACCCCTTCAGATTCAACTCGCGAATCTGAAGGGGTTTCTTGCATTCGATCGGGACTCGCTACTAGTTTTCAGAACTGCCGAGGACTATAATAGGACAATACAGGATCCTTTTCGATCTATAAGGACAACGGGGGATAGGCCTATGCATGCAATCGAGGTTCAACACGTTTCAAAAAAATTCAAACAACAGAGTGTTCTGGAAGATATTCATTTTACGATCGAGACAGGTGAAATCGTTGGAATCATCGGGCCTTCCGGGACAGGAAAGACTACTTTGATCAAGCTGATGCTGGGGATGGAAAGCCTGGATACGGGGCAAGCGAAAATTTACGATCATCTGATGCCCAATTTTTCTGTATTGGGAAAAGTGGGCTATATGGCACAATCCGATGCGTTATACGAAGAATTGACGGGTAAAGAGAACCTGACTTTTTTCGGTACATTGTATGGTTTGAAGCAAGACGCTCTTCAGCAAAGGCTGGATTATGTTGCTCAAGTGACGAATTTGACGAAAGATTTATCCAAACGCGTATCGAGCTATTCTGGAGGGATGAAGCGGCGTTTGTCTTTGGCGATAGCCTTGCTGCACAATCCGGATATACTTATTTTGGATGAACCGACTGTCGGAGTCGATCCGATTTTGCGGCAAGGCATCTGGCATGAGCTGAATGAGATCCGGGACCAAGGGAAAACGATTGTGGTTACAACCCATGCCATGGACGAAGCACTACGCTGCGACAAGCTAGTTCTGTTGAACCATGGCCGAGTGATCGCTTTGGGAACCGCTGAAGAAATGACCGGGAAATTCAACGTGGATACGATTGAAGAAGTCTTCTTGGTGGCGGGAGGTGAGGAAGAATGATTGCATTTGCCATCGCCAAACGGATTTTTATTCAAATGTTTCGGGATAAGCGGACGTTGGCCTTAATGTGGATTGCACCCTTATTGCTGTTTACGTTGATGTATTTTTTATTCGCTTCCTCGGGAACGGATGCAACCTACAAAGTGGGCGTCTACAACCTGAATCCGGAAATAGTCAAAAATCTGGAAGCGAATCACATCAAGGCCACCATCTTTTCGAGCGACGAGCACGTGGAGGAAAGCATCAAAAATAATCAATTGGTGGCTTTTATCGCCCAAAAGGATGCCACTCATCTTGAAATTACTTATGAGAACAGTGCGCCTACCAAGAGTGCGGTCGTCAGAGCAAAACTTCAAGGAGCCGTGATCAAACTGCAAATGGGCGCACTGATGACGCTTGGGCAGGAAGCGGTCGCGGCAAACCCGAACCTTGCTCAAGCTGTTCCACAACAGCCGACAATCGATGAGCAGTATCTTTACGGTGAAGCCGATTCAGATTATTTCGCGACCATCAGCCCAGTATTGCTCGGTTTTTTTGTCTTTTTCTTGGTCTTCTTGATTTCGGGGATGGCCCTTTTGCGGGAACGGACAACCGGGACGCTGGATAAGATATTGGCTACGCCGGTCCTGCGATGGGAAATCATTGCCGGCTACCTTTTGGGGTATGGTTTTTTTGCGTTTATCCAAACCATGTTGCTTGTGGAGTTTGTCGTCCATGTTCTGCATGTTACCGTAGCCGGAAGCCTCGCGTTGGTGATGATGATCACCTTCCTATCGGCGCTGTTGGCTTTGTCTTTTGGGGTGTTATTATCGACTTTCGCTGCATCGGAATTTCAAATGGTGCAATTCATTCCAGTTGTGATCATTCCGCAAATTTTCTTTTCAGGAATTATCGAGGTAGGCAGCTTGGCGGATTGGCTACAATTTTTGGCCAGATTCATGCCGCTTTATTACATCGGGAATGCTTTGCAAAGTGTCATGATCAAAGGGGCAACGTTGGTTGACATCGGGAATGACTTGGCAGCTATCGTGCTGTTTATCGGCATTTTTATCATTTTTAACATTCTGGGCTTGAAGCGCTACCGCAAAATATAGGCTGGATAGTTGAAGTTTCGGAAGGCACCGATCAAGTCTGGAATTTTGGAAAATAAACCACAGCGCAACCAACGGAAATCTCCGGATGCGCTGTGGTTTTTTGGACAGGAGCACCAGGTTGAGAACAAAAAGATGGCGTTAGCATAAAAATTCTGTGATATAGTAAGATTGACGAATCAAGAAATAAGGAAGTAGGAAATAGAGTATGGGAAAGAGTCTAGTATTAGCTGAAAAACCTTCGGTGGCGCGCGATATTGCCCGCGTGCTGCAGTGCGAGAAACAGGGTCAAGGGTACCTGGAAGGGAAAGAATACATCGTAACCTGGGCCTTGGGGCATCTTGTGACGCTTGCCGATCCGGAAGCCTATGATGTGAAATACAAAAACTGGAACCTGGCTGATCTGCCGATGCTTCCGCAAGACCTGAAGCTGACTGTCATCAAGCAGTCCGGCAAGCAGTTTAATGCCGTCAAGTCCCAGATGGTGCGGAATGACGTTTCCGACATCATCATCGCGACGGATGCCGGGCGCGAAGGTGAACTGGTCGCCCGCTGGATCATCGAAAAAGCGAAAGTCAATAAACCCGTCAAACGCCTGTGGATTTCATCCGTGACGGACAAGGCCATCAAAGACGGCTTCCAGAACCTGAAGCCGGGCAAGGACTATGAAAACCTGTATCAATCGGCTGTGGCCCGTTCGGAAGCGGATTGGTACATCGGCCTGAATGCAACCCGAGCGCTGACGACGAAATTCAACGCCCAGTTGAACTGTGGCCGCGTCCAGACCCCGGTTGTCGCCATCATCGCCAGACGCGAAGAGGAAATCAAAAAATTCCAGCCGAAGACGTATTACGGTATCGAAGCCCAGACAGATACGAAGCTGAAGCTGATTTGGCAGGACGAGAAAACGAACGATACGAAGAGTTTCGAGCGCGATAAAGTTACGGCCATCGTCAAAAAATTGGATAAGCAGCAGGCGACGGTTGTGGCCGTCGACCGCAAACCAAAAAAAACCTATGCACCAGGCCTTTATGACCTGACCGAACTGCAACGCGACGCCAACAAGCTTTTCGGTTATTCCGCCAAAGAAACGCTGAACATCATGCAGAAACTATATGAGCAGCATAAATTGTTGACTTATCCGCGTACGGATTCTCGCTACCTGTCGAACGACATCGTCGCGACGCTGCCGGACCGGCTGAAGGCATGCGCCATCAAGGAATACCGTCAGCTCGTGAACAAAGTATTGGCAAAACCGATCAAGGCGAATAAGTCGTTCGTCGACGACAGCAAAGTTTCCGATCACCATGCCATCATCCCGACGGAACAAGTCGTCCAAATCGGGAAATTGTCGGCTCAGGAACTCAAAATCTATGACTTGGTCGTGAAACGCTTCTTGGCTGTTCTTTTTCCGGCTTACGAATATGAGCAGCTGACTTTGCGTGCGGACATCGGCGGCGAGCGCTTCGTTGCCCGCGGCAAGACGGTCACAGTTGCCGGCTGGAAAGAAGTCTACAGCAATCGCACGGAGGATGAGGAGTCGGAAGACGGTCTCAAGGAGCAACTGTTGCCGAAAATCGAGGCAGGCGACGTGCTGGCTGTCCGTTACATAAGCGAGACATCCGGCCAGACGAAACCGCCTGCCTACTTCAATGAAGCAACGCTGTTGACGGCGATGGAAAATCCGGCAAAATATATGGAGACGACGGACAAGGCTTTGGCGCAGACGCTGAAGGAAACGGGCGGACTGGGAACCGTCGCTACGCGTGCCGACATCATCGAGAAGCTGTTCAATTCCTTCCTGATCGAAAGACGCGGTCAGGAAATCCATATCACTTCTAAAGGCAAGCAACTGCTGGAGCTGGTTCCGGAAGAACTGAAATCCCCGGCCCTGACAGCGGATTGGGAGCGGAAGCTCGAACAGATCGCTGCCGGCAAGCTGAAGAAGGACACATTCATCAACGAAATGAAGACCTATACGCAAGAAATCGTTTCGGAAATCAAGATGAGCGACGGCAAGTTCAAGCACGAAAACATCTCCACCAAGACCTGTCCGGAATGCGGCAAACCGATGTTGGAAGTGAACGGTAAAAAAGGCAAGATGCTTGTGTGCCAGGACCGCGATTGCGGGTACCGCAAGAATGTGGCGCGTGTCACCAACGCCCGTTGTCCGCAGTGCATGAAGAAAATGGAGCTGCATGGCGAGGGCGACGGGCAGATCTTCACCTGCAAGTGCGGCTATCGCGAAAAACTCTCGGCCTTCAACGAACGACGCAAAAAAGGCTCCGGCGGAAAAGCCGCGAAGCACGACGTTCAAAAATATCTGAAGAAACAGAATCAAGAGGAAGAGCCGGTGAATTCCGCCTTGTTCGAGGCGCTGAAGAAGCTCAAGCTGGACGATTAAAAACAATTTACCGAAAAGGACTGCAACGGCACTTTTTGTGCCTGTCGTAGTCCTTTTTCGATCAGGTTCCGGGAATGCGCGTATGTTATAATTGTAGGGTATCGATTGCCTTAAAAGTCTCAGACGGCAATCCTGTCAGGGAGGGAATTTCAGAATGAAAACAGTCATTTTAGCCGAAAAATCATCGCAGGCAGCTGCCTACGCGAGCTCTTTCCAAAAGAAGGCGACGGTTGCCGGGAACTACATAATCCAGGACAGCCTGTTCGATGGCGAAACGGTCATCGTGCATGCATCCGGCCATCTGTTGGGCTTGTTGCAGCCTGAAGAATATGATCCGAAATGGAAAAAATGGAGCCTGGACCACTTGCCGATTTTCCCGGAAAACTATAAATACAAGATCCAATACGGAAAAGGCAAGCAGATGGCGAACATCAAACAGCAGCTCAAGGAAGCGGACCGCATCATCATCGCCACCGACTCAGACCGCGAAGGGGAAAATATCGCCCGCTCGATCATCCGGCACGCCGGCGCAGAAAAGAAGGAAATGAAGCGCCTCTGGATCAACAGCCTGGAATCCAATGAAATCCGCCGCGGGTTCAGCGAATTGCTGGACGGGAAGGATACGTACCCATCCTACATCGAGGCCCAAAGCCGGGAAATCGCCGACTGGCTAGTTGGGATGAATCTGAGCCGGCTGTACACCATTGCGCTCCAGAAAGCCGGCATCAAAGAAGGTGCATTTTCGGTCGGGCGCGTGCAGACACCGACGCTCTTCATGATCTATAAGCGCATGAAGGAAATCGCAGCCTTCAAGGAAGAGACGCATTATGAGTGTTTGGCCCGGATCACGGTCAAGAATGGGACATTCGAAGCGAAGTATCAGCATGAATTTGAGTCCAAACAGGAAATGAAAACCTTCATCTCGGCGCACGGACTGGCGGCTGAGATGCCTGCCATCATCAAGCGCTTCGAAGCCAACGAGAACAAACGCGAGTTGGCGCCGCGCCTGTATTCGCTCAGCGATCTGCAGCGGGCAGCCAATGCCAAATTCAAGATGGGTGCGAAAGACACATTGGCAACCGTGCAGTCTTTGTATGAAGCAAAGCTGCTTTCTTATCCGCGGACGGACGCGACCGTCATCACCAAAAATGAATTTGCCTATTTGAAGGACAACCTTTCCGGCTATTTGGGTATCCTGGGCCATACCATTGACAAGCCGAATCTGACTCCGCGCAAAAAATACGTCGATGATGCCAAAGTGCAGGAGCATTATGCCATCATTCCGACGAAAAAAGTGCCGGATCAGGCGCGGATCGCGAAATTGAATGCGAACCAACAGAAAATCTATGATCTCGTCCTGCGCCGGACCTTGGCGATGTTCGAAGAGGACTTCATTTACGATGAACCGACCATCATTACCGATATAGGCGGACTGGACTTCGTGGCTTCCGGTAAGATCATCAAGAATCTCGGATGGAAGAAGCTGGAAGGCAACACAAGGAAAAAAGGCGAACCGGAGGACAAAATCCTGCCGATGGTTACGGTAGGGGAAACCGGAACAGCCGTTTTGGCCACGAAGGAGAAGAAGACAACTCCACCGAAACCTTACACAGAAGGCACGCTGATCGCAGCCATGAAGAACGCCGGAAAAGAAGTGGATGATGCCGAAGACAAGGCGATCCTGAAGGAAACGCACGGCATCGGAACGGAAGCGACCCGCGCCGGTGTCATCGAAAACTTGAAGGACAGGGGCTACATCACGGCTTCGAAGAATCAGCTGGCGATCACCGAAAAGGGAACTCTGCTTTGTGAGGCCGTGGCCGGCAACAAGATGAGCGATGTCGCCTTCACTGCCGAATGGGAAAAGTATTTGGCAAAAATCCATAAAGGCGAGGGTGACCAGGACTATTTCCTGGATAACATCAAACACTTCGTCATGGAAATCCTCGGCACGAAGAACGAGATGCTGCAGTCCGAAGGGATCGCGGAGCGTATCGATGCTGCCGGAGACGGTGCGGTCGTAGGCGTTTGCCCGGTCTGCGGGAAAGAAGCGATCATCAAGGGCAGTTACCTCCAATGCCAAGACTACGGCGAAGCCTGTTCGTTCCGTATTTCCCGCTATATCGCCCGACGCTATCTGTCCCTGGAGGAAGCTAAAGAGCTTTTGGCCCGAAAAGAAACGAAGCGTTTGTCCGGTTTCAAGAAAAAAGACGGCAAAAGTTTTTCGACGGCTTTGCTGCTGGGGAAAGACGAAACAGGCAATTATGCCGTTTCCTTCAAACCGTTCGCTCCGAGCAAGAAAAAGCCGGTTCGCAAAAAAACGCAATGAACAGAGAAAAGGTATCCGGAAATTTTCCCGGATACCTTTTTAAACATATAGGAATTAATAAATTATTCAAGCCTAAAAGTGCATCCACCAATAGCTGTGCTCCCATGATGGCTACGCATTAATTGAAGCGCTTGGCGCTTGAAATCGGTTATACCACGTGTAAACCAGTCTATATTTTGGGTGATTCCTGACTTCTAGTGTATGATTATGGTGAAGAGTAAGTAATAATCTATTCGCAAGCTTTACATGCCCTCTAGTGCCTAACTATAAAGGTGGGATTATCATGAAAAAAGTGTCCAAGGAAAAAACGATCACCGGAAAAATGCGAAATCTGCAAAAAGAGGAGATAGCAGAAAGTCAGATCGAAAGAAGATTTCCGGATAGTGATCTGAAGCAAGACGAAAAAGAATTTGAATCATTCTTCTCCGAAGTGTTAAAAAAAATACCGCAAAGAACATCCACCATTATACTTAATGCTTATGATAAATCAAAAGAGCGGGCTGAAAAGATCATGGCCAAAAGTAAAAAAAAATTTGACACTATCTTCGACGAGTTTTTGGAAGGTGTTGATGAAGAAACCCGCAAAAAATGTCATAAGATCGTTCATGCCGCATCTTTAACTGCAGCCATTATCGGCTTTTCACCCATCCCTTTTTCCGATGCTTTCTTGCTGGTTCCAGTCCAATTAACAATGATGGCTCGGTTGCACAAGATATTTGGTAAATCATGGTCTGAAAGTCTTGGGAAAAGCCTATCTAAAGAATTGGTCGTTGTTGGTTTAGGGAGAAGTGCAGTCGGCAATATTGTGAAGTTGATTCCGGGTGCAGGGACCGTCGCAGGTGCAGCAATTAACGCGACAGTTGCCAGTACAATCACAGAATCTTTAGGTTGGATAACCGTAAAAATGTTAAATGATGGCGAAGATATTTTCGAACAAGTCACGTCAGTTAAAGGACAGCTACGGACTCTATCTAAAAAGCTTCAAAATTCTAGTAAATCGTCGAATAAAAAGTGAATTTCCTATTAGATATTTCTCCAGGAGACAAAGTTGCATCCGCTTTGTCTCTTCCTGATGCTGTTTTGATTGTTTAAATTGGTTCTGAAGGGTACCGCTGGATGGGTGACGGGATGACTTTCGTATTCGGGATGTAATCGAACAGGGGCAATGATGGATTTTTGTTGTGGCATATGAAAAGCACCTCCTGATACGTTTATCGTACCAGGAGGTGCTGCTCATTTTTAGCCTAAATATTCTGATTCATCCATCAATTTCACGGCAGTTCCGCTGCAGGTGACCATCAGCATGCCGTTATCGGCTCCCAGCACTTCATAATCCATTTTCATGCCGACGATGGCGTTTGCGCCTTTTGCTGATGCGCGGCTTTCCATTTCTGACAAGGCGTTTTCGCGTGCCACAGTCAATTCATCCTCGTAACTCTTTGAACGTCCTCCAACGATATTGCGGATGCCGGCTCCGAAATCCTTGAACACGTTGATGCCTGTGATGACTTCTCCGAAAACGATGCCTTGATAGGCAGTGATTTTTTTGCCCTCGATATGGGCTGTTGTTGTAATAATCATGTGACTTACCATCCTTTCTCCTAACGGTGAAACAATCAGTTCAACAAATCGATTATAACTTTCTGGTGATGCCTTCATTATATCAAAAGTCCGGCTTGAAAAGATACAGAAACCTATCATCTTGGTGGCCGTTGGGCAGAAAAATATTGCAGGCAAGAGTGTGCAGATTGTTCCTTAGTGGTAAAATTATGGAAGACTCGAAACAGAAGGGAATGTTACCATGAAATTTGAAAAAATTCACCATGTCGCGATCATCGCCTCCGATTATGAGGCTTCCAAAGCCTTCTATACAGAGGTGCTGGAATTGCCGATCATACGCGAAAACTACCGGGCGGATAGGGATTCCTACAAACTCGATCTCAAGCTGGGGGAGAGCGAAATCGAACTTTTTTCTTTTCCGAATCCGCCTGAGCGCCCAAGCGGTCCGGAATCAGTCGGGCTCCGTCATCTTTGCTTCTACGTTGAGGATGTCGAGGCCACTGTGGCTGAACTGAACCGCAAGGGCGTGGAGACTGAGCCAATCCGGCTGGATGACTACACGAACAAGAAATTCACTTTTTTCAAGGATCCGGACGGCTTGCCGCTGGAGTTGCATGAATAAAGCATAGCTAGAACGGGGAGTGTCTCATTTGAGATGCTCCCCGTTTTTTTCGGCCTGTGTTCACCGGGGTTCAGAGCCGAAGCCGCAGTTCGAGGCGACACATTCATCTGTTTAAATTGATAATTTGTAAACACAAATATAAAATAGGTATTTACAACGAAAAGGAAAGGGGTTACAATATGAAAAAGAGAGTTGGAGGAGGCAACTCAATCATCAATCAGAACAAGCAGAGCAAAAAGTTTAGGAGGAAAAAGAATGGAAAATGCGAAGTGGATTGAACGTTTGAATATGATCGCCTATAAGATCAATGATTTGAAGTATATTATCGCAATCAAAAATGCCTTTTCAATGTTGTTGCCGGTCATCATCACGGGTGCTTTTGCCACATTGTTTTCGAACATGGTGTTCGATTCAACGAATGGATTGGCCCAGTTCGAGGCTTTACGCTTCTTGGAACAAATGAAACCGATTACGCAGGCGATCAACTACGCCACCATGAACCTGATGACGATCGGTGCGGTCTTTTTGATCGGGATTGAAGTCGCTAAACTGAACAAAGTATCCGATCATTTCGCTGGTCTTTTGGCGGTCATCAGTTATATCGCGACCATCCCGACAGCGATTGAAGTTCTGTTTGAAGAGACGCCGGTTCCGGTGACAAATGTCCTTTCCAGCAATTATACAGGGTCGCGCGGTTTATTCCTTGGGATGTTCATCGCCATCTTATCCGTTGAACTTTACACTTGGTTGAGCAAACAGGATAAACTGAAGATCACCATGCCTGATACTGTACCTACGAATGTTGCCCGCGGTTTCTCTGCTTTGATCCCGACTATTTTGACGGTTTCACTGATTGCGGCAGGTGCCCATCTGATTTTCATGATTACGGGATTGACTTTGTATGACATCATTTATACGACCATCCAAGCGCCGCTTGCGAAAGTCGTTCAAGGCTTGCCGGGCATCCTCTTGCTGATGTTCGTATCGCAGATTTTTTGGGTAATTGGGATCCATGGTAACCAAATGATCAAACCGATTCGCGAGCCGATTTTGTTGGCTGCTATCGCTGAAAATACAGCCGCTTTCGAAGCCGGCAAGGAAGCTCCGAACATCATCAACATGCCTTTCTGGGATATGTACATGAGTATGGGCGGTTCCGGCGTAACGATCGGTCTGCTGATCGCCGTCTTCATGGTTTCGAAACGTGCCGATTTCAAGGAAATCGGCAAACTGTCTGTAGGCCCTGGCCTCTTCAACATCAATGAACCGCTTATTTTCGGGATGCCGATCATGCTGAATCCGATCATGGCGATCCCGTTCATCTTGACCCCTTTGATCACGGGCACAATTGGTTACTTCGCGACGGCAATCGGATTTGCCGGCAAGGCGGTCGTGATGGTTCCTTGGACAACGCCACCATTGATCAGCGGCTATCTTGCGACAGCCGGCAGCCTGGGTGCAGTCGCTACGCAACTGATTTGTATCGCTGTTTCCGTGCTGATCTATCTGCCGTTCGTGAAGGCCAGCAATCGTGCGCTTGCAGTGGAACCAGAAACCGAAAAGGAAGCAAAAGTGGCGGCAGCCACAGAATAATGGAAGATTTGAACAGAAAGGGGCATGAGGATGATTAAAAATATACCAGAAGGATTCATCTTGGGCGCATCTTCTTCTGCTTGGCAGACGGAAGGCTGGAAAGGCAAAAAAGAAGGGCAGGATTCCTACCTGGACATGTGGTACAAAGAGGAGCCTTTCGTATGGCATGAAGGTTATGGACCGGCTGGAGCGACCTCATTCTATGACCGCTACCACGAAGATGTTGCCTTGATGAAAGAAATCGGTCTGACGCATTACCGTACGTCGATCAACTGGGCGCGCTTCTTTACGGATTATGAAAATGCAGTAGTCGATGAAGACTATGCCCAGCACATCAACGATGTCGTGGACGCACTGCTTGGGGCCGGAGTCGAACCGATGCTCTGCCTAGAGCATTACGAGGTCCCTGCCTATTTGATGGAAAAATACGATGGCTGGAGCTCAAAACATGTCGTCGAACTCTATGCGAAATATGCCGAAATAGCCTTCGAACGCTATGCCGACCGCGTCAAAAATTGGTTCACTTTCAACGAACCGGTTGTCATCCAGACGCGCATCTACCTCGATGCCATCCGTTATCCGCATGAGCAGGATACGTCGAAATGGATGCAATGGAATTTCAACAAGGTGATCGCCACGGCACGGGCAGTCCAAATTTTCCATGAAAAAGGCTACAGCGGCCAGATCGGAGCCATCCTGAATCCGGAGGTGACCTACGCGCGTTCCTCATCACCGGCTGACCAAAAAGCCGCCCGGATGTACGATCTGTTGTATAACCGCATCTTTCTGGATCCATTGGTGAAGGGGGAGTATCCCAATGAGTTGTTCGATGTGCTCGCAAAGCACGCTATCCCGTTTGAATACTCCGAAGAGGAACTGCTCATCATCAAAGAAAATACGGTGGACTATCTCGGGATCAATCTGTATTTCCCGAAACGGGTCCGTTCGCCTCGTTATGAGTGGAACAAGGAGACACCGTTCCATCCGGAATACTATTATGAAGAGTTTTCCTTGCCCGGCAGAAGGATGAACACATCGCGCGGTTGGGAAATCTTCCCGCAGATCATGTATGATATGGCCATGCGCCTGAAATCCGAATACGGAAATATCCCGTGGTTCGTTGCGGAAAGCGGGATGGGCATCGAGCAAGAGGAGCGTTTTGCTGACAGCAAGGGCACCATCCAGGACGATTACCGTATTTCATATATCACTGAACACTTGAGTTCCTTGTTGGATGCTGTCCATGACGGGGCGAACTGCAAGGGCTACATGCTGTGGGCCTTCACCGATTGTGTCTCGCCGATGAATGCCTTCAAGAACCGTTACGGACTCGTGCGGATCGACTTGGAGGACGACAAGAAGCGTTCCCTGAAGCAATCGGCCTATTGGTATCGGGATCTTATCCAAAGCAAACGACTGGAAGTGGCGGAGCACACATATAAGTGACAGCTGTATTTCCTCTTGTCTGTTGGCCAGTTGTCTATGTTATAATCAACAAGGAGAGATTTGTAAATACAAATTTTCGTATCACGTAGATAAGTGGTGAAGGACATGGCAAAATACAAAGAAGTCGCAAATGAAATCAGAAAAAGAATCAAAAGCGGAATCTATCATTCCGAAGAAAAAATTCCCGATCAAGAATCCTTGGCGAAGGAGTTCGGCACCAGCCGCGTGACGGTTAAGAAGGCGCTCGATATGCTGAGCGTCGCCGGGTTGGTGTACACGATCCAAGGTTCGGGGACCTATGTGAAGAAAAACGCGGTCAATCTGGCCGAGCGGAGCATCCAAATCGGCCAGAACGTCGGCTTGACAGCTGCGGCCGGAGAACGATTGGAACTGAAAACGGAAGTGCTGGACTTCAACGTCCGTTTCCCGGATGAGGAAGAATGCAACCAATTGAGCATCACAAAGGAAGAACCTATCTATGACATCAAACGATTGCGGATCCTGGATGAAAAACCGTATTCCTTGGAACATACGATCATCCCGATCGCACTGGCACCAAACATTACGAAGGACATCCTGAACCGCTCACTCTATGATTATCTCCAAGGGGACTTGGGCATCGTCTTTGGCGACAACCGACAGACAGTCCGGGCGGTGAAGCCGGATGATAATGACAAGAAATATCTGCAATGTTCCAATGAGGATCCGGTCCTTGAAGTGAGCAAAGTCATGTTCCTGGAAAGAGGGACGCCATTGGAATATTCAATCGTGCATCACCGCTATGATATGGTGGAGATGTCTTTCATCAACGTCAGCAGAGACGGACTGTTGGGATAGCTTTTACGGACAACGAGGTTGCGCGGCAACTTTCGTTGTCCGTTTTCCGTAAAAGCTTTGCGTTACAACAATGAAAACGCTATACTAGATATATTAACTTGTTGAGGTGATGACATGTATCAACCGGCACAAAACAGATATGACAAAATGATCTATAACCGCGTAGGCAACAGCGGTCTGAAACTGCCTGCCATTTCCCTAGGGCTTTGGCATAACTTCGGCGAGGTGGATCTGTTCGATAATTCGCGCAAAATGGTCCAACGCGCCTTCGATCTGGGGATCACCCATTTCGATCTGGCAAACAACTACGGTCCGCCTCCGGGCAGCGCCGAAGAAACATTCGGCAAGATTTTGAAGAAAGACTTCCAGGCTTACCGGGATGAAATGATCATTTCCAGCAAGGCCGGCTATGATATGTGGCCAGGTCCGTATGGGGAATGGGGTTCCAAAAAATATTTGACGGCGAGCCTTGATCAAAGTCTGACAAGGATGGGGCTTGATTATGTGGATATTTTTTATTCACATCGTCCGGATCCTGAAACACCGTTCGAAGAAACTGCGCAAGCATTGGATTTGATGGTCCGCCAAGGGAAAGCCCTTTATATCGGCATTTCCAGCTATTCTGCGGAGCAGACTACTGAAATTACAGCCATCTTCAAAGACTTGAAGACGCCGTTCATCATCCACCAACCTGCCTACAACATGTACAACCGTTGGATCGAGGATGGCCTGCAGGATGTTCTGACGGCCAACAAATTGGGCACCATCGCCTTCAGCCCGTTGGCGCAAGGCATGCTGACCGATCGCTATTTGAATGGCATTCCGGAAGACTCACGTGCGGGCAGAGCTTCTTCACCGTTCCTGAATGCGGAAGGGGTGCAGCAAACCATCGAAAAATCACGCGCTTTGAACGAAATCGCGCAAAGACGCGGCCAGACATTGGCTGAGATGGCAGTGGCTTGGATTCTCCGCGATGGGAAAGTCACGAGCGTACTGATCGGCGCCAGCAGAGTGAGCCAAATCGACGACAACGTGAAGGCGTTGGAAAACCTGGACTTCAGCAATGAAGAACTGGATGAAATCGAAGCGGTATTGGCAAAATAAAAAATAGGAACAGCTTCCCGAAGCGGTGCAAAGCATCATTTCGGGAAGCTTTTTTGTTGTTCGGATGATGCAGCTTCATCAGTGCGCAGGAGCCATGAACAGAAAACAGTATTATTATTTTGCATAAATCTGCTTGCAGACAATCAGAATGTTGGGTAAAGTGGATAAGTACGCCCGGATTGTACATCGGCAACAATACAAGCGGGCAAGCATCTTTATTTACTGAAAGGGGAAGCGATATGACAGACAGAAGAAAGGGACAGATCGGACTTATTTTTGTGACGATGATATGGGGTTCGGGATTCGTCGTGAGCGCCATATCATTGGAGTATTTTTCCCCATACCAAATATTGACCATGCGTTTTTTGTTGGCATTCATACTGATGGGTGCAATTTTTTTCGGCCAGCTGAAGCATGCGACCAAAAAGACTTATCTAAAAGGCATAGGTCTCGGAACCATCCTTTACTTGGCTTTCTTGTTTCAGACGGTGGGGCTGGTCTACACGACCCCTTCGAAGAACGCGTTCCTTACAGCTTTCAATGTCGTGTTGGTGCCGTTCATCGGCGCACTGTTTTTCAGGAGGAAAGTGACGGCCCCTGCCATCGTGGGCGCGCTGTTGTCGATTGGCGGCATCGCCGTCATTTCCCTGACCGACTTCCACAGCGTAAATTTCGGGGATATGTTGACGCTGGTTTGCGCTCTGTTGTTCGCCTTGCAGATCATCTTCACAAATCGGTTCGTGCTGGGTGAAAACATTTATGCATTGACCACCATTCAGATGGGCACCGCCGCTCTCTTGGGGGTGCTCGTATCGCTCGCAAGGGGAGAATTTTTGTTTCCGGCAGCCGCGGAAGGCTACTTTTCCATCATTTATTTGGGAACGGTCAGCACGATGCTGGGCTTTCTGATCCAAACGGCCTCGCAGCAGTTCACCAAAGAAACGGAAACAGCCATCATCCTTTCGCTGGAGGCCGTGTTCGGGATGGTCGCTTCCGCACTTTTTCTGAAGGAAGAGATCACGTTGCGGATGCTTATCGGAGCAGCGTTGATTCTGGCCGGCGTATTGGTCGTGGAGCTGAAGCCGAAGACAACCTTGACAGACCGACAGTCTATTACGGATATTCAGGACTGAAGATAACATCAGTTTTTACGCTGTCAACATGCAATAAAAGAAGGTGGACCGTAAATCATCCGGATTTACGGTCCACCTTCTTTTGTTAGCTATCAGTCCTGGATTTCGAATTTGTAGATCGTTTCAGCCGAATAGACTTCATCCGGTCGGAGCGTGATGTCGCCGAAGCCTTCTTGATTGATGGCGTCAGGTAAAGCTTGCGTCTCCAAGGTGATACCGGCATATTGGATGACCGGTCTGCCGGCAATCGTGTACTTATCGATGGCGGCGTTGTGCATATAAATCACGACGCAATCCTGATCCGTATACATTTTGACGATTCGGCCGGATTCCGCATCGCTGAGGATTGCATCAGGTTTTCCATCATCATGCTGCAGCAGGAAAGGATGGTCGAAGCCGGCGACTTTTTTTGTCTGCGGATGGCTCTGCTCAGCGGCAACTGCAAGTTTTCCTCCGTAGCGGAAATCAAAAGCGGTCCCTTCTGCAGGCAACAAGGCCCCGGTAGGGAGATTGCCTTCGCCCAATTCGGCAAAAACCGCGCTGTTCAGTTGCAGATCGTGCTGCAGGATCGGTTTGTTGATGTCGCCGCTCAGGTTGAAATAGACATGATTGGTCGGATTGAACAAAGTTGCCTGATCCGTCGTTGCCCGATATGTGACTTTCCATTCGTTAGCGGCAGTGAGCGTGTAGCTGACCATTACCGAAAGTGTTCCGGGATAGCCGTTGGCGCCATCAGCATCTGTCGTTGTGAAATGGATGCTGGCTTCATCAGCGGATGCCTGGACCTCCGCATCCCAGACATGCGTATCCAATCCGGCCGGACCGCCGTGGAGTTGATTACCCCCCTCATTCACGACCAATTGATGCGGTGTTCCGTCCAAGTCAAAAGCCCCTTTTGTGATGCGTCCTGCAATCCGGCCGATTGTGGCTCCGTAATACGGACGATGCGTCACGTAATCATCCAAAGAATCCATTGCCAAAATAACGTTCTCTGTCTTTCCGTTTTTGTCCGGCATCAATAGTTCCGTGATGCTGGCTCCGTAGGTCATCGCTGTAAGGGAGATGCCGTTGGGGTTCGTCAAAGTGTAAGCTACAACGTCTTTTCCGTTGGCTTGCCCGATTATTGCTTCAGATACTTTCATTGTTTTTCCACTCTCCTGCTTGCTTAGTGTTAGGCGAATCAATCGATCCGCTATATTTTATTTGGAAGTCTATTTAAGTTTCCTCTCCATTGTAAGCGTTTGAATTTCGTAAAGCAATGAAAACGGTAAAAAAAATGATAAATTAAGTAAATATTTACTGATGCTTATGATGTCACCAGAAAAAAGTGCTAAATTTCAGCAGAAAATGCCTGAAAAACATGATTCCAGTAACTGAAAGCGGTATAATAGGATGAGGTGCGAGTATGCTGTTTCATGACAAGTCGGACAAGTATCGAGTGGAATCCGATGGTGGCAACGCACGCGAAAACTAACCAATTGGAGTGAAAAATTTATGCTAGTAGGTGGAATTGAAGCAGGCGGAACAAAATTTGTGTGCGCTGTCGGAAATGAAAAAAATGAGTTGTTGGAGCGGGTCGCTTTCCCGACGACTACGCCGGAAGAAACACTGGAGCAGGTGTTTGCTTTCTTTGATCGTTTTGATTTAGCTGCAATCGGAATCGGTTCCTTTGGGCCGATCGACGTCAATGCAGACTCGGAAACATATGGCCACATCCTTTCTACGCCAAAGTTGGCCTGGAAAGATTTTGATTTCCTGGGTGCCATGAAAGCAAGATATGCCGTTCCGATGGGGTGGACTACAGATGTGAATGGCGCTGCCTTGGGCGAATCCGCTCTGGGCGCCGCAAAAGGGATGAAGAATATTATGTACATCACAATCGGCACAGGTGTTGGAGCCGGTGCAATCGTCGACGGGAAAATCCTGCAAGGTATCGGACACCCGGAAATGGGGCATATGCTTGTGCGTCCGCATGAACATGACCACTATGAAGGTTTCTGCCCTTACCACGGCAATTGCCTTGAAGGCATGGCTGCCGGTCCTTCAATCGACGGACGACTGGGTAAAGCCGGTAAAGATGTGGAGCCTACAGATGCGGTCTGGGATTACATCGCTTATTACATTGCGCAAGCTTTGGAAGCCTACACGGTCATTCTGCGTCCGGAACGCATTGTATTGGGCGGTGGCGTCATGAAGGTTCCTGGTATGCTTGGTAATATCAAAGCGAAATTTACGAAGCTGCTTGCCGACTATGTGCCGGTCCCTGCTGTCGATGATTACCTCGTGCTGCCAGGCTTGGGCGATGATGCCGGTATTACCGGTGCAATTATCTTAGCGAATGAAGTGAAAGCATAAAAACGATCGAATCAGCAACAGAAAAAGCGGCCCCTTCCCGACGAAGCTATCATCGGGAAGGGGTCGCTTTATTATTTTTCTTAGCTGTTTTTCGGTCCGGGATTGGAGGCTATCAGTTCCATGTTGCCGGATAGGGACCAAGCCGAAACGGTCGCAGGCAAAATGAAGTGATCGCCTTTTTGCAACGGATAGGCTTTTCCGTCGACAGTCAGGCTGCCATTGCCTTCAATGACGCTCGCCAAAGTGTAGGGAGCTGTCTTTTTGAAGGCCATTTCCGAAAGGATATCCCATTTATAGACAGTGAAATAGTCGCTTTCGATGTAAGTCGTCACGGTATTGCCGTCCACTGTGGTTGTTTCGAAATGGTTCGCAGGATCCGTGTGCGGGATCATCGACACATCGATGGATTGTTGGATGTGCAGGTCGCGTGTGTTGCCTTGATCGTCTTTGCGGTCGAAGTCGTAGACGCGGTAAGTCGTGTTGCTGCTTTGTTGCGTCTCCAGAATCGTGATGCCGCCGCCGATGGCATGGATGGTTCCGCTCGGTACGAAGAAGAAGTCGCCTTTCTTCACTTTGACATGGCGCAGCAAGGTATCCCAGTTTCCTTTCGCAATCATTTCGGAAAACTGCTCTTTTGTTTGGGCATTGTGTCCGTAGATGATTTCGGAATTCTCATCTGCATCGATGATGTACCAACATTCCGTTTTCCCCAACTCGCCTTCATGCTTCAGTCCATAAGCGTCATCTGGATGCACTTGGACGGATAAGGCTTCCGCAGCATCGATGATTTTGGTCAGCAAAGGGAAGACGGGCGAATTCGGATTTTCGAACAGCTCAGGATGTTCCGCATAGAGGACATCCAGCTTTGTGCCGGCGTATTGGCCGTTTTCCACGGCTCCGGTGCCGTCAGGATGGGCGCTGATCGCCCAGCATTCCCCGGTATGGTCGCTGGGAATGTCGTAACCGTAGATGTCGCGCAGTTTTGTGCCGCCCCAGATTTTTTCTTGCAGGACAGGTTGGATGAACAATGGCTCTTGCATATTTTTCCTCCTAATATTTGTTATTGTTTAATGATATCAGTGATGGTGTAGGAACGCGTATCGAAGCGGCTGCGGGAAGTCGAGTATTCGAAGGGAGTTCCGTTCGTGAGATAAACGACCTGTTCCACTTCGAGGATCGGAGTATTCGCATCGCATTCCAGTTCTTGCCAATCCAGTTCATTGGATCGCTCAGCATGGATTTTTCGGTAGGCTCCACCGATTTTCAGCCCTAAGGTATCGCGGATGTGATCATAGATGGAACGGTGGATGATGTCTTCCGTCAGGTCCTTCACCAAGCCTGCCACAAAGTAGGTATTTTCCAGTATATAAGGTTTGTCGTCGATGATCCTCAGGCGCTGCAGATGATAGACAGGTTGGTTATCCTCCAGCATCAACAAGGCTTGGATGGTCTTGGGAGGGAACATGATATCGAACAGGATGATTTTGCTCTTTACAGTCTTGTTCGGGAACTGTTTGGATAAGCCGGCATATTCATCTGCTTTGGAATCTCCGCTGTTCCAGAGAGCGCTCTTGATGACAAAGGTGCCGACACCCCGTTTGCGGAAAATCAGGCCTTCCATTGCGATCATATCGATGGCTTTCTTTAAGGTCATCCGGCTGACGCCGAATTCTTCCGCCAGAGCGATCTGATCCGGGAGCATTTCATCTTCCGCGTACTCGCCTTCAGCGATGCGGCGCCGCAGTTCATCCGCTATTTCTTCATATTTTTTCATTACAGTCGATCCTCCCGGAAATTACACGATTTTATTCCCCATTATACCGTAATGGCTAGACTTGAAACAAGTTAAGCTTTACATTTGGCTGATTAAGGAAAGGCAAATGGCCCGAAGCGGGTTGCCTCGGGCCATTTGCTTGGAAAGAACAGAGAATGCAGTTTCCGGAATTGGTCAGCTTAGTTTTTTGATTGCGCGCCTTGCAAGGAAGTG
Source organism: Trichococcus alkaliphilus (assembly GCF_003008695.1). Lineage (GTDB taxonomy): Bacteria > Bacillota > Bacilli > Lactobacillales > Aerococcaceae > Trichococcus > Trichococcus alkaliphilus. The sequence goes on from NZ_PXZT01000011.1 coordinate 68,494, forward strand.
CGGTCAGTAGCTTGCTCATTTTCCTCGACAGTGAGTGCCAAATTCGCTTTATCGACAACTTTCAGGAATGGATACCACATCACTCCGACGATTGCGAAGTCGATCAATTGTAGCACGCCGCCCATGATGGAGTTGGTCGCCATCATACCGCTGAAGAACAACGGAACAGTCCAAGGAACCGTTACGCCTGTTGGAGTAGGGAACAAACCGGATGCCATCGACAAGTAATTGACTGTCGTTACGAGCAGCGGTGTCAATACCCAAGGGATCAGGATGGAGGCATTCAATACGATCGGCAAACCGAAGATGACAGGCTCGTTTACGTTGAATATTCCAGGTCCGATCGCCAGACGACCGATGTCTTTCATTTGTCTGCTCTTCATGACGAAAGCCATCAAGATGACAACCATCAACGTCATGCCGGAACCGCCCAGGCCGACAGTAAATGTCTCCATGAAAGGTTTCGTGATGATGTGCGGCAGTGCTTCGCCTGCTTTAAAAGCATCCAGGTTTTCCAGAGCCAAAGTGTTCCAGATCGGATCCATAACCGAGTTGACGATGATTTGGCCATGGAGACCGAAGAACCACAGGATTTGGACAAAGAACAAGGAAAGCAGGGTTGCGGGTAAGCCGCTGCCTAAACCTACCAACGGTTTTTGGATAACGGTGTAGACCACATCATGCAGGTTTGTCGTGAACACGCCGGACACCAATGCATTCACAAACAAAAAGATCGTCAATGTCGAAATGGCAGGGATCAGGGAAGCGAAAGAACGAGCGACGGCATCAGGAACACCTTCAGGCATTTTGATGACGATGCCTTTTTTCGTGATGCGCACATAGATTTCAGCCGCAAGGAAAGCAGCCAGCATCCCGATGAACATCCCTTTTGCGCCCAAACGATCCAAGGACAACGCGCCGCTTACTTCAGCGCCGTCTGCAGTCGTGAAGCTGAAAGGCGTCAAAATCAGATAGGAAGCCAGTGAAACAGCTCCACCAAAGATGCCGTCCTCATCATAAGAACGGGTCAGGTAATACCCGATACCGAAAGTGATGAAGATCGTCATGATGGACATGGTCGCATTTTGACCGTTTCCGAAGAGACCGCCCAAAGTGCCTTTCAAGTCATCGCTCCAGAAGGGCAAGTTATTCAGCACCACTACGATCGAACCGAACATCGTCAGTGGGAAAGAAAGCATAAAAGCGTCACGCAATACTGCTAAGTATCTGTTTGAGCCGAGCTTGCCGGCAAGCGGAGTCAATTTTTCGGCTAAATTATCAATAAAATTATTCATTAGTCATTTTCCTCTCTTAGAAAACTTATGCGTCAAAACCATTGTTGTCTGAAACTTGTTTGAACCAGTAACCACTTTTCTTGATTGTGCGTTTTCCTTCTTCCGCCAGATCGACCGCAATGAAGCCGTAACGGTTTTTGTAGGCGTTTGTCCAGGACCAGTTATCCATGCACGTCCACATGTGGTAGCCTTTCACATTGCAACCCTCCTGCAACGCTTGATGGACATATTTCAGATGATCTTGGACAAATTCAATACGGTAATCATCTTCGATCATGCCATCCGCGTTGATGAAGCGTTCTTCGCCTTCCACACCCATTCCGTTTTCGGAAATGTAGCAGGGCAGGTTGCCATAGTTGTCGCGGACATTGATCAGGCAATCGTAAATGCCTTTTTCGTAGATTTCCCAGCCGCGGTACGGATTCATTTTGCGTTCCGGCCAGATGTAATTGTCGAAGTAATCATCCGGCATCGGCTTGTCTGACAGGCGTTCTTTGCTTTCTTTTTTCATGATGCGTCTTGGCTGATAGTAATTGATTCCCAGAATGTCGATGGTATTATGTTTGATGAGTTCTAATTCCGATTGCATATATTCCGGTAGGTAATCCAATTCCTTCAACAGCGAAACCAAATCTTCGGGGAAGGTGCCTTTGATGGCAGGATCCAAGAAGGAACGGTTGAAGAAGGCATCAGCGAGATGGGCTGCCTTGACGTCTTCAGGATCATTGTCATTGCGCGCGTAACTAGGTGTCAGATTGAGGATGATGCCGATTTGCCCGTCAAGGTTCATTTCATGATAAATTTTGATGGCTTTCGCGCTTGCCAAAGTTTCGTGATAAGCGACTTGAACGGCTTTTTTCATATCCACGACACTAGGGTAGTGGAATTGGTAGAGATAGCCGCCTTCGACCGGAACGATCGGTTCATTGTGGGTGAACCATTTTTTAACGCGGTCGCCGAACAGCTCAAAGCAGATGCGCGCGTAATCCGCATAGGCATCCACGACTTCTTTGCTTTCCCAGCCTCCTTTCTGTTGTAATGACAACGGCATATCAAAGTGATAGAGATTCATGAATGGTTCGATGTCGTTGGCCAACAGCTCGTCGATGTAGCTGTTGTAGAACGCCACCGCTTCCGGATTCACTGCGCCGATCCCATTCGGAATCAGACGGCTCCATTGAATGGAAGTTCGGTACGTTGTGTGTCCCGTTTTTTTCATGAGTGCTATATCTTCTTTGTAGCGATTGTATACGTAGGATGTGTCTTCAGGACCGACTTGATTGAAAAACAGTTCCGGGTTCTGCTTGTACCAGTGATCCCAGATGCTGTCCCCCTTGCCGTCTCCGGCAACCGTGCCCTCTGTCTGTGGTCCGCTTGCTGCCGATCCCCACCAGAAACCTGCAGGAAATTCGTATTTCATCTAAACAACTCCTTCTCTATGTCTATACATAACTTCAAATAGAATTATACAAAATAGAAAAAGAAAATGCAATCGATTTCAACGAAAAATATATATTTTTATTATTTCTCAATTATTTTCACGTTCTGACGAGAATTGGGGAGTTGATTATGGTATAAAGAGAACAAACAGGTTTGGAGGCGATTATTGATGAAGATTGGAGTCATCGGTTTAGGGAACATTGCACAAAAAGCATATTTGCCGGTTATGGTCGAGATGCAGGATGAGGTGGAATGGCATCTGTGCTCGCGGAACAAGGAGACGCTGGAAGCGGTCGGAAAGAAATTTGGCTTCCAGCATTTGTACACTTCGCTGGACGACTTGTTGGACAGCGAAATCGAGGCTGCTTTTGTGCACGTAGCTACCGTTGCCCATGGGGAAACCATCCGTAAGTTGCTGGAGCGCGGCATTTCGGTCTATGTGGACAAGCCCATCAGTGGTGATTTGGAGGAGACAAAGGAACTGATCGAGTTGGCGGACGCCAAGGGCTTGCTGCTTACCGCGGGCTTCAATCGCCGGTTCGCTCCGATGGTGGAACGGCTTAAAGAGATTCCTGACAAAAAGATGATCCTGATTCAGAAGGATCGTGTGAAGAACGTGGAATCGGTCCGCTTCGCTGTATATGATCTGTTCATCCATATCGCGGATACGGCTTTGTATTTGTTGGATGATGAGGTGGTTTCGGTGCAATCGCATCTGGTCGAAAACGAAGGGGAATTGAAACGGCTATGGCTGATGCTTGAAACGAAGAGCACCACTTGTTTCGTTTCGATGAACTATGAAGCGGGCGCCAATCAGGAAGTCATGGAAGTCCAAAGTCCGGAGGGGATTGCGCGCGTGCTGAATTTGACCGAAATGACCATCGAACAAAAAAACGGCAAGCAGCAAATTGCTTTCGGCGATTGGGAAGGGACACTCCGCAAAAGAGGATTCGAGCCATTGATCAATTCGTTTGTGGCGGGCATAAAGGAACATACCAACCCCGTCTCCACAGAATCAAGTTACCTGAGCCATTCGCTGTGCGAGAAAATTCTCGCCGACAACGGATTCGGAAACAATCCAAATGAATAGAACGATATTTTTGTAGGTACAAATTATATATTTTTGTTAATTTGTTCGTACATATCTGGTATAATATAAATCAGCAAGGCCTAGGATCATTAAATGGAGGTGAAGGATGACAAAAGATATGACTGCCGGCAGTCCTGCGAAGCTGCTTGTGCTGTTTTCGGTTCCGATGCTGATTGGGAATATATTCCAACAACTGTACAGCTTAGCGGATACAATCATCATCGGCAGGACATTGGGAGTGGACGGACTGGCGGCCATCGGATCGGTCGGCGGGGTACTCTTTTTCATCCATGGATTCGGGATCGGAGTCACTTCGGGTTTAGGGATCGTCATCGCGCAGCGTTTTGGCACTAAAAATGAGGAACGGATCCGGAAGAGCATCACGATAAGCGTCTGGATTACGCTTGCCATAACGGTCCTCATCACCATCCTGAGCGTTTGGCTGGCTGAGGATATCCTGTTATTTATGGATACACCGGCAGAAATACGCAAGGAAGCCGAAGCCTACTTTTTAGTTTTGATGTGGGGTTCGGTGGCGATCATGGTATTCAATTTGTTGAGCAACATCCTGCGTTCGCTTGGTGACAGTAAGCTGCCGCTGGTCATCCTGGTGATTTCTTCCCTATTGAATGTGGTGTTGGACTATGTGTTCATTGTCTGGTTTTCTATGGGGGTCGCAGGAGCAGCGTTTGCGACTGTTGCGGCACAATTGTTCGCAAGTTTTCTCTGTTTCGTATACATAAGGAAGAAAATGGCCATTCTGCGCTTTTCCAAAGAAGATTGGCGCGTGCACTCCGCAGACTTCTCTTTGCCATTGAAAATTTCGCTCCCGATCGGTCTGCAAGCCTCTATCATTTCAATCGGTTTGATTGTATTGCAGAAAAGTCTGAATGGCTTCGGACCGGAAGCGGTCGGTGGATACGCCATCGCCCAAAAATTGGACATCATGGCAACATTGCCGATAGCCTCCATCGGTATCGCGATGGCGACTTTCGCAGCCCAAAACTACGGGGCCGGATTGTATTCGCGCATTTGGGCAGGCGTGCGCATCAGTTTGCTGCTGTCCTTTGGCTACAGCATTCTTTTAGGAGGAGCGCTGTTGTTCTTCGGGACGGATCTGATCCGGCTATTGTTCAATCAGAATGATCCGGCTGTATTGGCATATGCGCATACGTATTTTATTGCGACGGCCAGCTTCTATCTGGTATTGACGACTTTGATCATTTTGCGGTATACACTGCAAGGTGTGGGCGACAATGCCGCGCCTACCTTTGGGGGTGTGATGGAGATGGTCGCGCGCGTCCTTGTTCCGTTGGGATTTTCCGGTCTGTTAGGCTATCAGGCTGTCGCTTTTGCCAATCCCGTTGCGTGGGTGGGGGCTGCCGTTCCCATGATGTACGCGTACCGTCAGTTGAAAAGGAAATTGACTTTATTGGAAGAGAACAGACGCAAGGAAACTGAGGGTGAGCCATGGATTGAATTGTCTGATTGATAATCCATTATTGCTACATATCTAAGTTAATAAACTGATATAAACCGATTCGGAATATGTTATAATAAGATTAAATCATGATTATAAAAGTTGGTTGAGGAGTTCAATACTAGATTCACTATCTTGAGGAGGAAAAAAATGTTTGATCAAATTGATGAGTTAGCAGTTAATGCAGTACGTACACTTAGCATAGACGCCGTACAGAAGGCCAATTCAGGGCATCCTGGTTTGCCGATGGGAGCGGCTCCGATGGCCTACGCGCTTTGGACAAAACATTTGAAAGTCAACCCTAAGAACAGTTTGTGGGCAGACCGTGACCGTTTCGTATTATCGGCTGGACATGGATCATCCATGTTGTACAGCTTGTTGCACTTATCTGGCTTCAATGTGAGCCTGGACGATGTGAAGAACTTCCGCCAATTCGGCAGCAAAACACCTGGACACCCGGAAGTGCATGATACGGACGGCGTGGAAGCGACAACCGGTCCATTGGGACAAGGGATCGCGAATGCGGTCGGTTTCGCAATGGCGGAAGCGCACTTGGCGGCTACTTACAATAAAGAAAACTTCCCGGTTGTGGATCACTATACGTACTTCCTGAACGGCGACGGCGATCTGATGGAAGGTATCTCCCATGAAGCGGCTAGCTTGGCTGGCCACTTGAAATTGGGCAAACTGATCGGTTTGTATGACTCCAACGACATTTCCCTTGACGGCCCGACATCGAAATCATTCACTGAAGATGTGGCTGCCCGTTTCGAAGCGTACGGTTGGCAACATATCTTGGTGAAGGATGGCAATGATCTGGAAGCTATCTCGAAAGCCATCGAAGAAGCGAAAGCTGAAACGGAAAAACCAACTTTGATCGAAATCAAAACCATCATCGGCTTTGGAGCTCCTGACGCAGGAACGCATAAAGTACATGGCGCTCCCCTGGGAGCGGAAGGCGTTACTTTCGCGAAAGCGGCTTACGGCTGTGCGGACGAAGCTTTCTGCGTACCGGCTGAAGTGACAACCCGCTTCGATGAAACAATGGTTGCAGAAGGCCAACAGGCTGAAGCAGCATGGACAGCAATGTTCAACGAATACAAAGCAGCCTACCCGGAATTGGCGCAACAATTCGAAGCTGCCATCGACGGTAAATTACCTGAAGGCTGGCAAGACAAACTGCCGACTTATGAAGTGGGCAGCGCAGCCAAAGCTAGCCGTGTGACCAGTGCTGAAGCGATCCAAGCATTGGGTGAAGCTGTACCTTATTTCTGGGGCGGTTCTGCGGACTTATCGTCCTCAAACAACACAATGATCAAAGCGGCAAGCGATTTTGAGCCGGGCAACTATGCCGGCCGCAACATCTGGTACGGTGTGCGCGAATTCGCGATGGCCGCTATCATGAACGGCATCGTTCTGCATGGCGGAACCAGAACGTATGTAGGAACATTCTTCGTCTTCACGGATTATCTGCGTCCAGCGATGCGTTTGGCTGCCATTTCGCACTTGCCAGGCACTTACGTGATGACGCACGACTCAATCGCGGTCGGCGAAGACGGCCCGACGCATGAGCCAGTGGAACACTTGTCCAGCTACCGCGGCATGCCGAACTTGACGGTTCTGCGTCCGGCTGACGGCAACGAAGTCAGTGCAGCATGGGAAATCGCCGTGTCTTCAGCGGACAAACCAACGATGTTGGTGCTGACGCGCCAAAACTTGCCTGTTTTGGAAGGCACAAAAGAAATGGCCCGCGAAGGCGTGAAGAAGGGTGCTTACGTGCTTTCTCCACAACAAGGCGAAACGCCTGCGGGCATCCTGATCGCAACCGGTTCGGAAGTGAACTTGGCTGTGGAAGCGCAGCAACAATTGCGTGAAGCCGGAGTGGACGTCTCTGTTGTCTCCATGCCGAGTTTCGATCTGTTCGAAGCGCAGGATGCAGCCTACAAAGAGACTGTCTTGCCTGGCGCAGTCCGCAACCGCATGTCCATCGAAATGGGCGCGACCTTCGGTTGGGAACGTTATGTCGGCTTGGATGGCCTAGCTTACGGCATCGACACTTACGGTGCAAGCGGCAATGGCAACGTGGTAATGGCGGAATATGGCTTCACTACTGAAAAAGTGGTTGCGGCCTATCAAGCAAAATTCGCAAAATAAACTTCATTAAAACAAATCAAAAAGCTGCGACCCACTCCTCTCGGAGCGGATCGCAGCTTTTTTTCTTATTTTTCAGGAATAGTAGGCTTTGAAGTTGATATCCTGGTCATGATTTCCGAATTTTTTGCCGAATAGGGTCACGCCTCCGACATTTTCCGCATCCGGCTTCACTTCGATGCGGATCTCCCATGTTTCGGCTGTCTTATTCAGGTCAGAGATGCTGACTTGGGAAAGGGGGTCTCCGTCCATGTAAGTACCGTGATGGGTTACCCTTAGTGTCTTCAACAAACCGTATTGGTTCAAGTTCGAAGGCCACCAAGATGGATTCAGCTTCCCGCGCGTATCCGCGAAGTCGCCTGGACTCGTCCACGTGCCCAACTCTGTTCCGTTCAGAGTGAATGTGATGTCGGATGGCCAAACATCATTCGAAAAAGGGAATTCCGAACTGATTTCCATGCTGATGTCAATCTGCTCCAACGTGTCATCAGGCGTCAGGAAATTGGGGGTCTTGTATTCCACATAGCCTGCAGTGAACCAAAGGATGCTGGCGTCCATTCGCCCGGAGTCCATGAAGTATTTCGGTTCATCGACATTTCCGATGAAATCTTTGGAATCAGCCAAGCCGCAAGTCGGAGTGACGTGATAATCCGTGTAGTGCCCGATTGGAATGGCGGTATCGAAGGTTTCGAAGGAGTGGTAGATTTTCTTCGGAAAATGGATGTCGATATGATCGACTTTCAGGATGGAGACCTTTTGGAGACCGGATATGCCGGGGATCCTTTCCGTTTTGATGATACCTACGGCTTCAAGTTTTTTGATGTGCTTTGAAATGATGGCGCTGCTTAGATTTAGTTCAAGCGCGAGATCTTTCACATTCATTTTTTGTTTGGATAATAATTGGATGATCTTTAAGCGTATATCGCTGGCCAATGCCTCGTATACAGCCAAAGATGATTCGGATATGTCCAATTGCATAAGCTCACCTCATTTTTCATTTATGTTAATGATATTGTTTATCACTGTATGTGATAAATATAAAAGTTTATCACTTGTCTGTCAATAGGTTGGATTACATTACTCTATGAGTTAACTAAAAAAGATATATCTCTCATAGGTTTATGAAAATGACGATCAAAAAGAGCGCAATGACAGTACTTATGAACATGGTTAACAAATATGTTTATTAAGTTCGGGATATTTTTATAAAAACAACGCAAATAGTATTGACAACGTTTGCATAGTTCGTTATTATTACCTCATAAGTTAATTTTATTAATCTTAGTAAACAAAAAGGTTAACTAAGTTAGTGAGGAGGACAAATGGAAGCGAAATTATCGATCAACAGGCAGAATACCATCAGCAAAATAGATAAGCGTTTGTATGGTTCGTTCATAGAACACTTGGGAAGGGCCGTATATGACGGCATTTACGAACCGGAACACAAAAATTCCGATGCAGATGGCTTTCGGACAGATGTAAAAGAGGTAGTGACGGAACTGAATGTACCGCTTATCCGTTATCCTGGAGGGAATTTTGTTTCAGGGTATAAGTGGGAGGATGGAATCGGGCCAAAAGAGATGCGTCCCAAAAAATTGGACTTGGCGTGGCGATCCCTGGAGACGAACCAGGTAGGCATCCACGAATTCGCCAAATGGGCAAAAGAAGTCAATGCAGAAGTGAACATGGCAGTCAATTTAGGCACGCGCGGCATCCAGGAAGCTGTGGAATGCTTGGAATATTGCAACTTTGAAGGAGGGACCCACTGGAGCGACTTGCGCAAGCAGAACGGATCGGCAGAACCTTTCGGAATCAAGACCTGGTCACTCGGCAATGAAATGGATGGTCCGTGGCAAATCGGCCATAAGACTGCGGAAGAATACGGGCGCTTGGCGGCAGAAACAGCTAAAGCGATGAAATTGGTCGATGACAGCATCGAATTGGTCGTTTGCGGAAGTTCGACCAGCAAAATGCCGACTTTCGGTGACTGGGAACGGATTGTTTTGGAACATACTTATGATTATGTCGACTATCTTTCATTGCATTGCTATTATGGAAATAAGGAAAATGATATAGGCAATTATCTGGCACAATCTTTGGATATGGACCGCTTCATCAAGACAGTCGTTTCCATCTGTGATTTCGTGAAGGTCAAAAAAGGCAGCGACAAACAAATCAATCTGTCGTTTGACGAGTGGAACGTATGGTATCACTCAAATGATCAGGATAAGGAATTGGAACCATGGCAAGTCGCACCGCCTTTATTGGAAGATATCTATAATTTCGAAGATGCCTTGATGGTGGGGTGCTTGCTGATCACGCTGTTGAAAAATGCTGACCGCGTCAAAATTGCCTGCCTGGCCCAATTGGTGAATGTCATCGCACCGATCATGACGGAAAAGAACGGAGATACGTGGAAACAAACCATCTTCTATCCGTTCATGCAAGTTTCCAATTATGGGAGAGGCGTGGTGCTGACTCCGCATGTCGAGTCGGAAACCTATGGATCGAAGGATTTTGCCGAAGTGCCGTATATCGAAACGATCGCAGTCCACAACGATGAAACGGATGAACTGGTGATTTTTGCGGTGAACCGATCAGAAGATACGGACATCTCCTTTACCTTCGAAGAAGAAGGGTTCGGGTTGGAAAGCATCTCCGAAGCGACGGAGCTAGCTGGATATGATAAAAACGATACAAATGCAACCAATCATGATTTGGTCAAATTGAAAGAAAAGTCGGATGTGGAACTAAAAGAGGGTAGATTGTCCGCTATTTTGAAACCGTTATCTTGGAATGTCATCAGAATAAAAACAAAATAAAAAATGGAGGCATAAAAAATGAAAAATGCACACAGAAAGTTTTTATCAGCAGCGACGTTGGCAGGCATCACCTTATTGGCAGGTTGCGGGAACGCAAATACAATCACCTTCTGGAACCCGTTGACTGGGGACGATGGTGCCTATATGGATGCGTTGGTTGCCGAGTACAATGAGACAGACCCTGAATTTCCCGTCGAGAGCGTCATCACAGCGGATATGTACACCAAAATCTACACAGTCATGAACTCCGGCAAAGACATTCCAGATTTGGCCTTGATTCACGCAGATCGCGTACCCCAATTCGCTGATTTGGATATGCTGGAGCCTGTCGAAGGTCTGATGGCAACGAATACCGATCTGACAGCGGACAACTACCTTGAAGTAGCCTGGAATGCAGGCAATTACGAAGGAACGCAATACACGGTTCCGTTGGATATCCACGGGAATGCGATGTATTACAACACCGATCTGCTGGATAAATATGACGCAAACACTTTCCTTGATGATGATGTGGTGACGATCGAAGAAATCCTATCGTTGGATGGGAAACTGGATGAAGGACAGTATGCCATCAATAATGCCTTGATCGAATGGGTGGCATTGGCGAACGTCGTCAACGTAGGTGGGGATATTTCCGACGAAGCCGGCAATCCTACCATCAATACGGATGCGATGAGAACGGTAGTCGAACAATTGAAATCGGTAGCGGATGCAGGCTTGATGTCACCTTACGGAGAAGATGGCTATGCGATGTTCCAATCGGGAGACGTGTTGTTCTCTACTGACGGAACTTGGACATCCACAGCTCACGGATCTGTTGAAGGATTGAACTTCGGAGTGACCAATATTTATTCCGTGACGCCTGACAAATTCACAAACAGATCTTCTGCCCACTTATTCTCATTGTTGAACAACGAAGACAGAACCGATGAAAAAGAACAAGGGGTAGCAGATTTCTTGAGCTGGATGCGCGAAAACTCAATCGACTGGGCAGGTGCCGGTCAAATCGTAGCAAGTAAAGAAGTGTTCGAGAGCGAGGAATACCAACAGTACCCACAATCCTTCTTCACAAGCTCAGATGCCGAAAAAGAAGCTTCCTATATCTTTGAGTACAAATATTACAGCTATGTCGAATCAGCTTTGGCTACCGTTTTATCTGACATGATCTATGGCAACATCACAATCGATGAAGGTCTGGATCAAGCGCAAAAAACAGTCGAAGATCTGATTGCCGAAAACGCAAGCTGATCATCCAACTGCAATGGAGTGACAAGGAAGTAATTCAAAAATTCATACGGCGTTCTTAATCGGAATCGCTGTATGGATTTTTTTGAAAGGAAGATAATATGCAAACATCTGAAGCTATATCCACCAAAGAAAACGCTAAAGACAACAAGAAAAAAAACTTTAAATTTCTGTATTTCATAGGTCCCCATTTGATTCTGTTCTTTGTATTCGTGCTGTTGCCGATCATATACGGTATTTATTCTTCATTCACACAGTGGAACCTAATTTCCGACCAGACTTGGGTAGGCTTGAACAACTACAAAACGATTTTGTTGGATCAGGAGTCGACGTTCTATTTTCAATTCCGGAATGGTCTGAAAAACACTTTGCTCTTTGTGCTCTACACGATCCCTTTCCAAATTCTGTTCCCGCTGATCATCGCAACCGTCATGCAGCATAAAGGACTGAAATTCAAAGGCTTGTTCCAAGCCATCTTTTATGTTCCAGGGCTCGTTTCCGCCTCGGCAGGTGCCTTGATTTGGCTATTGATCTTTAATCCGAGATTGGGGCCCATGAACAACTTGGTCGCTTCGGATATCGTTTGGACAGCCCAGCAACCGTATGCCTGGATCGTCATCTTCGTTATGTCGATGTGGGGTGCGATCGGCGGCAACCTGATCATTTATCGTTCCGCGATGGCGGGTGTATCGGAGGACCTTTACGAAGCCGCTGAAATTGACGGTGCGGGTTCGTTCCGGAAATTCATCAGCATCACGTTGCCTTCCATCCGGTTCCCGCTGTTCTATACATTCGTCATGTCCACTGCAGGTGCCTTCAATGTGTACGTTCAACCGTTGATGGCAACCAACGGGGGACCTAATCAGTCAACCACCGTCCTGATGATGTACATCCGCAACCTGGCATTCGGCTCGGGCGAGTCGGTTGCGGGTATGGCTTCCGCAATGGCAGTCCTGTTGGGTCTTGTCATTCTGGCAGTCTCAGCCTTGCAATTCTATGTCATGACGAAAAGATCGAAGGGGTGAAAAAGATGAGAAAAAACAATGTTTCAAAATATTTGGCTTATGCCTTCCTGATTCTGTTGGCGCTTGTCTGGTTGTTCCCGGCTCTTTTCGGGCTGTTCACATCATTCAAATCCCAAGGTGACATCATGGAAGTGGGCTTCCGGATGTTCCCTGCCAACTGGATCGTCACCAATTACCTGAAATTGCTGCAGAATACATCGAGCGCACCAATCATCACGTGGTTCTTCAATTCACTGTTCGTTTCGACCACTCATGCTTTGTTGGTTGTGGTAGTCGTCTCCTTGGCTGCATTCGGATACACAAGGGTCAATTTCAAAGGCCGGGATGCTTTGTTCTATGGCGTGCTTGCCATTTCGATGTTCCCATCAGCCGTGAATATCATCCCCTCCTATAAAATAGTGGATTCCTTGGGTTGGGTGAACACGTACTTGGCAGTCATCATCCCGGGCTTGGGAGGCGTCGGAAATGTGTTTCTGGTCCGCCAATTCATGCAGAATATTCCGGCAGAATACGATGAGTCCGCAAGAATGGATGGCGCTTCGGATTTCGTGATCTACAAAAATATCATCCTTCCTTTAGTGAAGCCTGTCCTGATTGTTGCGGGTATGTTCTCGTTCGTCGGCTCATGGAATGACTTCCTGTGGCCAACAATCGTTTTGAGCGATGTCAAAAAAATGACGATCACAGCTGGTCTGCAATTGCTTCAGGACTTGTACGGCAACTATGTGATGATCGGGCAACTGATGTCGGCTGCAGTCATCGCCATGATCCCAACAGTGCTGCTGTTCGTTTTTGCGCAGAAGTATTTCATTGATTCATTGAATCTAAATGTAGGTATTAAGTAACGGGGTGTTAAAAGATGAAAAGAACTTTGGAAAGAAACCTATTAAGAGGCGGTGCCATCTGGAATCTCATCAATGGGATGGTCACAATACTGGGATATGCAACATGGATCAAAACATCCGGAATCGGTGCGCTGTCTTCCGGGATGTCATCCGATATCAATTTCGACGGTTCTTTGATCGACTCCGTCTACACGATTGCAGTCGGGTACGGCATTCTGCAATTGATCATCGGTGTGTTCAATATCATTATTGTGCGCCGTCTCCGGAATAACCAAATACAGAAAAGGGTAGTTGTTTGGCTGGGGGGATTGCTCCTCTTCTCCATCAGCACCATGGATGTCATCGGCATCATCATCTACTCGGTGCTGTTCGTCATCTATCAATCGCGCAATAAAGCGATCCGATTGGCAAACCAAATGTCCCTTTAAAAAGAAAAGTCGAGGTTGTGATTGTGCGGAAAAAAATACTGTTTAGTCTGTCAGCTGTGGCATTATTGGGCGGCTGCGGGGAAGAAGCAAAAAATGCGACAGCGGTACCGAACCAGGAGGTCAGCCTAAATCAAAATTTCAAGGAAGCCTCCGTTCATGACCCGTCCATCATTTTTGCGGAGGGTCAATACTATGTCATCGGGTCCCATCTGGCATTCGCGAAGAGTCCGGATTTGATGAACTGGGAACAATTGGCGACGAGTGTGTCTACAAGCAAACTGTTCGAGGACGTCTCCGTTTCGTTGGCTGAAAGTTTCGATTATTCCAGAACGGATACGCTCTGGGCAAGCGACATAACCCAACTGAAGGACGGGAAATACTATCTTTATTATTGTTCCTGTGAAGGTAGCAGCCCACTGTCGACGCTGGGAGTGGCAGTGTCGGATTCGATCGAAGGGCCCTATGAGGACAAAGGCATCTTTTTGACATCCGGCACCGAGAGCATTACCGGTGAAGCGTTCGATGCGACGGAAGAGCCGAACGTCATTGATCCCCACGTTTTTTACGACGAGGAAAATAGGCTGTGGATGGTTTATGGCTCCTACTCGGGAGGTATTTTTATACTTGAGATGGACTCCGCAACCGGGTTTCCGAAAGAAAATCAAGGCTATGGCAAAAAGTTGTTGGGCGGCAACCACAGTAGGATTGAAGCCCCCTATATTTTATACAACAAAGACACAGACTATTATTACCTATTCTTGTCCTTTGGCGGGTTGGACGCAAGCGGCGGCTACAACATAAGGGTCGCGCGGTCGAAGAATCCCGATGGGCCGTATGAGGACGCAAGCGGCAATGCGATGATGGATGCCAAAGGTGAGGAAGGCAGCTTCTTCGATGATGAGGCGATAGAAGACTACGGAACCAAGCTTATCGGTAATTTTGAAATCACGAATGAACAGGATATTCCGGTCGGTGGCTATGTGTCGCCTGGGCATAATTCAGCCTACTACGATGAAGTTGAGGATAAGTACTACATCATTTTCCACGCACGCTTTCCGAACAAGGGTGAGCAAAATGAAGTGCGGGTGCATCAGTTGTTCTTTAATTCAGATGGGTGGCCGGTGATTGCGCCGATGAGATATGCCGGGGAGTCGCTCACCGCTTTGGAAGTAGAGGATATAGCAGGGGATTACCGCTTCTACAAAATGGACAATGCGATCGATGCCGAATATGAGGAGGAACTCGCGCTGACGTTGACAGCTGCGCATCTTGCCTACGGTCAAGGCGGAGGCTACTGGAAAGGGTCAGAATTGCCGAACGAATCGAGTTTGGTCCTGAATTTCACCGAATACAAAGGCTACTTCATCAGACAATGGGATGAAGTGAACGGAGTCGAAACGACGACTTTTTCAGGCATGTCCGCTGAAGGGGAAGCCCTGTTCGGCATCAAAAAAACAGAAGATTAGAGTAAAGAATAAAGAGGTGGATGCTTTGGTTAAGGCTATGACAACTTACAAAAACCCGATCGTGATCGAAAGAGCGGATCCGTGGGTCTACAAACATACGGACGGTTATTATTATTTCACCGGCTCGGTTCCGGGCTATCAGGAGATCGAAGTGCGCCGCGCGAAAAGCCTCAATGATCTGGAACAAGGGGAGCGCGCCAGCGTTTGGCACGCGCATGCAACAGGGCCTATGAGCAGCTTGATTTGGGCGCCGGAAATCCATCTGATCCAAGGGCGCTGGTACATCTATTTCGCCGCGGCCGGAACGGATCAAGTCGCCAAAGGGACGTTCCAGCATCGCATGTATGTGCTGGAATGCGACGACGAAAATCCGCTGACCGGCAATTGGATCGAAAAAGGCCAGGTCAAAACGGCATTCGAAAGCTTCAGCCTGGATGCGACTGCATTCGAATTGGGCAACAAGCTCTATTATGTCTGGGCCCAGAAAGATCCGGCCATCCCGGGCAATTCCAATCTCTACATTTCCGAAATGCAGAACCCTTGGACCCTCTGCGGCAAGCAGACGCTCCTGAGCATTCCGGAATACGATTGGGAAAAAGTCGGTTTCCTGGTGAATGAAGGGCCGGCGGTCATCATCCGCAACGGCAAAGTCTTTATCACCTATTCCGGCAGCGCGACCGATGAAAATTATTGCATGGGTCTGTTGTGGGCGGATACGGAAACCAATTTGTTGGACGGCTACAACTGGCACAAACTGGAGGAACCGGTCTTCCGGAGTTCTTCTAAGAACCAGCTGTTCGGGCCGGGGCACAACAGCTTCACCCGCAGCGAGGACGGGGAGAACGACGTGCTTATCTATCACGCGCGGCCGAAAATCGTGACGGAAGGCGATCCATTGGATGTGCCCGACCGCCATGCGCATGCGCAAGTGTTTTCTTGGAGCGATAACGGGTTTCCGATTTTCGGAGAACCCGGAACAGACAATGACTAGAAGGGATGGATAGCGATTTGAATAAGATACAAGTAACCTTGAACAGGGAAAAAGGAAACATCAGCCGTTATATATATGGTCAGTTTGCGGAGCATCTGGGCAGATGCATCTATGAAGGTGTCTGGGTAGGAGCCGATTCGGAAATCCCGAATGTCAATGGCATCAGGCAAGATGTTGTTGAAGCTTTGAAAGCCATCCAGGTTCCGGTCATCAGATGGCCAGGAGGCTGCTTTGCGGACGAGTACCACTGGAAAGACGGCATCGGTCCTACCGAAGAGCGCGCCACGATCGTAAATACGCACTGGGGCGGAGTGACGGAGAACAACCATTTCGGGACGCATGAGTTCTTTGAATTATGCAGACAGGTCGGGGCGGAAGCTTACATCAACGGCAACGTCGGCAGCGGCACGGTCCAGGAAATGCAGGAATGGGTCGAATACATGACGATGGACGGCATTTCGCCGATGTCGAAGTTGCGATGCGAAAATGGCCAGGATGAGCCTTGGAAAGTCAAATTCTTTGGCGTCGGCAATGAGAGCTGGGGCTGCGGCGGCAACATGCGTCCGGAATACTATGCTGATCTGTACCGCCGTTACCAAACCTATGTCAGACAGTACACAAAAGAACCGCTTTACAAAATTGCCTGCGGTCCGAACATCGATGATTACAATTGGATGGATGTGCTGATGAAGAATGCAGCACCTTTCATGGATGGCATCAGCCTGCACCATTATGCGCTGGCTTCCGTATGGGAAGACAAGCGCCCGGCATTGGGGTTCCCTGAAAAAGAATGGTTCTCGCTGATCGACAGCGCTTTGAAGATGGATGAATTGATCACACGACATAGCACGATCATGGACAAATACGACCCTGAAAAACGTGTCGGTCTGATCGTGGATGAATGGGGCTCTTGGTTGGCTGTGGAGCCGGGCACAAACCCCGGCTTCCTTTACCAACAGAACACAATCCGGGACGCGATGATCGCAAGTCTGACTTTGAACATTTTCCATAAACATGCGGGCCGCGTGCAGATGGCGAACATTGCCCAAATGGTCAACGTACTGCAGGCCATGATCTTGACCGAAGGCGCAGAAATGATCAAGACCCCTACCTATCATGTATTCGATCTCTACAAAAATCACCAGGACGCCACACTCGTGGATGCGGATGGCGCTGTTTCCGGCACGACCAGTTACACGGTCTCCAAAAAAGACGGCGTCATGACGGCATCCTTCTGCAACTACAGCCTGACTGACGCAGAAACCATCACGTTGAGCCGTGTCGACGGCGCATTCGGCGAAGTGACAGCAGAGGGCATCTTCGGAAACAAGACGGATGACCATAATTCGTTCGGAAATCCTGAAGCCGTTGCGAAACAAGCATTCACTGATTTCACAGTGGATGGCAACGAAGTGACGATTACGCTACCTCCGATGAGCATCGTTTCTTTGTACGCAAAGGAAAACTGACATGACCTGCAAAGGCTGCGAACGCCACAACCAGATGATGGAGATGGATATCGAAAGCGCTATCGATGAGCAACTGTCGATGGAGTTGAACCACGCTTCCGAAGAGCTGCGGGATCAACGTCTGGCTGCCTGCAGTGTGTGTCCGGCGCTTTCGGAGCATACGTGCCGGCATTGCGGCTGCTTCGTGCGCTTCCGTGCCAGTCTGCAGGACAAACGCTGCCCGTTGGGTAAGTGGTGAATCCATCCGTCTCAGGCGACGCTTTTGCATTAACGCGCATATCAACAGAAATAGCTGCCGGCTTGCTGGTGGCTTTTCTTGTATCTTGGCATGAAATCAGGATGAAAAATTGGATGAAAAGAGGATTCAGAATGATCAAACCATCGCTGCAGCAAAACCCAAAAGTGACAGTAGCAGACAGCTTCTGGCTGAAGTATATGCAACTGGTGAAGGAGGAAATGATCCCTTTCCAATGGGATGTTCTGAATGACAGAGGGAACATTGTCATCGAAAGCGAAAGGGACGATGCGACCATCCCCACAGAAAAAAGCCATGTGATCGAAAATTTCAAGATAGCGGCTGGACTGAAGGAAGGCCACCATTACGGCTGGCTGTTCCAGGACAGCGATCTGTACAAATGGATCGAAGCGGCAGCCAACACACTCGCATTGGAAAAGGATGACGCTCTGGTCGCCCAAGTGGAAGAAACAATCGACCTCTTGGAAGCGGCACAAGCTGATGACGGGTATTTGAGCACCTATTATCAGATCGATGCCCCGCAACTGAAGTTCAGAAGGTTGTTCGAAAGCCATGAGTTGTACTGCATCGGTCATCTGATCGAAGCCGCCATCGCCTATCATGAAGCTACCGGTTCCGATCGGCTGCTTCAGATCGCCGACAAAGCGATCGCCTGCATCGAAACGCATTTCGGCAAAGCGGAAGGTAAAATCGACGGTACCGATGGCCACCAGGAAATCGAACTCGCGCTTGTGCGCCTATACGAGTTGACGGGCAACCGGAAATATTTGGATTTGAGTGCCTACTTCCTGGAGGTGCGCGGACAGAACCCGCAGTTCTTTGCGGAGCAGCTGGAAGAAAATGACCGCTTGGGATTGCAGCAAGGACCGAAGCCTGGCATCAATGCCGTCTACCATCAAGCGGATATACCGGTAATCGAACAGGATACGGCCAGAGGGCACGCCGTCCGGTTGGTCTATATGGCGCAGGCGATGGCGGGTACCGGACATTACCAAGAAAATGAAAAATTGGTTGCTGCGGCGAAAAAGATCTGGGACAATATCGTCCAAAAACGCATGTACGTCACAGGCGGCATCGGCTCGACCGTCCGCGGGGAAGCCTTCACCTATGATTATGACTTGCCGAACGATCTGATGTACTGCGAAACATGCGCGGCGATCGGGCTGCTGAATTTTTCGAATGAGCTGCTGAGAGCCGAAACCGACAGCCGCTATTCGGACATCATGGAAAGGGTGCTCTATAACGGCATCATCAGCGGCATGGCCTTGGACGGGAAGCACTTCTTTTACGTCAATCCGTTGGAGGTGGATCCCCAAGCGAGCGCTTTGAATCCGGACAAGAGCCATGTGAAGGCGACGCGGCCTTCCTGGTTCGGCTGCGCCTGCTGTCCGCCAAACTTGGCGCGCACGCTGCCCGCTGTCGGGAGATACGCCTTTACGCAAAAAGATGATGAAGTGCTGCTGAATCTGTTCATCGACAGCGAGTTGGTTGGGGAGCAAGGTGGCAAAGCGTATACGATTCGCCAAAGCCATACGTTTTCCGAGGATGGCAGGACCCTCATCACGGTCGGAAAAGCATCCGCTGAACTTTTGCGTTTGGGCATCCGCATCCCTTACTGGGCTGAGCATCCCGTGCTGGTTGTGGACGGCGAAGAAACGATTGCTGATATACGCAATGGCTATACCTATGTGACCGTAAAGTCCGAATCGACAGCTATCGAATTGACCTACACGATCGCCACCAACGAACTCGAGGCGCACCCGCTCGTCAAAGCCGATAAAGGCAAAGTCGCCCTGCAACGAGGACCCTTCATTTATTGCCTGGAAGAACAGGACAACGGGAAACAGCTGCATCTGCTGGCATTGACCGGAGCGATTCGACCGCGTTTCCGATCGGATAAGATTCTCGGCGATATCGTCTGCCTGGAAGGCGAAGGGGAGCTGCAAATGATGGAGGATGGTTGGCAGGACACGTTATACCGCGTCCATCAGAAACCGCAAACCATTTCCAAAAAGCTGATGTTCATCCCATACTACAGCTGGGGCAATCGCTCTTTGGGAGAAATGCAGGTATGGATTGATAAGGAGGATGCATATGTTTAGGACTTACGCGCAGACACCACCAAAAGGTTGGAACAGTTGGGATTCTTTCGGAGCAAGCGTGACGGAAGAGGAAGTGTTGGGCAACGCCGAAGTGATGGCGAAAAATTTGAAGGATTCCGGTTGGGAATACGTTGTCGTGGATATCCAGTGGTACGAACCACGCGGGGACTCCTGCGCCTATCATCCGTTCACTGAGCTTCATCAGGATGAATACAGCAGAGTGATCCCTGCGACAAATCGGTTTCCTTCGAGTGCCGGGGGACAAGGGTTCAAACCACTGGCGGATGCGGTGCACGCAATGGGGCTGAAATTCGGTATCCATATCATGCGCGGCATCCCGAGGCAGGCGGTGCATGACAACACAAAAATTTTGGGCACGCAAAGAACGGCCCGGGATATTGCGGATGCGAATTCCATCTGCCATTGGAACACCGATATGTACGGCGTGGATGCGTCGAAGGAAGGCTCACAAGCTTACTACGATTCGCTGTTGGCGTTATACGCTTCCTGGGGCGTCGACTTCCTGAAAGTGGATGACATCGCCGATTCGAAATTATACGGAACGCACACGGGTGAAATCGAGCTGATCCGGAAAGCCATCGACGGCTGCGGCAGGCCGATGGTGCTGAGCCTCTCGCCTGGGCCCGCCCCGATCGATTCTGGCACCTTTTTCCAGCGGCATGCCAACATGTGGCGGCTGACGGACGATCTGTGGGACAACTGGCATCAGCTTCATGATATGTTCGGACGCTGCGGAAAATGGTCGGCTTTTGTAGGATCCGGTTCTTGGCCGGATTGCGACATGCTGCCGTTGGGCCATATTGGCACCCGGACTGCGGCTGACGGATCCGAGGCGCGCATGACGCGGTTCACGAAGGCTGAGCAACGCTCCTTGATGACGCTGTGGTCGATTTTCCGTTCACCGCTGCTGTTCGGCGGCGATCTGCGGAAGTTGGATGATTGGACGCGGTCGCTGTTGACCGATCCTTATCTGATCGATGCGCATCAAAACGGGCGCGATGCCAGGGAAGTTTACCGGAAGGATGATTTGGTGATCTGGGTTTCGGCAAGTGACGCCAGGAAATATGTCGCTTGCTTCAATCTTGCGGATAACCCGGCAGGCTTGCCTGCCGCCGCCGGGGAATGGCTACGGTCGCTTGGCGGGGAAATGCTTGAGGTTTGGGCAAACCGGGCAGTATCGGTGGCGGACGCGGAAACAGCTTTTATCGCCCCTCATGGTGTCGTTCTCTATGTTTCCCAGTAAGGAAGGAACTGAAAAATGAGTGGATCCGAAAAGTTCCGTAAAGTGCTCCTATGCTTTTGGCGCGATTAACGATAAAATGGGAAGTATCAAATAATCGGAAGTTCCTCCTCTTTTGGCCGGAAAGGTTCAAGGAAGAGGGGCAATAATGCGCCATGGAGGGGATACACCAGTGAAAACCGTTCAAGTGAAAGATGTCGTCTTCAACGAAGGCAGGCCTAAAATCTGCGTGCCGTTGGTTGGGAAAACAAAACAGGAAATCATCGCGGAAGTCAAAATGCTGGAAAACGTCGCTTTCGATCTGGCGGAGTTGCGCATCGATTTTTTCGAAGGGGTAGAGAACCCGGAGCAGGTAGGGGCATTGTTGGCCGAAATCAACAGCCTTTACAAAAAGCCTTTGTTGTTCACCTTCCGCACCAAAAAAGAGGGCGGCGAGCGTGAACTGCGCTTGGACCGCTATTTTGAACTGAACCGTTTCGCGATCCGGAGCGGCATGGTGGACATGGTCGATCTCGAGCTGTTCAGTTCCGAAGAAGACGTGATCAAGTTGATTGCCGAAGCGAATGAAAAAAACGTGAAAGTTGTTCTGTCGAGTCATGATTTTTTCCGTACGCCCCCTAAAGAGGAAATCGTCGCGAGATTGGTGAAGATGCAGGAACTCGGGGCGGATATCACGAAGATTGCGGTCATGCCGCAGAGCGAGGAAGATGTCCTGACGCTGCTGGCGGCGACGTTGGAAATGAAAAAAGCGAAAGCGGACCGCCCTTGCATCACGATGTCGATGGGCAAATACGGCGTCATTTCGAGGTTGGCCGGAGAATTGTTCGGTTCGTGCCTGACTTTTGCGGCAGCCAAAGAGGTTTCCGCGCCCGGTCAGGTTTCTGTCCGCGATGTCCGTTCGATATTGGAAATACTGGCGCTGGATTAAGAGCCGCCGGGTGAGCAGAGCGGTTCGGAACTTTCGGATTTCCGCTCAGCTCCGGTGAAGCTTCGCTTGCCGGAGCACATCGATCGTCATCAACCGCAGCTCCGGCGAAGGATCCCTCATCGGAGAACGCCCTCAGAAGGGTTGGGCGAACTCCTGCGAAGCCTCCGTTCACCGGAGGTCCCATATTTTATTCGATCAGGAGAACAAATGAATGGAGAACACCAAAAAGGCCACTCTTATCAATTCAAGGTGGCCTTTTCGGCGTCCGGTTTCCCGGATTGATTCATCGCACAATCAGCTTCGCGGTTTGAAGCTGCTCACTTTCAATAGAATTTGGTTGATGCCAAGCAACAGTTCGTCCGTCAATTCGATATCCACCGACTTGATGTTATCCTCGATCTGTTCCGGACGGCTGGCGCCGATGATGGCGGAGCTGACGCCAGGTTGACGCAAAATCCAGGCCAGAGCCAGTTGTGGCATGGTTACTTCCAATTCGTGCGCGATGGCTTCGATTTCTCCGACTGCTTCCAATAGGGACTCGTTTTCCAGATATTTTTGCATCGTGCTGTTCAGCTTGCTGTTGGCGGCACGGCTGTCTTCCGGAACTTGTTGGCCGGATTTGTACTTGCCGGTCAGGATGCCTTGTCCCAATGGGGAAAAGACGACTTGGCCCATGCCGTTGGCGACGGAGACGGGCAGCACATCGACCTCGATGTAGCGCTCGATCATATTGTAGATTGGTTGGTTGGAAATGAGTGGCCGGAAATTATGCTGTTTTGCGATTTGGTGAGCTTCCTGGATTTTGTCGGCCGGCCATTCACTGACGCCGGCATAAAGGATCTTGCCTTGACGCTGCAGATCATCGAGCGCCCAGAGCGTTTCCTCCATCGGTACGCTCGGATCGTAACGGTGACATTGGTACAGGTCCAGATAATCCATATCCAGGCGTTGCATGCTGGCGTCGCAGGATTCGATGATGTGCTTGCGCGACAAGCCCCGATCATTCGGCCCGTCCCCCATTGGGAAATAGACTTTGCTGGCGACGACCAGACTGGAGCGCCTGTAGTCCTTCAGCACTTTTCCGAGCACGGTCTCAGCAGCGCCCTTTTCGTAAACGTTGGCTGTGTCGAAAAAGTTGATGCCTGCTTCGTACGCAGTCCGGATGCACTCATCCGCTGTTTGATCCGCTACCGATTTTCCGTACGTCAACCAACTACCCAGTGCGATTTCGCTGACCCGCAAACCACTTTTCCCTAGATTCCTGTATTTCATCCATTCGTCCTCCTTGATTATGATGACAATCCTTGAGCCATTAATCAGACTTTGATGATAAATAAAATAGCTTTCTATCCTTATCATAAGCCACAAAATCGAAATCGCCAAAGGAAAAGGCCAGTAAACCAAATAATATGGAAGCGCTATGATTCTTTTTGTATTAACAACAAAAAAAGGTATACTTGTTGTAAGGAATGGTGTCGAGAACAGAAAGGATGGTGTCTGTAAATGACGAACATAGACGAGAACATCATGGCGTCTCTGCGGAGAGAGAATGCCAATCGAATGGTGGCGTTGCCGGACGGAAGCATCATGCCGCAAGTGGGGCAAGGAACCTGGTACTTGGGCGAGGATCCCGAAAAAAGGCAAGAGGAAATCGAGGCTTTGCGGTTAGGCGTGCAACTGGGCATGACCCTTATCGATACAGCCGAAATGTACGGGGATGGGAAGTCGGAACGCTTGGTGGGGGAAGCGATCAAAGGCATCCGTGACCAGGTCTATCTTGTTTCCAAAGTGTATCCCCATCGGGCGAGCCGGAATGAAATTTTGGCTGCCTGTGCCGAAAGTTTACGCAGGTTAGAAACGGACCACTTGGATCTTTATCTGCTGCACTGGCGCGGAAATGTGCCTTTGTCGCAAACGATAGCCGGAATGGAGCAGTTGAAGGCCGAAGGGAAAATCGGCAGATGGGGCGTTTCCAACTTCGACATCCATGATATGCAGGATCTGTTGTCGATGGAAAGCGGGAACCAGTGCCAAGTCAATCAGGTTTTGTATCATCTGGGCTCTCGCGGGATAGAGTATGATCTGTTGAAATGGCAACGGGAGCACAACATTCCGATTATGGCCTACTCGCCATTAGCGCAGGGGGGCCGGTTGCGTGAACAACTGCTGGAGAGCGAAGAAGTGCAGCGCATCGCCAAGAAACATGGTGTCGAAGCGATCCAGATCATTCTGGCGTGGTGCATCATCCGGCCGGACGTGGCAGCGATACCGCGCTCTTCCAACCCTGAGCACACCTATCTCAATGCCCAAGCTTCCAAAATCCGTCTGGATGATGAAGATCTGAAACTGCTGGACAAAAGGTTCCCAGCACCCGCCCGCAAAACTGCGCTGGATATTATTTGAGGATGAAACAAACTGTTTCATTTCTGAAACAAAAATCATTAGGGGGAACTTGCAATCAAAATGTAAGGGGATTCTCCCGATGCGCCGGTATTGTGCTAAGATGAAATCATGAAAGCAAAAAGCCCTTTCACGGACGGTTGGAATGAAAGCCTTTCCTGGCCGGACATTCGGGGATTTACCCGCTTTTGTCAGGGAATGCATTGTCACGACAGAATTTTTGAGCCGGATGAGCCGGAAAGCAAAAAGAAACCAAAAA
Organism: Trichococcus alkaliphilus; assembly: GCF_003008695.1. Lineage (GTDB taxonomy): Bacteria > Bacillota > Bacilli > Lactobacillales > Aerococcaceae > Trichococcus > Trichococcus alkaliphilus. The sequence continues at coordinate 93,447 of NZ_PXZT01000011.1, forward strand.
TAGGAGGAAGCATGCATGTCGAAAGAAGCTTTGAAGATTGTTACGATTGGTGGCGGTTCCAGTTATACACCGGAATTGATTGAAGGATACATCTTAAGAAAAGATGAATTGCCTATCAAAGAAATTTGGTTGGTGGATATCGAAGCAGGTAAGGAAAAACTGGAGATCGTCGGCGCAATGGCGAAACGCCAAGTCGAGGCGGCTGGATTGGACTGGGAAGTCCACTTAACATTGGATCGTTTCAATGCTTTGAAAGATGCGGATTTCGTAACGACGCAATTCCGTGTAGGGTTACTGAATGCTCGTATCAAAGATGAGCGCATTCCATTGTCCCATGGTGTTTTGGGCCAAGAAACCAATGGTGCAGGCGGAATGTTCAAAGCTTTCCGTACTATTCCGATCATCGGCCAGATCATTGCGGATATGCGCGTGCAATGTCCGGATGCATGGTTGATCAACTTTACGAATCCTGCAGGTATGGTGACTGAAGCAGCCATCAAACATTTCGGTTGGAAGAAAACAATCGGCCTATGCAATGTTCCAATCGGACACCGCAAAGTCGCAGCAGAAAAATTAGCGATTCCTGAAGAGGAATTATTATTCAAATTTGCCGGAATCAACCACTTCCACTGGCACCGTGTCTGGGATGACAAGGGCGCTGAACGCACAGATGAAGTGATCGATATGGTTTACGGACCACAAAAAACCGAAGATGAAAACCATCTGAAGAACATCCACAGTGCGCAATTCCACTATGAGCAATTGAAGGATCTGGGAATGCTTCCTTGCGGATACCACCGTTATTATTACATCGAAGATGAAATGTTGAAACATTCCATTGAAGAGTTCGAAAAAGGCGAAACGCGTGCGCAAGTCGTCAAAGCAACAGAAACGCGCTTGTTCGAGCTTTACAAAGACCCTGCTTTGAACTACAAGCCGGAAGAATTATCGCAACGCGGCGGTACGCACTACAGTGATGCAGCCTGCGAAGTGATCGCGTCGATCCAAAATGACAAACGCACGGATATGGTCGTATCAACAGCGAACAACGGCACGATCCAAGATATGCCTTATGATTGCGTCGTAGAAGTTTCCGCCTTGATCACAGCTCATGGCGCTGAACCATACAACTGGGGCGAAATGCCTTCAGCGGCCCGTGGCTTATTGCAAGGCATGAAAGCGATGGAAGAAACAGTCATCCGCGCAGCCATCACAGGCAGCTATGGTGCGGCATTACAAGCATTCACAATCAACCCGCTTGTGCCAGGCGGAACAACAGCTAAGACTTTGTTGGATGAATTGTTGTATGCACACAAAGAGCACTTGCCACAATTTGCAGAAAAAATCGCTGAAATCGAAGCAAACCAACCGGAAACAGTTGCTTACGTCGATGAATTGATGAAATCAAACTAAAAAAACAGATAGCACAAAAAGAGTGGCTGCCCGAAAAGGCAGCCACTCTTTTTGCGTTGTTAAACTCCGGCGAGCAGCGGCTTCGCCGGAGTTCGCCCAACATTCTGGTTGCGTCCTCCGATGAGGGAACCTTCGCCGTAGCTGAGGCGTGTAATCACCGGTGTCCTCCGGCGAAGGGGGCCTGGCCGGAGGTGGGTTCGCATCCCGTCGCCGTTCCCCTCCCGCGAATCATCACACTCTTTTTAGTCTTCTAGGACCATGATGCCGATTCCCAGCAGACCGGGTCCAGTGTGGACACCCAATACAGGTGAAATTTGGCCTTCCGCGTATATTTTGGCGCCGGCAACCAGATCCTTCAGCTGTTCTTTCATAACGAGCATCTCATCGTAGGCATCCCCATGGCAGATCGACAAATAGTAATTTTTGTGCTGACCCAGTTTTTCGCGGGTCATATCGATCAATTTCTGGATGCTCTGCTTGCGGCCGCGCACTTTTGCGACCGTATCATAGATGCCTTCTTCGTTGCAGGAAATGATCGGTTTGATGTTCAAGGCGCTTCCCAGAATCCCGGAAACTTTACCGATGCGGCCGCCTTTCATCAGATACTCCAAAGTGCCGACACCGAACAGGATGGTGGACTTTTTCACGGCTGCTTGTGTTTTCGAAACGACTTCATCAAACAGAAGTCCAGCTTCGATCTGCTCGGCAGCATAAAGCGCCACAAATCCGGAGGCGATGGCAATGTTCAGTGTATCGATGACGACGATCTGCATATCTTCGATATCGTCCGCCAACAATTTGATGGCTTGGCAAGTGCCACTCAAGCCGCTGGAAATGGCGGATACGATCACTTGATCAAAGCCGTCCGCTTTGATTTTGGCGAAAGTTTCGACAATCGTTTCCGGCAACGGCAGGCTTGTCTTCGGAATCTCTTCTTGGAATCTTTCGTAGACTTGCTCCGGTGTGATATCGACCCGATCGCGATAGCTCGCGTCTTTGTAATTGATCATCAACGGCAAGATGTAGATATGGTATTTGTCGAGCAGCTCTTGCGGAATATCGTTGCAGGAATCGGCCAAGACAGCAATGGAATTAGATTTCATCATTAGTATTCTCTCCTTTTTGGGATGCGTGACTGACGCCATCGACCAATATGATTTTTTGTGTCAACAATTTCGAAGCGAGCGACAGCGTGATCATCTTCAAAGCGATGTTTTCGCTGTGGATGTCCTCCAAGGTATAGGTGAAATGCTCTTTCTTGTCGAGATCATGGAAGAGCATCCGGAAAGCATATTCCAATTCTTGGCAGAAGGTGTCGTACGCAATCTGGAATCCGCGGATGGAGACTTGCAATTCCAGGCCTTTTTTCACCTCCGACAGCGGCAACACTTGTTTGAGCAAGGTGATGACGATCAGCTGGGCGATGTGGGTTTTGAAATATTTCTTTTTCTCTGGTTTATCGATTAGCTGCAGTTTTACGTAATTATTGATCATAGCCGGCGAGATTATGCGTTCTTCCTGGGTGGCGTTCAGGAAACTCAATTGCTTTTCGATGATGGCAATCACTTGATCGCTGTAGACGCCAAAATCAGGCAGTTCATCAAAACGGATGAACGACATGGCCAGCAGCTGTTGCTGATAGGCTTCCAGTTCTGGTTTAAGCTTCACGGGACAACCTGCTTTCTGAATTAAAGAAATTTTTAATCTAGTTTTAAAAACTAGATGTAATACTTTTCATTACTAGATAAATGTACCAGTATTCCAGGAATAATTCAATCCGGAAGGCTCAGCACCGAGAAGATAAGGCCATTAAAAAAGAAGCCATTTTCAGGCTTCTTTCCAGTCATCATATTCCGTTTCTGTTGCCGTACCGAAATAACGGGCGACTTCATGGGAGGCGTGGGCATCAGAACCCTTCTCATAGGTGAGGCCGATTTTTATGGCGTAAGCCATCATTTTCGAATCCGGGTAAGTTTTGCCGTAGTCCGGTTTGTCGATTCCGGCAAAATTGTAATCAAGCTTGTACCCACTCTCCTTCACCTTATCCAACAGCAGCTTCCAGTCGATCGGATCGCTGACGCTGTAAGCCTTTTGGAACTTATGAATCAAGTTGATGTGGCCGATTTTTTTCGGGGTCAGTTCTCCATACGGAAGTGCCAAAGCTTTTTTGACTGCCTCTTCGTAAAGGGTGTAAAGCGTTTCGTAGCCGATTTCTGCACCTTTTTGCGTGAACGATTCGCGATCCAAGTCGATGCAGAAGTATTCTTCGGGAGCGAGCTGCACAAAATGCACACTCAGAATCGAATGGGGGACGGTCTCCGGGTATTTTTCCAAGAAGGCACGTGTTTCTGTTTCTTTTCCTTCCAGATAATCCAATTCAAAACCGGCGTGGATTTCGATGCTGTCTTGATACTTCTTGGCAAGGGCGCGGACTTCGGACAGGTAGGCATCGACATCTTCAGGGCGCATCGAACTGTCTTTGTCCGGAAGCGGATCTTCCATCGGTAAAGGAGCGTGTTCCGTGAATGTGAGGGACTCAAGGCCGGCCTCGATGGCAACCTTCACATAATTTTCCAAAGCATCGGATGAACCGTGCAGGCAATACGGGGTGTGGACGTGTCTGTCGCTGAGCATCTTCTATCTTCCTTCCTTCGTAAAGTGTCATCATTTTAGGATACAATGTAGCAACTTTCTATGGTATGATAACACCAACGTCTAATGGTATTCTAACGATATTCTAAGGATAACAGATGGCCTATCAAAAAGAAATGGGAGTGAGACAGTTTGGACGAAATGATGACGAATGAATCGTTGCTAGCGAAGAAACAAAGAGAGATGGGGTTTCTCCATCATTTCCACCACTTAGGGTACGATCTGATCGACCTGGGAGTCGTAGAGAAATTTGAGTGGACACAACTGTCTCATGATGACTTGCACCTGATGCTGAACCGGCATAAATGGCAAAGCGGCGATAAACTTTTCGCCCTGCGCAGTGACTGGACGAATGCCATCGTGAGATACCGCAAGCAGTACCATTTACGCGCCGATAAAATAGCCTATTCCGGCCCGGTTTATTCGCTGCTGAAAGAGCGCCACCAACTGGGTGTGGAAACATTTACCGACTCGATTCCGAAACAGATCGAGGTTTTGGGCGATATGATCACCTTCATGGAGAAGGAATTGGGCCTTTCCTTATCGGTTGCGGTAGTCAGCCATAACAAATTACTGAAAAAAATACTGAGCCCGCGGGAGTTGGAAGATCCTTCCGTCCGCAAGTTCATCTGCGAAAGAAACCAGGATGCTTTGAAGCATCGTTTGGGTGCGGATCATCCGCTGATCGGTTTGATGGATCAAGCACCTACCGAACAGGCCAGCTATTTGAAGGAAAACTATCCTGAACTGACCGGACATTTGAATGAACTGGCGGAATGGGAAGCGACGCTGAAAAGCAAGAATGTGGATTACGTCTACGCGGATATGCTGGCGTTGCCGAACCAATCCTATTACAAGGGAATCTTTATCCAACTTTACGGAGAAAACCAAACGGAACCCGTAGCATCGGGCGGTCAATATACAAGCTCTTCCAAAGCATTCGGAATGGCCATCAACAATTAACGGAGGGAAAAAATGATTACTATCGCGCTATCAAAAGGCAGACAGCTTAAGGATTTTATCCAATACTTGGATGAAATCAACCTGACGGAATGGTCGACAGCATTGAAGTCCGTTTCTCGGGAATTGGTCATTCAGACAAAGGACACCCGCTTCATTCTGGTAAAAGGGGAAGATGTGCCCGTATATGTGGAAGAAGGCATCGCGGATCTGGGCATCACCGGAAGCGATATTCTGATCGAGCAGAATTGCAACATCAACAATCTGATGGATCTACCTTTCGGCTATTGCCATTTCGCCATCGCCAGCAAAGAGAAGAAAGACGTTTATCCAGTGGTTGCGACAAAGTACGTGAACTACACCAGACAATATTTTGATTCCATCAAGCAACCCGTGAAAATCATCGCCCTGAAGGGGTCCGTCGAATTGGCCGCGACCATCGATATGGCAGATGCGATCATGGATATCGTTCAATCCGGCAAAACGCTGCATGATAATGGTTTGAGTGAGCAGGTTCGCCTTGATGAAATCAATGCTCGCCTGATTTCGAATAAGCATGCTTATTTCTCCAAATACGATGAAATCCAGACTATAATCAATCAATTGAAGGTGAAAAATAATGTACACAACTAAAACGTTCAAGGAAGCTTACAAAACAAAAAATACGATCGACTTTTCGAAGACGCAAGCCGTGATGGAAATTATCCAGACAGTCCAGGAAAAAGGCGATGCTGCGCTGTTCGAATATGCAAAACGCTTTGATGGGGCGGACGTCACGGAGTTGGAAGTGCCGCAGAGCGTCATCAAGGAAGCTTATGACAGCTTGGATGCGGATTTGCGCGCTGCTTTGGAGGAAGCCCGCGATAACATCACGGTCTACCAAGAGAGCATCAAGTGGCAACAGTCTCCGGCTGGGGAGCTGTACCAGAAAATCCATCCGCTGAACAAGGTCGGCATCTATGTGCCGGGCGGCAAAGCGAGTTATCCTTCCACAGTGCTCATGACTGCCGTATTGGCCAATGTAGCCGGCGTAAAGGAAACAATCGTCGTGACCCCGCCGCAAAAGACCGCCATCAACCAAGCGACCTTGGCCGCTTGCTATATCTGCGGCGTGACCCACGTTTATCAAGTAGGCGGCGCCCAAGCCGTTGCTGCCTTGGCTTACGGTACGGAAACCATTCCGCGCGTCGACAAAATCGTCGGACCCGGGAACCAATATGTCGCTTTGGCCAAAAAATTGGTGTACGGAGATGTCGGCATCGATTCGATCGCCGGACCATCCGAAATCGTCGTAGTCGTCGACGAAACTGCGAACAACGAATGGGTTGCCGTCGATCTGCTGGCGCAAGCCGAGCACGATGAGTTGGCCCGCACCTTCCTTGTCTGCGACAACGAAGAGAAATTGGCCGCCATCGAAGCCGAGCTGCTTGTCCAGAAAGCGAAACAAAGCCGCATCGAGGTCATCGAGGAGAGTTTGAAACACAATCACTTCCCGATTTTGACGAGCGGTAAAGCAGAGAACATCGAAGTCGTGAATCTGATTGCGGGAGAGCACGTCTCGATCCAGACAAAAGATGCAGAAGACTACATAGACGCCATCGAAACAGCAGGAGCGATCTTCATCGGAGAATACTCGCCTGAAGCGATTGGGGATTATGTTGCCGGACCTAGCCACGTGCTGCCTACCGGCGGCAATGCCCGCTTTGCGAACGGACTGTCCGTCAACGACTTCCTGCGCCCGAACTCTGTCCTGAACCTGAAGAAAGAAACGTTCCGGAAAATGGCTCCTGCCGGGATGCTGATCGCGACTGAAGAGTCACTTCAGGCCCATCACGATTCCTTGGCTGTCAGAATGGGGGACGACAAATGATCCGCATCAACAAAAATGAAAGTCCCATCCGTGCGCTGACAGATGAAGAAATTGCCGAAATAGCTGTAGCGACGCGCTTCCAGGAGTACACGGACGATGCCATCGACCGCTTGACGGAAGCGTATGCCGCTTTCCACGGCGAGGATCCCGCCCTGATCGCTTTTGCCAACGGATCGGATGAATGGATCCAGAAGTGCACGATCCTTTTGGGGGATGGACCGATCCTGATGCTGGAGCCGGATTTCGTCATGTACGAAGAGTATGCCGCGCAATTCCAACGCGATATCATCAAAGTGCCGTGCCGAGCGGATTATACCTTTGACTATGACCAGGTGTATGCCGTCATCGAGAAGGACAAGCCTGCTTATTTCATCGTATCGCAACCGAACAACCCGCTGGGAGGCTTGCATCCTGCAGCTTTCATCCAAAAGACGGCGGATCTGCTGGCTGCATACGGCGGTTATCTGATTTTGGATGAGGCTTATATGGATTTCGTGGACAATCCACCGGCGCGTCCGGCAGGGGATCATGTCATCCTTTTGCGTACCTTGTCAAAAATATATGGCTTGGCCGGTCTGCGCATCGGCATCGCCAGTTCGACGGCGAAAACGATGCAGTTGTTGAACTCTATTGCCCATCCGTATCCGCTCAATACCTTATCCTTGAGCATTGCGGCCTTCCTGTTGGAGCATCCGGAACGTTTGCGCGCCTTCATGGCTGATCAGCGCCGGCTTTCCGCCAAATTGAAGAAAATCTTCAATGAAGGCGTAGGGGATATTATTTCCGTCCTGCCGAGCGAGACGAATTTCGTCTTCACTTACGGTGAATTGGCGCCTGCGTTGGGTAAATGGATCATCGACCACGGCTATCAGCCGCGCACTTATGAAAAATCAGGCATCGCGTGCATCGAAACGGCTGTCCGTTACTCAATCGCAACGGATGAACAGTTGGATGCCTTAGCCGAAATCATCAGAGAATGGAGAGAACAGCTGTGAGCGTATCAAAAGAGCGCGTTACCAAAGAAACGAAAATCGCCATCACCCTGAAACGAGGGTTGGAACCTTCCGTCATCCACACGGGTGTGGGCTTCTTGAATCATATGTTGGATCTGTTCGCTTTCCATGGCCACTTCGTTTTGGATGTGCAGGTGGACGGCGACACGGATGTGGACGATCACCACACAACCGAGGATGTCGGTATCGTCTTGGGGCAGCTGTTGGCTGAACTGGGTCAGGACAAAGGCGCCATCAACCGCTACGGGAGTGCCTACGTGCCGATGGATGAAACCTTGGCCCGTTCCGTCATCGACATCAGCGGTCGCCCTTACCTTAGTTTCAATGCCGCATTTTCGAAAGAAAAAGTCGGCAGCTTCGATGTAGAACTGGTTGAGGAATTCTTCCATGGTTTGGTCATCAATGCCCGTTACACAGCACATATTGATCTTATCCGCGGCGGAAACACGCACCATGAAATTGAAGCCATCTTCAAAGCTTTTGCGCAAAGCCTGCGCATTGCGATGGCCGATTCAGATGTGCAGCGCTTGCCTTCCTCAAAAGGAGTGATCGAATGATAGCAATCGTTGATTATGGGTTGGGGAACATCGCGAACCTGACGAACGCCATCCGTTTTCTTGGCTACGAAACTATCCTGACGCATGACGAAGAGGAATTGCGCAAAGCGGATGTCATCGTCCTGCCAGGAGTGGGCCATTTCAAGGATGCCATCGACCGGATCGATGCGATCGGTTTGCGGGAACTCCTGACTGAGTTGGAGCAGACGAAACCGTTCATCGGCATCTGTCTCGGGATGCAACTCCTGTTCCAGCACAGCGAAGAAGGCGATGTCGATGGGTTGGGCTTTTTGCCTGGCGAAGTGAAATACATCGTCAGCGACTTGCCGGTGCCGCATTTGGGCTGGAACAATCTGCATTCCGACTATCCAGGTTTGGACAAAGATGTCTATTTCATCCATTCCTACAAAGTAGTGACTGACGAAAATGTTGTGGCAACGGCAGACTACGGACAGGAAATCGTGGCGATCGTCCAGAAGGATAACGTCATCGGCATCCAGTTCCACCCGGAAAAAAGCGGGGATTACGGTCTGGAAATTTTGAACCAAGCTTTGCAAGGGGGATGGAGATAAATGATAGAGATTTGGCCGGCGATCGACTTGATCGACAACAAGAGTGTCCGTCTGACCGAAGGGGACTACGGCACGAAAGAAGAAATGCAACGCACACCTCAGGAAGCCATCGCTTTTTATGCGCAATATGAGCAAGTGAAACGCATCCATATCGTGGACTTGATGGGCGCATTGAACCAAAAACCGGAAGAGACACCTTTTATTGAGCAGCTTTTGCAGCAGAGCGCTTTGCCTGTCGAAATCGGTGGGGGCATCCGCTCCGAAGAAACCATCAAGCATTATTTCGAAAAAGGCGCCAGCTATGTGATCGTCGGGACGAAAGGGCTACAGGATCTGCCTTGGCTGGCTGAGATGACGGCGAAATATCCCGGCAAAATCTACTTGGGTCTGGATGCAAAAGGCGAATTGGTCGCCGTGAACGGTTGGACCGAAACGGGTCGCCAAACCATCTATGATGTCGTGGAAGCGACAAATCCGATGGCCTTGGGCGGCATCATCTATACGGATATCTCGAAAGACGGCAAGATGGCCGGACCGAACTTTGAGTTGACGGGCAAGCTTGTCGAACTCTCGACCCATCCCATCACTGCATCCGGCGGCGTCCGCAACATCGAAGACATCAAAAAATTGGAAGCTTTGGGTGTGGCGGCAGCCATCGTCGGTAAAGCGGCCAATACGGATGCCTTCTGGGAGGGCTTGTCATGATAAAGAAACGGATCATTCCCTGTCTGGATGTAAAGGACGGCACGGTCGTAAAAGGGATCCAATTCAAGGGATTGCGCGAAATCGGCGATCCGGTCGAACTTGCGAAGCGTTACAATGCTTTGGGTGCGGATGAACTTGTCTTTCTGGACATCTCTGCAACCGAAACTGGGCACAACCTGATGATCGATGTCATCCGCAAAACGGCGCAACAGCTGTTCATCCCGATGACGATCGGCGGCGGCATCAAGTCGACGGATGACATTTCCCGTCTGCTGAACGCCGGCGCGGATAAAGTGAGCCTGAATTCATCAGCGTTGGCGAATCCGCAGCTCATCAAGGAAGCAAGCGACAAGTTCGGTAGCCAATGCATCTGCATCGCTGTCGATGCGAAATGGGAAGCCGATAAAGAGGAATGGTATTGCTATACCCACGGCGGCAAAAAACGGACCAACATCAAGACGTTGGACTGGGTGCAGCAAGTGGAGGCGCTGGGGGCCGGCGAATTGTTGGTCACCAGCATGGATTATGACGGCATGAAGCAAGGTTTCGATCACCGCTTATTGAACAAAATCCAAGCCTTAGTATCGATTCCGGTCATCGCTTCCGGAGGCGGCGGCAATGCTCAGCATTTTGCCGACTTGTTCAAGGAAACGGATGTATCGGCCGGGTTGGCAGCTTCCATCTTCCATGATGAAGAAGTGTCGATTGCCGAAGTGAAAGAATGCTGCACGGAGAATGGAGTGGATATGCGCAATGTCTAAATACGATGCACTAGTGCCTGATTTTTCGAAAGGATTATTGACTGTCGTTCTTCAGCACTTTACGAACAAAAATGTTTTGATGGTCGGCTTCATGAATGAAGAGGCCTTCGAATTGACGAAACGTGACGAAGTTGTCTGGTTCTTTTCCCGAAGCAAGGACAGACTCTGGAAAAAAGGCGAATCCAGCGAGCATTACCAGTTCGTGAAGGACATGTATCTGGACTGCGACCAGGACGCGTTGCTGATCATGATCGATCCGGCCGGGCCAACTTGCCACCGCAACACGGAGAGTTGTTTCGATGTCCCGGTTGCTTTTGGTCTGGATGACTTGGAAGAGACCATCCGCCAACGCGCTGTCGGACATGATGAAAAGTCCTATACAAACTACTTGTTAGACAAGGGAACAGATAAAATTGCCAAGAAATTCGGCGAAGAGGCTTTCGAAGTCGTCATCGGCGCAAAAAATCATGACAAAGAAGAAGTCGCCAACGAAACGGCAGACCTGCTTTACCACCTCGGCGTACTCCTGTACGACCAAGGCGTTGACGTTGCCGATGTGACCAAAGTCCTCATCGAACGCCACCAAAAGAAAAACAACTTCAAAGGCGAACGAAAAGATGTAGAAGAATACTAGGATACGACTCATCCCGTCTTTGCTTTATCCGATAACCGAAGCTATCCCTTGACAGAAGGGGCAGTTTCGGTTATTTTTTGTCTTGAAGAGATAATGTTTCCATATTAAATAAAAATGGGGCGATGACGATGAACGTGTTGGCTGTGGAACTGTCTATGCGGCTTTTTGATTCCAATTCTCTGAAGGACAAGCGCAGCGTTGTGAAAAGTATCCTTGCCAAGATGCATCAACGTTACAATGTCAGCATTGCGGAAGTATCGGCACAGGATATGTTGAACCAAGCAGTCATCGGATTGGCGGTTGTCAACAGTTCGCGGGTCCTGTGCCAACAAATCGTGGATAAAATCATTGAGGAAATCGAATCGAATTATCCTGTGGAAATCTACCAAATCAACAAAATCGAATGAAAAAACAACGCACTTCCAGCCATCCGGCAATTTGCCGGATGGCTGGAAGTGCGTTGATCTATTATTTGAAGACTTTAAGAAGCTCGTAGCGGAAAGAAACGTATGTGTAATTTTGGCGATTGTACATCTCGCGCGCCGTATCCGCTGCATCAGCCACCAAAAGGACGGTCTTCCCGTCGGCATGCTCCATGACGAATTGTTGCAGCGCCGTTCCGATCCCTTTGCACCGGGAATCTATGCCGACGTAGAAATTGTCGATTTCAATGCTGTCCTCTTTCAGATAAAGATCGATGGAACCGACTGCTTCATCGGAGCACATGGCCACGATGGGACGGAAGGCCGGATTTTCGAATTTAGCTTGGGTGTAGGGTTGCTTCTGTTTCGCGAATTCCTCGCTGACTGCCTTGTCTGCCCGTGCGGACAAAGACAGATAGGCATTGCGGTTATCGGCGTTCTCCCATTCCACCCTAACGTCGGAAGGCGTTTCATCAATCCGCGTCGGCACAAAGGTTCCGGGAGGGGCCACATACAGCTCCAATACATCCAGGCTGAAGTCGTTCGATCCCAGATAGGAAATGATCGGCTGCGGAATTTCGCAATCTTCGGGCCAAATAAACTTTATGAAATCCTGGCCATATTTTTGGTGCTCTGATTTCAAATAGGCTTCCGTCTCCACGAATTCAGCGAAGGTGGGGACGCGGTGGAAAATAACATAATTTTCGATGTGCATAAAAAAAGCTTCTTCATTGCGATGGTGCGTGTACAGAGAGGTTTCTTTGGCGATGGACTTGCTGTGTTCGATATCCTTGAAAGAAAAGGTCATTTTTGGACTCCTTAAAAAGAAAAATTGATGCACGCTCCAAGATATGATAGCATAGGAAAGGAATTTGTTACAATAAGCCGAAACAGGATAAGCGGCGGAATCGCTGGAAACACATGCCAAAAGCAGCGGCGTGTGCTCCTCGTTTGACCATTATCAAGGGTTGCGCTTATGTTTTTTAGTAGATAGGAGATATAAATGAGAGATTATCAAAAATTGTACGAGAACATAAAGGCTTTTCATAAATTGAAGCCTTGGGACAAAATGAAAGACACGGACGTCGTCGGAATCAAATATTCCGATCGCAAGGAACCGGTATTCTTTGCTCTGGATGGGCTGGATGAGGACAGCATCGGACTGAGTGTGTTCCGGGATGTTTCGGAATACATCCTCTATTTGGATCTGCTGGAGTCGGAGTTCACGGACGCAGACGGCATCGGGGAATACACCGAAAAGCTGAAAAACATCAGACTGGAATTTGTCGACCGAAGCAAACTGGAAGAAATCGACTATAACCGCATCCGCACAACGGATGTCAAATTCCGCGGCAAAAAAGCGTGGCCGGAACTGCTGGATTTTACGCCAGGCTTTGTTCCTTGGTCGGCGACCGAAGAGGACATCACTCTTTTCGAACGGGTGCTGGAGAGCTTTTTGGAAATGTTCCCCATCTACAGCAAACTGGATTTTGACAAGTCTTTTGCTGCGGATGATGTTCCGACGCGTTACTATTACCAAGCCGGTACAAAGGACAGCGTTTGGAAATTGAAAGAAGAACATATCCTTGCGTTCCTGACTGGCGGCGAATTGACGAAAGGTCCATACGATCTGATGCTTTCCCAGTTCGAAATCCGTCGTCTGATGATGGAAAAGAAAAACTTCCTAAGAAACACCTTCGAAGTAGACTTGTTCTATTTACCGCAACCAATCACCTTCAAAGAAGGGGAACGGCCGCGTTTTGTGAAGATGATGGCCATCGCGGATAAAAAATCAGGGGAAGTGCTGCTGGCGACTGTGCTGACTTCCGATAAATCACGCGATATCCAATTCGAACTGTACAAATACCTGTTTGAAGCGAAAGTCTTCCCTGCAAAAATCGAAATGCGCGGCGACAGCGTGTTGGAAACCTACGAAATGTTGGTTCCTTTGTTGGATGAGTTGGACATCGCACACAGTGAAAAGAGTAAATTACGCAAAATCGAGGCATTCCGCGAAAGCATTTCAGAGGATATCTTCTAAGAAGCAGCCTGTTTTCTGAAATGAACATCACAAAAAAACAAAACAATTTTGAGTTCCGTAAAATTGTTTTGTTTTTTGTTTTTTTCAAAATAAATGGTAAAATGGTTAAGAAGAAAAGACAACGAACTAATGCACGCCTCAGAGCTTATTTTGTTCCGGATAAAGGGGTTTTTACGTGTTCAATCAAGAGAATGTGAAGTTACTGACGAATACAGAGTTAAAGGTATACGAGTACATCGTGCAGCATACCCAAAAAGTCATCCGTATGAGCGTTCGCGAGATAGCTTCCGAGACCCATGTATCGCCGGCAACGGTTACGCGGACCATCAGCAAGCTGGGTTTCGAAAACATCTGGGAGTGCAAGTTGCATCTGAAGGAAATGGACAACCGCAAACACAATAAGAAGGTGTTTGAAACTTCCGAAATCGTCGAAGAGTTTTTCAGCCGTTCCATGCAATCGGAATACGAAGAAAAAATACAATCCGCAGTCGAACTGATAGCCAATTCAGAAGTCGCGCTCTTTTTTGGGATCGGCACATCAGGCCTGATTGCCGCTTATGCAGCCCGACAGTTTTCAAATTTGGGCCAAAGCACCTTCCATATCCAGGATGCTTACTACCCATTCCATCTGATCAGCAGGCAATATACGAATACGGTGGCGATTGTTTGTTCCGTGTCAGGGGAAACGGATATCATCTTAAGGAAGGTGGGAGATCTGAAAAGTCTGGGGAGCAAAATCATCAGCATCACGAATTCCTCCACCAATTCATTGGCCAGACAGTCGGATATAAACTTTGCCTATCACCTGACGCCTGAGTATGTCGACGATGAGGTAAACGTGACTTCTCAATTGCCGGTCGTATTTTTGATTGAAACACTTGCGAGACGCAATTATAACTACATGCAACAAATGCTTAACAATAAGCTTTAGCAGCTGGTTAAGCTGAAACAAATCGTTTCTTTTCTGAAACATCATTCCAAAAGCTGATTATTGTTCCTTTAATACATGAAACTGTTTACATTTCGTTCACAAACTCTATAATAAGCTTATATTGAAAAACAGAAAGCGCATTCGCAATCTGGAAACGACTCTTTTTGAAAAGAAGAGAGTTCGCTTTTGAAAACTATGTAACCGCTTAAAGATAGTCGGCTTCCTGAGTGGGAATCGATGAGGAAGGAATGAGAGTATGTATCATAAGAAATTGAAACCGTTTAAAGAAGATTTTTTATGGGGGTCCGCAACCAGCGCATATCAAGTTGAAGGCGCTTGGAACGAAGACGGTAAAGGACCATCTGTTCAGGACGCGAAGGAAATCGTTCCCGATACTTCCGATTTCAAAGTAGCTACTGATCATTACCACCACATGCAGGAAGATATCGCATTGTTGGCTGAGATGGGATTCAAAACCTATCGCTTCTCGATTTCATGGTCACGGGTCATTCCTGATGGTGATGGAGAAGTCAATCCGAAAGGTCTACAGTTCTACAGCGATTTGATTGATGAATGTCTGAAATACGGGATTGAACCGTTAGTGACAGTCTACCACTTTGACTTGCCGCAAGGACTTGCTGAAAAAGGTGGCTGGGAAAATCGTGCCACAATCGATGCTTTTGTCCGCTACTGCGATGTCCTCTTCGATAACTTAGGAGACCGCGTCAAATTATGGCTGACGATCAATGAACAGAACATGATGATTCTTCATGGCGCTGCAGTCGGTACAGGTGAAAGCACTTTGAAATCCTTGTACCAACAAAACCACCACATGCTTGTTGCGCAAGCGATGGTGATGAACAACTGCCACGAAAAATTACCGCATGTGAAAATCGGACCGGCACCGAACATTTCGGCCGTCTATCCAAAATCGAACAACCCAGCGGATGTCCAAGCAGCCGATCTGTATACCGCAATCCGTAACTGGCTTTATCTTGATATCGCCGTGTATGGTGTATACAATCACCAAGTGTGGGCTTACCTGGAAGAAAATGAAGCCCTGCCTGATATGGAACTGGGTGATTTGGAGATACTGAAATCCGCGGAATGTGATTTCATCGCCTTCAACTACTACAACAGCTCGACTGTTCAAGCCTATCCGGCCGGAACGGAACGCGCAACAGGTAAAAAAGATCAGCAATTATCAGATAGCCAAGAAGGATTCTTCGCAGGATCCGACAATGAGCATCTTCCTTATACTGAATTCGGTTGGCAGATTGACCCTACTGGATTCCGCACGACGATTAACCAAATTTACTCTCGTTATCGTAAACCCCTGATCGTTACTGAAAACGGTTTAGGCGGTATTGATAAGCTGGAAGATGGGAAGGTCCATGATCACTATCGGATCGACTATCTCCGCAACCATATTGAACAGATGAACCTGGCAGTTACGGATGGAGCAGATGTGTTCGGTTATTGCACATGGAGTGCGATCGACCTAATCAGCACCCACCAAGGGTTCCGCAAGCGTTATGGCTTTGTTTACGTCAACCGGGAAGACTTCGATCTCAAAGATCTGAAGAGATACCGGAAAGATAGTTTCTATTGGTATAAAGGAGTGATCGCGTCAAACGGGGAAAAACTGGAAGGTTAGAGGTAGAAAGCAATAAAAGTTTTTCGCACCATCCGTTGTTGATAAAGAACAGCGGCAAGTGAATGCTGAAGACGAAGGCCCATTGTTCTGAGACTGACTGGCAGAATCCGGACAAGCAATCATATCAATTTATTTTACTGTTTTTGAAGACGGTACGCTGTCTTCACATGTGTTCTAACAGAGGAGGATTTTATTATGGATAAATTCTTAGATACATTACAAGAAAAATTAGGACCAATTGCTTATAAATTAAACGAAAACCGTTACCTTTCAGCAATCAAGAGCGGGTTCTTCGGAGCAATGTCCCTACTGATCATCGGATCGATTTTCCTATTATTCGCTAACTTACCGATTCCTGGTTACGCAGATATGATGGCAGGCGTCTTCGGCGCTAACTGGACAGAATTCTTCATGGTACCTTACAACATGACAATGAACATCATGACATTATTCGTTATGATCGGGATTTCCCAAGACTTGTCAAAACACTATGGCTTGGATGATCTGGCAGGAATCATCTACGGTATCGTTGGATTCCTTATCTTGACTCCAACATTATTGAGTGCTGAAAATGCATCAGGGATCCCAATGGGTAACTTGAGTGCAAGCGGTTTGTTCCTAGGTATGATGAGTGCTGTTTTCGCAGTCGAAATCATCCGTTGGGTATTGGCTCGCGGCTGGAAATTAAGCATGCCTGATTCCGTACCATCAAACGTTGCAAAATCATTTGACGCTTTGATCCCTGGATTATTCGTTATCTTGATCTTCAACATCTTGCGTATGGTATTCGCTTTGACACCTTACGAAACAGCTCAATCATTCATCTTTGAAATCATCCAAGCGCCACTGACTAGCTTAGGTGCAACATTGCCTGCAACTGTCTTGGTACTGATTTTGGAAACACTTTTGTTCTCATTCGGTCTTCACGGTCCAAACATCTTGGGTGCTGTAATGCAACCAATCTGGTTGACACTGACTGCAGAAAATGCGGATGCTTACGCTGCAGGTTTGGAATTGCCGAACATCGTCAACTACCAATTCTATGCAAACTTCATTAAAATCGGTGGTGCCGGTTCAACATTAGGTTTAGCATTATTGTGCTTATTCGCAGCTAGATCTACTCAATTCAAAACACTCGGAAAATTAGCGATCGGACCTGGATTGTTCAACATCAATGAGCCATTGATCTTCGGTATGCCAATCGTATTGAACCCAATCTTGATGATTCCATTCATCTTGACTCCAGTAATCTTGGCTATCCTTACTTACTTCGTGATGAGCATCGGTCTGGTTCCTCTTACAAACGGGGTAAACATTCCGTGGACAACTCCTCCAGTATTCTCTGGTTTCTTGATCAGCGGATGGAGAGGTGCTGTATGGCAAATCGTCGAAACAGTCATCAGTGGAGTAATCTTCTACCCATTCTTCAAAATCGAAGACAACAAAGCATACAATGTTGAAATCGGTGAACTTGAGGCTGATGCTTCAGGAAACGTAGTAGCATAATCAAATAGCCTCAAAATGAGCCCCTTTTATAGGGGCTCAAATATATATAAGGGTGGAGAAAATATTATGGCAGACAAAACAATCATGTTAGTATGTGCAGCTGGAATGAGCACCAGCTTACTTGTATCAAAAATGCAAAAGGCGGCGGCAGCGCAAGGATTGGACGCTGATATTTTCGCAGTATCCGCTTCAGAAGCAGACGCACACTTGGCTAAGAAAAAAATCGATGTTCTGATGTTGGGACCTCAAGTCAAATACATGAAGAAACAATTCGAAGATAAAGTAGCCGGCACTGATACAAAAATGGATGTCATCAACATGCAGGACTACGGCATGATGAACGGCGAAAAAGTATTGAAAACAGCTCTTACTTTAATGGGCGAATAATAAAAACACTGAAGGAGTAACTCTAATGGCAGAACCAAAAAACCTGGATGTCATCATGCAATTGATCATGCATGGAGGCGATGCAAAAGGAAATGCGATTGAAGCGATCGAAGCGGCAAAAGCAGGAGACTTTGCATTAGCAAGCGAAAAAATCGGCGAATCGGAAAAAGCATTGGTGGAAGCCCACCATGCGCAAACCGGTCTGTTGACACAAGAAGCATCAGGCGATGCAGTGGAATTGTCCTTATTGATGGTCCACGGACAAGATCACTTGATGACGTCCATCGCATTCAAAGACTTGGCGAAAGAAATCGTCGAAATCTATGAGAAAATCGCAAAATAGTCACTGATCACCAAACATAGATGGACCATAAATCGCTCATATGATTTATGGTCCATTTTGTGTTTTGAGAAGCAGAAATAAACTAAAGAGAAAGCGGGTCATGATATGCAACACAAAAAACTGAAGGATTTTCCGGAAGACTTCTTATGGGGCTCTGCCTCGGCCGCCTATCAAGTCGAAGGGGCTTGGGATGAAGATGGGAAAGGCGTATCTGTCTGGGATACCTTTGTCAGAATTCCCGGCAAGACTTTTAAAGGCACGAACGGGGATGTAGCGGTGGATCACTACCACCGGTTCAAAGAGGATGTCGCGCTTATGGCTGAACAAGGGCTGAAGGCTTATCGTTTCTCGATTGCGTGGAGCCGCATCTTCCCGAACAACATGCAGGAAGTGAACGAAAAAGGCTTGCAATTTTATGACGATCTGATCGATGAGTTGCTGGCGAACCATATCGAACCGGTTGTCACATTGTATCATTGGGATATCCCGCAATATCTGCAGGACGATTATTTGGGATGGGAATCCCGCCAGATAATCGAAGACTTTACCACTTACGCAGAGGCTGTGTTCCGTAGATACGGCGACCGGGTCAACCATTGGGTAACCTTGAACGAACAAAATGTCTTCATTTCCCATGGCTACTTGATGGCGACACACCCGCCGGCAGTGAAAGATCCAAAACGGATGTACCAAGCCAACCACCATGCGAACGTTGCGAATGCGGCAGCCATTAAAAAATTCCGTTCGCTTGGATTGCAAGGGAAAATCGGTCCGAGTTTCGCTTATTCGCCAGGCTATCCGATTGATGCCCGGCCCGAGAATGTTTTGGCGGCGGAGAATTTCGATGAACTGAATGCTTATTTTTGGATGGATGTCTATGCCAAAGGGCAGTACCCTTCGGTCATCTGGAATTGGTTGGAAGAGAACGATCTGTTGCCTGAAACGTGGCCGGAAGATTTTGAGGTGTTGAAAGCCGGTAAACCGGATTTCATGGGCGTGAATTATTATCAGACATCAACTGTTGCCGCGAATCCATTGGATGGCGTCGGCATCGGGACGCCGAATTATTCCGGCGAAAAGGGAAGTACGGAAAGAGGAGGGACTCCAGGCGTCTTCAGAGAAGTGCTGAATCCATTCGTCGAAAAAACCAATTGGGATTGGGATATCGATCCGGTGGGCCTTCGGATTGCTTTGCGTCGGATAAACAGCCGATACGGATTGCCGATATTGATAACCGAAAACGGATTGGGTGAGTACGACAAGCTTGAAGACGGAGCAATCCATGACCAGTACCGGATCGACTATTTGAACGACCATGCCAAAGCGGTCCAGGAAGCCATCACGGATGGGGTCACAGTGCTTGGCTATTGCACTTGGAGCTATACCGATCTTTTGAGTTGGTTGAATGGCTATCAAAAGCGCTATGGATTTGTATATGTGGACCGCGATGAAGACAGTCCAAAAGAATTGAAACGCTACAAAAAGGCCAGTTATTACTGGTACAAACAGGTCATAGAACAAAACGGGAAGAACCTTAAGTAGGGTCTTTCCTTCGCGGAAGTATAAAGAAAGCGATTTTCTGAAAACGTTTGTAAATTCATGTAAGTGTTTTCGACAAACGCTGTCATCTGTGTTATAATAATTGCATATCAAATTAATTTTATGGATGGAGAGAATGAATATGGCAGATAAAACAATCATGTTAGTATGTGCAGCTGGAATGAGCACCAGCTTACTAGTATCAAAAATGCAAAAAGCGGCGGTAGCGCAAGGATTGGACGCTGATATTTTCGCAGTATCCGCTTCAGAAGCAGACGCACACTTGGCTAAGAAAAAAATCGACGTTCTGATGCTAGGACCTCAAGTCAAATACATGAAGAAACAATTCGAAGATAAAGTAGCCGGCACTGATACAAAAATGGATGTCATCAATATGCAGGATTACGGCATGATGAACGGCGAAAAAGTATTGAAAACAGCTCTAACTTTGATGGGCGAATAATATAAGTAGACTAAGGAGTTTATAACATGGCAGAACCAAAAAACCTGGATGTCATCATGCAATTGATCATGCATGGA
>NZ_PXZT01000012.1 GCF_003008695.1 Trichococcus alkaliphilus
CTTGTTTTCTTACTTCCGCCAACGATTCCTCCTTTCTAATTCCTGGAATTTTTTTGTTACATCAAGTTCCATTTGTAGCCGTTGGTTTTCGCGTTTTAAACGTGCTAATTCGTCTTGTAGTGATTCCTCGGGAGTCCGGCTGGGCATTGTTCCTTTTCTGCGCCCACGGCGGTCTTCCAACCCAGCTTCTCCTAATTCCTCATATCTCTTTACCCATTGATAGATGTTTTGATAGGACACGTGGTGTTTTATAGCCATAGCACCATAATCTTTCCCATTTTCTAAACAGTCCAACACGATTTTTAAACGCTCATCTGCGGTTGTCATCCGACCTTTGCTCATAGTACTTCCTCCACTGGTTGTTTTGAAGTCTTTATGAGTATTATAATCCTTTAGCCAGTTCTGCAGTGGCGTTTTGCTCCGCAAACCATATTTTTTGGCGATTTCAATCATACTGCCCAGGCCGTTCAGATAGTCCGTGACGGCTGCCAACTTTAACTCCTTGGAGTAATGACTGTTCTTCTTTACCGATAAAAGGGCCGATGGACCGCCGTTTTCATAAAGTCTAATCCAATTGCGAATGGTCTCTTGAGATACTCCAGCGTTCTGTGCTGCCCTTGATATACCGATTTCATTTCTCACATATTGCTCGACAATGTGGACTCTGTTTTCGACAGATAATTTCATAGCTCTTTTAGACATAAAAAAACCCCCATATAAGACTTGAAATAATTCAATGTCCTATATAGAGGTAGCATATCACAAGGAGACAGCCCTTCTTTGATTATGCCGTAATTTTTTTCTCGTAGTATTTATAGCCGATGAAGCAAACCGCGAAGCAGAACAGGATGAAAATCGGCACATAAGTCGGATTGGACACGATGCCGCCG
Organism: Trichococcus alkaliphilus; assembly: GCF_003008695.1. Lineage (GTDB taxonomy): Bacteria > Bacillota > Bacilli > Lactobacillales > Aerococcaceae > Trichococcus > Trichococcus alkaliphilus. The sequence goes on from NZ_PXZT01000012.1 coordinate 891, forward strand.
ATCAGAATGATGGCAGAGCCCATGATCGCGAATACCGGGGTGATCGAACCGAAGAAAGAGCTGGTGATGACACCTTCTTTTTTCATGTTGATGACTTTCAGATAAAGGATGACATAAGTCATATAACTGAAGACAATCGCGATTTCGCTGACATCTCCGCCACCCAGAATCCCGGATTTTTGGGTCAAATAGTGCAACAACATCCACACAAAGGATACCGCAAAGGCAATTTGTGCGGCTGCGGGGGACAGTTGGCTCTTTGGATCGATCTGTTTTACCTTAGCGCTGTTCGGCAGCATGTTTTTTTCTGCCAGTGCTTGCGGCAAACGCAGGATACCCATGATTACGCCGTTCGTTACGCCCAGGATAGCGATCAATACAAAGGAAAGAATGATGCTGCCGCCACGTTCTCCCAGCAAGGAAATGCCGATGGTTGTGGTGGCCTCATCGCCCACCGCCAAGATGTACTCGGAGCCGGCGATGGAGACCAAGCCGCTGAAATAGGTCAAATAGATGGCCAGCACTACCAATGGTCCGATGGTCAATGCTAAAGGCATCGTCCGTTTGGGATTCTTTACTTCATGCGTGATGTTTGTCGCGATTGTCCAACCATCGTAGGAGAAGGCCATCGGCGCCAGTGCAGCCAGCCAGCCCCAGCCTACGTTTGTGATCGGAACCGCCAATTCAGGAGGAACGATCGGAGCCGGTTGTTTCCAAAAAATCCCGACAATAGCGACGGCAATCAGCGGAATCAGCTTCATGATGGTGGCGAGGTTCTGGAAATAGCCGCCCAATCTGAGCGAAAAATAATTCAATAAGAAGAAGAATGCCATGTAGCCCGTCCCGATCAGTGTCTGTGTTTCCAATGTGTTCGGCAAGCCCAACAGCATGCAGGTGTAGATGCCGGATACCCAACTCACTACGACGATGATCGTCGGCAGGTAAACGAACAATTGGAACCAGCCGAACGCGCTCGCTGCTTTATCGGAGATGAATTCCTCGAAATAAGCGACGACGCCGCCGGTTCTTTCGGTCCGGTTAGCTAGTTGCGTCAAGGTGATGCTTCCGAAAATGATGCTGAATGCGCCGATACAGAAAACCAAAATCCCTAGTGCTACGTTTCCTCCGGTCGCTCCCAAAATGTCATCGGCTTTGAAAAAGATCCCTGATCCGACGCAGATGCCGACGATCATGGATACTGCAGTGAATAAGCCGTAATGTTTCTCTTCTTTCATAAATCCTCCCAATAGATGTATTTTTTCCAAAAAAAAAGACGGACAGATCTTGATGACAGCTACGTCCGCCAAAATAATCTGTATAAATCCGTCTGCTATTATACCATCAAAATGACGTCCGGCCTATAAATCTTATAACATCAGTGCGTCAGAGGTTCTACGTGGACATCTGTTTCGAAAACATTGAATGCCGTACGCAAGCGCTCCTCGACCTCTTCCGTGATTTCGTGGCTGCGCAGCACTGTCAGCTCCGCTTCCAGCAGAATGGTCACATCAACATAGACATTTGCGCCGTAGCTGCGTGCAGCGATGGTCGTCACTTGCTGGACGTCAGGAATGTCGAGGATGGCTTGCCGGTATTCAGCCAAATAATTCGTTTCGAAACCATCGGACAGGGAGAAAGCACTCTCGCGGAAGATATCAATCGCGGTCTTGATGATGACGATACCCACTATGACAGCCATGACACCGTCCAACCAGTACAGCCCGAAAATGGAGCCAAAAATGGCGATCGCTGCGGCAAAGCTGGTCAAGGCATCGCTCAGGTTGTCTTTGGCGGAAGCGGCCAAGCCAATGCTGTTGATCCGGTTTGCAAGGCGGTTGTTGAATATGTAGACTCCTATCATGATGAATCCGGCAATCAAGGCGGTAACGCCGGACAGCACATCAGGGGTGGTGAACTCTCCGCCTGTTAGTTTCGAAAAGCTTGAGAAGAGCACCTGCAGGCCGACCAAAAGCATGATGAAGGAAGTCGAGAGGCTCGCTATCGTTTCCGCTTTCCAGTGGCCATAAGGATGATCTTCGTCAGCTGGACGGCGGGCGATCCGCAAGCCGATCATGACAGCGACGGTGGAAATGACATCCGTGAAATTGTTCAGTCCATCGGCACTCAGCGCGGCCGATCCGAAGGCATTCCCGATGAAGAGTTTTGCGAAAGAGAGAGTGACATAGGCAACCATGCTGAGTCGTGCGCCCTGTTCCGCCAATTTTAAGTCCTTATATCTTTCGTTCATCGTGTCCTGCTCCATTTCCTATGAATTCTCATCTAATCCGTCTGTTTTTGCACATTTCCCAAAATTGGTACAATAGAAGGATTCTACTATATTTCAGTTTGGTTGTCATTAAAAACGATTTAAAAACATTGTCGTCAGCCTGCTGAACAGTGACGGAACTAGGAATGGGAATGCCCGCAACCGGCAAATTGTTGCCTTTTTGGGGCCGGCAACCTACAATTGAAGAAAATGTGAAATTGAGAAGGAGGCTTTTTATGGATCGCCAGAAAGATGCCCTGTACTTCACCGGACTTTTAAAAATGAAAAAGGTATCCCCGGAAGAATTGGTTGCGGATGCCTTCAAAAAGATAGAAGAAGAAAATCCCCGCTGCAATGCTGTTGTGCATACGCGGATGGAAAAAGCGCTGCATGAAGCCAGGGCCAGGGATTTCAGGAACACCTTATTCGGCGGCGTGCCGATACTGATCAAGGATCTGGGTCAGGACCTTGCCGGGGAGCCGTCGACATCAGGGTCGCGGTTGCTGAAGGATTATGTCGCTCCTCGCACCAGTCATTTTGTCGAAGCAATCGAGAAGGCCGGCTTCATCGTCATCGGTCAAACGAGCACACCCGAATTCGGGTTCAAGAACATCACGGATGCCGTTATCCATGGGCCAGCCAGAAACCCTTGCAATCGGGACTATTCTCCAGGAGGTTCCAGCGGTGGTGCGGCAGCGGCTGTCGCGTCGGAGATGGTGGCCATCGCCACCGCCAGCGATGGGGGCGGCTCAATCAGGATCCCGGCCTCCTTCACAGGCTTGGTGGGATTGAAACCGACAAGAGGAAGAACACCGGTAGGTCCGGGATCTTACCGCGGCTGGCAAGGCGCATCAATCAGCTTCGCCTTGACGAAGACGGTTAGGGATACGGCGATGATGCTGGACGCATTACAGACTGTCCAAGCGGCAGCGCCGTTCCAGACACCATTATTTCCCGGTAGCCATTTCCAGGAACATCAATCCGGAAAACGGCGCAAGTTCCGGATCGCCTATTCATTGGAATCGCCGGTGAAATCCATCGTCAGCGCGGACGCAAAGCGGGCTGTACTCCAAACCGTGGCAGCGCTGGAAGAGTTGGGCTACGAGGTGGAAGAAAAAACGCCTAATATCGACGGCATCCGTTTGATGGAGGCCTACTATGCAATGAATGGAGCCGAAACGGATGCCATGCTGAGGGGGTTTGCCACGAAACTGGGGCGCCCATTGACGGCCGATGACATGGAATTGGTTTCGTGGTCCCTCTATCAGTACGGGCGGACGATCTCCGGAGGCGACTACTCCTTGGCGTTGGGACTTTGGGACCAAGCTGCGGCCACGATGGATCAGTTCCATGGAACCTATGATCTGCTGCTACAACCGACCACAGCAGCGTGCGCTCCTCTGATCGATCATTCTTTCCAAAGCGAAGAACTGAAGGAGCGGATGCGCAACGCGAATCTGCTGTCGGCAGCGGACAGGAAAGAGATCGTTTGGACCATGTTTGAAGAGAGTCTGGGTGTGACCCCGTTTACGCAGCAAGCGAATTTGACGGGGCAGCCTGCCATCAGCCTGCCGGTGTACCGAACGGCTGCCGGATTGCCTTTTGGGGTGCAGTTCACGGCCCCAAAAGGGAAAGAAGCATGGCTGTTGGACATCGCCGCGGTGTTGGAAATGGAAGGGCTGTTCATATGATCGGGGACATTTTTTTCATCAATCCCAGACAGTAAGTCTTCAGTCGGATTTCCCGGATGGGAACGCTCTACAGCATGCCGATAAATTCTGCAAATTAATCTTTCTGCGGGCTCTTGACTGGCCCTTAAAAAAGACTATAATTAGGTAGTTTTCAAATAGAAAAGATGTCTAGGATATTGGAGGAGAAATAGATTGGAAATGCAGAAAGAAAAGCATCCGCAGATTCCCCTGAGCATGGCTGCGGTTGTTGTGGCATTGGGCGTCGTTTATGGGGATATCGGGACCTCACCGCTCTATGTCATGAAAGCTATTGTGGCCGGTAACGGCGGGCTTGCATCATTGTCGGATTCATTTATAATTGGTGCGCTGTCCTTGGTGGTGTGGACGGTCACGCTGCTGACCTCGATCAAGTATGTGCTGATCGCGATGCAGGCCGATAACCATGGAGAAGGCGGAATATTTTCGCTTTATACACTTGTGCATAAACGCGCAAAATGGCTGATTGTCCCGGCTATGGTGGGCGGTGCGGCTTTGTTGGCCGACGGTATTTTGACCCCAGCCGTAACGGTCACGACGGCTGTCGAAGGGTTGCGCAGCATCCCGTTCTTCGAGGGGTTCCTAGGTGAGGGGCAAGGGAAAATACTGGCCATCACGATGACGATCATCTCGGCCTTGTTCATGATCCAACGGCTCGGAACGAAAACGATAGGGAAAGCTTTTGGGCCTATCATGGCTTTTTGGTTTGCCTTTATCGGCGGATTGGGGCTATGGCAAGTGCTCAGCAATCCGACTGTACTGCTTGCATTCAATCCTATGCGCGGTATCGAACTGCTCCTGAGCGAACAGAACAATGCCGGATTTATGATTTTGGGCAGCATTTTCTTGGCTACGACCGGTGCGGAAGCCTTGTACTCGGATATGGGGCATGTCGGCAAGAAGAATATCTATGGCAGTTGGCCTTTTGTCAAAGCGGCTTTGTTGCTGAATTATTTCGGACAAGGGGCTTGGTTGATGCAGGCGAAATCGAACACAGCGCTTTACCATATCGAGGACTTCAATCCATTTTTTGAAATGTTGCCGGGCAGTTTGCGATTTTTTGCGGTTCTGTTGAGTACCTTAGCCGCGATCATCGCTTCGCAAGCGCTCATTACCGGGTCCTATACGCTTGTTTCGGAGGCGATCAGCCTGAATCTGTTGCCGCATCTGAAGATCCAATACCCTTCCCAAACTAAGGGCCAAATGTACATCCCTTTGGTGAACAACATCCTTTGGTTGTCATGTATGGGGGTTGTCTTTTACTTCAAGACATCGATCCGGATGGAAGCTGCCTACGGTCTGGCGATCACCATCACCATGCTGATGACGACGATGCTGATGTTTGAATTTCTGCGCATAAAGAATTTCAATATCATCGTTTCTCTGATCATGTTCGTGTTCTTCGGCACATTGGAGGCGACCTTCTTTATCTCCAGCGCAACCAAATTCTTCCATGGCGGCTATGTTGCGATCCTTATGGGCACCATTCTTTTCGCCATCATGTTCGTCTGGCATAAAGGGAGTAAGATTGAATCATTACAGCGATTGGAATACCCGATGACCGATTTCATAGGGCAGTTCAAAAAACTGAAGGAAGATGATTCGTTGCCTGTGTATGCGAATAACCTGGTCTTCCTGACAAGCAATCAAAATGCGGGCTCGGTTGATCGCGACATTCTCTACTCTATATTGGATAAGCGGCCGAAGCGTGCGGACGTGTATTGGTTCATCAACGTAGCCGTCACCGATGAACCGTATACGCAGGAATACAAAGTGGAGGATTACGGCACAGACTTCTGCTTCAAAGTGCAGTTGCGTTTGGGTTTCAAGATTGAGCAACGGATCAATGTATACTTGCGCCAAATCATCCAGGAAATGATGGAAGAGGGAAGAATCAAACCCCAAAAGCAGACGTACACAATCTATCATGATAAAGAAATCGGCGACTTCTGCTTTGTGTTGGTCCGCAAGGCCATTTCGCCAGAAAGCGATCTTTCTGTTTTCAGCCGCTTCATCTTGAGTTTGAAATATAACATCAAGGCGTGGACAGGATCTCCCGCAAGATGGTTTGGGTTGGAAAACACAAACCTGGTCATTGAACAGGTTCCCCTGTTCCTGAAGGCAAGGGAGGCCAGCCGGCTTACCCGAGTGGATTAGGATTATGGCGGGGAACGATAAATAATAACAGGCTGGAGGTCGGGACTTATGTTCCGGCCTCTTTTTATTGGAGTCTCTTGACTCACATTTTTTTTTAATATTTTTTTCATTAAAGGTCCCTTTTTTTATTTCCATGCGAGGAAATTGGCCTATCAAGGGGAGATGAAATGCCTTTCAAATGTTATTCTGACAAGGGTTTATGTATATGTAAGGAAATGTCACAAACGATGTTAAGGTAGCATTGACTTGTATGAGAATTTGGAGTATTCTTGTTGTATTAAATCACTCAATTAATTGCTAGGAAATACGATTAATTGCTGAAAAGAATTACCTTTTTCTCAACAGGCGCTAACTCCTGAAGAAAAAGTATACATCTGTGGTTCACTCAACTCAGAAGCTTCGATGGAGGGGTTGGTATGAAAGAAAAAGAGCTACGACGTTCGATGGCTGTTTTTACCATCGGAACGGTCATGCAGCTGACGGATCTGACAGCAAGACAGATCCGCTATTACGAAGAGCAAGACCTCGTTCATCCTAAGCGGACAGACACCAATCGCCGAATGTTTTCATTGAACGACGTCGATCGTTTGCTGGAAGTCAAAGACTATTTGGCTGAAGGGTTGAACATCACTGCAATCAAACGGATGTACAGTACCGAAAGACTGAAGAAGCAGCAAGAAGAGGAGCTTGAAAACAAGCACAAAAACTTGACAGACGAAGATGTCCGTCGCATCCTCTACAAAGAAATTCTTAACGCAAGTGGATTTAACCCTGGGGATTCAAGTAAACCTTGGGGAAGATTATAAAAAAACAAAAAAATACACAAAGCATAGTCAAGGAGAGGGAATACAAATGCCAAAATTTACTAGAGAAGAAATCATCGCATCAGCAAAGAATGATAACGTCCGTTACCTACGCTTAATGTTCACTGACATCTTAGGAACAATCAAAAACGTGGAAGTTCCTATCAGCCAGTTAGAAAAAGTATTAGACAACAAAATGATGTTCGACGGTTCTTCCATCGAAGGTTTTGTACGTATTGAAGAAAGTGATATGTACTTGTACCCAGATTTGGATACATGGTTAGTATTCCCATGGGGCACTGAACAAGGCAAAGTTGCACGTCTGATCTGTGATATCTACCAACCAAGCGGCGAACCATTTGCTGGAGACCCACGCAGCAACTTGAAGCGCGCTCTTAAAGAAATGAAAGAATTAGGCTTCACTGAATTCAACTTAGGACCTGAACCTGAATTCTTCCTGTTCAAATTGGATGAAAAAGGCAACCCTACCCTTAACTTGAACGACCAAGGTGGATACTTCGACTTGGCTCCTACTGACTTAGGCGAAAACTGCCGTCGTGACATTGTTTTGGAATTAGAAGCTTTAGGTTTCGAAATCGAAGCAAGCCACCACGAAGTTGCACCGGGACAACACGAAATCGACTGGAAATATGCAAATGCTGTTGAAGCTTGCGACAACATCCAAACGTTCAAACTGATCGTTAAGACTGTAGCCCGCAAACATGGCTTGCATGCAACATTCATGCCTAAACCAGTATTCGGAATCAACGGTTCCGGAATGCACTTCAACATGTCTTTATTCAACGAAAACGGCAATGCTTTCTACGACAAAAACGATGATCGTCAATTAAGCGAAACAGCTTACCAATTCATCGCTGGTCTGATCAAACACGCTCGCGGCTTTACAGCTGTCTGCAACCCAATCGTTAACTCTTACAAACGTTTGGTTCCTGGCTATGAAGCGCCTGTATACATCGCATGGAGCGGAAGAAACCGTTCACCGCTGATCCGTATCCCAGAATCACGCGGCATGTCCACTCGTGTTGAATTACGTAGCGTTGATCCAGCTGCTAACCCATACTTGGCTTTAGCTACATTATTGGCTGCAGGTCTTGACGGCGTGAAGAACAAATTGGAAGCTCCAGCTCCAATCGACCGCAACATCTACCAAATGTCAGCTGAAGACCGTTACGAAAACGGAATTTTGGACTTGCCTACAACATTGCAAGAAGCTCTTGAAGAGTTATCTAAAAATCCATTATTGGTTGGCGCATTAGGCGACCACATCAGCAACAACTTCATCGAATCAAAAGAAATCGAAGTAATGTCTTACATCCAACAAGTAACAGAGTGGGAAAGAGAACAATACTTGAACATGTACTAAGAGGACTAACGCAAAAGGCCGAGACAAATTTGTCTCGGTCTTTTGTCTCGTTCAGAGAAGAATAAACGTGCTGTTGCTGTAAACTTCAGCCGAGAAAACGTATAATGGATATATGTAAAGTTTTTCAGAGGAGGGGTTACCTTGGAAGCAATCGAAATGGAAGGTTTGACCAAAATTTACCGCAAGCGTGCAGCTTTGGACAATGTCCGCCTCACAGTGGAACAAGGCGAACGATTCGGGTTCATCGGGCCGAACGGAGCCGGGAAGTCAACAACCATCAAGCTATTGCTTGATTTCATCAAGCCTAGCAAGGGGAGTGCCAGAATTTTCGGACTGGATGCCCAGAAAGACTCCGAGAGCCTGAAACGCATCATCGGGTATGTTCCGAGCGATGTGCATTACTACAGCAACCTGACCGTGGAAGAAATCCTGATGATGACGGGAAAATTCCACCATATCCAGAACATAAAGGAAATGATGGCTTATTACGTGGAACGCTTCGCGTTGGAGCCGAAAAAGAAAATGAAGGACCTGTCGTTGGGGAATCGGAAAAAAGTTGCGATCGTGAACAGCCTGATCTTCAATCCGGAACTTTTGATACTTGACGAACCTACGAATGGGCTGGATCCTTTGATGCAGCATCGTTTGTTTGAAGAGCTGAACTACCACAACAAGGAAGGCGCGACCATATTCATTTCTACGCATAACCTTCCGGAAGTGGAAGCATTCTGCACGCGTACTGCCTTCATCCGTGAGGGGAAAATCATTTCCGTGGAAGATATGGCATCCGGTTATCAACCAGGAAAAGTGGTGACGCTAACCGGTTCAGCCATCGGAACGGAGGATTTCGAATCCAAAGGGTACCGTGTTCTTTCCAGGACAGACCGGGTCGTTTCGTTGTTGTACAAGGACAACGTGAAACAAATCCTGGCCGATATGGCACCTCTGGATTTGGAGGATATCGAAATCCGCAATCAGAATCTGGAGGAAAAATTCATGACCCTATACGGTGGAGGTGAATCCCATGAATAGTATCCGATTGGAGTGGAAACAAGAACGCGGCGGGTTATTCGTATGGCTGTTCTTTATGGTCCTGATTATGGGGATGATGATGGCTATGTTTCCCGTCATGGCTAATCAAGGGATGGAGGATATCTTGACGACCAAGCTCGATGCGATGCCGCCAGAGATGCTGGAGGCCTTTTCGCTCACGAATGGAGCGAGCTTATTGCAGGCTACCGGATTTTTTGCTTATATTTTTCAGTATCTTTTTTTGGCCGCCTGCATTTTTGCAACGATGAAAGGGGCGCAAGCGTTGATCAAGGAAGAGACGAACGGCACGATCGAGTATCTGTATGCACAGCCGATCAGCAGAAAAGCTATCGTCACAAGTAAATACATCGCTAACTTAGTGTTGCTTATGATCTTTTGGGTCGTCCTGTACGGAGCTGCCTTGGTGTTCATCTATCTGTTTAAGGAGGATGGGGCTGATTTTGTGGAAATCATAAAGGATATCACGCTGATTTTTGGCGCGGAGTCGTTGGTATTATTGTTCTTTTATTCGATCGGGTTCCTTTTCTCGACATTCATCGCGAGCAGCCGTTCAACAAGCGGAGTCGCGTTGTTGCTGGTGTTCGGTACGTACATGATTGGCCTTGTGTCGAAGATGGTTGAGGACTATGAATTCCTGCGTGTTTTGTCGCCGATCGAATACGCACATCCAGCGGCCTTGCTGGAAGATGGGATTTCCTGGGAGTACATGGTCATCTGCATCATCGGAAGCTTGCTGGTATTGGGTTTGAGCTATCTGATCTACAGCAGAAAAGATCTGCGGATCCAGGTATAGCGTTATAGGTCGTTTAGAGAGTACCGACTTTGCCAAAATAAAAAAGCCCGCGGTGGGCTTTTTTATTTTGGGTTAACCGAATGTCATGAACATTACTGCGGCGACGATCAGTGCGTAGGATAATTTCTCCAAGTTTTTCTTTGTGATCGGGTTCAGGCCTTTGTCGTAGCGTGTCTGATACATGATCCAGACGTTGATTCCGATGCTGATGATGCCTAGTATGCTGGCTGTAAGATATTTATTCACGGTGTTCCTCCTGTTGGTTTATGTTTTCCGTTGGGCTGTTCTGCGAATCAATGATCATATCGATGTGCGGGATATCATCCTCCAGGTAGATATCCGATACGGGCCGAAATCCGAAAGAGGCATAAAAATCCTGCAGATAGGCTTGCGCTTGCGCGTGGATTGGAAGTCCAGGGAAATGCGTCTTTGCATATTCCAGCACGACCTGCATCAATTCTTGGCCATAGCCATGGGTGCGTTCGCCTTGAGGGACAAGAACGCGTCCGATGCGCACATTATCCAGTTCCGGAATTAGCCTTGCGTAGGCCAGTAGCCGATCTTCCGCCTGCTTCCAGAAGTGGATGCTGACGAGGTCAGTGTCGTCCACCTCTTGATAGGGGCAATTCTGCTCCACAACGAAAACGGCGGTTCGTTCTTTGTAGACTAGGTGCAATTCCCTCGCCGTCATTTCTTCAAAAGGCTTGATGACCCACATGTATATTTTCCTCCTCATCGATTGGTGGAAAACCACCATCATAGTCCTTATTATAGCAAAGCGCAGGCAAACAAAAAACCGGGAAATAGCTTGCTCCAAATAAATAAAGCCCAGGAGCTTTCTCTTATAGAGACGGCTCCTGGGCTTCATTTGTTGTTTGTCGTTTGGTTTAATAATATTTCAGGGCTGCAGGGCCTGAATCGCTGTTGCTGATACGGAAGGCATCGGCAACCGGGGAAACGAAGACTTTACCGTCACCTACATGCCCAGTGTACAATGCTCGGCGGGCAGCACGGATGACTTCTTCGACAGGCACCTCACTGATGATCGTTTCGATGCGGATTTTCGGTAAAAGATTGCCCTCAGCTTTCGCACCACGATAGAAGGTTTGCTGTCCTTTTTGCAGCCCGTAACCATGGACGGATGTGACCGTCATGCCGGTTACGCCGATAGCGTTCAATTCAGCTTTCAGCCGCTCCAGTTTATCAGGATTGGCAATGATTTCCACTTTGTTCATCGTGAAGCCTGAATCAGCCAATTTGAAAGCTCCAACTTTACTCAGATCCACTTCTTGGACGGCAGGGACTGTTTGTTTGGCGTCCGTCACATAATCTTCGAATGCGGTCGTTGCGACAAAATCATGGTAGCTTGAAGTCAAGCCATGCTCAGCGACGTCCATACCGACGATTTCTTCTTCAGCAGTAACACGGAGACCCATCGTCTTTTGGATGACCTTGAAGACTATATACATGGAACCGGCTGTGTAGGCTGCTACAGAAGCTACACCCAAAGTTTGGATTCCCAGTAGGTTGAACCCGCCGCCATACAATAGACCGCCATCTGTTGCGAAAATACCGACTAAGATTGTTCCTAAGGCACCATTCACGCCGTGGACACTGAAAGCGCCGACGGGATCATCGATCTTCACTTTTTGATCGACGAATTCAACAGCGAGAACAATGGCAAACCCAGCGATGGTTCCGATTGCTATAGCGCCGAAAGGTGATACGACCGCACAGCCTGCAGTTACGGCAACAAGCCCAGCCAACGAACCGTTCAGCGTCATGGACACGTCAGGTTTACCATATTTTGCCCAAGTGAATAAAAGAGTGGCGAGGGTAGCGGAAACAGCAGATAGATTTGTATTCAAGAAGATAGTACCGATTAAGGCAAGCGTTTCGTCGCCGGTGGCAGATACGGTTGAAGCACCGTTGAATCCGAACCAAGCGAACCAAAGGATGAATACGCCAAGAGCGCCGATCGTCAGGTTATGTCCAGGAATGACTTGTGCTTTGCCATCTTTATATTTTCCGATACGCGGTCCGACGATAGCAGCACCGACGATAGCAGATATGCCTCCGACCATATGAACGGCAGTGGATCCGGCAAAATCAATGAAGCCCATTTGAGCTAACCATCCGCCGCCCCAGATCCAGTGACCCGAGATCGGATAGATGATTAAGGAGATGATGAAAGAATACACGAGATAAGAGCTGAATTTTGTACGTTCCGCAACAGAACCGGATACGATAGTGGCAGCAGTTGCCGCAAAAACGTTCTGGAACATGAAGTGAACGGATCCGGGAATGGTGGAATCAAGTCCATCCATGAATAGGCCAGGGGTTCCGATGATGCCGGCGATATCATCACCGAACATGATGCTGTATCCGATGAGAAAGAATCCCAACGATCCGAGCACAAAGTCCATAAGGTTTTTCATGATGATGTTCGCCGCGTTCTTGGCGCGAGTGAATCCCGTCTCAACCATCGCGAAACCGGCTTGCATAAAGAATACCAATACCGTTCCCACTAAGGTCCATAATGTATCTACTGATGAAAACATAATAATTCCTCCTTTTGTTTTAGTATAGCCTTAGTTTATAGAAATAATTTTATTGAGGCTATATCCTGCTTACCCTCCATGTTATATAATATGACAAAGCTTTTAAATCAACGTTTGCAAGCTTTAAAATGTGAAATAGATGAGAGTTTTAATGTTGAATCTCATCAAATTGCAGTAATGTTGGATGCGATTGTATTTTTTTGGTCAATATGATTAAAATAAATCTGACATGAGCGAGTAGGGAATATGACGGATGTCAGAATGAGTGACAAAGAGGAGGTGACGCAAGCCGGCCGGGAGAATAATCGGGGGGAATTTGAACATACACAGCAAAAAGCCGTAAGGGAAGCATGCAGAACATGTTTTCCTTACGGCTTTTTGTATTTGTTATCGGTATCTTCTAAAAGTTGATGATCCAGTCCATTTCCGATAATTCAATCAATGGCAACTCGATCGCTTCCTCTTTTAGTGCCTTCTCGAACCCTTCTATGGAAAAAGGGCCTTTTACAGATTCAATTCTTCTATCGACAATAAAATATTCGAATGCTTCATTATGTTCTTTTTCAAGAATGATAAATTCATCGGTCCAATTCAATCGTGTAATGTAGCCCTGGATGCTTCCAGTCGGGTAGCGATAAGATGAAGGCAGATGGAAAAGGTTTTGCCAAGAAGCGCACTGTCTCAAAAATAGGTCTTCTCCGACCGGTATTCTAAATTTAGCAATTTTGGATATTTCAGGCAACATTCTATTTTTCCACACTAGCATTTCCCCCCTTTTTCTCTGCTCATTCTTTTGACATCCCTGCGGCATAAAACCGGATAATGGATCCGAAAAAAAGAATGAATCGCTTACATTTGTGACAAGTCATAGTATAACCGCTTTTTTTTCCAAAGTACAGCAGTTTCTATTGATTTTATGTACTTTATATGTTTTTTAACGTTTTTTTTAATATTAGGGTCATTGTTCGGGAAGCAAAACGGATTAGCTGGGTTTGTTTAGTTATTGTTTCCGTTCTGCCTATGTGAGTGGGAGTCTGATAAGGAAACAGCAAACAATTCATTTTCAGGGCATTTTCTTATTGACCAACAGACCGAAATGTGTCTGCATTCTCTAGATGGAATTTGGTTTGAAACACTATATATTGTGGTGGAAATTTGCGTGTGGATGATATATAGTATATACAGTGAATCGAAACAGAGACTACTTTAAGTGGAGGCATCCAACTTGAGAAGCGCGTCCCGCAAGGAAAGCTTGCTCATTTTGTAACGACCTCTTACTTTATATTAGCTTTTTTTGCATGTTCGGTTAATTTTTAACTAAGGAGTGGGAAAAAATATGGCTTCATTACCAACGGATTTCTTGAATGAAAGCACGAATCTTCAAGTCGATGACGCAGAGGTGAATATCCAAGTGTTGAAGGCGGATGGACGGGTTGTTCCTTTTCATGCCAAGAAAATATACAAAGCGATCAAGAAAGCAGAGCGTTTCTTGTCTGAACAGAACGAAGCGGCTGCAGATTACGATGTGGATGCTGTTGTGGCATTGGTCGTAGACAAACTGATTGCGTCAGAAACGGAAAGTGTTTCGACCGATGATATCCATGATCAAGTTGAAGCGACGCTTGCCGAAATGGGAAATCTGCCGTTAGCGGAAGCCTACAATACCTACAAATTGACGAAAAAAGTCAAAAAGCTGCAACAACAGGACATCGAGTTGCGCATCCAAAGCCTGATGAATGCCGATCAGAGCATCGTCAACGAAAATGCCAACAAGGACAGCCGCGTCTTCAATACGATCCGTGACTTGACGGCCGGGGTGGCTGCGAAAGCGATCGGCCTGAGAATGCTGCCGAAACATGTTTCCAACGCCCATATGAAAGGCGATATCCATTACCACGACCTGGATTACCAACCGTATTCGCCGATGACGAACTGTGTCCTGATTGATTTCCAGAACATGCTCCGTGAAGGCTTCAAAATCGGCAACGCCGAAGTGGACAGCCCGCGTTCGGTCAACACAGCGACTGCCCAAATGGCGCAGATTTTTGCGAATGTCGCCTCCAGCCAATACGGCGGCTGCAGCGCGGACCGGGTCGACGAAGTGCTGGCACCATACGCCCGCCTGAATTATGAGAAGCATCTGGAAACGGCTAAAGTTTGGGTGGATGGCGAAGCGAAACAAATCGCTTATGCTGAAGAAAAAACCCGCAAAGACATCTATGATGCTATGCAAAGCCTAGAGTACGAAATCAACACACTCTACACCTCAAACGGACAAACACCATTCACCACACTCGGATTCGGGTTGGGGACGGATTGGTTTGCTCGCGAAATCCAAAAAGCCGTCCTGCAAGTGCGCATCAAAGGATTGGGCAAAGAAAGACGGACAGCGATCTTCCCGAAATTGATTTTCGCTTTGAAAAAAGGCACGAACTTGGAGACACAGGATCCAAACTATGACATCAAACAATTGGCCATCACTTGCGCCACCAAACGGATGTATCCGGATGTGCTGATGTACGATAAAATCGTTGAATTGACAGGCAGTTTCAAGACACCGATGGGTTGCCGTTCCTTCCTGCAGGGATGGAAAGACGAAAACGGAAACGAAGTCAATTCCGGCAGGATGAATCTTGGGGTCGTGACGTTGAACATCCCGAGAATCGCCTTGGAATCGGAAGGGAATCCGGAAGCTTTCTGGAACATCTTCGAGGAACGCTTGGCCATCTGTAAGGATGCACTCGTTTACCGTGTGGAGCGCACGAAAGAAGCGACGCCTACGAACGCACCGATCCTGTATCAGCACGGGGCCTTCGGGAAACGTCTGGGCGAAACGGATCAGGTCGATGAATTATTCAAGAACAAACGCGCGACCGTCTCTTTGGGCTACATCGGGCTTTATGAAGCGGCGACGGTCTTTTACGGAGGAGATTGGGAAACGAATCCGGAAGCAAAAGCTTTCACTTTGGACATCGTTAAGAAGATGAAGGAAAAAACGGATGCTTGGGGCAACCAATACGGTTATCATTTCAGCGTCTATTCGACTCCGAGCGAAAGTTTGACAGATCGCTTCTGCAGCATGGACACAGAGAAATTCGGCATCATTTCCGATATCACGGATAAGGAATACTACACAAACAGCTTCCATTACGATGTCCGCAAGAATCCGAATCCTTTCGAGAAGATCGCTTTCGAAATGGAATATCCGCAATATTGCTCAGGCGGCTTTATCCATTATTGCGAATACCCGAACCTGCAGCAAAATCCGAAAGCGCTGGAAACAGTCTGGGATTTCGCCTATGACAAAGTCGGCTACTTGGGAACGAACACGCCGATCGACCACTGCTTGGAGTGCGGCTTCGAGGGGGACTTCAATCCGACCGAGCGCGGTTTCCAATGCCCGGAATGCGGCAATACCGATCCGCAGACATGCGACGTCGTAAAACGTACGTGCGGATATCTCGGCAACCCACAGATCCGTCCGATGGTGCGTGGCCGCCATAAAGAAATTTCGGCACGCGTCAAACATCTGCATGCGGATTGCAAGTCAGAACAGTAATCAAAACAGTTAGGTGATGTAAAGTGAAAAATCCGCAACCGCAAGAATGGTTGGCAGAAACATACAGCAAGGACAATGTGGCGGACTACAAAGCGTTCAACTTTGTGGATGGTGAAGGCGTGCGCTGCAGTATCTATCTCAGCGGCTGCCTGTTCGCCTGCGAAGGCTGCTACAACAAGATAGTCCAAAATTTCGACTACGGGATTGCCTACACCGACGAGTTGGAGGAACAGATCATGGCCGATCTGCGTCAGCCTTATGTGCAAGGCTTGACGCTTTTGGGTGGCGAACCGTTCCTCAACACGAAGGTCGCGTTGCGGCTTGCGCAGCGGATCCGGGCAGAGTTCGGCCGGACCAAGGACATCTGGGGCTGGACCGGTTACTACTGGGACGAATTGGCTTCAGAATCCGAGGATAAGCAGAAATTGCTGCGCTTGATGGATGTGCTTGTCGATGGCCGCTTCGAGCTGTCCAAACGCGATCTGACATTGAAATTCCGTGGCAGCTCCAACCAGACCATCATCGATGTGCAAAAATCGCTCGAGGCTGGCGAAAAAGTCCCTTGGGCGAATGGCTACGAATAAAACAGCGTGAAATAATCAAGAATTGGCTAGGACTTATTGCCAGCATTCAAAGACAGTTTTATTACTGAACTTTGGGGCTGGGCAAGTTCTAGCTTTTTTTATTGTGACGGCAGAATGGCGCCTGGCTGGAGGTGGCCAAAACCCGGTGAGGCGACCCTCGCCGGGAATCAGCGCCCGCAGCTGACCGAAAACCCGGTGAGGCGACTCTCGCCGGGAATCAGCGCCTCGCGGCCGATCGAAATCCCGGCGAGACAGCCCTCGCCGGGATTTTTTCTCCCAAAGAATTTTTAAGTCCAGGTATTTTGGCCTATTAATGAACAAAGATTGAAATAAATCTTCTCCTATAGCGCAATTGGCAACAAATTACGTATGTTTATGGTAGTAAATAAATATAATGGAGTGAGCGCTATCGCATACAAGGAACGCACGAAACCAAAGCTTCTCCGCATCTATGAGGTTCTGTCCAATCGCATGATCCTGAGCAGTGATGACCACTATTACCACCTTCATCTAGATAAAGGTTTCGATGGGGAATACGGGTTAGATGGACTTACGGAACCATTATCTTCGCACTGCTTGGTACTGAATGATTTGCAGTTGGAATTCAGAAAATCTTCTTTTCAAGTCGATACACTTTTGATTTGTACTGACAAAATACGACTGTATGAAGTTAAGAATTACGAGGGAGTTCATACATGGGCGGATGATAAATTACTTAAATCAACCGGTGTATATCTGGAAAATCCATGGGTACAATTGCAGCGGACTAAAGTGAAATTGGAATTGCTGCTTCAGTCCCTGTCGTGTCAAATGAAGGTGGAGGCGTATGTTGTCTATATCAATCCCGAATTCACTTTGT
The DNA here is from genome assembly GCF_003008695.1 of Trichococcus alkaliphilus. Taxonomy (GTDB): domain Bacteria; phylum Bacillota; class Bacilli; order Lactobacillales; family Aerococcaceae; genus Trichococcus; species Trichococcus alkaliphilus. The sequence goes on from NZ_PXZT01000012.1 coordinate 18,637, forward strand.
TGGAGGCGAAAGGTGATGGGAATTATCTTTTGCCTAGTCAGGTTCCCCTTCATTTTCGAAGTTTGCAAATGAAAGAGGCACCATCTTTTGAACAGCGACGGTTAGCTGAGCGATTGCTGCAGTTGCATAATCCGGATTATCCACCGCACATGAAACCAGTATATTGCTATGAAGACCTGCGTAAAGGGATTGGTTGTCCGGCATGCGGGACTGTTGCGGAAGCTTTCCATGGACACTTCATAAAGTGTCAGACATGTGGTGAAAGAATGAATGTCAAAAAAGCAATCAAAAAAAACATTGAGGATTTTCGTCTCTTGTTCCCTGATGAAAAATTGACTACCAATCGCATGCTGGATTGGTGCGGTTCAGGCGATAAGGACCGCATATATCGGATTCTCAGAGAAAGCTATCAGCCTAAAGGAAATGCGCATGGCCGCTATTATATCTGAAATTCTGGAGTCCTGATCCCAGCTGGTGCTGGCCGGGAACCAGCACACCGCGGACGACCGAAAACCCGGTGAGGTGGTCTTCACCGGGAAATAGCGCCCTGTGGCCGACCGAATACCCTGTGAAGCGGCCCTCGCCGGGAACCAGCACCCCGGAGCCGGCCGGAAACCCGGTGAGGCAGCTCTCACCGGAAAATTAAGCTCACTGGGGTTATCCGGGATATCCGGTAGACTTTTTTGATGCGCTTCAGTTCACGAATGGCCATCAAAAATGCTATACTGAATTTATTGAAACGTTTTCAAGAAAATCCGAAATGAAAGCTGGTATGACAATTGAAAAAAATAAACATCGGCAATTCAGGTCTTTTCGCATCAGAAATTTCGCTCGGCATCATGCGTATGAACGCTTTGACGCATGAAGAAGCGACAGCGGTCATCCGCACGGCAGTGGACAACGGGATCGACTATTTCGATCACGCAGATATTTACGGCAGAGGGACTTCGGAGGAAATTTTCGGAAAAGCCTTCAAGGAACTCGGCATCGCGAGGGACAGCGTGATGCTGCAGACGAAGTGTGGCATTATACCGGGTGTCATGTTCGATTTCTCCAAAGAACATATCATCGCTTCGGTGGAAGGCAGCCTGAAACGCCTGCAGACCGATTATGTGGATGCTTTGCTTTTGCACCGGCCGGATACTTTGATGGAACCGGAGGAAGTTGCGGAAGCCTTTGATGAGTTGCACAAATCAGGGAAAGTGCGCCACTTCGGCGTCAGCAACCAAAATCCGATGCAAGTCGAATTACTGAAGAAAGTCGTCACGCAGCCATTATTGATCAACCAATTGCAGCTCAGCCTGACGCATGCACCGATGATCGATGCAGGCTTCAACGTGAATATGATGAACAGTCCATCGTTCGTGCATGACGGTTCCGTTTTGGAGTATAGCCGCATCACGGACATGACGATCCAACCATGGTCGCCTTTCCAAGTCGGAAACGGGAAAAAGGGGCTGTTCTTCGATCATCCCGATTATGTGGAGTTGAATGAAAAAATCGAAGCGATGGCGGATGACAAGGGCGTATCCCGTGAAGCGATCGCAATCGCTTGGTTGCTGCGTCACCCTGCCAAAATGCAGCCGATTGTCGGCAGCATGAATCCGGAGCGCATCGCGGCCATCTGTAAAGCTTCCGATGTGGAGCTGAGCCGCACCGAGTGGTATGAGCTCTACAAGGCTGCAGGCAAAAAGTTACCTTAAACAAAAAGCACGCTATTTTGTAATGAAAAAAGACCGAGATTCCAAATGGAGTCTTGGTCTTTTTTCTTTAAATGAGCAGTACGAGGAGCAACAGACTGTATCATGGTCGAATGTAATTTTTGATCAAAAAGAAGAATCCGCTGTTTCGGCAGTCGTATCGGCTGGATCGAAGTCGGGAACAGTCTTCAATTTTTGCGCTTGATCGTACAGATCGAACTCGCCCGTCAGTTCCGTTGTAGCAATGGTTTTTTGATCAGTGTGCGTGACCGTGGAAAGATAGGAGAATGCTGTCATATAGAAGGTTTCGGCATCCAGACGGATAGCGATCTCGTAATCGGTCTGCTCGGATGGCAGGGTCTGGAACAGGTAGTTTATTTCTTTGTTCAGCGCATCATCGCTGCCGGAAAAGCTGAGCAAATACTCATCCCCTTCCAGTTCGAGGGTGCCGTATTCTTCAATGATTTGGCTCAGTTCGATAAACGTCTCCAGCGGATAAACCTGCAGACTTGCGAGCGGGACATCGGGCGTGGCATAAGCGGTCCAATCGCCATCGTCGGTCCGGATGTAACCCACTTCAGGCGTCACATAGAACTCGGATTTTGTTGCGGGATAGTCGCTGTTTTTGTCAATCCGCTTTCCATAACCGGTCTTTTCTTCTGGGAACAGCGTCGCATCAGCGGTTGTGTACTGCTCGTTCACCGCTGTAGCTCCATTCAGGTCTTCTTTTGTGGTCGTTGTGGTTAACGAGACGTATTGGTGATAGCTTTCAAGGTCGGCAGAACGGTTGATCAGGTTCTGCATGACTTCTTCCCCAGGTAGCGCAGTCGCGCAGGCGGAAAGCAGGAAGAGCGGAAGGAGCAGTAGCGCAGAAAGGATGATTTTTTTCAAGGGTGGTGCCTCCAAATCTATAGTAAAGGTTATGGGATTAGTCAGTTTGTTGGGGATCTGCCCGATTCGGGCAATCTTTTCTCATTGTACAAGAGAATCTGGGATTACGAAAGGGTTGAATTTCATATGGGAAGTGAGCCACAGAGAAAAACGCGGGTTTGCTATAGCAAGGAGACCATTCTATAATGAGAGCAACAGCTTTAAGAGGAATAAGACCGAGGTGATGAAAATGGATGAGGATTTTTTTAAAGAAGAAATCTATTATAGAGACCTTTATTACACAACCAAAGGAAAAGAGGAGTGTGCTCCCAACCATAGTTTCGGACCAACTGTCCGGGAATATTTTTTGATCCATATCATTATGAAGGGTAAGGGCTACTTCGAGATTGGCAACAGCCGGTTCAACCTGAAAGAAGGCCAATTTTTCATCATTTATCCGAACGTGATAACCTATTATCAAGCGGATGAAGAGGATCCTTGGGAATATTACTGGATCGGCATGCAAGGCGAGCAGTTGGAGGCCTTGCTGGAGGCCATCGGATTCCGGGTTTCGCATCCGGTGGGGAATGTGAAAAATTTCGGCCAAGTAAAAGAGATGATGCAGGAAATCATGGCGGCCAATCCATTCGATATCTTATCGCGGCTGCGGTTGCAAGGGCAATTGTACCTTCTGTTGAGCCTGTTGGGGCACGATCTGAACGGCACCGAAATCAAACAGATCGAGAAAATCAACAAAGGCGTCGAATATACAAAAAGGGCGCTTGAAATCATTAAAGACAGGTATCGGGATGTCGATTTTCAGATCGGTGACATCAGCCGGGAACTGTCTTTGAACGATTCCTACTTGACTTCGATTTTCCATAAAACGACAAACCGGACGCCCCATGAATATTTGATCGAGTTCCGTGTTTTCAAAAGCCGTGAATATCTGGAAACGACGGATCTCAGCATTGCCGAGATCGCTGAGAAGGTCGGCTACAAAAATCCTTTGAGCTTCACGCGTATCTTCAAAAGCAAGATGGAGATGTCTCCGAGGGCTTATGTAAAGAAAGTCAAAACGAAATAGTACAGCAAGGTAAACTGGACGACAAAGGTCGGGCCACTTGGCAACGCTGCAAAGCCGGTTCCGGGCAGGTCCGGCCTTTTTGCTTTAACAGCAATACCTTGAGGGCATACACGCTGATAATATTAAAATCAACAAAAAGGTATGTTTTTGTACGGCTGAATATCTATCGGACGCATCTTATATTTGGTATTATAAGGACATCAAAACAAGTAAACGTTTACAAATCGATTGTTTTTGAACAGTTCAGGTGCAATTTTTCTAGGGTCCAATAGTTTCTTTGTTTTAAACTATACAATTTTATAGATAAACGAAAAGGTGGAGAAGAGATGTTAAAGAATTGGAAGAAAGTATCATTGGCTACAGTATTGTTATCAGGACTTGTTTTAGGTGCGTGCGGAAACGGTTCCGAGGGTGGAAGCGATTCTGGTGAAGTGACGATCACTTACGGCATTTGGGACAAAATCCAACAACCGGGTATGGAAGCGATAGCGGAAGCTTTCGAAGCGGAAAATCCTGACATCCAGGTAAACGTTGAAGTGACACCTTGGGATCAATATTGGACCAAATTGGAAGCAGGCGCACAAGGCGGCAGCATGCCGGATGTATTCTGGATGCACTCCAATGAAATCGCGAAATACACGACTGGCGGCGTCCTGATGGATTTGTCGGAAACTTACGCAAACAGCGAATTGACTTCCTTGGATCATTTCCCGGAGGAATTGGTCGAACTGTATTCCGCTGATGATGCGCTCTACGGCATCCCGAAAGACTACGACACGATTGCGCTATGGTACAACAAAACGCTGTTCGACGCAGCTGGCGTTGCTTATCCGGATGAAACCTGGACTTGGGACACGATGTTGGCAGCCGCTCAAACGTTGAACGATCCCGACAACGGCGTATACGGCATTTTGGCTCCTTTGAACAGACAAGAAGGCTACCACAACTTCATCTTCCAGAACGGCGGCTACGTATTGTCCGATGACAAGACCGAATCCGGTTTCCGTTTGGACGAAACGATCGAAGCCGTGCAATGGTATGCGGATCTGAGCGTGAAACATGGCGTATCACCGACGCAAAGCCAATTTGCTGAAAATACGAACTTGTCCTTCTTCCAATCAGGACGTGGCGCGATGGGCTTCTTCGGCTCTTGGATGACAGGGGAAATGGCCAACAATGAATATACGGCTGCCAATGCTGATGTAGCGCCATTACCGCAAGGCAAACAAGCGGGAACAATATTCAATGGCTTGGCCAACTCCGTTGCGGCTTCAACTGAAAATGAAGAAGCAGCCCTGAAATTCGTCGAATTCCTGGGAACAGAGGAAGCGATGCGTCTGCAAGGCGAGAACGGCGCGGCTATCCCGGCTTATGAAGGAACAGAAGAAACATTCGTAAAAGCATACAGCCAATTCAATATGCAAGTCTATGTAGATCAAATGGAAAATGCCTACATCAAGCCTTACTCAGCAGAGACAGCCCGTTGGGAAGATGTCGAAAACAATGCTTTGATGCCTGTATTTGACGGTGCAACGACTGTTAAAGATGTGGCTGCAGACATCGTCTCCGGTGTTGAAGAAGTCTTGGCGAACGAAAAATAATAAAATAGAAGGCCGCTTATGGGGAACACTCCCATAAGTGGCTTTCAATATATATAGAGGTGAAAGTGATGAAATCGGATATAGCAATCCCTAAAGAAAAAACGCTCCGCACCGTGACCGCAAAGGAACGCAAAAGAAAAATGGCACTGTGGGGCTGGTTTTTTATCGCCCCAACATTTATCGGACTTTTGATCCTGAACGTCATCCCGTTATTCCAGTCGCTTTACATGAGTTTCCAGAATGTGAGTACATTCGGCACTTCAACCTTTGTCGGGATGGACAACTATCTGCAGATGCTGCAAGATCCTGAATTCTGGCAATCATTGAAAAATACCTTCTTCTACGCCGCTATCCAAGTGCCCATCACAATGATCCTGTCGCTGTTCTTTGCAGTACTGATGAACACGAAGATAAAAGCGGTCGGACTGTACCGTACCATCTTCTTCCTGCCGATGATCGCCGCTCCGGCAGCCGTGGCCATGGTTTGGCGCTGGTTGTTCAATTCGGAATACGGCTTGCTTAATGCGGTGCTGGATAAACTTGGCTATTCCGGATCCATTATGTGGATCACCGATCCTGATGTGGCAATCTGGTCCATCATCATCGTCGGAATCTGGACGAATGTCGGCTACAACATGATCCTGCTGTTGGCGGGTCTGAAGGAAATACCCAAAGAATATTATGAAGCAGCTGTTGTGGATGGCGCCGGACCGTTGAAGCAATTCTTCGCGATCACGCTGCCGTTGCTTTCGCCGCAACTGTTCTTCGTTTCCGTAACAAGTGTCATCAGTGCCCTGCAGGTGTTCGATGTCATCTTCATGATGTTCGACCGCACGAACTTGGCGCTGAAGAGCACGCAATCGCTCGTGTACATGTTCTTCAATGAATCATTCGTGCTCAATGACAAAGGCTTCGGTTCGGCTGTCGCCATCTCATTAGTATTGATCATCATGGCGATCACCGGCATCCAGCTGTTGGCGCAGAAAAAATGGGTCACCTACGATTAGGAGTGAATAGATATGCAGACAAAAATGAATAAAACGACGGCACTGATCCACATCGTGCTGATCATCGGATCCTTGCTGATGGTCGTGCCGTTCTTATGGATGGTCCTGACTTCGGGAAAAACAATCAGCGAATCCACGCAGATACCGCCGCAAATTTTCCCGGAAGCATTCCAGATTGAGAACTATAAAGCAGTATGGAATTCCTTGCCGTTCGTAAGCTTCTACCTAAATACAGGGTTGATGATTGCCATCAGGGTATTGACCTCGACAATCTTCAGCGCGATGGCGGCCTTCGCGGTTGCGAAACTGTCGTTCCCAGGAAAAAACCTGTTTTTCGTAATCGTCCTGACGCAGATGATGATCCCTTCGCAGATCTATCTGACGCCGCAATATTTGCTGGTCCAGAATCTGGGGCTGCTGAACACAATCTCAGCCTTGGTCATCCCGGGCATCGTCTCCGCTTTCGGGACCTTCCTGCTTCGCCAATTCTTCATGAAGCTGCCTGATGAATTGATGGAAGCCGCCACGATCGATGGCGCATCGATCTGGCAAGTGTTCTTCCGCATCTACATGCCGCTGGCGCGTTCCGGCTTGGTGGCCTTGGGGATCTTCACGTCGCTCTTTGCCTTCAAGGACTTGATGTGGCCGTTGGTCGTCAACATGTCCCAGGACAAAATGACGCTGTCGGCTGGATTGGCCAGCCTGCAAGGGCAATTCACGACCAATTATCCGCAGCTGATGGCCGGTTCGGTCATCGCGATCATTCCGATGATCATCCTTTACATCATATTCCAAAAACAATTCATCGAAGGCATCGCTACAACCGGTGGGAAATAAATAAAAGCTGAGCGGGTTCGTTCAGCTTAACGATATTTGAGAATGAGGTAACTGTAATGAAGATAAAAAACGAAGCGATGCTGATCACTTATCCGGACAGTCTGGGCAATAACCTGAAGGATCTGGAACACGTGCTGGACACCCATCTGAAAGGGGTCGTCGGCGGCGTACACATCCTGCCGTTCTTCCCATCATCAGGCGACCGCGGCTTTTCGCCGATGGACTACACCAAAGTGGATGAGCAGTTCGGCGATTGGGATGATATCAAACGCATCAGCGAAAAATACTACATGATGTACGAATTCATGCTCAACCACATTTCCGCACAATCACCCTATTATTTGGACTTTCTGGAGAAGAAAGAGGAGTCGCCATACAAGGACTTCTTCATCCGCTACAACGACTATTGGCCGGAGAACAGACCGACTGAAGCGGACATCGACCTGATCTACAAACGCAAACCCAAAGCGCCTTTCGTGGACGCCCATTTCAAGGACGGCACGACGGAAAAAGTTTGGTGCACGTTCTCGGAAGAGCAGATCGATCTGAACGTGAAGACCGAAGCGACGCGCCAATTCATCAAGGATACCTTGAGTTTTCTGGCGGACAAAGGGGCTTCGATCATCCGCTTGGACGCATTCGCCTACGCCATCAAGGAATTGGATACGAATTGCTTCTTTGTGGAACCCGAAATCTGGGAGATGCTGGAATACGCAGTGGAAATCCTGAAACCCTATGATGTGACGGTCCTTCCCGAAATCCATGAGCACTACACAATCCAGCAAAAAATCGCCGAAAAAGGCTTTCCGGTCTATGATTTCGCCTTGCCGATGCTCGTACTGCACGCACTATACAGCGGCAAAGCGGCGAAACTGCTGCATTGGCTGGAGATCTGCCCGCGCGACCAGTTCACGACCTTGGACACGCATGACGGCATCGGTGTCGTCGACGTGAAGGATCTGATGACCCAAGCAGAAGTGGACTTCACAGTGGAATCCCTCTACGAAAAAGGCGCCAACCTGAAGCGGATCTACAGCTCGGAAGCCTACAACAATTTGGACATCTACCAGATCAACTGCACGTACTATTCAGCTTTAGGAAACAACGATGCCGCCTACCTGTTAGCGCGGGCAATCCAGTGCTTCACTCCCGGGATTCCGCAGATCTATTACGTAGGCTTGTTGGCTGGCGAAAACGATCTGGAGCTGCTGGAGAACAGCAAGGAAGGCCGCAACATCAACCGTCACTACTATAGCTTGGACGAAATCGGACAAGAAATCGAGCGGCCGGTCGTAAAAGACCTCTTCCGCTTGCTGTCTTTCCGCAATACGGCCAAAGCTTTTGACGGAAATTTAGAGATAACCAAGATAAACGACGGCGCCTTCACTTTAACGTGGGTCCTTGGCGAAGAGGCGGCCAGCCTGACGGTTAACCTGCCTACAAATACATTCTCGATCCTTCACCGGACTGCATCAGGGGAAGAACAAATATTTTAGCCAAAATGAATAGAGCCAAGGAGTGATGACTGTGACGATAACATTTGATGAAAGAAAAAAATATTTCCATCTGCAGAACGAAACAGTGAGCTATGTGATTGCACTGGAAGAAGAAAAATATGTATCCCATCAGTATTGGGGAAAGAAACTCAACAGTTTTTCCCAAGTGGCTGACTATCCGCGCCAAGACAATGCCTTTGCACCCAATCCGTCCGAGGTCCCTGGCCGTGTGTTTTCGTTGGCGACCTTGCCGCAGGAATTCCCGGGCAACGGCAGCGGCGATTTCCGGGAATCGGCATTCGAATGCCTGTATCCCGATCAAACGACCGTCAGCCTGCTGACTTACAAGAGCCATGAAATAGTGGCGGGCAAGCAGCCGCTGCAAGGCTTACCGCAGACCTATGAAACAACGGAAGAACCGGCGGAAACGTTGTTGCTTACCTTGGAAGACACCGTCACAAAGGTGGAAGTCGTTTTGAGCTACACCCTGTTCCGCGACTATCCGGTGCTGACGCGCTCGGCCAGTTTCCGCAACAACGGGGCTGGAGATATCCATCTGAACAAAGCCCTGAGCATGTCCATCGATTTCCCCGATGATGCTTTCGATATGATCCAATTGCCTGGTGCCTGGGGAAGGGAACGCCAAGTCGTGCGCACGCCGCTTGTCCGCGGCATCCATACGCTCGACAGCAAGCGCGGAACCACGAGCCATGCCTATCAGCCGTTCGTGGCTCTGGCGGAGAAAACGGCGACGGAAGACCAAGGAGCGGTCTACGGTTTCCATTTCGTCTACAGCGGCGAATTCAGGGCCAATGTCGAAGTCGACACCTACGCGCAGACCCGTGTCCAGATGGGAATCAATCCGGCCCACTTCCAATGGCGTTTGCCTGTCGGAGAGACGTTCCAGACGCCGGAAGTCGTGTTGGCTTATAGCGAAAATGGCCTGAATGGCCTGTCGCAGACACTGCATCCCTTCTACCAGAAGCATCTCGTGCGGGGTGAGCATCAATTTGCGGAGCGCCCAGTTCTCATTAACAACTGGGAAGGCACCTACTTCGATTTCACAGCCGAGAAGATCGAGGCCATGGCCGATGAAGCGGCTGCTTTGGGAGTCGAATTGTTCGTACTGGACGATGGCTGGTTCGGCAAGCGGGATGATGATTATTCCTCGCTGGGGGATTGGCATGTCCACACCGCGAAATTGCCGGCTGGATTGAAGCAACTCGCAGAAAACATCAAAGCGAAGGGCTTGCTGTTCGGGCTGTGGTTCGAACCGGAAATGATCTCCGAAGACAGCGACCTCTACCGAGCCCATCCGGATTGGTGCATCCATACGCCAGGACGGGAAAAATCGCTGGGCCGCAGCCAATACGTGGTCGATTTCAGCCGCAAGGAGGTCCGCGACAATATCCTGGCGCAGATGATGCAGATTCTGGATGAAGTGCCGATCGATTACATCAAATGGGACTACAACCGCAACATGACCGAAATCGGGACTGCTGCTCCAGGCGCGTTGCCGGGGGAAGTGTTGCACAAATATATGTTGGGACTTTATGAAGTGATGGAGGCGTTGGTTACGAAATATCCGCACATCCTCTTCGAAAGCTGCTCAGGCGGCGGCGGACGCTACGATCCGGGTATCCTCTACTATATGCCACAGACTTGGACCAGCGACAACACCGATGCGGTGGCGCGTCTGGAAATCCAGTACGGCACCAGCCTCGTCATGCCGATTTCGAGCATGGGTTCGCACGTATCAGCCATTCCGAATCACCAAGTGTACCGTATGACTTCGATGAAGATGCGCGGGGATGTGGCGATGGCCGGCAATCTGGGCTACGAACTGGATGTCACGACGCTTTCCGAAGCAGAGAAACAAGAGATGAAGGAGCAGATCAGCTTCTACAAGGAACACCGCGGACTTGTCCAATATGGTGTCTTCCACCGCATCCTCAGTCCTTTCGAAACGCAAAACGAGGCCGCTTGGATCTTTGTGGGTCCTGATAAAGACGAGGCGCTTTATTTCTACTACCGGGTTCTCGACCGGGCCAACCTGAAGAAGAAAAAAGTGATGTTCAAAGGCTTGGATTCCGCTAAATTCTACACCGTCAGCGGGTATGAAGGGGTTATCGGCGGCGATGAGCTGATGAACCGGGGGCTCTATCTGAAGGATGCCCTGCACGGCGATTACCAAAGCGTTTGTTTGGTGCTGAAGGAAACACAATCAGTTTAAAATGCAAAAAAAGCAGAAGGCTGTCTCGAAAATGAGATAGCCTCTGCTTTTTTGTTAGTCCAAATATTCTTTTTCGAAAGTCTTCGTGCTGCGCACGGTATCGAATTGACGGACCAAGCCTTCTATTTCTTCGCGGGAATCACGGAATTTAGGCGGCAAGGCCAATCGTTCGCCCAACGTCTCGTAAGGCTCTTCATCATCGATGAACCCCGGGCCTTCCGTCGCAAATTCGAAGAGGATGCCCTGCGCGATATTGGCGTAGAGCGATTGGAAGTAGAAACGGTCGACATAGCCGGAGATCGGGAAACGGTAAGCGCTCATATGTTCGATCCATTCTTCCAAATCTTTGCGGTCCTTCACGCGGAAAGCCATGTGGTGGACGCTGCCGAAACCTTGCTGCGCTTGACCCAGCACCTCATTGTGCTCCACGATCATGCGGCCGCCGTTTCCGCCTTCGCCCACTTCGAAGAGATGGATGTCGCCATCGGAAGCGGCATGGCGGAAGCCCAGGACAGACTCCACTACTTGCTTGTAGAAATTGAAATCAGCGATGCGGACGAAAATCGGTCCCAAACCGCGGATGCCGTATTCATTCGGAACAGGGCCTTTTTGCCATGGAATCCCGGGAGCCACGCCGGCATCCGACTCATCCGAAACCAACTGGTAGAGCTGCTCATCGAAATCCTGGAAGTCGAGCACCCGACGGCCGAATTGCTCATAAATGTCGGAATGCGTAACGTTATATTTATCGAAACGTTTCACCCAGTAGGCCAGGGCTTCATCTGAAGGGACGCGCAGGCCGGTCTTGAAGATTTCATTGGTCCCTCTGACGGCTTTCGGAATCCCTGGGAAATCGAAGAAAGTCATGTCGGTGCCGGCGCTGCCGCGATCATCGGCGAAGAAAAGGTGATAAGTCTGGATGTCGTCCTGGTTGACGGTTTTTTTGACCAAGCGCATGCCCAGGATGTTCGTGAAGAAGGCATAGTTCTTTTCGGCGCTGCTTGTGATGGCGGTGACGTGGTGGATTCCTCTTAATGTGTTCATGGATCGTTTCCTCATTTCGTTATGTATTCTGTTTCGTATATTCCTAATTCGAGATATATAGACAAAAAAAGAAATCAGCAATCAGCTAACTTAATGTCAGTATAACGGCGACCGATTCAAGATGCAAGCATTTCGTCCCGCAAGGAAGAAAGCGGCGCTCAGGAGGTGTCACAAAAGGCAAATGTAGGAGAAGCGTGTATAATGAGAAGAGCGAAAAGCATTTTGTAGACTACAACAAATCTAGAATGAACGAGAGGCAGTGAGCGAATGGCAGGAAATGGATTGATAATGCAATATTTTGAATGGTATTTGGATGATGATGGTCAATTATGGAATCGCCTGAAGGAGGATGCAAAACATCTGAAGGAACTGGGCATTACGGCTGTCTGGACTCCTCCGGCCTATAAAGCGACAGGGACGAACGATACAGGCTACGGCGTCTACGATCTCTATGATTTAGGTGAATTCGACCAAAAAGGGGCCGTCCGCACAAAATACGGAACCAAGGAAGAGTACTTGGCTGCGATCGAAGCACTGCATGCGGAAGGAATCGCCGTCTATGCCGACGTTGTCCTGAACCATAAAGCCGGCGCTGATGAAACGGAACGCTTCCTTGCTTATGAAGTGGATCCCGACAACCGTCAGGAAAAGCAGACAAAAGCATACGAAATCGAAGGCTGGACGAAATTCACGTTCCCGGGTCGCGGCGACAAATATTCCGACTTCAAATGGTCCTGGGAGCATTTCACCGGAACGGACTTCAATAACGAGAACGGCAAAGAAGCCATCTACATGATCAAGGGCTTCGAAAAAGGCTGGACGGAAAACGAGAGTGTCGACAGCGAATACGGCAATTATGATTATTTGATGTATGCCGATATCGACTACGGCCATCCCGCGGTCGTCGAAGAAGTCAAAAAATGGGCGGACTGGTACATCAAGGAAACCGGCGTCGATGGCTTCCGCTTGGATGCCATCAAACACATCAATGACCATTTTGTGCAGGAGTTCGTTGAGACGATCCGCGCGCAGCATGGCGATGATTTTTATGTGGTCGGCGAATATTGGAAGTACCGTTATGGAACAATCAAGGAATACTTGGAAGCGACCGACTTCTCTTTGGATCTGTTCGATGTCCCCTTGCACCAGAATTTCCACGTCGCATCCCAGCAAGGCAAGGATTACGATCTGCGTGAATTGTTCAAGGAAACGCTGGTGGCCAAAAACCCGACCCATGCGGTCACGTTTGTCGACAACCACGATTCGCAACCGGGTCAAGCCTTGCAGTCCTTTGTCGAGCCTTGGTTCAAACCGTTGGCTTACGGCGTGACGCTTTTGCGCGAACAAGGATTTCCGTGCCTGTTCTACGGCGATTACTACGGCATAAAAGGTGCGAATCCAATCGACGGCCAACAAACGTTCCTGGATAAACTGCTTTATCTGCGCGCGAACCATGCTTACGGCGAACAGCGTGACTACTTCGACCATAGCAACTGCGTCGGCTGGACCCGTTTGGGCAATGAAGAGCATCCGTACGGTTTGGCGGCAGTCATTTCCAACAGTGAAGAAGGATTCAAGGATATGTACGTGGGCGAACAGTATGCCGGCCAGACATTCGCTGACTACACAGGCAACCGCGAAGACAGAGTCGAAATCGCTGAGGACGGCAATGGGCGTTTCCCTGTCAAAGCCGGTACGATTTCGGTCTGGGTGAAGGACGGCATCTCACCAGCGGAAGCATTCGATGCGGATGCGGTGGAAGAATAACTTTTTACCGAACAACTGCGGGCGAATAGATTGAAGCGAAAACAATAGCCACATAAATGAAGGAGGTGTCTCATGGAGGCACCTCCTTCATTATTGGTCGAGAGCGCTCTTCTCCCGTGAAGGGAGGCTTCGCCGAAGTTCGGCCCACATTCTGCTGGTGTCCTCCGATGAAGGCTGCTTCGTCGTAGTTGAATGCGATCATTGTCGGCGTGCTCCGGTCGGAAGGTCCTTCACCGGAGCTGCGCACTCCTCCAGCCAAAACACGCAAATACATGCATAAGAAAAAGGCTGTCCTCAAAATGAGCGACAGCCTTTTTCTATGGGGGGAGGGTAGGTTAGAACTGGTAAGCGTCATTAAGGTGATGCCGGCCATCCTCTGGTTAAGGGATGGTGATCACATCTTGGGATTGCTTGTCGAAGAAGTGGGACTTGTTCATGTTGAAGGCCAAATCAATGACCTCGCCTGGCGAATGGAAATCGCGCGCGTCCACACGGGAAATGAATTCTGTTGCGCCGACTTTACTATAAAGCATGGTTTCAGCACCCAATAATTCGGATACGACCACTTCCGCTTTGACAGCCCAAGTCGGGTTGGTTTCAAGAACGATCTGCTCACTTTGGATATCTTCCGGACGGATGCCGAAGATCAATTCTTTGCCGTTGTAGCCTTTTTCTTCCAAGACTCTGCGTTTTCCGGCCGGTAAAGCCAATTTAAGCCCTTCGCCGTTCGTGATGACGCCATCCTGCAAAGTTACGTTGAAGAAGTTCATGGCAGGCGATCCGATGAATCCAGCTACGAACACATTTACTGGTGTATCGTAGACTTCTTTCGGGCTGCCGATTTGTTGCACAAAGCCGTCCTTCATGATGACGATGCGATCCGCCATGGTCATCGCTTCGGTTTGGTCATGGGTTACGTAGATGGTTGTCGTGTTCAGGCGACGGTGCAATTTTGCGATTTCAGCACGCATGGCCACACGCAATTTTGCATCCAAGTTTGATAAAGGCTCATCCATCAGGAAGACTTTTGCGTCACGCACGATTGCGCGACCCAAGGCGACACGCTGTCTTTGACCACCGGATAAAGCTGCCGGTTTGCGGTCCAAGTATTCCGTCAACCCCAGGATGTCAGCTGCATTATCAACACGTTTTTTGATTTCATCTTTGCTGTACTTTCTCAGTTTCAGACCGAACGCCATGTTGTCGAATACGGTCATATGCGGGTATAGTGCATAGTTCTGGAACACCATTGCGATATCACGGTCTTTCGGTGCAACGTCGTTCATGACGGTATCGCCGATGACCAATTCGCCTTCCGAAATATCTTCCAGACCGGCGATCATGCGCAGTGTCGTTGACTTTCCGCAACCGGAAGGACCGACAAAGACGATGAATTCGCGATCTTTGATTTGTAAGTTGAAATCTGTCACTGAGTAATTAGGGGAATTGTCATATTTTTTATGGATGCTGTTCAACTGGATCTCTACCATTTTATTTGTACCTGCCTTTTGATTTTTTTTTGGTTTTCTTTTATGTCCTTATCTTATTTGAAAGCGGATTCCATAACCACGGGAAACTGCCCAAAAAAAGTGACAGGTTTTTGTGCACTATGCCGAAGGCGCTTTCTTGGCGCCGGAAGCTTTTAGAAAAACCTCAGGAATTGTTCAAGGAAAAGTCTCAATTCATTGTTATAGTTTACACAGCGCTCGCCCCGAAAGCATTAAGAAAAGGCAAGCACACAAGTAAACCGTGAAAAACCGCCGTTGTTTTGGTAAAATGGTTCTTTGATGCAGGACAGATCGATAAAACGATACTAGAGAGAAAAAGGGGTTTTGATTGATGAGCAAAAGAGGGTTTGAAGTCATCAGCAGTTATGCCGATAAAAACATCCAATTACCCAAGCGTGCAACGAAACACGCAGCAGGATATGATTTTGAAGCAGCCGAAGAAATCGTCTTGCCGGCTATCTGGAAGACGGTCGTGCAAAGCGCGGGATCGCACCTTACGGAACTATTCAACAGCGATAAAGATGAGGCGCTCGAAAAGAAAGAGCAGCTTTTGCGTCCGCTTTTGGTGCCTACTGGGATCAAAGCCTACATGCAGGAAGACGAATACTTGCAATTGACGAACCGTTCCAGCAATCCACTGAAAAATTTCATCGTGCTGCCGAACGGTGTGGGGATTGTCGATGCGGATTATTACAATAACGAGGGCAACGAAGGTCACATCTACTTCCAGTTCCTGAATTTCGGCTTGCGCGACAAAGTGATCAGCAAGGGCGACCGCATCGGCCAGGGCATCTTCCTGAAGTTCCTGAAAGCCGACCAGGATGAAGCAGAAGGAACAGAACGCACAGGCGGTTTCGGCTCGTCAGGACAGGCCTAAAAAGAAAAGCCAAATCGGCGGGTATTTGCGGATTGTTATACGTAGAATAGGCTTTTTGTGATAAAATAAGATAAGTTGGTTCATACTTGAAGGAGAGATTCATTTGGCAAAAAAAAATGCAGTGAAATACGTTTGTCAGGCTTGCGGGTACGAGTCGCCGAAATGGCTGGGACGTTGCCCGAACTGCAACACTTGGAACCAAATGGAGGAAGAACGGGAAGCGACGAAAGCAGTAAAGCAACAGCAGCGTTCCAATTTCAGCGGGAACGTACCTGAAGCGATCGCCATCCAGGACATTAAGACCGAGAATCTGCCGCGCGTCAAAACGCAGATGGAAGAAGTCAACCATGTGCTGGGCGGAGGCATCGTGCCCGGTTCGCTGATTCTGATCGGCGGCGACCCCGGCATCGGTAAGTCCACTTTGCTACTGCAGGTTTCGGCGCAGATCAACCAAGGCGGTCACCGCGTTCTTTACATCTCCGGAGAGGAAAGCGCTAGTCAGATCAAATTGCGGGCGGAACGGCTAGGGGTCAAGGGCACCGACTTCTACATCTACCCGGAAACGGATGTCG
The DNA here is from genome assembly GCF_003008695.1 of Trichococcus alkaliphilus. GTDB lineage: Bacteria > Bacillota > Bacilli > Lactobacillales > Aerococcaceae > Trichococcus > Trichococcus alkaliphilus. The sequence goes on from NZ_PXZT01000012.1 coordinate 35,236, forward strand.
ACGCGATCCGCAGCACGATTGAGCGGATCAAGCCGGAATTCGTCATCGTAGACTCGATCCAGACGATGATCCATCCAGACATCACGAGCACGGCCGGCAGCGTAACGCAAGTGCGCGAATGCACCGCCGAATTCATGCGGATTGCGAAGAGCAACGACATCGCGATTTTCCTCGTCGGACACGTGACGAAGGAAGGCGCCATCGCCGGACCGCGGATGCTGGAGCATATGGTGGATACAGTGCTGTATTTTGAAGGCGATCGTCATCATGCTTTCCGGATCCTGCGTGCCGTCAAAAACCGTTTTGGATCGACCGACGAAATCGGCGTTTTCGAGATGATCGAGGGCGGCTTGCGCGAGGTGAGGAACCCTTCCGAACTGTTCCTGGAAGAGCGGCTCGCCGGAGCATCCGGATCTGCAGTCGTTGCCTCACTCGAGGGCACGCGCCCGATATTGGCGGAAATCCAGTGTCTGATCACCCCGACAGTCTTCGGGAATGCCCGCCGGACCGCGAGCGGATTGGATTACAACCGGGTTTCCTTGATCATGGCCGTTCTGGAAAAACGGGCGGGCTTGCTGCTGCAGAACCAGGATGCCTACTTCAAATCGACAGGGGGCGTGAAGCTGGATGAGCCTGCCATCGACTTGGCAGTGGCGGTCAGCATCGCTTCAAGTTATTGGGACAGCGAGACTTCCGCGACAGAGTGCTTTATCGGCGAAATCGGCCTGACCGGTGAAATCCGCAGGGTGAGCCGGATTGAGCAACGCGTCAACGAAGCCCAAAAGTTGGGCTTCACGAAGGTGTATCTGCCGAAGAACAATATGGCTGGCTGGAAGCACCCGGAAGGGATCGAGATCATTCCTGTCGCAACGCTTCAAGAAACGCTGCGCAAAGTATTTCCGAATAAAAATTGATGACAGAAGGAAAGAGAGGGAAGCCTTTGAAACGGAAAATCATTACGGCCGTCTTCCTGATGGTGGGCGGCAGCGCTGGTATTACAGCACTGCCTTACCTGTGGGAATTAGCGGGCATACGAAACAATCTTTTCAATAATGTTTTTGTTAATTTTGGGGTTGGAGCACTTATATTTTATTTATTGTCATTTTTATTGATGAAATTGATTTTGGACATCATGCAAAAGATAGAAAATTATTTCAGCACCTTATCGGTAAGCTACATGCTGTTCGGTTCGATCGGAACGATCATCGGGCTTGTGTTGGCTTGGTTGATCGGCATCCCGTTGACATCACTGCGGATTCCGGTCATCAACGATGTGCTGCCGGCGATCCTGTCCTTGATCCTGGCCTACCTGGGATTCCGCGTGGGAACTACCCGGATCGAAGAATTCCGTAAACTGTTCGCAGCAAAACCGAAAAAACAGGAAGAAACACAGATGCTTGACCGCAAAGCGGATGACACTTTCCGCAAATACAAGATTTTGGATACGAGCGTCATCATCGACGGGCGCATCTACGATATCGCCAAAACCGGCTTCCTGGAAGGCGTCATCGTCATCCCGAACTTCGTGTTGCGTGAACTGCAGTATATCGCGGATTCCTCCGACAGCCTGAAGCGCGTCAGGGGCAGACGGGGATTGGACATCCTGAACAAACTCCAAAAAGAAGAGGATATCGTCGTGGAAAGTTACGACGGTGAATTCGAAGAGATTCCCGAAGTCGACAGCAAGCTGATCCGTTTGGCGAAACTGATCGACGGCATCGTCATCACGAACGACTACAACCTGAACAAAGTCTGCGAGTTCCAGAATGTTCCGGTATTGAACATCAATGCCTTGGCAAATGCCGTGAAGCCGGTCGTCATACCCGGTGAATACATGGTCGTCACCGTCATCAAAGTCGGAACGGAACGCAATCAAGGGGTGGCCTATCTGGATGACGGCACGATGATCGTCGTCGAAGAGGGACAGCATTACATGAACGAGACAATCGAAGTCGTCGTCACGAGTGCCTTGCAGACAGCTGCCGGCCGCATGATCTTCGCGAAGCCTGCGCATTCACAAAAAGGCATCAAATAGAAAATCCAGCACGACATAACCAGCTCCACAGAAAAGGGGATACTTCATATGACAAAGAAAATCCGCGTACGTTATGCACCAAGCCCAACCGGTAACCTGCATATCGGAAACGCCCGTACCGCATTGTTCAACTATCTGTTTGCCCGCCATAACGACGGTGAATTCATCATCCGCACCGAAGATACGGACCAAAAACGCAACCTTGAACACGGCGAAGAAAGCCAACTGCAAAACTTGGCATGGTTAGGGATGGACTGGGATGAAGGTCCGGACAAACCAGGTAAATACGGCCCGTACCGTCAATCCGAAAGACAGCATATCTACGATCCGTTGGTCGATCAACTGCTTCTTTCCAACCGCGCCTACAAGTGCTACTGCAATGAGGAAGAGTTGGAAACGGAGCGCGAACAGCAAAGAGCACGCGGGGAAATGCCACATTACGGCGGCAAATGCGCAAACTTGACGCCTTCCCAACAAGCTGAAAAAGAAGCACAAGGCATCACACCGGTCATCCGATTCCGTGTGCCAATCGAAAATACCTACACTTTTGACGACATCGTTAAAGGACCGATTACATTCGAAGCCAGCAGCGTCGGCGGAGACTACATCATCCGCAAACGCGACGGCTTCCCGACCTATAATTTTGCGGTTGCCGTGGACGACCACATGATGGCCATCACCCATGTCCTGCGCGGGGATGACCACATCGCCAATACACCGAAACAAATGATGATTTATGAAGCTTTCGATTGGAAAATACCTACTTTCGGACACATGACGTTGATCATCAACAGCGAAACAGGCAAAAAATTGAGCAAACGCGATGAAACGATCCTTCAGTTCATCGAACAATACAAAGACTTGGGCTACCTGCCGGAAGCGATGTTCAACTTCATCACGCTGTTGGGCTGGTCACCTGTCGGAGAAGACGAAATCTTCTCGAAAGACGATCTGATCAAGATGTTCGATCCGGAACGCCTTAGCAAATCGCCTGCCGCCTTCGACCAGAAGAAACTGGAATGGATCAACAACCAGTACATGAAGAGCGCCGACCTGGACACAATCGTAACTTTGGCCGCGCCTCACTTGGTGGCTGCCGGCAAATTGCCGGAAAAACCTACTGAATCGGACAGCGAATATGCGAAAAAGCTGATCAGTCTGTACCACGAGCAAATGAGCTATGCCGCTGAAATCGTTGCCCTATCGGAAATGTTCTTCGCCGATGAACTCAACCTGGACGCAGAAGCGCAAGAAATCCTGGCTGCCGAAACAGCGCCGACCGTACTTGCCGCCTTCAAAGAACAACTGCTTGCCATCGAGCCGTTCGAAGAAGCTGAAATCCTGGGCGCCATCAAAGCAGTCCAAAAAGAAACCAAGATCAAAGGCAAGAACCTTTACATGGCCATCCGTGTCGCCGTCAGCGGCCAAATGCACGGGCCTGAAATCGGCAAGACCATCGAAGTGCTGGGCAGAGAGAAGAGCTTGGCTCACCTGAACAGCGTATTGGATAAAATGTAGGACCGACAAAAAAGTATAGCAAAAGTGAGCTTATTCTATATAATAGATGGATAATCCAAAAAGGAGCATGAAATGACTTGAATAGATTACGCGAAACAATTCAAACCATAAAAGATCATGATCCGGCTGCAAGGAGTACGTTGGAAGTCGTTCTGACGTACCCGGGGTTACATGCCATTCTTATATATGATATTGCTCATTTTTTTTATAAGCGAAAATGGTACACCTTCAGCCGGGTGATTTCGCATCTAGGGCGTTTCTTGACCGGAATCGAAATCCATCCGGGAGCGACAATCGGCCGGCGTCTGTTCATCGACCATGGCATGGGGATTGTCATCGGGGAAACAGCCGAAGTCGGCGACGATGTCATGATCTACCATGGCGTGACCCTGGGAGGCACCGGAAAAGACACCGGCAAGCGCCATCCCACAGTCGGGAATAACGTGCTGTTGTCCGCCCACGTGCAGGTGTTGGGGCCGATCAAGATCGGCGACAATGCCAAAATCGGGGCATCCGCAGTCGTCGTCAGCGAAATTCCGCCTGATGTCACAGCGGTCGGCATACCCGCAAAGATCGTCCGTTACCATAACCATAAGCTGAAAGAAGACAAAACAATCGAATGATTAGCAAACGAAAAAGGGCGTCAGCCCTTTTTTCGAAGCTGGAAAGGAGTGCGCAATGTTAAAAATCTACAACACCCTGACGCGCGAAAAAGAAGAGTTCCAACCGATCCAAAAGAATAAGGTGGGCATGTACGTCTGCGGCCCAACCGTCTACAACTACATCCACATCGGCAACGCGCGCAGCACAGTGGCTTTCGATACCGTCCGCCGCTATCTGGAATACCGCGGCTATGACGTGAATTTCGTCTCGAACTTCACCGACGTGGACGACAAGATCATCCGCGCCGCAAAAGAAATGGGCATTTCCGCGAAGGAAGTCGCCGAAAAGTTCATCGCGGCCTTCTATGAAGACACTGCGGCGCTGCATGTCGAAAAAGCGACGCTGAACCCGCGTGTGATGGAAAACATCCCGGAAATCATCGCCTTCATCGGCGAATTGATCGAAAAAGACTATGCCTATGCGGCTGACGGGGACGTCTATTACCGCACCGGCAAGTTCAAGGACTACGGCAAACTGAGCGATCAATCGATCAAGGATCTGATCGTCGGCGCCAGCGAACGCTTGGATGCGGAAGAGAACATTAAGAAAGAAGATCAGCTCGATTTCGCGCTTTGGAAAGAAGCGAAGCCGGATGAAGTCTCCTGGGAATCGCCTTGGGGTCCGGGACGCCCGGGCTGGCACATCGAATGCTCCGTGATGGCGACCAAATACTTGGGCGACACCATCGATATCCATGGCGGCGGCCATGACCTGACTTTCCCGCATCACGAGAACGAAATCGCGCAAAGCGAAGCCAAAACCGGCAAAACTTTCGCGAACTACTGGATGCACAACGGCTTCGTCACGATCGGCGAAGATGCTGAGAAGATGAGCAAGTCGCTCGGGAACTTCGTGACGGTGCATGATATCCTGAAAGAAGTCGATCCGCAAGTCTTGCGTTTCTTCCTCGGAACAGCGCATTACCGCCGTCCTGTCAAGTACAGCGACAAGGCCATCGAAGAAGCCAAAATCAATCTGGATAAGGTCAAAATTGCCTATCAGAACGCCAACTACCGCCTGAAGGATGCCGTTTCAGCACTGCCTGAAGATGCCGAAAAACTGGTTTTGTTCCAGAATCTGCAGGAACAGTTCGTTACCGAAATGGACGACGATTTTCAGGCGGACAACGCCATGACGATCGTTTACCAGTTCGCGAAGGAATTAAACATCTACGCAGAGGGCGAAGCCGTTTCCGAAGCGGTCATCACCAAAGCACTTGCATTGTATAAAGCGATGGTCGGCGTCTTCGGCGTCGTGCTGGAGGAAGAGGCTTTGTTGGATGATGACATCCAAACGCTGATCGATGAACGGACACAAGCCCGTACAGACAAAAATTTCGCCCGCAGTGATGAAATCCGTGATTACCTGAAGGATCAGGGCATCATCCTGGATGACACTTCGCAGGGTACCAGATGGAGAAGAGTATAGTGACAGAACACAATTGGAGCTTATTGAATGGTCTTGCCTTGGCCTATGTCGGCGATGCCGCTTATGAGACCTATATCAGAACACATTTATTAGAAAAAGGGCACACCAAACCCAACCAGCTCCACCGTCGTGCGACTTTTTTCGTTTCGGCTAAAGCCCAAGCGAAGCTGATGCACGCGATGCTTGCCAAAGATGGCTTCCTGAGCGAAGAAGAAATGGACATGTACCGTCGCGGCCGCAACAGCAAGAGCCATACGATCGCCAAAAATGCGGACGTAACGACATACCGCATCGCGACCGGATTCGAGTCGTTGATGGGTTATCTGCATCTTTCTGGACAAGTGGCGCGACTGGAAGAGTTGATCCTTTGGTGTATCCAAGAAGTCGAGGAAAATAATTATGAAAAATAAACCGAACCGCGCGTTCAAGGACACCCGCAATGCACCGAAAAAGGGCAGACCGGAACCAAAACGACGCGATGATGCAGAAAAAGAAATACCCGAAAACGAAGACTTCGTGATGGGACGCCATCCGGTACTGGAATTGCTGCGCTCCGATCGCGATGTCAACAAACTGTTCATCCAAGACGGATTGGGCGGAGAAAAATTGGGCGACATCATCAAGCTGGCGAAGGACCGCAAGATCCAGATCCAAGCGGTGCCGAAGTCCAAGCTGGATACTTTGTCCGACAATGCCGTCCATCAGGGCATCATCGCCGCTACGGCCGCTTTCCAATATGCCGTGCTCGATGATCTGTTCGAAGCGGCTGCCGCCAAGAACGAAGATCCGTTCTTCATCATCCTCGATGGTGTCGAGGATCCGCATAACCTGGGTTCCGTGCTGCGTACCGCGGATGCCTGCGGTGCCCACGGAGTCATCATTCCGAAGCGCCGCGCAGTCGGCTTGACGGCGACCGTCGCCAAAGCATCGACAGGCGCCATCGAACATGTGCCGGTCGTGCGCGTCACGAACCTGCACCGCACCGTCGAAGAACTGAAGGAACGCGGTGTCTGGATCTACGCCACCGACATGTCGGGGCAGGATTACCGCCAGTGGGATACAACCTTGCCGTTGGCCATGATCATCGGCAACGAAGGCAAAGGCATCTCCCGCCTGTTGAAGGAATCCGCGGATGGTCTGTTGACCATCCCGATGGTCGGCCATGTCCAAAGTCTGAACGCCGGCGTTGCAGCCGGACTGATGATGTACGAAGTTTTCCGCAAACGCCACGTTTGATCTGCAGCGTCTGCGTACCCGAAGAAGCGAGGTGAAGGCCATGTTGAAGAAAGAAATCCTGATAGTGGACGGCTACAATATGATCGGCGCCTGGCCGGAACTGGTGAAGCTGAAGAACCAGGACCTCATCGAAGAGGCCCGGGACCAACTGCTGCAGGCGCTGTCCGATTACCAAAGCTATGAAGGGAATGAAGTCTGGTGCGTCTTCGACGCCCAACTCGTTCCCGGCCTCACGAAAGAATATTCCAAATACCGGGTGAAGGTCATCTTCACCGCACAGGGAGAGACTGCCGACACCTACATCGAAGGCGTCGTCAAAAAACTGCGCAACGTGCTGACCGAAGTCTACGTCGCCACTAGCGACCTGGCCGAACAGCAGCTCGTCTTCTCGAAAGGCGCCCAGCGCATCTCCGCCATCGAACTCTACAAAGACATCAAGCGCTCCAAAAAAGCCTTGGAGGGCGAAAGCCACCGCTTCCGTGACCAACGCCAGCGCGGCACCTGGTCGGATGACCAACTGGAGACCCTGCGGGAGATCTATAAGGATATGCTAGATTGAAGTACCCTGATAATATGAACACAAAGAAGAGGTCGTCTCGTTTTGAGGCGACCTCTTCTTTGTGGAATTGAGTTTACAATAGCGGCCCCGAAATCCGTCCTCAACTCCGGAGAAGGGACCGCCCACCGGAGTCAGTACCCCACAATAAGCCTTAACTTCTTTGAAGGCTATATCATCGGAGTATACAAGCAAAATATGGGCCAAACTCCGGCCACAACGTGGGAAATTCTATTTGGCATAGTCGTATGTCTGGGAAAGGGGAAATGAGAGGTACGCATGCAGAATTACAGGAACTGCTGACGACACACTTTAACAGAAGCGGCATATGTTGGATATGTTCGCTTTGGGTAAGGTATACTGTATAGAGGATTTAAATAATTTTTCGAAGATGCAGAAAGTGGGTAATGCTATTGAAAAAACAAACGAAAAAAATGATTGCCCCAATAGTGATTACAGTTTTAGTTATTTCCTATTTTATGTTCTACATGTGGCTGGGATTTGCTGAGTCTGGGGACATCCCTTTGCTGATGAAAATACTACTGATCGTTGTCCCCAGCGGATTAATTGTGTTGATGGTGTACCTGTTAATTGAAAGAGTGAATGAAATCAAGGAGGATGATGACGATGATCTTAGTAAATACTGATTATATAAGCGGAAAAGAATTTGAAATGTTAGGACTAGTTAAGGGGAGTACGATTCAGTCCAAAAACTTAGGGCGCGATATTTCACAAGGGCTTAAAACGCTAATCGGCGGAGAGCTCAAAGCCTACAACGAAATGATGAATGAGGCCAGGGCCATAGCAACAAAGCGGATGGTTGACGAAGCGACTGCGTTAGAGGCGGATGCAGTTGTAAACATTCGGTATGCTTCCTCTGCAATCATGCAAGGCGCAGCTGAAGTAATCGCATATGGAACCGCTGTTAAATTTAAATAAAACAGCATAAGAACACAAAGAAGAGGTCGTCTCATTTTTTCGAGGCGGCCTCTTCTTTGCGCTTATCGCAGGCTTTTTGGACGGAAAATCCGCCATCCGCTCGAAAACAGGCTACTTGGCAATGTCTTTCCGATAGTCGCTAGGCGTTACGCCCATCTCTTTTTTGAACACCTTCGTGAAGTAATTATAGTCAGGGATGCCTACATATGCGGCAATATCTTGAATGCTCATAGAACTGGAGTCAAGTAATTTTATGGCGTCATTGATGCGTAATTGGTTAATGTATCGGATCACAGTAGTCCCTACTTCTTTTTTGAACTGGCTGGAAATGTAGGGAGCGGATAAGTTGAATTTTTCTGAAATGCTCTTCAGAGTCAAGGGCATATTAAGATTGAATTCAATGTAATCCAATATTTTCCTTACTGATAGAGAGTACATGTTTCTGGATTTATTTTGGACAAGCAAGCAATACTCCCGGATCATTTGTTCATATAATTTATTTAACGCACTTTCTGAGTTGGTAAGTTCAATCATATGGAGAAACTTACTTGATATTTCATGTAAGTACACAGGATGTATTTCATTTCCTTCGACAGCCTTACGAAATAAGGTATTTGCTGAAGTCAAGTGGGATTTTTGATCTCTGAGTGTGTTTTTTAGGCGAGGTTCAATAGGCGAACTCATGAACCGCTCTGCTTCAACTAAGGCTTTTTCCCAATCTCCATTACGAATGTGGCTAAGAAGCTCTTTTTCTATCTTATAGCGATCGAATACAGCATCGAAATAAGCTTCAAAATTATCTTTAGGAGTATAAATATAATGATCTTTACTGGAAGTGGAAAAATCATGATATTTGATGGAGAACGGAGTGATGTCCTCTTTATTAATATAGGAGACGATATTTGAAATGATTGAAATAAGATGTAAGTTATTGTCTATCTGAGGAATCCCGAACAGGAATCCTTTTATATTTTGGATATCTGTTGCAGTCAGGTGATTGTTTTCAGTGATTTCATTCCAATAATCATCATTAATCGGGTTGTTGAAATAAGGACCTATGGCAACGATATCCTGTTTATCCACGAACGGAAAGAAAAAAATATAGCTGATTGAATAATTATCCGTTACAAAATAGAAAGTGTTTTTTTCCAGAGTCAACAGAAGGTCCTGCACTTGTTTGTACAATGTTTCAGAATCTTCAAGACTTTCTCGGAGAGATTGGTCAAAAGCGGATATATTAGGGTATGGAGCTATGAAATAATGAAAATTTAAATGCAGTGTATCCGAGAGAAGCTTTGTAATAAAATCGATCGTTGATGAATTCATTTCATTTCTCCTTAAAATCAAACTGTAACAGTAGTTTACTCCAGAATAGGGAATAAATAAACAAAAAAGGAAAATCACCTTAAAAACGTGCTAATTGAAACCGTTTTATTCTAATTGCATAGAAAATAACGTGCTATAGTATGGGAAATAAATGAATAATAGGTGATTAGATAAATGTTAACGAATCTCAAAGGAATGCCTTATGGATTATCGGATAAAGACATTGAGTGGGTAGAAGAAACAATAAACAATATGTCGATTGAAGAGAAAATTGGACAACTTTTCATTGTTTTAGGGAAAAGCAGTAATGAAGAATACATCAGAAACTTGGTGGAGAAATACCACATAGGGGGAGCTCGATACACTGAAAGGGATCCTCTTAAAGTCTTGCATCAAAATCGAGCGTTCCAGAAGTACAGTAAAACACCTATGTTTATTGCAGCGAATTGCGAGGATGGCGGCAGCAGTCTTTGCCAAAACGGCACGCAAGTTGCGACGCAAGCGCAATGTGGAGCGACTGCTACTCCGGAAGCTGCATACCGAATGGGAAATATCGGTGGAATAGAGGCTACCGCCTTGGGGTGTAACTGGACCTTTTCTCCGATTGTGGATATCCTCTTTAATTGGCGTAACACGATCGTTAATACCAGAGCATTCGGGAATGAAGCGGATCAAGTCTTGGAATTGGCAAAAGCAAACATTAAAGGCTTAAAAAACAGCAATATACTGACAAGTGCTAAACATTTCCCGGGCGATGGCGTTGAAGAAAGAGATCAACACCTGGTGATGGGGATCAACGATCTGACATGTGAAGAATGGGATGCCAGTTTTGGCAAGGTCTATCGGTCACTCATAGAAGATGGACTGGAAACGATTATGATTGGCCACATTGCACTTCCTGCATACAGCAGAAAGTTACGGCCAGGCATCCTGGATGAAGAGATTATGCCAGCTACATTAGCGCCTGAAATCACAACTGATTTATTGAGAAAACAATTAGGTTTCCAAGGGCTTGTAGTAACCGACGCTTCTCATATGGGCGGCTTGCTGAGTGCTAAACCAAGAAATGAACAGCTTCCATATGCGATTGCAGCGGGATGCGACATGTTTTTGTTCATGCACGATGAAGAAGAGGATTTCCAATACATGCTGGATGGATATGAAAAAGGCATCATTTCTGAAGAGAGATTACAGGAAGCCCTTGAACATATCCTAGGGATGAAGGCAAAGCTAGGATTGCACAAAATGAAAGCGGAGTCTCTGGAAGAGGCGACGACGAAATTGACGCAAATCGGCAGTGCAGAGCACTTAGCGGTGGCAAAAGAAATTGCGGATGAAAGCATTACGCTTGTCAAGGATACACAAGGATTGCTGCCGATCGATGTACGTGAGAAAAAAAGAGCTATGCTGTATTTTCTTGAAAGTGCCCCCGTTTCTTATGCTGACGGGACAGACAAAGCCAAGAAAATCGTGATTGAAGAACTGGAAAAAGCTGGATTTCAGGTTGACGTGAATGATTCGTTTTATGATCTTGAGCAAAGAGAACGCTCACCATTCAATAAATTTAAAATTATGGCTATGCCCACAGTCGAATCTTTCAAAAAGCAATACGATGTCGTCTTTGTGTTTGTCCATATGAAAGGCTATGCCCAAGAAAATAATGTACGGGTGAAATATTCAGCGCCACATTCTAATGAATTACCTTGGTGGATCAACGAAGTTCCTACGGTTTGTGTTTCCTTAAGCTATACAAATCATTTGTATGATTTACCCATGATGAAAACATTCATAAATGCTTATGGACCAACCAGAGCATGCATTCGAGCCACAGTCGAGAAGATAACTGGTCAGTCGGAATTTAAGGGCAAATTTAATGAAACCGTGTGGTGCAACAGCTGGGACACCAGATATTGATACAGAAAGGAAGTTGCAGAAATGTCTAAACAAGGAAAAACATTGCTTGAAGTAAAAAATATGTTTAAAAGCTTTGGGCCTACGATTGCCTTAAAAGATGTGAATCTGACTATAAAAAGAGGCCAAATCCATGGTCTGGTCGGCGAAAACGGAAGCGGTAAGAGTACCGTGACCAGTATTGCATCCGGATTGCAGGATTGCGATAGCGGGGAAATGATTTACCTAGGGAAAGCATGGCATCCGGAAAGCATGATCCATGCACGGGAGCAAGGCATGAGCATGATCCTTCAGGAAGCAAATACGATCAGTGATGTAACCGTAGCAGAGAATCTCTTTGCTGGAAAAGAAGCGGAATTCACTAACTTGGGTATGATATCCAAAAAGAAAATGGTTCAAGCAGCTGATGAACTCTTGCAAACATTTGATATCGAGCACATCAAGGGAGGTGACAGCATAAACAGCTACAGCTTTGAAGACCGAAAACTGATTGAAATCTGCCGTGCAGTAACGGATGAAACACAGCTGTTAGTTGTTGATGAAACAACTACAGCCTTAAGCCATATCGGGAGAGCATTGATCTACAAGCTCATCAACAAAATGGCGGCTGAAGGAAAAGCTGTCATATTCATCAGTCACGACATGGATGAAATCATTGAAGTTTGCAATATCTTGACAGTATTGAGGGATGGAAGCATCATAGGGACGCTGGAAAAAGAAGAAATGGATCCAAAGAAGATCCGTTACATGATGGTAGGACGTGAGATTGGAGAAGCTTACTACAGAGAAGATTACGATCCATCCCACTCCGGTGAAGTTGTATTGGAATTTAAGAATGCATCCTTTAATGAAATAAAAAACTTTAATCTAAAATTGCATAAGGGTCAAATCTTAGGCCTGGGCGGATTATCAGGTAGCGGCATGCGGGATGTAGGGAGAGCGGCTTTTGGATTGGAACGACTGAAAGAAGGCGCAATCGAATGTAAAGGAAACCCCATCGAGGGCATTATGTCCGCGATCGACAACAACATGGGCTACATCTCAAAAAATCGCGATCGGGAAGCGCTGATTGGAGAAGGCTCAATTCGAGACAACATCATTATGCCAAGCATTCGAGGACTGTCCGGAAAGATGATGTATTTATCAAAAAAAGCATCCACAAAAGTGGCCCAGCACCAAATTGATGCTTTCAGCATAAAATGCAACAACGAGAACCAATACGTTTCAACGTTATCTGGCGGCAACAAGCAAAAGGTTTCCTTCGCAAAATGGATGGCAAAAGACAGCGACATCTTCATCATGGATTGCCCGACTCGCGGAGTGGATATTGGCGTTAAACAATTTATGTATCAATTGATCAGCCAAATGAAAGCGGATAATAAGGCGATATTGATGATCAGTGAAGAATTGCCGGAACTGATCGGAATGTGCGATCAGATAATTATTATGAAAGACAATGAAGTCAGCGCCAACATTACACGGGACAAGGATCTGAAACAGACCGACATCATTGAATACATCATTTAATGGCGTCTTTTGGGAATTACGAAAGGAGATAATTATGGAAAAACCAGCAAATAAATCGAGTGGAGAAAATCATATCGAATCGGCGGACTTTCTTGGTCTAATGAAAAAAATCAAAAAGTGGGATTGGCTAAGTATTGTTCCTTACTTAGGCTTAGTGTTAATCCTAATCGTTTTTAGCTTTACGTCCAACGGGAACCTATTTGGAGCTTATAATGTCAGCATTGTGGTGCAACAAACGGTCGCTTTGGCTATTGTTTGTTTGGGAGGGGTATTTGTATACTCAATGGGAAATTTGGACATCTCGATTGGAGCCACAATCGGTCTCTGCACACTGATTCAAGCGATAATTTTAAATGCCACAGGAAATCTTTTCCTGGCGTTTATGGCCGCCTTGCTCTTAGCCCTGTTTTTTGGATTAATAAATGGAGCGGTGAGTTCTTGGTTAGGTCTCCCTTCTGTCATCACTAGTTTGTTCCTGATGTTTATCGGAACGGGCGTTCAAACGATCATAACTCTGCAAACCAATACAATCAGGACCAGCTTTGATTTTTCATTCTGGAAGAACATGTATGTTCAAATCGGAGCATTGGCAATCATGTTCGCTGTCGTGTACTACTTATTCAATTACACGCGTCTAGGAAAATACACGAGCAGTATTGGTGCAAATATAGAATTTGCCAAACAAAGTGGTGTGAATGTATTCAGAAACAAAATATATGCGTATCTCATCATGGGAACCTGCGTAGCGATAGCTAGCCTGTTCATTTTAGCACGGTCGGGAAGCTCTTCCCGTGTCACGGGTGCAGGGTATCATATGGATGTTATGGTGGCGTTGATCCTCGGCGGAATGCCTTTGTCAGGAGGGATGAAGAGTAAAGTGAGTGCTGCTCTGATCGGTTCATTTTCCTATATTCTTTTGACAAATGGGCTTACCCTATCCGGTGTTGCTGCAAATAATGTTCCGCTGGTGAAGGCATTGATCTTTGCTGTCATCGTGATCATAACCAGCCGCAAGAAGGGAGTCGTGTTACCTAGATAACTTTCTTCTATTAAAAGTTCGGAACTTTTCAAAAAAATTATATCAGGAGATGATCAGGATGAAAAAAATGATAAAACTACTTATGAGTGCAACAGTGTTATTAGGCTTGGCAGCATGTGGTGGAGCAGAAGAACAACAAGGATCCGACTCGACTTCGGCAGGCAACAGTACAGCTGAGGAAGCTTCATTTGATTATGCGGATGTAAAGATTGGCGTGCTCGGTCATATGCAGAGTGGAGAGACGCTCGATGCACTGACCGTGTATATGGACGCTCTGTCAGAGGAAGTCGGTTTCTCATATGAGTATGTCGTAGGAAGCAGCTACGATGAGCAGACCAACATAACAGCCGTGCAGAATTTGATTGCATCTGGAGTGGACGGGATTGTTTTGGCGATAGACAGCGGAACACCGGCAATTTTGCAGGAGTGTGAGGCTGCAGGTGTATTCCTATCTGCATTCATCACAGACATGGACAGCAGTTTTGATGAGTTAAAGTCAAGTGACTATTATTTGGGAAATGTGAATGATGGCCTGTACGATACTTCCTCAATTGGAGAAAAAGCTGCCGAGTTAGTAATCAAAGATGGTAATACGAACGTAGGCATCGTAACCTTCCCATTACTATACTTCCCACAAAAAAATGCGGCAATCCAAGCGTTTACGAAAACAATTGCAAGCCATAATGACACTGCAACCGAACCTATTGAAATCTATGAGACTCAGGAGTTAAGTTTTAGTGCATTGGAAGATACATATTTTAATAATTATCCTGAATTAGACTCTATTTTTAGTTTAGCGAGTGGTTTTGTGCATCCTACGATGGTAAGCGCGGATAAGACAGATGTTGATTTGTATACCACGGGATTTAAAAAAGATGATTTAGACGCATTTGAAAATGGCGAAATGAGAATGATGACGTTATCGAATGTCGAAGCTGTAGCTCTTCCTGTTGCTATGATCCTTAATGCTGTGGCAGAGAAACCATTTGCTGATCAACCTGAAGAAGCAGAGCGTATCGATACTTCATTGGTTTTTGTAACCAACGATGAAGAGTTAACAGCTCTGGAGGAAAAATGTTTCTACTTCACCGCAGATATAGACCAAGCTTTCATTTCTCCGGAAGATTTCACGCAATATCTTACTGCATATAATCCAGATGCAAGTTATGAGGAGTTCAAAGAAGTACTCATGAACATGTCCATGGAAGACTTGATGGCCAAATGAGAATAGTAAGACTATTAGGCACAAGGAAATACTGGGGTGAAATTTATGAACAGTAAAACAATGGTTAGGAATATATTGATAACAATATGCTTGCCCGTTCTGATGTTCTTGGTTATGTACACCATCACGAAATCGAATGGAATAGACTATTATGGGCAATCGGCCATGTGGAAAGCTATTTTCAGGAATTTGGGGATGGCTGTCACGATGGGCTGCGGGTTAGCCATGCAATTGCGTCATGGTAGATTTGATTTTTCGGGTGGGGCTACTATGGTGTTGGCTGGAATTCTAGGTGTCTATTATACGCAACAGTTTAATGGTGGACCGATGATGCTACTGACACTATGTGTCGTTTTCTCAGTAATGATCAGTATGATTACTGCCACAGTCTATGTCACATCAAAATTGCCAATCATCATTTGTACCATTATGTTAGCGTTAGTTTATGAAGCATTGACCCTTGTTCTTGCAGGAGGCAATGGTGTAAATATTATGGCGAATGTGGGCTTGAATATTTTTGGGAGAGAACCCTACACAATATATATTATGGTGTTCGCCATGATTTTGTATCAAATTATTCTATCGCTTACACCTTTTGGGTATAGAGCAAAACTATTGAGACATGGTCAGCATGTCTCGGTAAACATTGGAATCAACGAGAGAAAAAATGTTATTACAGCCTATGTTTTTTCTGGTATTTTATTTGGGCTCGCGGCAACTATCTTTGTATCTCAAAATAAAGTAGAAACATTATCCAATTTATCCTCTACAGGGATTTTGTTCAGTTACATAGCTTCTGTCTACATAGGGATGTTCCTGGGGAAACTTACACTGGAGATTGTTGGACTTACCATTGGAGCATTAACTATCCAGTTGATGAATTATGGTTTGGGAGCAATGGGTTATGATAGCGGTGGCTGGAATAACATATTCTTCGGTATATTTATGATGACATTCTGGGTAATAACCAGTAAGGCTGGTCAGATTGAGATTTTTCTATCAAACCTATCCAAGAAGAAAGAAATTGGACAGAAGATTTAATTTTTTAGCATAATACCAACCATAGGCCTGAGCATTACTCATTTTGTAGTATGCAAAGGCCTATAAGTATGTATAAACCATGATATTTCTGCGACAATGAAGCGTATTTGAGTTATAAATTAAAAAGGTTGGAGGTTTACAAATGCGGAACACTTATTCATTAAATGAGGGCTGGATATTTAAAAAAAGAGATTTCAGCTTAGAAAAAATAAAACCCAAATCTACATCGGAAGAGCTGATAAATTTACCTCATACATGGAACAATGAGGTAAATAATAACAGAGAAGAGTTTTCTTATCAGAGAACAATCACTATCTCAGAAAATCATAGAGACGATAATCTGTATTTAGAATTTTTAGGTGCGAATAGTGTATGCAAAGTCTATTTGAATGACCTGTTTGTAGGAGAACATCGCGGGGGGTATTCGGCCTTTCGATTTGATATTACGGAATTGTATGATTGGGATAAGGAAAATGTAGTCACTGTGTTTGTGGATAATAGCCAAACAAAGGATGTGTCCCCTCTTAATGGAGATTTTACAATATACGGGGGCCTGTACAGACCTGTAAATCTGATTTGCGTGGATAAAGATCATTTCTCTTTAGATTTTTGGGGAACAGATGGAATCATCATCAGGATTGAAGTCAAAGAGGACAAATCAGGTGTCGTTAATTTAGAAGTACATACAGTTTGCGCATCAGATGCTACAGTAAACATAAAGATACTGGATGAAGGAGATCGTATCCTTTATTCGGAAACGATCCCCTCAGACCAAAAAAATGTTGTCATTGAGCTGGATGAACCGAATCTTTGGGAAGGTCAAGAAAGTCCGTATTTATATACTTTAGAAGCGACCTTGCAGAAGAATGGAACGGCTGTCGATCAAATCAAGAAAACATTCGGCTTCAGAAGTTGCAGCTTAACCCCTGATCGTGGCTTCTTTTTGAATGATAAACACTTGCGGATAAATGGCGTTGCCAAACATCAAGATTTTGAAGATGTCGGGAATGCCGTTAAGAACGAACACATCGAAAAGGATTTTGAGATCATAAGGGAGATTGGCGCCAATGCAATCCGACTTTCTCATTATCAGCATAGTCAATCTGTTTATGATTTTTGTGATAAAGAAGGATATGTTGTTTGGGCTGAGATACCGATGATGTCTCTGCCTGAAAGGGAAGGCGTATTGGAGAATGCGACGGATCAATTAACAGAACTGATCTTGCAAAACTGCCACCATCCATCCATTTGTTTTTGGGGCGTTCAAAATGAAATTGCAATGGATGGTGAATCCATTGCGATGTACCAATCAGTAAATACTTTGAATGATTTGGTGCAGGAATTACTGCCTACTGCCTTGACAGCCAGTGCCAATATGTATGAAGTTAAAAACAACAGCCAATTAAACTTTATCAGTGACATGGTGGGCTATAATTTATATTTTGGTTGGTATTATGACAGCATGCAAGATTTGAATGAGTGGATTGAAAATTTCCACACAGAAAATCCGCATGTTTCGTTGGGTATTTCTGAATATGGTGCCGATTCTAATCTGGGTTTCCATTCTGACACTCCAAAAGTGAAGGATTACAGTGAAGAGTTTCAAGCAATCTATCATGAACAAACCTATCCCATCATCAAGACAAAGTCCTATATGTGGGGAAGTTTTGTTTGGAACATGTTTGATTTTGGAAGTAGCGTCAGAAACGAAGGCGGCACGAAAGGGAAAAACTGTAAGGGATTAGTTACCTTTGATCGTAGTACTAAGAAAGACGCCTTTTACTATTACAAAGCCAACTGGTCTCAGGAACCCTTTATTCATATATGCGAAAAACGTTTTGTTAATAGAGACAAAAATGTCGTTGATATTAAAATATATTCGAATCTAAAACAGGTTTCTTTAAAGATGAATGGATTAGATATTGGAACCGTTGAGGGTGAGACCGTATTTTTATTTGAAAATGTACTTTTACAGCCAGGAGAGAACAAGGTTAGAGCATATTCCGATAGTTACGAAGACACTGCCGTCTTCAGGAAAGTTGACGCTCCAGATCAATCTTATATTTTTGTAGATCCGAATCCTGAGATAAATGTCAAAAACTGGTTTACACAAGAACGCGGCGAAGTTGACCTTTTCCCGAGTAATGCTTATTCGGTTCTGGACACATTAGGGACTTTAATGGAAAATGAGGAAGCATGGAATGTAGTTAAAGAATCAGCACCAGACATCGCAGATCGATCCGTGCCTGGCGCACCTGTTACATTGCTATGGGTTGCGAATAAGATGAAAAATTACTTCTCTGAAGAAGCGGTTAAAGAGATCAATAATAAATTGATAAAAATTACTAAAAGCTGACACCTTTTACGCAAAGGACATCTCCGGATAATCAGTTAACAGCAAAAGGCAGGAACTCACCCGATTGCGGGAAGTTCCTGCCTTTTGCTTGTCCTTACGATATTTTCAAATCAATCTCAAGGATATTTTTTCATCGAAACCATTTGGATCAGGACGAGCATCAGACTGGTCAGGAGGGCAATAAAGGCAATACTTTGGATACCGCTAAGGTTGATGACGATGGCGGCCAAGCTGGCGCCGAACGCACCGCCCAGCTGGATCAAGGAGCTGTTGATGCTGAGCATGAAGCTGGATTTGTTTTCGGTCACCTGGGCGATGCCGGTGTTGAGCTGCAGCCCGGTGAACCAGGCGCTCATCAGCCACACGATAATGAAGAGCACACTCAGCCATTTCGACGGTTGGAAAACAAGGATCAGCAGCATCGCTGCCGTTTGGAGTACCGCCCCGAGCATCAGTGACTTGGCGTATCCGATGGCATCCGATACATGGCCGCCGATCAGATTGCCCGTGAAACTGGCGAGGCCAAGCGCAACCAATATCAGGCTCATCAGCGGTTCGATGGAAGGGAAAAGCAGCAACAAGTACGGCGTAGCATAGGTATAGAACGCATTGTACCCCATGAACATGGCAAACGTATAGGCAAGCAGCAGCAACGTTTTTCCGTCCTTAAAGAACTGCAGCTCGTTCTTCAAATCCAGTTTTGTGGCCTCGTGGTCCGCTTTCGGCAAATATTTCAGGAAATAAGCGAGGGACAACAGCATCATGGCATTCAATATCCAAAAAATGCTGCGCCAATCCAGCATGGAGGATAAGGCGCGCGTCAATGGGATGCCGATAACGAGCGCTAAGGAACTGCCCATGATGTAGAAAGCCAAGGAACGCCCTTGTCTATCTTTGGGAGAGAGCGCCAAAATCGTCGAAATGGCCAGCACACCATAACTGTTGGCGGAAATCCCCATCAGGAGCCGGACAATGAGCAGTTGCACAAAACTTTGGGCATAGATGAGCGCGAATGTCGTCAAAATCGTCGCAAACAGCATCAGCTTCAGCATCCTGCTGCGTTCGACCTTCCGGAACAGGATCAAAGTGATTGGTACCCCGAACGCGGCCCCATAGGAGTACATCGTATTCAACAATCCGGACTCGGCCACCGAGATGCCCAGCGAAACGGCCACCTTGTCCAAGATGCCGCTGAAGACAAACGCCGTCATGGCAAGGACAAAGCTCATCAAACTGAAGACCAGTAACATAATATTTGGTTTTTTCATTTTATTCTCCTTTAGGCAGGGATTTCTATCCCCTGGTTTGATTACGGTTACAAAAGGCCGCGCCCGGATTATCCGTTCAGCTTTTCCGCATATAAAACCAGTATACAGGTTAAACTGAACTTCAAGTCAAGGAGATTCGTGAAAATTTCTTTTACGGCAACAGGAAGGTGGAGGATGCCGGGAAAATTGTAAAATTGAATTTTCAAAAACAAGAAGAGAATGTGCTGATCTTATTCGAAGTAAAAACTGATCCGGATGAACAGATAGTACTATCTATGTTAAAAAAAGAACATAAATTAGCGGAAAATGGTCAATTGATAAGATGAGCTGAGTGCTATACTGAATAAGTGTTAAAGAAAGCGCTTAACAGCCGGCGTAAGCGTGAAAAATAGAAATTTGGAGGTTGTTCAAATGAGTTTCTTTGATAAATTTCAGACAGGTTTAGAAAAAATTGTTGGACCCATTGCGACAAAAGTCGGAGAAAACAAGTTTATCATTGCATTAACTGAAGGTTTCATGCTTACGATGCCAATTACTTTAGGGGTTGCACTGATCGCAGTATTAACAAATTTCCCAATACCAGCTTGGGTAAGTTTTTTACAAAATGCGGGATTGTATGATGTAGGGAACCAAATAATCACATTAACATTATCCTTATTAGCAGTTTACGTAGTAGGAGCTATTGGTTATCGATACACAGTCAATGAAGGCGAGCATGGTATGACCGGGGCGTTATTATCTTTGGCATCATTTATTGCGCTTATGCCAGTTGAAAACCTTACTAAAGCTGATGGATCCCCAATAACTGCAATAGCAACTGAAAAAATGGGAAGCCAAGGGATCCTTGTTGCAATTCTGATTGGCTTGTTCATTCCGTGGTTGTATGTGAGATTAACAAGAAAGAAACTTGTATTAAAATTACCTGAATCCGTACCACCAAATGTAAGTCAATCCATGGCACCAACTTTTGTGGCAATGATCATCTTTTCATTGATATTCTTTATTAAATATGTAACGGGGCTAACACCTTACGGCAATGTTTTTACAATGATCACAACTATTGTTGCTGAACCGATTTCTGCTTTTGGTGCAACCCCAATTGCCTTGATCGTAGTATTTACACTAATGAATCTCTTCTGGTTCTTTGGGGTCCACCCAAATACAATCTTAATGGTTTATATGCCTATCTTAATGATGGCTGGTATTTCGAATCAAGAAGCATTCCTTGCAGGAAAAGAATTGCCATTTTATGCATTTGCCATTGTGGGGTCTGCCGTTCAAATCGGGGGAGCTGGAAATACATTAGGTTTATGTATTGCTACACTGTTTGGTAAATCAGAAAAATATAAAGCAATGAGAAAATTAGTGATTCCAGCCAACATTTTCAATATCAATGAACCGATTATTTTTGGTTTTCCTTTGATGCTGAATCCGCTCTATTTTGTTCCGATGGTGTTGTCTCCTTTAGTTTCAGGTTTGTTTGCAATGTTTTATATGAACCTTCTTGATATTAATGTGAACCCAACCGTTTCAATGCCTTGGGTAACGCCAGGTTTCGTGACGACATTTTTCACAGGAGGATTTTCATTAGCTCTATTGTGGTTCTTATGCCTATTTATCCATTTTGTAATGTATCTGCCTTTCTTCTTGATGGATGACAGAAGAGCAATCCAAGAAGAACGCGAACAAACCCAATCCCAAACCCAATCTCAAGACCAAACCCAAAGCCAAAATCAAACCCAAACCCAAGCAGTCTAAGCTGAAAAGGTTTGAAGACAGAATGATAAATGGAGATGAAGCTTTATGGCAAAAATTCAATGTAATGTGATCTCGTATGTGCTTAAAAGAACAGTGGACGTAACCATAATTTTACCGACTATTTCTATACCAGAAGCTATTCAAAATAAAGGTGAGCTGCATCATGAATATCCATTGAAATATCCAGTTCTCTATCTACTGCATGGTTATGGAAATAATCATGCGCAATGGACAGGATATTCTAATGTTGAATTATATGCAGAGGAAAGAAAAATTGCAGTGGTGATGTTTTCAGGAGAAAATAAAGCCTATCTTTCGAATGAAAACGATGATTTTGAGAAATTTATTGAAGACGAGCTTCCAGAGTTCATCACAAATACGTTCCCTATTTCCAAACGGAAAGAGGACACTTATATTGCAGGCTTATCCATGGGTGGATTTGGTGCCTTATACAATGGACTGAAGCGACCCGATTTATATCAAGCCATCGGTGCATTCTCACCGGCACTGCGCATGCAGGGCGTGGCGGTTGATTTATTTGATATTGTGGAAAATCTGGATGCTGCGCAACCCATTTACCTTGCGTGTGGCGAAAATGACTTTTTATATGAAGATAATGTCAAATTTGCCCAAAAATTAAAGGAAAAGAATTTTGAACATACTTGGACCTTGGCGCCAAATTATCAACATGAATGGCGTTTTTGGAATGAATATATCGAAAAATTCTTAGATTGGCTTCCGAGGACTGACGGCTATAAAGATGTAAGAAGACCAGTTTGAACTACTCCCACCTACGCATTTGCTTAGGGGTGGGAGATTCCTACGAACACCGGAGTATCCCCCGGTTCATTGAGTAGGCTAGCCCCGCAGATTCCTGCGGTTAGAAGTCTCAAGGCTTCATTCATGATATTGATGCTTGCGTTCAGATCCCGGTCGTGGTGGGCATGGCACTTCGGGCACGCCCATTCCCGGACCGCGAGATTCTTCACGTCTTTGTTTTGGTATCCGCAGCAGGAACAGAGTTGACTGGACGGAAAGTTTCGGGCGACCGCTACGATCTGTTTGCCGTACCAGCCTGCTTTGTATTCCAGCATGGACCGGAATTGAGACCAACTGGCTTCGCTGATGGCTTTCGCCAAATTGGGATTCCTGATCAGGTTGGTTACATGCAGATCCTCGATGCCGATGATGTCGTGGTTTTTGACGATTTCGGTCGATATTTTCTGCAGGTAATCGGTTCTGGCGTTGCGAATCTGTTCGTGGATTCGGGCTACTTTGACGCGCTGCTTTTGGTAGTTTTTTGATTCGGACAATTTTCGTCCGTCCTTTTTTGCTTGCCTTGTCCTCCTGGAAAGGATTTTTTGTTCCTTAGCGAGTTTCTGTTCCAGTTTGTGAAAAACTCGCGGGTTCTCATAGACGGTATTGTCTGAAACTACGGCGAAATCCTTCAACCCGACATCGACACCGCAAGCGGAACCCGTTTTCGGCAGTTCCTGGACAGCGGTTTCGACCAAAAGGGAAATGAAATATTTCCCAGAAGGGTTTCGTCGGATGGTGGCGTTCAGTATCCTGCCTGCCACTTCTTTGGACTTGGCGAATTTGACCAGCCCCAATTTGGGCAGTTTCAGTTTGTTGCCCACGATGGCGATGTTGCTGTTCGTCTGTTTGGTTGTGTAGGATTGGACGGGGTTGCTTTTGGTTTTGAAGCGCGGCGCACGGTTCTGCTTTTTGAAAAAACGATCGAAAGAAGCGCTGAGGTTCCGCAGTGCGGACTGCAGCGCGATGCTGTCGACTTCCTGCAGCCAGAGCGTCTCTGTTTCCTTTTTCAGCAACGTCAACTGGGCGGAACAGGCACAGTAATTCAAACCTAATCCCGTCTGTTCATAGGTTTTGTTCCATTCGGACAGAAAATGGTTGAACACGAAACGGGAGCAGCCGATGGTCTTCCCGATCAGGATGCGTTGTTGTTGATTGGGGTAGATCCGAAACTTGTAGGCTTTATGGATCATCATTGTCATTCACCTTCTTATACCATCCATCGTACACGAACGTACGTTCTATGTCGAGCGGGAGGGCCTTCGTTAGCAACAAGAATTTTTCAAAAAAAATAGGCTAATGCCTACCGACATTCATCTCCCGCCTACTCGTTGGGCTGCGTCCGGTTCACTCCTTGAGGCGGGAGTCTTCTGTCGGAAAAAGATAAAGGAGTGTTGAAAAGTGGGATTTCCTAAAGATTTTTTATGGGGCGGAGCAACCGCTGCCAATCAATATGAGGGTGGCTATTTAAGTGGCGGTAAAGGCTTAGCGACTTCTGATTTTATCACTGCAGGAAGTATGACAGAACCTCGTATGATTGTGATTGAGCTTGAAAATGGTGAAAGAAAAGCCATCAACCGTTTTGAGGATGTTCCAAGTGGAGCAAGGGTAGTTATTGATGAGCAATTATATTATCCTAGTCATACAGCAACTGATTTTTACAATCATTATGAAGAGGATATTAAGCTGTTTGCCGAAATGGGCTTTAAGGGATTCAGAATGTCGATGACCTGGTCAAGAATTTTTCCAAATGGTGATGATGCAACGCCTAATGAAGAAGGCCTAGCCTTTTATGATAAAATCTTTGACTTATGCAGGGCTTATGGGGTTGAACCAATCGTCACCTTAAATCATTTTGATTTGCCGAATCATTTGGCTGTCACGTATCAAGGGTGGTTGGATCGAAAAACAATTGATTTCTTTGCCAACTATTGTAAAGTCGTATTTGATCGTTACAAGGATAAAGTCAAATATTGGATGACTTTCAATGAAATCAATTTCTTACGTGATTATAGTACCTTAGGAATTACGGATGCATCCGATTTGACGAAGCAAAATCAAGCAATTTACCATCTATTGTTGGGCAGCGCAAAGGGTGTGGCAATCGGGCATGCCATCAATCCGGAATTTAAGATAGGCTTAATGATCGCCAATATTTTATTCTATCCAGAAACATGCAATCCAAACGATTCGATTCGCATGATGGAATTGGAAAGAGGCTTTAAGGATTTCTATTACGATGTCCAATGTCGTGGCGCTTATCCAAACTATAAACTCAAGGAATTGGAAAGAGATCATGTAGAACTAAAGAAAGTCCCAGGAGACGATGAGATTCTTAAAAATGGAACAGTCGACTTTATTGGTTTTAGTTATTATAATTCTACTGTGGTCAGTACCAGCGCCGAGTCTGAACAAGCAGGCGGTAATCAATTTGGAGCAGCAAAGAATCCATATTTGGAAGCGTCTGAATGGGGATGGCCAATTGATCCCTCAGGTTTACGGTTGGTCTTGAACCGATTATATGATAAATATCAGTTGCCATTGATGATTGTCGAAAACGGTCTTGGGGCGATAGACAAAGTGGAAGAAGACGGCAGCATCCATGATGACTACCGGATTGATTATTTAAGAAAACACATTACAGAAATGAAAAAAGCTGTAGAAATTGATGGTGTCGAGCTGTGGGGCTATACGCCATGGGGTTGCATCGATCTCATTTCAGCCGGCACAGGGGAAATGAAAAAACGGTATGGCTTCATCCATGTGGATCTGGATGATGAAGGAAAAGGGACTTTGAAGAGGAGAAAGAAAGACTCATTCGAATGGTATCGTAAAGTGATCGCATCGAATGGTGAAGAGTTGTCCTAGTCCCAATTGATGAATGAGGTGTTTCCATGCGAATGATTTTTGATAACGAATACGAGGATTTAAAAGCGAGTGTGATCCGGAGAACCGATCCGAATAAACACTGCCTATTAGTAGAACAAGCAGGCACCAATTTAAGTCAAAGTATTATTGAAACGCATTGGCATGAATGGCTGGAAGTCACTTATATTATCGAAGGGTCCATGCAAGTTCAGTTTCCGAATGGACAATTAGAGGTCAACGAAGGACAAGTTGCTTTGATCGGTATGCAAACACTGCACAAGATTACCGGGGATACAGGGAAATATCACTTCAAATGTTTGCATATCAACTTCGGTTTAATTTCTCAATACGTAAATCCTTCAGTCTTGATGGACAAAGTAGTCCTTATCAAAAATACAGAATACTTAATCAAGGTTCTCGAAAATATTGATGCATTGATGGATTTGGACAATGTCGTTTCAAATATTCGCTATCAAAGCAATCTGTTGGAATTGCTGGCAATCGGTGTTGAAGAAGTTGAAAATGCTTCAGAAATGGATTCTCCGAGAGGGCCGATAGATTTCTTTTCCAAAATACTCTTTTATCTGGGTGAGCATTATCAAAATAATTTGTCGTTGGAACAGGTCGCGAAGCATTTTGGTTATTCCTCGCAACACTTGTCGCTGATGTTCAAAAAACAACTTGGCATCAACTATAAAGCGTACTTGACTCGGATCAGATTAGAAAAGGTAAAATTTCTGCTGGTGAATACTGATAATAGGTTGTTGGAAATCGCATTGGACAGTGGTTTTACATCCGAACATTCATTAATTAAAAATTTTAAGAAAACGTACCAACGGACACCTACAGAATATCGTCGGGAAAATCGGATAGGATGAAATAATCTGAGAGTGACATTCTTCATGGAGATGATTGTATGCCAAAGTTAATTTTGCGAGCGGATGATTTAGGAATCAGTGAAGGGGTTAATTACGGAATCTATAAAGCTGTCAGCGATGGGGCAATTTCTTGTGTGGGATTAATGTCCAACATGCCTGCAGCCGAACATGGCTATAAACTGGTGGAAAAGGCTTGTACTTGTGTCGGGCTACACCTGAACATTTGCTTAGGGAATCCTGTAGCCGCCCCCGCTAAAATCCCGTCTTTAGTGAACGAAGCGGGTCTATTTTATACGAGTCGGGAAATAAACCAGAGAAAGAACGATACAGCAGACTTAGCGGAATGTGTGATTGAGATAAAAGCACAAATTCATCGATTTGAACAAATCACAGGCAAAAAACCGGATTATGTCGATGGTCATGCTATCATGTCGCCTACATTTTTTCAGGCAATAAAGGCAGTCACCGAAGAACAACACTTATTTTTTTCGATGCCTTCATTCGATAAAAAATGGGGAAACGACAATGAAATATACGGATTGGATTTCTTGAGCTTCAATGAAAAAGGTCTCTACAATCCCAGCGAATACTTTGAACGTAATCTAGCAAAAATGAACGCCCAGTGTTGTTCTATTGCGGTTTTTCATCCAGGTTTTTTAGATCAATTTATCCTGGACCACTCTTCCTATACGTTCATACGTCCAATGGAATGCGAATTCCTGTGCAGTGAGTGGCTGGAAAATTGGATCGATCAAAATAATATTAAAATTGTTGATTTTAATAATTATAAGGGTATTTAATGGAGGAATAACTGATGAAAAAAATAGTATTGTTATGTGCAGCAGGAATGTCCACAAGTTTATTGGTTAAGAAAATGGAGCAAGCAGCGAAGGAAGAAAATTTTGAGGTGAAGATTGAAGCGCACTCTGTTTCAGGTTTCAAAGATCATACAGCAGGTGCAGATGTAGTCCTGCTGGGACCGCAAGTGCGTTTTCAATTAGCAAAAATCAAAAGCGGGATAGACTGTCCGGTTGAAGCGATTGATGTAGTGGCATATGGTCGTATGGACGGAAAAACAGTCATGCAACGTGCAAAGCAATTGATGGGTGAATAATCCTATAAGAATCAATTGGGTCCTCATCAAATCAGAGACAAAATAACAGTACGAAGAGTTGCAAACAAATCTGAGTTTGTGACTCTTTTTTAGGAGGGGTGAAATGACGATACGTGACTATTTTACAATTGATATTGGAGGTACTTATATTAAGTATGCCATTGTGGATGAAGCATTTGAGCTGAAGCAGCAGGATAAGGTGTCCACACCAAAAAATAAAGAAATGTTGATAGAAATGATTTATGGTCTGATTGGCCAACATCCCGAATTGTCTGGGGTTGCGATTTGTTGTCCAGGAAAGGTGACCTCAGATGGAACAGTCTACTATGGCGGCGCGTTACCGTTTATGCATGAAACGCCTTTAGCTTCGTTGATTACAACAAAATTCGCGATTCCTTGTTCGGTAATAAATGATGGCAAGGCAGCGGCATTGGCTGAACACGCAAAAGGCAATCTAAGAGGCGTGGCAAATGGTGCTGCGGTGATCCTTGGGAGCGGCGTTGGTGGGGGAATCATCCTGAATAATAGCCTATTGATGGGCGCCAATGATCAGGCCGGAGAATTCAGTTTCATCAATGCGAATCTTGATACGCGCCCAGTAGCGGGTCAGATGGTGGGGAGAAAACTGTCAGCCGTACATTTTGTGAATGAATGTGGCCGATTATTAGCGTTAGAGGATCACGATGATGGCCAAACAGTCTTTCGCGAAATTGAGAATGGATCTGACGAAAGGGTTGTGTCTTTGTTCAAAGATTATTGTCGAAAGGTTGCATCATTGATCATGAATGTTCAGGCAACCTTGGATATCGAAAAAGTAGTAATTGGTGGCGGAATCAGCTCACAGCCTATCTTAGTTGAAACGATCCAAAGTCAATATTATCAATTAATTGAAGAAATGGGCTTCTTCGGTGAAATGCTGCATAAAGTAGACATTGAAGTTTGCGCCTACTCAAACAGCGCAAACCTGATCGGCGCACTTTCGTATTTTAAAACAGTACATTCCTGAAGTAATGTATCGAATCATAGAAATCAAAAAAGACACGCGTCCGTGTCTTTTATTGATTTCTATTTTTGTAATTGTAATGCTTATACATCTTTGTGCTTAGCGTCCCGTTTGTTGCATCCACTTAGGCTTGCTTATCGTAGTTCATGCGTGTCAGCAAGAATATACGGTGCATCCATTTTGGCATATTGAAGAAACGTTTACCTTTGTCAATTTGGGAGATTTGCTCCAAGTCAGCCACTGTCAGTTCAAAATCAAAAATATCCAGATTACTGTCTATGTGTGCTGGATCTTTTGAACCTGGAATGACAATATTTCCTGTTTGGACATGCCAATGCAGGATGATTTGAACAACGGATTTATTGTATTTACTTGCCAGTTCAGTGAAGATTGGTTCGGCCAGCAAGTCTTTGTCAGCTGAACCAAGTGGATACCAAGCTTCAAGCGCAATATTATCCTTAGCAAGTTTTGCTTTTAAATCTTTTTGTTGGAAATAAGGGTGGCATTCCACCTGCACAACAGCAGGTTTGATGGTTCCTTCAGCCAGCACCTTATCCAATTCAGGTCCGGTAAAGTTAGAAAGACCAATGACCCTAATCTTTCCAGTTTTTACAGCCTCTTCCATAGCTTTCCAAGCGCCTAGATAATCGCCTACTGGTTGGTGCAACAGCATGAGATCAAGGTAATCGACACCTAAACGGTTCAGGGTATCCTCAATTGCTTGCTTAGCTTTTTCATATTTATATTCCGTCGGCCAGATTTTGGAGGTCAGGAAAATTTCACTTCGATTAATGCCTGATTTTTTGATAGCCCGACCAACAGCTTTTTCATTCATGTAAATATTTGCCGTATCAATCAATTGATACCCGTTTTTCAAGGCATGTTCCACGGAACATTCTGCATCTGTTGGACTGATCCGATACGTTCCTATCCCAAGGCTTGGAATAATCTCATTATTATTTAAAGTTGTATATCGCATTGTTTCCTCCTTATTTAGTAAAATCGCTGCTATTTTTCAAAAAATAGCGGGAGCATATTGTAAATGTATTCTTGAAAGTAAAAATTGGTCTTTTGCGCATCTCCTCCACATAGTTTAACACTTTCACAGTAACGAACAGCATCGTAAGCCTGTCCGAGTTCCTCACATTTTATATGTATCAAAATCAGTGGCTACTCGTGTATAGGTTTCGGCAGCTAATTTCCAGCCATCCTCAGTCTTTGTGAAGACTTCCGAGATGACGAAAGGATTCTGCACTTCATTTCCCCCGATTACCGCTGTTAAGATTAGTTTTTTGAAAATAATAGCGGTACTGCCGTAGTCCTCAACGTATTCCTCTGCAATATCAACCGCTTTGAACATCGTGTGTTATCATAATCATTCTCCCCTATCATTAATAAGTATAACCAAAACTTGGATTAAGTCTTGATTGTGATGATAAGCCCACTGTAAACCGTGGAGTTCAGACCATAGCAAGTGTTAGCCTTGTTTATATATATATTTCTTCTCCTGAGAGGGGTTACACATTCAATCTCCTCACCGTCTTTATAAGTAGAGACCCAGATAGCGATTCGCCTTCAAGGTAACGATACGGTCGAAACATATAAAAGGGAAGCAGGGAGAATAATGAATAAGATGGAAAACCAGGTAGATGTATTATCGATGGGACGTGGCATCATTCCGAGAATGGTGATGAGCGATCGTAATCTGACGGTCGAGGCGAAGACAATTTATTGTTACATCGCTGCGTGCATCGGAGCGGGAGACACGCGGTTGCCATCAGTGCCCGTTATCTGCGAAGATCTGAACATGGGGAAGGACCGCTTCCAAAAGCATAAGAAAAAATTGATTGAGCAAGGTTATCTGACGGTCCAAAAAGATACCGATGCAAACGGCAAGTACAGCACGAATGTGTATGTGATTCAGGAACGGATTGCCAACGGATAAAATAGAACAGAAAATCGACAAAAAGGATTGCCCTAAACCAAAAATGGTTTAGGGTAGTCCTTTTTGCATATAATTTGGAATCTAAGATCCTAGATTTTTACATACCAAAAGAAACGCCTGTGTCTCCATCTTAAAAATTTTCCAGGCAGTTGGCGGAAGCCATCCTTAATGCAAAATCATTATCGAACAGAAGCAAGTCTACGTCCAGAGCACTGATACTGGGTGCGTCGTGAATCTGTTGAAGGACTCGATCAACCGTTGAGAGCACGCTGGGGGAATGGACGAAGATGATGGTGGAGTTGCCGAGAGGGTAGGAAATGAAGCCATCGAATTTGTTCGACTCTGGATTATAACTTGCATTCTCGGGAATTTAAAACGAGGTTTTGCAGAATTCAGTAACACCAATGCATTAAGTGATTCTTCAGTGTCGATCCACCACGTTACATTTTTTTATAAGTGGTACTAATTATAGAAAAAAATAAAATAATATGAAATTATTTGGAATAAAGTGAAATTATATGTTGTTTTTATGAAATATAAATGTTATCTTTGTCTTGTGATAAAAATTAAGTCAAAGGAGTTACGCTAAAGATGAAAATTGCGACTAGGTTAAATTCATTTTTACCAAGGTACGACGGAGATATAAAGTCTGTATTTAAAGTTATTAAAGAGATAGGAACAAACTACGTTGATTTAAATTATCCTGAACATACTGCTGGATTTAAGTCCGAAGAAATGAAAGCGCTTATTGAATTGAATGGATTGAAAGCTAATGGAGTAGCTTTACGATTCAGAAGTGAGTTCATCAATGGTGAATTAGGAAATTCAGATGTCTCTATTTCGAATGACGCTCTTGAGTTGTGTAAAGAAGCTGCTGACTATTGCAGGGAAATCGGAGGAGAAGTTGTTACAATTTGGTTAGGTTTTGATGGTTTTGACTATCCTTTTCAAATTGACTACTCAACGGTATGGAATCAAATCAAAAATAATGTAATTGCCGTTGCTGATTATGCCCCTGATTTAAAAATCAGTATTGAGTACAAGCCATTCCAACCGCGTGCTTATGCATTTATAGATAGTGTTGGAGTGGCGCTGATGATGGTAAATGATGTGAATCGAGACAATGTAGGTATAACATTGGATTACTGTCATATGTTAATGAAACATGAAAATCCAGCTTATGCAATGGACTTGGTAGCGTCCAGAGGAAAACTTTTTGGAATGCATGTAAATGATGGATATGGATTAAATGATGACGGTTTAATGGTAGGTACGTCATCATTTATGCAAACAATTGAATTTTTCTACTACGCAAAATTGTATGGATATGATCATGCTATTTACTTTGACACATTCCCTATTATAGAAAATCCAATTGACGAATGTCAGCAAAATATCAAAATGATGAAAAAGATTGATGAGATTATTGAAAGAATAGGTATGGATGAATTTGGTAGAGTCATCAAACAAAATAGCGCCATAAATGTAAGCGATTTAATGTTAAAAATACTAAACTAGAGGAGAAATTTACCATGAAAAAAAACTCAACCTTAAGAGGACTTTTATCTTTATCAGTAGCATTAACATTATTAGCGGCATGCAATTCTGAAGGAAATACAGAATCTTCCGACTCTAGCTCTGAACAAGCAACGCCGAAAGCTTTTAATCCAGATGATCCAGGTGGTGTTGCGTATAAGGATTTATCTGAAGAACTAGGAGCAATTCCAAAAAATGATGAGCCTATTCAACTAGGCGGAGTAGCAAAATCATTTCAAAATGAATATTGGAGAACTTTAAAAGACGGTATGGAAATTGCTGTCGCAGATTTAGCAGCGGCAGGTTATGATGTCTCGATTGAAGTGAAATCCGCACAACAGGAAAGCGATGAACAAGGTCAACTTGCCATTGTATCCGATATGATTAATAAGGACTTCACAGCATTATTACTATCACCTATTTCAGATAGTAACTTAGGACCTGGGGTTACGGAAGCAAAAGAAAAAGGCATTCCGACCATAAACGTTAATGACGGAATTATTCAAGAAGCTGACATCTTTGTTGGCCCTAAGGCAGACCAGAACGGTGAATTGCTTGGAGAATGGGTAGATGAGAAGCTGGATGGTGAGGGAGAAGTCGCTATCATTGTGGGCATGCCCAAAGCATTTGCAGCAAAGCAGAGAACTATTGGTTTTGAGGAATATATGGCTGAGAACGCGCCAGGAATTGATATCGTAGAAAAACAAAACGCAGATTGGGACAGAGGTAAAGCTAAAAATATTGCTGAAACCTGGATTAAAACACACCCAGATTTAAAAGCAATTTTTGCTAATAATGACACGATGGCATTAGGAGCACAAGAAGCCGTTAATGCTTCAGGAAAAGATATATTGGTTGTTGGTGTTGACGGAACAAGTGAGGCATACGAATCAATACGTAAAGGAGAATTGGATGCTACTATTGATTCATTCCCATTATACAAAGGTCAAATTGCGGTAGAAGTAGCGTTACGGAGATTAGCCGAACAAGAACTTCCACGTGTAATCTGGACACCACAAGCTTTGATTGACAGTGAAAATGTAGATGAAAAGGCTGAAGATATCATTGAGTGGACAGGTCTAACACTTAACTAAGAAAATGGGTAAGGGAGATATGAAGTGAATGTCACATTCAGATAATATAATCGAAGTTCGTAACCTAACAAAAGTATTTCCTGGAATAAAGGCTCTTGATGATGTTAGTTTTTCTGTAAAAAAAGGTGAGATCCATGCTTTGCTGGGGGAAAATGGAGCGGGCAAATCGACACTGCTTAATATTCTGCACGGTGTTTATAACGATTATGAAGGTAATATTTATTTCAATGGCGAGAAATGTGAATTCAATAATGCTCATGAAGCGATTAATGCAGGAATCTCAAAAGTTCACCAAGAGGTGAGCTTGATTCCTGAATTAACGATAGCGCAAAATATCGTATTGGGATATGAGCCGATAAAAGGAATTTTTATCGATGAAAAAAAGATGTATAACAAGGCAAACGAATTGTTGAAAAGTTTAAATTGTAAATTTGACTCAAAATTATTGGCTGGGGAATTAAGTACGGGCGAAATGCAGATGGTGGCGATTGCCAAAGCGTTATATCACGATGCACAAGTAATCTCTTTGGACGAGCCAACTGCATCTTTGTCAAGAAATGAGATTGAAAGTCTATATGAAGTCCTATTCAATTTAAAAAATAAAGGAATCACACTAATCTATGTCAGTCACAAGTTAGATGAAGTATTTAAATTGTGCGACTCCGCAACAATTCTAAGAGATGGTAAGTTTATAAACACAGTAAAAATAAGCGACATCACTGAAAGAGAACTTATCAAATTAATGGTGGGGAGAGATGTTTCTGCATTTGCTGTTCGACAAAGACCACAACTTCAAACGACGGAGGTTGTTTTAGAAGTTGAGAACCTTACTAAAACTGGAGTATTTAACGATATAAGTTTCCATTTAAAAAAAGGTGAAATTTTAGGATTATCAGGATTAGTTGGTTCAAAAAGGACAGATGTCGTAAGAGCATTATTTGGAGCTGACCACTACGATGAAGGAACAATTAAAATAAACGGTCATACGGTCAAGATTAATAGTTGCATGGACGGTCTGAAAGCTGGTATAGGTCTTATACCAGAAGATAGAAAAAGACAGGGGTTCCTAAAAAACTTTAACAACTCAGATAATATTGCAATAACTACGGTGCCTAAATTTTCAAAGAATGGTTTGATCAATGAAAAACTAAAATTAGAAAACGCGCAACACTTTATTGATAAATTAAATCTTAATCCAAAAAATGCAGAATATCTCACAAAAGATTTAAGTGGGGGAAATCAACAAAAAGTTGTGTTGGCGAAGTGGCTTTCTTCGGATGTCGATATCATTATATTAGATGAACCGACAAAAGGTGTGGATATCGGTGCAAAATATGAAATATATAAAATATTAGAAGAACTAGTCATGAATGGAAAATCAATCATTATGGTTTCCTCAGAGTTGCCAGAAATTATTGGCCTCTGTGACAGGGTGATTGTAATGAGGGAAGGGTTAATAATGAAGGAATTGGTTAATGAAAATTTGGATGAAGAAATTTTATTACAATATGCGATGGGAGTGAATGAAGATGTTTCATAAAATGGGCCGAGAAATTGGTATGGTTGCCGCCATACTAATGTTATTCGTAGTTTTTTCATTCATTAATCCTATCTATATGAGTTATTCCAATATGATAGACATAATTGATCAAGCTACTATAAATGGGTTGTTGGCTGTAGGTATAACGTTTGTTATCATTACAGGAGGGATTGACCTATCGGTTGGATCAATCTTTGCAGTAACTATCGTAATCGTCGGAGACTTATTGGTTAAGGGAATGAATCCATTTCTGGGTATCTTAGCTGGGTGCTTAATTGGAGGAATACTGGGCTTAGTGAATGGGATTGTTATCACGAAGCTAAAGTTACAGCCTTTTATTGCTACTCTAGGTACGATGAGTGTGTATCGTGGATTGGCCTATATTATTACAGGTGGATGGCCAGTATTGAACATACCAGATAATTTTAGAAAGTTAATGGATGGAGATATAGGGTTGGATATTTCTTCCGCAATTGTAGTTTTGCTAGGATTTACGGTGCTTTGCTATATTTTGTTGAAATATACCAAATTCGGTACATTTGTCTTAGCTACGGGTGGAAATGAAGAGGCAACTAGGCTATCAGGTGTGAATGTAGATAGAACAAAAATGTTGACTTACACACTTTGCGGAGTTGCAGCAGCATTGGCTGGCATGGTCATGTTGGCGAGGTTAGGAGCTGGAGAACCCACAGCAGGACAAGGTTATGAGACGGATGCAATTGCAGCAGCAGCTATTGGTGGAGCAAGTTTAGCTGGAGGTAGAGGGAATATCTTTGGAACAGTATTAGGAGCTATTCTATTATCTGCATTGAAAGTTGGTCTAGTAGTTGTCGGCGTAGACAGTTTTTGGCAGTTCATTGCAACAGGATCCATTATCGTTGTCGCAGCATATTTTGATGTTATTCAGACAAAAATTAAGGAATTATCTATGAAGAAAAGAAAGGCTTCTACTATTGAAAAAGTGAAGGCTGGTATGAAAAATGAAAGATAATGATGTAATAGTTGTCGGTAGTTTAAATTATGATATTTTGTTTAAGCAAGAACGATTACCACATATTGGAGAAACATATACGGCCGATGAGGTTGCCTTTGCTTGTGGTGGAAAAGGTGCTAACCAAGCTACACAATGTGCAAAACTCGGCCTTAACACCTATATGGTGGGTAAAATTGGAAATGATAATTTCGGATCAATATTGAGAACTAACTTAATTAAAAATCATGTAAATGTTGATTACCTAGGTGAAAGTGATACATCTAGTACTGGTCTAGGAGTCGTTAACGCTTTTAATGATGGATCTGTCATTGCAACAATATCAAAAGGAGCGAATTTTGATATATTAGAGCAGGAAATAGAATTAGTGGATCCTATATTTAAGCGATGTTCAGTCCTGATTATTCAATTGGAGATCCCAATTGAAATCGTTGAGTTAGCTGCAGTGAAGGCAAAAAAACATGGTAAAATAGTAATCTTGAATGCTGCTCCGGCAGTTCCACTGACAGACAGAATTCGAGATAATGTTGATTACTTGGTTGTTAATGAGACTGAAGCACAATTTTACACGGAAATTTCAATTAATTCGATAGAGGATGCACATAAAGCTGCTGAAGTATTATGGGAAGAATTTCATTCAAAGATCATCATTACCCTTGGAGAAAGCGGAAGTTTATATTATGATGGTAGTGACTACTACTTTGAACCTGCGAAAAAAGTGAAAGCTATTGAAACAACAGGTGCAGGAGATTCCTTTGTAGGAGCACTTGCATACTCATTAATTAACAAATTTTCTGTTAGAGAAACATTACAGTTCTGCACAGCTGCTAGTGCATTAACAGTACAAGGAATTGGTGCGCAAGAATCGATGCCGAGATTGAAGGAAATAAAGTCATTCATGCAAAATGGTGACTAAAGTTATGTCGTCTAGAAGGTGGTAATATGATGATTCCTTATTTAAGAAAGAAAAAAATTGTTGAAATACTTGGAAATGAAGAAATTTTCTATATCGACGATTTTTTAAATCACATCGAAGGCATTTCTAAATCTACGCTCAGACGTGATTTAAAAGATTTAGAAGATGAAGATGTGGTTGTTTTTTTAAAAGGAGGAGCAGTTAAGCTGAAAAGTCAGTCCTTAGAACTCCCAGTATCAACAAAATTAGGTTTACAAAAAAAAGAAAAAGACATCATTGCAAAGACTGCCGCATCATATATTTCTGATGGAGATGTAATATACATTGATTCTGGTACAACATGCACAAGCTTGATGAAATATATCAATAATAAAGACATTACAGTAGTGACTTCAAATACAGCTTTATTGAATGGACAGTATGAACATATTAAGATGTACATCATAGGTGGAGAATACAATAGCGATATTAGTTCTGTTAATGGCCCTATTGCAGAAAATAATTTACGGAATTTCAATTTTGATAAAGCTTTTATAGGAACATCGTATCTGGATGTATCCCGAGGAATAACTACACCCAATATTCACGAAGCAAATAAGAAGAAAATTGTTATAAGTAGATCAAAAAAAAATTATGTGTTATGTGATAGTAGTAAGTTTAATAAGAGCGCTCTCTGTTTTGCATTTGGAGTTGAGGAATGCACAGTGATATCAGATAAGTATGACGAAAAAATTGCTAAAGCAACAGAGTTTATAGTTGCAGAATAGTGTTTTAAGTAAGTTCGATTATAAAATGATAGAACGACAAACGTTTCCTTAGTGAGACGTTTTTTTATTTGTCCTCTAAAAGCATATTTCATAACTAAGTAGGGACCAAAAAAAATGATTCGCCTTCACGGCAGCGGCTATGAATGGGATCCAACTACATGGCGGAACAAAAGTTTATGGCGGAACATTTTTCGTATTCCTCGACTATCTGAAAGCTGCTGTACGTCTGAGCGCCATTCAAAAAGTCCCGGTTACATACGTAATGACCCATGATTCCGTGGCGGTCGGGGAAGATGGACCTACCCATGAACCAGTCGAACATTTGGCAAGCCTACGCTGCGTGCCGAATGTCCATGTCATCAGACCCGCTGATGGAAATGAGACAGTCGCGGCCTGGAAAATTGCGATGCAGTCAAAAGAGACACCTACAGTCTTGGTGCTGAGCCGACAAAACCTGCCGGTCATTCCTCAAACGAAGGAACTGGCTGAGGCCGGTGTCGCAAAAGGCGGCTACGTCCTCTCCAAACAACAGGGCGAAAAAACCGGACGGCATTCTGATCGCAACCGGATCGGAAGTGAATCTTGCAA
Source organism: Trichococcus alkaliphilus (assembly GCF_003008695.1). Lineage (GTDB taxonomy): Bacteria > Bacillota > Bacilli > Lactobacillales > Aerococcaceae > Trichococcus > Trichococcus alkaliphilus. The sequence continues at coordinate 73,118 of NZ_PXZT01000012.1, forward strand.
TCAAAGCCCAGAGCAGCCTGCGTGAACAAGGCAAGGACGTCTCCGTCGTGTCCTTCCCAAGCTTCGATCTGTTCAACCGCCAGTCGTCGGAATACAAAGAATCCGTGTTGCCGAAAGACGTGAAGAAGCGCGTGTCGGTTGAAATGGGCTCCAGCTTCGGTTGGGAACGCTACGTAGGGGATCATGGTGCTATGATTGCAATCGATACATTTGGAGCCAGCGCACCTGGTGAGACGGTCATCAGAGAATATGGTTTTACTGTCGAACGCGTCGTTTCTGTTTTTAATACGTTGTAGAAAAACGAAAGGGATAAGACTCGATGGAGTTTTGTCCCTTTTTGTACTATTGTTAAGATAATGGATTACACCTTAGGGAGGATCATTAAAATGGTGACAACATTTATATTCGATGTCGATGATACATTGTACGACCAATTGGAACCCTTCAGACGGGCTTTCCAAAAGCATTTTAGCCGGTTTGAGGATGAAGTGAAGATAGAAGAACTATATAAGCTGAGCAGAAAATACAGCGATGAGGCTTTTGAATCGACGGGCTATGAAATCACAAACATGAGAAAGATGCACATTTACCGCATCTCAAAGGCATTCGAGGAGCTGGGCATCCGGATAACCGATGAGGAAGCGTTGCAATTTCAAATGGCCTACGAAGCATTTCAGAACGAAATCAAACTAATCGAAGAGATTCCGCAGATTTTTGAACTGCTGCTCCAAAGAGGCGCCAAAATCGGCATCATCACAAACGGTGCCAACGATAACCAACTCAGGAAAATCAATCAATTGGGTCTCGACAAATGGATCGCTCCCGAAAATATGCTGGTTTCGGAAGGAGCCGGCGTCTCCAAACCCAGTAAAGAAATCTTCGAAGCGATGGAAAGAAGAATGGTTTTCTCGAAAAACGACGTATATTACATTGGAGACAATTTCGATAATGATGTAATTGGGGCAACTGCGGCTGGCTGGAAGACAATCTGGGTGAATTTCCGGAACCACAAAATAACCAACCAGGAAGTGTCGGCAACTTATGTGGTGGAGACCCCGGAGGAATTGTTGCGGTTGGTGGATGGACTTACTCAACCAAACGAGAAAGCATCCAGGAATTACTACCTGTTTAAAAGTTAAAGTATAAGAACGAAAATTGGTGAATAAAAAAACAAACTAATGTTTGACAGCGCTTTCTTTATTGGTATAATAGGTGTTAGGCGATATATTATGGATTTATGGAGACACATGATACATTGTCTAAATATAACTGGGGGGATTAAATTATGAATGAAGAAATGGAACTATCGGAACACAGCCCGGAAAAATTGGTGGAACTGATCCAACAAGGGCATCCTATGTACTTTGAAGAACTTTTCTACAGGTTTTTGCCGTTGGTTAAGAAATTCAACAAAGCTTATTACCTACGTTCTTTGGAACAGGAGGACTTTTGGCAAGAAGCACGCATGGTTTTGTATAAGGCTGTTCAGTCTTATGTTCCCGAAAAAGGCTTGCAGTTTGCGAGTTTCTACAAACTGACTCTTAAGCACCACATTTTTAGCTTGATCAGAAAAGAAAGCGCCGTCAAGAGGAAGATTGACAAAGGCGCGGTGTCGTTGGATGCAATCTTGGAAAATCAGTACAGCAATCATACGGAATATTCCTTTGAAGGCGTAGTTTCGATGAACTTCTCTCCTGAAGAGATCGTTATGGTGAAAGAAAGTGCATCAGGTTACTTTGAAATTTTGTCTGATTTCGAGCAAGCTGTGTTCATTCGTTTCATCAATGGATCGGATTTTCTGACCATCGCCGATGAACTGGATTGCGAAGTGACTTCTATTAAGAATGCCTATGATAGATGCCACCGCAAAATGAAACGTTTGTTAGATTGATATCCGAATAATGCCTCGCCGGAAAAACTTTCCGGCGGGGTATTTTTTCTTTTAGTAAAAACAGTTCCTGAGTTCATTTATTTGGCTCAATTGTGCTACACTTTAAGTACGAATTTTATTAAGCAAGGACCTAACTATGAATAAAAATAAACGTTTGATCTATATTTCATTATTGGCTGCGCAAGGTGTGGTCATCACGATGCTGGAGCGGGCGATTCCGTTTCCGTTCGCGTTTGCCCCTGGTGCGAAGCTGGGTTTGGCGAATATCATTACATTATTGGCAATCTTTACGCTGCCTTATAAGGACAGTTTGAAGGTCGTGTGGATGCGGCTGTTGATCTCGACGTTGTTGGGCGGGACGTTATCTACCTTCCTTTACAGTTTTGCGGGGGCTTTTTTGAGTTATGGCGGGATGCTTTTGGTCCGGCTTTTGGGTCCGAAGCGGGTCAGCATGATTGGGATCAGCGCTGCCGGAGGGATTCTGCATAATGTCGGCCAGCTGGCGATGGCAAGTCTGATCGCGCAATCGTTCAGTGTGATGCTCTACTTGCCGATCCTTTCCATTACCGGCATCTTCTCGGGGATCGCGGTCGGTGTGGCAGCGAATTACTTGTTGGAGCACGTTTCGACGATTCGTCAGTTCCAATTGGAGGAGTCCGCTAAAAGTAAATTGACGAAAGCGTGGTATGAGGCTTCATTGGTCTACCGGGAAGGGAAAGACTAGCGTTTTATTGTGAGAACATCTCCAATGCGAAAGGTTTTAAGCCGACCCGTGAGGAAGAAAACAAGGTGAAAAAGATGAAAAAATGCTCATACATGAACTTTTTCATGCTACTTGCAGGTTTTGCATGGACAATTATTCACAAATACACTATACTTATAAATGTGGTTATTTTAAATAAGTGAATGAGCGCTGCGAGGCGCTGGACATAGAAAAAAGGAGACTGCCAAATGAGTAAAAAGAATATTGTGGTTGTGGGAGCAGGTTTCGCCGGTGTGGCCGCCGCGAAGAAACTGTCCCGACATTTCAAGAAAAATCCGGATGTCTTGATCACCTTGATCGACAAACATTCCTACCAGACTTACATGACCGAGTTGCATGAGGTGGCAGCGGGACGTGTGCAGCCCGATGCGATCCAATACGATCTGCAACGTCTGTTCAGCCGTAACAGAAACGTGGATATCATTACGGATGAAGTGACCCATGTGGACCGTGAAGCGAAAGTGGTTACAACTAGCAGCCATAGCTTCAACTATGACTACCTGATTCTGGCAATGGGTGGCGAGCCGAATACGTTCAACGTCCCCGGTGTCGATGAGAATGGTTTCACGATGTGGTCCTGGGAAGATGCGAACAAAATTCGCCGTCATATCCAGGATACAGTCGAAGCAGCTTCAAATGAACACAATGATGAAAAACGCAAAGCAATGTTGACTGCAGTAGTCAGCGGAGCTGGTTTTACCGGTGTGGAACTGGTCGGCGACCTGATGGAATGGAAAGACCAACTGGCTAGAGCCAACAAATTGGATCCGGCTGAATTCAGCCTTTATTTGGTTGAAGCTGCACCACAAATTTTGGGTGTCGTTACCGAAAAGGAACAACAAAAAGCTGAGAAATACATGCTGAAGCAAGGCATCCAAATCATTAAAGGCAATGGCGTTGCAAACGTCAAGAAGGACAGCGTCGAGTTGTCTGATGGAACCGTCATTCCGACACACACGCTGATCTGGACGGCAGGGGTAAAAGCGAACACAGACGTAGCTGCTTACGGCATCGAACAAGCAAGAGCGGGCCGTTTGGTAGCCAATAAATACATGGAAGCAAAAGATTCCGAAGGCGTCTATCTGGCAGGGGACTTGGTCTACTACGAAGAGCCTGACAAAAACAACGCGCCAGTACCGCAGATCGTTCAGTCCGCGGAACAAACGGGACATACAGCCGCAGCCAACATCATCGCTTCTATCGAAGGCACCGAGAAGCACGAACACAAAGGAACGTATCAAGGATTCATGATTTCGATCGGTTCCCGTTATGGCGTGGCCTACTTGATGGACAAAATCCATTTGAGCGGCTTCATAGCAATGTTGGTGAAACACATGGTGAACTTGTTCTACTTCATGACGATTGGTTCAGGTTATTATTTCGTGCAATACATTTATCATGAATTCTTCCATATCAAAGAAAAACGCAACATCTTCCGTGGTCACTTGTCCCGTTTGGGTAATGTACTTTGGGCACTGCCATTGCGTGTCTTCTACGGCAGCATGTGGACGTGGGAAGCGCTCAAGAAGATCTTCGGCCTGTACGGCACGACTTCTTGGTTCGGCGATGAAATCGTCCTGCCTTTCGCTTGGTTGAAGGAAGCGACAACCGGGGCATCCGAAGCGGTAACCGACACGGCTGCTGCAGTCAGCCAGCCGGTATTCGGTTTGAGCTATGCCTACGGTGAAGAACCGATGATGATCTTCAAAGAGGCGCCTGAGTGGTTCAACAGCATCATGCAGGTCATGATCCCGAATCCGGAAATGGCTTTGTTCTTCCAGAAATTCATGACAATCGTCGAGTTGCTGATCGGTTTAGCGATCATCGCAGGCTTGTTCACTTTCTTGGCAAATGCCGCAACGATCGCATTGGTGATCTCGTTCTCCTTATCCGGGATGTTCTACTGGGTGAACATGTGGTTCATTCCTGTGGCCATCGCTTTGATGAACGGTTCAGGCAGAGCCTTCGGTTTGGACTACTACGTGATTCCATGGATTCAGAAGAAACTTGACAACTGGTGGTACGGTAAGACAAAATCAATCTATAGACCGGGCATCGGTCAATAATAACGATCTAACAGGGTTAAGGTGGGGAGACTTGCTTTAGCCCTTTTCTTTTCAGAAGAGAGGGACGGGAAATGAGAAAATACCTGAAAATGATCCGCAGGGGCGATCTGCTCATCATCCTTTTTTTGATGGCGGCTTCCTTCCTGCCGTTGGGGGTCTTCTCCTACCATCAAGCCAATGCGGAGAGCGCGGATAACATCGCAGTCATAAGTGTGGACGGCAACGTGGTGAAGGAATTTGTCCTGAAGGATGACGGCAAAACGGAGACGTATGTCTATCAGGACGACCACGGGCATGAGAATGTGATCGTGCGGGAAGGGGCCCAAATCCGGATTGCTTCCGCCGATTGCGACGACCAATTGTGTGTGCGCATGGGCGCGAAGGATGGCATCGGGGAGACAATCATGTGTCTGCCGAACCGCGTGCTGGTGGAGGTGCGGGGTGCCCAAGGGGCGACTGCTGACGATGAAGAGGCCCTCGACATCATCTCCTGACAAATACTTAAGGGCAGAACAAAAGGAGTTCAGTATGAAAATTCATTCGATGTGGGACCAGTATCCGCTGTTGGAAGCGGAGTTGGTCGCCACCAATGAGCTGTTGGAAAAAAACATAACACTCAAAAATCAAGCGGTCAGGGAAGCGATCCTGTCGCGGCTACTCTCGGGTGGGAAAATGCTGCGGCCGGCCTATTGCCTGTTGTTTTCCTACTATTCCCCGCAACGGGATGCGGAACGGGCGCAGGCGATCGCGGCGGCAGTGGAGCTGTTGCATACGGCGACGTTGATGCATGATGACGTGATCGATGAAGCCGGCACCCGCCGCGGCCAGGAGACGATGAACCGAGCATTCGGCAATCAGATTGCCGTCTATTCGGGGGATTACCTGTTCACGGTCTGCTTCCGCTTGCTGTCCGCTTATGCGGGCGATGCGGCGGTGCTGAAGATCGACACGAATGGGATGGAAAGCATTCTAATCGGCGAGCTGAACCAGATGGATATGCGCTACAATCCGAACATGCGCATGCGCGATTACTTGCGCCAGATCCAAGGCAAAACAGCCCAACTCTTCGCCTTGAGCTGCTATGCCGGTGCCTATGGATCGGATGAGGATGAGAAGTTGGCCCAGCTGGCCTATCGGATCGGCCACAATATCGGCATGGCCTTCCAGGTCATGGATGATGTATTGGATTACACGCAAGACGATAAGACCTTGGGCAAACCGGCTCTGAGCGACTTCCGCAACGGCATCTACACGGCGCCTGTGCTGTATGCGATGCAAGCCGATCGTAAAGCCTTCGCTGCCTATATCGCCAAAGGGGCGGATGTGACTGCTGAGGAGCTCGCGGAGATTCATGGTTTGGTGGAACGCTATGGCGGCAATCGCGCTGCACAGGCCTTGGCCAAGAAGTACACGACGAAAGCGCTGAAGTTGATCAAAAAGTTGCCGGATCATCCCGTAAAGGAAACGCTAACGAAATTAACTGAGCAATTGCTTTATCGCAATATGTAGCAAAGCTGTTGTGACGCGTTATGCGGATTGATAGCATCTCATTTTAAGATAAAACATTAGAAAATAATGGTTTTTTTATATAAATATAAGGATTTTATTTGGCTAAAGATGTAACAAATGGTATGATAAGTAAGTGGAGAGATATAGGGAGCTTGTGATTGGCATCACATATCTAGCCATTATAATAAAATAGAACAGGGTGGGATAGATTATGGAACTAAAGAAAACGTTATCTACAGCAACTCTTTTGTTGGCATCAACTTTCGTATTAGCAGCTTGCGGCGGAGCCGACACAGAAACTGAATCCTCAGAAGCGGCTTCATCCGAAGTTGTAGTTGAGTCTTCTTCTGAAGCATCTTCAACAGCAGCTGAATTGCAAGACGGCACTTACACATTGGTTGAAAAGAACTTCGACACACGTGGCTGGAAAACTGAATTCTCGATCACTGTCGTGGACGGAAAAATCACTGCCTCAACATATGAGAACGTGAATGAAGCCGGCGAAAAGAAATCTGAAGATGCGGAATACCAAGCTAACATGACAGGTAAAGTTGGCGTAGGTCCTGCTGAGTACTTCCCAGCATTGAACAGCCAATTGGTTGAAAAACAAGATCCTGACGCGGTGGAAGTCGTAACAGGCGCTACGAATTCTTCTGACACCTTCAAGAAATATGCACAACAGTTAGTTGATGCAGCAACAGTCGGCGAAACAGATCCAATCGAAGTCGACAACGTAGTCGAAGAATAAACCAAGTTTCCGCTTTTCTGGTGTATTCAGGAATAAAAAAGATTATCATAGACAGGTAGGGACAGCGTTCTTGTTCCTGCCTGTTTTTTTTAAATGTAGATATGGGGTGAACGGATGAAAAAATATATGAATAAAGCCGGGCTTTCGGGTGTAATGCTGCTGGCGCTCCTCTTAGGGGGCTGCGGCAATAGCGACACACCAGAAGAAACGACTGTACGGAAAGAACCGTATGAGAAAACGGAATTTCTGATGGGGACATATGTGACGGTGCGCGTCTATGACGAAGGCAAAGAGGCCGTTTTGGAAAAAGCGTTCGACCGCGTGGAGGAACTGGCCGACAAGATCACTGTAAATGAACCCGGGTCGGAGATCGATGCAGTCAATACTGCGGCAGGGACGGCGGCGGTGGAACTGTCTGATGATGTCTACCCGTTGGTGAAGAGCGCGTGGGCTTACAGCGAGGCGTCCGATGGGGATTTCGACTTGTCGATCGGGCCGATCACGGAACTGTGGCATATCGGCTTCGATGACGCCAGGAAGCCGGAACAGAGCGAAATCGATGCGGCATTGACTTTGGTCGATTACGAGCGCGTCGTGCTGGACGAGAAGGAACAGACTGTCCAGTTGGCAGATGCGGGCATGCGCTTGGACTTGGGCGCCATCGCCAAGGGCTACATTACCGACGAAGTGAAGGAATTGCTCGTCGAGGAAGGTGTGACGACGGCCATCATCGACCTCGGCGGTAACGTTTACGTGCTGGGGGGATCGCCGTTGCGTGAAGGGGAGTCCTGGAACGTAGGCATCCAGGATCCGTTGGCGGCGCGCGGGGAAACCATTGGCAAGACGAAGCAAAAAGACCGTTCGATCGTGACTTCAGGGATCTATGAACGCTACATTGAAGTGGACGGCATCAGCTACCACCATCTGATGGATCCGGAAACGGGCTATCCGTTCGATAACGACATCGCCGGTGTTTCAATACTGTCCGATAAATCGATTGATGGGGATGCCTTATCGACGCTCGTCTTCGGTCTCGGGATGGAAGCGGGTCTGGCCTATGTCAACGAACGGGACGATATCGAAGCCGTTTTTGTCACAAAGGACAAGAAAGTCTACGTTTCGGACGGTTTGGCGGATAATTTTGAACTGACGAATGACGATTATATTTGGGAAAATGAGTAGGAGTGAATGAGATGAATGTACCTGTATTTTTGGAATTTGTGGAAATCAAAACCAAGTTGGCCAGCCTGTTTCCGTTTGTGCTCGGAACCTTGTTTACCCTCTACCATTTCGGCAGCATCAATGCGTTGAACACTATTTTATTCTTCATAGCAATGGTCGTATTTGATATGGCGACGACAGCCATCAACAATACGATGGACTATGTAAAAGCGAAGAATCTGGTTTACCGCGATGAGGAAAATATCCTCGGGAAAGCTTCGATTTCCGTCAAAAAAGCTGCGACGATCATCGTTTCGATGATTGCATTCGCTGCGTTGCTCGGATTGATTTTGACGGCGCGGACCAATCTGTTGCTGCTGGTGATCGGTGCGCTCTGCTTTGCGATCGGGATCCTGTACACGTTCGGTCCGTTTCCGATTTCCCGGATGCCTCTTGGGGAAGTGGTTTCGGGACTGACGATGGGCTTCGGCATCTTCTTCATCGCTGTCTTCGTGAACGTGCCAGCCGGAACGTTGGCGTCGCTTCTGGTTCAATGGCCGAACTTTACGTTGGCGGGAAACATCGCGACGCTGCTGGTCATCCTGCTGCAGTCAGCGCCGCTTGTGTTCAGCATCGCCAACATCATGCTGGCGAACAATATCTGCGACTATGAAACGGATATTTCCAATCACCGCTACACGTTGACTTTCTACATCGGCAAGCCGGTTGCTGTACGCCTGTATGCTTGGCTGTATTACGGCGCATTCGCTGCGACGACAATTTCGGTGCTGTTCGGTATCTATCCGGTCTGGATGCTGTTCATCTGGGCGATCTTCCCGATCATCCAGCGCAACATCAACCGCTTCAAAGCCAAACAGGATAAAGCGACGACCTTCGATTTGGCGATCAAAAACCTGATTCTTTATCACGGTTTGGAAATCATCCTGCTGATTGTGTCGCTTATCCTGAAATGATCACGATCAGACACGGAGCCCCTGCGGATAAGTTATTTCTGAAGGAAATGACTTATCAGGCGATCTATTCGCCCAAAGGCGGGGGCTTTTTGCCGCGGAAGGTCTTGGAAGAGCCGGCAATCCGACGCTACTATGCGGACTTCGGCAGGGAAGGCGATTTGGCCTTCGTAGCGCTGTCCGATGGTGAATCGGTCGGGGCTGTGTGGGTCCGGTTTGCAACGACTGAGCAAAAAGGCTATGGTTTCGTCCGCGAAGATGTGCCGGAGCTCATGGTTGCTGTGCTGCCGGCTTTCCGCGGGCGCGGAATCGGGACAGCGCTTCTGGAGCGGGTGCTGATGCATCTGCGGGCAATTGATTTGGAGGCTGTCTCCTTGAGTGTGGCCCGCTCCAATCCGGTGCACCGCCTTTATGAGCGCTATGGATTCCGCACCGTGAAAAACCAGCGGAATTCTTGCACAATGTTGCTTGAATTAACATGCCTATACAATGAAGCGTTTTCATAATGGCAGTTTCGAAAAAGCTTTTAAAATTGTGTCCAAAATGTTACTTCTTGCTTTTAATGAAAAGCCAGTTACGTTATAATGGCTATGGATTCGGAGTGTCTTATCTTTCGGAATCTTCATTTATTGACCAAGAAAGCGCTATATTCATCCCCTGCATTTTCCGTCCGCTTAAATAAAGAGAACGAGGTCAGTTGCAATCGGAGCGGGTCAACCTGTTCCGCAACGTAATTTTCCTTGTCCGTATTTGGAGGATTAAAAATGAAGGACAAACTTTTTGGTGTTTTACAGCGTGTTGGCCGTTCGTTCATGTTGCCAATCGCCATTTTACCAGTAGCCGGACTCTTTTTGGGTATCGGTGGGTCATTTACTAATGCTACGACACTAGAAACATATGGTTTAACGGAACTGATGGGTCAAGGGACCTTCATTTATGATGTATTGAACGTAATGAACCAGGCCGGATCGGTTGTCTTTGGGAACTTGCCGTTGATCTTCGCTGTCGGCTGTGCCATCGGTATGGCGAAAGCTGAAAAAGCGACTGCATCTTTGGCTGCTGTCATCGCCTTCCTGATCATGCATTCATCCATCGGCGCTATGATCGTAGCCCGTGGCGGCGCAGATCAGTTCATCGAAGGATCAATCTCAAACGTATTGGGTATCGAGTCATTGCAAATGGGTGTTTTTGGAGGTATGATCGTCGGTTTGGGTGTTGCTGCACTTCATAATCGCTTTTATAAAATTCAATTACCAGCTGCTCTTTCATTCTTTGAAGGCACTCGTTTTGTTCCGATCATTTCATCGATCGTCTACTTGTTCGTAGGTATCCTGATGGTTTACATCTGGCCGCCAGTGCAAGAAGGCATCAATGCGATCGGTGCTTTGGTACAAGGTTCCGGTTATGCAGGAACATGGCTGTATGGTTTCATGGAGCGTGCGTTGATTCCTTTCGGTCTTCACCACGTATTCTACTTGCCTTTCTGGCAAACAGCAGTGGGTGGAACGATGGAAGTCGGCGGAAAAATGGTCGAAGGTGCACAAAACATCTTCTTCGCGCAATTAGCTGATCCTGACACAACTATCTTCAGTGTTGCCGCTACACGTTTCATGTCAGGTAAATTCCCGTTGATGATCTTCGGCTTGCCTGGTGCTGCTTTAGCGATGTACCGCACAGCTAAACCAGAAAAAAGAAAAGAAGCCGGCGGACTATTGTTGTCTGCTGCGTTGACTTCCATGCTTACGGGTATCACTGAACCGTTGGAATTCACATTCTTGTTTGTTGCTACACCGTTATATATCATTCACTCTGTTTTGGCCGGTGCTGCTTATATGCTGATGCATATGTTCAGCGTAGGTGTCGGTATGACTTTCTCAGGCGGATTCATCGATATGTTCTTGTACGGTATCCTGCAAGGGAATGCAAAAACGAACTGGATCTGGATCGTCATCATCGGTATTGCTTACTTCGTAGTCTACTACTTCCTGTTCTCATTCTTGATCAAGAAGTTCAACTACAAGACTCCAGGTCGTGAAGATGATTCGACTGAAGTGAAGCTGTATACACGTGCTGACATGAATGCGAAAGCGCAAGAAGGCGCTGTAGACCTTTCGTCAGTCGTGAAAAACGAAACGGATGAAATGTCTGCTTCCATCATTTATGGTCTAGGTGGCGCAGCGAACATCGTGGACGTCGACAGCTGTGCGACACGTCTGCGTACAACTGTAGCAAACGGAGATTTGGTTGATGCAGAATTATTGAAGGGCACGGGAGCTTCCGGCGTCATCCATAAAGGAAACGGCGTTCAAGTTGTTTACGGACCGAAAGTTTCTAACATCAAATCAAACCTGGAAGAATTCATTGAAAGCGGCAGTGCTGCAAAACTGCCTTCCAAAGAAGACTACTATGGTCTGAAGGCTGTTGAAAAAACAGAAGAAAAAGCAACAGTAACACCAGCAGCGCCTGCTGCTGAAGAAAAAGCGACAGTTGCCACTACTTTGCGTTCGCCTATCGCTGGTATCGCCATTCCATTGACGCAAGTGGATGACGCTGCCTTCGCCAGTGAAGCATTGGGTAAAGGGATCGCAATCGAACCTGCAGTCGGTGAAGTTGTTTCACCGATCAACGGTAAAGTCGTCATGGTTTTCGACACGAAGCATGCTATCGGTCTTGAATCGGACGAAGGTGTTGAAATTTTGATCCACATCGGCTTGGATACAGTCAATCTGAAAGGTGAAGGTTTCACTACCTATGTTAAGGCTGGAGATTTTGTTGAAATCGGAGACAAATTGGTTGATTTCGATATCGACTTCATCAAAGCTTCCGGTTACAAGACAACTACTCCTATCGTAATCACAAACACTTTCAATTACAAAAACATTGAAGTTGTTGCAGAAGGTACTGTAGATCTTGGCGATGCAATCGTTACAGTTCAATAAGAAGTAAGATTCAACGCGGATAAGGTAATGCAGAAATGAATAGCGCAACAAAAAGGTTTCCGGTCTCAGATCCGGAGGCCTTTTTGTATTTCTGGGCGTATCCACAAAAATAAAAAGGTTGACTATTTGGGGCAGGCGCTCTAATATTAGCTTGTATTGTGTACACAAATAGAGAGAAAATAGGTGAGCGACATGGCTATAAGAAAAGCCGCATTAGCCTGTACCGTATGTGGATCAAGGAACTACACCATCACACCTACTGAAAAAGGTCGTACAGAACGTTTGGAAGTCAAGAAATTTTGCCGGTACTGCGGAAAGCATACCTTGCACAAAGAAACGAAATAAAGACGAAACTGGCAACATATAGTAGGAGGATAAGCATGAAATTTCTGAAGAGCGTAACGGATGAAATGAAGCAAGTGACTTGGCCGACTGGTAAGGAATTAGCAAAATATACAAATACGGTAGTCGTTACAACCATTCTATTCGGAATATTTTTTGCCGCAGTAGATTTTGGGATCACAGAGACAATGGATTTAATCTTAAATTAAAAGAAGATTTGTAGCCATACGGTCTTCGTGATGCTATAATGTTAACGCCGTACAGAAGGAACCTTTCAAAGACAGGAAGGTTTTTTTGTTTACAAAAAACGAAGTCAAATAAAAATCCACCAAGAAAGAAGATGCAGAAATGGAAACGATCGAAAACGAAAAACAATGGTATGTGTTGCACACTTATTCAGGTTATGAGAACAAAGTGAAGCTGAACATCGAATCGCGTGCGCAAAGCATGAACATGGAAGACCATATCTTCCGCGTCGTCATCCCGGAAGAAGAGCAAGTAGAAGTGAAGGACGGCAAAGAGAAGGCAACTACGCAAAAAACCTTCCCTGGTTATGTATTGGTTGAAATGATCATGTCTGATGAAGCATGGTTCGTTGTCCGTAATACACCGGGCGTTACCGGTTTCGTCGGATCGCATGGAGCAGGAAGCAAGCCATCCGCTTTATTGAATGAAGAAATCGAAGTCATTCTGAAACGCATGGGCATGAGCACACGCATGCATGACGTGAAATTCGAAAAAGGCGAGCCTGTCACCATCACCGATGGCGCATTCAATGGCTTGTCAGGGTTCGTTGAAGAAGTGGACAGCGAAAAAGGCAAGTTGAAAGTCATGATCGAAATGTTCGGCCGCGAAACGATTGCCGAGCTCGATTACGACCAAGTTGATAAAGGTTAAAAAAACTATTGCATTAATTTGGGTGTACTGATATAATATATCGGTACGTTCAGGCGTATGGATTGAGTGGGAGGGGAAATCTTAACCCCATTAAACCACATCACGAACAATCAAGGAGGTATGTCTCGTGGCTAAAAAAGTTGTTAAATTAGTTAAGTTACAAATTCCTGCAGGTAAAGCATCTCCTGCTCCACCAGTAGGTCCAGCTTTGGGTCAAGCACAAGTAAACATCATGGGATTCTGTAAAGAATTCAATGCACGTACAGCTGACCAAGCAGGTATGATCATTCCCGTTGTCATTTCTGTATATGAAGATCGTTCATTCACCTTCATTACTAAAACTCCTCCAGCTCCAGTATTACTGAAAAAAGCTGCAGGTATCGAATCAGGTTCAGGCGAACCGAACAAGAAAAAAGTTGGTACCGTAACACGTGACCAAGTTAAAGAAATCGCTGAAACAAAAATGGTAGACTTAAATGCAGCAGACGTAGAAGCTGCTATGCGTATGGTCGAAGGTACTGCCCGTTCAATGGGTATTACAGTTCAAGACTAATTCAAAAGGCAGCTTCTCATGTGGCCTTCCGAACGCTCGTTAGACGTTTTTGGCCACACGTGGGAGGTTAATCCGTTAAAACCACAATCTAGGAGGAAAATTCAATGGCTAAAAAAAGTAAAAAATTCCAAGATGCTGCCAAAAAAGTGGATTCTACTAAATCATATTCAGTAGAAGAAGCAGTAGCATTAGCGAAAGAAGTCGATTTTGCAAAATTCGACGCAACTGTTGAGGTCGCTTACCGTTTAGGGATCGACACTCGTAAAAATGACCAACAAATCCGTGGAGCAGTTGTGCTTCCAAACGGAACTGGTAAAACACAACGCGTTTTAGTATTCGCTAAAGGCGAAAAAGCTAAAGAAGCTGAAGCTGCTGGTGCAGACTACGTAGGCGACGCAGACATGGTTCAAAAAATCCAAGGTGGATGGTTTGACTTTGATGTTGTTGTTGCAACTCCTGACATGATGGGTGAAGTTGGACGTTTGGGTCGTGTATTGGGACCTAAAGGCTTGATGCCAAACCCTAAAACAGGTACTGTAACAATGGACGTAACGAAAGCTATTGACGAAATCAAAGCTGGTAAAGTTACATACCGTGCTGACAAAGCTGGTAACATCCACGTTCCTATCGGTAAAGTATCATTCGACGATGCTAAATTGTTGGAAAACTTCCGCACAATCCACGATGTAATCGTGAAAGCTAAACCAGCAACTGCTAAAGGCCAATACGTTAAAAATGTAAGTGTAACAACTACATTTGGACCTGGCGTTAAAGTGGACGCAAGCTCTTTATAAAAAAACCTTGACCTGAACGACTATCTTTGGTATAGTCGTTGAGGTTAATATATGCTTACCGAAGACAGCAGGGGGTGCGAGCCTTAATATACCTGCCGAGGAAGAATCCAATGAGATATTTATGGATCCTCTATGTCTAGGTGACATAGAGTTTTTTGTTTTTACAAGAAATTCTATCATAAAATCCAGGGGGTGAAATATAAGATGAGTGAAGCTGCTATTGCACAAAAACAACTGTTGGTTGAAGAACTGACAACAAAAATCCAAGAATCCGCATCTGTAGTCGTTGTTGATTATTTAGGTCTTACTGTTGAACAGGTGACTGAATTAAGAAAACAATTGCGTGAAGCTGGCGTAGAAATGAAAGTTATCAAAAACTCTCTAATGATACGTGCTGCTGTCGCTGCAGGTTTGGAAGGAATGGAAAGCATTTTCAAAGGACCTACTGCTGTTGCATTCAGTTCTGAAGATGTTGTTGCTCCAGCCAAAATCATGGCTGAATTCGCAAAAACTGCTGATAAACTAGAAATCAAAGGTGGTATCGTTGAAGGCAACGTTTCTTCTAAAGAAGAAATCGAAGCTTTGGCAAAACTACCAAACCGCGAAGGTATGCTTTCTATGTTACTTTCAGTATTACAAGCTCCAGTCCGCAACTTTGCGTTGGCTATTAAAGCTGTATCTGAGAAAGACGGCGCAGCTGCATAATCTGCAGTTCTGCTGAAGAATCAAACACAAGCTTCCTTTCGGAGGCACAAAAAAACTTAAACCAAAAACGGAGGAACACAAAATGTCATTAAACATCGAAGCAATCATTGCTGACATCAAAGTAGCAACAGTTTTAGAATTAAACGACTTAGTAAAAGCTATCGAAGAAGAATTCGGCGTAACAGCTGCAGCTCCAGTAGCAGCAGCAGGTGCAGTAGCAGCAGCTGAAGAAGAGCAAACTGAATTCAACGTTGAATTAACTTCAACTGGCGATTCAAAAATCAAAGTAATCAAAGTTGTACGTGAAGCTACAGGCCTAGGCTTGAAAGAAGCTAAAGCTCTAGTTGACGGCGCTCCTGGCGTTATCAAAGAAGCTGTATCTAAAGAAGATGCTGAAGCATTGAAAGCTCAATTAGAAGAAGTTGGCGCTTCTGTAACAATTAAATAATCTTTTTCCAAAAGATTGTTTCTACAGAAACACAATTCTTGATTGTGTAAATAGACTAGCCAGGATAAGCAATTATCCTGGCTTTTCTTATATTTTCCTTGCAGTATCGGACTTCCGTCAGAAGGAGTTGGAAATATGTCAAATCATTACTACACAAAGAATCCTGAAACCGAAAGCAAAGAAACTTCCTGGACGTTTCCTTTGCGGGATCGCGAATTCCGTTTCATCTCGGACAGCGGCGTCTTCTCCAAAAAAACGGTCGACTTCGGTTCGCGCTTGCTGATCGAAAGTGTGCGCTTGAATGAGGAAGTAGCCGGGGATATCCTGGATGTCGGCTGCGGTTACGGACCGATGGGGCTTGCGCTCGCGCATGCTTATCCTGCCAGACTGGTGGAGATGGTGGACGTAAACGAACGGGCGTTGTCTTTGGCGCGCAGAAATGCGGAAGCCAACAACATCCGCAATGTGAAAGTCTACGAATCGAATACCTACGACCAAGTGTCGGAAGGAAGGCAATTCGCTGCAATCGTCAGCAATCCGCCGATCCGCGCCGGGAAACAGGTCGTCCATCGCATCCTGTCGGAAGCACACACGCATCTCTTGCCGGGTGGCACGCTGACTGTGGTCATCCAAAAGAAGCAAGGCGCGCCGAGTGCTGAACAGAAAATGCTGGATGTCTTCGGGAATGTCGAAGTCATCGCCCGCGACAAAGGGTATTGGATCATCCAATCGGTCAAGGCTTAATGCGCGTCCCGGATCGCTCCGGATGCGGGCAGAAGGCTGTTGACAAATGAAAGCCATGTGTGTAGAATAGTAAGGTAATATAGACGCATAAGATAATTCAGAAAACGCGACTGAAATATTGTCCAGACGCGCTTTTCGAGGCAGAAAACAAAAGAAAGAGTAATTTTCTCAGAAATTGCAACCTTCTTTTGGTTTTTTTTTGCCAAAAAAACGTTGCGGAATGTATATGTAACAAAAACGTAACACTTGTTGCGAAAATGCAACATAAGAGTGTGTTGTCGCTAAATGTCTAAATTTAAGTAGGGGTGAAGAAGTTGTTAGGGCATAATGAAAAATTCGGGAAACAACGTACCCGCAGAAGTTATTCGCGTATCAGTGAAGTGTTAGAGCTTCCTAACCTGATTGAGATTCAATCGGATTCTTATGAATGGTTCCTGGAAACTGGGATCAAAGAGATGTTCAAGGACATCACACCGATCGAAGATCACACAGGGAACTTAGCATTGGAATTTGTCGACTATGAATTCCATGATCCAAAATACACTGTTTCAGAAGCACGTGCACATGATGCCAACTACTCGGCACCGATTTATGTAAAACTGCGTTTGATTAACAAAGAAACAGGCGAAATCAAAGACCAGGAAGTTTTCTTCGGTGACTTCCCATTAATGACAGACATGGGTACCTTCATCATCAACGGAGCGGAACGTGTTATCGTCTCCCAATTGGTTCGTTCTCCAGGCGTTTATTTCCATAACAAGATGGACAAAAACGGAAAAGAAAGCTTCGGAAACACATTGATTCCTAACCGTGGCGCATGGTTGGAATATGAAACAGATGCGAAAGACATCTCTTACGTCCGTATCGACCGCACCAGAAAAATCCCGTTGACCGTATTGGTCCGCGCATTGGGCTTCGGTTCGGATGATCAGATTCTTGAAATCTTCGGCGACCACGAAAGCTTACGTTTGACTATGGAAAAAGACGTGCATAAAAACGCATCGGACTCCAGAACAGAAGAAGCGTTGAAAGACGTCTACGAGAGACTTCGTCCAGGCGAACCGAAAACGGCAGACAGCTCGCGTAACTTGCTGAATGCCCGTTTCTTCGACCCAAGAAGATATGACATGGCTCCTGTTGGACGCTATAAAGTAAACAAAAAATTGAATGTCAAAACACGCTTGTACAACCAGATATTGGCTGAAACATTGGTCGATCCTGAAACAGGTGAAATCATCGCAGAAAAAGGGACTGAATTGGACCGTGGCATGATGGAACGCTTAACGCCTTATTTGGACAACGGCTTGAACCAAGTGACGTTGTATCCTTCTGATGATGGCGTTGTGACAGATCCGGTGGTTATGCAAGTAGTGAAAGTCTACTCTAAAAAAGACCCTGAGAAAGTCATCAACATCATCGGGAATTCCGAAATTGCTGACGATATCAAACATCTGACGACTGCCGACATCTTTGCTTCCATGAACTACTTCTTCAACCTTACTGAAGGATTGGGAACAACGGATGACATCGATCACTTGGGTAACAGACGTATCCGTTCAGTCGGAGAGTTGTTGCAGAACCAATTCCGTATCGGTTTGTCACGGATGGAGCGTGTCGTGCGCGAAAGAATGTCCATTCAGGATGTTTCTACCGTCACACCGCAACAATTGATCAATATCCGCCCGGTAGTGGCTGCAATCAAAGAATTTTTTGGTTCATCCCAATTGTCACAGTTCATGGACCAAACGAATCCATTGGGCGAATTGACGCACAAACGTCGTCTTTCAGCCTTAGGACCCGGCGGTTTGACGAGAGACCGTGCCGGATATGAAGTCCGAGACGTTCACTATTCCCACTATGGCCGTATGTGTCCGATCGAAACGCCTGAGGGCCCGAATATCGGACTGATCAACAGCTTGTCCAGTTACGCTAAAATCAACAAATATGGTTTCATCGAAACGCCTTACCGTCGTGTCGACTGGAACACGCATAAAGTTACCAATATCATCGACTACTTGACCGCTGACGAAGAAGATAACTTCACCGTTGCGCAAGCCAACTCGGTCCTGTTGGAAGACGGAAGCTTCGCCAACAACATCGTCATGGCCCGTTATATCCATGACAACTTGGAAGTTCCGATCGAACGCGTCGATTACATGGACGTTTCTCCAAAACAAGTAGTTGCTGTCGCGACAGCCTGCATTCCGTTCTTGGAAAACGATGACTCCAACCGTGCTTTGATGGGTGCCAACATGCAACGTCAAGCTGTTCCGTTGATCAACCCGCAAGCACCGTTTGTCGGTACCGGGATGGAATACAAAGCCGCTCATGACTCAGGTGCAGCTCTGTTGTGCCAAAATGATGGTGTGGTTGAATACGTGGATGCCAAAGAAATCCGTGTCCGTCGTGACAATGGTGCTTTGGATAAATACGAAATCATCAAGTTCCAACGTTCCAACTCAGGAACTTGCTATAACCAACGTCCAATCGTAGCTTTGGGAGACCGTGTCGATGTCGGCGAGACATTAGCGGATGGCCCATCTATGGAAAAAGGCGAAATGGCTCTTGGACAGAACGTTTTGGTTGCCTTCATGACTTGGGAAGGTTACAACTACGAGGATGCTGTTATCATGAACGAACGTCTTGTGCGTGATGATGTGTACACTTCTATCCATATCGAAGAATATGAATCAGAAGCACGCGATACGAAGCTTGGACCTGAAGAAATCACCCGCGAATTGCCTAACGTCGGCGAAGATGCTTTGAAAGATCTTGACGAGCGCGGCATCATCCGCATCGGTGCGGAAGTTAAAGACGGCGATATCCTGGTCGGTAAAGTCACTCCTAAAGGGATGACGGAACTGTCTGCGGAAGAGCGTCTGTTGCATGCCATCTTCGGTGAAAAAGCCCGCGAAGTGCGCGATACATCGCTACGTGTTCCTCACGGCGGCGGCGGTATCGTCCACGATGTGAAGATCTTTACCCGTGAAGCAGGGGATGAATTGTCACCTGGCGTGAATCTGTTGGTGCGTGTCTATATCGTTCAAAAACGTAAGATCAACGAAGGGGATAAAATGGCCGGACGTCATGGTAACAAAGGGGTTGTATCCCGTATCATGCCTGAAGAAGATATGCCATACATGCCAGACGGCACTCCTGTTGACATCATGTTGAACCCTCTAGGGGTACCATCGCGTATGAACATCGGACAAGTATTGGAACTTCACTTAGGTATGGCTGCCCGTTCATTAGGCATCTACGTCGCATCTCCGGTATTCGATGGTGCGGATGAAGATGACGTTTGGGGTACTGTAGCTGAAGCTGGTATGGCGAACGATGCCAAAACGATCCTTTATGATGGCCGTACAGGTCAACCATTCGATAACCGTGTATCAGTCGGCGTCATGTACTATCTGAAACTTTCCCACATGGTTGATGATAAATTGCATGCTCGTTCAACTGGACCATACTCTCTAGTTACGCAACAGCCGTTGGGTGGTAAAGCTCAGTTCGGTGGACAACGTTTCGGAGAAATGGAAGTTTGGGCACTGGAAGCTTATGGTGCTGCCTATACATTGCAAGAAATCTTGACATACAAATCAGATGATGTTGTCGGTCGTGTGAAAACATACGAAGCGATCGTCAAAGGCGAAACAATTCCTCGTCCAGGTGTACCTGAATCATTCCGCGTATTGGTGAAAGAATTGCAAGCACTCGGATTAGATATGAAAGTGCTTGATGAAGCAGAAGAAGAAATCGAATTGCGCGACATGGACGAAGAAGACGATGTTGTGAATATGGAAAGATTAAACAAACAATCTGAAGCAATGAAGAGAGACTAATTCGTGTTCCCGGGCGCTGCTGAGGCGTTCGGGTGCATGTTTTATCAAAGCGCATTGCCTCACGAGAAACGCAGATAGAGCATTTTGGGCAGCTCAAAGAATAAAGGGAGGTTGGCCCCTTGATAGACGTTAATAAATTTGAAAGTATGCAAATCTCTTTGGCTTCTCCTGATAAGATCCGTAGCTGGTCTTACGGGGAAGTTAAAAAACCAGAAACAATCAACTACAGAACACTGAAACCTGAAAAAGAAGGTTTGTTCTGTGAGCGAATTTTTGGACCGCAAAAGGACTGGAAATGTTCATGTGGTAAATACAATGGTATCCGTTACAAAGGGATCGTTTGCGATCGCTGTGGCGTTGAAGTAACCCGCGCTAAGGTCCGTCGTGAAAGAATGGGCCATATCGAATTGGCTGCTCCTGTAACCCATGTATGGTACTTCAAAGGGATTCCTAGCCGTATGGGACTTGTATTGGATATGAGCCCGCGCGCATTGGAAGAAATCATTTACTTCGCTTCCTACGTTGTCATCGAACCAGGTGACACTGTGTTGGAGTCGAAACAGTTGCTGACGGAAAGAGAATACCGTGACAAACGGGCGCAATTCGGAAACAGTTTCCATGCGGCCATGGGTGCGGAAGCCATCAAGCAATTGCTTGATCGCGTCGATGTCGATACTGAATGTGAACAATTAAAAGAAGACTTGAAATCCGCGACTGGACAAAAACGTACGCGTGCAATCCGTCGTTTGGACATCTTGGATGCTTTCCGTTCTTCAGGAAACAAACCTAGCTGGATGATCATGGATGTAATCCCGGTTATCCCTCCAGATTTGCGTCCGATGGTTCAATTGGAAGGCGGCCGTTTCGCAACAAGTGACTTGAACGACCTTTACCGTCGTGTCATCAACCGTAACAACCGTCTGAAACGCTTGTTGGACTTGAACGCACCGAACATCATCGTTCAGAATGAAAAACGTATGCTGCAGGAAGCTGTCGATGCTTTGATCGATAACGGTCGTCGTGGCCGTCCTGTAACAGGACCGGGTAACCGTCCATTGAAATCACTTTCGCACATGTTGAAAGGGAAACAAGGACGTTTCCGTCAAAACTTGCTGGGTAAACGTGTTGACTACTCCGGACGTTCCGTAATCGTAGTTGGACCTTTCTTGAAAATGTATCAATGCGGATTGCCGAAAGAAATGGCGATCGAGTTGTTCAAACCTTTCTTGATGAAAGAATTGGTTGCCCGTGATATCGCAAGCAACATCAAAAATGCAAAACGCAAAATCGACCGTATGGACGATGATGTATGGGATGTATTGGAAGATGTCATCAGAGAACATCCAGTATTGCTTAACCGCGCACCGACGCTTCACCGTTTAGGTATCCAAGCATTTGAACCGGTACTTGTCGAAGGTAAAGCGATCCGTCTGCACCCGTTGGTATGTGAAGCCTACAACGCCGATTTCGATGGTGACCAAATGGCCGTCCACGTACCGCTGGGCGAAGAAGCACAAGCAGAAGCGCGTCTATTGATGCTGGCTGCACAGAACATCTTGAATCCAAAAGATGGTAAACCAGTCGTAACACCATCCCAGGATATGGTCTTGGGTAACTATTACCTGACTCTGGAAGAAATAAATAAAGTCGGCGAAGGAATGATCTTCTCCAATGCCGAAGAAGCTGGCCTGGCTTATGAAGGTGGCTTTGTCCATCTGCATACAAGAGTAGCGATCAGCACGAATTCGTTGCCTAAGAAACCATGGACAGAATGGCAAAGAGGCCGTCTGTTGGTAACGACAGTCGGTAAGATCTTCTTCAACGAAATCATGCCTGATGAATTCCCGTACCTGAATGAACCGACCCAGTTCAACTTGGATGTTGCGACTCCGGATAAATATTTTGCCGAACCAGGCGAAGATATTCCGGCGTTCATCAAAAAACAAGAAATTGTCGGACCGTTCAAGAAGAAATACCTTGGGAACATCATTGCTGCCGTATTCAAGAAGTTCCAAGTAACGGAAACTTCGAAGATGCTGGACAAAATGAAGGACCTGGGTTACAAAATCTCGACTCGTGCAGGTATCACTGTAGGGATCGCCGATATCTTGGTATTGGAATCCAAAGCAGAGATTCTCGAAAGAGCCCACAAAAAAGTCGATAACATCATGAAACAATTCCGTCGTGGTCTGATCACTGATGACGAAAGATACACCAGCGTCATCATGACCTGGAACATGGCTAAAGACGAAATCCAAGTCGAACTGATGAAGACATTGGGACAAGAAAACCCGATCTTCATGATGAGTGATTCCGGAGCCCGTGGTAACATCTCCAACTTTACCCAGTTGGCGGGTATGCGTGGACTGATGGCCGCTCCAAACGGTAAGATCATGGAATTGCCGATCACTTCGAACTTCCGTGAAGGACTAAGCGTTTTGGAAATGTTTATCTCTACCCATGGAGCTCGTAAAGGGATGACCGATACAGCCTTGAAGACAGCCGATTCAGGTTACCTGACTCGTCGTCTGGTTGACGTGGCGCAAGATGTCATCATCCGTGAAGACGATTGCGGAACCGATCGTGGTCTGATAGTCCGTTCCATCCGAGAAGGCAATGAAGTCATTGAGGACTTGGAAGAGCGTCTGATTGGCCGTTATGCTCAAAAAACAGTTGTCCATCCAGAGAACGGCAACGTTCTTGCTGTACATAACCAATTGATCACAGAAGATATGGCGAAAGAAATCATTGATGCCGGTATCGAAGAAGTGACAATCCGTTCCGTGTTCACGTGCCACACTAGACACGGCGTCTGCAAACGTTGCTACGGCCGCAACTTGGCTACTGGTTCAAATGTTGAGGTCGGTGAAGCAGTCGGTACGATCGCTGCCCAATCCATCGGTGAACCAGGTACTCAATTGACCATGCGTACATTCCATACGGGTGGGGTTGCCGGAGACGATATCACACAAGGTTTGCCGCGTATCCAAGAAATCTTTGAAGCGCGTAATCCGAAAGGGCAAGCAATCATCACAGAAGTTACAGGGGAAGTTGTCTCCATCGATGAAAGTGCGTCCGACCGTTCCAAAGAAGTAACAGTCAAAGGTATCACGGATACAAGAACGTATACCATCCCTTACACTGCACGTACGAAAGTAGCTGAAGGCGACATCGTTCACCGTGGTGATCCATTGACTGAAGGATCCATCGAACCTAAGAGCTTGCTGCGCGTCCGCGATGTACTGTCTGTTGAGACTTACTTGCTGCGCGAAGTTCAGAAAGTATACCGTATGCAAGGGGTAGAAATCGGCGACAAGCATATCGAAGTTATGGTCCGTCAAATGTTGCGTAAAGTCCGCGTTATGGATCCGGGTTCAACAGATATCTTGCCAGGTACGCTGATGGATATCTCAGATTTCGAAGACCGTAACCGTTCTGTCATCAACGCTGGGGAAGTTCCAGCAACAGCCCGTCCAGTCTTGTTGGGTATCACAAAAGCGTCCTTGGAAACAAACAGCTTCTTGTCTGCTGCTTCCTTCCAAGAAACGACTCGTGTCCTGACGGATGCTGCGATCCGCGGCAAGAAAGATTCCTTATTGGGTCTTAAAGAGAATGTTATCATCGGTAAGATCATCCCTGCTGGTACAGGTATGGCCCGCTACCGTAAGATGGAGCCGAAAGCCGTCGAAGCCGAAAGTGAGAGCGTCTATAGCATCACTAATACAGCCGAAACAGGTTCCGACCTATCTGATTACAGAGGATAAAACAAAAAACGTCCCGGAAAAGCGATTTGCTTTTCCGGGACGTTTTTTTTGTGTCCGGAAACTAACGAATCAGCAGCATCTGTGCGAAGTGCACCACGACAGCAGAAGCAGCAAGGAAGGGCCCGAACGGCAGTCTGCGCTGCAAGGAGCTGCCTTTCGCCATGTGAGTGTGCAGAAAATAGGAACCCGCGGAGAAACTGGCCAACAGGATGATGAACAAGGTGGGCTCCAACCCGAAAGTGAGGCTCAAGATCGAAAGCAGTTTAACATCGCCGCCCCCGATCCCGTCAGGAAGAGCGAGACTTGTGAAAAATAACAAGGAAAAAATCACAAAGAAACTGATGAAGGCTGCCGGCCAATCCGAAACCGGCAGCACGGCTTGGCGAAACACGACACCGAAAAGCAATAAGAGCTGGAAGCGGTCGGGAATCAACAGGTAGAGATAGTCGGCAATCGCTATGACCAGCAGCAACGAGAACACAAAAGCGAGAGCAACCAACTGCAGCACGTCTGTTGCGTAGAAATAATAGAGCAGACAGGCCACGAAACCGGAAATGATTTCCGAAGTGAAGTACAGAGCATCTATTCTTGTGGCGCAGTACGCACACTTCCCGTGGTGGGACACGTAAGAAAAAATCGGAAAAAGATCTTTGGTCTGCAGCGTATGCTGACAATGGACGCAGTGGGAACGCGTGGTTGTGAAGTTTTCTTTGATGGGGATGCGCGTTCCCAGGACGGTGAAGAAAGATCCGAAAATGGCTCCGAAATAAAAGATGGATACGTAAGCAACGATGGTCACAACAATTCCTCCTTGACGAATAAACTGACTATAATATCCGCAACTAGTGTGATGAATCTTTTTGTGCGCGGGTTTGGAAAAAATTGGAAGATCGTTTTGAGAAATGTTCTATTTATTGTTGACAGGGCGTCCGCCAGATGGTAGACTGTTTAAGTTGTCAAATTAATCTTTTGTCCCGATAAAAAATAGTTGTTGACAGATGATTCTGGATTTGATAATATATAAGAGTTGCTACTGCAGTTCAAAAACGTTCAAAATATCTTCAAAAAATATTTTAAAAAGACGTTGACAATGAACTAGTCAAGTGGTATTATAAATAAGCAATCACGTAACACGTGATACACGATTGACCTTTGAAAACTGAATAAAGAATGAACGAACCAAATGTGCAAGGAGCTTAGACTTCGGTCGAAGCAAACGAAGACGATACTTAGTATCGCAAACATAAAGTCAGCAAAACAACAAGAGCAATCAGCTTAACGTGTAGGATTTCTGTACAAGAGTCCACATTTACATGAGAGTTTGATCCTGGCTCAGGACGAACGCTGGCGGCGTGCCTAATACATGCAAGTCGAACGGTCTTTTCTATGGAAGCTTGCTTCCACTGAGAAGATAGTGGCGGACGGGTGAGTAACACGTGGGTAACCTGCCCATAAGAGGGGGATAACATCCGGAAACGGGTGCTAATACCGCATAGTTTTTCTGATCGCATGATCGGGAAAGGAAAGACGGCCTTTGTGCTGTCGCTTATGGATGGACCCGCGGCGTATTAGTTAGTTGGTGAGGTAATGGCTCACCAAGACGATGATACGTAGCCGACCTGAGAGGGTGATCGGCCACATTGGGACTGAGACACGGCCCAAACTCCTACGGGAGGCAGCAGTAGGGAATCTTCCGCAATGGACGAAAGTCTGACGGAGCAACGCCGCGTGAGTGAAGAAGGTTTTCGGATCGTAAAACTCTGTTGTCAGAGAAGAACAAGTCGGAGAGTAACTGCTCCGGCCTTGACGGTATCTGACCAGAAAGCCACGGCTAACTACGTGCCAGCAGCCGCGGTAATACGTAGGTGGCAAGCGTTGTCCGGATTTATTGGGCGTAAAGCGAGCGCAGGCGGTTCCTTAAGTCTGATGTGAAAGCCCACGGCTCAACCGTGGAAGGTCATTGGAAACTGGGGAACTTGAGTGCAGAAGAGGAGAGTGGAATTCCATGTGTAGCGGTGAAATGCGTAGATATATGGAGGAACACCAGTGGCGAAGGCGACTCTCTGGTCTGTAACTGACGCTGAGGCTCGAAAGCGTGGGGAGCAAACAGGATTAGATACCCTGGTAGTCCACGCCGTAAACGATGAGTGCTAAGTGTTGGAGGGTTTCCACCCTTCAGTGCTGCAGCTAACGCATTAAGCACTCCGCCTGGGGAGTACGGCCGCAAGGCTGAAACTCAAAGGAATTGACGGGGACCCGCACAAGCGGTGGAGCATGTGGTTTAATTCGAAGCAACGCGAAGAACCTTACCAGGTCTTGACATCCTTTGACAATCCTAGAGATAGGACTTTCCCTTCGGGGACAAAGTGACAGGTGGTGCATGGTTGTCGTCAGCTCGTGTCGTGAGATGTTGGGTTAAGTCCCGCAACGAGCGCAACCCCTATTGTTAGTTGCCAGCATTCAGTTGGGCACTCTAATGAGACTGCCGGTGACAAACCGGAGGAAGGTGGGGATGACGTCAAATCATCATGCCCCTTATGACCTGGGCTACACACGTGCTACAATGGATGGTACAACGAGCAGCAAGACCGCGAGGTCAAGCGAATCTCTTAAAGCCATTCTCAGTTCGGATTGCAGGCTGCAACTCGCCTGCATGAAGCCGGAATCGCTAGTAATCGCGGATCAGCACGCCGCGGTGAATACGTTCCCGGGTCTTGTACACACCGCCCGTCACACCACGAGAGTTTGTAACACCCGAAGTCGGTGAGGTAACCTTTTTGGAGCCAGCCGCCTAAGGTGGGACAGATGATTGGGGTGAAGTCGTAACAAGGTAGCCGTATCGGAAGGTGCGGCTGGATCACCTCCTTTCTAAGGAATATAATGGAATCCTTGCTTGGTTCAATCATTCTT
>NZ_PXZT01000013.1 GCF_003008695.1 Trichococcus alkaliphilus
TTTGCTTCGACCGAAGTCTAAGCTCCTTGCACATTTGGTTCGTTCATTCTTCATTCAGTTTTCAAAGGTCTAATGTGTCGCACGCTCTCACATGACAACTTCTATATAATACCACTTGCGGAACCAATTTGTCAACAACTTTTTCAAAAAATGTTATTTTTATGAATTGGTCTGAAAGTTCGTACGAGCATCAACAGCCGTGGATACTTTTTACGGGTATCCGTTTGGCCTGTCAACGAATATCAATCATACCTGTGATAGGGGTTTTTGGCAAGCCTTTTTTGATTATTTATATTTTTTTGTCGCATGCTAAAATCAAAAGGTCCTTGGAATAGGCCAATACTGCCATGGGCAGCAAAAAAGAAGAGCCCTACCAAAGTGATTTCTTCGGAAGGACTCTTCTTTACTATTTTGTTGTCTAAGAAAGCTTTCTACTTTTTCCAATGCGATTCGATATACGAATCTCTGCCTGAATGGGAACGATACCCATGATAATGCGCACTGCTTTTTTTGTAGAAATCCTGATGATATTCTTCTGCAGCATAAAACGGTTGTGCCGGTTCGATGGAAGTCACGATAGGTTTAGTGAATTTCCCGCTGTCTTGCAGCGCTTGTTTGGAAGCTTCTGCTATCTCTTTTTGTTCCGGTGAATGATAAAAAATAACCGGACGGTAAGAAGCACCGCGATCTACGAACTGACCCATGGCATCAGTAGGATCTGTCTGCTGCCAGTATACCTCCACTAAATCTTTGTACGGAAACAAAGCTGGATCAAATGTAATTTGGACGGCTTCCGTATGCCCGGTTGTTCCGGCGCACACTTCTTCATAGGTCGGATTCTCTTTATGTCCGCCAGTATAGCCGGAAACAACTGATTCGATACCCGGAAGGCTATCGAACGGCTTGACCATACACCAAAAACATCCTCCGGCAAAAGTAGCTTTTTCCAATCTTGGTTTTGTCACTTTTATCATTCCTTTCGTACGCATTTTCGTCTGAAATGATTGTATCACATGACCAAAAGCTTACTCGCATATCTTGCTTGCGATCAGCGTTTGTTGCTTGCGTTTTCTTTGGTTATTTTCGTGATGCCGCCCATGTATGGCACAAGTGCATCAGGGATCGTGACGGAACCGTCTTCGTTTTGGTAATTCTCAAGTATCGCAGTCACCGTGCGGCCGACAGCCAGCCCTGAGCCATTTAACGTGTGCACAAATTCCAGTTTCCCTGTTTCTTCGTTGCGGTAACGGATTTTCGCACGGCGGGCTTGGAATGCCTCCGTATTTGAACAAGAACTGATTTCCCGATAGGTATCTTGAGCTGGGATCCAGACTTCTATGTCATAAGTTTTGGCTGCGGAGAAGCCCATGTCACCCGTGCATAAAGTGATGGTTCGGTGCGGCAGGTTCAAGCCTCTCAGTACAGATTCAGCATCGTCCGTCATTTTTTCCAATTCTTCATAGGAAGTTTCTGGTTTGCTGAATTTCACCATCTCCACTTTATGGAACTGGTGCATCCTGATCAAGCCTCTTGTGTCGCGTCCTGCACTTCCAGCTTCAGAACGGAATGAAGGACTCATTGCCGTGAAATAGACAGGCAGTTCCGCTTCATTCATGATTTCATCGCGGTAATAGTTCGTCAAAGGAACTTCTGCTGTAGGGATCAGCGTGAAATTGCGCTCATCCGTCAACTGGAAGACGTCCTCTTTGAATTTAGGGAATTGTCCGGTACCGAACATAGAAGCTTCATTCGCCATGTAGGGAGGAATGATTTCCGTGTAGCCATGTTCTTCGGTATGCAAGTCCAGCATATAGTTGTAGCAAGCGCGTTCCAGGCGTGCTCCTAGGCCTTTATAGAAGACAAAACGGCTTCCGGTCACCTTAGCGCCACGTTCAAAATCCAGGATATCCAATGCCTCGGCGATATCATAGTGGGCTTTCGGTTCGAAATCGAACGCGCGCGGTGTCCCCCATCTTCTTACTTCCACGTTATCCTCTTCGTCCGCACCGACAGGAACGGAGGCATGCGGCAAGTTAGGCAATCTTGTTGCGATGTAGGTCGTCTTCTCTTCGATTTCATTCAGTTCTTCATCCAGCGCTTTGATTTTATCGCCGACTTCTTTCATTTCGGCAATCTTATCATCCGCATTCTCTTTGTTGCGTTTCAATTGCGCAATTTCCTGGGAAACACCATTGCGGTATTGCTTCAGGTTTTCCGTCTCAACGATTTTCTCCCGGCGTTGTGCATCCAATTCCTTGAACGTCACCAACTCTTCCGTTTTAACGCCACGTGCAGCCAACTTTTCTGCAGTGTCTTCAAATCCATCCCTCAAAAATTTTACATCCAACATACTCTTTCCTCCTCATTATGTGTACAAAAATAGCCACTCCATCCCTAGAATAATCTGGGACGAAATGGCTTTAACGTTCGCGGTACCACCCAACTTCAGCCAATCCTAAATAGGTCTGGCTGCGCTTCATTGCGTTAACGGACGGATCCGGAACAATTTAGTCAATTGCTTGTTTTCATTGTTCGCTTCATGTGGGGATTCAACAGGTGAAGGGTCAGTTCTCACCGAACCACTGACTCTCTGGGGCGCTTCACATCATCTACTGGTCACATGCATGGCTTTCTCTATTCAATTAGTCTAAGATTCGATATCCTCATTTTACTGAACAAACCCTATGCTGTCAACAAAGCGGCCGGTCCAAATTAGCCTGCAACTATTCCGGATCAGTCAAAAAATCCTCCGACAAAATCGGATACTGTTTGCCAAGCTTTACCGAACAAGTCTCCGACAACGCGGCCGCCGCGCACAAAGATATTGGCTTTCTCAACGCTGCTTGCCACCGCGACTTTGACATCTTCGGAAGTCGTTCCGTCCAAATAGCCCAACTCGTCGCCTTCAACCGTCACAGCGACAGATCCGACTTCTGTGCCTTTTTCGATAGGCGCTTCAATCTCGCCGTCTTCATTCAGGCTCTCTTTAGCCGGTGTGAAAACAGTTGTGAGCGCCAGCTCTTCTGCGCCTTTTTCGGTAACAGTCACAAGGTCTTCATTGTAGACTAGCCCGACTTCAGTTTGCTTCCCTTTGGCTACGGTAATCGGCTCTTGCGTGGAAACAGCATCGCCTTTCGCCGCTATTGTCGTCTTTTCGAAGGTCGAGAAGGCATAGTCCATCAAACGATCGGTTTCAGTGAAACGTTTGGTGCTCTCATCAGCGCCAATGACCACAGTGATGATCCGCATTTCATCTTGCACTGCGGTACCAGTAAAGGATGCACCGGATTCCAGCGTTGTTCCGGTCTTCAGACCGTCCACACCTTCACGGTAATAAAACATTCCAGGCAACATCACGTTATAGCTGTGCATCATGATTTCGTCGGAGGTTCCCGCTTGGAAAGCCAACTCCGGAATGGAAGTCGTTTCCAAAACTTCAGGGTAATCATCGATCAGATGATCCGCGACCATCGCGATGCCACGCGCTGTCATTTTGTTGTAGCCGTCAGCCGGAGCACCCGGATAAAGGTTTTCTTCCGCGACATCGCTGTTAGACAAGCCGGTTGCATTATAGAGCTCATAGTTTTCTACGCCCCACTCATCCAACTGGGCCTTCATCAGATCGACGAATTTCGCTTCCGAACCAGCCAAAGCTTCCGCCAAAGCGATCGTCGATCCGTTTGCGGAATAGATCAATGCGGATTGGTACAGCTCTTCCACAGAATACGTGATGTCCTGGCGCAAAGGCACATTCGAAAAATTGTAGTTCTGGCTGACTTCATAGACGTAGTCACTGACGGTGATTTGCTTGTTCCAAGTCAATTTGCCTTCTTCGATGGCTTCCAGTACCAAGTAGATACTCAGCATCTTTGTCATTGAGGCTATGCCCAGCGCTTCTTCCCCGTTTTGGTTGACAAGCACTTTGTCAGTCTCGTCTTCTATCACGAAAGCGGCTTTCGCATCGACAGAAGGTTGTTCAGCAGCCAAAGCAGCCGGTGCAGCAAACAAGCTGTTCGCCAATACAGCAGCAGCTGATAGTGTTCCCATAATCATTTTTCGGTTTTTTATAGTTATCATTGTTTGTAGTTATCTCCAATCAGTCATATCGTTCGGTTCATATACCCTTCTATGTTAGCGGAAATATTGTAAAAAGACAACCAAAAAAAGGAACGTACACAGAAAGCGTACGTTCCTTATTCATTGACAGGCGGAGTCTGTCTCAAAGGGAGATGAAGCACGAATTTAGTTTCCGCCTCATCCGATTCCGCATAGATATACCCGCCATGAAGCGTGACGATGCTTTGGGCGATCGCCAGCCCCAACCCGGTCCCGCCCGTCTCTTTGGAACGGGAATTTTCCACCCGATAGAAGCGCCCGAACAATTCCTGCAGCGATTCTTCAGGGATGCGCTCCCCGTTGTTTTTCACGGCAACGATCACTTCAGAGCCGATCTTTTCCGCTTCGATGTGTACCCAAGTGCCGCCATGCGCATACTTCAGGGCATTGGAAATCAAATTATTGAAGACACGGGCCATCTTATCGACATCCATTTCGATCATCAACGGATCCGTCTTCATGATGACCTCAGTCTCCATATGGCGTTTGCGCGACTCCAGTTCATAATCCGCGACGATCTGCTCCAAAAAATTGCCGATATTGATTGTCTTCAACAACAGCGGAGTCGTCGGTTGACGCACTTTTGTGTATTCGAAAAGATCATCGACAAGCACCTTCATCTGCAGCGCCTTTGTGTAAGCGATATGGATATAACGCAAGGCATCCTCTTCACTCGTGAATTGCTTGTCCTCTATCAATCCCAGGTAGCCGATGATCGAAGTCAAAGGGGTGCGGATATCGTGACTGACGTTCGTGATCAATTCATCCTTTGATTGTTCGATTTTCCGCTCCTCTGCCATCGCTTGGACCGTACTTTCCACCAGCGTATTGATGCTGTCGACAACATCAACATAGCTGCCGGCATTGTTTGCGTCGATTCGATGATCGAAGTGCCCCGCTGCGATATAATGCAACTCGTCCAGGATATGCGTCAACTGCATCTGCTTGTATCTCCTGGCCAAACGCCAACCGGTGAAGATGGCCGCAAAAATCGCCGCTATCCATTGGAAAACATCATCATATATGGTCAGAAACGCGTCAACCACCATCACGAATCGCCTTAATGAGGGGATTTCCTTCAAAATTGAGGGAGGGGTCGCGACCAGTCGGTTGAACATCAGCTCCATCCCGATATAGAGCAGATAGACGATGCCCAGCGTCAAAGCCCCTTCAAAAACGAGTTCACTCAGTTCTTTTTTCTTCAACTTGTTAAACAAAGCAGCACCCTCCCGACTCAGCTGATTTTTTCAGGCCTGCCCTTATGCAGGCCTGCCTACTCCCCGATCTTATAGCCTACACCCCATACTGTCTGGATGACTTTCTCGCCACCTGTAGCCTCTTCAATTTTATCGCGAAGATGGCTCACATGCACCATCACGGTTTTGGCGGATACGATGCTTTCCTGTTGCCAAACGCGTTCAAAGATTTCATCGGCACTGAAGACGCGATTCGGATGGCTCGCCAATAAATGCAGGATGCCGAATTCCAGCGCGGTCAACTGGATGCTCTTTCCGTTCAGTGTCTTCACTTCATGGGAATCCTTCTTGATGATCAGCGGACCTATTTCGATCGAGTCCACCTCTGAAGCATCCACCTGCATATTGGTCCGGCGCAAAAGCGATTTGATGCGGGCCATTACTTCCAGTGGGTTGAATGGCTTGGAAACATAGTCGTCCGCGCCTGTCGTCAAGCCTTGGATCTTATCCATGTCCGTGGATTTTGCGCTCAGCATCAGAATCGGGATCGGATTATTCTGTTCCCGCAGCTCCTTCACTACCGATATGCCGTCCTTCTTCGGCATCATCACATCCAAAATGATCAACTGGATGTCCGCATTTTCCTCCAACTTGCGAAATGCATCGGTGCCGTCATAGGCTTTTATCGGATCGTACCCTTCATTTTTGCAATAGATGCTCAGTAAATCCACGATTTCCCTGTCGTCATCGACGATCAACACTTTATTCATATAGGACAATCCTTTCCCCAAAATATATATTTTCCCTCATCGTACCAAATTGTTCTAAATTTTTGCTTAAGGAAGCATAAAGAAATTCCGTTTTAATTATATCAGAAAGCTCCCACAAACCGTGAGCATAAGAAAAAAATGTCCGGGAACAGTGTCCCGGACATTTTGGGTTCTTGCGTTGTTATCTTTGGATGGAGTAGTTTGGTGCTTCTTTTGTGATTTGGATGTCATGCGGGTGGGATTCGATCAATCCGGCACCGGACATCTTGATGAATTGCGCATTATCACGAAGCTCTTGCAAATTAGCTGCACCGACATAACCCATACCGGAACGGACACCGCCGAGCAGTTGGAAGATGATATCACTGGCTGCCCCTTTATAGGCTACACGACCTTCAATACCTTCCGGCACCATTTTCTTCGCTTCATTCACGCCGCCTTGGAAGTAACGGTCGCTTGAGCCTTTTTCCATTGCTGCCAGACTGCCCATACCACGGTAAGTCTTGAAACGACGGCCCTGGAAGATTTCGAATTCGCCCGGGGACTCATCCGTACCAGCCAACATGCTGCCCAGCATGACTGCGTGTCCACCGGCAGCCATCGCTTTGACGATGTCTCCCGAATACTTGATCCCTCCGTCAGCGATGATTGCTCTGCCGTATTCTCTCGCTACGCTTGCAGCATCATAGATGGCTGTTATCTGCGGAACACCGACACCGGCTACCACACGAGTCGTACAGATGGAGCCCGGTCCGATTCCGACTTTGACTACGTCGACCCCGACATCAAAAAGTGCGCGGGTTCCTTCTGCAGTCGCTACGTTTCCGGCAATCAGGGTCGCTTCAGGGAACTGTTCGCGGATTTCTTTAATTTTGCGGATAACGCCGGCGCTGTGGCCATGCGCTGTATCGATGACGATTGCATCTGCACCTGCGTCCAATAACGCTTGGGCGCGTTCGAATGTGTCACTTGTGACACCCACTGCAGCCGCAACGATCAAACGGCCGTGTGCATCTTTTGCGGAGTTGGGAAACTCGATTACTTTTTCGATATCCTTGATCGTGATCAGGCCAGCCAAACGGCCAGTTTCATCGACTAAAGGCAGTTTTTCGATTTTGTATTTTTGCAGAATGGATTCAGCGTCCTTCAAAGAAGTCCCTACAGGAGCGGTAACCAAATGTTCTTTGGTCATGACATCGCCGATTGGAACTTGGTAATCCGCAATGAAGCGCAGATCGCGGTTCGTCAAAATCCCTACCAACTTGCGCTCTCCCATATCGTTAACGATAGGCACGCCGCTGATGCGGTATTTGCTCATCAAGTTCTCTGCTTCAGCAACCAAGTGATCAGGAGTCAGGAAGAATGGGTCGATGATGACGCCACTTTCGGAACGTTTTACTTTGTGCACTTCTTCAGCCTGCGCTTCGATGGTCATGTTCTTGTGGATGACGCCCAAGCCTCCTTGGCGAGCCATTGCGATTGCCATTGCTGCATCGGTTACAGTGTCCATACTTGCGCTCATTATAGGAATATTCAAGTGTAAATTTTTAGCTAAATCAATCGATAAATCCACATCGTTAGGTAATACATGGCTTTCAGCCGGGACTAATAATACATCATCAAAAGTAAAACCTTCTTTAGCGAATTTTGTTTCCCAATTTGACATTTTCGATGAACACTCCTTTTTATTTGTGCTGATTTTTATCATCTAAAATACCACCACCAACAACCTACGTCAAGCGCAAAGCTCCCTTTATCATACAATTCTCATATAGAAGCGTTTTTATCGAATGCTGTTGATTCGCGACTGCCGTAACGTTCGGAATTGGCACTTACGTTTGCATCCAGGGATTCATATACAGTTTTTTTCTGTCAATATACGAAAATAGCCGAGATACAAGTTTTATTTGCATCTCGGCCTCCACCACTTGACGGCCTACAAAATGCCGCCCACGATATGATATTTTTTCTTCAGATATACTTTTGCGCCAAAACCTACACCAGCGATCCCAAGGTACAACCATGCAGGCAAAGCGATATTGATTGTGGCTGGAATAAGCATCATGGAAACAGTCATGATGAGCATCCAAAGCAACATAGCGGCCGTCGTCGCAAAGATGTATTTCCCGAAGCCTTTTTCACCTTTTGGTGCATCTGGATTCGGTGTGTATTTGGAGATGATGAGCATGGCGATGCCGCCTACGATAAAGTTAAGGATCAAGCTGATCAGACCCATTCCGATTACGTCTTCTCCACTGTTGGTCAGCAAGGAAACGCCTGAAATCATCGCGAAAAGAGACCCCAGCAATAAGCCGCCATCCAAAGCGATCAACCAATCAGTCGAACGCACTTTCAGTTCGTTGTCTGTCGGATTTACCAGGATGTTTGATGCGCACTCAGACACTGTGCCGTATAATTGGCGGGCAGTTTTACCGGTTTTTTGGGCGTCCAACAATTCCCGCATCATTTTGTTGTAGATTTCCTCTCTGCGCCCATCTTCCAGGTTTGCAGCTCTCAAGGTTCTGTCCAGCCCCAGCATGTATTGTTCATTTCTTTTTGTCAAACTCTGCCATAAGGCTTTGTTTTCGACCTTCATTTGTGCAACGCTCTTCGTTTCTTCCAATGGTAAATCCTCCCTTGATTACATGCGGTATCCTTTATAGAACGGTTCTGAATCCTAGAGTTCTCCGCCTAACACTGTTCAGGCCCACTCAGCCAAAACCGGGCTGCTTGGTCCTGACCTTCGTTAGTGCTTAAACTCTGAACTCAGGATTCATCACACTCTTATACGTTAAAGCGGAATTCCATTACGTCGCCGTCTTGGACTACGTAGTCTTTTCCTTCAAGTCTTACTTTTCCTGCTTCTTTGGCTGCTTGCATGCTGCCGTAAGCCAACAGATCATTGTAGGAAACTGTTTCGGCACGGATGAAGCCGCGTTCGAAGTCGGAATGGATGATTCCGGCTGTCTGAGGTGCTTTCATCCCTAATCTGAATGTCCAGGCACGTACTTCTTTTTCGCCTGCTGTGAAGTAAGTTCCCAGCCCAAGCAGCGTGTAAGCTTTTTGGATCAGTTGATCAAGCCCGGATTGTTCGATGCCCAACTCTGACAGGAATTCAGCTTTTTCTTCATCATCCAATTCGGCCACTTCTTCTTCGATACGGGCACAGACGGTAACAACCTCTGCGCCTTCTGTCGCTGCAAAATCTCGGACAATCTTCACCATTTCATTGTCTCCGCCAGCTATTACGTCCTCTTCGGAGATGTTTGCGACATACAGAACAGGTTTTGTCGTCAATAGGAACAGGTTTTTCACGTACACTTCTTCTTCAGGTGTGAATTCGATTGTGCGCGCGGATTTACCAGCTTCCAGCGTTTCTTTGA
Organism: Trichococcus alkaliphilus; assembly: GCF_003008695.1. GTDB lineage: Bacteria > Bacillota > Bacilli > Lactobacillales > Aerococcaceae > Trichococcus > Trichococcus alkaliphilus. The sequence continues at coordinate 9,466 of NZ_PXZT01000013.1, forward strand.
TTTTATCCAATATCGCTAATTCGTAAACAGCATCTTTATCCTTCGTACGCGCAATTTTGCTGATGCGTGTATAGCGTTTCTCGATGGATTCCAAATCCGCGAAAATCAGTTCCAAGTTGATGGTTTCGACATCATCCAATGGATCCACTTTACCGCTGACGTGTGTGATGTTATCGTCTTCGAAACAACGGACAACATGACAGATGGCATCCACTTGGCGGATGTTGGCCAAGAATTTATTCCCTAGACCTTCTCCTTTGCTGGCGCCTTTTACGATTCCGGCGATATCCGTGAATTCAAAAGTTGTAGGGACGGTTTTTTTGGGTTTCACCAATTCTGTTAATTTATTCAAACGTTCATCGGGAACTTCGACTACTCCGACATTTGGGTCGATTGTCGCGAATGGGTAGTTTGCCGCTTCCACTCCCGCTTTAGTGATGGCGTTGAACAAAGTGGATTTCCCGACGTTCGGTAATCCTACGATTCCTGCTGTTAATGACATTTCTTCACACTCTTTCCACTTAATATTGCTAATATTTATTCCTTCAAAGACTTATTCGACAGTTTCTTCTGCCTTAGTCAGTACTTTTTTCATTTTCTTCTCGAATTCACGGCGCGGCATCATGACCATCTGCCCGCATTTCAGGCATTTGATCCGGATATCCATACCCATTCGGATGATTTCCCATGAGTTGTTTTTGCAGGGATGCGGTTTTTTCATTTCCACCACATCATGCAATCCATAATCTTGTTGTACCAAGGCTAGATGCACCTCTTTCTGATGTCTTCGTCTATTCTTAATCGTCCAGGGAAATTTGCAGGATATCCAAAATCCGGGTCAGGTCGGCTGGAGAAAGGTATTCAATCTCGATTTTGCCTTTTTCGCCCTTGCTGGATATTTGTACGGATGTCCCGAATTTGTCCATCAAGCGTTCTTCGCTCTCTTTGATGTATACTGGCTTCGTTTCTTTTTTCTTCTTGGTTGTCTTTTTAGCGACATCTCCAGGATTGTTCAGTTGTTGGACCAGCAATTCCAGATGTCGGACAGTGATGCCTTCCTCGGCAGCACGTTTCGCTAATTCACTGATCAACGATTCATCGTTCAAGCCTAAAAGTGTACGGGCTTGCCCCATGGAGACCAATCCCTCTTGCAGCATCCGTTTGACGTCCTGCGGCAGATTCAACAAGCGCAGGTGGTTGGCAATATACGGACGGCTCTTCCCTAATCTTTGGGCGACATCCACTTGCGTAAGATTCAGCTTGTTCATCAAGGTTTGGTAGCCTTCCGCCTCTTCCAGCGGAGTCAGATCCTCACGCTGCAGGTTTTCCAGAATGGCGACTTCTATCATTGCTGTTTCGTCAAATTCACGGACGATTGCCGGGATTGTTGTTTTGCCGGCCAAGCGGGACGCGCGGACGCGGCGTTCGCCTGCAATGATCTCATAACCTTTTACGCTGGATTGGCGCAGGATGACCGGTTGGATGACGCCGTTCAGCATGATCGAGTCAGCCAATTCCCGCAAAGTCGAGTCATCGAAGGTTTTCCGTGGCTGATAAGGATTGGGACGGATTTCGTCTAAAGTGATCTCCTGCACCTTCTCTGTCTTTTCATCGATCTTCTCGATATCTTCAAAGTTGCTGAAGAGCGCGTCGATGCCGCGTCCTAGCCCTTTGCTGTTTTTATTCGCCATCTGCTAACACTTCCTTTGCCAACTCAAGATAAACTTCCGCTCCTTTTGAACGGATATCATAGTCAACGATCGATTGTCCATAGCTTGGCGCTTCGGATAAGCGGACATTTCGTGGAATGATTGTCTTGTATACTTTCTCTTTGAAATATTTTTTGACCTCATCAACGACTTCGAAGCCGAGATTCGTACGGGCATCCAGCATCGTCAATAAGACCCCTTCCAATTTCAGGTCCTTATTGAAATGCTTCTGAACCAAGCGGAAGGTGTTCAACAGTTGGCTCAGCCCTTCCAAGGCATAGTATTCGCACTGGACCGGAATCAAAACGGAATCGCTGGCGGTGAAAGCATTGATCGTCAAATGCCCCAGCGATGGCGGGCAATCGATGAAAATGAAGTCGTATTCGTCACGCAACGACTGCACTGCATCATAAAGGCGCGCCTCACGATGCGGTTGATTCGTCAACTCGATTTCGGCTCCTGCCAATTGGATGGTTGCCGGCACGACCCATAAATTTTCCCGCGAGGATTCTCTGATGACATTCTCGATGGGCTCTTGGTTCACTAATACATCATATATATCTTTTTCAACATCTGCTTTTGAAATGCCGAGTCCGCTGGTGGCGTTCCCTTGGGCATCACTATCTATCAATAACACTTTTTTGCCTAAGTAGGCCAAAGAAGCTGCTAAATTGACGGTGGTCGTCGTTTTTCCGACGCCGCCTTTCTGATTTGCGACTGCAATAATCCGTGCCATCTATTCTCCTCCACTTTCTGTCGTTCATTTGAAGCTGCTGTACCGCCGTTCTACTTTTTTGCCTAAAAAAAGAGAAAAAACGATACCTGCGCCTTTTCTCCTACGCATTTCTTCAAAATGAATCATCATTTATCGCTCAGTATGTCTATTTATAAAAAAGGCTATAACTTTACCAGACTATTGTAACAAAAAAAATTGGAAAAATATAGGATAGATAAAACCGATGACATAAAATCACTTTATGCTCGCATCTCAAACCCAAAAAGCCCGGCCTGCCTGCAAAGAAGCAGACGGTCGGGCCGTTCCTTTTCCGATTTACAATGGATTTTTGTTCGGTGTCCCGGCTTTTCTCGGGTAGGTCTTCGGTGTTTCTTTCGTTTTCTTGATCTTCACAATATGGCGTTCGCCTGCATCATTCGGCAGTTCAAAAAAGATATCCTCTTCTAGTTTGCCGCCCAGAGTTGCGATGGCGCGCTCTGCATCGCGGAGCTCTTCTTCCGTACTGGCTGCTTTCATCGCGACAAAAGTACCACCTTTTTTGGCCAAAGGCAGACACAGTTCGCTCAGGACGCTCAAGCGCGCAACCGCACGCGCCGTCACCACATCGAATTGGGCGCGGAATTTCTTGTTCTGTCCAAAAGTCTCCGCACGGTCGTGGAAGCAGGAGACACCCGTCAAACCTAATTCGGCAACCAGCGTTTCCAGGAAAGTGATCCGTTTGTTCAATGAGTCCACGATCGTCACCTGCAATTTAGGGAAGGCGATCTTGAGGGGGATGCTCGGGAAACCGGCCCCGGCACCCACATCGCAAAGCGTGACTTCTTCTTCAGTGAAATCCATGTGGAATCCCAATGAAATGGAGTCATAGAAATGCTTCAGATAGACTTCATCCGGCTCAGTGATGGCTGTCAGGTTGATTTTTTCGTTCCATTCGCGCAATAAACGCAAATAGGTTGCGTATTGTTCGAGTTGCGTTTCATTCAAAAGGATCCCTTTTTCGGCAAGGGCCTCGGTAAATTGTTCTGGATTCATAATGTTTCCTTTCATCATTGGCTTCGTCTGTTTTTCTACCTCTCTACTTTATCCTGAAAGAGCGGTCTGTACAAGGGCTAAATCAACTTTAAAGCCGCCGTCCCGAATAAAGGACAGCGGCTTTTTCCAATCTATTTAAGCATCAAGCAGACTTGCGATGATGATTTCCAGTTCCACAAAGGAGTTGGCGATGCGATCGGGGTTTTCCGCGCGCAAGGTTTGGGCGGAACTCCCTCCCCAGGTGATGCCGATGGTCTTTGTGCCTGCCATTTTGCCCATCTGCATATCATAGATGGTATCACCGATCATCACGGTTTCTTCTTTCGCCATCGGGATTTTCTCCCAGGCGGTGAAGATGCCTTCCGGATTCGGTTTGTGCTGGTTCATGTTGTCCAATCCGATGACGACCTCCATCAGGTCCAACAGGTCCACTGCAGCAAGACTGCGCAGCAAAGCTTTGGTTGCTTTGTTGGAAATCACGCCGAGATGGTGTCCGTTCCCTTTCAGTTCCATTAAGGACTCCCGCGATAAATCGTATGGTTCCAACAGCATATTTTCAAATTTTTCGTATTTATCCCAAAAGACTTCCATCAGCTTATCCAGCTCGACCGGAGAGAGTGCGTGTTTCTTCAGATAGCCGATAAACTTCACAAAATGGGGCTTTCCTCTATCCTCACGCAGTTGCTCAGGGGTTGGAACGGGATAGCCGAAATGTTCAAATGTATCCATTGTAGCCATTTCGCTAATTTTGCATGTTTCCGCCAAGGTACCGTCAAAATCGAATAATAGTAATCCCATCTTCCATCTTCCCTTCGATCGCAAATATGAACCGGATGCGGACAATAGAGTGTACTCTACTTTTGGCGCAGGAGCCCAAAAATTCCGAATGTTCACTATAATCAAAATTATAGCAAACAAAAACGACAGAATAATGAGGGTTTATTTAGAATTTGGAAAGAATTCCCTAGTTTTCGCCGTCTCTAACCCGCAATTTCCGAACGTTAAGAGATGGACGGTTTATTAATGTACTGAATTTACCCGTCCACTTCTTGCCCGTTGCGGTCTCCATCTTGGGACAGGGGCAATTGACGGAATATCAAAATTTGCGTATGCTTTTTAATGAATCCTGAAAGGAAGTTGGAAATGGAATGACACAGAGAAAAGAACTGCGGCGCCAATTCGAAGAGGTGCCTATCGAAGCGGGTGTTTACGAAGTAAAGAACACAGAAAACCAAAAGAGTTTCATCGGCAAAACCCCGAACCTGAAGACCTTGAACGGCATGAAACATATTTTGAACATGGGGGCGAACAACAACAAGGAGCTCCAAGCCGATTGGAACCACTTCGGGCAGGACGCCTTCACCTTTACGATCTTGGAAGTGCTGAAAAAGAGCGAGGACCCTTCCTTCAACGAGAAGAAGGCCTTGGAACAACTGGAGGAAAAATGGCTGAGCGACAAGCAACCTTTCGGGGAACGCGGCTACAACCGCAGGCCTAAAGCATAAAAAAGAAAACAAGCGCTCGCGCCTGTTTTCTTTTTTAGTTGATGCGGTAAGCGTGATTGAGTGGGCCGCTGCCCTTGCCCAGATCCAGTCCGTCGCGCAGTGCGCCGGTGATGTAGGCTTTGGCCTTGCGGATGCTCTCTTCCATTCCGTGACCTAAAGCCAGATTCGCTGCGATGGCTGAGGAAAGCGTGCAGCCGGTGCCGTGCGTATTAGGGTTTTCGATCCGTTCCGACTCGAACCAGCTGACTTTCCCGTCCATAAAGAGCAAATCGTCGGCACTGTCCTTGAGATGGCCGCCTTTCAGGAGCACACTGGTTCCCGCTGCTGAAGCGATGCGGTCCGCTGCTTCCAGCATATCCGCTTTCGTCTCGATTTTGACACCGCTCAGCACCTCCCCTTCAGGAACATTTGGGGTGATCACATCAGCCAACGGCAACAGCAGCGTCCGCAAAGCCTGGCTGGCATCGTCCTGCATCAGGCTGCTGCCGCTGGTGGCCACCATGACCGGGTCCACGACGATATTCTCTGCTTTGTATTCGACCAGCTTCTCTGCGATGACTTTGATGATTGCGGCGTTCGACACCATGCCGATTTTTACTGCATCCGGGCGGATATCCTTGAACACGCAATCCAGCTGCTGCGCCACAAATTCGGGCGTCACTTCCATGATTCCGGCCACGCCTGTCGTGTTCTGTGCCGTCAGCGCCGTGATCACGCTCATCCCGTAGACTTTGTGCGCCATCATCGTCTTCAGGTCCGCTTGGATCCCCGCTCCGCCGCTGCTGTCCGAACCGGCGATCGTCAATACTGTTTTCATGTTTTGGCTCATCCTTTCCAATCCGAAAATGAATAGATGTACTGCTCCGTCAACGCTTTGATGCGCTCCCTATCCTGTGCTGATGTCTCATCATAGACGCCGACTACCCGGAAACCGGCTGCCGTTGCCGTTACGATGGCATGCAGGGCATCCTCAAAGACGACGGTCTTCCTGGAGGGAGCCCCAAGCTGTTCGAGCGCCCGCTGGTAAATGAGCGGATCCTCTTTGCCTGCCTTTACCTCACTGCTGGTCAGGATGGTGCTGAAATATTTCCGGATGCCCAATCGTTCCAAGGCGCTCTCGGCCAAATGCCTTTCGGTCGCGGTGGCGATGCACATCTTCACATTCTGTGCCTGCAATTTCTGCAGGTATTCCGCTACGCCAGCTTTAAGCGGGACTTCATAGCGGTAAAAATCCGCAATCAGCGTTGTTATTTCCGAAAGGATCGTTTCTTCGGCTTCGCGCAATCCGTAGACCGCTTGAAAATGTTGTGCGGCTTGCGGCAGGCTCATCTTCTTCAACGCATCCTGCAGACCTCGAGCCGGCTGCAGCTTTTTCTGAAGCAAGTAATTTTCTCCCAATCCTTGCCAGATCGGCATGGAATCCAGCAGTGTCCCGTCCAGATCGAAGATGGCTGCTTCCAGTTTCATGATTGCACCATCGCTTCTGCTAACGGGCGCAGCCTTTTCACTGCCGCGGTTATGTCAGGCTGCGCAAAGATAGCGGATACGACGGCAACCCCATCAATGCCGCTGCCCTTCAGGTTGAGGATATTCCCTTCAGCGATGCCTCCGATCCCCACAATCGGTATGCTCACCGCTTGGCAGATCTGCTGCAGCGTTTCGATCGACAGCGTGTTGACATCCAGCTTCGTCGCTGTCCCGTAGATGGCACCGACACCCAGATAATCGGCCCCATTCCGTTCCGCCGCCAGCGCCTCTTCGACGGAATGGGCAGAAACGCCCAAGATTTTCTCCTCGCCGATCCGGCTACGGACATCTCCCGCCTGCATATCGCTCTGCCCCACGTGGACGCCATCCGCATCCAGCGCCAAGGCCACATCGACCGCATCATTAATGATGAAGGGAACGCGGTGGCGTTTGGCCACGGCCTGCAGTTCCTTGCCCAGGGAGACAAAGGCGTCGAAATCCAGTTCCTTCTCCCGCAACTGCACGACGGTAACGCCCGCCTGGATGGCTTCTTCAAGCTGTTCCGCCAAAGACGCATTGCCCAGCCATTGGCGATCGGTCACCGCATAAAGCAGCAAATCATTCTTATCTACTCTCAATTTTAGCGCCCCCTTCCAGTTTTTCGGCCGACATCTTGCTGATTTCATCGATGATGTAGCTGCGGTAGGATGAAGTCCCTGTGGCATTGCTTATCATCCTTTCGTAAGCCAACTCGCCGCTGACTCCCATTAGGCATACCGCTGCCGCCGTGGCATCCAGCAATTGCTCCGGATTCGCTCCGCAATAGGCTGCGATCAATGCCGACAGCATGCACCCGGTTCCGGATACCTTCGCCATCTGCGGATGTCCGTTGCGGATGATGAAAGCTCTGTCCCGGTCCGCGACGATATCGATCGCACCGGTGATCGCGACGACCGCATCATTCCGGTCGGCCAATCGTTTGGCGAAAGCGACAGTTGCCTCAAGCGTCTCTTCGGTCACGGCATCACTGATGTCGGCATCGACGCCTTTCGTCGTGCCACTGCCGGAATGGATCGTCTTCATTTCCGAAATGTTCCCTTTGATCACGGTGAAGGCAATTTCCTCCAGCAATCTGAATGTCGCTTCGGTCCTGAAAGGGGATGCCCCCGCACCGACCGGATCCAAAACGACGGGATGGGAGAGCGCATTGGCTTGGTGCCCTGCCAGCAGCATGGACTCCACGGCTCGGCTATTCAGTGTTCCGATGTTCAGATTCAGGGATGTACAAATGCTTGTGATATCCGCTACTTCCTCGGGGGCATCCGCCATGATTGGGGAGCCTCCAGCAGCCAAAAGGACATTGGCGACATCATTCACAGTGACATAATTGGTGATGCAGTGGACCAGTGGTGTCTGTTGCTGTACATTTTCGAATAGCTTATTGAACATGGGTTACCTCCAAATAGTTTGTTTGATGCGACAAAAAAAGCGGGAAATGTCCGAATAGGCATTTCCCGCTGAATGGATTCATTCAATGTTATTTCCCTACGTTGGCATTATCCAAATCAGGTAATAGGTCGAAGTTGATTACTTCCTCTCAGCCTGCTGACACAAGCTCCCTTTTTTCGTATGCAGTTATGACCTCATCTTAGCATATGAGCCATCCTTACTCAAGGATGATTTTTTATTTCGATTGATCGTTCAGCCACTCGAAAATATTTGTATAAGTGGTTTCGCCGACTGTCGCTGCAGCGGTTCCCCCTCCGGTAGCGTTGCTTGCTTCGAAGCCGAATGTTTCAGCGTCAGCCGAGGCAGCGATCGCCGCTTTGTCCTGAACGCCCGTCACCTGGTTATTGAACAAGTAGATCCAGGAGAAATGGCCTAGGTAAGTAGTGCTCGGGCTGTCCGTTCCTTCAACCGTTTCAAAGTAGGAAACCCAAGTGTTTTCCGCTCCTGCCTGGACGAGTGCCTGGTAAGTCGGCAACAGATAGTTCATAGGTACGACAACCGGATCGTCCGCGGATTGGACCAACCAGATCGGCAAGTCTTTGATCGCTTGGATTTTTTCTTCCGTGAACCAAACTTGTTCTGTTTTGACAAAACTGGATGTTCCGGTAGCTTCATCATCCGTTTTCACGTACGTGCCGTCGCTGTTGCGTTCGTATTCATAATACGCATATGCCTCGCAGACAGGGTAAGCCGCCGCAAAATAGGCAGGGTATTGGATGGCCATATTCATGGTCATGTAGCCGCCGTTCGAGCAGCCTCCAAGATAGATGCGGTCGGTATCGACATCCGGATGGGCAGCGACATAGTCATCGATCGTGTCCATCAAGATTTCCGTGTATCGGGAGATGCCGCTGCCGTTTCCGTTCGTTCCGTCCCCTTCATCCATCCAATAGGTAGGCGTTTGGACAGTCAAAACGTAAGCACCGGTCACGTCATCGGTTTGGAAATAGGACTGGATTTCCTCTTTTGCCAAGGCGGACACTTCATTCCCAAGGATGGCGATATCGGGATCGGTCCCGCCTTCCCCTTGGCCGTGCAGCCAAATGACCAACGGATTCGCTTCCCCTTCGGCAAGTTCTGCCGGCTCATAGGCAGCTGTCGAGAGCGTCAATTCCTCTTCCAGATCCGTCAGCGGATTCACGTAGGTGCCGCTGAAAGTCCCTCTGGCCGTGAATAAGTCGGTATCCGGTGAGATGCGGTTGTTCACGGCATCCTCCGTGATGCTCAAGGAGTAGGTTTCATCCTCGATTGTGACGGCCGGCGCAGCGATTGCGACCTCATAAGCTGGGGACCATTCATTCATCGATGTCGTCGTATTGTAGGTGAATGGGGATCCGACCACGCTGAAGGTTTCATCATTAAACCCGGTCTCCATATCGATCGCGATGAAGTTTGAGTTTTCCTGCGGATTCCCGTTCTCATCGGATGTGTAGACGTCCGTAACCGTGCGTTCCGCCCCGGCTGTCATGACCTGCCAGCCACTAGGATCGACACTGTCGACCGCATCCGCCAGCTCGATGATAAGCTTCGGTACGCCCGGTCCTCCTTCGTAGCCTTTCACATAGATGCTGGTCTTGACGACGCCATCGTATGTCTCCGCCTGTTGCATACTTTCTTGTTTGGCCGAATCCTGTTGATCCGCCGATTCTCCGGATCCGCAACTGGCAAGCAAGCCTGCCGTTATCCCTAATGTTAAAATCGTGCTGAATGTCTTACGTCTCATTCCCTAATCCCTCCATATCCCATTTATCCATCCAAACAGGTAAAAACCTACCCTTCTATAAAACGGTTTCATTCTAACAATAGCCGAAACGGGTAGCGCTTTCCCTACTTGTTATTTTAGGGAATTTCCGGCAGAAAAAGGGGCGATTTGTGCCATCATTATGGGCAGTTTATGCCCTGTTCTCATCCCGGTAACGTTTCGGAGTCAGGCCGTATTTGTTTTTGAAGGCCGACGAAAAGGATTTTTGATTGGGAAAACCGCAAGCATCCACAATGTAACGGATGTTTTTGTCCGTGAACATCAGCAGTTTCACTGCTTTGTTGAGGCGTTGTTCTACAATATAGCTGTGGATCGTGCTGCCGGTTTCCTTTTTGAACAATCTGCACAGATGCGTATAGGAGAGATGGAAGGCCGCTGCCAGTTTATCGACCGCCAGATCTTTGTCCAGATTCTCGTCGATGTATTCCGTTATGGCGGAAATCAGCGGCAACGAAGCGATGCCTCTGTTCTTCTCCATTTTTGGGACAGAAAAGTACGTATCCAGAAGAAAGAGGATCTGGTACAGCATCCCTTTCAGCAAAAGTCTGGATTTTACGGCGCCGTCGCTTTCCATAACGAAAAAGTAGCGGTCCAGCAAGACGCGCAATTCATTCAGCTTCTCTCTTTGCAGATCTGTGAAGCCAGTTCGATTCGTCAAACGGAAGCTTTTGTTATCGTAGTCAGGTATCTCGGATTTGATGAAGGCATACGGGAAAATGAGCGACAGAGCTTTCGTCTTGTTGTGATCATCCCATATGGAATGGATTTCATTTGAATTGACGACGAGGATGTCGCCGGCATTCGTTTCGTGGATGGTCCCATCGATCGTGAATTCGCTGATCTTTCCCGACATCGTATAGCTGATTTCCAGTGATTTGTGCCAATGGGCAAGGACGCCGGAATCCGTTCTTTCGTTGTGATAAATATAGAACACGGGGAGTTCCGGATTCGATTCGATGATTTCATGATGATAACGCATCTGCTGCCTCCTATCCTTCTTGATTCAGTTCCAGAAGACGCTTGAACTTCTAAAACTCAAGCTCCATTATACTATAATTTCCCCTTCAAAAATCCAGGTCTGCAATCAAAAAAGCCGCTGCCCACTTATTCGGGCAACGGCTTCATACTCTATTAAACGCGTTCTGAATCCCAGAAATCTGCGCCTAAGCTGATTACCACAAGCGGACAAAAGCGTCCGCGTTGTGGTAATCCTCTTAGTGCTCGATTTCTACCCGGGATTCATCTCGCTCTCATTCATTCTGAAACTTTAGCGATTTTCCCTTGGGTCACGTAGACCATCAAAACGGAAATATCGGCTGGGTTGACGCCGCTGATCCGGCTTGCTTGGGCAATCGTTTCCGGTTGGATCTTCTTCAGATTTTGTTTGGCTTCGTTGGCGATTCCGTTGATGGCATCGTAATCGATGTTCGCAGGGATGCGTTTTTCTTCCATCTTCTTCAGCTTGTCCACTTTTTCGGCGGCTTTCTTGATGTAGCCAGCATATTTGATCTGCACTTCCACTTGTTTGATTACCTCTTTCGGCAAGGCTACTTCAAACGGCGCAAAAGCGATCAGGCCTTCATACTTCAATTCCGGACGCTTCAGCAGGTCGGCAAACAAAATGCCGTCCTTCAGCGGAGCGGATTCTTGTTCCGCAAGAAAAGCCTGCAGTTCTTCAGTCGGTTTCAGACGGGTTTTTTCAAGGCGGGCGATTTCCTTTTCAACGGACTGTTTTTTCTCCAGGAAGGTTTCGTAGCGTTCTTCCGTCACCAAACCGATCTCACGGCTCATTTCGGTCAAGCGGAAGTCGGCGTTGTCATGGCGAAGCAACAGACGGTACTCGGCACGTGAAGTCAACAAGCGATAAGGCTCCATTGTTCCTTTGGTGACCAAATCATCAATCATGACGCCGATGTAGCCATCGCTGCGTTTCAGGATCATTGGTTCTTTCCCTTGCACAGCCAAAGCGGCATTGATGCCGGCAACGATGCCTTGTCCGGCAGCTTCTTCATAACCGGATGTGCCGTTCGTTTGGCCGGCAGTAAACAGATTCTTCACCAATTTCGTCTCCAAGGAAAGGCGCAACTGATGCGGTTTCACGACATCGTATTCGATGGCATAGCCTGTCCGCATCATTTGCGCATTTTCCATCCCCGGTACGGAACGGATCAGATCAAGCTGAACATCCTCCGGCAATGAGGTGGATAAGCCTTGCACATAGACTTCTTCGTTCTCGCGGCCTTCAGGCTCAAGGAAGAGCTGATGGCGCGGTTTGTCGCTGAAACGGACGATTTTGTCTTCGATTGATGGGCAATAACGCGCCCCTACGCCTTCCACGATACCCGTGAACATCGGCGCGCGGTGAAGATTGTCGCGGATGATTTCATGGCTTTCCGGACTCGTATAAGTCAGCCAGCAGGATAATTGATCCTTCAGATAGTCTTCATCTTTGGAAAGGAAGCTGAAATGGTTCGGCTCAACGTCACCGGGTTGTTCCTCGGTTTTGGAATAATCGATGGTCGAAGCCATCACCCGCGGCGGCGTGCCGGTCTTGAAGCGCGCCAATTCAAATCCCAGATCAAGCAGATTTTCGGATAACTTGATGGATGGCTGCGAGTTGTTGGGTCCTGATGAATAAACCAAGTCCCCGATGATGATTTTTCCTCGTGAAGAGGTTCCGGCCGTGATGACGACAGCCCCGGCGCGGTAAACAGCACCAGTATGCGTCACTACGCCTTTGACTTCGCCGTCTTCTACGATCAATTCCTCAACGATGGCTTGCTTCAGCAGCAGGTTCTCCTGTTTTTCGATGGTGTGCTTCATATGGTGGGCATAGTCATCCTTATCCGCTTGTGCGCGCAACGCTTGGACGGCAGGGCCTTTCCCTGTGTTCAGCATACGCATTTGGATATACGTCTTGTCGATGTTGCGTCCCATCTCGCCGCCCAATGCATCAATTTCTCTTACGACGACACCTTTCGCAGGCCCGCCAATGGATGGGTTGCAGGGCATAAAGGCGACCATGTTCAAATCGATCGTGACCAGCATCGTGCTGCATCCCATCCGCGCAGCGGCAAGCGCCGCTTCGGATCCGGCATGTCCGGCTCCTACAACAATCACATCAAAACTTCCAGCTTCAAATCTGTTCATTTTTCCATTCCTTTCGTTTGTGCTATCTATTTGTTCTTATTATTTTAGTTGATTTCTGAATTCTTTTAGAACGGTTCTGAATCCTAGAGTTCTCCGCCTAACGCTGATCTCAGGATTCATCACACACTGTTATTTACCCAAGCAAAACTGTGTGAATAGTTGGGTGAGGAGTTCGTCTTGGACGCTGTCGCCGGTGATTTCTCCGAGGAGATCCCAGCATCGGGTGAAATCGATCTGGACGAGGTCGATCGGCATGCCTGATTCGATGCCGCTCAGCACTTCATCCAGCGAATCCATCGCATCATTCAACAGCGCGATATGGCGGACGTTGGATACATAGGTTGCATCCGTCTCGCCGGTTTCCCCGGAGAAGAACATCTTCGTGATCTGTTTTTCCAGTTGGTCCAGGCCGGTTTCGCTCAACATCGATGTTTCGATGATTCTTTCAGGATCGCTCCAAGGTTCCAGCTCACCGGTTGTCATCTTCGCTTCCAGATCCATTTTGTTCATAAGGATGATGCGGTTCATGTCCTTCGTGTCTTCCAGAAGCTGCTTGTCCTCTTCCGTCAGCCCTTCGTTCTGGTTGATCAGCAGGAGAATCAGATCGGCTTCAGCCAAAGCTTTGCGGCTGCGTTCGACCCCGATCTTTTCCACGACGTCATCCGTTTCGCGGATGCCCGCAGTGTCGATCAGCTTCAAAGGAACGCCTCTGACGTTTACGTATTCCTCGATCGTATCGCGGGTGGTGCCGGCGATGTCCGTCACGATGGCTTTCTCTTCGCGCAACAGGCGGTTCAGCAAACTGGATTTCCCTACGTTGGGGCGGCCGATGATGGCTGTCTGAAGGCCTTCGCGCAGGATCTTCCCTTGCTTGGCGGTATCCAACAGATGCTGGATGTGTCCGCGCACTTCAATGGTGCGTTCCTGCAACAGCTTCGTCGTCACTTCCTCGACGTCATCGTATTCCGGGTAGTCGATGTTCACTTCGACCTCAGCCAACGTGTTCAGGATGATCTGACGGATATCACGGATCATGCCGGATAATTTTCCGTCCAACTGATGCAGAGCCACATTCATCGCGCGATCGGTTTTGGCACGGATCAAGTCCATGACCGCTTCGGCCTGCGACAGATCGATCCGGCCGTTCAGGAAGGCGCGCTTCGTGAATTCCCCTGGCTCGGCCATGCGGGCGCCGTTCTGGAGAATCGTCTGCAGAATCCGGTTGACGCTCACGACACCGCCATGGCAGTTGATCTCCACGACATCTTCGCGGGTGAAGGTCTTCGGTCCGTGCATGACTGACACCATGACTTCATCGATCATGTCGCCTGTGCGCGGATCATAAAGGTGGCCGTAATTGATGGTGTGCGTGGCGACATCGGCCAAGTGCTTCGTCCCGGATCGGTATAGGGCATCGGCTATCTGGATCGCTTGGTCCCCGCTCAAACGCACAATCCCGATGGCCCCTTCTCCCGGCGGCGTCGAAATGGCGGCGATGGTATCAAATTCATTTATAATCATTCATTATCGTCCTTTCTCGGTTGTTTCAGCGTACAAAAAAAGCGCCCACTCCTCCCCTTCGTTCAAGCGGGAGGAAAAGCACTTTGACTGCATTTCATTTTGGATATTCTTTTCAGCTTACTATAAATAGATTTCTAGCCGATTATACAAGCAATGCCGGCGCAATGCAAGCATTTAATGAACGGCTATTTATTTCATCATCAGGTAGGCCGTACTCAACAAACCGCCGGTCACCAATAAGATGATCACGTTGCGGATGTATCTTTTCCTGTCTACCTGGACACGCAATTGGATGTGCATCAAATCCATCACACCCAACACAATGATCATCACGACACCCACAAACCCTACGATCAAAGTAATCATCGATACGATGAACAACAACTCACTGGTATTCACGGAAATCCTCCTCAAATAGTATGCGCTGAACTTCTAAAATAGTATAGCACAGCGTTTTGAGGAGGTCCTGCTTTCCCGCCGGATTTATTTTATCCATTTTATTACGGATCAGCCGATCTGCAGGGCGATTTTCCCCGTCTGTTCGGCATTTTCCAACCGCATGAAGGCCGATTTGAAATCCTCTGCAGGATAAACGGCGTCCACCACAGGATGGAGCGCATATTCCTCAACAAAACGGATCATCGCTTCATATTCTTCAAAACTGCCCAGCGTCGAACCTTTCAGCGTGTACTGTCCGTAAAAAAATTTCCGCAGATCGAAGGTGACCAGATCGCCTGTCGATGATCCGAAAGTCACGATGGTGCCGCCTCTGCGGACCGCATCCAGCGATTTGTCGAAAGTAGCTGCGCCGACCGACTCGATCACCACGTCCACTTTTTCGCCGCCCATCGCTTCCACCCAATCCTCATCGTGCAGCAAACCTTTGGCGGCTCCGTGCTGCAGGGCCTTCGCCAATTTTTCTTGGGAGCGGGAAGTGACATATACAGTCGCTCCGGCGGCCTTGGCGAATTGCAGCAGGTAGGTGGCCACTCCGCCGCCGATGCCTGGAATCAGGACTTTCATGCCTTCCGACACGCCGCCTTTTGTGAATAAGGCGCGGTAAGCCGTCAACGCGGACAGGGACAGGACGCCTGCTTCTTCCCAAGACAGATGAGCCGGTTTATGGACAGCATTCTCTTCGGAAACAACGATTTCCTCCGCCATCGCGCCCTGTTCGGAACTCCCGAGGATCGTGAAAGTTGCCGGGGCTGTGTCGCTGTTCTCGCGCCAACCGCTTCCGGGATAAAGCATCACTTCATCGCCGATCTTGAAACGAGTCACTTCTTCACCTACAGCCACGACGATGCCGGCAGCATCTGAGCCGATGACCACCGGGTGCTTCTCATGGACTTGGCTCAAGGCAAAAAGGTCGCGATGATTCAGTCCGGCTGCTTTGACCTTTATTTTTATCTCGGAAGGTCCTGCCGGCTGTTCCGCACGGTCTTCCCATTTCAAACCTTCCAGTCCGACTTTTCCGCTGTGAATCAATGTTTTCACCATATCGATCACTCCTCAAATGGATATTTCTGTTAGATTCAGTATAGCTTTCCCGGGCAGAAATACAAAGAGGGAGACCGCAGCCTCCCCCTCAACTTGCTATTTTTCCGTAAAACGGATCGCTTTTGCTCCGATGTCGGAACGGTAGAACGTATGCGCAATCGGATTTGCGTTCAGGTAACGGTAAGCTTTGTCTTGCGCAGCCTGCAGCGTTTCGCCTTGGCCAGCGATCAACAGGATGCGTCCGCCGTTTGACAACAAACCTTGTTCGCCATTCTTCACGCCTGCTGCATAGACGATGCAGTCCGCATTTTCCGTATCCAGATCAGGCAACGGAATATCTTTCATCGGCGCTTCCGGATAGCCTTCAGCGGCGACAACGACACCCAACGTGTAACGATCGGTATACATTTCGATGACCGGATCTTTTCCATTCAGGATGTCATCGATGACTTGCGCCAAGTCGGAAGCCATCTGGTTCATGATGACCTGCGTTTCCGGATCTCCGAAACGGGCATTGAATTCGATGACGCGCAACCCTTTGGCGGTGATCATCAAGCCGGCGTAGACAACACCCTTGAATGGGATGCCCTCAGCTACCATCGCCTCTACAGTCGGTTTTACGACCGTATCCAGCACTTCTTGAATCATCGCTTCAGATACTTGCGGTACAGGCGAATAAGCGCCCATTCCGCCCGTATTAGGGCCTTTGTCTCCGTCGTAGGCACGCTTGTGGTCTTGTGCGACGCCTGAATAATAATACTTCGCACCGTTCGCCAGCGCGAACAACGAGAATTCTTCCCCTTCAAGGTACTCTTCGATGACGACTTTCGGCTTGCCGGCTGCATATTTCCCTTGCAGGAGCATGTCGTTCAGTGCATCCAGAGCCTCAGTCATCGTCATCGCGACAACGACGCCTTTGCCGGCTGCCAGACCGTCCGCCTTGATGACGATCGGAACACCATTGGCTTCCACGTAAGCGACAGCTGCTTCATAGTCTTCGAATGTCTCATAGGCTGCAGTCGGGATGCCATATTTTTTCATCAGGTCTTTTGCGAATTGCTTGGAGCATTCCAAGTCGGCCGCTTTTTTGCTAGGTCCGAAGACTTTCAGGCCAGCCGCTTCAAATACATCCGTAACACCTTCAAACAAAGGGATTTCCGGTCCGACGAAAGTCCAAGCGATGTCGTTTTCTTTAACGAATTGAACCAATCCTTGATGGTCGTTTTCCGCAATGTCGACTAACGTGATGCCGTCCTGGGCCATCCCTGGGTTGCCTTTGGCGCAGTAAACTGTCTCCACCAACGGGCTTTGAGTTAATTTTTTAGCGATGGCATGCTCGCGTCCGCCACTGCCGATTACAAGAAGTTTCATCTTTGAGATCCTCCAACCTTTTATATGAAGCTTGATATTAGTGCCAGTACTCAAAATGCTAAAGACCTCAAACGTCGCACTGTGACGTTTGAGTGCCTAAGCTGTCAACCGCACACGGGCAAAAAATGCCCGCTTTGCGGTTGCCCTCTTAATGTCTGAAGTGTCTTACGCTTGTTTTCAGCATCGTGATGCCGTATTTGTTTGCCATTTCGATCGAATCTTGGTCCTTGATGCTGCCGCCTGGTTGAACGATTGCTTTGATGCCGTGTTTGGCAGCATATTCCACGCTGTCGTTCATCGGGAAGAAAGCGTCACTCGCCAATACAGCGCCTTCGATGGCGTTGGCTGCTTCAGCTTGCTCGATTGCGATTTTGACCGATCCGACACGGTTCATCTGGCCTGCGCCGATGCCGACTGTCTGTTTGCTGTTTGCCAATACGATGGCGTTGCTCTTCACGTGTTTAACGACTTTCCAGGCGAAATCCATTGCTTTCATTTCGTCTTCAGTCGGTTGACGTTCGGTCATGACTTCCCAATTAGCCGGTACGTCTTCTGTGTTGATGTCTTGCGTCTGTTCCAACATGCCGCCCAATACGGAGACAAATTCTTTTCCGCCTGCTTTTGCTGCAGTGAAGTCCAGCGTCATGATGCGGACGTTTTTCTTCTTGGACAAAATGGCCAAAGCCGCTTCCGTATAGCTTGGCGCCAGAACGATTTCCAGGAACATGCTGTTCAGTTTTTCGGCAGTCGCCACATCCAAAGGACGGTTCGCAACCACGATGCCGCCGAAGATGGATACAGGATCAGCTGCATAGCAACGATCGAAGGCTGCATCGATGTCGTCTGCGATACCGACGCCGCATGGATTCATGTGCTTGACGGCAACCACAGCGGGCTCGTCAAATTCGCGGGCGATACGGATGGCCGCATCAGCATCTTTGATGTTGTTGTAGGACAATTCTTTTCCGTGCAATTGGATTGCGCTCGCGATCGAGAACGGCACAGCCAATGGTTCTTGGTAGAAAGTCGCGGTTTGGTGGCCGTTTTCTCCGTAACGCAGGCTTTGTTTCAGATCATAAGTCAATGTCAATTTTTCAGGTTCGGTTTCGCCGACCACATTGGTCAAATATTGCGCAATCAAAGCATCATAACTGGCTGTATGACGGAACACTTTTGCAGCCAAAGCTTGGCGCGTCTCGAAAGTCGTTTCGCCTGCATCTTCCAATTCGGCAAGGACTTTTGCATAGTCGATCGGATCGGTCAGGACAGTCACGCTCGCGTAGTTCTTAGCCGCGCTGCGGAGCATGCTCGGGCCGCCGATGTCGATGTTTTCGATGGCATCAGCCAAAGTCACATCGTTTTTGCTGATGGTTTCCTTGAATGGGTACAGGTTGACGACAACGAAATCAATCGGTGCAATATTGTGCTCTTTCATGGCTTGCATATGGTCCGCAAGATCGCGTCTGCCCAAAAGTCCGCCATGGATCAGTGGGTGCAATGTTTTTACGCGGCCGTCCATCATTTCAGGAAAGCCGGTTACATCCTCTACGGAAATAGTCGGTACGCCTGCATCTTCCAAAGCCTTCTTCGTTCCGCCAGTTGAGATGATTTCGATTCCTTTTGCTGCTAATGCCTGTGCAAATGCTACAACGCCTGTTTTATCTGAAACACTGATCAATGCTCTTGTCACTGTGTGTCACTCCTTAAATTTATGATGGATTAATGCGGTTCTAACAAAAGGAAGGACTTCCGCAAGCGCGGAGTCCTCATCCATTTTGTTAACCTTTATTCTTTTGTGCCAATTGCTGGATCACTTGCGGGAAGATCCGGTGCTCCACTTGATGGATACGAGTCTCCAAAGTATCCAGCGTATCCTCCGGAAGGATCGCCACTTTTTCTTGGGCGATGATCGGGCCGGTGTCGACCCCTTCATCGACGAAATGGACGGTGACGCCTGTCTCCGGAACGCCTGCTTCGAAAGCGTCCTGGATGCCATGCCGACCCGGGAAATCAGGCAGCAAGGACGGGTGGATGTTGACGATGCGGTCGGCGTAGGCCGTCAATAAAGTCGGTCCGACGATCCGCATATAGCCGGCCAGTACGACCAAGTCGACCTTTTCTTCAGCCAGATGCTTCAAAATTTCATTTTCGTAGGCGACCCGATCCTCGAAGCCTTTCGGCGTAAAGGAGATCACCGGGATATTGTATTGTTTGGCGCGCTCGATCGCATATGCTTTCGGCTTGTCGCAGAACAGGAAAGCGATCGTCGCATCCACTTCGCCTGACGCGATGGCTTCGGCGATGGCTTGAAAATTCGAGCCGTTTCCTGAAGCAAAGACAGCTATCCTCATGCTTGAGCCTCTTTCAGGATAACCTCTTTTTCTGATGTTTTTGCAGCCACGGATCCGATCACATAGGCTTTTTCATCGTTCTCAGTCAGAACGCCCAGTACTTCCGTCAAGTTTTCGGGAGCGACCGCCAGCACCATGCCAATGCCCATGTTGAAGATTTCGTACATTTCAAGAGCCGGAATGTTGCCGATTTTTTCCATCACTTGGAAGATCGGTAAGACAGGCCAGCTGCCTAATTGGATTTCCGCTTGGACGTTCTCGGGAAGCATGCGCGGCACATTTTCGACGAAGCCGCCGCCTGTGATGTGGGCAACGCCATGCAACAGCTGTTTTTTGATCAACGGCAATAGGGCATTCACGTAGATTCTTGTAGGAGTCAATAAAACGTCGCCCAATTCTTGGTCTTCGATGCCTTCCACTTTGTCGGCCAATTTGTAGTCATTGTCCTTGAAGAAGATTTTGCGCACCAAAGAGTAGCCGTTCGAATGGATACCTGATGAAGGCAACCCAACCAACACATCGCCTTCTTTGATCAATGCAGGTGTCAACAAAGCATCTTTTTCCGCAATCCCTACCGTAAATCCAGCCAGATCGAAATCTTCCGGATCGTACATATCAGGCATTTCAGCTGTTTCTCCACCGATCAGGGCAGCACCGGCTTGGACGCAGCCTTCAGCTACGCCAGCAACGATCTGCTCCAATTTTTCCGGACGGTTTTTGCCGACAGCTACATAATCCAAGAAATAAAGAGGTTCTGCACCTTGCGCTACGACATCGTTGACGCACATTGCGACACAATCGATCCCGATCGTATCGAATTTTCCGGCTTCGATGGCCAGCATCAGCTTCGTACCGACACCGTCCGTACCCGATACAAGCACAGGTTTTTTGTAGTTCAATTCAGAAAGGTCAAAGTTTCCGCCGAATCCGCCGACTTCACCAAAAACGCCTGGACGTTTTGTGCGGTCGATGTGTTTCTTGATGCGGCTTACTGTTTCATAACCGGCTGTGACATCCACACCCGCTTTTGCATATGCGTTTTCCATCAAACTTGTCCTCCCTTTAGATTCTCTTTTTGAATAGCTGTCATGTTGTTCACGTAATCCGCTTCATAGTCATAAAGCCCAGTCGGGTAGACCCCGTTGAAGCTGTCCATGCACAAGCCTGAATATGGCATATCAAATTTCAAACCGATTGAATCGATCAGACCTTCTTGGCTAAGGAAAGACAAGCTGTCCGCACCGATATACTCACAGATTTCGTCAACCGTCATTTTGGCAGCGATCAGTTCAGCTGACTTGCTGATGTCGATGCCGTAAAAACTTGGGTAGATCAACGGCGGGGAAGAGATGCGGACATGCACTTCTTTGGCTCCCGCTTCTTTTAATAAAGTCACGATGCGTTTGCTGGTCGTCCCGCGCACGATGGAATCGTCCACCATGACGACGCTCTTGCCTTGGACAACCCCTTTTACGGCGGACAACTTCATTTTTACTCCCAATTCGCGCAGCTCCTGCGTCGGTTGGATGAACGTTCGTCCAACATACTGATTCTTGATCAATCCCATTTCGTAAGGTGTTCCGCTCTCTTCCGCGAATCCGCTCGCTGCGGACAAGGAAGAGTTGGGCACACCGATGACGATATCGGCTGTCACTGCAGGTGCTTCGATGGCCAAACGCGTTCCCATCCGTTTGCGCGCAGTATGCACGTTCACGCCGGCAATATTGGAATCCGGACGCGCGAAGTAGATATACTCCATCGCAGCGATGGAGATGGTTGTATCATCGGTATATTTTTCGATCGTCAAGCCGTTGTCGTCAATAATCGCCAGTTCGCCGGCGTTGACGTTGCGGACAAAATCAGCGCCGATCGTATCGATGGCACACGTTTCGCTGGCCATCACATACGCGCCATTCGGCAATTGGCCGATGACAAGCGGACGGAATGAATTCGGATCGACGGCACCGAACATTTTCTCTTCGGTCAAAAGGATATAAGTGAAGCCGCCTTTAACTTGGTTCAAGCTCTCTTTGATCTTTTCGATCAAGCTGTCTTTCTGGCTGCGTCTGATCAGATGCATCAGAACTTCCGTATCCGAAGTCGAATGGAAGATGGCGCCATTTTCCTCAAGATTGCGGCGCAATGATTTGGCATTCACCAAGTTGCCGTTGTGGCAAATGGCGATGTCCATATCATAGAAATGATACAAAAACGGCTGCACATTCTCTATGCTGTTCTGTCCGGAAGTGGAGTAACGCACATGCCCGATGGCACGGTTACCGGTCAACCTCTGCAGATCCGCTTCGTCCTTGAAGACTTCGCTGATCAACCCAAGATTGCGGTGCACCAACAGTTTTCCTTCATCACATGAAACTATCCCCGCACCCTCTTGTCCGCGGTGCTGCAAGCTGTGCAAACCGAAGTAAGTCAACTGGCTGGCATTGTCGTCTCCCCAAATGCCGAATACGCCACATTCTTCGTTTAAGCTTTTTGTTTCAGCAAGCATGGAATAGCCTCCTCCCATTTCGTTTGTACTTCTTTAACATCCAAAGTGATTGTTTCGTTCTCGGCAGCGATTTTTGCGACAGCGTCAGCAGTCACGGTTCCGATTTGTGCAGCAGCTGATCCGAAGATTGCTTCCACAGCGGCAACATTTTCAGGTTTCACGGTCAGGATGAAGCGTGATTGCGTTTCGCTGAACAACAACGTTTTATCCATGTCAACCGTTACATCAAAACCTAGGCCAGTGTCAAAGACGCTCTCCATCAAGCCGACAGCCAAACCGCCTTCTGATAAGTCATGCGCGCTTGCGATCAGACCAGCTTTGATTGCTTTCAGGACGTTCGCTTGGTTTTCTTTTTCGACAGCCAAGTCAAAGTCCATCAGTTTCCCTTCGATTTTGCCCAATTCCATTTTTTGCAGTTCGGACCCGTTGAAGTCCGCTTTTGTAGCGCCGATCAGGACAATGCGGTCGCCGGCAGTCTTGAAGGCTTGCGTTGTGATGTGCGCAAGATCCTCGATCAAGCCGACCATACCGATCATCGGTGTCGGATAAACGGCCACGCCGTCGGTTTCATTATAAAGTGACACGTTACCTGAGATGACAGGAGTATCCAATTGGCGGCAAGCTTCAGAGATGCCGTCTGCGGAAGTGCTTAATTCCCAGAAAATTTCTGGTTTATCAGGGTTTCCGTAGTTCAAGCAGTCTGTGATCGCCAATGGTTTCCCGCCGCTGGCAACGATATTGCGGGCAGCTTCAGCGACAGCGATCTGTCCGCCGATTTCCGGGTTCAAATACAGGTAACGGCCGTTGCAGTCTGTTGTCATTGCGATCGCTTTTTTGGTGCCGCGGACGCGGACAACTGCAGCATCGCTTCCTGGTCCTACGACCGTGCTGGTGCGGACCATGGAATCATACGTGTCGTAGACGCTCTTCTTGGAAGCCAACGTCGCTTGTTGCAATAAAGACACTAAGGTATCCTGCGCTGATGTGAAGACAGGTTTGTAGTCTTCCATAGCTGCGAATTCAGCGATGCGCGCAGGTACTGCAGTCGGTTTGTAGTAGACCGGTGCATCTTCAGCCAAAGCATCCACCGGAAGTTCAGCCACCACTTTGCCTGCATGGGATAGACGGTACATACCATCATCGGTAACTTCACCGATCACGACTGCATCCAATTCATATTTTTTGAACAAGTCGACGATGCGTTGCTCTTCGCCCTTCTTGATGCACAAAAGCATACGCTCCTGCGACTCGGAAAGCATCATTTCGTAAGGTGTCATTTCTGTTTCGCGCTGCGGAACATCATCAAGGTTCAAAAGCAAGCCGCTGCCTGCCTTTGAAGCCATTTCCGAGCTGGAGGAGACCAAACCGGCAGCACCCATGTCCTGGATACCGATCAAAGCGTCGGAGTAGTCATAAATGCATTCCAAACAAGCTTCCATCAATAGTTTTTCCATGAACGGATCGCCTACTTGGACAGCCGAACGTTGAGCTTCTTCCTCTTCCTTGAATTCTTCGGAAGCGAAAGTGGCGCCATGGATACCATCGCGGCCAGTTTTTGCACCCACGTACATGATCGAGTTGCCGACTCCGGCAGCTTGACCTTTTTGCATATCTTTTTGATCGATCAAGCCGACGCACATTGCGTTGACTAACGGGTTGCCTTTGTAGCAAGGGTCGAAGACCGTTTCGCCGCCGACAGTCGGGATGCCGATACAGTTGCCGTAACCGCTGATGCCGGCAACGACTTCTTCGAAGATGTGTTTCGTGCGGTCATTGTCCAATTCGCCGAAACGCAAAGAGTCCAGGATCGCAATCGGGCGCGCGCCCATGCTGAAGATGTCACGGATGATTCCGCCGACACCGGTAGCCGCGCCTTCATAAGGCTCGATAGCTGATGGGTGGTTGTGGCTTTCCGCTTTGAAAACGACAGCTTGGCCGTCGCCGATGTCCACGATACCAGCGCCTTCACCAGGTCCTTGCAATACTTGCGGGCCGGTAGTAGGGAATTTTCTCAGGACTGGTTTTGAATTTTTATAAGAACAGTGTTCGCTCCACATAACGGCAAACAGGCCAGTTTCAGTATAATTCGGCAAACGATGCAAAATTTTATCGCAGATTGTGCCGTACTCTTCGTCTGTCAGACCCCATTCACGATAAATTTTGGATTCTTTTACTTGTTCTGGCGTTGGTTCTAAAAATGCCATTATTTGTTCAGCTCCTTCTTATAATTTTCAACCATGGATTGGAACAGGCGAAGGCCGTCCGCTGATCCCAGCAAAGCTTCGACAGCACGCTCCGGGTGAGGCATCATGCCTAGGACGTTGCCTTTTTTGTTGATGATGCCGGCGATGTCTTCGATGCTTCCGTTCGGGTTGCCGTTGGCATAAGTGAATACGATTTGGTTGTTGGCTTTCAGGTCAGCCAAAGTCTCTGCATCGCAGAAGTAGTTTCCTTCACCATGTGCGATCGGAACAGAGATGATTTCGCCTTCTTTATAGAGGGAAGTGAATTGCGTATCGGCATTCACGACTTTCAGATCCTGCGGTTTGCAGACGAACTTCAATGTGTCATTGCGGCGCAAAGCACCAGGCAATAAGCCGGCTTCAGCCAAAATTTGGAATCCGTTGCAAGTGCCGAATACAGGCTTGCCTTCTTCAGCGAAACGGACTACTTCGCTCATGATGTTCGCAAAGCGGGCAATCGCACCTGTACGCAAGTAATCGCCATAAGTGAATCCGCCGGGCAATAGGACAGCATCGAAACCTTCAAGACTTGTTTCATAATGTTGCACATACTCTGCATCTTCTCCAAGAATATCTTTAATGGCTGCATACATATCTAAATCACAGTTAGATCCAGGAAAAACGATGACAGCGAATTTCATTAAGCTTCAACCTCCTGGATTTCATAACGGTAAGTTTCCATAACCACGTTAGCCAGCAACTTGTCGCAGATCTCTTCGATGACTTGTTCAACGTTCTCTTCATCTTTGGATACTTGGATTTCAAAATATTTTCCTATGCGGATATCTTCGATTGTTGGGTAGCCCATACGGTGGACGGCACCCTTCACGGCTTCCCCTTGCGGGTCCAATACTGAGTCTTTATACGTTACATACACGGTTACTTTATACATGTCCAAATTCCTCGCTTTTGTTTTTTTATTTTTTGTTTTTTTGTTTATTCGTTGGTTTCATTCGGATGGCTTACATTTTGTTCAGGCGGTCCAGCACTTCCACGTAGACAGGGATCAGATCTCCCAAGTCACGGCGGTAGATGTCTTTATCCAAGTGTTCGTTCGTTTCGATATCCCAAAGGCGGCAAGTATCCGGTGAAATTTCATCAGCCAGGATGATTTCTCCCTCAGCTGTCTTGCCGAATTCGATTTTGAAATCGATCAGGCGGATGCCGATTGCCTTGAACATCTCGATCAAGGCTGCATTGATCTTCAGCGCTTGCTTCTTGATTTCCGCGACTTCTTCTTCCGTTGCTGCTCCCAAAACTTGTACATGGGCATCATTGATGAACGGATCATTGAGGGCATCGTCTTTGTAATAGAACTCCAAAACAGGGAACGGCAAGTCGATGCCTTCCTCCATGCCGAAACGTTTCGCGAAGCTTCCTGCGGATACATTACGCACAACCACTTCCAATGGGAACATATTGACTCTTTTTACTGATTGTTCGGTTTCTGATAGTTCTTGGATGTAATGGCTTGCGATTCCCTTTTTAGCCAGGTACTCGAAGATGCGGCCGGTGATCTGGTTGTTGAGTCTGCCTTTGCCCTCGATAGTGTCCTTCTTTACGCCGTTTAATGCGGTAGCCTGATTTAGGTATTCTGCCCAAAGGACATTCTCCTGATCTGTAGCGTACATCTTTTTAGCTTTCCCAGTATAAAGCAATTCTTTTCTTTCCATCGTCCCCGTCCCTTTCTAAATCCGAACATTAATTTGTATAAACACCTAATTCATTCGTTTATATTGTATCATCTGCCACCCGCTTGTCAATGGAATTTTCATGAAAATTGAAATAAATTTCCGATTTTTTTCAATGATTTCAAGGCATCCGGTGGACGAAAAAAGGCCGGAACCGTAGTCCCAGCCTTTCCATCAGTCGCCTAAACCAAGTCTTTCGAATACTTCGTCGACGTGACTCAAGTGATAGTTATAGTTGAAGGCATCAGCGATGTCTTCTTTCGTTAATTTTGCCATAATGACTTCGTCAGCTTCCACCAATGGACGGAAATCGGTCTGATTATCCCATGAAAGGGCAGTCTTCGGCTGTACCAAGTCATAAGCTTCTTCACGGCTCATGCCTTTGTCGATCAATTTCAACAGAACGCGTTGGCTATAGATCAAGCCGAAAGTCGCATTCATGTTGCGGAGCATATTTTCAGGGAACACTGTCAAGTTCTTGATGATGTTCGCAAAACGGTTCAATTGGTAGTTCAACAATGTCGTTGCATCAGGCAGGATGATCCGTTCCGCTGAAGAGTGCGAAATGTCGCGTTCATGCCATAAGCCTACATTTTCGTAAGCAGTGACCATGTAGCCGCGGATGACGCGGGCAAGGCCTACCATATTTTCGGAACCGATCGGATTGCGTTTGTGCGGCATAGCCGAAGAACCTTTTTGGCCTTTCGCGAAGAATTCTTCAACTTCACGTGTTTCCGATTTCTGCAATCCACGGATTTCTGTAGCGAAGCGTTCGATGCTTGTCGCAATCAAAGCGATAGTTGCCATATATTCGGCATGCAGATCGCGCGGCAGAACCTGTGTCGAAATTTCTTGCGGTCTTGTGCCCAATTTTTCGCAGACGTACTCCTCCACGAATGGCGGGATGTTTGCGAAAGTCCCGACAGCCCCACTGATTTTTCCGGCTTCAACGCCTTTAGCTGCGTGTTCAAAACGCTCGATGTTGCGCTTCATTTCCGAATACATAGTAGCCAGCTTCAGTCCGAATGTCGTAGGTTCCGCATGCACACCATGCGTACGGCCCATGCAGACAGTCTTTTTGTGTTCTTTCGCTTTTTCGCCGATGATTTCCAGCATGTTCTGCAGATCCTTGCGTAGGATATCATTGGCTTGCTTCAATTGGTAACCGTAGGCAGTATCGACCACATCGGTACTCGTCAGGCCATAGTGGACCCATTTTCTTTCTTCTCCCAAAGATTCGGAAACGGCGCGTGTGAACGCTACTACGTCATGTCTGGTCTCTTTTTCGATTTCAAGGATACGGTCGATATCAAAAGTTGCATTCGCGCGGATTTTAGCCACGTCTTCCGCAGGGATTTCGCCTAGGGCAGCCCAAGCTTCATCAGCAAGGATTTCTACCTCCAACCAGCATTTGTAACGATTGTATTCGGACCAAACTTCAGCCATCTCAGGGCGTGTATAACGTGTAATCATTTTAAATTGTTCCTCCGTTCCAGATTTGGGTGTTGTCTATTTCTGTTAAGGTTGCTTCTTGATCATCCGTCAATATGGTGATATGTCCCATTTTTCTGTCTGTGCGTGATTCCGCTTTGCCGTAGTAATGGAAAAACCAATCCGCTTTTTCTTCCCGCAGCGCAATCGTTCCTTCCATATGCTGTCCCAGGATATTTACCATGATGGCAGGCGACAATTGGCGCGCTGTCGGCATCGGCAATCCGGCGACTGCTTGGATATGGGCATCAAATTGGGAAACGTTCATTGCTTCGATTGTGTAATGGCCCGAATTATGCGGACGCGGCGCCAACTCATTGATGAAAATCGTGTCATCCGCTGCCAGGAACATTTCGATACCCAGCGTACCCACCAACTGAAGCGCATCGGCGATCTGGTGGGCCGCTTTGTTTGCTTTTTCGGCCACCGCAGATGTGACGCGAGCCGGCACGATCGATTCGTGCAGAATATTATTGATGTGGATATTTTCAGAAACCGGGAATACCGTAGCTTCGCCTTTTTGGTTGCGTACAATCATGACGGAAAGCTCTTTGGTGAACGGAACCCAGGCCTCCAAAACGCAGATGCTGTCCGCTGCCAGTTTCATGGCTTCCTCTTTGTCAGATTCCGATTTCAGGACAACCTGTCCCTTACCATCATACCCGAAACGGGTCGTTTTTAAAACACTCGGATAGCCGATTTTGGCGATGGCCGCATCCAGTTGTTCCGCATTTTCGACTACCGCGAATTGCGCGATTGATACCCCGGCGGATTGAAGGAATTCCTTCTCCTTGATGCGGTCCTGCGTGATCGTCAAAATTCCGCTGCCTTGCGGAATGCTGGACAGTGTTTCCACTTCCTGCAGGGCTGCTGCATCGATGTTCTCAAATTCGAATGTCACGACATCGGATTTTTCGGCCAGTTCACGCAATGCCACCGCGTCAGCGTATGCCGCTTGGATGTGCCAATCCGCTACTTGGGCTGCCGGGCAGTTCTCGCCCGGATCCAAAATCCCGACGGTGAATCCCATCCGCTTTGCGGACTGTGCCAGCATGCGCCCTAATTGTCCCCCGCCGATGATGCCGATTACGTCATTTGGTTTCAGTACTTTATACAAGGTCTTCACTGCTTTCCAATACTTTTTGTTTTAAAGCTTCCCGTCTCTT
Organism: Trichococcus alkaliphilus; assembly: GCF_003008695.1. Classification (GTDB taxonomy): domain Bacteria; phylum Bacillota; class Bacilli; order Lactobacillales; family Aerococcaceae; genus Trichococcus; species Trichococcus alkaliphilus. The sequence continues at coordinate 38,176 of NZ_PXZT01000013.1, forward strand.
TTCCAATTGATCGGCCAAATCCTGATTTTCGATCGAAAGGATCTGCACGGCCAGCAGACCGGCATTGATCGCCCCTGCTTTGCCGATGGCTACCGTCGCAACCGGAACACCGCCGGGCATCTGGACGATGGACAACAAAGAATCCATGCCGCTCAATGCGCGCGATTGGACAGGGACACCGATGACCGGAAGGGTCGTTTTCGCGGCGATCATACCCGGAAGGTGCGCTGCTCCACCCGCGCCGGCAATGATGACTTTCGTTCCTGCAGCCCGAGCTTGTTCCGCAAAAGTGAACATCAAATCCGGTGTCCGGTGAGCCGAAACGACCTTCTTTTCATAAGCGATACCGAATTCATCCAGTATCAAGCAAGCTTCTTTCATAGTTTCCCAGTCAGAAGTACTACCCATTACGACAGAAACAACCGTATTCATCCATTTTTCCCCCATTATCAATTTTTCATTTTTAATATAGCACATCATCTCTCATTATTCCAAACGTTTTTGGGAACATACGGCATTTTCGTTCGGAAATAATCTGTTTTGATTCCATTCCGGACAACCAATGCCCGAATTTTGCATTAAAAAAATCCCTGTTTTTTTATTCAAAAATCAACCCTTTCCCACCTTGAATGGCAATAATATGATAAAATGATGATGTGCAAACCCTTCCAAACTAAAAAAATTACTGATTTCCTTTTTATTTCTGTTCTTATCCTATAGAATAAAATGGAATAATATTATTAAACATGATTTTTTCAACTTACTTATTTAATTTCCAACAAACCCATCTGCTCACAGGAGGAACGATGATCATGAATAAATTCTTCGATATCTATATGGATTTGAGAAAAAAAATTGAGCATGCAGAATTCGAAACCGGATCCCTGTTGCCCAGCGAAAAGACCCTGTCGGACCAGTATAATGTTTCACGGGAAACGATCAGAAAGGCTTTGGCGCTGTTGCTGGAAGGTGGCTATATCCAGAAGAAGCAGGGCAAAGGATCGATCGTGCTGGACATCAGACGGTTCAATTTCCCCGTTTCCGGGCTGACCAGTTTCAAAGAGCTTCAGGATTCCCAGCAGATCCCAAATGAAACGATTGTCATCAAGAATAAGCTCGAGACCATTCCGGATTTCCTTGCCGAAGATCTGAAAGTGGATCCCGGCCGCAAAGTGATTTCCCTTATCCGGCTGCGGAAGATTGCCGGGGAAGTCGTCATCATGGATAAAGACTACCTCTTCCATGACATCATCGAGCAAATCCCTTCCGAAGCTGCCGAAAACTCCATCTATGCGTACTTGGAGAATGAATTGGGTCTGAACATCGCTTATGCCAAAAAGGAATTCGTCGTAGAGGCGGCTACGCGGGAAGACCACAAGCTGATGGATCTGAAGGATGACACGCACGTCGTCGTCGTCAAGAGTGAAGTTTATCTGGAGGATACCCGTCTGTTCCAGTACACAGAGTCGCGCCATCGTCTGGACCGCTTCCGATTCGTCGAGTTCGCCCGCAGAAAACACAGCCTATAAGAAAAAAAAAGATGAAGCCAAGCCGGCTTCATCTTTTTTGCTTATGTAAGAGCTGATCACTCATTGACATTCGTATAATCAACGGTGAAATAGGCCCCCTCGGCCATCAGGATATGCCCTGATTCATATGGGTTTCCGGCCACAGTAAGGTAGACTTCCTGCACACCGTAATATTCCCCGATCGTATTGACGACACCCTGCAAAATCAGGGATTCAGCCGATGTCCCGGCATTCATCTCAGAAACGAATTCCTGCGAGAAGTCCACATAGACACGCCCGTCGTCACTCAAGGACAAGCTGTTGATGGAGACATTCGGTCCGATCAGACTTCCCCCTGGTGCATCCGGCACGTTCTTCAACGCCTCCGCCAGAATGGTGCGGGTAATGTCATTGGTCGCATAGGATAAGGAAACACTTGTTGCATCCAATCCCATCAGATCGCTATCCGGAAAAAAGACGCGCAACTGTTGCGTTTCCGGAACATTCTCGTTGCGGGCTTCCAGACTGGAAGAGACAATCATATCATCCCCAAGATCCGTGACCCGTTTCACCAAGCCCATATCCCTTACGTAATAGTCTTTGGTAGTAGAGGTTTCATATGTAGTCGTCACTTCAAGCGCTTCGAAATTACCCATCGGCGTTTCGATCTGTGCAGTCAGATTCGTGATTTCGGAAGGGACTCCGCTCGCATTCACCCAACTGTTCCCGACTTCCAAAGGCTCCTTCAACAGAATATCCAACTGGTTGGCGGCATCGCCGCTTGCTGTTTTTTCCAGCATGTTTTCCCTGAAGTAGGTTTCCGGACGCGTGAATACTTCCCTGAGTTCCCCGTCAGCCAATTCCACTACCGTCACGATCTGCGTGCCTCCGTTGTTGGAAGTGATCTGCATCCGGTTGCCTTCGATGTATTGCGGGTAGACCGTGAAGGAAGCGTACTCATTCCCTTCGCCCAAATATTTGGTGAATACGGATGCGCTGAACGGATAATAAGCCTCGATTGTTGTTGCATCTGCGGGTTCGGAAGAGGACGAGGAAGCCGAGCCGCTGTCTGTTGAACTGGACACGGAAGAAGCCACACTGCTGACACCTGAAGAATCGGATGAGGCATCGGAGCCTCCAAAGAGACTGCAAGAAGCTAATAGGGGCACCAACAACGCTACCATCAGGTTCGAAACTTTCTTTCTCATATTTTCTCCCACCTTCTGCCTTAGTTGTCTTCATTATATCACAACCGCTTTCTAAGGCATTGCCCTAACTATCGCTGCAACGCACGAATGCTGTAGCATCCAGCAGCTCCTTTCAAGTATAATGAAGCCAGCACGAAACCAAAAGAAACATTTCACAAATTCAAATAGAGGTGGAAAATTTATGAAAGAAATCAGTTTGAACGATACCGTCTACAACCTGGTGAAGCAGTACCCTGAAATCAGGGAAGTCATCATCAGTCTGGGCTTCGAACCCTTGCGCAGCGACAAGATGCTGAATACCGCCGGCCGGATCATGACCATCGGGAAAGCTCTCAAACGCAATGACGTACCGGAGGATGCATTTGTTGAAACCCTGGCAAAAAATGGGTTCAGCGTGAAGGAATTGACGTCGGCAGCAGTTGCTCCAAGCGAAGCGGCAGAGACCGCCGCTCTAACCGGCGGAATTGCCCGTATGGGGTCAACGGAATTCCAGGAGCGCCAGGACATTCTGCAGAGCCTCATCCTGCGCTTGCATAAAGGAGAGGATTGGGATGCGGTGCAAGCCGACTTCAAGAAACATTTCACGGGCGTCAGCGCCTATGAGATTTCCGTCATGGAGCAAGGCTTGATGGGCAAAGGGATAGACGCCGAAGACATCCAACGCCTCTGCAACGTGCACGCATCGCTCTTCGGCGGATCCATCGAAGCGGTCTACACCACTTCAGCGGAACAGCAGCATGCCGGGCATCCGATCCAAGTTTTGAAACTCGAAAACTTGGCCATCGAAAACACGCTGGAGAAGGTCAGCAAATTATTGGCCGTCTACCTTGAAACGAAGGAACCCAGCCTGAAAGCAGGCATCCAGAAACAATTGGCGCTGCTCGGCGAATTCGACAAGCATTATGCCCGCAAAGAATACGCCATTTTCCCGATCATGGAGAACAAAGGCATCACTGCCCCGCCGAAAGTCATGTGGGGTGTCGATGACGATATCCGCGCCATGTATAAGGACTTCAAAACCCTTCTGCAAAACGAGGACTTCGCTGCGATTCCAAAAGCATTCTCCGACCTGAAATACGAAATGACGGAGATGATCACGAAGGAAGAAGACATCCTCCTGCCGATGATCATCGACATCTTCAATGAGGACCACTGGCTGCAGATCGCCAAGGAGTCCGAAGAGATCGGCTACTGCATCGTCAAACCGGAAGCAAAATGGGTGCCGGAACGTTCCATTCCCGAGGATGTTTCACATGAAACACTGACGACTGAAGCGAATCCTTACATCACTTTCCAAACCGGGCACCTGACGCCTCACCAACTGGAAAAGATGCTGAACAACATCCCTTTGGAATTGACTTTTGTGGATGCGGACAACATCGTGCGCTACTACAATGACAACGGCGAAGAAAAATTCTTCAAGCGCACCAGCAGCGCAATCGGCCGCGATGTCATGAACTGCCATCCGCCGAAGAGCCTGCCGATCGTCACAAAGCTGCTCGCCGACCTGAAATCGGGCGCGAAAGAAAGCGAATCGATGTGGTTCCGCGCGATGGGCAAATTCATCATGGTCACCTACCGCGCCGTCAGGGATGACGACGGCAGCTATATGGGAACCCTTGAATACGTGCAGGACATCCAACCGATCATCGATCTTGACGGCGAAAAGCGGACACTGTCCTAAACCGCCTTCGCGGGAAACTACCGAAAACAAAACAAATGCAAGCTGTCTCTTTTTGAGGCAGCTTTTTTCGCCCTCAGACAACTTTCGGTATCCCCCTCCTCCTGCGAGCGGAGGCCCCGCCGGAGGAGGCCAACGTTCTCTCCTGCGTACTCCGACGAGGGCAGCTTCACCGGAGGGCACACGACTGACCATCAGTGTGTTCCGGTGGACGCACGCTTCACCGGATCTGAGAAGAGATTCCGCCATCCTTCTCCGGCCAGCCGGCAGCTCACCCAAAAGAAGGGCCATCCCAAGGAGATGGCCCTTCTTGCTGGTTATTTGGTTATCCTGAAAGCAATGGTTTCGTATGGCTTCAGCGCGAAGGCCGCCGTGACCTGTCTTTCCCCATAGTTGCCGGCCAAGAAACTGCTGGCCGTGTTTGCCCATTCTTCCGGTATGCTGATTGTGTACTCGCCGGCATAGAAATGGTTCAGGACAAGCACTTTTTCCGATTCATTCTCCCGGATGTAGGCAAACACTTCGGGATCGTCCAACAAGATACTCTCGTAGGAACCGTCGGAAATGACCGGATGTTCTTTGCGGATACGGATCAACTCCTGGTAGTAACGGAAAATTTTGCCCTCAGCGAGCTCCTTCTCGACGTTCACTTCCGGATAATTGGCCGCCACTTGCAGCCAAGGTTCGCCTGTCGTAAAGCCGGCGTGCGGGCTGCTGTCCCATTGCATCGGCGTCCGGCTGTTGTCGCGGGATTTTTGTTTGATGATGCGCATGGCCTCCTGATGCGTCAATCCGGCAAGCTTCAGGTCGCGGTAGGCATTGTGCGACTCGATATCCCGATAAACGCTGATGTCGTCATAGTCCGGATTCGTCATGCCGATTTCCTCGCCCTGATAGATGTAAGGCGTGCCCCGCAGCAGATGGATCGTTTGCGCCAGCATGGAGGCTGTTTCGAAAGGATAACGGATCGGATCGCCGAAGCGGCTGTTGGCGCGCGGCTGATCATGATTGTTCCAGAACAGTGCGTTCCAGCCGTTTCCGTCCGACATTCCTGCCTGCCACTCATTCAAAATTCGCTTCAGTTCAAGAAAATCGAAGGGATGATCCGTCCATTTTTCACCATCTTTGTAGTCGACCTTCAGATGGTGGAAGCTGAAGATCATCGACAATTCGTTCCTGTCCGGATTCGAATAAAGGATCCCGTTTTCGACAGTGGTCGAGGACATCTCGCCGACCGTGATGATATCCTCCAATGTGCCGAACGATGCCTGATTCAGCTCGTGGATGTATTCATGGACAATCGGACGATCCGTGTAGAGGCTCTTTTCGTTGCTTCCTTCACTGTCCACCAACGCGACATCCTTGCCGATGAGGTTCAAGACATCAAAACGGAAACCCTTGATGCCTTTTTCCAACCAGAAATTGACGACTTCCTGCAGTTCTTGGCGCACTTTCGGATTGCGCCAATTCAGATCCGCTTGCGTGACATCAAACAGATGCAAATAGTACTTGCCGGTGTTCCCGAATGGCGCCCACGCCTCCCCGCCGAATTTCGAACCCCAATTGGTCGGCAGGCTGCCGTCTTCTTTCGGATCGCGGATGATGTAATAATCCTGGTACTCTTTGTCCCCTGCCAATGCCTTCTGGAACCACTCATGCGTAGTCGACGTATGGTTGAACACCATGTCGAACATGATTTCGATGCCGTGCTGCTTCAGCTTGCGGATCAGTTCTTCAAAATCTGCCATCGTGCCGAAAACAGGATCGATGGCATAATAATCAGTGATGTCATATCCATTGTCCATCTGCGGAGATACGAAGATCGGATTCATCCAGATCATATCGATGCCCAACTCCGCCAAATATGGCACTTTGCTGATGATCCCCTGGATGTCACCGACGCCGTTGCCGTCGGAATCCTTGAACGATTTTGGATAAAGCTGATAAATCACTTTTTTTTGAAAGTCTTTCATTGTAATTCCCCCCTGTCTTCTCACTATGACTGAAGGCAAAAAGCTCCACTAACAGCTTTTTGCCTTCAGTAATTCAATTTTTACTTTTGAGTTTGGATAACCGGTGCGTCCTCGACTTCGCCTTTGGGAACGAAAAGTTGTTTCTTATCAAACGCAATCGTCAACAGGAATGGCACAACGATCGCAATGGCCATACATACGATGAACATCACCATCGAATCAGTCTGGATGCTGAGGAAACCAGGAATCCCGCCGACTCCGATACTGTTCGCCATGACATTGAAGGTCGTAGCCACCAAACCGGCGATCCCGGATCCGATCATCGCTGCAACGAACGGATAGATGTATTTGATGTTGATACCGAACATGGCCGGCTCGGTTACGCCCAAGTAGCAGGAGATGGCGGCCGGTATGGAAACCTGTTCCTCTTTTTCATTCCCTCTGTGCAGGAAGATGATCGCCATAACGGCCGATCCTTGTGCAATGTTCGAAAGGGCGATCATCGGCCACAGGTTCGTGCCGCCGAAATCCGCGATAAGCTGCAGGTCGATGGCATTGGACATATGGTGAAGCCCCGTTATGACGAGCGGCGAATACAGCGTACCGAAGAACAGACCGAACAGCCATCTGAAGTCCCCTGTCAATCCGGCATAGACGACTTCGGAAACCCATTGTCCGATTGTCCAACCGATAGGACCCAGCACGGTATGCGCGATGATGACAGTAGGAACCAAGGCCAACAACGGAACAACAATCATCGAAATGTACTGCGGAATCCATTTACGCAGCCAGATTTCCAAGTAGGCCAACACAAACCCAGCCAACATGGCAGGAATGACTTGCGCTTGATAACCGATCTTGTTGATTGTGAAAGCACCGAAATCCCAGAATGGAATCTGTTCCGCCCCGGCGACACCATAGGCATTCAATAATTGCGGTGATACCAATGTGATCCCGAGAACGATACCCAGAATTTGCGTAGTGCCCATCTTTTTCGTGATGCTCCAAGTGATACCGACTGGCAAGAAGTGGAAAATCGCTTCACCGATCAGCCAAAGAAAATCATTGACGCCTGTCCAGAACTGCGAGTTGGAAACAATCGTACCGTTGGCAAAATTGATTCCTTCAAGCACGTTGCGGAAACCGAGGATAAGACCCCCTACTACGATGGCCGGAATCAGCGGCGTAAAGATTTCCGCCAGAACAGCCATGGCACGCTGCACAACATTCTGATTCTGCTTAGCTGCCGCTTTTGCCTCATCTTTTGAGACGCCCTCTTTGCCGGATACCTTCGCGAACTCGTTATAAAATTGTGGCACTTCATTACCGATGATGACCTGAAATTGTCCTGCTTGGGTGAAGGTTCCTTTAACTGCGGGTATGTCTTCGATCTTCTTGATGTTGGCGGCAGCGGGGTCATTCAGGACGAAACGCATCCGAGTGGCACAGTGACTGACTGCAGAAATATTATCGGGTCCCCCGATATACTCCAGCAAATCTTTTGCATCTTTGTTGAAATCTACCATTTTTTCTCCTCCTCAACTTGTATATACATGTTCCTGACATTTCTATTTTACCGCGAAACATTCTATAATGCAAACGTTTTCCGTCTGCTTCGTTTTTACTTGTATAGACAAGTTTCCTGTTTTCCGTATTTTATGAAGCGTTAACAAGCTGGACAACACCCTAAAAAAAAACGACAAAAGAATCGGATGATGCCCGGTTCCTTGCCGTTTTTTGATTATGCTGAGTCGTTCATATCCCGTTTTTCACTTTCACCAACGTACGCCCATGCATCTTTCCGTCCATGATTTTCTCGAAAGCCTCTGGCAAATCTTCCAGCGTGATTTCCTGTTCGACCAGCAACTCGAGATTTTCCGGCTTCAGATCGCCTGCCATGCGCCCCCAAAGTTTGATGCGCTCAACGTACGGATGGTTCACCGAGTCGATCCCCACAAGCTTGACACCCCTCAGGATGAATGGCAGCACGGTCGCTTCGAATGCGATTCCGCCGGCATTTCCGCTCAAAGCCAGACAGCCGCCGTAGTGCAGCTGCGCCAACAAATCAGGCAGCATCGGACCGCCGACCGGATCGACGATCGCCGCCCAACGTTGCTGCGCCAATGGCCGCTTCTTATCCAGCGCCACTTCATCGGGATGGAATACCGCTTCAGCTCCGAGTCCCTTCAGGTAATCCAGGCAGTCCACTTTCTTCCGGGACACGGCTTCGACCGTATACCCAAGACGCTTCAGCATGGCAATCGCCATCCCGCCGACACCGCCGGAAGCTCCCCTCACCAAAACAGCACCCGTTTGCGGCTGGATGCCTTGTTGCTCCAAAGCATCAACCGATTCCGCCGCTGTGTACCCGGCCGTTCCGATGATCATCGCTTCCTTCAGGCTCAAACCTTCAGGCAACGGCACGACCCAGGCCGCAGGGACCCGGGCATATTGGCTGAATCCGCCGAAATGATTCACCCCTAAACCGTAGCCAGTCACGATTACCTCATCCCCTGCCCGGAAAGCCGGATCGAGCGATTCCACAACCACACCGCTCAGGTCGATCCCCAAAATCATCGGATAATTGCGGATGACTCCGCTTTTCGGATTGGTTCCGGCCAGCCCGTCCTTGTAGTTGACGCTCGAATAGTGCACTTTGATCAGCACCTCCCCATCAGGCAAGTCCTCTTTTTTGAATGTTCTGATTGTTGTCTCCACTTTTGCATCTGTATTTTCCGCCCATAAAGCCTTGAACTCTTCCATACTGCATTCCCCTCTTTTCCGCTTGTATTTTATTAAGTTTAGTCCATCTTCCCATAATTTGCGACCTCTTCCCCGCAACCCACAGGAAAAAAGAGCCAAATAAAAAAACCTTCGCCAGGGATCAGCTTGATTCCCGGTGAAGGTTTTGGATGTACGCTTAGTCCGCTATCTCAACGACCAAATAACGATGCGGCTCTTTGCCCTCGGAATGGGTTTTGATGCGTTTGTTCTGGCTCAAACGCGCATGGATCTGTTTTCTTTCGAAAGCAGGCAGCGGCTCAAGGAACACGGGTTGTTTCGTTTTGATGACGCGTTCCGCAGTACGGTCGGCGATGCTTTCCAATACGGCAGCTCTGCGCTCACGGTAGTCCCCGACATTCACGATTACGGACAGGCGACGACGCACATAGCGTTGCACCAGCGCTTGCGCCAATATCTGCAGAGCATTGACGATTTTTCCGTATTTGCCGATCAATAACCCTGGCTTTTCGCTTTCCATTTGGAAAATCAGCATATTGTTCTTCTCTTCGACCGTCACGATCGCAGGAGCCCCGTATGCTTCAGCTACCGAAGTAAGATACTCGGTGACAGCGGCAATCGCTTCATCACGGCCGGATTCTTCATCATAATCTTCATATTCTTCGGCTTCTTCATCCTCATCAGAAGAAATCAGTCTATCAATTTCAGGTTGATCAGCCAATATCTTTTCCGCAGTTTCCGGATAATCCTCTTCAAGATCTTCTACGATATCTTCGACTGTCTCTTCGATTTCAGCTAACTGGATATCGCTTGCTTCATCAAAGTCCCTGATTTCTTTGAGCGTGATTTCAACGACTGCCTCTTTTTGTCCGAATCCAAAAATCCCTTTTTTACCTTCAGAGATTACGACGATATCGGCTTCATGGCTATCTACGCCCAGCAAATCCAGACCTTTGCGAATCGCTTTATCAACGGTCGTATCTTTCGCAATTACTTTATCCATAATAGAATGTCATCCTTTCCTACTTCAAAGTATAACTAGTTTTTCTTTTTCTTTTTAGGATTTTGAGCTTTCTTCAATGCTTTTTCGCGCGCTTTTATTTGTGCTTCCGCTTGTTCGCGCTCGCGGATAGCCTTGTATGGGTTGTTCAGCATCAGCGTCTGACCGACCGAGAAGGCATTGCTTGCTACCCAGTACAATGACAAGGCGCTCGGGAAGTTGATACCCATCATCAAAATCATGATCGGCATCGTGTAAGTCATCGATTTTGTCGCGGGATTCGCTTCCGTCTGTGACATCATCGTCAGCTTGCTTGTGGCATACGTCAGGATGGCGGCCACTACCGGCAGAATGAAGAATGGATCGCGTTCTCCCAAGTTCATCCATAGGAAGCTGCCGCTCTTCAAAATTTCAGTTCTGCTGATCGCTTGGTACAACGCCATCAAGACAGGCATTTGAACCAAAACAGGCAAACAACCCATATAAGGATTTACATCGTTATCTGCATAAAGCTTGGAAACTTCTTTCTGCAGATGTTCTTGCGTTTCCCGATCTTTAGAGGCATATTTTGCCTGCAACGCTTTTATCTGCGGTTGAACAGCCGACATTTTTTTCGTGCTCTTCGTCTGGAAATGATTGAGTGGTAACAGGATCACCCGGATAATGATCGTGAAGGCAATGATTCCTAGGCCATAATTACTGAAAAATAGATCGGACAACCACACGATCATGTTGGAGAAATTAAAGACAACATAACGATCCCAAAAACCGGCACTTTCTGAGGTGATGGGTTCCGTTCCACACGCTGATAGGACAATCATAACAGCAAATAAGCTGAGTGTAAAAAGTAATCGCTTACGCTTTGACAAGAGAACTCCTCCTTAATAGGAATAACATAGTTTATTTATTGTTTAAAAGGTTGGAAAGCTTAAGGACATGGACCAGACTCTTCTTGACTTCCGCAGACGACATTTCAGCAACCGGTTTGCGCGCGATAACGATGAAGTCAATATCCTGAACCAAATCTGCCTTCAATTCCGTGAGTGCTTGGCGGATTTTTCTTTTGACGGCATTCCGCACCACGGCATTGCCGATTTTTTTGCCAACGGACAGACCGACACGAAAATGCGGTTGCCCCTTTTTATCGAGCACGTAGATCACGAATTGGCGGTTCGCTTTGGACACGCCATTATGAAATACTTTCTGAAATTCTTTTTCTTTCTTAACACGAAAAGATTTCCTCATGTTCTTCCCTCAAATCTGCAATCATAACATGCAAAAAAAATCTCCCCCAAATGGAGAAAAACAGAAAAATTTCTCTCTCCGTTATCATCACAAATATGAACCCACTCCCGAGGCATTGCTGCTTTCGGTTCTGTTGGACACATTTGTCATACTCTCCATTTAAGAAAGACATTTTTGCATTTTTCGAAATACTTAAAAAAAAAGACCACTGAAACGGTCAGTGATCTATGCAGAGATAACTTTTCTGCCTTTAGCGCGTCTTCTTGCTAATACTCTACGGCCGTTTTTTGTGCTCATACGTTTACGGAAACCATGAACAGATTGACGGTGACGTTTTTTAGGTTGGTATGTTCTTTTCATTGATCTTTACACCTCCTGATAAACTATCTTTCAAATAGGTTATATTTCACTGTTTAGACAGTCCATTAACATTATAAAGAGACAGAATGTGACCTGTCAAGTAAAATTGGTTCATTTTATTGAACTCACTGAGATATAATAGCACAAAACATTGAAAGATAAAACACCTTTCTTGAAAAAAATTTGATTCTCATCAAAATAAAATTATCCACAACCTTTTTTTTAATACACAATGCCACGGGATAACTCCTGTAGCCTCCTTGATTGCTCACACCTTCGACCCGATTTATCCACATTCCTACAGCATGTGCATTTCTTCCGAAACCCCACTCCCAAAACCTGTGGAAAAGTGTATCAAACGCTGTAACAATCAACATTTTCAGAACGCGTCATTCCACAACAGACAGTGGACAACCGCTTCGTCCACAAACCTTGTCCACACCCTCCGCAAGCCTGTGGACAACTATTTATGCACCGGTTAATTGTTTTATTCACAGCTGAAAAGAGTTGTGGAAAACTTTTTGATATAATGCTAAAATAAAAAGGACTCACTAAAAGGAGGTGTCCCATTTGGATGACATCTATTCATTATGGCGTTATCTGCAAGAAAAATTTCAAGAATCATTGTCCAAAGTCAGCTACGATACTTGGATAGACAGCGCAGTCCCGGTCCGACTGACTGATACGAATATCATCATCGAAGTTCCCTCTTCTTTACATAAAGATTATTGGCAAAATAATTTGATGAGCAGAATTGTCGAAGGCATCTACGAATTCAGCGGCAAAGAACTGACTCCCATTTTTATGATCAAGAATGAGGAAATGCCTGATATTGCAAAACCGACCATAAAACGCACCAACAACAATCGTCTCTTCAAGGATGCCCAACTGAACAGCAAGTATACCTTTGACACCTTTGTTATAGGAAAAGGAAACCAGATGGCTCATGCTGCCGCCCTCGTCGTGGCGGAGGAACCCGGCACAATCTACAACCCGCTCTTCTTCTATGGAGGCGTCGGCTTAGGCAAGACCCATTTGATGCACGCCATCGGCCATCAAATGCTGCAACTGCGGCCAACCGCACGGGTAAAATATGTCAGCAGCGAAACGTTCGCCAATGATTTCATCAATTCCATCCAGAATCGGACGCAAGAGCAATTCCGCAATGAATACCGCAGCGTCGACTTACTGATGGTCGATGATATTCAATTTTTTGCCGACAAAGAAGGAACGCAGGAAGAGTTCTTCCATACTTTCAATGCGCTTTACGATGAACGCAAACAGATTGTACTGACGAGCGATCGCTTGCCGAACGAAATCCCTAAACTGCAGGAACGGCTTGTCTCCCGTTTTGCTTGGGGCTTATCGGTTGATATCACGCCGCCCGATCTGGAGACGCGCATCGCCATTCTGCGTAAAAAAGCCAACAGCGAACGCCTTGAAATTCCCGATGACACTCTCAGCTATATCGCTGGGCAGATAGATTCCAACATCAGGGAACTGGAAGGTGCCCTCGTGCGGGTTCAAGCCTATTCAGCGATACAAGGGACCGACATCACCACCAGTCTGGCGGCGGACGCGCTGAAGAGCATCATGCCTTCCGAAAAACCAAAAGCTTTATCCATCTATGCCATCCAGCAGGCGGTAGGGAAATATTACCATGTGACCGTCGAGGAATTGAAAGGCAAAAAGCGCACTAAGGGAATCGTCGTGCCAAGACAAATCGCCATGTATCTTTCCCGAGTGATGACCGACAATTCCTTACCGAAGATCGGTTCCGAATTCGGCGGCAAGGATCACACAACCGTCATTCACGCCCATGACAAGATTGCCCTTTCCGTAAAAAAAGACCCTGTTCTGCAACGCGAAATCGAGACGATCCAAAACAGTCTGAAAAAATGATCCTCTCGCGCATTGTGGATAAGCCAATAAATAAGACGGCATTTACGAACACGTTATCCACAGGTGGAAAACTATTGGTTTTGTCAGCTTCTTTCACTTATCCACAGTATGAACAGGCCCTACTACTATTACTAATATTATTTAATTTATATTAATAACCATCGGAGGTCCCTTATTATGAAATTTTCCATTAATCGTCAGGTTTTGATCAAACACTTATCTGACGTACAAAGAGCTATTTCCAGCAGAACGACAATCCCTATTTTGACAGGGGTAAAAATCAGTGCTGATGAAAATGGGATCGTATTGAGCGGAAGCGACTCGGATATTTCTATCGAAACGCTGATTCCTGTGTCAGAAGAAAATAACCAGATCGAAATCCACACACAAGGCGGCATTGTCCTGCCGGCTCGTTTCTTCAGCGAAATCGTAAAAAAATTAGCTGACGAAAAAATCACGATTGAAGTCAAAGATCATTTCCAGACAAACATCACTTCTGCAAAAGCATCTTTCACCATCAACGGAATCGATGTAAACAACTATCCGAATTTCCCGGTCATCGATTCGAATGAAGTCATCACCTTGCCGACCGCTTTATTCAAACAAGTGATCCAGCATACGGTAATCGCAACGTCGACACAGGAAAGCCGTCCGATCTTGACTGGGGTGAACATGACCATCCAAAATGGGAAATTGACAGCTGTCGCTACGGACAGCCATCGTTTAAGCCAGCGCATCATCTCGATCGCGGCTCCGGAATCACAGCTGGAAAAAACCTACAATGTCATCATTCCCGGAAAAAGCTTGGTGGAACTCTCACGGATCGTTGAGAACCAAGCGACGATCGAAATGATGATCACGGAGAACCAAGTCCTTTTCAAAGCCGAAAATGTTTATTTCTACTCGCGCTTGCTGGAAGGCTACTATCCGGATACAAACCGGTTGATTCCGGCCAGCTCCAGCACGCAGATCGTCCTGAATGCCTATGATTTGCTGCAGGCTACCGACCGTGCCTCCCTGCTTTCGCATGAAGGCAAAAACAATGTCGTCAAACTGTCCATCGACGCAAACAAAGTCGAGTTATCTGGAAACTCTCCTGAAGTCGGCAATGTGGAAGAATCCTTGGCTTATGAGTCCGCCAGTGGCGATCCGCTGATCATTTCCTTCAATCCTGATTACATGAAGGATGCGCTGCGCACATTCGGCCAACAGGATGTCCAAGTCAATTTCACTTCGGCTGTACGCCCGTTCACGGTCGTGCCCGCAGATCGTGAAGACGATAACGATAATTCGTTCATCCAATTGATTACGCCTGTAAGGACCTATTGATCCGAAAGATATAGTCAAAAAAGCAAGGAGACGATCCGATCGTTTTCTTGCTTTTTGCTTATCCAAAAATGAAAACGCTCGGACCAGCCGTTTTTCCCATAGGAAGAAAGTCCGCATCCGCTCCATTTGTTCAGTTAAAGATAAAATGACCGAAAAACGCGAATTTTAAATTTATAAGCCTATAGACGCGTTCGTTGGGATATAGCTAATTTGTATTGTTTTCGAAAAAAATTGAAATAAGGGCCTTTT
The DNA here is from genome assembly GCF_003008695.1 of Trichococcus alkaliphilus. GTDB lineage: Bacteria > Bacillota > Bacilli > Lactobacillales > Aerococcaceae > Trichococcus > Trichococcus alkaliphilus. The sequence continues at coordinate 53,373 of NZ_PXZT01000013.1, forward strand.
TTTTCGCGAAAATTTGAAATTGATCAAAAAAAATAGTATAATAAACATATTAATGAGCGTTGTTGCGTGGATTTTATTTTCCACGCTTATTTTATTGGAAAATAGGTGAATTTCTTGAAAAATATTGTGAATATTGATGCAGAGTTCATTACTCTTGGTCAACTACTGAAACATGTCAATCTGATTTCCAGCGGCGGAATGGCCAAATGGTTCCTTTCAGAATACGTGGTGTATGTAGATAACGAAAAAGAAGACCGCAGAGGCCGTAAATTGTTTCCCGGTACGATGATTGATATCCCTGGTGAAGGCACTTTCTTCATCCAGTCAACAAAATCGGATAAAGAAGAGGCTGAGCAAGACAACAGTGAGTCCGAAGCATGATCCTGAAAGAAGTGACGCTGCAAAATTTTCGGAATTATCCGTCTCTTTCCGTGTCCTTTTCAGATGGCATCAATGTGTTTTTGGGTGAGAATGCGCAAGGCAAAACCAATCTCATGGAAGCAATCTATGCATTGGCTTTGGCAAGGAGTCCGCGCACGTCAAATGAAAAAGAAATGATCCGGTGGCAAGAAGAGTCCGCCAAGATATCCGGAAAAATCCAAAAAAGGGTTTCTACGTTCCCTTTGGAAATCATTTTTTCCAAAAAAGGTAAGATTGCCAAAGTCAATCACCTGGAGCAAAAAAAGCTGAGCCAATACATCGGCCAACTGAACGTTGTGCTGTTTGCCCCGGAAGACCTGAATCTGGTGAAGGGCGCACCCGCCAACCGGAGAAAATTCCTGGATATGGAACTGGGCCAGATGAACCCTGTCTATCTGCATGATCTTGTGCAATATCAGCGGATACTGAAGCAACGGAATCTTTATCTGAAGCAGTTGGTGACCGGCAAAGCCAAGGATGAAGTCTATTTGGATGTGCTGACTGAGCAATTGGCCATTTTGGGTGCCGATCTGTTGGTCTACCGTCTGCAGTTCATCAAAAAATTGGAAGCCTGGGCCCAACCGCTGCACAAAGAGATTTCTTTGGAGCGGGAAGAACTGACGATCGCCTACAAGTCCAATATCGAGTTGTCTGATGAGATGGATAAAGACGCTATTTTTTTGAAATTGATGGAAGCGTTCCGCCAAGGAAAAAGCCGGGAAAGGGATCAGGCGGTCACCCTATTCGGTCCGCACCGCGATGATCTGATCTTTCAGGTGAACGGGCGCAATGTCCAAAACTACGGCTCTCAAGGGCAGCAAAGAACGACTGTCCTCAGTCTAAAACTGGCGGAGATCGAATGCATGAATGAGGTCCTGGGGGAGTATCCGATCCTGTTGCTGGATGATGTCCTGTCAGAATTGGATGATGAACGCCAGACCCATCTGCTGAAAGCGATCGAGAAGAAGGTACAGACCTTTTTGACGACAACCAGTTTGGATGGCATAAAAAAGAACAAGATAGACGAACCGACTATCTACCATATAAAAAACGGTGAAGTAGAAATGGAAGGTGTGTAACAGAATGGCAGAAAACGAAATGAACAAAGCTGAACGAGCAAAAGAATATGATGCCAGTCAGATCCAGGTCCTGGAAGGACTGGAAGCAGTCCGCAAACGTCCTGGGATGTACATCGGCTCCACCAGTGGCGCAGGTCTGCACCATTTGGTCTGGGAAATCGTGGATAATTCCATCGATGAAGCGCTAGCCGGCTTTGCGACGAAAATTGAAATAATAATCGAAAAAGACAATAGCATAACCGTAACCGATAATGGCCGTGGTATTCCAGTCGATATCCAAGCGACGACTGGCCGCCCCGCTGTAGAAACGGTCTTCACCGTTCTTCATGCAGGCGGAAAATTCGGCGGTGGGGGCTACAAAGTTTCAGGCGGTCTCCATGGTGTTGGCGCGTCTGTCGTGAATGCCTTGTCTTCTGAATTGACCGTAAATGTCTATAAAGACAATAAAATTTATACCCAAACGTTCGTACGCGGGGACATCACATCCGATTTGACCATCACGGGAGATACCGATAAGCATGGTACGGAGGTCCGTTTCCTGCCCGATCCGGAAATTTTCAAGGAAACGACTGTCTTTGAGTTTGAAAAACTGGCCGTACGTGTCAGGGAATTGGCTTTCTTGAACAAAGGATTGAACATTTCCATCACGGACAGACGTCCAGAAGAACCTGTGGAACAAGACTATTATTACGAAGGCGGAATCAAGAGTTACGTCGAGTTTCTGAACCGCAATAAAAAAGTCCTTTTCGAAGAGCCGATTTACATCGAAGGCGAACAGGATGATATCCAAGTTGAAGTAGCGATGCAATATACGGATGGCTATCATACAAACTTTCTGAGTTTCGCCAATAATATCCATACCTATGAAGGCGGAACCCATGAATCCGGTGCAAAGACCGCTTTGACCCGTGTCATCAATGACTATGCGAAACGCAATAAAATCATCAAGGAAAATGAAGAAAATCTGACTGGTGAAGATGTACGTGAGGGATTGACACTCGTTCTCTCCATCAAACATCCTGATCCGCAGTTCGAAGGACAAACAAAGACAAAATTGGGCAATTCCGAAGCGCGTACCATCACCGACCGACTTTTTTCAGCGTACTTTGATAAATTCCTGATGGAAAACCCGCAAGTCGCCCGTCAGATTGTCGAAAAAGGCATGTTGGCTGCACGTGCGCGTTTAGCAGCCAAAAGAGCCCGTGAAGTGACCCGCAAGAAGAGCGGATTGGAAATCAGCAATCTGCCCGGTAAACTGGCCGATTGCTCCAGCAAAAATCCAGCAGAATCAGAATTGTTCATCGTCGAAGGGGATTCAGCCGGAGGTTCGGCAAAACAAGGCCGCTCGCGTTTCTTTCAAGCAATCCTGCCGATCCGCGGTAAGATTCTGAACGTAGAAAAAGCATCCATCGACAAAATCCTTGCCAACGAAGAGATCCGTTCGCTGTTTACGGCGATGGGTACCGGCTTCGGCGGAGACTTCGATGTTGCCAAAGCGCGCTATCATAAATTGGTCATCATGACCGATGCCGATGTCGATGGTGCACACATCCGTACGTTGCTGTTGACTCTTTTCTATCGCTACATGCGTCCTTTGGTTGAAGCAGGATATGTGTATATCGCACAACCACCTTTGTATCAAGTGAAACAAGGCAAAAAAGAGAAGTATCTCGATACCGATCAGGAGCTGGAAGAGTACTTGGCATCCATCCCTGACTCTCCAAAACCAAGCATCCAACGCTATAAAGGGCTTGGAGAAATGGATGCAGAACAATTATGGGATACGACCATGAACCCTGAAAACCGTCACTTCCTGCAGGTGACCGTCGATGATGCCGTCAAAGCTGACGAAACATTGAATATGCTTATGGGGGATCATGTAGAACCAAGAAGGAACTTCATCGAAGAAAATGCGGTTTACGTGAAGAACTTGGATATCTAAAAGGGGGTTGGAAATTAAATGTCTGATGAAATTGAAAAAATAAATGATCAAGCCATGGAACAAAGGGAATTAAGTCATGAAATGGAAACTTCATTCCTGGAATATGCCATGAGCGTTATCGTAGCCAGGGCTTTGCCTGACGTCCGTGACGGACTCAAGCCGGTCCATCGCCGTATTCTGTACGGTATGAGCGAATTAGGCGTTACGCCTGATAAAGCACACAAAAAATCCGCACGTATCGTCGGGGACGTAATGGGTAAGTACCATCCCCACGGTGACAGTGCCATCTATGAATCCATGGTGCGTATGTCCCAGGATTTCAGTTACCGTTATCCGTTGGTCGATGGACACGGAAACTTCGGCTCCATCGATGGAGACAGCGCCGCAGCAATGCGTTACACCGAAGCGCGGATGTCAAAAATCGCCTTGGAAATGCTGCGCGACCTCAACAAAGATACAGTCGATTACCACGACAACTATGACGGTTCCGAAACTGAGCCTGATGTATTGCCGGCCCGCTTCCCTAACCTCTTGGTGAATGGTGCTTCCGGTATCGCCGTTGGGATGGCGACAAATATCCCGCCGCATAACCTGACGGAAGTCATTTCCGCCCTGCATATTCTGATGAATGATCCGGAGGCGACGACTGCCGATTTGATGGAGGCCGTTCCCGGCCCCGATTTCCCTACAGGCGGTATCGTCATGGGCAAATCAGGCATCAGAAAAGCCTATGAAACGGGCAAAGGCTCCATCATTGTCCGCGGACGTGTAGAAGTCGAAATCCTGAAAAACGGCAAAGAACGCATCATCATTTCCGAATTGCCTTACATGGTCAACAAAGCGAAATTGGTCGAACGGATTGCTGAATTGGCCCGCGACAAACGGATCGAAGGCATAACCGACTTGGCGGATGAGTCCGACCGCGACGGCATGCGTGTCGTCATCGATGTCCGCAAAGATGTCAGTGCCGGCGTCATTCTGAATAATCTGTACAAATTGACGCCGCTCCAATCCTCATTCGGCTTCAATATGTTGGCGATCGTAAAAGGCATTCCTAAAGTGTTGGGCCTCAAGCAGATTCTGGTCCATTACCTGGAACACCAAGAAGAAGTCATCCGCAGAAGAGCTGCATTCGACAAACGAAAAGCGGAAGCACGTGCGCATATCTTGGCCGGCTTGCGGATCGCATTGGATCACATCGATGAAATCGTAGCGATTCTGCGCGGTTCAACCAATGGCGATGCAGCCAAACAAATCTTCATCGACAAATACGGCCTTTCCGACAAACAAGCGCAAGCCATTTTGGATATGCGTCTGGTGCGTCTGACCGGTTTGGAAAGAGAAAAAGTTGAAGCGGAATATGATGCGTTGATGGCTTTGATTGCTGATTTGACTGATATTTTAGCGAATGAGCAGCGTGTCTTCGACATCATCTATACGGAATTACTTGAAATCCAAGAAAAATTCGGCGACAAACGCCGCACGGAACTTTTGGTCGGAGAAGTATTGTCGCTTGAGGATGAAGACTTGATCGAAGAGGAAGACATCGTCCTGACTTTAACTCATAACGGCTACATCAAACGTTTGCCGAACAGCGAATTCAGAGCCCAAAAACGCGGCGGACGCGGTGTCCAAGGCATGGGCATCCATGATGATGATTTCATCGAAACACTGATTTCGGCATCGACGCATGATGTGTTGTTGTACTTCTCGAACCAAGGGAAAGTATACAAAACAAAAGGCTATGAAGTGCCTGAATACGGCCGCCAGGCAAAAGGTTTGCCGATCATCAACTTGCTGAACTTGGATGCCAACGAAAAAATCCAAGCCATCATCAACGTCAAAGGCGGCCCGCAAGACGGGGATTACTTGTTCTTCACGACGCGGATGGGTACCGTCAAACGGACATCCGCTACGGAATTCCAAAATATCCGTCAAAGCGGTCTGCGCGCAATCAACCTGAAGGATGAGGATGAGCTGATCAAAGTATCCTTGACTGACGGCAACCAGAACATCATCATCGGAACGCACTTCGGCTACTCCGTAAGCTTTGATGAAAAGGACGTCCGTGATATGGGTAGGACCGCTACCGGTGTCCGAGGCGTGAAATTAAGAGGAGATGACTACGTTGTCGGCATGGATGTGCTCAAACACGAGTCGGAAGTTCTGATCATTACTGAAAATGGTTACGGCAAACGTACGGCAGCCGATGAGTATGCCATCAAAGGACGCGGCGGCAAAGGGGTCAAAACAGCCAACATCACTGAGAAAAACGGTAAATTGGTAGGCTTGACGACTGTCTCCGGCGATGAAGACATCATGATCATCACAGACAAAGGCGTCATGATCCGTTTCCATGCAGATGCCATTTCCCAAACAGGCCGTGCCACTCTGGGCGTACGCTTAATCAAGCTTGATGGCGAAGCTATTGTATCGACAATGGCAAAAGTTGAGCGCGAGGAGGATGAAGAAGCTGTCGCACCTCTGAATGAAGAAGTGGGCTCAGAAGGCGAAAACAGCACCTTAGAAGCAGCTGATGCTACCGAACAGGCAAATACGCCAGATACAGCAGAAACATCCGAAATAGCCGATAAATTGAGCGATTTCGCAGATGAACTGTTGGATGAAGAAGATTCGGAAGAATAAAACTTCGATACCAAAGCTAATAGCGCAAAAACAGAGGAAACCGTCCCAGGACAGTTTCCTCTGTTTTTTTTCGCCCTCTTTCAAGGCGGTTGAAAAAAAGGCTTGCCATAAAAAATGGAATATGGTACAATCTTTAGATGTGAGTAATCCTGAAAAGGTACTCTCCTTGCTCTTACATAAGTAAGGGCCAAAGTCCACAAGGAGGTGACAGTCAAATGAGCAATTACGAAATCAACTACATTATCCGTCCTAACATCGAAGAAGAAGCTAAAGCAGAATTGATCGCACGTTTCGATTCTATTTTAACTGATAATGGCGCTGAAGTTATTGAATCAAAAGACTGGGCGAAACGCCGTTTAGCTTATGAAATCAAAGATTTTCGTGAAGGTATCTACCATATCGTGAAAATTTCTGCTTCAGATGCTAAAGCAATCGACGAATTCGACCGTCTAGCAAAGATCAATAGCGATATCATTCGCCACATCGTTGTTAAAGTAGAAACTAAGTAAAGTGTTCCACGTGAAACATTTTGAAAGGAGTAAGATGAATGATTAATAATGTTGTCTTAGTCGGCAGACTTACAAAAGATGTTGATTTACGCTATACATCCAGCGGCACAGCAGTCGGAACCTTCGCTCTTGCAGTAAACAGACAGTTTACTAACCAAGCAGGAGAAAGAGAAGCTGACTTCATCAATTGTGTCATTTGGAGAAAATCTGCAGAGAATTTCGCGAATTTCACTCGCAAAGGCTCTTTAGTCGGTATCACTGGCCGAATCCAAACAAGGAATTATGATAATCAACAAGGACAGCGCGTATACGTGACTGAAGTCGTTGCAGATAATTTCACATTGTTGGAATCGAAAACAACTACCGAACAAAGACCGAGAGAGACTGGCGCAGCTTCTTCAAATCAAGCAGCTCCGAGTGCAAACTTCGGATCAAGCAAATCTTTTGAATCTAACCAAAACCAAGGACAGTATAATAATCAATACTCTTCTCCGAAACAAAACGGTTTTTCTGATTTTAACTCAACTGCTGATCCGTTTTCATCAAACGGAGAATCAATTGACATTTCAGATGATGATTTGCCGTTCTAGTCTTTAGGACAGAATGGTTAGTTTAGGAAAAGGAGGAATTGACATGGCATTTCAACGTAACAGCAGAGGCGGACGCAAACGTAAAAAAGTTTGTTATTTCTGTGCTAACCACATTGATCATGTAGATTACAAAGAGACTGATTTATTGAAACGTTATATATCTGAAAAAGGTAAAATTTTACCTCGTCGTGTAACAGGTACATGCGCTAAACATCAAAGAACTTTGACTGTATCTATCAAACGTTCTCGTATCATGGCTCTTATGCCATTTACATTAGCAGAATAATATTAAGGGAGTCGCTTCCAGGAGCGCTCCTTTTTTTGTACCCAAAAACAGGAACTGAACATGGACACGTGTTGCATCGGATCGGCTATCACGGGAACTCCCCTTTCCCCTCTTTCGGGTACAACTTTTTTTGGACACGCCCTATCTGTTTCTGTTGAACGATTAGTATGCTCAGGTGAAGCAAACTGTTTGCTTCATCGTTCCGAGTGTCTCCTCCTATGTCTCCTTTAGGTATCACTAAATCAGCTAAGGATAGACTATTTTTTTTATCAGGCTGAGAGCGGATCATTCCAATACATCGCTCAATACATGGGATACCCACTTTAAATGCCCTCCCCTACTCTTCACGCTAGCAGAAAGCTTCCTAGACATTTTTCCATAACCGGCTGGTTATTCTCCATCGGAGGCATAAGGCTAAGCACTAAAATGATTTGATCGGGTCATTTTACCCCTGTGAGAACGAATTAGCATTAGACTCAGGTAAATACTTCAAATAAGAATACAGGTGCTGTCAGAAGCTAAAATATAGCCGAATTGAATAAAGAAAAATCGCCAGCGCTTAAATGTTCCACGTGGAACATTTAAGCGCTGGTTTGATGCGAAATAATTTTCAGATCGGTCCTAATGAATCCTTCTTAGGGAGTATTGCTCCCAACAATTGAAAGCGGGATGCCCAAAAAAACAGCACCTGCTGATCTATGCCCTTGCCTGAAGCGTGTGCTTCAGGTATAAAGAAAACATTTCTGAAAGCAGAAAGAACTGAGTTGTTGGGGAATGCCCACAGCATACAATCCAGAAAAAATAAAATCTTCCAGTCCATCCATCACCCATCCTATGGTTATCCCGATCAGCAAATCGATACAATGATATAAGGCCTGCTGGTGGTGGATCGTAAAAATTAGTAAGAATGAATGAACCATAAAAATAGTGAATCGGCATCAAGGGAAATGCATAAGCCCGCTTCAACAAATCTAAAAGCGGAAGCAGATACCTGAGATAAGACAACAAAAAGCAGCGACAGACCTCCCCTATCATCGTAAACGCCATATAACAGACAGAGATATGTGAAGAAATCAGATTCTTTCCATTATATATTGTAGAGAATCTGAGGACTTAGCATCGGGAGCTATCAAACATCTTAGCCTAAAAGTTGCCTGTTTTGATACATACATAGCCGTAGAACTTATTAGTAGATGCAGATGATCAGGTTTCGGCCTGTAAAAAGTGTACACGCAAATCTACAGTAAGGACAGGTATCATATCTAAAGATAAAAATAGATTGAGACTAATCGAAACTACTCGAGTTAAGGGATACTTTTTCTACGAATTGAGTAATTTGTACCTTCTAAAAGACGAGAAAGAGGAAGTCTACTCACACCAGACCTTCCTTAGGATGATTGGGCGATTGCGATGCATCAAAATTTAAGTACCGTGCTGGAAGAGCAAAAGACTCTCTTTTGCATACTATATTAATGAGATGGTTTCATAGACGCATTTGATGTCACTGGAAAGGATCCGTAGGTTGTACACAGGCTGATTATATTTTTGTTCTTCAATTGTCCACAAAAGGATATGACGATGATCTCGAGACTAATATTACTTCAAAAATAGGATGTGGAAAACTATTTCCCGAAATTTATCCACAGAAGAATCCTACTAATACCAACTGGCTTCTGGTATGCATTTGCAAACGAGCGGGAATGACTAAATGCTGGATATACGGGTGACTTCTTCAATATTTAGCAATTTTCATTAAAATGATAGTAAATTCATCCAAAATAAAGGGCATCATTTCATTAATACACTAATCAAACAAATGTTCAGAAGAAAATGAAGAAATCGGCGTAATATCCCTGACTTATACACAGGATGTCCACAGGCATTCGACAGAGACAAAGGTGTCATAAATAGTATCAGAATAATAAGTTATCAACAAAGTCATTTTATGACAGAAATCCTACTGTACCAAGGCTAGAAAGTAGTATTTGATTTAGTTATACACAGGAGAACTACGAAAAATGTGCATAACTAAAAAGGTTGGGTATGGTTTGAGTTATCCACAAGAACAGGAGTTGCTACAGGAAAAGGAAACTGAGAAAAGATAGAGAGGATGAAAATCCATTTTCAAGCAAGAAAATGGATTCTGCAGATCATATGAAAAAAAAGGAGAACATCGTATAGCTAGATTATTCAAATTATTAGTGAAATAGTAATTGAAGTCACCAGAAAAATCGTTTTCCGTAAAAAAAGCTAATAGAAGTAATAAATTGAAAGAGAGCGAGTTTATGCCAAAAAATAGCAACAGTAGGAATCAAATCGAAAAAACAACATGATCGAACAAAAAAGTTCCACGTGGAACATCGGTTAAGAAATAAACGTACACAGGATTTGAAGAGAAATTTAAGAGGGTAATCAATAAATGTTTCACGTGGAACTATTGAAGATAGTAGAGGGAATCGCACCCAACTTATAACTATAATAATAATTACATTCGAATCGAAAATGGTAACTATTTTGAGAGATAGATTTTCACGGCGCTCAAATCCGTTAGTAGATAATTACCCATCCAAAATGCAGTTATGCTTTGAAAAAATATCCAGAAAAAATGCAGCATTATAATCCAATCTAGTCGATGGCGTAATGAAGACTGGACGGTAACGTTTGAACCATCGATCCTTGAGCATATATCATCACTGAGTAAATTTATACTTTTCAGTGCCTAAAACATAGCAACGATCCTTCTCGTTCAGAAAATCTGCTTTCCGAAATACGGACATTATCCAGAGGAAATGTTTCACGTGAAACATTCAATTTGATGTTGAGTTGTCAACTAATCCCGTCAGAAAGGGCATTATAGCTATTATTATCTGAATATGTTAAAATGTACGAGTGCAAAATGTAGGTTCAGTAAAGGAGCTATCATGAAAATAAAGGAAAAGTTAAAGAATCTTCCTCACTTCATAAAGGCTGACAAGATTAAGGTTCCTTTCCTGATTATCGTGTTCTTATTGCTGGTGATCGTTGTTTTGACTTTCATTGCAGATTGGAAAATCGGAATTGGAATTACGCTCTTATGCGTTGGGATTGTTGGATTCATCAGTTATTCTTCGGAGTATTTGATTGATGAGACAAATCAATACATATCTGACTTATCTTATCGAATCAAAAAAGGTGAACAAGAGGCTTTAATTAAAATGCCTATTGGGATACTTCTATATAATAAGCAAGAAGAAATCCAATGGATGAACCCATATTTAATAAAGTATTTTGGCAAGAAAGATACACTGGGCAGAAAGCTGAAAGTGGTGGATGAAGAATTATATCAGCTTTTTAAAGAATCACAGGATTATGTGATACGCCGTGTGAAATGGGGAGATCATTATTTTGATATGATCATTCAAGAGGATATTGGCGTCATTTATTTGATGGACATAACAGAATATGCCAAAATTGAAGAGAAGTACAAAGATGAAAAATTTGTTTTTGGGAATATCATTGTCGACAATTATGATGAGGCTGTTCAATCCATGAACGATCGTAAGCGATCGAATGTAAACAACTATCTGACGAATCAACTCACAAATTGGGCAAACATGAATAATGTCTTTCTGAAACGAGTGGATGATGACCGCTTTATAGCATTGACCAATATGCGAGCATTAAAGAAAATCGAAGAAAACAATTTTGATATCATAAATCAAATAAGGGAAAGAACCTACAAACAAAATTTTCCGTTGACATTGAGCATGGGTTTCTCATATGAAAAAACTTTTGAGCAAACCAATTTTAAAGAAGTCGCTAAAATGGCGCAGTCGAATATTGATTTAGCTTTGGCAAGAGGTGGCGATCAAGTTGTTGTGCGGGCCGAAAATGAAGATGCCCGTTTCTATGGCGGTAAAACTAACCCAATGGAAAAACGGACCCGTATCCGTGCGAGAATGATCAGCCAGGCTTTGGAAGAGCTTATTGTACATGCCGATAAGGTGATCATCATGGGGCATAGTTATCCGGATATGGACGTCATCGGTTCCTGTTTGGGAATCCGTCGCATTTCTCAGATGAACAATCGGGAAGCCTGGATAGTATTGGATCCGCAACAATTTTCCAATGACGTGAACCGGATCATGCAGGAGATAGACAAAGATCCTTTGATTGCGAAGCGGATCATTTCGCCTGAGCAAGCAATGGCATTGGTGACGCCGCAGACGCTTATCGTGATGGTTGATGTTCATCGCCCATCCATGACGCCGGCACCTGGGCTTTTGAATCTGTCCAAAAAAATCGTTGTTTTGGATCATCACAGACGCGGACAAGAGTTTCCGAAAGATTCTGTTTTGGTTTATATGGAACCTTATGCGTCCTCCACATCGGAATTGATCGCTGAATTGTTCGAATATCAATCCAATGAGATGGATGCCATCAATAAGATAGAAGCAACTGCTATGTTGGCGGGGATTATCGTCGATACCCGCAACTTCAGTTTGAGAACCGGATCAAGGACTTTTGATGCTGCCAGTTATCTGCAGTCTAATGGAGCCGATACCGTACTGATCCAGAAATCACTGAAAGAGGACTTGGATACTTATCTGTTGCGCAGTCATTTGTTGCAAACAATGGAATTTGTGGATGGTAACCTGGCGATCGTCCATGGAGAAGATGAAAAAATCTACGACACGGTCGTCGCTGCTCAAACAGCCGACACGATGTTGTCGATGGAAGCGGTAGATGCTTCATTTGTCGTCACAAAACGCCAAGACGGCAGAGTCGGAATCAGCGCCAGAAGTCTGGGTCAATACAATGTGCAGACAGTCATGGAAAAATTAGGCGGCGGCGGACATTTATCCAATGCAGCCACTCAGATTGAGAATACGACAGTCCATGAAGTCGTTGAGAAACTGAAAGCAGTCATAAATCCAGAAAAAATCAAGGAAGGGGAATAATAAATGAAAGTTGTTTTTTTAGAAGACGTTAAAGGTAAAGGTAAAAAAGGGGAAGTCAAAGATGTTGCGGATGGCTACGCTAATTTTTTGATCAAAAACCGCAAGGCTGAAGAAGCGAACGCCGGTACTATTTCCGCATTGAAAGGCCAAAAGAAAGCGGAAGAGAAGAAGCAGGCTGAAGAGTTGGCAGTTGCGCAAGAATTGAAGGCACTGTTGGAGAAAGATGAATCAATCATCAAATTGTCGGCAAAAATTGGCGAAGATGGACGTTTGTTTGGTTCCATTACAACGAAACAGGTTGCTGAAGCACTGCAAAAGCAACACAATGTTAAATTGGATAAAAGAAAAATTGAATTAGAAAATCCTATCCGCGCATTGGGTTTCACAAAAATGCCTGTTAAAATTCATCCGGAAGTGACAGCGATGTTGACTGTCCAAGTGACGGAAGGGTAATAATTTTCCAAATACAAACGAAAGACAGGGATAACCGATCTCTGTCTTTTCGTTTGTTTATAAGCCTCACTGAGGCTGCTGGGCTGAAACAGAAGATCATCATATATTATAGTAGAAAAATATCCGATAGTCCCGCTAAGGCGGCCTGAACCAAACTGACTTTTGATCAAAAAAGAACAAGTGTTCGTAATCCTGAATTGTAAATGTGACTTATTTAGAGTACAATAAGAGAGCGAAAGATGGGGAAGCTAGCAGTCGAATCCTTATCGAAATGAATAAAACCTAAAGGGTGAAAATATAAAATGGAAGATACACTTCAAGATCGCATACCCCCTCATAGTATAGAAGCAGAGCAATCCGTTCTGGGCTCCATTTTTTTGGATCCTGAAACGGTTGTGAATGTTTTAGAATACCTTGAATCATCTGATTTTTACAGAAAAAATCATCAGATTATTTTTGATGCGATTTTGCAATTGAACAATCGGAATGAAGCGATAGACGTCGTCACCATCTCGAATGAGTTGGATACGAAGAATCAGCTTGAAAATGCTGGAGGCATGGAGTACTTGGCCGAATTGGCAGTTGCGGTACCCACTTCAGCCAACGTGGAATATTACGCCAAGATAGTGGAAGAGAAATCGATCTTGCGCAATCTGATCCGATCGGCTACAGAAATCGTCCGCAAAGGCTATGAAGAGGGTGATGAGCTCGCCGTCATGCTGGACAGCGCCGAACAGAACATCCTTCAGGTATCCGAACGGAGAAACCGATCCGGCTTCATTCGCATATCGGATGTCGTTTCGGCATCGCTGCAGAACATCGAATCGTTGGCTCAACGAAGCGACGACGTGACAGGGGTGCCAACAGGCTACATCGCCTTGGACAAAATGACAGCGGGTCTCCAGAAAGAAGAGCTGATCATCTTGGCAGCGCGTCCGGCCGTAGGTAAGACCGCTTTTGCGCTGAACATCGCGCAGAATGTCGCAACCAAAGCCGATCAGGTAGTCGCCATCTTCAGTTTGGAGATGGGGGCGGAGTCATTGGTCAACCGGATGCTATGTGCGGAAGGGAACATCGATGCCGGTCACTTGCGGACAGGGCAGCTTTCTGAAGATGAGTGGTCCAACCTGATCATGGCGATGGGGACGCTTGGCCAGTCAAAAATCTTCATAGATGATACGCCGGGGATCCGGATTGCGGAAATCAGGGCAAAAAGCCGTCGGTTGCTGCAGGAACAGGGGAAACTGGGTCTCATCGTGATTGACTACCTGCAGCTGATTGAAGGGAATAACCGCGAAAGCCGCCAACAGGAAGTTTCTGATATTTCGCGTCAATTGAAGAAATTGGCGAAGGAACTGAAAGTACCGGTCATCGCCCTTTCCCAATTGTCCCGTGGCGTGGAACAGAGGCAAGACAAACGTCCCGTATTGAGCGATATCCGTGAATCGGGATCGATCGAGCAGGATGCCGATATCGTTGCTTTCCTGTACCGCGACGATTATTACGAACGTGAAGGCGGCGATGATTCGGAACGGGATGAGCAGGAGAACAATGTCGTTGAGGTCATCATCGAAAAAAACCGGAGCGGGGCGCGGGGAACTGTAAAGCTCCTGTTCAAAAAGGAATTCAACAAATTTTCTTCGATGAGCTATATGCCGGAAATTAGTTGATGATATTGGACAAATTGTTCAGAAATGAGCGCTTTTATTTGATTCTTTATTGAAAGACATAGGTAATATTGGTAAACTAGCATAGTGTTATGAATAAATAAGATGAGGTGGAGTAAATAATGACTTCAGTAGTAGTTGTTGGGACTCAATGGGGAGACGAAGGTAAAGGGAAGATTACAGATTTCCTTAGTGAGAATGCAGAAGTAATCGCTAGATATCAAGGCGGAGACAATGCTGGCCACACAATCCAGTTTGATGGCGTTACATACAAATTGCACTTAATTCCATCCGGCATTTTTTATCCAGAAAAAATCAGTGTGATCGGAAACGGCGTAGTCGTGAATCCGAAATCATTGATCAAAGAATTGGCATATTTGAAAGATCACGGCATCAACACGGATAACCTGCGTATTTCCGACCGTGCCCACGTCATTTTGCCTTATCATATTCAATTGGATCAGCTTCAGGAAGATTCAAAAGGCGAAAACAAAATCGGTACGACCATCAAAGGTATCGGGCCAGCTTACATGGATAAAGCAGCGCGTGTCGGTATCCGAGTAGCTGATTTGTTGGACAAAGAGATCTTTGAAGAGCGCCTGAAGATCAACTTGGAAGAAAAGAACCGTCAATTCACAAAAATGTTCGATTCTGTAGAAATCAAATTCGAAGATATTTTTGAAGAATATTACCAATATGGTCAAGAACTTAAAAAATATGTAACCGACACATCCGTTATCCTGAACGATGTATTGGATGCAGGCAAACGCGTTCTATTTGAAGGCGCTCAAGGGGTTATGCTGGATATCGACCAAGGTACGTATCCATTCGTTACTTCTTCCAACCCGGTTGCTGGTGGTGTAACCATCGGTAGCGGTGTCGGCCCTACCAAAATCGACAAAGTTGTCGGTGTTTGCAAGGCTTACACTTCCCGTGTCGGCGATGGCCCGTTCCCTACTGAATTGTTTGACGAAGTCGGAAGCCAGATCCGCGAAGTCGGCCGTGAATACGGTACAACCACAGGTAGACCGCGCCGTATCGGCTGGTTTGACGCAGTTGTTATGCGTCATTCAAAACGCGTTTCAGGCATCACAAATCTGTGCTTGAACTCAATCGATGTTTTGAGTGGCTTGGAAACAGTGAAAATCTGTACTGCCTACAAAAATGCTGAAGGTGAATTGATTTACCATTATCCAGCAAGCTTGAAAGAATTGGCTCAATGCACGCCTGTCTATGAAGAGTTGCCAGGCTGGAGCGAAGACATCACTGGTTGCCGCACATTGGAAGAACTTCCTGAAAATGCACGCAACTATGTCCGTCGCGTTCAAGAAACAGTTGGCGTTCGCATCTCGACTTTCTCTGTGGGACCTGACCGCAACCAAACGAACGTATTGGAAAACGTTTGGGCAAGCATCTAAGACAGTAATCAATACAATAAAGCGTCTGCTTCCGGAGATACTATCCGGAAGTGGACGCTTTTTTTCGTGAAGTTGTTGCATTTTATTGAAAAGGAGAGTAAAATAACATTTGTTACGTGATCAGCACGTGATAGGGGTAATTAGCTCAGTTGGTAGAGCAGCTGACTCTTAATCAGCGGGTCGGGGGTTCAAACCCCTCATTACCCATTTTGATTTATCGGATAAGCTTTAAAAGTATTGATGGATATTCCTCATGCTTTTAAGGCTTTTTTATTTTGTCTTGAATACCAGAAAATAAAAAATGACGCTTTTTTGAAATAGGCTGTAGAAAGATGCGGTTAAAATGAAAAAACGGCCTTTTTTTAATTAATTAGGAGTAAAAAATTGACCTATTTTGAAAAAATGGTACTATTTATTAAATAGAAGCATGAGAGGGAGTATATTTTATGAAAAAATACAAGCCTTTAAGTGTCATCCGGTATGGCAGCATTGACGAATATGAAAAAGAATACCAAATGAGGATATCCAGCCACAGTACGTATCATACGAATTTAGAAATTCATCCCATAGAGAGAGGAATACGGCTATCACCTACTTATAGTCTGTTTGTGGTGAACAATAATGAGCTGACCATGTTGCAGGAATACATAATGGATAATGCGAACACCATAAACAAGTTATCGGATCGGCTCCCTGAGGTTGCGAAAAAACAATTTTATAATAAAGTATTGACGGATGAAATTATGAGTACTAATGAAATGGAAGGGGTAAGAAGCACACGGAAAGAGGTAGGGGATGCCATCAAGGTGGTTACTCTAAACAAAAAAGAAAATAGTCGCTTCAAAGGGATCGTGAAACTATACTATTCTTTGTATTACGAAGACTTACACCCCATAGATGATGTGAAAGAAATCAGAGAGATTTATGATACCTTGGTTTCTGAAGAAATTGAAGAAAAAGATAAGCTCGATGGTGAATTATTCAGGGCGGAAGGTGTGGAAGTACATGGAAATAGGGGAGTCGTTCACGTAGGAAATCATACGGAAGACACTATAATAACGGATTTGAGTAAGTTCATTTCCTTCATAAATGCAAAAGACATTCCGTTCTTGATTAAAATCATGTTATCCCACTACTTTTTTGAATATATTCACCCGTTCTATGACGGCAACGGACGGACAGGCCGATATATCACTTGCAGATATTTAGCCCAAAAATTAGATCCACTGACGGCCATCAGCTTTTCCCATATGATCAGCGATACCAAAAATAAGTACTATGATGCCTTTTCTATTACATCAAATAAACATAACATGGGGGAAGGGACGATGTTTGTCTATCACATGTTAAAGATAGTGTATGAAGGACAATTGAAATTACTCGAGGAACTGAACAACAGCAGTGATTTGTTGGAAAATTCATGGGATATGATAAGTAAATTTGATTTTGAGAATGAACTGGACACCAGTATTTTATATATTTTGTGCCAGTCATGGATATTCAAAACAGAATTGATGGATAAGGAATTTGAGCTTCACGTTAAGAACACCAGGTATAAAGTGAATCAGTCATTGGATAGATTAAGTGTGGGTGGTTACATCGAACAAACTTCTAAGCGTCCATCCGCACATATTATTTCTGATGCGTTAGCTCAAAAAATCATGGCCCATCAAACGCGGTGAATGATTGCGTGATATTCTATTAGTCGCACCCGCATATATATATTAAAAAATCCTTGGAACATTGAAGTAATTTTCTTCACTGTTTCCAAGGATTTTTTTGCTTTATAAGAAGTACAGGATGACAAAGAGGGGCATGGTCACGATGCATACCAGCGTGGTCATGATATTGATTGCTCCTGCATACTCCGCATCTTTGTTATGCACTTGGGCGAATTGCGTAACGGTGGATGCCGCGGGGGTTACAGTCGCTAAGAAGGTGATCAGCAATATTTCCACGCCGTTATCAACTAAACTGCCGGCATTGCTGAGCTTCAGCAACAGCAGAATGATGGCGGGGCAAAGGATCATTCTATAAAAAGTGATCACATAAACTTTTTTGCTTGTGAATATCTGTTTCATGTCCATTCCTGCAACGATCATGCCTGTGATCAGCATGCCGAACGGTCCGATCATAGTGCCGATTGAACCCAATGTTTCATTGAGCATGGCCGGCAGTCTGATCCCTGAGACCATGGAAAGGATCCCCAAAAAAATGGCGATCATATTTATGTTCAAAATGATTTCTCGTAGGTTGGGTTTCTTTTCTTTTGAGAACATCAATTTGCAATGCGTCCACAGAAAAATCAATTGCACGGACACAAATGCGGTGGAATAGATGACCCATTCAGGCCCCAAAACGGTTGTTACGATGGGGATGATCAAATTGCCCGCATTCGAATAGATGATTGAGGCAATGTCTATTTCCTCAAAATGGAACAGCCTGCCTGAGACGTGTCCGATTATGAGCAGCAGGATATGGATGACTATAGCCGCAACAAATGCCAGCATCAAGCCTTCCCGGATTTCCTGCTTGAAGTCGACCTGAAAGGCGCTGAGTATGACTGCAGGCATAATCAGATAGAGGGATATTTTGGATAAGACAACACTTTCCTCTGATTTCACAACTTTCAGCTTGACCATTAAGAAGCCCAAAATCATGATGAGAAACAGTTGAACAATTTTACGCACTAACAATAAACTGATCATTTGTGGCCTCCCTTAGGTATCAATCGGTCGTTGTTTTGCATAAAGCCTATTATATATCATCTTATCGCCAGCTACTAGTTTACTTGGAAATCATGTAAAGCAAGAACCGTGTTGTTTGTTTTTAAATTTATTAAGAAGGCACTACGAATAATAACAATAATCTAATATTTTTATATTCTTACATGAAGAAAGTATGGTACGATTGTCATTAGAATGTAAACGTTTGCCGAGGGGTGATGATTTTTGCAGAGGATTGAAAAAGTGCTTGAGGCATTGGGCATGCTTTACGAGGAGAAGAAGCAAGGCATAACGGCCGAGGAAATCGCCTATAGATTGAAAAGCGACAGAAGCAATATTTCGCGTGATCTGAATCAGCTGTATAAAGAAAAACGCTGCTACAAAGAAAAAACAAGACCGGTACGTTTTTTCCCGTGCGCACGCAAGGTGCCTCAACAGGTTGTGGCACCGAAGGAAATGCCTAAAATCGTGGACATGGATAATTTCCTGAAGAAGAATCCCAGTCTTTTCCATCAGATCGAGCAAGGTAAGGCTGCCATCCTGTATCCAGGGGACGGGATGCACATGCTTGTGTTGGGCGAGACCGGCGTCGGCAAGTCGTTGTTTGCCGATTTGCTGCACAAATACGGCATCCAATCGGGGAAACTGGCGGAATCTTCCCCTTTCATCCAGTTCAATTGCGCCGATTATGCCCATAATCCGCAGCTGTTGATGAGCCAGCTTTTTGGTCATGCAAAAGGGGCTTATACAGGGGCGGAAACAAATAAGATAGGGCTTCTCGAGAAGGCGAACGGTGGCATCCTTTTTCTGGATGAAATCCATCGGTTGCCGATCGAAGGGCAGGAGATGCTGTTCACCTACATCGACCGCGGTGTTTTCCGGCCGCTCGGCGAATCCGAAAAGGATCACCATGCCAATGTCCTGATCATCGGAGCGACGACCGAAAAAAAGGACACGCTTCTGAAGACGTTCATCCGCAGGCTGCCGATCATCATCGATCTGCCGAGTTTGAGGGAAAGGTCGATCGAGGAACGCCATCAGCTGTTCGATGCGTTCGTTCAGCAGGAAGTCGATCAATTGGGAGTGCCGATGTATTTCAGCAAGAATGCGCTGAAAGCTTTTCTGCATTACAAATGCGAAATGAACATCGGGCAATTCAAAGCGGATATCCGGATCGCTTTCGCGAAAAGCTATGCCCGTTTCTTGGCAGTCAAAGAGAATTTTCTGAAAGTCAGCAGCAAAGATCTGCCGGATTATATCCGGGCGGGTCTGCTCAGCAATGCGGACCACCGTCAGATGTGGTCAAAATACGAGGGGACGAACCGACAGGCAATCCAATATCTGCCCTCCAACGCTACCGTTACGGAAGTCAGCGTGCCGAGCGAAAGCACCATCTACCGGGAAATGAACACACGCTATCGGGAATTGGAGCAGAAAAAAGCCAGCGCGGAAGAGATCCAAAAAGCGATGGAGCACGATCTGAAAACCTATTTTAAATTGACCGGAGAAAAGGAACAACTTTTTTGCAACAAAGAAAACCTGATTGCGCTTGTGCCGGAGAACATCATCAAGGAATTGGAAAAAATCCTCCGCCACGTCACGATCAAGACCGGCAAGGTGATGAGCGACAAGGTGTTCCAGATGATGGCGATCCATATCTACAACCTTGTGAAGCGAAGCCAACAGGATCATGTGCTGAAGAACGACATGCATGAAGCGATCATCGACAAGTATCCTGAGATGTACGGCGTCGCGAAGGAGTGCATGACGATTTTGGAAGCGGATCTGGGCATCCATATCCCTGAAGAAGAGGCGAGTTACTTCATCATGTTCCTGACGCACGATGAAATGGATGCGATCGAAAGATTGGCGAAAGTGCAGGTCATCGTGATCGCGCACGGATCGGGGATTGCGTCGGCGCTTTGCGACACGGCCAACCAACTCCTGAACCACGAGGGGGCCATCGGAATCAATGCGCGCTTGGATGAAGAGCCCCAGCAAGTGTTCGAAAGGCTGGTCCGCTACATCAAAAACCATCAGATCACGGATGATATCCTACTGCTGGTGGACATGGGCAGCCTGACGACTTTTGCGGGGGAATTGGAGAAACTGTTCCCTCTGAAGGCCGAGTCCATCCCATTGGTGAGCACGATGCACGTCCTCGAAGCAAGCAGAAAAGCGATGATCGGCTGCAGTCTGCGTGAAGTCTACTTCGAAACACTGAAAGTGAACGACTATATGAGCATCTATCAGGACAGGAAAGCAGTGGAGCAGGTGCAACAGCCCAAAGTGCGGCCACAAGCCAGCGATTCGTTCCACTTCAGGCCGTTGGCGATCATTTCGATCTGCCTGACCGGCGAGGGGACGGCCGTAACGATCCGTGACATCATCCGCAAGGAGCTTACCTTCGACGAGAAGGCGATCACGATCGTACCGATCAATCTGGTCGGCAAGGAGAGCATCTATGCACGCCTGCAGGAATTGACGAAGGAATACGAAATCATCTGTGTCATCAGCACTTTCGCGATCAAAACGGAGTTTCCGACTTTCGAGCTGTACACGGTCATGAACCGGGCGGGACTGCAGCGCATCCAGGACTGCATCGACGAAATCGATACCTATCGATCGATAAAGGAAACGATCCTGAAGTATTACGACATGCCTGAAATAGAGGAGCTGCTGTCCAGTATTTATCGCTTCAACGATGAAGTGAACGAAATGATGAGCCCTTCCCTGTTCGTGAGCGATAAGATCGGCCTGTCTTTCCATATCATCGGCATGCTGCGGAAAATCAAGCGCAAGGAACAGATTCCGCATTTTGAAAAAGGCATGGTTTCCTTTCCTCAGGACAAATATATCGTGCCGAAAATCAAGAATCTTTTCGTTGATTATTTTCGGGAACATCTAGAAACAATCAACGAAGACATGTTGAACCATGTCGCCTATGCTTATCTGGCCCGAAGTGTGTCCTATATAGCGAATGGCTGACACACAACAGCATAACTTCAAAAAATCTGTGTCGTTTTGGCGACACAGATTTTTTTGTTGCGCGCTGCGGCGCGTTTCATGTGTGTTGGCACGATTTTTGCATATCTATAAATGAAAGGATAAAGGACAGGAGGGATTCATTTGGAAGACGAGGAGAAAATCATCATGCAACTGATCATCCATGGGGGAGATGCCCGCGCGTACAGCATGAAGGCCATCCAGGCTGCCGAAAAAGGCGAGTTCATGGAAGCCGACAAACTGATGGGGGAGGCAAGGACTTCCTTGAACAAGGCGCATGATCTGCAGACTACGATCATCCAAGAAGAAATCAGAGGCAAACCGACCAACACTACGCTTCTGATGGTCCACGCACAGGATCATGTGATGAATGCCATGACCGTCAGGGATCTGGCACAGCACCTGATCCAATTGAGGGAAGAAGTCCATACGTTCCATACACAAAAAGTGAGCCAGGAGGAGATTGCATGACACTATCGATTATGTTGGCCTGTGCGGGAGGTTTCTCGACCAGCATGTTGGTCGAACGGATGAAGGATGCGGCAAAAGAAAGAGGGATGGAGGTCACTATCGATGCCACGGCGGAAGGGAAAGTGGATAAGCTGATCCAGCATATCGATATTCTCCTGCTGGGCCCGCAAGTCGGTTATATGGAAGAGAGCTTCAAAAAGAAATACAGTGGCCATCCGGTCGTAATCGCAACGATTCCTTCAATGGATTATGGCATGATGAACGGCAAAAAAGTATTGGCGGATGCTTTGAATTTATTAAATTAATAGGGGGCTGAAAAGAATGGCTGATTTTTCAAATGTGCAAATGAGTTTACAACGTGGTGCGGGTGCGATCCAAAACAACAAATATATCAGTGCCATCACGAATGGTCTGATGTCAGCAATGCCGATCACGATTGTGGGTGCCTTGGGGAGTCTGGTGAACAGTTTCCCAGTTCAGGGGTATCAGGATTTTTTGGTCAACACCGGATTGAAAACGATTACGGTCATTCCTTCCGAAATCACCACGAACCTTTTGGCCATCTATGTTGTTTACTTGATCGCGGCCAAGTTTGCGGAGTCCTATGACATCGACGGGACGCCGGCAGGGATCCTTGCCTTGATGAGCTTTTTGATCGTTACACCCTTCAATTACACAGAAACAAACACATTAGCCTCGCTGCCCGCTACATGGATGGGCGCACCGGGACTGTTTACAGCATTTCTTGTCGCGTTATTGTCCGCGAAAGTTTATACCATTTTTAAAATTAAAGGTTGGGTCATCAAGATGCCTGATGGCGTACCGCCGACAGTATCCAAATCATTCTCCGGTTTGGTGCCTGGTCTGGTCCTTGCCGTCCTCGCAATGGTCATCCGCTATGTGATGACGTTGACTGCTTTTGGTGATATCCACTCGTTCATCTTTTCAGTAGTGGCTGCACCATTGACCAAACTGGGCGGAAGCTTCACCGCACTGTTGGTCGCGATGTTCGCTGCACAAATCTTGTGGTTGGTCGGTGTGCACGGCGCGATGGTCGTCTACAGTGTATTCATGCCGATCTGGACACCGCTGGGTACCGAAAACTTGGCAGCGTATAACGCTGGTCTGGAAATCCCGAATATCGTTTCCGGAAGCATGTTCGGGATGGTCGTATTCATGGGTTCAGGCGCTACCTTAGGTTTGGCGATGGCGATGCTGCGGGCAAAATCGGAGCAATACCGTGTTCTCGGCAAATTGAGTTTGATACCGAACATCTGCGGCATCAATGAACCGATCATCTTCGGGATGCCGATCATCATGAACTTCACTTTGGCTATCCCATTCATCCTGGTGCCTTTGATCATCGCCGTTACCTCTTATCTGGGCATGCTGACAGGCATCCTGCCTTACCTGCCGGGTATCGCGGTACCGCTGGGTGTTCCGGTCATCATCAACGGATTGATGGCAGGCGGCTGGAGATGGGCTATCTATCAAGCACTTATGATCGCTGTGAGCTATTTCGTCTATCTGCCTTTCTTCAAGGTCATGGATAAAGCCGCTTATAAGCAAGAAGTGGAAGCGCAGCAGCAAGCGGAAGCAACTGAATTGGACAATGCATTAGTTTAATATATGGCAAAATGTCCAAACGCTACGGCTTCATCTACGTCGAGCAGGATGATGAAGGCAAAGGCAGCCTGAAACGCAGCAAAAAAGATTCGTTCCACTGGCATAAGAAGGTCATCGCTTCAAACGGGGCCGATCTGGACTGAATGTCCGGAACGAACGCACTATTTTCTGTAAGTCTTCAATGAAAAAACATAAATAGACCGGGAGGAAAGAGAATATGATGGGTAGAGTAAAGAGAATGGCTAGAGTAACGGCATTGAGCGCAGTGGTTTTGGGAGGATTGTTCGCAACGGCTGATCAGGTTTCAGCCAAAGAGTTGAAGACACAGCCTTCGTCCTATGAAACGGTCATCGAAGTGAAGGATTGGGGCGCAACCGTGACGAAGATCATCGTGGACTTGGGCAGACCGGTTCCGCAAGGCTCCGTGACGACTGATACGTTCAGCGTCAATGTCTCAAGAAGCGACAGCCGTTTGACTCCGTCTTTGCTGGGGGCGGGCATCGTGAATGTCACTAACGCATACGTGGCCGACAAAGACGGCAATGCGGCCGTACAGACAGGCCAATATGCGGTGCTGGAAATGGAATACGGTCCGACTTTGGCCTTGAGCTCTGCTTTGAACTATCAAGTCGCTACCGGTCGCAATGATTGGACGACGAACGCCTACACCATCACGCAGCAGACGGCGATCGAAACGCCGGCTGGCTCCGTATCCGGTCTGGTCGTCACCGAATTTGCCGGAACAACTAAGGAAATCATCGAAGACTTCGAAACCGGCGCATCGACCTTTAATGATGTTACCTTGACTTACGCTGATTACAGCCCAGCTCAGGACAACCAGGAAAATCCATTGATCATCTGGCTTCATGGGGGCGGTGAAGGCGGAACGGATCCGACGATTCCTTTAGCTGCCAACAAAGCGACTGCCTTGGCTACGGATGAGATCCAGTCTTACTTTGATGGGGCTTACGTCTTGGCTCCGCAGACTCCCACCTATTGGATGGACGGTATCGGCGGAAGAGCAGATGGTTCTTCCAAATACGAAGATGCTTTGATGGCGCTGATTGAAGAGTACGTCGCCAATAATCCGGATGTCGATACGGATCGGATCTACATCGGCGGACCGTCAAACGGCGGCTACATGACGATGCTGATGGTGCGGGATAATCCTGGCTACTTCGCTGCCGCATTCCCAGTCTGCGAAGGCTTGAATGATTCGCTGATTGAGGATGCGGACATCGAGAATCTGGCGCAGACTCCAATCTGGTTCACTGCCGCTGCAAACGACATGGTGCTGCCTCCAGTAATCAATACGCTGCCTACCTATGACCGCTTGGTGGCTACTGGTGCAGATGTGTACTTAACCTTGTTTGATAATGTCGTGGACACTTCCGGTCTCTACACGAATGCGGACGGTACGCCTTACCAATACAATGGGCACTTCTCTTGGGTGTATGTCCACAACAATGAAGTAACGACAGAGATTAACGGAGAAACGATCACTTTGATGCAATGGTTGTCCGAGCAGTCCTTGAACGACTGATCTGCTTGCCGCAACCATGATAAAATGAACAGCCTCCGGAAGACCGCAACATGCGGATTTTCCGGAGGCTGTTTTTGTGTCGTTCCGATGAGGCAATTAGTTTTTATCAAAAAGTACAAAAATATCGGGACGTTTGTTGTATGATGGTAAAAAATAGGGGAGGGATTGTGATGGTTGAACTGGATCGATTGGTCAAACTGCTCGTGGAGAAGATGCTGCGTTCGTCCAAAAAACCGGAACAAAACGATAACGGAATCGATGAGGAAAAAGCAGAAGAGCATAAACCCCAAGAGCGTGTTTCGGAGGAAACTGCTAAAGACAAAACGGACGAAAAAATGTCTGAAGGATGATTTCCTTCAGACATATTGGAGCAGTTCATCATAATAAAGCTTCGTGATTAATTCCCGATCGGCGGTAGTGGGTTTGTCGATGTAGATGACGTATTCGGCATCCCAAGTATAGGCGGATGTGCCTTCCAAAAACGGATTTTCTACGGGCGTTTCGGTTTCCAATTCCGCGATGAGGACGGCGATGTAGTCTTCGCTTTCGGTTTCGTCATGGAAGTCGAAGTCGTCGCTTGTCTCGATGTAGAGTTTGTAGGCTTTGTTCGGGTGCTCGGCTTTGAATTTTTTGATGATCGCAATTTCTTTGTCCAGGTTTCTCATGGTGCTTGCCCCCTTCGGAAATGGCTTTGGATCAAGTGTTTTCTATAGGTCTATCATAACATTCTACACCTGCATCTGCACTCAATAACCCGGCGATGGGGGACGGTTGCGGGCTCATATATTATGATGGGAATAATCAATTTTAAGGAGGGATCAGCATGGAAATCGCAATTTTACAGCACGTGGATTTTGAAGGGCCAGCGGAAATCGAGAATTGGTGCCGCCAAACCGGAAACGAATACAAGGTATACCGCCTATTTTTGGGGGAGTCTTTGCCGAAAGCGGATGAAACGGATTTCCTTGTGATATTGGGAGGTCCCATGAGCGTCCTGGATGAACTGCCATGGTTGGAGTGGGAGCGCCAGCTTATCCGCACTTTAATTAGCCAGGGCAAGCCGGTCTTCGGTGTCTGTCTGGGCGGACAGCAGATCGCCAAAGCTTTGGGGGCTGATAATTTTCAGGGGGAATACCGGGAAGCGGGCTGGCTGCCAATCCGCACGATGGGGTCGAAAACTGTTGGCGCTCTGCCTGAAGAACTTGTCGTATTCCATTGGCACGGGGAGCAATTCGGCTTGCCCGAAGGGGCGGAGCGCCTGTTCGCAAGCGATATCTGTCCGAACCAGGGCTTTGTTTATAATGAAAATGTGATCGGCCTGCAATTCCATTTCGAATCCACACAGGAGAGCGTCGAAAGCATTCTCCAGAACGATGAGGCCTTCTTGGACGGAAGCACTTACACGCAGACGGCAGCAGAAATCCGGAGATATCCGATACCCGCGAGCAACCGGGAGCTGCTTTATCGGTTGTTGGGCCGGTTGAAGGCCACGGTACCGGATTGCACAGCATAAACAGGGCGGGAACCGGTCGTTCGTTCGTTCGTCAGGTGCCTCCTTGCGAACAGCCGAGGAATCCCCGTTGTGTTTGCTGATCACCAGCCGCGCTTTTGCGAACAGCAAACGAATCACGTTTATGTCTGCTGTTATGAAGCCAGTCTCTCACGAACAGTCGACGATCCGGACTTTCAGCTGCTTTTCAAGCTGTTGTTGGACCGGTTGAATTATAAAAATTCTACTATAACTGCTTAAACCTGGAGGAGGGATCAGCATGGATATTCGAATCGCAACAGAAGATGACCGACAGGCTATTCTTGCATGTGTGGAAGATGCTTATGGAATGTACATTGACAGAATTGGAAAAAAGCCCGCCCCCATGCTTGCGGATTATTCAGAACGCATTTCAAAAAGCCTTGTTTATGTAGCTACGGACAAGGAACAAATACAAGGCCTCATCGTGCTGCTTTTGAAAGGGAACTACGTATTGATTGAAAATGTAGCAGTCTGCAACCTTTTCCAAGGACAAGGGATTGGCCGCGGCCTAATTGAATTTGCGTTTATGTCAGCTGAAGAGGCCGGTTTACAAGAAGTCCGTCTGTATACTAACGAGTTGATGAGTGAAAATCTTTTGTATTATGCCAAATTCGGCTTTATCGAATTGAATCGCGTTACAGAAAATGGTTACAGGCGCGTATACATGTCAAAATCTTTGTGATCAGATGGCGTTATTCATTGTTAAAATATAACCTAAAATAAAAAGGCGACAGAACCCTCAAAAGAAGGATTCTGTCGCCTTTTTTCTGTGCTTGCTTAAAGCAAGTCTTTCAATTCGCGGATATCGTCTATCTGTGCATCCGCCGAGTCCAGTTCCCCGGGGAAGCCGAAGCCGTAGCGGCAGCCCACTGTGCTGACGGGATGATGTTCGGCAACCTCGATGTCCTGGAAACGGTCGCCCACGATCAGGTAGCCGCCAGGAAACACGGATTGGATCGATTCGAAGATTTCATATTTTGGGATGAAGCTGAAATCTTCGGTGCAGTACATGCCATCGAAGTAGCGGTCCAACCCGAAGCTTTCCCGGTGCGCTTCCATGTAGGCCCGGCTGCAGTTGCTCAAAAATACCAAGCGGTAGCCTTTCTCCTTCAATGCCTGCAAGGTTTCCAGAGAGCCCTCGTAAAGGATTGCCTGACCGGTTTGGGCTTTTTCGAGCAGGATCTGGCCGATCAGTTTTGAAGCCTTCGATCGGATCTCTTCGTCCAGATCGGGCATGAAATTTTCCCACATCGCTTTGCTGCTGTAGCCCAGCCACTTCGTTATTTCCGCATCCGCCCAATCTCTTGGCGCGGCGTAGCCGGCTTCAACGAGGTAAGCATAGGCTTGTGTGAAAGCGAGGATGTAATTCCGGGTGCTGTCATGGAGGGTGCCATCGTAGTCAAGGATGATGGTGCGAACTCCTTTGAACATTAGTTTTTCCATGAACTTTTATAAGTTCTTAAGCAGATTGGCCATTTCGATAGCAGACACAGCACAGTCGTAGCCTTTGTTGCCCGCTTTCGTGCCGGCGCGCTCGATGGCTTGTTCGATCGTGTCGGTCGTCAGGACGCCGAAGATGACCGGAACGCCTGTACTCATGGAGGCTGTCGCTACGCCTTTGGACACTTCCGAGCAGACGTAATCGAAATGCGCCGTTGCGCCCTTGATGACGGCGCCCAAAGTGATGACTGCATCATATTTTCCGGAAGCCGCCATTTTTTGTGCTACCAATGGGATTTCGTATGCGCCCGGCACCCACGCCAAGTCGATGGCATCTTCGGCCACGCCATGGCGCTTCAAGCCGTCCAAGGCGCCGCCCACCAATTTCGAGCCGATGAATTCGTTGAATCTTGCCACCACGATAGCGATTTTTAAATCCTGTGCAATTAATTGTCCTTCGATGATGTTCATTTTGTTTTCCTCCTGTTTGGTTGTTTTTTTTATAAATCCAAGTAATGCCCCATCTTTTGTTTCTTTGTTTCCATGTAGCGTTGTGTTTCGTCGAAGATTTCCATTTGGATTGGAATCCGCTCTGTGATCTTCAGGCCGTGATTTTTCAATCCTTCTATTTTAAGCGGGTTGTTCGTCAGCAAGCGGATCTCTTTCACACCCAAGTCCTGCAGCATCTCATCAGCCATGTAGTATTCGCGCAGATCGCTGGGGAATCCCAGCATCAGGTTGGCGTCGACCGTATCGTAGCCTTGGTCCTGCAGTGCATAAGCGTGGATTTTGTTGACGAGACCGATGCCGCGTCCTTCCTGGCGCAAGTAGACCAAGACTCCGCGTCCTTCCTGGGCGATCTGCTTCATGGCCGCGTCCAATTGCTGGCCGCAGTCGCAGCGTTTCGATCCAAAGACATCGCCGGTCAAGCATTCGGAATGGACGCGCACCAGCACAGGTTCTTCCGTCGTGACATCGCCCATGACCAGAGCGACGTGGTGCTCGTCTTCGTCGATCTTGCTCACGTAAGTGTAGATGTCGAATTCACCGTATTTTGTGGGCAGCTTGGCTTTGCCTTCGCGCTTGTAGAGCTGTTCGTTCTCCTTACGGTAGGCGATCAGGTCGGCGATTGTGCCGATCTTCAGCTCATGCTCTTTGGCGAAAGTGATCAGTTCGGATGTGCGCATCATCGTGCCGTCATCGGCCATGATTTCGCAGCAGAGCCCTGCCGGCTTCAGCCCTGCCAAACGCGCCAAGTCGACTGTGGCTTCAGTATGACCGTTGCGCGCGAGTACGCCGTTGTCCACTGCTTTCAGCGGGAAGATGTGACCCGGTCGGCGGAAATCTTCGGGCTGGGCGTCATCCTCGACTGCCTTCATGACGGTCAAAGAGCGTTCGAAGGCCGAGATGCCGGTGGTCGTCTCGACATGGTCGATGGCGACGGTGAAGGCTGTCCCGTGATTATCGGTGTTGCGGTCCACCATCGGAGTCAGCACCAGTTTTTCGGTGAGTGTCCGATCCATCGGCATGCAGATCAAGCCTTTCGCGTAAATGGCCATGAAATTGATGTTTTCCGGAGTAGCGAATTCCGCTGCGCAGATCAGATCGCCTTCATTTTCGCGATCCTCATCATCCACCAGCACAATGATTTTGCCGGCTTTGATGTCCGCGATGATTTCTTCAGATGTGTTGAACATGTATGTTTCCCTCCTCTTTCTTTCAGAAGAAGCCGTTCTCTTGCAAGAAAGCTTCAGATAGGTTGCTTTGTTTCGATTGTATCTGCGGGTTCAGGCCCAGTAATTTTTCTACGTATTTTCCGATGATGTCGCACTCCAGATTGACCGTGTCGCCCAATTTCTTCTCAAGCAGGATAGTTTCTGCTCCGGTATGGGGAATGATGGACACTTGGAACGATTGGCTGTCGACCGTCGCGACTGTCAGGCTGACGCCGTCGATGGCGATTGAGCCTTTTTCGATGATGTAGCGGAGCAGCTCCGGGCCGGCTGAGATGGTGATCCAAACCGCATTATCGTCCTTGCGGTATTCCTTGATCGATCCGGTGCCGTCGATGTGGCCGCTGACGATGTGCCCGCCCAGTCGGGTATCGAGCTGCAGTGCCCGTTCCAGATTGACGCGGCCGCCCATCTGCAGGGCGCCGAGATTTGAGCGCTGCAGCGTTTCCGGCATGACGTCCGCATCGAAGGCATCCTTATGCAGCTTCGTGACCGTCAGGCAGACGCCGTTGGTGGAAATGCTGTCGCCGATTTTTGTCCCGATCAGCACTTTTTTCCCGCCAATAGTGACGATGGAAGATTTTTGGCCATGGCGGATGCCTTTTAAGGTGCCGACTTCTTCGATGATTCCAGTAAACATGAATTTCCTCCCACTTTCCTCTGTTATTCGTTCTTGGAGATGTAGCCTTCCAAGAGGATGTCTTCCCCGACGGTGCTGGCTTTCAGCTCGAGCACGCTGAAAGCTTGGCTCAGCTTCTCGATGCCATCTCCGCCGACAGGTGTTTTTGCCGTTTCCCCGCCGATCAGTTTCGGGGCGATGTAAACCTGCACCTTATCGACGATGCCTGCCTCCAGTGCAGAAAAGTTCAAGGTTGCGCCGCCTTCCAGGAGGATGCTGTCGATGCCGCGCTCCCCGAGGGCGCTCATCAGCGCCTTCAGGTCGGTCCGGCCGTCCTTGGCGGGTATGGTCAAAATCTCGATGCCGGCTTCTTCGAGCAGGCTTGCCTTGTTGCGGTCTGCCCGTTCTGTCGTTGCGATAAGAGTCTT
Source organism: Trichococcus alkaliphilus (assembly GCF_003008695.1). Classification (GTDB taxonomy): domain Bacteria; phylum Bacillota; class Bacilli; order Lactobacillales; family Aerococcaceae; genus Trichococcus; species Trichococcus alkaliphilus. The sequence goes on from NZ_PXZT01000013.1 coordinate 84,446, forward strand.
GGCCGTGTCCTGATTTTGGAGCACTTTTGCTTCCAGCGGGATGCGCAAGGTGCTGTCAACGATGATCCGCAGCGGATTTTTCCCTCCCGGAATGCGAGAGGTCAGCTGCGGATCGTCCATGATGACGGTCTGGACACCGACCATGATGCCGGTGAGGGCGCTGCGCAGTTGATGCACCCGTTCCCTTGCGGCTGGGCCGGTGATCCATTGCGATTCACCGGTCCGGGTCGCGATTTTTCCGTCCAGGGACATCGCTGCTTTCATGACGACGAAGGGCTCTTTTTTTACTATGTATTTCATGAATATTTCATTCAAACGACTGCTTTCTTCGGCCAGGACGCCTGTCACCACTTCGATGCCGGCATCCTGCAGTTTCTTGACGCCGCGTCCGGAAACCAAGGGATTCGGATCCAAAGCCGCGATGACGACCCGCCCGATCTTTTTTTCGATGATCTTGTCGGAACAGGGCGGTGTTTTTCCGTAATGGGAGCAGGGTTCCAAAGTCACGTAGATGGTCGCGCCCGCCACATCTTCCGTTGCCGAGCGGAACGCGTTCACTTCAGCATGGCCTTCCCCGATTTTTTCGTGGTAGCCGGATCCGATGATGCGTCCGTCCTTGACGATGATGGCGCCGACCATCGGATTTGGCGCAACAGTCCCGCGACCTTTCTCGGCAAGTTCCAGAGCCATTTGCATAAAGTGTGTATCTTTATCTTGCATCTTTTCGTGCCTCCCTTTTCCAAAATAAAGAGCCCTGAACAGTTCTGCTTCAGGGCTCGACAAAGGAAGGCCAGCTAAATAAAGCCAAAAATCCCTGGGCATAGACTACACCCAGGGATTGACATTCCGATCATGAACGGATGGCGCGAAAACGTTTTTTTATTTAAAATAAACGCAACGTGCCATTCGATAAATGGTTTTTGTCTTCTTTCATCCAGACTCTGACTGTCGGCTTCGGAATCTAACCGAATCTGCTTTAAAGGCTCGTGGGCTTTACCACCGGTAGGGATTTTCACCCGTCCCTGAAGACTATTCAATTAAGTTGTCTCTAGGATAATCCCAATCCGTACTATTGTCAAATAAAAGTTTTTGCAAACAAATGTTCAGCGGTGAACAGGAGCCTACTACGGCAAGGGTCAGTCTTTTGCGCAAGAAACCAAGCCGTCTAGTACAAGGTTGATTAAAATAAAGTTTGTAATTCATTAGAATTGGGTATAAAATGAGTCCAATAATAGTTGCATCATGACTCGGAAATGATTGTTCGCAAGAACGACAGTGAGAATATAATTAAAAGGGGATGGCAGAATTTGGAACAAGTATTTCAAGGAAGAAGCTTATTGGCGGAAAAAGATTTCACTCGGGAAGAATTGGAGTATCTGATTGATTTTTCGGCGCATCTGAAAGATCTGAAGAAACGAAATATTCCGCACCGTTATCTTGAAGGCAAAAACATCTGCCTCTTGTTCGAAAAAGCATCCACCCGTACCAGAGCCGCATTTACAGTGGCTGCCATCGATCTTGGGGCGCATCCTGAATACCTAGGGAAAAATGATATCCAGTTGGGCAAAAAAGAGTCTGTTGAAGACACCGCTAAAGTGCTCGGCAGCATGTTCGACGGCATCGAATTCCGCGGCTTCAGCCAAAAAACTGTCGAAGATTTGGCGAAATATGCTGGTGTACCGGTATGGAACGGCTTGACCGATGACTGGCACCCGACCCAAATGATCGCCGATTTCCTGACGGTCAAAGAGCATTTCGGCAAGCTGGCCGGACTTAAGTTGGTCTATGTCGGGGATGGACGCAACAATGTCGCCAACAGTCTGTTGGTTACCGGCGCTATCCTTGGTGTGAACGTAACGATCTGCGCGCCGGAATCGCTGTTCCCGACCGAAGAATTGGTAGAGATGGCACAGAAATTCGCTGAAAAGAGCGGCAGCAAAATCGAAATCACAGCCGATGTAGCCAAAGGCGTAAAAGCGGCTGATGTTCTTTATACCGATGTATGGGTATCGATGGGCGAAGAGGATAAATTCGAGGAGCGTATCGAATTGTTGACGCCTTATCAGATCAACATGGAGATGATTGAGAAGACCGGGAATGACGATGTGATCATGTTGCACTGCCTTCCGGCTTTCCATGATACAAAAACACAATATGGCCAGGAAATCGCGGAAACATTCGGCATGCGCGAGATGGAAGTGACCGACGCCGCCTTCCGCAGCAAGCACGGTCTTCAGTTTGAACAAGCCGAAAATCGCATGCATTCCATCAAGGCTATCATGGCTGCGACCTTAGGAAATTTATTTATTCCAAAAGTTTGATTGACAAAGTGAAAAACAGATGATAAATTTAATGCAAATGTCAAACAACATCTAACACAAACAAAAACTTTGACAAGAAGAGTAATCCATTTGCACAGTGAAGCGAACCTTGGAGGGTGAAAGCAAGGTCAACCGCGATGGATGAACAGGAACTTTGAGTTGATAAGCTGAATGTGAACCATAAAGTTTAATCCGGTTGCCCCGTTATCGCAAAAGTAGCAATACTTGAGTCCAGCCTGCGCGCATGCTGGAAAATAAGGGTGGCACCACGAACTTTCGTCCCTATACTGAATCTATTTGATTTGGTATAGGCACGGAAGTTTTTTTGTATATATGCAAGTCTTTGTAAGATGGGCTCGGCCTGTTTTACAACAAATAAAAAAAGGGGGATGGGAAGTATGATTCATGTCAGTATCATTGGAGCAACAGGTTACACGGGGGTGGAATTAGTCCGATTATTGGGATTGCGCGAGGATGTGGTCTTGGATCATCTGACATCCCGCACGTACGCGGGTCAAAAAATCCAGCATCTTTTTCCGCATTTGTTGGGCAACATCGATCACACCTGCGAAGAGTTGGATCTGGAACAAGTGACGACGGACAGCGATGTGATTTTTGTGGCGTTGCCGCATGGACACGCGTTGCCGATAGCCAAGAAAGCCAAAGAAAAAGGCAAAAAAGTAATCGATTTGGGAGCCGATTTCCGGTTGAAGGACGTAGCGGTATATGAAGAATGGTACAAAGTCCCGCACACAGAGCCGGAACTTTTGGAAGAAGCCGTGTACGGTCTGCCTGAATGGGACCGCGAGGCGATCAAGGATGCCGCAGTCATCGCGAATCCGGGTTGCTTCGTGACCAGCATCCTCTTGGGATTGATGCCGTTGATGAAAAAAGGTTGGGTCGTGCCGAACAGCATCGTCTGCGATTCCAAATCCGGTACTTCCGGAGCGGGCCGCGCCGGCAACGTAGCGAACCTCTTCACTGAGGTGGAAAGCAGCTTCAAAGCATACGGTGTAGCGCATCACCGTCACACACCGGAAATCGAGCAGCTGTTGACGCAGATGGCCGGAACGGACACGATGATCCAATTCACGCCGCATCTTGTGCCGATGAGCCGAGGCATCCTCAGCACCATCTATGCGACGGTCACCGGGGGACATACAGCCGACGAAATCCACGCCCTTTTTGAGGAAGCATACGCAGACGAACCGTTTGTGCAGGTACTGCCTGCGGGCATGTGGCCGATGACGAAATCGGTAAAAGGCACAAACAATTGCCAATTGGGTGTCACCTACGACGAACGGACAGGCCGGGTCATCATCGTGTCGGTCATCGACAACTTGATGAAGGGTGCTGCCGGCCAAGCCGTGCAAAACATGAACCTGATGTTCGGGCTTGCCGAAACGACAGGATTACAGATGATAGGGCTTTTCCCGTAATAACGGAAGACTGAAGGAGGAAACGGACGACATGATAAAGAAATTACATAAAAGCGGTGTGACTGCTGCTGCAGGTGTGCAAGCTACAGGTATCCACGCCGGGTTCAAGAAACGCAAAAAGGACATGGCGCTGCTGTACTTCCCTGATGGGGCGACGGTTGCGGGCGTCTTTACCAAAAATAAAGTCAAAGCGGCTCCGGTCCAGTACGATCAACAAGCCCTGATGCAACATGATCGCTTCAAGGCGATTCTGATCAACAGCGGCAACGCGAACGCGTGCACAGGCAAACAAGGCAAAGCCGATGTGGAAGAGACTGTGAAGCTCCTTGCGGCAGAACTGAATATCCAACCGGAAGAGGTGTTGGTGTCTTCGACAGGCGTCATCGGGATGTTCATGAACATGGATACGATGAAAAAAGGGGTCAAGGCAATCGCGCCGGAAGTTTCCGAATTTGGCGGCGCTGCAGCCAGCAAAGCGATCATGACGACGGATACGGTTCCGAAAGAAGTCAGCTTCACCTTTGAAGTCGCCGGCAAGACGGCTACCATCGGCGGCATGGTCAAGGGATCCGGGATGATCCATCCGAACCTTGGCACGATGCTGGGCTACATCACAACAGATGTCGCAATCAGCCAAACAGCTTTACATGCGATGTTATTGAAAGCCGCTGATGCGACCTTCAACCATGCTACCATCGACGGGGACACGAGCACGAACGATTCGGTCTTTGTCGCCGCTACCGGCAAACTCGATAATCCGCTGATTATTTCTGCTGATGATGCCGGCTATGCCGAAGTTGAAGCGGCTGTCCTGTCCATCTGCTCCCAATTGGCGCAGCTTTTGGTCAAGGACGGTGAAGGGGCGACAAAATTTGTTGAGGTCCTGGTTTCTGGCGCGAAGACAATGGCTGATGCTGTTTCGATCGGCAAATCGGTCGCTACCTCCAGTCTCGTGAAGACGGCGATGTTCGGTGAGGATGCCAACTGGGGCCGGGTCATCACAGCTGCCGGTTATGCGGACACGGAATACTTCGATGCCGACGTGATCGATATCGCCTTTTCAAGCAAGAACGGCGAAATCAAGCTTTGCGAAGCGGGGATGGGTGTCGTCTTCGATGAAGAACTTGCGAAAAAAATACTGGAAGCAGATGAAATCAATATTTTGATCGACCTGCATCTGGGAACAGAAGCCGCCAGTACGTGGACATGCGACTTCTCTTACGACTACGTGAAAATAAATGCGGATTACAGGAGCTGAGAGCGGGATGAAGATGAACAAGAGCAATTGTGAAAAAGCCGAAATGCTTGTCGAAGTACTGCCTTACGTCAACCGTTTCCGCGATAAGATCATCGTCATCAAATATGGCGGCAATGCCATGATCAATGAAGAACTGAAAAAAGCCGTCATGCAGGATCTGTTGTTGATGAAATCGGTGGGGATGCACCCTATCCTCGTCCATGGCGGCGGGCCGGCCATCAACGATATGCTCAAAAAGCTGAAGGTCGAGAGCCACTTCGAACAGGGGCTGCGTGTGACAGACAAAGAGACGATGGAAATCGTCGAAATGGTGTTGGCGGGAAAAGTCAACAAGGATATCGTCGGCACGCTGAACCAACTCGGCGGCAAAGGCATCGGCTTGTCCGGGAAGGACGGCAATCTGATCCTGGCGCGCAAAAAATATCTGGAAAAGAACGGCGAAAAAATCGATATCGGCTATGTAGGCGAAGTGGAAGAAGTAAACAAGGAAATGCTGGAGTCACTCATCTACAGCGGCTATATCCCGATCATTTCCTCCATCGGGATGGGCAAGGACGGGATGAGCTACAACATCAACGCCGATTATGTAGCCGGCGCTATAGCGAAGGCCGTTCAGGCAAACAAATTCATCCTGCTGACCGATGTGGAAGGGATTTTCCGCGATTACCATGATAAGGATTCCCTCATCTCGCGGATCACACTCGAAGAGATCGAAGCATTGGAAGCGGATGGCGTCATCTCAGGCGGAATGGTGCCGAAGGTTGACTGCTGCATCGACGCGTTGCGCGGCGGTGTGGATGGAGCGCACATCATCGATGGCCGTCTGCGCCACTCGATTTTATTGGAAGTGTTTTTCGACGAAGGGATCGGCACGATGATCGATCGTGAGAAGGAAGGGGTATTGGAATAATGAATGAAGATATAAAAACAAAAGGGCAAGCCTACTTGATGAATACCTTCAACCGCGGAGCCATCTGCATGGTCGAAGGACAAGGCAGCTATCTGAAGGATGCGGACGGCAAGCAATATTTGGATTTCCTGGCAGGCATAGCCGTGAACGCATTAGGACATAATCATCCGAAAGTGACGGCTGCGATAGCGGAACAGGCGGCCAAACTGGTCCACTGCTCGAACTTTTATTGGATCGAGCCGCAAGTGCAGTTGGCGGAAAAACTGATCACGAATTCCGCTCTGGATAAGGTCTTTTTCGGCAACAGCGGCGCGGAAGCCAATGAAGGGGCCATCAAGTTGGCGCGCAAATACGGGCGCGAAGTCCACGGCGAAGGCTGCTACGAGATCATCACTGCGGATAATTCCTTCCACGGCCGCACGATGGCGACGTTGACGGCGACCGGCCAAAAGCAATTCCATAAAGATTACGATCCGTTCCTGGAAGGTTTCCACTATGTTCCTTTCAATGACTTTGAGGCTTTGGCAGCCAAAGTTACGGAAAAGACATGCGCAATCCTTTTGGAGCCGATCCAAGGCGAAGGCGGCGTCTACGTGGGCGATCAAGCCTACCTGGAGCAAGTGCGCGCACTCTGTGACGAAAAGGATATCCTGTTGATCTTTGATGAAGTCCAAACAGGCGTGGGCCGCACCGGAAAGCTGTTCGCCTATGAAGGCTACGGCGTGGAACCGGATGTGATGACGTTGGCGAAAGCTTTGGGCAATGGCGTTCCGATAGGCGCGCTGCTGGCTAAAGATGCTGTCGCTTCCCATTTCAAACCGGGCGACCATGGTTCGACTTTCGGCGGCAATCCGCTAGTCTGTGCGGCAGCTTTCGCAACCATGCAAGCGATCGAAGACGAGAATATCCTCGCGAATGTAAATGAGATGGGCAGCTATTTCGAAGAGAAATTAGTGGCATTCAAGGAAAGATATGACTTTATCCTTGATGTGCGCGGCAAAGGCTTGCTGCTCGGCATGGAACTGGCGATGAAGGGAGCCGACATCGTCGCGAAGTGCATGGAAAAGGGCGTCATCATCAACTGCACACATGATACGGTATTGCGTTTCCTTCCGCCGCTGAATGTCACGAGCGCGGAAATCGACAAGGCTGTTGCAGTGATGGATGAAGTTTTTCAAACAATTGAAGCTTAAAGAAAGGACGGTAAAGCATGCCTAAACGAACAGATATCAAGACGATCCTAGTGATCGGCTCGGGACCTATCATCATCGGCCAAGCCGCGGAATTTGACTATGCCGGTACGCAGGCATGCGTAGCCTTAAGGGAAGAAGGATACAAGGTCATCTTAGTCAACTCCAACCCAGCCACAATCATGACGGACGTTGAGATCGCTGATAAAGTCTATATGGAACCACTGACGCTGGAGTTCATCGCGAACATCATCCGCAAAGAGCGCCCGGATGCCTTATTGCCGACCTTGGGCGGCCAGACTGGTTTGAATATGGCGGTGGAACTGGATGAAGCCGGCATTCTGGACGAGTACAAGGTTGAGTTGCTTGGCACGAAACTAACTTCCATCCAACAAGCGGAAGACCGTGATCTGTTCCGTCAATTGATGGCGGAATTGAATCAGCCGGTTCCCGAGAGCGACATCGTCCATACTGTGGACGAAGCGCTTCGCTTCGCAGCCGAAATCGGCTATCCTCTGATCGTCCGTCCCGCCTTCACAATGGGCGGCACCGGCGGCGGCATCTGTTATGATGAAGCCGATCTGCGCGAAATCGTGGCCAACGGCTTGCGCTACTCACCAGTGACGCAATGTTTGTTGGAGAAATCGATTGCCGGCTTCAAGGAAATCGAGTACGAAGTGATGCGCGACAGCAACGATAACGCCATCGTTGTCTGCAATATGGAAAACATCGATCCGGTCGGTGTCCACACAGGCGATTCCATCGTCGTGGCGCCTTCCCAAACCTTGTCCGACAAAGAATACCAAATGTTGCGCGATGTCTCCCTACAGATCATCCGCGCACTGAAAATCGAAGGCGGCTGCAATGTCCAGCTGGCATTGGATCCGTACTCGTTCGACTACTACATCATCGAAGTGAACCCGCGCGTCAGCCGTTCTTCGGCTTTGGCGAGTAAAGCGACCGGCTACCCGATTGCGAAGATGGCGGCGAAGATCGCTGTCGGCTTGACCTTGGATGAAATGAAGAATCCGGTAACCGGCACTTCCTATGCGGCTTTCGAGCCTGCTTTGGACTACATCGTATCCAAAATCCCGCGTTTCCCGTTCGATAAATTCGAAAAAGGCGACCGGACCCTCGGAACACAGATGAAAGCGACAGGCGAAGTCATGGCC
>NZ_PXZT01000014.1 GCF_003008695.1 Trichococcus alkaliphilus
TCTGTAAAACTGTTTAAATATTTTACTGTCCTATTGACGGGTGGCATACCAATTTAGAGGTGGCCCCTGCTTTTTGTTGGCGACGATGTCCTAAAAAATAGATTCCGGAAAATTATTCATCTTTTCCGCGCCCACCACATCAATCGCCAATCCACTTATTCCTGAATCGAGGGATATCAGTTGCTTTCGAAAAATAAGCATGTTATCATGAAAACACAAATGAAAATATGTTGTGCGTTGAAGAGAAGAAGTACCTTTCACGGTCATCAAAGAGAGCCTCAGTCGGTGAGAAGAGGCATGGTCAGGAAAGCGAAAATGCGTCTCGGAGCAAAATGATGCGTTAGTGTCATTTCGGTTTGTACCCGATAACGTACTGAAGTATGGCTGATTTTGCGTACTTCATAAGGCACAATCCGCGAGGGTCGTGCGAATAAGGGTGGATCACGAAGAGCTTTCGTCCCTGTATTCCAAGCATTTGGAGTATAGGGACGAGGGCTTTTTTACGTTCTCGGGATAGATAAATAAAAGGAGGAATTCAAATGGACATCATTTCCATTGTCATTATTTTAGCCGTATTTGCGGCATTGCTTTTCGCACTTTATCGTTTGGGCGCCAAACATGTCAAGTTCTCCAAACGCGTTTTCATCGCGTTAGCTTTGGGGGTTATCTTCGGGGCCGCCATCCAGCTGCTATTCGCATCGGACAGCGCAATCACCCTGACTGCCATCGATTGGATCAACATCGTCGGTAACGGTTATGTCCGCTTCCTGCAGATGCTGATCATCCCATTGATTTTCGTATCGATCGTGGGCGCTTTTACTCGCATTGAAGAAACCAAAAATCTGGGCAAAATCAGTGGATCCGTACTCGGCACTTTGCTGGGTACAACCGCCATCGCTGCCCTTATCGGATGGGCATCCGTCATCCTCTTTAATCTTGACGGCGCACAATTCACGCAAGGTTCCGCTGAAACTGCCAGGATTGAAGCCTTGACTACCCAACAGACCCAAGTCGCTGACTTGACGATCCCTGGCCAAGTGCTCAGCTTCATCCCGACCAACATCTTCCAGGATCTGGCCGGTCTGCGCAGCACAAGTACGATCGCCGTCGTGGTCTTCTCCGCTTTTGTCGGGATCGCCTATATGGGCATCAAGAAAAAACAACCCGAAAATGCCGCTTTGTTCAATAAAGGCCTGCAAGTCATCCAATCGATCGTTATGCGCATCGTTACCTTGGTCCTGCGCCTGACTCCTTACGGAATCTTGGCCTTGATGACTAAAATGATGGCGACATCCAGCTACCAAGCCATCGTCAACTTGGGCCTGTTCGTGATCGCTTCCTATGCCGCCTTGCTTGTTGTCTTGCTGGTGCACAGTTTGATTCTGGCAGCTGTCGGCGTCAACCCAATCACCTATTTCAAGAAAGCTTTCCCGGTATTGAGCTTCGCCTTCACTGCCCGTTCCAGCGCCGGCGCACTGCCATTGAACGTTGAAACACAAACGAAAGCGTTGGGCGTCGATGATGCCTCCGCCAACTTCGCCGCCAGTTTCGGCCTCTCCATCGGTCAGAATGGTTGCGCGGGCGTCTACCCTGCCATGTTGGCGACCATTGTGGCTCCAACTCTGGGCATTGACGTCACCAGCATCGGTTTCGTACTGACGCTCATCCTGGTCGTGACAATCAGTTCCTTCGGGGTTGCCGGTGTCGGCGGCGGTGCGACTTTCGCAGCGTTGATCGTATTGGGCGCGCTGAACTTGCCTGTCACAATCGCCGGATTGGTCATCTCGGTTGAACCGGTCATCGACATGATGCGTACCTTAACGAACGTGAACGACAGCATGTTGGCGGGCGTCGTTTCTTCCCGCAACATCGGGGAATTCGACTCCTCCATCCTGAACGACAATGCTGCTGTTGTTGATGGGGATGCTATCTAGTCTTTTCTTCTATATAATATTCGGCCCTACCGAAGAACTCAGCTGTCTGCAATTTGCAGGCAGCTTTTTTGTGTTCGGATACCATTGAGCCACGGAATCGATGCGTTCCTCCGGCGAGGCTTCCCACATAGGAGAACGACGGTAACTTGCGGCCTCTTCTCCTGCGAGCAGGTTCTCGTCGGAGCACAAGTCTTAAATGCGGGCCGTACTCCGGCGTAGCCTCCGTTCGCCGGAGCTGAGTGACTAAAGCTTGACCATAATCAAGTCGCTTTCCTGCCTGATGACGTATGATTAGGCTATAGGAAATACAAGAGGAGGTCATCCAAATGATCAAATGGATCAACAAATACAAAAATCGCATCACCGCACTCTCAGGAATCCTGATTGCGCTCGGCTTCATCCTGAAAACACTGGGATATGCCGCTGCTGCTGAATACGCGCTCATCCTCGCGACGCTAATCGCGGTGGTGCCGATCATGTACAAAGCCTACCTGGCGCTGCGGATGAAGGCTTTCAGCATCGAATTGCTGGTGACGATTGCCGTCATCGGTGCGCTGTTCATCCGCGAATATACGGAGTCTTCCGTTGTGACTTTTCTGTTCCTGTTCGGTGATTTCCTGGAAGCACGCACCTTGGAAAAGACCCGGTCTTCTCTGCGGTCCTTGATAGACATGGCACCCCAAGAAGCCATAGTAATGCATGGCACTGACCAAGTCGTCGTGCCCGTCGAGGAAGTTGCTGTCGGTGATCGGCTGTTCATCAAACCGGGCGGCAAAATCCCTGTCGACGGCATCATCGTGAATGGTCAGGCGGCCATCAACGAAGCCGCTGTGACGGGAGAAGCGATTCCGGCCAATAAATCCTTGGATGACAAAGTCTTTTCGGGGACATTGGTGGACGACGGCTTCATCGAAATGATCGCGGAAAAGGTCGGCGATGACACAACTTTCGCAAAAATCATCGAATTGGTCGAAGAGGCGCAGGAATCCAAATCCAAGGCCGAACGTTTCCTCGATGCCTTCGCCAACTTCTACACGCCTGCCATCGTGGTGCTCTCCGTCATCGTTTACGTTTGGACGCGTGACCTGCATCTTGCCATCACTTTCCTTGTGATCGCCTGCCCTGGCGCCCTCGTGATCGGTGCACCGGTTTCAAACGTAGCCGGCATCGGTAACGGCGCCAAATACGGCGTGCTGGTGAAAGGCGGCGAGGTCATGGATCGCTTTTCTAAAGTCGATACGCTCGTTTTCGACAAGACCGGCACCTTGACGAAAGGCAAACCGGAAGTGACCGACATCCATATCATCGGCAACATCGACCGCAGGGAACTGCTGCAGCTGACGGCTTCGGCGGAGCGCATTTCCGAACACCACCTCGGGCAGACAATCGTGAAATACGCACACCAACAAGGGCTGGAAGCATCTGTTGCGCCGAAAGATGTGGAAGTCATCAAAGGCCACGGATTGAGAGCGACAGTTGAAGGTCACCTTCTCTTCGCCGGAAACCGCAAACTGATGGCACAGTCCGGAATCTCGATAAATGAAGCCGCAGAAAGCTATGCGATTGCACGCGAAAAAACCGGCAATACAGTCGTTTTCGTGGCCATTGACGGCACGCTTGCCGGGCTCTTCTCCATTGCCGATCAGATCCGCGAGGACGCACCGCAGGCTTTGGCCGAGATGCGCCGCAACGGCATCAAACAGATCATCATGCTGACGGGGGACAACCGCCATACCGCCCAAGCGGTCGCCGAACAATTGGGACTGGATGCCTTCCATGCCGAGCTGTTGCCGGAGGACAAAGTGCATTTCGTCAAACAACTGCAGGCGAATGGCGCCGTCGTGGCGATGGCCGGCGACGGCATCAACGATGCGCCTGCCATCGCGACAGCCGACATCGGCTTGGCCATGGGCGAAGGCGGGACCGACATCTCGATGGAGACGGCCGATGTCGTGCTGATGGCAGACAAGCTGATGCAGTTTTCCCACGCTTATTCGCTGTCAAAGGCGACCATGCGGAATATGAAACAAAATATCGCCATTGCGGTCGCGGTCGTCATATTCCTTTTGGCAGGCGTGCTGATGGGATCCGTCCATCTCGCCAGCGGCATGTTCATTCACGAAGCCAGCATCCTAGCCGTCATCCTGAACGCCATGCGTCTGATCGGTTTCGGCCGGAAAATTAATGCCGCCCCAAGATGAAATTCGCATGCAGCCGCCGGGTTGCGGTACAATTTAAGCAACCAAGACTGCATGACCCGTTCCGAAAAGGAGAATCCACCCTATGAACAATACCCATAAACCGGCGCACACTTGCAGCGGAGACTGCACCTGCAATGCACATCGTTCCTGCATTTCGCTTGTGCCGATCTTCAATCACCTGGAGCCGGATCAGATGGACGAAATCATGTCCGTCACCCATCCGGCGACCTACAAAAAAGGCGAACTGCTCTACCGCCCCGGCGAAGCGTCGGATACGCTCTACATCCTCCATTCCGGCCTGATCCGCATCTACCGGCTGGCCGAATCCGGGAAGGAACAGCTGGTCCGTTTCCTATATCCGGGCGATTTCACAGGAGAGTTGGCCCTCTTCAGCGAATCGAAGCACGAAGCCTATGCCGAAGCGGTGAAGGAGACCCAAGTCTGCCGGATGAAAAGGAGCGATCTGCAGCACTTTTTATTGAAATACCCGGCCATCTCCCTGAAATTGCTGCAGGAATTCTCCAACCGTCTGGAAAAGTCGGAAAGGCAAACGACCTACGTGGCGACCGAAAAAGTCGAAGCCCGTTTGGCCCTGTATCTTGCCGAACTGGCCACGAAGGACGGCGACACCATAACTTTGCCGATGTCGAAGAAGGATCTGGCTTCCTACCTCGGAACGACTCCGGAAACGATCAGCCGCAAGATGGGTTCGTTGGAGGACCAGCATCTTATCAAGCAATTGAGCCACCGCGAAATCGTCATCCTCGATCTCGATGGCCTGCTATTTTTATGAAACACTCCCGCCTTTCCGCATAATCGGAAAGGCTTTTTTGTCGGATCACAACCGTATTACGAAGAGGGACTTTGTGGTAGAATGGGTTTACGAAAAAGGGGGAAATTTTGATGACAGAAAAAATGAAGCAGGGGCTTTTGTTGGCCTTTGCAACGGTTGTCGGCTTCGTGGTCGGCTACCTGAATCCGGCGACTTCCCAAGCACTCTTATCAGGCATCGGCTGGATTGCGGGGATCGGCATGTTCTTCCTCTTCCGACGTTCCAATAAAAACCCGTCACGGGACTATACAGCAAGCTGGGCCTATCAGTTGATCCGCATGCTGTTGTTCTTCATCATCGGCGCGGCTTTGGGCAGCATGATTCCTTATTACCAACAGATCATGGCCTTGCAGCAGCAATAGGCCATCTATTCATTTTTCACTAAATAACCAAAAGGAGTATGTATGCACATGGATTACGTCGCCATTGACTTTGAAACTGCAAACAGCCGTGGTGACAGCGTCTGTTCCATCGGCTTGAGCCGCTTTTCCGACGGGAAGGAAATCGACCGCTACTATGCGCTCATCAATCCGCGCCAGTATTTCAGCCGCGGGAATATCCAGATCCACGGCATCACCGAGGCCATGGTCGCCAGGGAACCTTCCTTCGACGAACTTTATCCTGACATCCGTTCTTTTATCGGGGAAGATCCGCTGGTGGCCCACTTTGCCCAATTCGACATGAGCTGCCTGCAGCAAACGATCGAAACCTACAAACTGCCGAAGATGCAGAACGAATTTTTCTGTTCCTGCAAGATGGCTCAGCGCATGCTGGACCTGCACAATAACCGGCTGCCGACAGTCTTGGACTACTTCGGCATGACGATCGATAACCACCATAACGCCGTGGAGGATGCGGTCGCCTGCGGGTTGATCACCAGCAAAATGCTGGCGCAATACGACTACGACATTCAGGGATTTCTGGACGAATACCAATACCGGATGGGGAAATTGTTCTCGCATGCTTTCGGAGTGGCGAAAGGCGGCAGAAGCACCCCCGCCAAACGGGGGAAAACAGCCGCACCGCTGAAGCCGAAGAGCCTGCTGTTCGACAAGGATCACGTCTTTTACGACAAGCACGTCTGCTTTACCGGCCGTTTCCAAAAACTGAAGCGCAGCGATTTGGCGCAGCTCGTCGTCGATGTCGGCGGCCATTTCGATGCCAACCTGAGCTACGAGTCCCTTTACCTGGTCGTCGCCGACAGCGATTGGCGCAAAATCGGTACCCCAAGCGAGAGCCGCAAAATCCAATCCGTCCGCGAACTGCAAGGCAGCGGCCACAATCTGACCCTGCTTTCCGAATCGGACTTCCTGCGCATTTTTTTGAAGAAATGAGGTGACAATAGATGAATATCTTCAGCAAAATGGACAATTTAGTGAGCCTGACCGAAAACGAGAAAATTTTGGTTTCCTATATAAAAGAAAATCCCGAAGCTTTCGTGAAGATGACTTCCGCGGAAATCAGCGAAGCCAGCTTCATTTCGAACGCAACGATTTACCGTTTATGCAAAAAGCTGGACCTGGCCGGCCTTTCCGAACTGAAGATCCTGGTATCTTCTTCGGTAGGCGACTATCTGAAGGAACGGACGACCCTGGATTTCAACTATCCGATCCACCCCAACGAAACCCAATACCAGATCACGCGGACGATGCAGGAACTCTATGAGCAGACCGTGGTGTCCTCGCTCAACAATCTGGATCTGGAGCAGCTGCGGCAGGCAGCTTCTTTGATGAAAAAGATTCCGACTATCGACCTATACACCTCTGCCGGGAATCTGTTTTTCGCCGAAAACTTCAAGTTCCAGATGCAGGAAATCGGCAGATTCGTCAATGTCCCGATCGAGGAGTATCATCAACGTTTGACGGCAGCCGCCAGTGATCCTTCGCATCTCTCCATCGTTGTTTCATACGGCGGCAGAGGCACGGTCATTCCCGAAATCGTGAACATTCTGAAGAATAACCGATCGCCCATCCTGTTGATCACATCCACTGAAGAGATCTCTTTCGCGAGTGCTGCCACGCACCATCTGTACATGAGCTCGAACGAAAGTCATTACAATAAGATTTCCTCATTTTCGACCAGGCTTTCTTTGTTGTTCTTGTTGGACTGCCTCTATACCAGCTATTTCAAACTCGACTACGAGCACAATGTCACACTGAAGATGGATTACTACAAAAAAATCAGCCGGATTTCTTTGTGATGGTCCATAAGGGCTGCAACTCCTTCTGAAAGGATCCTCTCAGTGTTCAAACTATACGGATGCAAGTTGTGAGAGATTTCTTTCATTCCGGGTTCGGCATCTTTTTTTACAATTAATTATGGCTTATACTGAATGCATCCATAAAAGAGGAACCTTCATTTCTTAAGGAAATCCTCCCGGCGTGAGATCGCTCAGTCAGTTAGCGTCGGAAAAACGACTCCATTCTTGAGAAGAAATTGTCTTACCCGCGTACTGCCATACGCAATGAGACATTCTGCTCTACGAAACCCGGACAAATTTGTTCGGGTTTTTGTGTTTTTACGGCAAAAAGCGGAAACGAGGTAGCCTCGTTTCCGCATTTTTTCTCTAATCTTCGCTGACCGCTATTTGTTTCTCTTTGTTGCCAAGAAATTCATTCAGGAAGGCTGCAGCCAGGATCAGAACGCCTCCCGCCAATTGCACAGGCGACAAGTCTTCTTTCAGGAATACCGCGGAAACCACGATTGCCGTCACCGGATCGACATAGCTGAGCACAGCGAATGTCTGGCTCTCAACCGCTTGGGCGCCTGCAAACATCAGCACATAGGCAATCCCTGTGTGGATGATCCCCAAAACCAGCAGACTGACGATGGAGCCTCCCGTCAATTGTCCCAATCCAAACCCGGAAGTAAGCGCGACATACGGGGTCAATATTCCTGTTGCGATGACGAGCGTCAAAGCCGTCAGGGGGATCCCGCCAAGGCCTGCGATTTTTTTGTTGGACATGATGGCTACGGCATAGAAAAACGCCGCAGCCAACCCGAATCCGATCCCGACCGGATGATTGTACGTCCCCGCGTTTGGGCTAACGCCGATGATCAAGAACATCCCCAGCATCGCCAGCAGGACGCAAGCGATTTTCTTCGCGGTCAAGGATTCCTTGAAGACGAACGGCGCCAACAGCGTCATGAAAATCGGCTGGAAATAATAGCTCAATGTCGCATTCGATACCGTCGTATAACGGAAAGCTTCAAACAGCAGAATCCAGTTCATGCCGACCGCAAAACCCGAAAGCAACAGAAATTTGGCATTTTTTCTGACCAACGCCAAAGGGATGCTTTCCTTGCGCACCCACAAGGTCGCCCAGAGGAACAGGCTCCCCAAAGCGCCCCTGAAGAAGGCGACCTGATTGGAAGCCAGATCGATATTCTTAACGAAGATGCTGATTGTCCCGAATATCAGCATCGACATCATCACTTTCCCTTTTCCTTTCGACACAACCCCACACCTTCCCTTAATTGATGAAAATAGTACACCCATCATATCACAGAGTTTACCTGCCGGGACAGGTCTGACGCAAAAAAATACGGAACGCGCAGCCACCCGCGTTCCGTATTTTTGAATGAATCATTTGCCCTAAACCATTACTTCATGCGTTCCTCATGCGACTTTGTCCGAAACTAGTCGATTGCCGCAGTGATGATGGAAGCCTCCCTGATTTCTTCTACTTTTTTTGGTTTCTTTGCCTTTTCAGGTTTCTTTTCAGCGAAATAACGGACAACGGATTCCCATCTAATAAAATTTTTCATGGTATTGCTCCCTCCTTCATGATGAAACGCACATCTTACTGGTTTACTGGTTACTGTTGCATTCGGTACAATGCTTGCCCGAGACGATTGAGCGTGTCTTCAATCACTTTGGTCGGCGCCGCCAAGTTGATGCGTTCGTAGCCCTCGCCTCCATCTCCAAAAATATAACCTTCATCGGTAAAGAACTGCGCTTCCTCGCGCATGAACCGTTCCAGTTCTTCCGGTTCCAATCCCAACGTATTGAAGTTCACCCATTGCAGATACGTCCCCTCAACCAAGGGTGCGGTTATCTTGGGGAAATTTGCAGCGAAGAAGTCACGCACCAGATGTTGGTTCCTGTCGATTACCGGAATCAGATGGTCAAGCCACTGTTCGGCTTCATCGTAGGCGATTCGGCACCCTTCCAACCCTAGTGTCCCGACCATACCGCAGGCGACACTTCCGAGCGCATCGGACATTTTCTTCCGCAAAGCCTCATTTTGGATGATTAGGTTGGAAGTGCACAGCCCAGCCAAATTGAATGTTTTGGAGGGCGAAGTGCAGGTGATCGTCCTTTCAGCCACTGCGTGGGAAAGTGTCTGGAAAACCTTATGTTCGTATCCAGGCATGATCAGGTCATGATGGATTTCATCCGCGACGATGATCATGTCATAGCGCAACACGATATCCGCCAAGCGCGCCAGCTCCTCTTCCGTCCAGACCCTTCCGACCGGATTATGCGGGCTGCAGAAAATAATCAGTTTGTTCTCCTTCTTGCGGCAAAGATGCTCAAGCCCTTTGAAGTCGATCGTGTAATCGTCCGCGCGATTCAAGAGAGGATTCCTGACGACTTTCCGTCCCGCATTTTCGATGGCTCCAAAGAAAGGATAATAAACCGGCGTCATGATGATGACACCCTCACCCGGCTGGGTATACGCCCTGACTGCCGCATAAAATGCTGAAACGACACCAGGACTGGTCAAGATCCATTCCTTCTCAACCTCAAAATTGTGCCGGCGCCGTTGCCAATCGATGACCGCTTGATAATAGCCTTCCGTAGGTACACTGTAGCCCAATATGTTGTCTTCCAAATATTCCTGTAAGCCTTTGGTGATTTCGGGCGCAGTCCGGAATTCCATATCCGCTACCGTAAGAGGCACCACGTCATCCGCTACATCCGGCATCCATTGATACATCTGTTGCCATTTCACGGAGCCTTTGTTTTTTCTGCTGAGGACCGACTCGAAATCATATATTTTTTTGTTTCCTTCAATCTCCATCCCATACACCATATTATCTCTCCCTTCCCACTTGTGTAAGATTTAGTCACACAAGAGTCGGATCAGCACCTCATTTCAGGATGCAATTCAATTATTAAACTAACTATAAGGTGATTTTTGGCCATTGTCTACTTTCCCATAACAAACTAGGTAATAAAACCTCACACGCCATTAAAACTCCTTCTTAAATCCCTATCCAATTACCTTTCTTCCGCGTCACCATTCCTCACATGGCCTTTCGCTGAAAAAAAACAAAAAAGCCCCGGATACGCTATATTTGCGCATCCGGGACTTCAGAAGCATTTTTCCTGGAAAATTTACTTGAATTCAATGAAGAGGTAGAGATCTCCACCTATGAAATCCGGTGTGCGTTCCAAAGAATTGACCAAAATATTCATTCTGATGCGGTCATTTTCGGTGGTTATCGTCGCATCCTCGACCGTCAGATTCCCTTTATCGAAGCCGGAAGTCGTAGCCTCCTCGAAAATGGCATCGTACACTTCGCGGGTATTATAAACGATCAATTCCTCTCCTGCCGCATCCTTTACAGTCAAGACATAATACGTGCCATCCAACCTTTTTTCCAATTGGTATTGTTGTCCATCCGCTTCAAAATCGGTAGTTTCGACGGGGCTCGTTTCGACTTCAGAATAGTAAAGGTACTGATGGACCATAACATCAAAGTTTGCAATTCCAAGGACGGGCTCGGCATCCCAATTCAGGTAGACGAATTCACCTTCGCCTTGCGGATACTCCGTGTCGGAATAAGTCATGTCAAATCCGTAGGTATCGCTGAAATCACTGTAGACATTGAAATCGCTCGGTAAGTAGGCTACCTCTTTATTGTAGCCCATGTTGTCGATGTAGGAAGCGACCTTTGTGATGACGATCTTATCGCCGATGGAAACATCACTTTTCGGAACGATTGCGTTATTCACCAACATATCATTTTCAATCAGTTTCTGTTCCAAAAAGCCGATTTGGTTGTTCTTGCTGACGGTAAAGGCATCAACCGGCGGAATGATGGAAATAGCCGAAAGCACAAGTAAGGCGATGGCAATCAAACCATTATGCTTCGGTTTCATGAAACTGAAGATCACACCGGCGATCGTCGCGAAGATGCCGAACAGGATGACATAATATCGGCCATGCGTGACGCCCATCTCCCGTATTTTCAGGAAGGAGGCGATGGTCTGAAAGACGACTATCGGAATCAAGACCTTTGGAAAAATCTTGCGGAAAAGGTCAGCAAATTTATTCTCGAGATTACAGGCGAGGATATAAACGATGATGACGATGATTGCATAGGAAACAAGCAGCGGCTCCAGAAGATTGGTTGTCCAGAACTCCCCTCCGATGTTCCTGACGACATAGACCACGAGGATCAACGTATAGATGGCCGTCAATGGGATGACGATGTAGGAAATCAGGATTTCCAGGAAACGCGGCACCATAAATTGGCGATCGAGCGTTTCCCCGCGCTTTGCCCATGCCTCATCCGGAATCATTTCTTCGCGTTTGCCCGGATAGAGCGGCGTCATCGACAAGAAATAGATCGGCGCGAACAAGGAAAACACTATATTCATCAGATGCGAGAGAATCTTGAAATCGATATTGAAGAGCAGGTAATCAGTGGCGTAGAAAATGGCGCTGATTCCGCCGATCAGCACTCCAGTGAAGAGCACTGTCGTAAAGAAAGCTTTCATAGCCGACAAAAAACTCCGGTGGAAAGGCACCTTCACACTTTTGATCGATGGTATCCAAATAAAAGCAATCATAAGAGCGAACAGCGCCACACCCGTTTTTATAGTTATGGCTATATTGTACTGCGTCTGCGGTCCGACCGCGAAGAAATAACCGATCGTGAGCAGCACCGCGCCGCCCATCAGCAGATAGCGTGTATTCAGTTGCGTATAGAAACGTTCATAAACCATTTGGCCGACGATGCTCAGCATAGCCCCCACCAAAAAAGTCAACAGATAGCGGGCATAATCCTCGCGTGGATTTTCGATCATGAAGCTGTTCAACACTGCGACTGCGATCAAAAATAGCACGGTCAGTGGATAACGACTGATGGAACGCCCCATTCCTTTGTAGGCCTTCCAAAACGCGTCTTTGAATTTCATTTTTGTCACTCCTCACTTACAATATGGTCGATAGGAAAAAGAATTTTATTCAACCTTCTCTGCTTTCCTGCTTTTCTTTCGCTTATGCGTAAAATCGGCCCGCTGGAACGTAACTGTTGCCATGGTGAGGAAGACAATGCCACATCCGAATACGGCAAGGCCACTCATCCATGGCTTGAATATGAACCCATTGAAATTCAACGCTAATCCATTTTTTACCATTTCGGCGTCGGTTCCATTGTTTTCCAAAACAATCGCTCGAAAAAACATGGTCGTATAGGTCATAGGATTCGCATAAGACAGGTATTCCAAAAGCTTCGGAAAAAGGCTCACAGGAACGTATGCACCAGATAAAAAAACCAGCGGAAGAACTACCGCTTGGCCAACGATTTGGTAGGTTTGCGCATCCCGCACAATCGTCGCAACCCAAAGTCCCAGCGCAGAATAGACCACCCCTACCAAGAACATGGACAGGAAGACCAACACGATTGTGTGCGGCCTTTCGAATCCCAAGCCGGTGAACATCCCGATCACAAAAATGCTGAAGCCTTGCATCGTCGCAATCAGGGCACCTGCCAACAACTGTCCGAATGCTACTTGGAAGCGATTGATGGGGCTGACCAGTATTTCCTTCATGTACCCTGAACCGATGTCCTCAATCGTAGTCGCCGCGATGTTCAATGATGTTTGAAATACGGTGGCGATCGTCACACCGGCAATGACATGATTGACGGAATTTTCTTGCAGCTGACTTTGAAAAAGGGAGGACAATACATAAATGAAAGCAAAAGGCGTAAGAAAAGTAACCAGCAAGCGGATCCGGTTGCGCATGAAGTTACGCAGATTGCGCAAGCATAATGTCCAGACGGCTCTCACCCCGCATCACCGCCTTCACGGATTTTTTTTCCTGTAATTTCAAGAAAAACGTCATTCAGGCTCCCTTTCGTAACCTCCAAATCCAGAACATCCTCCTTCAATGAATGGATTGTTTCAATAAATTTTCCCATGTCGTCCACCTCAAGGTGCAAGTATCCCCCTTTCTTTTCATAGCGGAACTCCTGCTGCAATAAATAGATTTCAGCTTTTGGGGAATCCTTCACCTTCAATACGGCCCGCGTTTTGGTATACCGAGTTTTCAAAGCTTGCGGGGTATCATTGACGATGATTTTTCCGTCGTCCATGATAGCGATCCGATCACACACTTCCGCTTCTTCAATATAATGGGTCGTCAAAAAAATCGTTATATTTTTCTCCTTCTGCAGCTTCATGATATATTCCCACATGCGATTTCGAGTCTGCGGATCAAGGCCCGTCGTCGGTTCGTCCAAAAAAAGAACTTTCGGATAATGGACAAGCGCGCGTACAATCTCAACCCGACGCTTCATCCCGCCGGAAAGGGTAGAGACGAGACTATTCCGCCATTCCAACAAATCAACGAGATCCAGCAATATTCCGATTCGTTCCCCTATCTCATTCCTTGGCACCCCATAAAGGATGCAGTGAGCAACCAGATTTTCTTGCACAGTCATCTGTTGATCCAGTGTAGGTTCCTGAAAAACGATGCCTATCGCTTTGCGGACTTTTTTCCGTTGCTTAGAGACATCTTCTCCATCAATCAAAAGCACCCCCGAGGTTTTATCGATCATCGTACACAAGGCATTGATCGTGGTGCTCTTGCCTGCACCGTTCGGACCCAGAAAAGCAAAGCTGCTGCCTTCTTCCACCTTGAAAGAAACATCCTCTACCGCAAGATAATCCCCATAATATTTCGAAAAGCCCTTCACCTCGATAATGGCTGCCATCACTCCACCTGCCTTCCCAAAAATAAGGTAAGCGTATCCAACGCTAGGATTGTCGCTGACAAGATAAACCCTCTACACCATAATTATGGATATCCATGAGCACCTTTGTCAAATTTTGCGATGCCTTTAAGGCCGTCGCACCAAAAATTCCGCAATCAAAAAAAGAGCATAGCTTTCCACTATGCTCCTACTTCTTAATCTTTGAAGGGACCCGTCTTCGCATCCTTCATCGCCAATTGGATATAGTCGATGGAAGCATTGAGTTTGGCGGTTTCCCACTCGTTCAAAGCAACCCCGAATTGTTTTTCTACGCCGTTACGGCCGATCAGGCAAGGCATGCTCAAAGCCACATCGCCGTCGTGACCGTACTGTCCGCGCAAAATCGCGCAGACGGGGTGGACGCTCTTTTCATCCAGCAGGACGGCTTGCGCTAAGGTGATGGCGGATTGCGCAACCCCCGCATTCGTCCAGCCCTTGCCGTTCAGGACGTCATAGGCCGACTTCACAACCGCCGCCCCGATCGCTTCGGGATCCAACGTTTCCACTTCCGGGAAATGGGTTGCGAACTCCTCATAGCAGATGCCGTTTATGGCCAGTCGGCTCACCACCGGAAAGGCGGTAAATCCGTGCTCGCCCATCATGTAGCCGGTCACGCTCTTAGGATCGACACCGTACTGTTGCGAAATCACTTTCCGCAGACGGGCAGAGTCCAGCATCGTGCCGGTCCCGAAGATCCGTCCTTCCGGATAATCGAATTCGCTGGCCGCGATATAGGTCACCGTGTCCAATGGATTCGTGATCAGAATGATGATGGCCTCTTTTGTATATTTGGTGATTCCCGCCATCACTTCCCGGATGACCGCCGCATTTTTCAAGGTCAAGGAGGCGCGATCCGGAATGGCATTTGGATTGTTATCATCCTTCAGGACACTCGGCCCGGCAGCGATGATGATGACGTCCGCATCCGCACAATCGGTGTAATCCCCCGCGTGTACATCGACATTGGACATATAGGTCAATGCTGTCGCATGCGCCTGATCCAAGGCTTCCCCATGGGCAACATCCTTCAGAATATCGATCGTCGTGATTTCCGCAAATAACCGCAATTTCATAGCGTCCGCCAACACATAGGAACCTACGTGACCCACACCCACCACAACCAATTTATTTTTGTGCATCTTTTCCCCTCCAGTTCTCATCATACTTTCATCTTAGCACCTTTTCGACGATTTATCACATGTATTTCGTGAAAGAGGGCCAGTCATGGTGTCGGCTTGCAATAATCCGCAGGTCCGAGTACTATGGAAGCAATATCACACAGAGGAGCATACGTTAAATGGAAAAGTTTGTGGAAGCTTTAAAACAAAAAATTCGCAGCAAAGAAGGCCTGTCGCCCAAAATGCAAGATATTCTGGATGCTTGCGTGGTGCTATTCTCGACAAAAGGATTTTCCAACACCAGTACAAAGGACATCGCAAAAGCGGCCAACGTTGCCGAAGGGACCATATACAAGCACTTCGGGACCAAGGAAAATTTGCTTTACGCTACGATTTTCCCGATTCTGCGCGATATCATCTCAACGGAAGCGCTCGCCCAAGTGCAGCAGTTCCGCGATTCTGCGGAGAATGCGCCATTTGAGCGGTTCGTGGAATTCATCGTGCGCAAGGATGTTATGATGCCCGAAGAGCATTTCCAATCCGGCAAAATTTTTATCAGCGAAATGATGTACGACAAACAGCGGTACAAAGAATTCATCACCATGATCCCCAAGGATTTGATAGAAGGCATTTACGCGATACTTGACGGCTATAAAGAAAAAAATGAAATCATCGATTGGCCGAATCCCGTCATTTGGCAATTCATCATGAGTATCCTGTTCGGCAATCACCTGACCCATTACGTCCTTTTCACGGATACAAAGCGCGACAAAGAAGCCGAAATCGCTTATCTGACCCAACAGATCGTCAAAGGCCTCAGACCCGACAAGCAATAGTATTGACAGTCCGTTCCCGAATCGCTATACTTGACTAATCGAACGGTGAGTAAATACTCACTCATCGTCATTTCTTTCAAAATAATAAGGAGGCATCCCATTACTATGGCTTTTGTCGAACTAAAAAATCTGAATAAATTTTACCCGATCAGCGGATCGGAAGACTTTCAGGCACTGAAGGACGTCAACCTGTCCCTGGACAAGGGCGAATTGGTCTCGATCGTCGGGGAGTCCGGCAGCGGGAAGTCGACCTTGATGAACCTATTGGGCGGTCTGGACAGCCAATTCTCAGGCGAAATAACCATTGACGGCCAAAAAATGAGCACGTTCAAGGAAAAAGATTTCGTGAATTATCACAAAGAGAAGATCGGCTTCGTCTTCCAGAGCTTCAACCTTGTTTCCCACCTGAGCGTGCTGGATAACGTCACATTGGCGATGACGCTTTCGAACGTCGACAAAAAAACGCGGGTCGCAAGGGCGAGAGAAGTCCTGAAGCAACTCGGCCTTGATGACCAATACAAAAAGAAACCCAGCCAGTTATCCGGCGGGCAAAAGCAGCGTGTGGCCATCGCCCGCGCGTTGGTCAACGACCCGGATATCATCATTGCCGATGAACCTACCGGAGCCTTGGACTCGCAGACGACTGACCAGGTTTTGGACATCATCCAGGACATCGCCAAAACCGGCAAACTTGTCATCATGGTCACCCACTCGGAGAAAGTAGCGGCCCGCTCCACGCGCGTCGTCACGATCGATGACGGAAAAATCATCGGCGATATCCGTCAAGGCGAAATCGCCTTGCACGACAATGCGTTTGAACTGCAGCAGAAAAGTAAGAGCAAAAATCTCACTTTTTTTGCGGCAATCCGCTTAGCCCTTCTTAATATGAAGGAAAAGTTGGCGCGGAACATCCTGATTGCTCTCGGCGGCAGTATCGGCATCATGAGCATCATCGTGATGCTGTCCCTTGGCGAAGGCGTCAATGATTACCTGACCGAAACGATGAACGCCAATGTCAATCCGCTCGTCAGTGAAGTGCGGATGCCACTCGTCATCGAAACCAATGCCAGCGAAAATACCGATTCATCGACGATGATCATGACTCCCACCGGCGCAGAGATCCCTGCAGGTTCCGCGCCCTCGGGTCCACCAGCAGGAGTGACACAATCCGATCCGTTCGGAGAAGAGAATCTGGAGGAATTGCGGAACATCCCGCATGTTGCCGAAGTCAATCAAGCCTACACTTCGCTTACGATCGGCAGCGACAATGTCATCTTTGAGGAGAATAAATATTCCTTCATGACTTTCGGTACGACCTCTGGCATGACCGATTCCAACATCCTGTACGGAGCGTTCCCTGAAGAAGGCGAAATCCTGATCACAGAAGGCATCGCCAACCAGATGGGCGCTACTGCGGAAGAAGCAATCGGAAAAGAAGTGACCCTCGACGTAACCATAGACGGTGATTCCTTGGAGAAAAATTACATCATCAGCGGCATTTACACAGCCGGCCAAGCCATCGGCGCATTCGAGTCTGTATACATGTCGGCTGATTCCTTTGAAACATTGACCGCAGAGAACAATATGGAAGTGGAGCCCAATGTTGTCTACTTGGTATCCGACGATCCTGATAATACCCAAGCCATCAAAGACGAAGTAGCCGCTCTAGGTTACCGCGGTTCATCAGCGGATGCCCTGGCTTCCACGTTCACCCAGATGCTGGATATTTTCACTTACATCCTTTCTGGGGTTGCCGGCATCTCCTTGTTCGTGTCCGCCATCATGATTTTGACGGTGCTCTACATCAGCGTTGTGGAACGCACGCAAGAAATCGGCGTCATCAAAGCAATCGGTGGCCGGAAGAAAGATATCCGCCGCATCTTCGTTTCCGAGTCCTTCCTGATCGGCCTGTTCAGCGGAATTCTGGGCGTAGGCATCGCCTACCTCATCACCGTTGTTGGAAACATTGTTGTGGAGAATCTGTTTGACACGGCCATCCTGAATATGACACCGGCCTTTGCAGTATTCGGCATCGTCACCAGCGTGATCATCAGCATGGTCGCCGGCTTGATGCCTGCCCAAAAAGCAGCCCGCCTAGATCCAGTAGAAGCCCTAAGACACGATTAAAATAAAGATTCAGAGTTCAACTACGAGCAACCAAAAGAAGCAACCGGATTTTTTCGGCTGCTTCTTTTTATTTATTCCGCAAGTCGGATCTGTGCATAGAAGGCGTTCATCTGTTCGGCCAATTCATCCTCCTGCATTTCATGGAAGATGCTCATGACATTGTACAGGTATCGCAACAACCAATCAAACGCGTCCTTCTTCATGGTAACGCCTTCCTTCGTTTCTTGCTCGATTTCTTTATGCAACGCATCTACCCAATGATCCCCGAGGACAATACGCACCCGTTGGAACTGCTCCCGGAAAAGCTGTTCGGTGGAAACTTCGCCTTCCCCCGCCATCCACTTGTTCCGGTTTGCACTGCGGTAATAACGAGGGATGAATTGCTTGAAATAAGGATCGGATTGCTGCAGCAAGAAAAAGGCCGCTTCATATTTCCGGTCGGTTATGTACCTGTCCAACAAATAGGAAACCAAAATATCCCGAAAATCGATCGAAAGTTTACGGACTACCAAATCCTTGTAAGTGTCGTTGACGGGCACTATATCCAACTTGGCGTATAAAGGCTGCCTGCTTGCCCCCACCACCAATTCTTCGCGTTCCAACAGCTTGTGCGCCTCTTCCTTCGCCTTGTCATGCATTCCACGGGAGCGAAAAACGACGAAACGGACCCATTTCAGCAGTGCGCCTTCTTCGGCTGTCAGCTGAATATCCGGATTACCATCCAAAACCGCCGCAAAATTTTCCAATTTCCGGACCGTATCTGCATAATCATGATGCTCCCACTGAATATAGCTCATCTCATCCTTTTCGTAACGAAAGCTGATGAAAATCATCTGCAGCCACAGTTTTTTTATGTCAGAATAACTGACGCGGAAGTGTAACTGTTGCCGTAACACTTCTTCCATCTGTGCTTTTATTCTGTCAGGTTTCCAACCTGACCCAATTGCCTCAGCTTCAAACAACTGAATGAGTTCAATCGATTTCCTGACATTATATTTTTTCTCTGTCATTAATTTGTTTACAATAGGCCTGAGAATGAGGTGCGACAACTTCGCTTGATTCCTGAAATAAGGGAAAATAAAGTAATCTTCATTCACTCTTTTCCGCAAGATACCCGCATGCAAGGGCTGGTGACCGAGGGGACCGATTATCGGCGAAAAGTCCTTCAACTCATATTCCCCTTCCATGAATTCCAGATTTGCATGATTGAAAGGATATCCCGCAGGAAAGTTTTGTTTGTAATAGAAGAGGTACCATTCGTGCGCTTCTTGTTCGTTCAGCAAGAGCCGATCCACAGCGATGTCCTCATCAGCAAACCGCTTCGCGAAACGTTGCGCCTCGTGGGATAATCGATAATATTGTTGCGTATGCAGGAAATCATGCAACGTGTGCTCTGTCACCGCGACTTTGTCAGCCAGTACATAGTCATGAATCGCGTAATAATACTCAAAAAACAGGTCGTAATCGCCTTTCATCTCTTGCACCTCCGGACCGTAATCCCTTACAATTCTAAGTCCATTTTACCATATTGCTCACAAAACAAAGCAAGAAAGCCTACGCGCCTGATAAAATCGGCTGCCAAATACTGAAAATTGTACAATTAACTGAAAACTGAAACAAACATCCTACATAGAATTTATAAAAATTTATACAAATTCCGTTCAGTTGATATAAAAATGTTCAGTTATTTAATGACGTTTTCACGAGATGGTGCTATACTATACATGAAATACCGTTTATCGCATTAGGGTACAAATATACTACAGCGCCTGAGGAATCCCAACCCATAAGCATTTCCAAAAAAGTATCCCTTCCCGGTCTCTCCCGCCCCTCACTTTTTAATGAGCAGAAATCCCAGCATTCAAAAAACAAATATTTTTACATCAGCTATATTGCCGAATTAGGCACTAACCTTTCACTGGAAACGCCTTTAAATAAACTCCCGATCGTAACCAACTGTTATAATATTGATTTTTGTTCGATTTTTAATAAACAAAAATAGCGTTTCTGCCTATTATGTTCCGACGGTTTTTCGGTTATCCCGAAAACGAAAATCCATGTTGAAGCGGCCATTAAATTGCCCGCCAAAAATGGATAGTGATCACTTCATCCTGAAACTTTTATTGCAATCGGCCGCGATTGGGAGAAGCGGAGCCGATCCCTCAAGCCGTACGCTTTAATGGAAAAATATTTGCCCCCTCTGTCGCATCAATAAATTGCTTTCGTTAACGGCAACATACTTTCCGCAATAAGTTTATTATTTCTAACTTCTCTCTTGTACATGTCAGATTTAATTACAGACATATTACAAATAAGCCTTTTTGTGACAAGGATTAAATTTTGATATTTTTATAAAATGTACTAGACAAACAAAAAAAATAGTATATTATTATTGTTATTGGCTCGTTCGGATGATATGGAATTTGAGTCAATTAATTTTCAAATTGTCGAACCGTTGCTATCAGATAGATTACGTTAGGAGGATAAATATGTATACCATGTCCAACATAAAAAACCTCTCCTTGAAGATTGTACTCGCTGAAAAGAATACAATCACAGCCGCCCAACCTACAAACTACCAAAAATTCCCTTATGTTAAACTTTTCTACGTTACATCTGGGGATGTTTCTTTAATAATGAAAGAAACGACGGAAAAGCTTTCAAAAGATCAATTGATCTTATTGAATCCAAATGTAGAGTACTATTGGGACCTGACAGGAGATAAAGCAGCAGAGATCATCGAAGTCGGTATCCACGGTCTAGAGTTCTCAAAAATCGGGGACGCAGAAAGCGATTTCTCTTATTACCGCCACAACGACGGTGAAAAAGAAACCGCAACCTTCCTGAATCTTTTGCTGGATGAAATGAGCACACGCAACCAAGGCTACGAAGAGGTCAGCAAACGCTTCGTCGAGATCATCCTGATCCACTTGTTGCGTCTGGAAGAATTCTCGATCCGCAACTCGCTGAACAAAAAGAACCACAAAGAAATCCAAACGGTCAAGAATTACATGAAAGTGAACTACCACAAGAACATCACGTTGGATGACTTGGTGGATCTGGTCCACATCAACAAATTCTACTTGATTCGTATCTTCAAGCAGGAAGTCGGCATGTCGCCGATCGACTACTTGATCCATATCCGTATCGATGAAGCGCAAAAAATGTTGCGCAACACCAATATCGCAATCGCCGATATTGCACACTTGGTCGGCTTCCAGTCACCGTCACATTTCTCGAAAACATTCCGGGAATTGTCGAACTGCACGCCTTCGCAATACCGTCGTCAAGGAAACCAATAACACAAAAAGAAGAAGCCGCTGCTTATGCGGCTTCTTCTTTTTGTATATCCACTTGTTCACCCAATGCCCGCAAATAGTCTGCCGCCTCGCGCGGTCTGCGGAAATGCTGGATTTCGATGCCGTCCGGCGCCTTATCCAATAAGGCGACCAAGCCCGGGCGGTTATTTTTGTTGAAATTCCAGATGAATTTCATGAATTCCCAATCGAAGCGCTCCGGACAGCCTTCCCCCATATCGGGACGGGTGCGCTTGCGGTTCAAAACGACCCGTTTCAACGCGCGATAAAGGCACAACCTTCTTGGGTAGTCGAAAAAGATAATCGTATCGGCGCGCTCCAACCTGATCGGCAGACTCCGTTGATAATTGCCGTCGATTATCCAGCTGTCCGCTTGCACAAGTTCTTTTTGGATCCGGTCCTGTTCCGCATCAGCGCGCAATTCCCAATCGGGCAGCCAATATAGTTTATCGAGATGATGCAAGGGATTGCCCGTCAATTGCCGCAGCTTGCGAGAAAAGGTGGATTTCCCCGATCCGCTGCATCCGATGACGACGATTCGCTTCATTGCCTTCCCACTCCCGCTGTCCTTCATCTTCGCCAAACCGATCCCTCCATTCGAACGAGACATTTTCTTCTATCAACCAGTTTACCACAGCAGAAATGCAGTGAACAGTAACTGATGCGCCTCCGCAACTAATGGTATACTGGAATTAAAAAAAAACGGAAGGAAAGATGCAAGATGATGCGCAAAGCCCGAAAAGAGGACTGTCCGGAACTCTACGACCTGATTCACGAAATTTTCGTTGATATGGAATTGCCGCTGCTCGATCTGCTAGAACCGGATGTCCTGAAAGCCGCGATGGTCCGAGCCATGCAAGAGGACGTTTACCGATTCAGCTTCCGGAATGGTCTCGTCTACGAAGAAGCAGGAGAAATCCTCGGTTGCTGCTTCGGCTATCAGGGAGCTTCTGAACCCATCATCGATGCCGCACTCCGGACCGCGTTTAAGGAAATGAAAATCACGGCACCCTGCCTTTTCCCCGACAGCGAAACGTTTGCCGGCGAATGGTATTTGGATTCCATCGTGACGAAAGCGGCAGCGCGTGGAAAAGGTGTCGCCTTCCAATTGCTGCAGGCACTGCCGACACTCGCCTCAGCCGCGGGTGAAACCGTCATCGGCCTGAATTGCGAAAAGGACAATCAGCAGGCAAAAAAACTCTATGAAAAGGTCGGCTTCAAGACCGTTTCCGAGCGGATTTTGAGTGGGCATGTCTATAATCATATGCAATGGGCCTTCTACGGAACAAACATCAAATAAAAAATCAGCTACCATCTGTAAAGCAGTCACGCTATTTATTTAAAAATAATGAAAAAAATATTATAAATAAAGCACAGCATAGCGTCACTAATAACCCTAACTTTTTTAGTCTGTTCTCCATTCTAATCTTTTTCTCCATCTACATTGTATTGAGATTTTGCTTTTGATTTAAGTTTATTCCGTTCACGTCTAACTCTTAACAACTCAAGCAACGTTAAAAATGATGCTGTATAGAATCCAGAACCAATGAAATCTCTATTAATAAAATATTCTATAGCAATTCCTACTAGACTTGCCATAGTTAGACTTATTAGGACATTAAGATACGGATGTTTCTGATAAAATTTCTTATAAAAATTCATGATGTTTAAACCTCAAATCTGTCTATTTATAAAGTTTTATATCTTGTTGCTACAGCTCTTCCAGCACCATCGTATCCAGTGCTCTTATAAAAGCCTACCCATCCATTTCCATTTTTATCCCAGTTATTAGCAACGGCTACTCCTGGAGCACCTCCTAGTTTTGTCCAACTACTAGCCGTCAACAAGCCACCCACTGCAGCAGCAGGCAGACCTACAGTGGCCGCTACAACCCCTATTCCCGAGTACAGAGCTGTATTAACTGCTCCAGCTAGTACGCCTGTTGAAACGGCAATACCTGTGTACTCCCATGCCCCCCAACTATAAACAGCTGTGCTTGCGAGGCTAATTGAGTTTGATTTTGAATTATGTCCATTATCTTCATAAACAGTTACAATGGCTCCTTCATCTGTATATTCTATAACTACATTTTCTGAGAGCGTGTCAATTAATGGTTGTTTAATATTGTATGCTGGATTTGTTTCATTCTCAATAACCCACAAAGGGGTTTGATCTTCATTATTTGATTCTGAGGCACTAGCTGTCGTTCCTGGAATAACTGTCCCCAAAACTAGTGCTGTTAATAATGAAAATTTAAAAACTTTTAGACTCTTTTTCATCTTAATTCTCCATTCTATCATTTTTTCAATACCATTAGAAGATTGACCGTATCCACATTAAACCTCATTTTCTTCATTCAAAGCGTTCTTCTCATTTATAAGTTTCATATTAGTCATACCTTCTTTGTGTGATATCTATACAGAATTTTATTAACTGTCGAAATGAAAAAAATATTATAAATAAAGCACAGCATAGCGTCACTGATAACCTTAACTTTTTTCGTCTGTTCTCCATGTGTCTACCCTCTTTTTTTGACTGTCCTAATAAACATGTACCAGTTAAGTGCTATTCCCAACATTAATAGTATTCCTCCAAAAATGTAAGTATTCTTACTTACGTTCTCAAGGTAACCTAATAAGAAAATAAAAACTAAAGAAATGAGCACTATTCCAAACATCAAATTAACAAATATATAAAGTGATTTTTTCATACGTCATACCTCCAAATATTCAGTGTCACCTAAAATGGCACCTCTTGGATTATCTTAATGTTTCAATCAGGTCTTTTTTAGCAGCTGCTGAAGCAGGCATGACAGAAAAAATTAAACCGATTCCAGTTGATACACTTATGGCTAAAAAAACAGTTGAAAATTCAATCGAAATTGGAATATCAATGATAGATCCAATGATATACGCCAAACTGATGCCTACAATATAGCCCACAATCCCTCCAAATAAGGTCAGTGTGACGCCCTCCAAAAGAAATTGCATCCGAATGGAATTTTGGGTCGCTCCCAGCGCACGTCGAATCCCAATCTCCTTTGTCCTTTCTGAGACAGAAATGTACATCATATTCATTACACCTACACCTGCAATAAATAGTGATATTCCGGCAACTGCTGAAATAAATACGGTGATTGTGCGGAGGATTTTACTGATCCCGTCAGTTAATAACGCGGTGTCGAATACTTGATACTCACCAAAGGCCTTCATTGCGCCCTTTTCCTCGAGTTGTTCAATCACATCCGTTGTCACGGAACTAGGCGTGGTTCCCTTTTCCAACGTCACTGTTAAGGAAGATTTTTCAGCAGTGTCATTGTAATAGTGCAGATATGTTTTTTTGGGAATTTGAATGTTGCTTTCCGGCATAGAAAACATGCTTGCTGACTCCGAACCTTGATAAATCCCGATTATTTTAAACAACTGGCCATCTAATTCAATGCCACGATCCAATGCGTTTTCAGCACTTCCATACATCTCTTTTGCGGTAACGGAATCTATCATAGCTACTTTATCCAGTGTTTCGTTTTCATACGCGGTCAGCTGGCGTCCGATAATGGGATCATTACCCAGATCATTTATTAAAGAAACCTGCTTATTTTGTTTTTTCCCCTTGATGTAAATGCCTTTATAGATGTTCGAATAATCTGGGTCAGGGTAATTTGCAGATTTCACTCCCGCAACTTGCTTTACGGTTGCAATGTCTACATCTGTGAAATAATCCAAACTACCAGAGTTCAGACTATCATTACTTGGCGCATAATTTACTTGTATGGTTACTTCATCAGATTCACCATTCGTTAAACTCTTTAACGTTTCTTTCTCAAATCCGTGCCCGATTGATAAAATAGTGATGACTGAGGCGATCCCAATAACGATGCCAAATATGGTCAACAGGCTTCGTTTTCTGTTTTTTAAGATTGCTTTAGTAGCTGTTCGCCAATTAACGTATACATTCATGGGCGTAACGCCTTATCTTCAATAATCTCACCATCGCGAATACTTATTAATCTTGAACAATAAGGGACCATATCAGGGTTATGTGTAACGAGAATAATCGTAACCTGGTCTTGGATATTCAAATCCACAAACAACTTCATAATTTCCTCGGAAGTATGTGAATCTAATGCCCCTGTCGGTTCATCCGCGATGAGGAATTTAGGTTGGTTGATCAACGCTCTGGCAATTGCCACTCGCTGTTGTTGACCACCAGATAATTGTTTCAGGTGTTTATCCGCCTTATCGGAAAGACCCACTTTCTTCAAAACAGCCATTACCTTTTCTTTTGTTTGGTGAAATTTATAGCCATTATAAAGCAAAGGTAATTCAACGTTTTCAAAAACAGTATTATTTTCGATCAAGCTAAAATTTTGAAACACAAAACCTACAGTTTGATTACGAATTTTTGAGAGGATTTCATCCGAAGAAGTCAATAAAGCCTTTCCCTCGAATAAGTACTGTCCTTCGAATTGTTTATCGATGAATCCCAGTAAATTAAGTAATGTTGATTTGCCCGAACCGGACGGGCCCATAATGGCAATCATTTCACCTGGAGAAATCGCCAGATTGATATTTTTTAGGACATGCAGGCGTTCTTCGTCATTCTGATAGTATTTATTCACATTAACCAAACTGATCATCTAATTCACCATCACTTCTTGGCCGTCTTTTAAATCTTGGGATGGATTGGAAATGATTCGGTCCTTTTCTTTTAATCCCTCTGTAACAACAAAAACACCCTCTCTATTTTCTGCCAGGATGGCTTGTTTTTTGACAGTTCCTTTGGAGTAAACAAAAGCATACTGCTTCCCATCTTCGTTCAGGATCGCCTTTTCGGGTATACGCAGTTCATTAACGGGTACATTGATTTGACAACTATACCCATATTGCAAATTTTCTGATGGTTTTACTTCGAAGGAATAATTTGCCAAATTAGATTGTGCAGTTGCAGTCCCATCCGTTGCTGCAGACTCCGGCAATGGACTTATTTCTGTAATCGTACCTGCGATTTTTTTATTGCTGTTCAGCAATTGGATTTCCACAGCTTGATCTTTTGTTAAGTATCTATAATCATACTCGGAAACTAACGCTTTTATGATCGTGTCTTTACCCAAAATTCTAATAACGGGAACACTCGCATTTGTTTTCCCTTTCGGTTCAACGATGGCGGTCCCGTCAGTTGTCGCTGCTACATTTGTTGTAATTTTATTCTGGGCAAGTTCCATGTTTTGAGTGGACGTGGATAAATCCAAGTTCGCGGAATCCAGTGCCTGCTGCGCTTGTGAGATGACTTCTTCCTGAGAATAAATAGCTTCTTTATACTGATCCATTTTAGCTTGTTCTTCTTGGCGAATGGTTTGACCTTCCATTGAATCTTCATCAGCATTATTGAATGTATTGAATGCTTCATTCAAACTATTTTGAATGTTTTGTTTTTTTGCATACGTGTTGTCTAGATTTTCTTGCGCATTATTCACCGCTAAAGTCAGTTTATCGAGCGTTTGTTGCTGTTCCGTTATTTGATCTTGTACAGTTTCGTTTTGATAGACCAAAACCACCGTTTCTGCACTGATTTCTTGATTATTGGTTACTAATATGTCGGAAACCTCGCCCTTTGTCTGGTCAAAGTAGAATTCCTCTACATTTTGAGCCGCGACGGATCCATTAAAGATTAAATCATCGGCGTTTTTTATCGTTACCGCGTCATAGGAAGCCACTGCAGGTTCCTGCTGCTGTTTTTGATCGAAATAAAATGCAACGCCGATTGCTGAAATGGCGACTATACTCCATGCGGCACTGAAAATTATGCGCTTTTTTTTGGACAATGGTTTCATGTTAAATCCTTTTTTATTCGTTTGTTCAGCCTTTGCCTTGTCTCTCTTCATTTCTTACGCCTCTGTTTCGGCTTTAAATAGATAGATTATGGACAAAATCGCTGGTAGGGAAACAAGCGATTGTAGCCCAATACCTACGATAGAAATCATGCTGGCAAATTCGGTAAATCCTTGAATTTCTATTTTGGGAGTAAACAGCAAGGAATAAATAATCCCGGTTACTATCCAAAATATATGGAGGTAGTACGGCGTTTTTGCAGTTGAGATGCCTTCTTTTAGTTTTTTATGTGCAGAGATGAGCATGATCAGGATTGTAATCGAGATGATTACGCCGATAATGGCATAAGCTTTTGTTCCGATACTATTTGCTTGTTCATATAATTGCGTGGCTGAAGATCCGTAGACAGCTTCTGTGTAGAGCGCTTTGTCAGGATTTAAGACTCCCGCTAGCCCTATAATTGATGTGAGCAGCCCAAGAGCTTTTAAAACTAATAACACCATATTCCAATTTTTAACCTTTTTAAGGTAATTCTTTTTGTCTTTTGTCTTCATTTTAGATTGCACACCTTTTCATCAAGAATTTTTAATATTAATTGGTTAATAAAGAAAGGGTTATCAAAACCCAAACATTTACTCTATTTCTTTCGGATAATCAAATGAAAAAAAATGGATTTTTTATAAAAAGAGTGCTGAAGATTCTGGTCTAGAATCTTAGCACTAAAATACTGAGCTACCTTTCAAATCGCACTTCAATCCTTTAGGCAGTAACGTGCTCTTACTGATTCCGAGCATTTTTCTACCTTTTTGTAAGAAGGTTCTTCAACCTTGGATTCCTGATATAAATTTAGGGTGGAGCGCTGAAAGCTTGATAAATCAGTATTTACCTATTTAATCTCGTAATAAATCATTATGGAGATTTATTACGAGGCGGATAAAAAAGACCGTAGGTATGATTCTTTTCGTGCCACTTTATAATAATAATCCGAGAATGAAGGTTCAATTAGTTCATGGATAGATTAATTTGTTGCTGAGCGAATTTATTCGGATGGCCTTCCCGGACGCTGGATTTCTATTTAATAAGTTCGTTTCCCATCACAACCAATTCCCATTCGAAAACCGAAATTTTTTTGAAAATAAACCTTCCAGTCTGCTTGTTGCGAGTTATGTGTTTTCATTTCAAGAGCGTAGGTTTAATCTGATCATTTATGTCTTCAAATTTATTCCCTAATTTTCCATCGCCATGACATACCCTACATATTTTTATTCTGGGATTGCGACTTGGCTATTACCATTAATGTCTACAGCGGTGCATACAGCTCCTCCTTCGGTAGCGGTGGGTGTAGCGAAGGAGGAGCCAGCAGAAGGCGAGCGGCCCTCTCCAGTTAAACCTTATGTTGCATAGTATTCATCTGGATTGATATTTTGGAATTCATCTACTACTTGGTACCCATTAATCGTATAAGTGTATCTATAATAACTTGGAACGTGGGTAGTTGTGTTTGGATAAGTGATAACAGCCTCGAAGTTAGTTGCGCAACCTGCTTGTTGGATTGTTCATTCCATATAAGCCTGATCCTCATAACGGTTCAGCACACTGTCTTGTTGAGTAATATTATAGGCATTGACCACACCCACTATGGAGTCCGCAATGACATGTCCTTCATCGAGATTTGAGTTCTCTGTACCAGGAACTTTTGCTTCATCATAATAGCCTCCTTCAGAATTAACTGGTTCAGTGGTATTATCTCGCAATATAATTTCTACTGCGACAGCGTGTAGATGGACACAAGCCGATTGCGCCTCTTTAAGTATTACGAGAAAAATATAGCTAGATCGGTTAAAACATTGATATATATGCGTTTTCACATAGCTATATATAAGACACACAACTAGGTATAGCGAGTCTCGAAGTACTATCCAAACATTGATTTGATGGATTTTTTACTTGTTCCTAGTAATGTGTTGGCGGGAAAACAGGTTTAAGATAGCAGGTAATCTCATTCGTACAGGACGTAGACAACTGCTGAAACTCAGCTCCTACCAGTACACAAGGAACTATTCTATCAAGTCCTCAGAAATATCCAACAGCTCTTTTAGTAAATGGAATAACCCAAATTTAAAATCGACTTTCTATTCAAGGAACGAGTGCGCCAAAACATGGCTGAACAGTCATGTTTTACCTAAATAAGTTAGATTTCTCAACCTGTTGGAATCAGAAATCTAATAAAAATTATGGATTTCAGTAAAACTTATTGCAATAGATCATTTTTTTATAAGTATGAATTGTGCAGGGGTATAGTCGCGAGATAAAAACATCTGATGTTTTCCCAATTAAGTTTATGTGACAGCACTTAATTGGGAAACATAGCCTTAGTATGCGATTATTTAAATTGATTATTTTTGTAGAGGCCCGTAATAGTAACTATTAAAGTAAATATAACTCCTAAAATTGCATCGGCAGGAGAAAAAAAATACAGTAGAATAGTAATCAATAACCCTACTAATATCAAAAGTTTGAACATATTTAATGTTTTTTTATTCATAATTTTCCTCCTAATAATATGCTATTTAAAATAGAGTAAGCATTAATCAAAAAAATTAACACTGAAAAACAGAGTGAAAATAATGGTTTACTATCTTCTTGGAAAATAATAAAGTAAATAATAACACTTATTGTGATATAACCCATTAAATTTATTGTATTAATTAATGAAACAGTAGGATAGAGTGAAAAAATAAGTGTATAGATAATTAACGATATGTTTATTAAAAAAAATACTAAGTTATATACATTATATATTAATATTTTTTTTCGTTAATATTTCTCTCGAAGGGTAACGCTGCTTTTGTATATATATTTAAAAAAATATTAGTACAAAAAGAAGATAAGTATATAATACCTATACTGAAAATGCTAATAAATAGAACTAACATATTACGACTGATCTGTAATGTATCTAAAGCAAAAAAATAGCTCTGATTATCTAGATATCTAAATGTTATAATATTTTTTATCAACACTATAATAACCAAAAATAGAAAATATATATAGTGCGGAACATGTAGAATCCTTCTCATATATCCCACTTAGTTTCCTCCATTTATCAAATATAACGCAAGCCTGGTGGTAATTTGAGATTCTATAAAAGCTATATTAATTAAATACACATAATATTTAGCAAATAAAATTATGTGTTCTCTAATTCTATAACTTTCAATCATTTCAAATGCATTAACTTCGATATAAAAAAACAATATTATTTCAAAAAACCCATGAGGTAATATTAAAAACAAGTATTCACTATGAATTACTGATAATAATATCCCTAAATTAACACTATTAACGCCAGCTATTAAAAAAATCGCCCTTTTTTCTTTTAATATAGAACAAAAGATAATGACGATAAAAACGGTCGTGTTACTTTTTACAATATCTTTTAAAAAAATTTTATAGGAGCTGTCTGCAAAAGTAACATTCCTTGTAATATCAGTTTTAGTTAATAGAACTAAACCAACAATACCTCCTAAAATAATCATTAATAGATTCAAATATATCAATTTCTTTTTATCATTCATATTTCCCACCATGTAAAATAATAAGAATGATAATATAAGCTGAATGTACACAGGTCTATTATCATTCTTATTTTAGTTGATTAAGCGCTCCAAATACCCATTGCGAAAGTTATTGAACCAACCCACGCAGGCAGAGTAATTCCTGCAAAAAATGCAAATGCGCCTACCAGAGTACCTCCACCTGACATAAAGTCAACCATTTTTCTTATTGTAACAGGTGCTAAACTAACTCCAAATAAATCTGCTACATAGTAAATACTTAAACTGGAAATCGAGGTTAAGAAAAGAATACCCAAAAACAAAATAATAACTCTCTCAGTCTTATTCAGATTCATACCTTCTATTGCCTTAATCATTTTGTCACCTCCCTTCCTAAATAGGATACTTAATTTTATTAATAGCTTTCTTTTTTATGCAAAAAAGAATAATAAAAAAAATTATTCTTCAAAATAAAAATATACTTCTTCAACTACATCTCTTTTTAAACTATCTAAACCTAGCGCTTCCAATAATTTTAAAGCTTCTCCACAACATTCAAGCCAACCGCGTTTCTTTAATAACCTTAAAACAATTCCTTTTCTTGAGTAACATACAGCTAATTGCATAAACATTTTTTTATTTTTGCACTCTTCAATTAAAATATCTAAAGACTTATGAGCAATTAGTAGCTCTCTTTTTTTTATATATAGCAAAATTAAATTTGCTTGTATATTTAAGGATAATTCTTCAGCCTCTTTTAATTCGCTTTTTTTAAGACTATCTATAGCTTTTTCTGAAATATAAACTGCCGTTTCCAAGGGGAATATAAATAATATAGCATTTATTAAACATATTTCATTGTAGTACCATTTATCATGCTTTTTTAAATTTTCCCAAACGTTAATCCCATATTTACGAGCTAGAATAATGTTGTTCTTCTCATTAATAATAATTAACGCTTTTGAAATATTTATTAGATCTTCCAAAGCTATATTATCTATGCAGGCATTTAAAGCTAAAGCTTCCCTCAATATTTCTTTTAATTGCGTTGCGTTATTATACCGAATTTCTGAGAATTTTTTATATATTTTAAGTACTCTTTGCTCAGTTTTTATCATTTCTTGGAATTCATAGTAATTAATCTGCAATTTTTCTAATATATAAATTAATTTAGTTGATCCAATATCCGTTTCTCCTTTTTCAAATTTTGAATAAGATGATTGACTCATAATATTTTTACTAACATATTCTTGAGTAAAATTTTTATTAAGTCTAATTTCTTTTATTAATAGACCTATATGTGAATAATTCAATTTATCACCTTTTC
Source organism: Trichococcus alkaliphilus (assembly GCF_003008695.1). Taxonomy (GTDB): domain Bacteria; phylum Bacillota; class Bacilli; order Lactobacillales; family Aerococcaceae; genus Trichococcus; species Trichococcus alkaliphilus. Next base: position 32,075 of record NZ_PXZT01000014.1, read on the forward strand.
ATGTTTATTCGTTTTTGCATAAAAATATAGTTCTTTTTTTAGCTGTCTTATAATGATTATATTATTTATTCTAAAAGTAATGGAGGTGCCATATGTTTTGTTTTAATTTGCCAACAATATTAAATCACCTTTCACATTTTGAACAGTTTAGTAATCCTTTAAGGGCATTACTTTAATTGGGTAGTCAAAGGAACCTTGAAAATTGACGGCAAAAAAAAGCTATCCATACTGAGGTGCTTATCACTGTGATAACTAAAATAATGGCCTAAACGTACTTGAAAGCAAGAAATCTGTTGGATTACCTCGTAAGGACCCCGTATACCATTCTTGGAACAGTCCTACTTTATAACTGGCTTTGCCGTTTTCTACTTTCTTTAAGTGCGTCTACAAAGGAATCCGGATACTTACGCTGAGTTTGTCTGAGGGTGCGACGTTCACGTCACTTGATTTTCCCTTGCTGTGTTCAACAAAATACAATATTAATGGAATCGAAGAAAGAATTTATAACCGGGCTTGTGGATAAAAAATACGGATCGAAGCGCTGCCCATTTCCAAACAACAAACCAGCCTTCTTTTCCAACTGATCAGTCTAAGGCACTAGGTGCATTCTACCATCCTGAAAATCAATCTTCCCTTTCCCAAATGGGAAGATGTTTTTTTAGGATAATGCAGTGTAAGCAGCCATTCTTGATCGCTTGATCCATCATTCCAGAGTATTCCAGATTACCAGATACTCTTATCGCATGAAAAATTATAAACTGGAACGCGAAAAACGTTCCAAGAAAAAAAACACCAGACGAGTCTCGTTAACCGACCGGTGAATCCAACATCCGCTTTCCACTGAAAAACGACATTTTTGAAACCGGCGTTGACATTTTTGGAGCAGAATCTATTTTATTTTCAACAGGTGTATCAACTATTAGTTGGGGCAGTTTTTAGGATTCAGCCTGCAAATAATGCATATAAAAAAGAGATTATAGAAATTATTTAAGGTGGTGAGAAGTAGAAATGAAAAAGTTACTAAATAACAGTATTTTCTTTGGAATTAATATTTTACTTTTACTAGTTTCATTAATATATTTATTTACAAAGTAGAGTTATAATTGTTTGGAAAACGGTATTCTCGTAAATGCTTTGATTACAGTATAGTATAAAGGCAATGAAGGTAATCTTTTAACTTAAAATATTCAAATAACTGACATGAACAATCGAACCGTCAATTAGGAGCCACTTTATTATTTTAAAGTGGCTCCTTTTCATTATGGATTAAATGTTTGTCTCTCAGGCTTTGCTATGGCTTATTCGGAGTGTCTCGCTTTCCTGTTTTTGAAGAGATAGCTGGAATAATTGGGATCGTTGTAACCGATGTCTATTGCCATAGCAGACAACTTGTCTTTGAATACAGCATTTAATATGGTTCTTTTCGGAGATAGTTGAAAGAAACTTTTGCTTGGCGGATATCAAAATGAGTGTGAGGGATCTACTACTCGTTAGTTGGTAGCGAGTTGTGAGCGTAATAAATCATCAATATGATCGTTTATGATAATCAAACGATTTTTCAGCAACTGTTCTTTTTTAGTCAATGCCAAATTCCCGCCCTAATTCTGGAATAATTTAACTTCCAAATCAGTTTCGAGATATTGAATATGCTGCGTATGTCTTTTGTCTTCATTTTAGATTGCTCACCTTTTCATGGAGAATTTTTATTATCAGTTAAACTTTATAAAATTGGTTAAAAAGTTCGTTCTCTATATTTCCCTCAACTTTAACTTCAATCTCGAAATCTTTTTAACAAGGTTAAAAAGACTGATTAATAGCAACAGTAAAAGTAAAATTGAAGGTGTTGCAATGATACTATATATAAAGAATGCCACTAATATAAAGTCGGTAAATATAAAAAATAAATCTTTTAGATACAGATGTATATTGTCGAAAAGATGTTTAAACAATGTTTTCCCTCTCACATATCCAGATTAGCGTTACTAATAACCCTACTTCAGGCTGAATGGTAATATATTTGCAGAAAACCAAAATCTAATAGTTTATCGTTCATATATTTTACATATTCTGATATACTGATAAAGTCAAACGCTCCCATTACATCATGACAAAAGAATGGAACGCTATCAGACTGTTGGAAATCTAAAATTGTACTCTTTTCTGCCACGCCAGAAATTTCTTCAGCAAAACCATGTGCATCTATTCACAGAAAATTATAAAATCAAAAAAATCATAAATCCCCACATAGTAATGCCTCCTAAATAATATTGTTATAAGGAGTATATTTTTACATGGGTGATTAACGGAAAAATGACACGAACAAGAAACTTTTGTTGCAAAGATGAGACGTTTTATAGTGCTGATAAAAGGAGTTCTTATGGAAATTTATGAAGCAGTCGCAACTCTTAGAAAAGATAAGAATATAAAAATTGAAGAAGCGATTGGCAACAGTATGTCCAGAGCCAGCTTTAATCGTTATATTAACGGGAAAACTGATTTGTATACCTCGCATTTTTTGGAACTATTGGAAAAATTACATGTAAGCTTGGAAGAAATTGAATTTATGTGTAATGGGTACACAGATAACGTTGAAAAACAATTAATGAAAGAATTGAAGCATGCGTTTGAAGATCAGAATATTCATGAGCTTAATTTTATACTGCAGCATTGCCGGAACGAGTATGCCCTCGACAAAAATGTATTATATAGTCATTTGGCCTCACTGACAGAGGTCCTTCTGGCAAGGCTTGAACATAAAAATATCGATCTTAAAGAGAATGAATTGTATAAATACCTGGTCAAAACGGAAACATGGACGCGTTACGAACTTGTTATGTTCAATAATTCTATGTTCTATTTCGATGCCGAAGCTTTAAAACAAATATTGCCAAAAGCAATCAACAAATTAGCTTACTATAAAGAAATTAATCCTTATGCAAACGAAGGATTCAGGCTACTAATAAACGCCATCATTGCATTCATCAGTAAAAATGAAATTCATCAGGCGCTAATATATATTCGTATATTGGAAAAACATCCATTGAATGAAGATCAAGCTTATGAAGCTCTCTTACAGAAATTTTTGATTGGAGTTAAACTCATTTTGATTGATGACTCCAAAGGTAATGAAGTAGTTAAGGATTGTATTCAGGCTATGCAATTCTTAAATATGGAAAAGATGGCAACTATGTCTACTGGACTCATAGAACATATTTTGGAAAACAAACAAAAAAATCAGCCACAGTGATTAAACACTGCAGCTGATTTTTTATTATTTCAGATCAAAAAGAAAGGTGGAGCCGTTCGCCGGAGTGCTTTCGACCGGCAAAAACGGTCAACAGCTCCGGCCAGGGTTTCATTCGCCGGAGGAAACCGGTAATAACTGGGCTCTTCTCCGATGCAGCTTCAGCTGGTCGGAAGACACCATCTGAATGTGGGGTCAACTCCGGCGAAGCCTCATTGGCCGGAGCTGGGCGGAGTTGGTCGGAGTTGGGCAACACCCAAAACTTCTCCGTGCAAAAACACCTCACCCCATCCAATGCTTCGCCCAAAAACTCATGACCGCAAGCAGCGCCATATATGCCAGGAAAACGAAATCGTTGCCGGAAAATCCGATCTCATAGTAATAAGTTCGCTTCACATTGCCGGAAAACCGTTTCGCTTCCATCGCCACGGCGATGCGATGCGCGCGCCGGATGCTCCCTGACAACAACGGGATGGTGTAGACTTTCATCTTGAAGAGGATACCCTGCAAGCCGTTCACCTTTTCGCTGCCGCGCACTTTGCGGGCATTGCGGATCGTTTCGAACTCCTCCGTCATGATCGGGATCAACCGCAGCGCGGCCATGAAGCTGTAGGCGTATTTCGGATTCAGCCGCAGCTGCTGCATCAACGAATAAAACAAGTTGACCGGCCGTGTCGTCAATGCGAAGGTCAAGCCCAAAACAGCGAATACACCTGCGCGTAGACCAATCAGCATACCCCGCAAAAAACTTTCCTCGGTGATGCGGATCAACCCCCATTTGAACCAAAGCGTGTCGCCTTTTCCGAACATAATCATGGCACTGGCAGTGGACACGAAAATGACGCAGAAAGGGATCAACAGCAACAAAATCCGCTTCAACGGCTGTCCCGTAAACAACAGGAACAGGACCAAAAGCCCGATGCCGATCGCCGCCATGCCCTCAAGGTTGCGGACAAACATAACAGCGATGCAAAGCAACAGCGACATGCCCAATTTCAGGCTGGGATTGACCCGGTGAAGCCAGGTCTCTTTGACTAATTCCCATTCCCTCATCCGCATATCCCCCCTTCTAATCGTAATTCAGCGGAGAATGCAGTCCGCATGTCCGTAGCCGATCCGGTGGTGTCCCGGATTTCGCCATCTGCAACACTCCAAAACGTTGTTCCGTAGTTCCGGGAGAGTGTTTCATCGTGGGTCACCATCAGGATGACGGCGCCTTTTTTTCGGTAGCTCTCCAAAAACCCCAGCAAAGCAAAGGTGTTTTTGGAATCCAACCCGAAAGTCGGTTCATCCAAAAGGATCAGCCGCTGCCCTTGGATGATCGTCGCCGCTACGCTCAGGCGCCGCTTTTGCCCCATCGAAAGTTGGAAAGGATTTTTCTCTCGCTGTCCGCTCAACTGGAAAAGCTCCAGATATTCCTCCACAAGCTTCTTGATTTCCGGATTTCCCTTGCCGTCCATCCGGAGCGAATAGGCCATCTCTTCATGGACCGTATTCGCCACGAACTGGTACTCCGGATTCTGGAAAACGAAAGCCACCCTTTCGGCCAACTTTTTCACTTTTTTGATCGGTTTCCCCTCCAGCTCGTAGTCCCCGCTCGTTTTGATGAACTGCATGATGGCATGGAGGAAAGTGCTTTTTCCGGCTCCATTTTGGCCGCGGATGATGATCCATTCACCCGGATAGGCTGCCAGCCTTTCTCCACGGATTTTTGTATCCCCATTGCGGAATCCTTTGAAATCGCGCAGTTCCAGCAGCGGACTTTGCAGCCTAAAGGACTTCTGCTCCCGTTGCAGCGGCGATTCCGCCAGATGTTGGTCCCATACCCCCGGAAACCAGATGCCCTGCTCCTTCATTTCGTCCTTGTAGGCCGAGAAGATTTCTTCGTTCGGTCCATCGGCGATGATGCGGCCGGATGCATCGAACAATACAAGCCGTTCGGCGAATGCCAGCACATGATCGATTTTGTGTTCCACAATGACGACCGTTTTGTCCCTGCAGACTTGCTTCAGGACTTCCCAGATCGTTTCCGTCCCTTCCGGATCCAGCATCGCGGAAGGCTCATCCAAAAAAAGCACCTCCGGATCCAAGGCCAATACCGAGGCAATCGCCAGCCGCTGCTTCATCCCGCCGGAGAGGCTCGCGATGGGGATGTGGCTGTCAGCCAATTCCAAGCCCACCTGCCGGAGCGCGAAGTCTATTTTGGCAGCCATCTCCTCACGCGGAACAGACAGATTTTCGAGCACAAAAGCGAGTTCTTCATCGACGTACGGCATGCAGAACTGACTGTCCGGGTCCTGGAAAACATAGCCCCAGGAAGCCGGCGTCACGAGCTTTTCGGCCTTCATCGGCACTTCGATTGATTGCGGAATCAGCCCGCTCAACACCTGCAGAAGCGTGGATTTGCCGCAGCCTGACGGGCCCAAAAGTAGCACTTTTTCACCGGCTGCGACCGAAAAGGACAGGTCCCTGAACAACAAATCGGCGTCGCCGGGAAATTTCAACTTCAGCTTTTCCACATACGCTTGCTGCGCCATTTCCGCCATCCTCCTTAATCCATATCTGTGAAATCTTCACTCGTCAGCGGGCGGACAAGGTTCGTCACGCCGGTATCCTCCAGGACTTCCGCCAAGTAATAAGCCAGCACGCCGGCAAAGAAAATCGAGCCCGCGAATCGGGCAAGCAAGTAAAGCGCCAAGTTCCAAGGAGCCAGCTCAGCGATCTGCCCGTTCAAAGCATCCACCAAAAGCGAACCCACACAAGATGCCGAAGCTGCCAAAGCTGCAACCTTCAGGTCAAAACGTTTGTAGCGGAAAGCCATGAACACCAATTCCGCAAACAACCCTTGCACCACGCCGGAAAGCAAGACGGTCAGACCCCAAGGCGAACCCAAAAGGAATTCGCCTGAAGCTGCAGCGATTTCTGCCAATAGCGCCACACCCGGCTTGCGGATGATGAAATAGGCGACTGTGCCGGCGATGAACCACATGCCGTACAACAACTGATCAAGATGCAGACCCAACGGCTGCACCGCATAATAGACCGTTCCCCATAGGATGTAGACGATCCCGAAAGCGATGGCGATGACGATTGTCACCAAAATATCTGTAAGCTTCAACTCTTTTTTCATTTTGTTCTGTCTCCTCTTTGTGTTTGATTTTGCCTCTTATTGCTCCAACGGTACCGGCCACGTTTCCATGCGATAGGCCATTTCCCAAAATGCGTATTCGTACTGGCTGCTGATGATGAAATGCTCTTTCATCCTTTCGCGGTCGGCTTCACTCACGGCGGCGGCAATCTTATCCAGATGCTCAATCTGCTCATCCACCCGGTCCTGAAAATCTTTCCCGCCATAAGTAGCGATCCATTCCTGATAAATCGGTTCTTCCGGTGCTGCATCAATGAAGGCGTCGCCGATTTCGGCATAAAGCCAATAGCAAGGCAATACAGCGGCGATGACATCCCCCAAATGCCCCGCGTGCCCGGCGCGATAAAGATGGGAAGTGTAGGCGTATGTTGTGGGCGCGGGCTTGAAAAGCTCTTTTTCTTCCGCGGTGATGCCCAGCCTTTTCGAAAATTGTTCATGCAGGCCGATTTCGGCGCTGTACGTATGCTTCGCGAAGTCGGCGAACTGGTTGGTCGTCGCGATATCCGGTGCTTTGGCCGCGCCGAGTGCCAAAATTTTAGCGAAGCGCGTCAGGTAATAGGAATCCTGCTGGATGTAAAAACGGAAATTCTCCAACGGCAAGGTGCCGTCCCCGATGCCTTTCACAAACGGATGCTCCATGCTGGCCGCCCAAATCGGTTCGACCGCTTGGCGGATTTGTGCTGAAAATGTCATTGCTTTCCCTCCATATGCTGCGAGCAATCCGCCAGGGTCCCGACTCATCCGAACGGCCGCTCTTGATTTTTGCAAACAAAAAAACCACTCTCTTCCCAACGGAAAAAAGTGGTTGTAGGTTCCTTATGCAATAGGGACTTCCTTAGCCAAAAGAGGCTGCCACTTCCCTACGCTGGTACAAACCAGATCAGGTTCTAAGGGTCTCGAAGTCCTACTTCGATCTCAGCTTTTTGGCGGACAGTCATCGCCGGTAAAGCACCCCTAGTGGTAAAAAAGAATATTCAGTTCGTTTGCTGTTGTTCCTATCGTATCATAATTTCCTCTGAAGTCAACTCGCTCTTAGACCAAATCGCCTTTTATCAGTTACCCCACCACCAAACAGAAAAGACTGTCCCGATGGGGCAGTCTTTTCTGTGAGTGAAATCCACATGATCAAGTTCAGTGAGTTATGCTCCGTATTTTCCAAACAACGCTTGTCCATCCGCTTCAAAAACCTGCAATGCCTGCAATGCCAAATCCTTGTTCAGCATACTGTTCAGGACATCCGGAGGGATCGTGGCAGTATGGGCGCCCGCCTCCAAAGAATCGATGACTTGTTGGGAATTTTTGAAGCTCGCTGCCATGATTTTGGTCTTGTAGCCTCTAGCATCGATGAAAGTCCGCATCGAACGGATCGCCTTGTAGGGATCGATGGCATTGTTCAGCATCCTGTTCACATAAGGTGCCAGGTAGTCGCATCCGGCTGCAGCAGCCAGGATCCCCTGGTACGCAGAGTAAATCAGCGTACCCAGGATCGCTCTCTCCGGATCGTCCTTTTTCACTTTGTTGATTGTTTCCAATCCTGCTTGTGTAACGGGAATCTTTATCGAAAGTCGGTGATTTGCATCAAATGTCTTTATTGCTTCATAATCGGCAAACATTTCTTCAGAAGTCGTACCCAGCAATTGCACAAAAAGTTCCGTCGGCTCCAAAGCCAATAAATCTTGTAATTGTTTGAAGCGACTGCCGGAACCGGTCGACAAAATCGTCGGGTTGGTGGTGACTCCTTTCAAAAATCCGCTTTTCCAAAAACTTCCGATAGCTTTGATGTCGTTAGAATCTATGTACATAAGCTACTACCCCACAGTTTCAGTGATTTTGATGATGGTGCCTTCCGCGATTTCGTTCACTGCTTTGTTCTCAACATACAGCGAGCCTGCCAATTCAGCGACTGTTTCTCCGCTGAAATTGATGGTGATGTGACCCAGATCCCTGAGGTTTTTGTTGACCACATTACCCACTGCTGTGACGCGATAACTATCAGCGCCGATAACCAACGCGTGTCCTAGTTGAATATCCTGCTCCAGTGCATTTTGTTCGATCAGGAAGCAATAAGGTCTCAATGCTTCCGGAGCATCGTCTCCGAACAATACCATCATATCCTCAGCTAAAAACTCCTTAGCATTAGGTCCGATTTCTGTGACTACCGTTGAATAAATTGACATTTTTCTTCACCTTTTCCGATTATTAGTTTTTAACCAATGGCTGAACGAATCCGTTCAGCCTTTCTTATTTTTCTTAATACAATCCGAAGCTTGCTAACCAAGCGACGAATACGCGGGGCACACCGTTCAGGAATCGAGAATAGAGAACGGATGGTACGCCGACTTCTACTGTTTTGGACTCTGCTTCCTGCAAGCCTAACCCGACTGGAATGAAATCGCAAGCATTTTGTGTGTTGATGGCAAACAAAGCCGGTAAAGCTAAGCTTGGCTCGATATTGCCTTTGCCGATTTCAACACCGATCAATGTTCCGATAACTTGCGCGATTACAGCACCAGGTCCCAATAGCGGTGAAAGGATAGGCAAGGAGCAGATGAAGCCGATGACCATCAAGCCCCAGACATTTCCTGCCAACGGAATCATCAGTTTAGCGAACATATTACCGATTCCGCTGCCCTGGATGATACCGATCAGCATCGCTACAAAGGCCATGAACGGGATGATTGTCTGCAAGACTGTCTGCACCGCTTCACGGGCTGATTGCAGCATGATCGCGATCCCTTTACCTGCAGCCAAACCGACTTTTGCTACTATGCTGCCTTTTTCTGCGTTTTGTTGCGTCAATTTTTTGTCTGTAGTGTAAGCGACTTTCTCTTCTACTACTGGCTCTGCAACTGCTGTGCTGACTGTCTCAATATTTGCTGTTTCGCCAGTGACTTGGATCTGATTCAAGCCAACATTTGAAACGTAAATGTCTTCATTAATGTATTTAGCCAAAGGACCTGATTTGCCGGTGGCAACGACGTTGATCGTCGGGATGCCTTTTTGAGGATAGATGCCGCATCTCAATGTTCCGCCGCAGTCGATGATAGCCAAAGCTGTTTCATCATCCGGAATGGATGTTTTGAATCCATTTACGGCTTCCATCCCTGTAAGTTCAGCGATTCTGTCGACGATGGCAGGTTTTTCTCCGCCGCCTACGATGTAGATGAATTTATGTTTTTGCTCTGTTGGTGTGATGATCAGTGGTCCGCCCCAGCCGCCGGAACCTTTTTCGACTTTGATGCTGTTATATTTTGTCATAATGAATACCCCTCTCGTTCTCATGCATTCTATTTGTTTTATGCAACAACTTCTTGGTGGTAATTATTGGACTTTCGCGACTTTGCTCAATTGGATGCCTGTTTTTTTGCAGACATAAGCAGTTGTGAAGTCCGTTACGTATGCGCCTACAGCATTCATCACAAGCCCGACAAGCAGATAACGGATAGCCAGCGGTGTGGTGCTCAATCCTAACGTTTCAACACCTGAAGCGATTCCCAGGAATACGAACAATTCGCCTGCATTGATATGTGGGAAAAGACCGTTACTCGTATGGTTGTACTGCGCAAGTGCTGCATAGAAACTTGGCTTGTAGAATTCCGGCAAGAATCTTCCTAAGGTGAATGATGCGGGATTCCCCAACATGAAGGCTGCCAAGAAAGGTAAGATACAGTTTCTGACCAAGGAATATTTAGAGAAGCGTTGTGCGAGGCCATTGATTCTTTCCTCACCGATCAGCTTGATTACTACGTTCATGAATACCATCAGCATCAAGACGATTGGAACGATGCCGGTCATCCAGCTCATAAATGTATTTGCACCTAATTGAAATAATCCGATAAAGCTTTCTGCACCTTTAACTAGAAAGTCCATATTTAACACTCCTTATTTTATGTATTATTTCTGACACGATTTAACCGAACTTAATGTTTGTAATTTTTTTGGTCAATTCCTTAAAGGGAGATTCTTTCTCCGGAATGATTTCTCCGTTTATGAACATCCGGTAATTAGTGACCGCATTCATGATGGTTTTGCGGGTGATCTTGATTTCAGCCAGCACATCCGGATCATCTGCCTTGATGGCTTCGATCAGTCTGCCGTTGAAATTGTTGTATGGTTTGAACCTGGCCAAGATTGTTGTCCCCTGAAGCTTTTTGCCTCTGACGATCATTCCGTTGTTGTCCAGTTGGAACATGATGATCGTTCCGGAAGTCAGTTTTCCTGCCCGTTTGCCTATCGCAACTCTGCCGTCCGCCTTCAATTCGTTGTATTCATTGCCGAAATGTCTGATTTGAAAAAACCCCAATGCGCTTTGGATCAAAAAAGCGCCGACAACCAGAATACCCAATGCAAGCATATTATTCATCTATCTCGTACCTCTTTTCTCCAGCATCTCAATCAACCCTTGTGCATCATCCACTTTTTTAAGATCATTGATCAGAGTTGGATCATTGATGACCTTAAAGACAAAATCATATACCTGCATCAAGATTCTCTCTTGCTGCTCAGAAATTTTCTCGGGTGTCACTAGAAATAACATCAAGGAAAACGCGTCGTTGCGGTTGGCCATCGTGATGTTCCCTAGGACAAACACCAACTTGTTGATGTTAGGGTCGGTCAAATGGGGAAAAGCTACCTTGTTTTCATAGATCATTGTGTGTCTTTCTTCTTTTTCCACGAACCGGTCCAGAATGTCTTCGGACAGGCGGTATCTTCTGGAAAGGTAGGACATGATCTCTTCCACGTAATCAAAGTAACCCATTTGACCTTTCAGATTGACGAGGTGATAACTGATGTCCTCGTTTGTCAGGTATTTGATGTTATATTGGTCTTTTTCGACTGCATAGATCTTTTGGGCCAAATCGTCCGGGCTGACCAATCTGTCGATCTTGATGACAGGGACTTCGGTATCCACGGAAATCTCTTCGGTTGTGAAAAGCAACCGGAATCTCTTCAATTTTTCTTTCGGCAGACTGTCGGTGTTCAAGTGAACGATATTCATCTCACTTCCGACTATCTCTTTGATCTGCCTGCAAATCAGCTCAAAACTCCCTCTTCCAAGGTTGGTGATGATGCCGACATCCCTTGTGCTTTTGCCTTTGGAATCGTTCGCTTGCCTTTCATCCAGCATCAGTGCGTAATAGACAGCCAAATAGCTGATATCGTCCGCGCTGGCACGCAATTGGTACAAGCGATTCAGTTCGGAAAGCGAAATCTTCGCCAGCTCAAAGGCTAAGGGATATTTGAGTTTTATCTGTTCCAGGTACAGATCCGTGTTTGGAATCCGGAAGACCAGCCTGTTTATCAAGAAAAGCAGATGATATTTGACTTTTTCGAAGAAGGCGTCTTCATCGATTTCAATCATGACCTGATCGCGCACCGTCTTCAGCATGCTGGAAACGACTTGTCTGAGAACCTCTTCGTTTTCGGCATTTTCGGTCCCTTTTACGTAAGCGGAGTTCCTTGTGTTGATCGGGAAGGCAAGAAAAGCAATTTCATGCTCATTCAACTCAACCGCAAATTTCTTCTGAAGCAGTTGGGTATAGGCGATGATATTGGCCGAATCCGCCTCGAAGTTTTTGTACATCGGAATTTCGGAATCTATCGTATGCTCATGCGCCACCCTGTGAACGCTTACAGCCAGTGCCTTATAAAGCAGTTCTTTCGCCTGCTCATCCAGCTTGTAGGCTTGGCCGAGTCCGTCAAGCGCAGCCTGGATTTCTTGGTCCGGCAGAAAGGTCATCTGCAGCAACTCGAAGACTTCATAGATCAGGACCAAGCGGGTGCCGAATTCACTGCACTGGAAGGTGATGCCTTTGTTCGGGATTCCGACGACTTTCGCATTGTATTTCTCCAAAAGCTGCTTCAGCTTTTTCAGGTCGTTGTTCACCGTGCTCCTGCTTACGCTCATTTCTTCGGAGAGGTCTCCGATATTCAGGTACTCTTCTGTGCATATCAAGCGGTACAACAGATACGCGATCCTGCATTCTACCTTATTGAAGTCCTGATGGATATTGTAATGAAGTGTGTTGAATATGTTCGTCCCCTCCTTTCTGACGATGGCTACTTGCGATTCATCCTTTTGTTGGATTTTTAAGAATCCTTCGTAGACATCGTTCAATTCCGAAATGATCGTTTTGATCTGGTATCTGTTTTTTCCCGATTCTTCCTCGAGACTTTGAACATCTGTTTCTTTATTTGAAAGTAAACTTCTCAGCAAAACTTCTCTATCGCTTGCCGTTGACATGTTAATGCCCCCATACTATCCTCTAGATTTTCCGCCTGTAATGTTGATTGTTGTACCAGTGATATAAGCGGATTTGTTGGAAGATAAGAATGCAACCAAGTAGCCGATTTCATCCAATTTTCCGACGCGTCCCAGTGGAATGCTCTTTTCATAACCTGTATCCAATTGCTCAACCGGTATGTTTCTTGTGTAAGCCAATGCTTCATTGTAGGCAGGAGTTGTCAATCCTGTTTTTTCGTTGATCCCCGGTGCGATACCGACGACTTTGATGCCAAATTTACCAAGTTCTTTTGCCCATGAACGCGTATAAGAATTCGTAGCGCCTTTAGTTGCTGAATAGATGCTTTGACCGACCGAACCTTCCATGCCGGACTCGGAAGAGATATTGATGATCGTGCCTTCCACTTTGTTCTTCAGCATGTTTCTGACGACGGCTTGGGTAGTGAATACCATTCCTTTTTGATTGACTGCTGTCATTTTGTCGAATGAGGCTTCATCGATTTCGTAGTTTCTTTCGTCACTGTATACATCCACCAATAAACGCGGCAAGTTCATACCTGCATTATTGACCAAAACGTCGATTTTGCCAAATTTCTCAACAGCTTTTTCGACCATTGCCTCGATGCTTGCGATTGAAGTCACATCTGTCTTCACATTAAGTTTACCATAAACACTTGTTCCCGTTTCAACACTTAAATCCGCTACAACGACGTTTGCGCCTTGTTCTTTCAAGTGATCCGCGATGTGTAATCCGATCCCTGAATTTCCTCCTGTAACGATAACCGTTTTTCCGTCTAATTCCAACCAGTTGTTTGCCATAATGTTTTGTATCCCCTTTCAATCTCTATATTCCAGAGTATAGACTAAATAAAAAATAAATTAATACAGTCCTTGGATCGGAAATCGTGTCCGGTATTTGAACTAATTCAAATGCTGGAATTTAGAGGGATGGGGTAAAAACTATATTTGCGGTTCTGATTCCGTAAAAAGCGCGCCACGAGTGGGAAAAACTGATTTTTTACGCCTGCGGTTTCAGGAGCAGGAAAACTTTTCCCGATTAAAAAAGCCAATTAGTGCAACCCTTCCTCCTCTGCTGTGCTATTATCTTTGAACTAATCGGGCCTATTCAAACGCAAAAAAGCATCCGTCCGCTTATCCAATGATAAGCGAACGGATGCTATAATTATGCATTTAATTAAATTTACTCAACCGTAACGGATTTAGCCAAGTTTCTTGGCTTGTCGACGTCATAGCCACGGTGAAGCGTTGCGTAGTAAGCCATCAATTGGGTTGGAACGACTGTCATAAGTGGCGCCAAGGCTGGGTGAACAGCAGGCAAGATGATTTGGTCGTTCTCGTTGGCCAAACCTTTCATTGCAAATACGCAAGTGTTTGCGCCGCGTGAACGCACTTCTTCTACGTTTCCGCGGGTATGGCTGGCAACATCAGCTTGGGTAATGATAGCCAAGACCGGTGTTCCTTCTTCGATCAAGGCGATTGTACCGTGCTTCAATTCTCCGGCAGCAAAACCTTCTGTTTGGATATAAGAAATTTCTTTCAGTTTCAAAGCAGCTTCCATCGATACGAAGTAATCCAAACCACGTCCGATGTAGAAAGCATTGCGGGTGTTCGGCAAGTAGATGTCTGCCAATGCAGCGATGCGCTCTTTGTCATCGATGATTGATTCCATCGCATTTGCGACGATCCCTAATTCATGGACCATGTCGATTCCCATATCATGACCCGTTCTCGCGCCTAACGCATCCGACAAGACAGCCAAGACAGCGATTTGCGCCGTGTAAGCTTTCGTCGAAGCGACTGCGATTTCAGGACCTGCATGCAACAGCAACGTGTAGTCCGCTTCACGCGACAAGGTCGAACCAGCCACGTTTGTGATCGTCAAAGCTGGGTATCCCCATTCTTTTACTTTCACCAATACTTGGCGGCTATCCGCAGTTTCCCCACTTTGGGTAAGGAAGATAAAGAACGGATTGCCTTTCAACAATGGCGGGTTGTAGGAGAATTCGCTGGCAACATGCACTTCTGTCGGGATCTGTGCAATTTTTTCCAGATAATGTTTTCCTACCCAACCGGAATGGTAGCTCGTTCCGCAAGCCACGATATGGATGCGGTCAGCCTTCAGCATAGCAGTGGTCAATTCTTCAGGAACCGTCAGGCGCCCTTCTGCATTTTGGTATTTTTGGATGATGTTACGCATAACAGCAGGCTGCTCATCGATTTCTTTCAACATGTAGTAAGGGTAGGTCCCTTTTTCCAGGTCGCTGGCATCGATTTCGGCCGTATAGGGATTACGTGTTACCGTTTTTCCGTCCAATTTTTCGATTGTGACGCCATCAGCCGTCAATGTGATCATTTCGCCGTCATGGATCTCCACATATTGGTTTGTGATCTGAACAGTAGCCATCGCATCGCTGGCAACGACGTTGAAGTCATCACCCAAACCGATTAACATTGGGCTTTTGTTTTTGGCTGCGTAAAAGACATCGGGTGCTTGCGCATCGACCAACGCGAAAGCGTAAGAGCCTCTTACGATCGACAAAGCGCGGCGCAAAGCTTCTTTACCGTTCAAATTTTCTTCAGCAGCGATCTTTCCGATCAGCTGCACAACGATTTCTGTATCTGTTTGGCTGACGAAAGTGACATCCTGCAAATACTCATCTTTGATTTCTTTGAAGTTTTCAATGACGCCATTATGGACCAATGTGAAACGTCCATCCGCAGATTGGTGCGGGTGCGCATTCTCTGCGCTCGGCACGCCATGCGTTGCCCATCTTGTGTGTCCGATGCCTACATGCGCCTCGACCTGTCTGTCGACGATTGCACGCAAATCCGCGATGCGGCCTTTTTCCTTGAACACATGACCTTGGTTTTCAGCGTCTACGACAAAAATACCGGCTGAATCATAACCACGGTATTCCAATTTTTCTAATCCATGCAACAATACCTCTTGTACATTGCCTTTTCCTACATATCCAACTATTCCACACATAAGCGTAAAAATCCCCTTTATTATCTCGATTTTTTCTGGGTGTGGGGATTGATCTCTGTAAGACCGTTTCGGGCTCTGCAGCCGCATAAGGGTCTTTTTTACTTCAATCCTGTAGACTACACTTGCCTTGGGTCATCCGCCGAATCTTTCGATAAACCCAATCCTCGTCACTTCAGGGCCGATGTTCCTGTGCTCCCTGAAGTCTGGCGCTATCCATTTGTTCTTCCTCTATCCTCCTAGCTTTATATTTTCCAGAATACATGCATTTTATCCTACAAACAGTGACATTGTCAAAGCGTATTTCGTTCGGTTTCACTTGTAATGCTGTTTTGAAGCGCTATTTAAGAAAAACTTATATTCGTTGTGCCGTTTGATTTCATCAAGATGTATCAAATGGTCCCTTGACCGGCACAACGGGCATAGTTGAAAGTTGCTGATTGAACTGCAGTGATCAAGCCACCTTATAAGCGTACTTTTCGACGTTCTGTTTGATGCTGCCCAAGATTTTTTGGTTGTCTATCCCGGTTACTTCCGGAATGATTTTATCCAAGCCTTTTTGCAGGATCATTTCCTTCAATTCTTGACACTGCTCATCTTCAGGGTCGAAATAATTGAAGACCATGCCGATCGTTTCCAGCAAGTGGAAAGGCATCTCATCGATTTGGGTCAATTCAACCATCGGACGGATGAAGCGCTCATGATTGCCCAATTTTCTTAAAGGCGTACGCGCCACACGGGAGATAGCATCGGAAATATATTTATTTTGGAAACGACCGATGATTTTCTCGATATATTTCTCGTGTTCCGCTGCATCGAATCCCCATTTCGCAATCAGCAATTTGCCGGTTTCATGCAAGACGGAGCGCAATTGGATGACGACCAAATGATCCTGCATCGCTTCATCGATTGTTTCATAGCCCTGCAGAGCGCCCGTATAGGCTACCGTAGCATGTCCCGTATTGACGCTGAAAAGTTTGCGCTCGATGTAAGGCTCCAGATCGTTCACATAGGAAACACCTTCCAGACGGATCGGGCTTTTGCAGGCAGTCCCTTGTACGACCCACTCACTAAATGGCTCCACTTGCACAAAGAGCGGATCCGCATGTTGCTGCATCGGCACGATACGGTCCACCGCCGCATCGGGAAATCCGACGTATTGGTCAAGATATGCCGTATCCGTGCAATGTTTCTTGACTTCCTCAGCCAGGAAAGTCGAGCCGCCGATCATGTTTTCGCAGGCGATGATGTCGATGGGCTGCTGGATGTTCCGGGCAGCACGCGCCTCGATCCCTTGCGCGATCAATTGCGCGATTCTAGGCAGAATATTCGGACCGATGGCAGTCGTGAGGAGATCCGCTTCTACGATCGCCTCAACAACTTTGTCCGCTTCTGTTGCATTGTTCAGGCCTGTGACGTTCTGGATTTGGATCTGTTCGCGTGACTCGTCCGCCAATTCGATCGTATAGTTGCCTCGCGATTTCAAGGCTTCGATGATTGTATCGTTCACATCCACAAAAGTGATTGCGTAACCGTTGTGATTCAAAATTTCCCCGATAAAGCCGCGGCCGATATTTCCGGCACCAAAGTGTACTGCTTTCATTTTCATCTCTCCCTATGCAATGGCTAAGCTGCCAGTGATTTCATCTTTTGTCAAAGCGTCTGCCAAAGTCACGACGTTATCGACGTCGCTGCAATACAGCGCAATTTTTTGGATCAACTGCAGGTGATCGTCGCCGACCCCTGCGATGCCGAACAACACTGTAGCCAATTTTTCTTCCTGCTCGTCGCCGAAGTCAACGCCGTCAGGCACTTGTACAACGCAGATGCCCGATTTTTTCACGTGGTCCTTGGCAGCATCGGTGCCATGGGGAATCGCGATGAAATTCCCCATATACACTGACAACATCCGATCCCGTTGCACCATGGCCTCCACATAATCCGTATCCACACAGCCTGCTTCCACTAATTTTTGGCCGCAAAAACGGATGGCTTCTTCTTTTGAAGCAAAAGCTTTATTCAAAACGATCATTTCTGTATCTAAATTATTCATTTTAATCTTCCTCTCCTTAAGCGATTTGCTTCAAGTTAGCGACGACGCTCTCATATTTAGGCGTAGTGATCAGACTGTCGACTGACAGATGGACGGCTGCAGGAACTTTTTGCTTTGCCGCTTGCGTCAGACTGTTTTTGCTGATGACCAACGTTTGCGGTGTTGCTTCAAGCTCGTTGATATGCACTTTTCTTAAAGGTATGTTCAATGCTTCCCTGTCCAAAATCCGTTCCACTACTTTTTGTCCCATAGTGGCGGAGCCTTTGCGGTCATCATGGACCAAGACGATTTCGTTGATGTTCGCCAAGTCAAAGTCCAGGACCGGCGCTGGTTTTGCAACGACTGTTTCTTTCAGATCGGTGCCGGACAAGGTGGCCACGATTTCATCGTATTTTGGCGAATTCAGGAAATTCTCGATCGCTACAAAAGTTGCATTCGGTGCTTTCTGTTGGGCCCGATTCTTCAGTTCTTCCTGGGTAACGATCAACGTGTTTGCTGCATCCGTCAGATTATTGATGGCGCGGTTGGTGACGTCTTGCGGTAACCCAGCTGCATTGATTTTTTTGCGTAAAATGGAAGCACCCATTGCGCTCGATCCCATCCCTGCATCGCAAGCAAAAATGATGTGTTGGATCCCAGTCAGGCTTGTTGTTGTTGATACTGCGCCTTTTGCGTTTAATTTTGCGGCTTGGGTCGCTTTTACGCTTTCTTCAAATGTATCGACTGCTTCTTTGGAGTCGGCCTTCAAAATGACCGCAGCTACTGCAAAAGATGCTGCTGCACCGGCGACAACCCCCAAAATGACTGGCAAGTAAGAGCCCATCGGCGTCATAGCCAAAATCGCGATGATCGAACCTGGTGAAGCAGGAGCCCGCAAACCAGCGCCTAAAAGTTGGAAAACAAAGCTTCCGGAAACACCGCCCGAGATGACTGCGAGGAATAACAACGGTTTCATCATGACGTAAGGGAAATAGATTTCGTGGATACCACCCAAGAAGTGGATGATCATAGCGCCCGGCGCTGTCGATTTTGCTGAACCTTTGCCGAACAGTGTGAAAGCCAACAACACGCCCAAACCAGGACCAGGATTTGCTTCAAGCAGGAAGAGGATCGAACGACCTGTCTCGCTGACTTGTTCCGTTCCTAACGGTGTCAAAATTCCGTGGTTGATTGCATTGTTCAGGAAAAGAATTTTTGCTGGTTCGATGAAGATATTCGTCAAAGGAATCAATTGTGCGTTCAGGATCGTTTCAACCCCAGCCGCCATTGCTTGTGTCAAACGGTCAACCACTGGTCCGATTGCCTGAAACCCTACAAGTGCCAAAGCGAATCCGATCAAGCCTGCCGAGAAATTGTTGACGAGCATTTCAAAACCGGTCTTGATTTTGCTCTGGAAAATCGCATCAAATTTCTTGATCGTGAAACCACCCAACGGTCCCATGATCATGGCGCCCATGATCATCGGAATTTCGGTCCCTACGATCACACCCATTGTGGCGATGGCGCCGACGACCGCACCGCGTTCGCCTGCGATCACTTTACCTCCTGTATAACCGACCAACAGAGGGATTAAATACGTTAGCATCGGGCCGACCATCGAAGCGAAGGATTCATTCGGCAAATAGCCATCAGGGATAAATAATGCCGTTAAAACTCCCCAGGCGATAAGTGCCCCTATATTCGGCATCACCATACTTGAAAGCGTACTGCCTAACTTTTGAACCTTTGCCTTCAGCGAGGCTTGTTGTGTCTGTTCCATCTTTTGTTTCTCCCTTCAAACTGTTTCTTTTGATGTCTTTATTGTATGCGCTTCCGCATTGGGATTATAGTCGTGCTTTGGCACGTTTATTTGTGCCAGGTCTTGCCACACGTATTCGGAGCGCAGTTGCCGGTATCTGCTCTACTCTTCTCCGAGGAACGGAGGCTTCGCAGGAGTTCGGCCACATTCTGCTTGTGTTCTCCGATAAGCACGGCTTCATCGGAGTTAAGTAGGATTATTACCAGCGTGCTCCGGGAAGTAGATCCTTCATCGGAGCTGCGCCCTCATTCCTTCGCGCTCCTCCGCTTAGCGGGCGCAGGAAAACAAAAAAGCAAGCAGCCTCCCACTAAATGGGCTGCTGCTTGCTTTTGGCACTTATTTTAAATTGTATCTGTTAGCTGTTTTGGAGAATGGTTTGGACTGTCTGCAGATCTTTGGCATCGCTCAATGCCATCACATTTTCGATATCCGAGCAGAAAAAAGCGATGTCCTGCAAGGCCTCCAATTGTTTTTCCTTCAGTGCCACCACAAAAAGAATGGTTGCGATTTGCAGTTCCTTGCCGCTGCCGAAGTTGACGCCGTCCGGTACCTGGATCAGGCAGATGCCCTCTTTATCAATATAGGGCTGCCCGTCGCTGTCACCGTGAGGCAAAGCGACAAAATTGCCGACGTAGATGCTCACTTTACGGTGGCGCGCCAGCATCGATTGGATGTAAGGCTGGGACACCAATCCTTGCGCCACGAGAAATTCCCCGGCGGCAACAATCGCCGCTTCGGCGCTGCTGTACGTTTGATCCAGCAGAATATGCTCATCTTTGATCGTAATCATACGGACTCCTCCCTTCCTTACCACTTGATTTCCTTACTTTTTCACTTCCTCGATCAAGAGGGCCGACAACAATTGGTAGATGATTGCTTCATTGCCGGAATTGAATATCTCCATCCCCAAATCGTTCATGATGATCGCTCCACTAATTTTGCCAAGCATCTTAGCGACATTCTCTTCAATCGGATCGGGGGCCAGCATGACCAGCATCCGCGTCAAAGTCATCGGTTCTTTGTCCATGCCGACTATTTCCAAGGGCGTCTGCAGATCAAAGACACAAAAACAAGGCTGCAAGACAGCGGCATGGGAAGCGTGGAACAAAGCAAAATGGGTATTGGGAATCCCGATCGGCGCTTGTTGATAGCGATTCATCAATTTGTCCCGGACTTTTGCCGGGTCTGCGACGATTTCTGCGGAAATGTTTTTCACGGCCAAAGCGACGGTTTCGGAAATGCTGGCGCTGTTTTTCAACGGCTTGACGAAAAAGTGCTTCAACAACTGGTTGATTTCATCGATGAATGTCATGACTTCCTGATAGTCATCATTTTCAGGCAGGCTAGGCTTCGCCGCAGGTTGAACATGCCGCTTCGTATGATCGATTGCGCGGAAAGCCTCTTTGAGCTGCTTGATTTCGTCCTCCAAAAGCAACGGGGAAACCAACAGATATTTCCCGCTGTATCCCGGCAACAGTGAAGTGGAGATGGTCAGATCAAACTTTTCCTCCAGATTGAGTTTTCCGAGGTCGGCGATGCGGAAAAAGACGATCTCATTGATGAACGGAAAATGTTTCCGCAAACGCATTTCCAGCATCCGCGTCGAAGCCAAGCCGCTTGGGGAAATGCCGGCAATATCCACCGCAATGACTTTCGGGCTGCGCTCCAGGGAATTGGCGAAATGCAGCACCATATAGGCGATCTCCTCTTCGGAGAATTCCTGCTGCGGGAACACTTTCGGCAAGGCATTGCGGATTGCACCGGCAACTTCCGAATATTGGCCCATGATCCGCTCCAGGATGGGATTGTTCAGGCTTCCTTGGTTCAGGATGGCGCGGCTCAACGCCGCGGAAAGGTGCGTCAAGAGCATTTTGTAGAGATTGCTGTCTTCAAAGAAATTGACTTCGGCATCGCGGCTGACGTTTTCGATCAATTGCTTCACTTGATAAGCCAAACGCGTATCAAAGCTTTCGTTAAAAAAATCGTTGTCCAAGTCACTGAAGAAATCGCCCAACAGATTAGCGAAGAAGACGACTTCGCTGACCGCGTACAATTGCTTCGTGTGCGCTGCGATTTTGGCAAAAATTTGCTTCGCCAAATCCAACAACTCCTTATTGATTTGTCCCGCATAGGAATCCTCCACCAGTTGGCAGCCTCGCGGCACGCGATCCATGGAAATGGTCAGCATCAAAATCAAAAATTCCAGTTTCCGATCACTCAAGTCGGAAAAACGGGGTTCGACGATTTCCCGCACCAATTTTTGGGCGAAAAGCAACTGCTCTTGGTTGACGAATTGCAGAAAGAAACTTTCTTTGTCTTCCAATTCCGAAAAGTGGAAGAAGTGGTACTCATTGATCTCGATTCCCAAAATATTGGCCAACAGGAGCCGGCGATACTTTTCGCTGCCGGCAAGTTCGTAGCCGCGATTCCGCGTGATTGTTAAGGGCAACCGCGCCAAACGCAGCTCCAACTGTTTGATGTCGGCAAAAAACGTGGTGTTGCTGATCAAGTATTCATCCAGGAACGTCTGCATGCTGATAGGCTCATCGCTGTTCAACAACTGCAGCAAAATGGCATGTTGGCGTTCCGTGGCGGATAGTTCGGAAGGCTCATCCTCAGACACGATGGAAAGGATTTTTGCTTTTGCGGCATCCTCAGCAAGCAATCGGAAACGGCCCCGGCTCGCTTTTTCCAGCTTTGCGCCGATGGATTCCAAAGAAAGCTCCAGATTTGCCAACTCGCGGTAAACCGTACGCTTGCTGACTTTCAGCAGGCTCATCAAGCGTTCCACGGTGACCGGTGAGGCAGAATGCAGCAATTCTTTTAAAATGATGGTCTCTCTAGGAGTTAGAAACATCTGATAAGTCTCCCCTTAATAGTTTCTCGTATTTGTTCGTTGCGATAAGATGCTCGACGATCAGCAATGGGCCTTTGGGCAGGACGTTTTCAGAAGCAAAAGTTTCCGTGACGACATACAGATTCCTTTGATCCGCAATCACCTGTTCCAACGGCTGCTTTTCGATGTCGATCCTCATATGATGCTTTTCCGCTAAGTTCCGGAACGCTTGCACCGCCATAGTCTGCGAACCCCGGACACCATCCGAGTATAAAAAGACGACTTTTTGATACGGCAGTTTTCCCTCCAACTGTACCGGCGTAATCTTTTTTTCTTGTTCATCGGTCAGCAGCGCGACAACTTTCATGTACTCTGTCTGATCCAAAAAATTTCCGATTGTGACAATCTGGGCGTGCGGGGCTTGTGTTTCGGCCAAATGCTTCAGCTCGTTCTGGGTAATCAGCAACAGATGCGGATCATCCTGCACGCGGTAAATGGACGTGTAATCCACGGGAATCGACACGCCGCTCTCTTTCAATTGCCGCCGCATAATGCTGGCCCCCATCGCACTTGAACCCATTCCTGCATCGCAAGCGAATAAAATTTTCTGAATTTCCGTCACTTTCGTCACCTTTTCTGAAATTTCTTTTTTTGTCCGGTCTTTCCGGATCACGAAGCCAGCCAGCAAAAAACTTACCAGCGCGCTTGCCGCAATGCCGCATGCAACCCCCAGCAGCATATCCTGGGGCGTATTCGCCAAAATAGTCACGATCGATCCAGGGGATGCCGGTGCTTTCAAGCCCACTTGAAACAACTCAAAAACCAACGTGCCGCTCATCCCGCTCAAAATGACTGCGGCAAACAACCTGGGATTCAATAAAACAAACGGGAAGTATATCTCGTGGATTCCGCCGATCAGATGGATCATAAAAGCCCCACTGGCACTGGCCTTCAGTTCTTTCCGGCTGAATAGGATGAAAGCCAGCAGAACACCCAGGCCCGGACCAGGGTTGGTTTCGATGAGAAACAGCAACGACGTCCCTGCATCACCCGCTTGTTCAATGCCCAACGGCGTCAGAATGCCGTGATTGAGCGTATTGTTCAAGAACAAGACCTTCAGCGGCTCTATAAAAATGTTCGTCAACAAGAGTAGATTTCGCTGAATCAACCAGCCGACCAACAGACTGATTTGCTGCGTGACGCCCGCAATGAACGGACCTATAAAAACCAAACTCAAATAGCCGAGCAGCATACCGATGATCCCCGCCGAAAAATTACGGACCAGCATTTCATACCCTGCTTTGACCCTCGGGAAAATATATTTATCGAATAGAAAAACGTTCCAGCCAGTCAGCGGACCTATCACCATGGCTCCCAGTATCTGCGGGTCTTCAGAATCCACGAGCATACCGATCACCGCGATGGCCGCGACGACTCCAGCCCGTTTCTCGATCAATCTTCCCCCGGTATAGGCAATCAAAACCGGGAGCAGAAACTGGATCATGAGCTGATCCATTTCAATAAAGGATTGTTGGAGCGGACCCTGAAAATATTGGATAAGCGTCGTTATGATCCCCCAAGTAATGAAGACGCTGACGTTCGGCATGATCATTCCGCTGAGATAATGGCCGAACCGCCTTATTTTCAGCAGATCAAACGTTGCTTCCTTCGCATAGGATCGTTTTGCTCTTTTCATGATCACACCTCCCTTTCTTTTTTCTGGGCCACACCCGCTCTGCGTTGGTTTCGCTTACATTTTCGTGGATGTTTCTAATTCATTATACATATAATCACACAGTTGTGTACATTTGCAGTCATTATCCTAGCTGACGGATGCAGTCACCCCGTCAGGTTCAGGAATCACTGCCGACTGACAACAAAAAAGCCGTGGAACACCCCTTACTGCAGTGTTCCACGACCCTAAAATGTTTTACAGGATCTCTATCTTAGATGCCGATTTCCGCTTTTACGACATTTACGATGCGCATAACGTAGTCATGGCATTTTTCATCCGTTTCAGCTTCAGCCATAACGCGCAACAACGGTTCTGTTCCGCTTGGGCGCACCAAAATGCGGCCTTTGCCTGCCATTTCAGCTTCCACTTCTTCAATGACAGCTTTCACAGCCGGAATCTCCATTACGCCGTCTTTTTCGGAAACGCGTACGTTCACCAATTCTTGCGGGTAAAGCGTCACTTCATCAGCCAATTCGGAAAGTTTTTTGCCGGTTTGTTTCATGACGTTCAACAATTGAATACCCGTCAATAGGCCATCCCCGGTCGTGTTCATTTCCAGGAAGACAACGTGTCCGGATTGCTCGCCGCCCAAATTGTAGCCATTTTTGCGCATTTCTTCCACGACATAACGGTCGCCTACTTGCGTCTTCAAGGCAGTCATGCCCTCAGCTTCAACCGCTAAATGGAAACCCAAGTTACTCATGACAGTGGAGACGATTGTGTTTTGATTCAATTTATTGCGCTCTTTCAAATATTTACCGCAGATGAACATGATCCGGTCGCCGTCAATGATGCGCCCATTTTCATCCACAGCGATACAGCGATCGGCGTCGCCATCGAATGCCAAGCCGACATCCGCTTTTTTCTCAACGACAAATTTACCTAGGACATCCGGATGCGTGGAACCAACGCCTTTGTTGATGTTGATGCCGTCCGGATTTGCACCCATTGTATAGAAGTCTGTTTCCAAGTCCGCGAATAAACGATTGACGACCGGTGAGGCTGCCCCGTTTGCCGCATCCAGGCAGACTGTGATGCCAGAAAGATCATCCGGGATGGTCGTCTGCAAATATTGTGCATATTTCAGGACGCCTTCAGGATATTCATCGACCGTACCCAAACCGTCTGCAGAAGGTCTCGGCAAATCGTCCCCTTCTTGATCCAAATAGGCTTCGATTTCGTATTCCTGTTCGTCCGATAATTTGAAACCGTCAGCTCCGAAAAATTTGATGCCGTTATCGCCTGCAGGATTGTGCGATGCAGAAATCATGACCCCTGCAACGGCACCTTGGATGCGCGTCAGATAAGCGACGCCTGGTGTTGGGATGACTCCCAATTGCAGCACTTCGATACCTACTGACAATAATCCGGAAACCAATGCATATTCCAACAATTGACCTGAAATTCTTGTATCACGCGCTACCAGCACAAGCGGATGCGCGATATCTTTAGCGTGCTGTCTTAGGACATATCCTCCAAAACGGCCTAATTTGAAAGCTAATTCTGGCGTCAATTCGCTGTTCGCAACGCCTCTGACACCGTCTGTTCCAAAATATTTACCCATTACCTGTAATCTCCTTTAGATTTTTCATTTATTTTCTTTGCATGGATTTGTTTGATTTTTGATTTTATGAGCTGCTCTCCGATTGACTCGCTTCGCTGTCCAGACTGTCCGTAGCCGAAGATGCGATAGCGCTGCTTTCGTCGGCAGAAGAGGAGGATTCCCCTTCATCAGTGGTGGCCTCCGAATCAGCTGCAGCCTCGGTAGCATCCGACACGCGGATATTGACCTTGATTGTGGTCGGCGTAGCCGTCAAAGTGTCATTCGGGACCGGAATCGTGAGTGTTTGGGTGGTGTTGCTCTCCACACCCGTGACACTGACCGGCAGAACCACTTCATCGATATCGGCAAGCACAGACTTATCTCCTGTCAAGGTCACACTGGATTCCCCATCCACTTCAATCGTATAGATTTTACCTTCAAGCGGCACACCAATCTGTTGGATGACCAACGGCACTTCTTTCCCGTATAGAGAAATCGGAATCTTGACGGAAATTTCTTGCGGATCGACGGAAACATTCAACTTATTCCCACTAGCGTCCACTACTTGTACTACAGTATTCATATTCACAGTATTTGTCAAGCCATTTTCAGCTGCAACCGTCACGTAAACACTATCCACACGGCTTATGGTCGAGGCCGGTCCGGTCAAAGTTACGGTATCCGCACTCAGTTCCGGAACGCCCGCCAGATATAGCGGATCGACCAATGATTCATCGAAGCGGACTTCCACCGTGCTCTCGATGGCAACCCGCTCTTCAATGACTATATTCACACGCGATGGCGTAATCGCATAATCGATTTCGTTCGAAAGATTTTCGGCCGTCAATTGAATCGTATGGGTTCCTGGCCCCAGTTCGTCCAAGTCTTCTGTAACGATGCGGTAATCCGCAGCGGAAATCGTCTGCACGAGTACGCTTTCCGGTCCGGTCAGGGTCAACACTACTGTTTCCGGCAATCCTGAAATGAAATACTCGTCCGTATCGATGTTCACTTGGATAGGGACATTCGAAATGGTTTCCCGTTTGCTGGTGCTGATGGAACTGTTGCTGGTGCTCGTGGACCAGCCATAGTTTTCTGAGTAGACATAGGCGAACAACAATAAGGAAATCACGAAAGAGAGGCCTCTGACGACCCATTTGTTTTCCAAAAACTTATCGTCTTGCTGCTTTCTCATTCAGAGCCACCCCACTTCGTATTGTCAAAGAAATCCTGAATGAAATTGGTAGTCTTTTCTTCCTCTTCTTCCACGACCAATTGATCCGTCAGGTAGGCGACAAAATCATCGCGGTTCATTTCACGCAACAAGCTCGTCTTATGGGCAATGCTGACGCCCCCGGTCTCTTCCGAAACGATGATCGTGATGGCATCACTGACTTCACAAAGGCCGATTGCGGCACGGTGCCTTGTTCCCAACTCTTTCGGGATGAAGGAACTTTCTGATAATGGCAGATAACTAGCTGCGGTAGCGATTTTATAATCCTGGATGATGACCGCTCCATCATGCAAAGGTGTGTTTGGGATGAAAATATTGATAAGCAGCTGGTTGGTCACCTCTCCGCCGATCCTTATCCCTGTTGCAGCGTACTCATCCAGCAAACCTTGCTGCTCGATGGATATCAATGCTCCGATTTTTCGCTTTGCCATATATTGGACAGCCTTATCCAACTCCGTCACCAAGCGTTCGCTCATATTGACCGAGCGTTTGGCTTTCTTTCTGAATCCCGTCTTGCCCAGGTGCTCCAAACCTCTTCTGATTTCCGGCTGGAACACGATAATGACCGCCACGACACCCCATTGGATGACTCGGTTCATGATCCAATCTATGGTCTGCAACTGAAGCGTGACAGCAGCCAGTTTGATCAGCACGATGATCCCGATCCCTTTCAGCAATTGAATGGAACGCGTACCTTTTAAAATCATGATCAACTTGTAGACCAGATACCATACCAACAGAATATCCACTATATCAAAGGCATTGCTCCAGGTGATCACTTCTCCCCAATCGATTGACACATGCGCACCTCCACGTTCAAAGTTATATCGTCAATTATATCACAAATAATCCGGCCGAATGGCATTGATTCCTTGAGAAAGCGCTTCAGTAGCGTTACAATGGAAGCAGATGGGCAATCGATCACACAGGAAGCATATCGTTTGCAAATCCGGCTCACTTTGCTACACTTAGTTTATAGTTATTACAATAAGATAATTAATTTAAATTAGGAGGAATTCAAATGAGTATCGATTTTAAGGATCATGGCAAAAAACCTTACGTAGTGAACATCGAGGACGCAACCCTGCAGAACGAAAACTATCGCACAACAATTTGGACCGGCGAAAAATTACAGGTGACTGTGATGACGATCCAACCGAACGATGACATTGGATTGGAAGTCCACCATGGCATCGACCAATTCATCCGCATCGAAGAAGGCGACGGCGTGTGCGTGATGGGCGACTCAGAGGACGATCTGTACTTCAAACAGAAAGTATCCGACGATGATGCTGTCTTTGTCCCTGCCGACAAATGGCACAACATCACCAACACAGGGGACAAACCACTCAAACTGTATACGATCTATGCAGGCCCTAGCCACTTGCCCGGCACTGTCCACCCGACCCACGAAGACGCAGAAAACGATCCAAACGAACATTAATTAAGAAAAAAAATGAGCCCAGGAAATATTCCCGGGCTCATTTTTTTATTCATCAGAATCAATCAACCAGTTTCGCTAATTCTTCTTCAGGCAAGTAGAACGATACTTTGCCGCATTGCGGGCATGCCGCTGCTTCCAAAGACGCTTTTGTGTGTCCGTTCAATGTTTTCTCCTTCGCCAACTCAACAAGATAAACCCCTTGCGAATACAAACCTAGCCCTTCAATCAAATCAACGTTGCAATCTGTGCATTTAGCCATTGTATTTCCCCTGCTTTCTCTTCGATAATTGTCTATTTTTTTGAAACATACGCCTCATCCATCATATCACGTTTTTCTGATGAAACATTTTTCCAAATTATGAACTTTTATCTCAAAAGCAAGAAAGCCGATTAGATCGACCCAGGAGACTTGTTGGAGTGGATTATTCCGTTACTTCTGTCACATCGACGCCATAGTATTTTTCAGACAAGGCTTTGATTGTACCGTCAGCAAGCAGGTTCTGTAATTCTTCATCAAACTCTTTACGCAATTTTTCGCCTGCTTCATCTTTAGCAAAGGGGAAAGCCACTTCGCCGATCGCAATATTTTCTGGCAAAATACGCAATTCCAGATCATCTTTTTTGATTGTTGCAGCCAACACTGCTTTATCTTGGGCATATCCAGCGACTTGACCTTTCAGTGTGTCTTCTTGCGGGCCTTCACGCGTATCGTATTGACGGATTTCGATTTCCAACCCTGTATCGGCTATATAGGCTTCCAATTCCGTCAGTTTGTTGCTTCCGGCCACACCGCCGATCGTTTCGCCTTCCAGATCTTCCGTACTTTCGAAGGCACTGTCTTCCCTTACGGCAATTCCTGAAGCTGTATAGGCATAAGGCGTTGTGAAATCGACCGCTTCCGCGCGCTCAGGGGTAATCGCAAAATTGTTGGCGATCGTGTCCAATTTACCGGCATTCAATGAAGCCAACAAACCATCAAACGCGCCTGTAGTCCATTCCAATTCATAGCCTAGGTTAGCGGCGATTGTTTCCAATACTTCAACATCGTACCCGACTAACTTATCCTCTTCCATGTATGAATTAGGGAATGATTGTCCGGTTGCGCCCACTTGTAAGGTTACTTTTTCCTCTGTCACGCTTGCTTCGCTTGATTCAGCAGCCGGCTCCGTATTTGCACAAGCAGTCAGTCCACCCAATACTGCAGTTAATGCGGCAGCTCTTAAAATCAATTTTGACCATTTCTTCATATTAAACACTCCTTTAGTTTTAGTTAATCAATTGTTTTAGCATTTCAATCACTTGACGGTTTTGATCGGTTGTTCCGATTGTCAGCCTAAAGTGGCTTGGGTAGCCAAAATACTTACCCGGCTTGAAGATAACTTGTTCTGCCAGTTTGTTGATCATCGCATTCGGATGATTTTCAAGCGACACGAACAAAAAATTCGCGTGACTGGGAATGACTTTGAAACCAAGCTCCGTCAAGGCTTGTGTTAAGTGACTTTTTTCTTTCTTCATGAAATGAAGCGTTTCTTGTTGGCTTTTGTTATCCGCCAGACTTGCGACGGCTGCAGCCACTCCCAGCCGATTATGATTCGGCGGGATCCGGTAAGGCAAGATCATTTGGATCAACGCCGGTTGCGCCACTGCGTACCCGATCCTCACCGATGCCAAGCGATAAAACTTTGAAAAAGTCCTCAAAAGAATGACGTTATCAAAGCTCTCCACCAATTTCCGGGAATTTTCGAGCGTATCCCCGTCCGAGAATTCCATATAGGCCTCATCGATCACAATGACTACCGATGAAGGGACCTCCCGACAAAATTGATGCAATTGATCCGGATTAAGCTTTGTCCCGGTCGGATTGAACGGATCGGTCAGCCAAATCATTTTTGTCTCCGGAATGATGGCTGCCTGTATCGCGGCTAATGAAACCTGGTACTGTGGATCAAGCGGAACGGTTTCGACCTTAGCCCCTGAAAAGTGGCTGAATTTTTTGTGCCAGATGAACGTCCCTTGCGGAACGATGACTTGGCTCGTTGTGTCCAGAAAGACCTGTGCCAACAATGAGAGAATTTCAAAGGAACCGTTGCCGATCAAAAAATGATCCGGTGCCAACTGCCAATTCCCCCCCAATGCTTGCCGCAACGCAAAAGCGCTGTTCTCGGGATAGCGCGACAATTGCGAAAGCTCCTGGATGATCGCTTCCTGAACAAAAGCGGACGGCAAGAGCGGGCTTTCGTTTCTGTCGAGCGGCAATCTTTCTGAAACGATTTTTTCCGGGTATGCTTGCGGCTGATGCAAGCCCTGCAAGGATTTTCTAATCTCCACCATCCGAAAACACCTCCGTGACCAATATCTGCTTGGCTTCCTTGATCGCTGAGACGACGCGCTCTTCCGACAGATCAGTGATGAAGAACGCCACTTCCTCCGTAAAATGCGCAACAAAATGATGCGCCAACAATTGGATGGTTTCCTCATCCGCCAAACCTAATGCATCGATTTCAAAATGGAACTTCAAGTTCCTTAAAAAGCGCAAGTACCACTCGTAATCTGAACCTTCAAGCAGCAACTGAACCAATGTCGTAAAAGCGATGATTTCGCCATGCAAGATGTCCGGATGATGCACAAGCTTTGTCAGTTCATTATGCAACGGATGCGTCACCCCACGGTACATCCGTCCCTTGCTTTTCGCTCCAGCCACACCGACGACAGAGATGATGGCGTCAACTGCCTGAGCCAACTCCGCTTCACTCAACTCGCCCTCAGCATACCGTTCGCTAATTTTTAGCAGATAATCGGTTGCCAGCTGCGCATTTTGATGAATGAACGCCAAAACAAAATTGTCCGAATCAACTGTGTAGGGTCGCGTATCGACACTTCTGCTGACTGAATCGATCATTCCGGCAATCAGATAACGTCTGGGTGCCGCACCGATAATTGCAGTATCAATCAGCAATACATCAGCGGTGGAAGCATTTTGGTTGCCGCCAGCATAGGCCCCATTTTCTTCATACAGGATCGAATTCTTCCGAAAAGCGGCATTCGTGGCGGCGATTGTAGGGACCGCCATCAAGAAAGCAGAGGTCTCATTCGCCACCGCTTTCGCCACATCACACACGCGTCCGCCCCCGATACCAATGACCGCCTCAAGTTGCTGTTCCCTGACGACTGAACTGAAGGCATCGATCAATTTCTGCGTCGGATAAGCAGTCACTACTACCCGTTCAAAAATCCGTTCCTCTTTTGAAAGTGCCGGTTGAACGACTTCTTTTGTTGCCTGCCAACTCTTTTCGCCTGTCACCAGCAGCACGCGCTTCACATCATTCGGAAGATGATCAGCAAGATGCTCCAATGCATGCGCATATTCAACAATTTTTTTGGGAAAACCACTGATGATTTTCATCTTCCGCCTCCTTCTGACAGCTTATATGGCGTATTCAAGCGTTGCATCCTCTCGGGTGGACAACAAAAATTTCCGGGTCCTTTCTTCCTTCGGCTGGGAAAAAACAGCTTCGGGTGCCCCAGATTCCACGATGACGCCATCATTCATGAAAACAATTTTATCGGCCACTTTTTTGGCAAATTTCATCTCATGCGTGACAATCACCAAGGTAATGTTACGTTTGGAAAGTTGCTCGATCGTCTTTAGGACTTCACCGACCAGTTCGGGATCGAGCGCACTCGTTGGTTCATCCATGAAGATCACTTTCGGGTTCACGGCCAACGCTCTCGCAATGCTCACCCTTTGTTGCTGCCCACCGCTCAGTGTCGCCGGGTACTGTTTTTTTTGCTCCGACAGACCGACTTGCTCAAGCAGATCTTCGGCTATCTGTAGGGCTTCTGCTTTTGTTTTCCGCTTGCTGCTCGTCAAAGCCAGCGTCACGTTTTCCAGAACCGTTTTATTTTTGAATAAATTGAAGTGCTGAAAAACCATAGCGGATTGTTGTCTGAGCTCATAACGGTTTTGGTGCGTCAACAACTGCGTATCGACCGTCACATCGCCGACCTTGATGATGCCTTCATCCGGCTCCTCCAACAAATTCAGACTCCGCAACAAAGTTGATTTGCCCGAACCGCTGGGACCGATGATGGCGACGACTTCCCCTTCCTTGACCTGAAAGGAAATATCATGCAGCACTTTGTTTGCGCCGAACGATTTGGATAAATTTCGTACTTCAATCATATCGTTCCATTCCTTTCTCATCGCTTATAAGCTTTTGCCAAATGGTTTTCGAGGACTGCTTCAAGGCGTCCCAGAATGATTATCATGAACCAATAAATCAGGCCCACAGCAAGATACGTTTCAAAATACTTCAGATTGGAACTTGCGATCAGTTTTCCCTGAGCGAACAGTTCGGTTATGCCCAATGTAAAGGCTAGCGAACTTTCTTTGATCAGAGAAACAAATGTGTTGGTTGTTCCAGGCAAAGCGTTGACGATTGCCTGAGGGAAGACAACCTCCTGATAGACCTTCCATCTTTTCATCCCGACCGCCAATCCGGCTTCGATTTGGCCTTTATCCACTGAATCAAGTCCTGCACGGAATGTTTCCGTCAAATAAGAAGATTCTTTAAAACTGAATGTCAGAATGACGGCATACATGGCATCCAATGAATTGAAAGCAGGAAAAATCTGCGGCAAACCAAAATAGACAATAAACAATTGCACAACTGTCGGAAACCCACGAAAAACCGAAACATACAGTCCAGCCAGCGAAGAGAGGATTTTATTGTCCTGTCTGCGCAAAAGTGCCATGATGACACCCAGAATGATGGCAAAGAACATCGCAGTGAATGAAATCAATAATGTTTTTGGCACAAAGGGAATGATGTCCTTGATGGCTTCCAATAAATAACCTAAGTCAATCATTTGTTTCCTCCTTTCGTCATAGTTAACACGCTGTATAGTGGCGTACATTCTTTTTGTAAGTGTGTAGCAACAACTTACAGTAGCTTACCATCATGGAAGTCTTTCGTATAATCCCGATTTCCGAACAGTTGTGATAGGCAAAAGCGATCCATAAACCCACAGAAAAAGCGGCAATAAAAAAGAAGCCAGGACAATTTCCCAGCCTCTTCCTTATTCCCGCCTTGGAATCACGATGTTCCGATCATCCAGATTTTTATCCTGCAGCAATTGATTTGTGTATTTTTTTAAGAATGCTTCGCTATTCTGTTGAATAATTTGATAGCCGGCATGACTGGTCCATTCCTCCAACAAGCTTTCATCCTCGATATAATCCTCCCCGGAAAAAAAGCGGACATTCATCCTTCCGACATAATCCATGACATCTTCTTCAAAAATCTCTTCGTGCCATTGTTCCTCGAACATCATCTGCAAAGCCAGATTCTCGCCATCACGCTTGAACAAGTCATGGGACGTCTGCGTGTAGGCAAGCAATTCCGGGGACGCGACACCGGTTGCTTCCGCCCAGCCTTCCACGTCCAAGGAATTGCGCTGGTAAGCTATTTTTTCATCGGACAAGGTTATTTCCCCGATTGCGTTGGGGAATATCGAAAGCGCTCCGGTTACGACTTCGTAAAAAGGAGCCTCCCGATCCGTCGCCTCGGAAATATTCTGCGCATGGATGTGTCCCGCAAAGCTCGTTTGGATGCCTTTTTCCGCAAAATATTCTGTTGCCTCATCCGCATTTTCCAAAACAAACCCTCCGCCTAATCTGCCTGTATGGTTCAGAAGCGGATGATGTCCGACCAACTGGATCGTTTGCAGATTCTCTTCCTGCAGCGCAAAATATTCATCCATCCAAGCAAATGTCTCTTCCTTGATTCTCCCCTCCGTTTTCGGGGCTTTTGTGCTCTTTGTTTCGCTATATATATTGGTATCGATCATCAGGAACGGAAATCCCGCTTTCGGCTCCATCACATAGCTCAAGGATTCCGGGTCTTTGCTGATGGCCAGATCATAGCCGTAGTCCGCAAAAATTTCTTGGAAGTCCTCGGGTGTTGCTTGCGCGACGACTGCCATTTCTTCCCCTTCGAATTTCCGGGCCCAGCCGCTGTGGATATCATGGTTTCCTGGTATCACACTGACTTGCGTCCCATTTTTTTCGATTCTTTCAAAAAATGCAGCAAGCTCCACCATGCTTTGGTATTCACCATTGAAGGTCAAATCACCACTGACGACCAGCAGATCCGGCTGTTCTTTCGCAGCTTCCCACACAAGCGCCTCCATCATATCCGGGACGTGCTCCAAGTCTTTACCGGCAGAAGTTGCCTTCATTCGAGCAAATGCTTCGCCGTCATCGAACAGATCCGGAGAGAGGTAGTGGATATCCGTCACCATCCAAATCCTTAAATTTTCGTCTTTCCCAACTAAAGGTGCGATCGACTGCACAGTGCGTTCCTCATCTTTTTGATTATTCAAACCAAAGAGAAAAAGACCCGTCAGCAATACCATCAGTGCCTTGAATATTTTTTTTTTCAATTGATAGCTCCCTATGGATCATTTGGACTCATTATAGTGGTTATGCTTGCTGTTTGTCGAGATGTTTGCTGACAAAAAAGAAGCGTTCCGGAAATCATCATTATGATTCCGGAACGCTTCTTCAACGCTTCTTCGTTTTTGACTGGGCTAGCTGGATTCGAACCAACGAATGACAGAGTCAAAGTCTGTTGCCTTACCGCTTGGCGATAGCCCAATGGTGGAGGGAGGCAGATTCGAACTGCCGAACCCGAAAGAGCGGATTTACAGTCCGCCGCGTTTAGCCACTTCGCTATCCCTCCGTTAGCTTTCCTTAAAAAGCTGACCAATATATAATATAACAGCGGCAATCGATTTTCAAGAGGTACAATTCAATTTTTAACAGTTTTTAATGCGGAGGCAAGTCTGAAAAAAGCTCAAAATTCTGCACTCATAGATTCCCCGAACGGAAAATCGAAATCAGCAACCAGATGCTGAACAGGCCGGCGATCACAAAGCCCGCTTGCCCCAAGAATTGCCCTCCCGGAGTGCCCGACATGATGGCGGATGACAAAAGTAACCCGGCAACAATCAAAGAGATGACGACGCGATTGGACATTTTTTTGACGTCCTTCCACTTGTCATCCAGTTGATCGACGTCGATCCGCAGCATGGTCCTGCCGCTTGCCGTTTGCTTCAGCAGAGCCAGCAGACTGCTGGGGATCTCACTGCTGTCCTTGATGAAGTCATAACCCCGCAAAGCCAATTTTTCCGCCGAAAACTTCTGCATCAGCGTAGTCAGCGTAAAACTTTCCTTCAGATAGTCCTTCGCGATCGAAATCAGATTCAGCTCAGGGGAAATTTCCTGAAAAACGCCTTCCAGTATCGACAAAGACTTCGCGAGGATCGTCAGATCGCTCGGAATGGCGATATTATGCCGTTTGAACATTCTGATGAAATCGGTGATGAAGGTCCCCATGTTCACATTCAGCATATTGTTCGAAAGGTACATATCGAACAGCATCTCGACGTCGGCGTACAGACTGCGTTTGTCCACCCGTCCTTTCGGCGTCCCTAATTCCAGGCAGACTTTCACCATCCGATCGAGATCTTTCGAGGCCAAGCCCTGGAGAATATCATTCAACGATTTTTTCGTGGCCTCCGACAGATCCCCCATAATGCCGAAATCGATGAAATAGATTTTTCCTTCTTTAATGATCAGGTTGCCTGGATGGGGATCCCCATGGAAAAAGCCGTCATGGAATACTTGCTTCAGATAGGCCAACATCAGTTTGCGGCTGATGTCATCCGAATCATAGCCAAGCAAGCCCAACTGTTCCCGGTTGGTGATTTTGGTGCCTTCGATGTACTCTTCCACCAATACCCTGCGCGTCGTAAGCCCGGAATAGATCTTCGGGACGCCGATGCAGGCGATGTTGGCGTTCAGGTCCCTGAAACGCTGCAGAAGCTGGGCTTCATTGCGGAAATCCAGTTCGATCAAGGTGTTCGCCTTCACCTGCTCCAACGCTTCTTTGGGATCGACTACCTCAACCAGTTCCTTTGGGATCTTTCTGCTGAGGCGGATCAGGATATCCAAATCCCGGATCAACAGATCATCGATGATCGGGCGC
This sequence comes from Trichococcus alkaliphilus, assembly GCF_003008695.1. Taxonomy (GTDB): domain Bacteria; phylum Bacillota; class Bacilli; order Lactobacillales; family Aerococcaceae; genus Trichococcus; species Trichococcus alkaliphilus. The sequence goes on from NZ_PXZT01000014.1 coordinate 68,412, forward strand.
TGCACTTTCACGACCACTTCTTCCCCTGTCCGGAGAACCGCCCGATGGACCTGCGCAATCGATGCGCTGGCGAGCGGTTTTTCATCGATGGACAGGAAGGCTTCGCTTAACGACAGTTTGGTTTCTTCCATAAAGATGCGTTCGACTTCCGCAAACGGGAATTCCGGCGCCTTGTCCTGCAGATGCGCCAGTTCCTCGACGAATGCCTGCGGGAGAATGTCGATCCGCGTAGAAAGGATCTGGCCGATTTTGATGAAGCTTGGCCCAAGTTTCTCGAAAGCAAGACGAAGGTTCTCAGGATCTTGATCTTTTCGGCTCGGCTTCACCTGGTTATGGTAAAGGAATTGAAGCCCGTAAGAGGACAGGATCCGGACTATTTCATGCAACCGTTCGTCTCTTGCCATCCTGACCCCTCCTTCAACTTTTGCGATTGGTTATTTACTCAACAATTGATCCAGTTTGGCGTTGATCGCGTCCATCTTGGCTTCCAGCGCCTCCACATCCTCTTTTTTGGCGAACGGCAGATTATCGAGTTCCGCTTTCGTCGCCGGCACGATGCCCGAGGCTTTCCGGGTCAACTCCGTCTGCAGCTCTTTTCCTTCCTGGACCGTAACACGCCCTTTTTCGACCATCTCATTGATCAGCTTTTCAGCCTTCTCGATCGAAGTGGAAGTGATGCCTACACCTGCTAAGAAAATCTTCTTTAATTCATCCATTTTAATCTCTCCTTTGATTGTTGAAATGGGAAAATCCGAAAAATCTTAGTGCTCATGGAAATGTTCATGCTCCGAGTGGCTGTGTTCGTCTTCTTTGTTGCGGCGGATGCTGAATTGTTCCGGCACCGGATCGTACCCGCCTTTGACGAAAGGATGACATCTGAGAATGCGTGAGATACCCATTAGGCTGCCCTTGATTGCGCCATGTTTTTGGATGGCTTGGACCGAATAGTTCGAGCAGGTCGGGTAATAGCGGCAGCTCGGCGGGAACAATGGCGATATATATTTCTGATAACCACGTATCAAACCTATAAAAATTTTCTTCATGGCGGTTTCCTTTCTGGCTCTATACTGCTATTCTACCCTTTTTCTCCGTAAAATAAAATAATACCGTATCATAAAAAAGACTTCCGCTGCCGCTATTTTTTTTCGGAACTATTTGGTAGAATACCTATATATCGGCGCTTGCCGAAATGCAAACACAAAAGAGGTTGAGCCGAAATGCAAACACAAAAAAATAAAACGTACCGCATCGCCATTCTGGGCATTCTGTCTGCGTTCATCATCATCCAGACATTCGTTCCCTTCCTGGGAAACATTCCCATTCCACCGCTGAATCCGACCATCATCCACATCACGGTCATCGTAGCCGCTTTCGTCCTGAGCACGAAGGATGGCATGCTGATCGGACTTGTCTGGGGCTTGGCGCGCATGGTCAAAGCCTACACCCTGCCGGCTTCCCCGTTGGATCTGCTGCTGTGGACCAATCCGATCATCGCAGTCGTTCCGCGCGTCATGGTCGGGCTTGTGGCCGGACTTGTTTTCCATGCCTTCCTGAAACGCAAACAGGAAAAACGCGGGATGGTCATCGCGGCCGTTTTGGGATCCTTGACCAATACGGTGCTTGTGTTGGGATTCATCGCCCTCTTCTACGGCAATGAATACGCCACAGCCCTGAATGTCGATCCGTCCAACCTGTTGAAGGTGCTGGCTGGCATCGTCGCAACCAACGGCCTCGGCGAGGCTGTCGCAGCCGGCTTGATCGCCCCATTCATCGCCAAAGCCCTGATGAAGGTCAGAAGAAAATAAGTGTAAAAAAACGATGAGCCTCCGTGGCTCATCGTTTTTATTTTGAATTTCACTGCAATACCGGTTGAATGGCAAGCCACCCTTTGATGAGGGTCGGCATATTCAGGAACACCCATGTCACAATCGAGGCCCCGCCGATGCCATAGAAGTACAGCGTGATCGGCTTGAACAGGAGGAAAATGACCAGGAAACGCTTCATGGACATTTTCGTCAGACCGGCAACCATGCAGAGAAAATCATCCGGGAAGCCGGGAAGCGCAAAGGCTGAGGCCATCAGCCATTCGAAACGATTCCCTTTTATCAGCCAACCATAATATTTTCTGTAGGTTTCTTCGGAAACGAACGCTCTTACGAATGTTTTCCCATATTTGCGGGCCAAAATGAAATTGATGATTGAACCGATCAACACGCCGATGAAGCTGTAGGTGAATCCTAAAAATGGACCGAATACCAATGGAGCCACCACGACTGTCACTCCGCCCGGAATGATGGGATAGACGACTTGGATGATTTGAATCAGCAAGAAAAAGACGGGTGCATAGATGCCCATTCCAGCCAACAACGCTTTCAAACTGTCTTCAGCTTCGAAAAAGCCTGTACGATAGATCCAGATGCCTAAGATAAGTGTCGCGACTGTTCCCACTACCGTCGAAATCTGGACGATTTTACGGTTCAATGCAATTCCTTGATGGGTGGTGTTTTCCAATTCCACTTTTTCACCTCATATCACTTTTTGGTACTGCCCTATTTCCGATTATACCTGACAAACATAAATTTTCTGTGAATTTACCTTATCGATTCCGTGAACTGCACATCGTGGTAGCGCTTCCTTTTACTGCGTATTCAGTATAACGCAAACACCATGTACCTGCCTCTGACTAAAGTCGGATTTGCTTCCCCGATTATAAACACTTCCCGACGTTTTGTCCATAAAAACAAAGTTAAGATTTTCTTAGCAGGATAAGTAAGGCTGTCTTGTGCTGAAAGGCGGCTCTGGCTGGAAAAATCCCGGCAGCTGTGATACTTTCAATGTATAGAAACTTTAATAAGACAGGTGATTTATGGCAACAACATTCTCAAAGAACATCCGCTCGACTTTGGTCAGTTCTTTCATAAACAGTTTGATCTATTCCTGCACGATCCCCTTTCTGGTAATCTATCTGGCAGGCATCTTCAATGCGCAATTGACAGGCATGCTCGTCATGACAAATGTGGTCGTCAGCTTCTTGGCCGGCATCGTTGGTGGCTATCTAGCCGATAATTTCCAGAGAAAGAAAATCCTGTATCTTTTCCAGAGCCTGTATGGGGGCTCTTTACTTTTGATCGCCCTCAGATTTTTAGGCCTGCTTTCGGCTGACGGATGGCTGATTCTCGGTTACCTCGTCTGCGGCATTTCCTTCAATCTGTATTCGCCTGCATACGACGCCGTGCTGATGGACTGCACCACCGTCGAAAATCGCAAACAGGCCTATCAATGGCAATATTGGACCTTCAATTTGTCCATGGCATTGGGATTTTCGCTCGGCGGGTTCCTTTTTCAGCACTTCCTGTTCCAACTGTTCCTGGTGGCCGGGATAGCCCAACTGGCGATGGCCCTGTTGTTTCGCAGACAGTTGGACTACAAGAATGCCACCGCGCAGAAACAGCATAATAACAGGCTGAAGGACTTATTTTCGAACTACAGCATCGCCGCGAAAGATACCCGTTGGCTCTTTTTGATCCTGGGCATGGCGCTTTTCAACACGGCCGAATTTTCGCTGAAGACCTACACCGCCGTCCGGCTTTCGAAAGAGTTCGAAACGCTGACACTCTTCACGGTTCCGATCGATGGCGTCAGGATGCTCAGCCTGCTGCAGGTACTCAACACACTGCTCGTTGTCGGATTCACTTTCCTGGTCTCGCGTTTCACTGAAAAGCGATCCGAAAAGGCGACCATCCTTTACGGTCTTGTCATCTATGTCGTCAGCTATGGCTTGATTTCAGTAATGAACAACATCTATATCCTGATTCCGTTGATGATTTTGGCTACCATCGGCGAGTTGGCTTCCTCACCGAACATCAATGCCCGCAAAGTCGACCTTGTCCCTGAAGACAAGCAAGCCTCTTATCTGGCTTTCAGCTCGCTCTCCTACCAGGGAGCCGATCTGTTGGCAGCATTTGCCTTGACGCTCAGCGGGTACATCTCGGCCGGTTTCATCGCCGGCTATATCATCATTTTGGGATTGGTCGGCACCTCACTCACCGTCAGCAGTCTGTACGGGCGCAAAAATAAAGGTATATGAGAAATCTCCCCTTCCGCTGAAGTGACTTATTGTTCGTTTCCGCTCTCCGACAAAGGAGGAAATCAAGATGGAAATCGTAAAATGGCTGAATGACACAATCATCTGGGGAATCCCGATGCTGGTCCTGATGCTGGGGACTGGTCTGTATCTGACGATCAAAACCAGAGCCGTCATCTTCACCCGCTTCGGGACTGTGATGGCCAATACGCTGAAGACGGTTTTCCGGAAGCCCAAGGAAATCGAAGCCGGCACGATCACCCCCTTCCAGGCGGTCTGCACGGCTTTGGCCGGAACGGTCGGGACCGGCAATATCGTCGGCGTGGCCGTGGCCATCAGCGTCGGCGGGCCGGGTGCCATCTTTTGGATGTGGACTTCTGCTGTCCTCGGCATGGTCACGAAATATGCGGAAACCACCCTTGCGCTTGCCTATCGCGAGAAAAATGCAAAGGGTGAATATGTGGGCGGCCCGATGTATTACATCAGCAAAGGCCTGGGTTTTCCCAAGCTGGCCTATCTTTTCTGCCTGTTAACGGCCTTTTCCTCGATCGGCGGCGGCAACATCGTCCAAGCGAATGCCGTAGCCGGCAGTTTGCAGGACGCTGTTTCCATACCTGCCTTGGCAACCGGCCTGCTCTTGGCTTTCTTTGTGGCCTTGGTCGTGGTGGGCGGCATCAAGCGGATCGCAAGCGTTGCGGAAAAATTGATTCCCTTCATGTCGCTGATCTATACAGGTACGGCCATCTTTATCCTGATTGTGCAGCGCAGCCAGATCCCCTCCGCTCTCGCCACGATTTTCACGGATGCCTTCACCGGAACGGCGGCTGTTGGTGGCTTTACGGGAGCTTCCTTGATGTATGCAGCGCGGATTGGTGTCGCACGCGGAGTGTTCACGAATGAAGCGGGTCTCGGCAGCGCTCCGATTGCCCACTCCACCGCCAACACCGACCATCCGGCACGCCAAGGCTGTTGGGGGGCCTTCGAAGTCTTCTTCGATACGATCATCATGTGCACCATCACCGCTTTGGTGATCATCATCAGTGGAACCTGGAAGGACGCCTCGATCGATGGCACAGAAATGTCCAACCGGGCATTCAGCGCCGTCATTCCGGGCGGGGAATACATCATTTCCATCGGCATCGTCCTGTTCGCCTTCGCGACCATCATCGCCTGGTACTATTATTCCGAAAAAGCGATCGAATACATCGCCGGCCAAAAAGCCATCTTTGTCTATCGGATCTTTTTCATCGGTTCCCTCGTCTACGGAGCAGTCGCAAATCTGGATGTCGTCTGGGAGATTTCCGATCTGTTCAACGGGCTGATGGCCATCCCGAACCTGATCGCTTTGATCGGCCTGGTCGGACCTATCGTCGCATTAACGAATGATTTCTTCGCTGATCCGGAAACAGTCCGGCCGAAGGACCAATCCTATGCCGCCCTGATCCAAACAAAAAAACATTTCAAGCGCTTCCAATGAATGCTATGATGAATCTATCAAAAAATTGGAGGAACGCATATGATCCATATCCTGTTATGCTGCGGCGGCGGATTTTCATCCAGCGCACTGGCGGCCAAAGTCAAGAAAGACATCCAGCAATACCAGTTGGAAGACAAATTCGAAATCGAATTCTCCCCGTTCATGATCGCCAATGAAAAAATGGACCTGTTCGATATCATCGTTTGCTGCCCGCACCTGACCTATGACGTCAAAAAGATGGTCAAAAACGCCAATCCCGACAAACCCATCTACATCTTGCCGCCGCGCATGTACGGCCTGATCGATATCCGCGAATTGTCGACCGATGTCCTGGATGTACTCGAAATGTACAGCCGGAGCCCAATCAACCCTGTCCATTTCCCGGGTGAAGAAAACGTCATGCGTGTCACGCGATCCGTGGCCTACCGCCGCAGCAACATCTCCTGAAAAAATCTAAGAACACTCGAGGTGGCAGCTATGAGCAACGGCGATTTCATCAAAAAAGTAGAGTAATTGATCAAGCCTAAATACATCGCAACGCTTCAATCATTAGCACCTTTCACTAAGTTCATTCCTAAAAAAATTCAAAATAAGATCATGGCTGAATCTGGCAAGAAAAATCCTTATATGGGCTTTGTGATAGAGCCCTACTGCGTATTTGTCTGTTACGAACTGAAAGACTTGGAATGGGCAAAGCAGTTGATCCCAAATAATTTCGAACTGATGGGAATAAAATTGAACAGCTCCCACCTCTGCATCCGCGCATAGGTGGGAGCTGTTCAATTTTTAATGGTCAATGATACCGCGCATCAGAGGCGTGGTGCACGCTTTTCTGAATACTAGTTCATTCCGCCATGGCGCCGATGAAAATCTTCGACTCCCAGTTGGCAAGCTGATTTATCCCTATCATCCGGAACATCTCAAAATAAACATCGTTTTCAAACGTATCCGTATCAATCGGCTCAATCCCAATCCTGTTCCCGGCCCAACTGCCCTCCTGCTCGGCTTGTTCTTCCGCTTGCGCCAGAACAAAATAAGGCATCAAGTTGTTCGTGCGCTTAAACAAGCGGCGATCGATCGTCATGAACAAGTGCGAATCATAATTGATCAGCACGTATTGGTTGATGAACTCCCCCCACTGTTTCTTCCAGCGGACAATTTCGGATGGATCAATCGAGACAACATCTATTCCCGCTTCTTTCCGGTTCCGGCGCAACAATTTTTTCTTGTATCCCTCGTAGAACGCATACTCCTCTTCCTTCAGCAAGTACTCTCTCACTTCTTTGGAATCGACAACCAAAGTGATCCTGTCGCCTTTCCATTTGTCCATCAATAATTGGAACACCACATACTGAAAAGGATTTCCCAACTGAGGATGCGTTGCAGCCATTCCTGTAATCGTGCTGTCCCCTGCCCAAGTCAGTCGCGCCGGTTCCATGATTTTTTTCTTATCCATGTTAACCAATAAATGCTGCTGATCGTTTTTTCCCAAATTTGCTGCCTCCTTCATGAATTCCGTTCACTCAATAGATACGTATTCTGGAGACGATTCCTTTTTCAATAACATAAAATTCCTTCCGGGTAAAAATGTCCAAAAAAATAGATATATCAAGTATCCCGAAAGACTTGATATATCTGAAAAATGATTATGCCGGCTGCAGGATTTGAACCTGTGACCTCCGCGTTACGAGTGCGATGCTCTACCAACTGAGCTAAGCCGGCCTGGCGATGGATTCACTCAATAAGTGAACCACAACACAATAAATTATAAATAAATTTTGTCGATTTGTAAAGAGGGCAATTTCATCAAATTGAAATTACCCTCTTTGCATACCTGTAGAAATCCCTTTGCAGAGGTCAGCACGACGACAACAACAGCTTCCATCAAAAAATTTAATCTTGGGCAGGCTTATTCCTTAATTCATGGATGCGCTGCAGATCATATGGCGTTTCTTGATAAACGAAGTAATTCAGCCAATTCACGAAGAGGATATTGGCATGACCGCGCCAACGTACCACCGGACGCTTGCTCGGATCGTCATCAGGATAGTAATTAATAGGGATATTGATGGGCCGATCCAAAGCGACGTCCCGCTTGTACTCCTTATCGAGCGTATCAAAATCATATTCGGCATGACCCGTCACAAACACGAAACGGTTATCCCTGCTGCGGACAACGCTGACCCCTGCCTCTTCGGATGTCGCCAGAATTTCAAGCTCACTGCAGGCCTCTATATCCGCTTTGCGGACATCCGTATGGCGGGAATGCGGCATGAAGAACTCATCATCAAAACCGCGGAGCAGCATCGTTCGGCTGTCGGTGATCGTGTGCTTGAAGACACCGAACAGTTTTTCCTTCAGAGGGTACTTCCCGATATTGTAGTGATGATAAAGACCCGCCTGGGCGCCCCAACAGATATGCATCGTTGAGAAAACATGGCTGGCGGACCATTCCATGATGGATACCAATTCCGGCCAGTATTCCACCTCTTCAAAGGCAAGATTCTCCACAGGCGCACCCGTAATGATCATGCCATCAAAGTATTGATCCTTGATGTCAGAAAAGGTCTTGTAGAAATAGTCCAAGTATTCTTCCGAAACATGCTTGGAATCATAGCTTTCCATCCTCAATAAGGTAACTTCCACCTGCAGGGATGTGTTAGAAAGCAAACGGATGAACTGCGTCTCCGTGGCTTGTTTTGTAGGCATCAGATTCACGATGATGATTTTTAACGGACGGATATCCTGCGTGACGGCCCTCAGCTCGTCCATGACGAAGATATTCTCTTTGGCCAACTCTTTGATAGCGGGCAAATCCTTCGATACTTTGATCGGCATGTTTTCCACTCCTTTATAATTAAACGGTTCCTCTTTACTCCTCAACAGCTCGCTTATGCACAAAAAAGCTCCCCTCACCACAGTCTTGCGACCATGGGACGAAAGCTTCGCGTTACCACCCATTTTTATAAGGATTTCACAATCCTTACCTCAAAAAGTACGTAAAGTGACTGCGTGATCGCATATCCCTTATATACTTTGCAGAATATCGCCTGCGGACGTAATCGAGCTGATTATTCACCCGATTAAAGGCTCCAAGACCATCTTCACTCTGTTCCGGTACGCCCCCTTTCACCAAATCAGGAGCTCTCTTTACGTACTTCCCAAAGTTACTCTTCTTATCGTTGCCCATTCTATTATAAGATGAGACTTATGTTAATATATTATAAAATTATCATCATTTCTTAATCTTGTCAATAGGTAAAATCGATCACCACTGAACCATCCAGCCAAACACAAAAAAATAGCAGGCCGGAACTACTTCCCCTAATTCCGACCCGCTACTCTCATCTATATAAAATAAGAGAGAACAATATTATATTTCTGCCTTGATATCGGCATACTTTTCGCGTTTGCGATCGAACATAGCCACGACATAAGAGCAGCGCGGAACAATTTTTTTGCCTTCATTCCGCATTTCTTCAACAAGGCGGTCCAGTAACATCTCGGCGACGCCTTGCCCTCTCAATGAGGAATCGACATAAGTATGGTTGGCTATGACTTTATCTTCACCATAGGGTGCGTAAGTAATTTCAGCTATCATACATTCGTTTTCATCATTCAAAACGAAGCCATTTTTGGTCTTGACTAAATCTTCCATCCTTTATTTCCCTCACCTTCTGACAACTATCCTTAAACATAGTTTAGCACGGTTGCCCGATTTTATACAATAAATCGACTCAAACCGGGTAAGCCCGGAAGCAAACAAAAAAGGCTATCGATATTTGCTTCGACAGCCTTCTGATTCTTTATATAAAAACATGCGCGGCAATGTCCTACTCTCACAAAGGGAAACCCTTCACTACAATCGGCGCTAAGAAGCTTAACTTCTGTGTTCGAGATGGGAACAGGTGTGACCTTCTTGCCATCATCACCGCACATGGTGATTCTGATATATAAGTTTTATTTCAAAAAAAAAAGCGCGGCAACGTCCTACTCTCACAAAGGGAAACCCTTCACTACAATCGGCGCTAAGAAGCTTAACTTCTGTGTTCGAGATGGGAACAGGTGTGACCTTCTTGCCATCGTCACCGCACATTTTTAATTGGAGAACTTTGTTCTCTCAAAACTGAATCTACAAATTTAAAGGGAAACCGAAAACACCGCTTGAGTTTTCATCTTTTTAAATATTGGTTAAGTCCTCGACCGATTAGTATTGGTCCGCTCCATACATCGCTGT
>NZ_PXZT01000015.1 GCF_003008695.1 Trichococcus alkaliphilus
GATTATCATCGATCGGTTCCACATTATTCTGCAGGTGAATCGCGCGTTAAACCAAACCCGTATTCAAGTGATGAATGGTCTCCGGAAGTCATCCGAACCAAAGGATCGGCGGGATTATACAAAATTGAAGAACTACTGGAAATTATTGCTTATGGACCAAGACAAGCTGGATTTTACCAATTACCGCTACCACAGACTCTTTAAAAAAGGTATGTTTGACAAGGATATTGTGGATTATCTGTTGGGAATCGATCCCACTTTAAAAGCAAATTATGACGCCTACCAGACTATCAAATATGCGGTGAATCATAAAGAAAAAGAGCTATTTAAAAATTTTCTGAATGAACCCCAGAAATTCCTTTCGCCCAACATGACAAAAGCTATTAAGTCACTCAAGGGCGCCGAAGAATACATTCTTAACAGTCTCTCCTATACCTACTCCAACGGAGTAATCGAAGGGATAAACAACAAAATAAAGGTCATCAAGAGAGTATCCTACGGCTACAGGAACTTCATTCATTTCCGAAATCGGATTTTTATCCAATTCAATCTTCTTCAGGCAATATAAAAAACTCCAAAAGAGAAAAATTCTCTTCTGGAGTTTGTGAATGTGGCTCCCTTATTTCAACAGATAGAATGTCTCATCAACACCATTTGACAGAGAGCCGATATTTCCTTATATCGATACGAAAAGCGTCAAAGAAAGGCGGATGAGGAATATGAACGAAAAACTATTGGAAAGATTCATCGCATACGCAAAGGTCGACACGCGTTCGGACGACAGCAGCTACACGGTTCCGTCCACGCACAGCCAAGTGACATTCGCCCTGGAACTGGCGAAGGAATTGATTGCGATCGGTTTGGAGGAAGTCGAATACAATGAAACGAACGGCTTCCTGACGGCGACCCTGCCGAGCAATACGGAAGAAGAAGTTCCAGTCATCGGTTTCATCGCGCATCTGGACACGGCCGATTTCAACTCAGTCAACATCCGTCCCCAAGTCCACTATGCTTATGCTGGCGGCGATATCGTCCTGAACGAGACCGAACAAATCATCCTTTCGCCGAAGGAGTTCCCGCGCCTGCGCAACTATATCGGGGAAACGGTCATCACTACAGATGGCACGACCTTGTTGGGCGCCGACGACAAAGCTGGCATTGCTTCGATTGTGACCGCCTGCGAGCAATTCATCGCGCATCCGGAACGGAAGCACGGGAAGATCCGTCTTGCTTTCGGACCCGATGAAGAACTTGGGGCTCGCGGGGCGAAACTGTTTGATGTGGAACATTTCGCGGCCGACTTCGCCTACACGATCGATGGCGGGCCGATCGGAAATCTGACCTACGACAATTTCAATGCAGCCCAAGCGGAACTCACCATCCGCGGCACGAGCGTCCATCCCGGTTCCGCAAAGGATACGATGGTCAACGCTTTGCTGGTCGCCAGTCAATTTGCGACGGCTTTGCCACAGCATGAAACGCCTGAGCGCACCAGCGGCTACGAAGGCTACTACTTCCTGACTTGCCAGAGCGGGACCGTCGATGAAGTCAAACAGACCTACTATATCCGCGATCATGACCGGGAAGGCTTCGCTGCCCGCAAGCGATTCTTCACCGAACTGGTGGACGCATTCAATGACCAATTCACCGAACCTAGGATTTCCTTGACGTTGTTCGACCAATACTACAATATGCGCGACATCATCGAGCAGCATCCGGTCGTCGTCGATCTGGCTGTGCAGGCCTATGAATCCTGCGGCATCACGCCGGTATTCAAGCCGATGCGCGGCGGAACGGACGGCTGCATCATCTCGCATAAAGGATTGCCGACCCCGAACCTGTTCTCCGGCACCGAAAACAGCCATGGGAAATACGAATTCGTGACGCTTGAGACGATGGGGAAATCCGTTGATGTCATCATGGCGATCGTCGAAAAGAATGCTGCGGTTTCCGATGCTACAGTTGATGCTGCTGTTACCGAGTACAATGGGGAAATCGGGTAACTATAAACGGATTTGATGCAAAAAAAAAAACGGATTCCTGAGCGGAATCCGTTTTTTTGAATATATGGCTTGGTTTATCGGAAAACTTTCCGGCCAGCGCTGCTTTCTACTTCAAACAGTCTTTATGGAATTGCAGATGCTCTTCTATATAGGAAGCGATCGTAAAGTAACTATGGTCGTAACCGTCCAATTTTTCGTACGTCACATTCTTTCCTGTAGCGGCCTGCAGGAAGGCTTCTTCGTTCAGCTGGACAGCATAAAAATTGTCAGAGGTGCCTTGCGAAATATGGATGGGAGGAGCTGTAGGATTTTCCGCGATCAAGCTGGTCGCGTCCCAGGCTGCCCAATCTTTTTCATCCGGCCCCAAGTAGGCGGTGAAGGCTTTTTGGCCCCAGGGAACCTGTGACGGATTCAGGATAGGGGCGAAGGCAGAAATGGACTGGTAGCGCTCCGGATTTTTCAATCCGATGACCAACGCGCCGTGTCCTCCCATTGAATGGCCCATGATGCTCTCTTTTCCTGAAAAATTCGGGATCAGAGTGTAGACAAGCTGAGGCAATTCTTTCGTCAAATAGTCATACATCCGATAATTTTTTGCCCACGGTTCCTGGGTCGCATTCAGATAGAAACCGGCGCCTTGACCCAGATCCCAATTTTCGTCATCCGCCACATCCGTTCCGCGCGGAGAAGTATCCGGCATGGCGACGGCCAGTTGGTGTTGGCTTGCGTATTTTTGGAAGGCGCCTTTTTGGCTGAAATTGTCGTCGGTGCACGTCAATCCTGAAAGCCACCAAACCAAAGCTGTCGGCTTGTTGTCTGTCTGTTTCGGCAGGAAAAGGCTGAAAACCATGTCGCAATCCAGCGTTTCAGAATAGTGACGGTATTTTCTTTGTTCGCCCTCAAATACTTTATGCGTTTCGATTAAGGTTGTTGTCATATCTTTATTCTCCATAGGTCAAGATGGTACGGATGGATTCCCCTTTGTGCAACAGATCGAAGGCTTCGTTGATGTCGGTGAAATTCAGGTGATGCGTGATGAAACTGTCCAGATCGATTTCGCCATTCATGAAATCTTCCACCATTCCGGGCAGTTCTGTGCGGCCTTTGACACCACCGAATGCGGAACCTCTCCACACGCGTCCTGTCACCAATTGGAACGGTCGGGTGTGGATTTCTTTGCCGGCACCGGCGACACCGATGATGATGCTTTCGCCCCAGCCTTTGTGGCAGGCTTCCAAAGCGGCTTTCATGACTTCGACATTTCCGATGCATTCAAAACTGTAATCCACGCCGCCGTTCGTCATTTCGATCAAGACTTCCTGGATCGGACGCTCGTGATCGCTTGGGTTGACGAAATCAGTGGCACCCATTTTTTGGGCTAATTCCCATTTGGCGGGATTCATATCGACCGCGATGATGCGTTTAGCTTTGGCTTTTTTCAAGCCTTGGATAACTGCCAGACCGATTGCGCCTAAGCCGAATACTGCCGTCACCGCGCCTTCTTCAACTTTTGCCGTGTTTTCGACAGCACCGAGGCCGGTAGTCACTCCGCAGCCGAACAACGCGACTTTATCCAGCGGAGCTTCCTTATCGATGTTGACCAGGTTGATTTCGTTGACAACGGTGTATTCGCTGAAAGTGCTTGTCCCCATATAGTGATAAATAGGCTCACCATTATAAGAGAAACGGGTCGTTCCATCCGGCATCAAACCTTTGCCTTGGGTTTCGCGCACGGCTGAACACAGATTTGTCTTCCCGGAAAGACAGAATTCGCATTCTCCGCATTCCGGCGTGTAAAGAGGAATGACATGGTCCCCGGGCTTAACGGAAGTGACTTCATCGCCTACAGAGACGACAACGCCGGCACCTTCATGCCCTAAAACGGCAGGGAAGACACCTTCCGGATCGTCACCCGACAAAGTGAAGGCATCGGTATGGCAGACGGAAGTGTAAAGGATTTTCACCAATACTTCTTTGGCTTTTGGCTCTGCCACATCTATTTCAACGATCTCCAACGGTTTGCCTGGTCCAAAAGCGACAGCTGCTCTACTTTTCATAATTTAATTTCCTTCTTTCTTCAAACTGGTATTTCTTTCCATTTCAGAATACTATATAATGACTCTTGTGTGAATACTGACATAATTGTCACTATGGTTAATTTTATGAAAAGAGGCTGCCCGATGATCCAATACCAAGAGAAAGAATTTTACAATACAAAAGATTTAGCCTTGTCTGTTGTGGGTGGAAGATGGAAGATTGCGATCATCTGGTCCTTGATCCACAACGGCACGCTGCGGCTGAGCGAGTTCAACAAAATCCTCCCTGACATCAACCAACGGATGCTGATCCGGCAGTTGCGGGAGCTGGAGCGTGACCTGATCATCGCAAGGACGGTTTATCCCGTTGTTCCGCCGAAAGTCGAGTATCATCTGACCGACATCGGCAAGGAATTGGCGCCGGTCGTCCAATCCATTTGCGACTGGGGAGACCAATATCTGAAAGTGATAACGGAAGAATAGACTGTTGCATAGATAGGGGAACAAATAGTAAAACCGCATCAAAATGGAATTGAAACGCCATTTTGATGCGGTTTTCTTCAGCATATATTTGTATGCAGTATCCGCTTTATCCTGTTATGGATTTAATATTTCCTCTTCTGTCCCAATTCCGATCTGCCAGGTGACCCCATATTTGTCCGTCACGATGCCGAATTTTTTCGTGTAGAATGTTTCTTGAAGCGGCAACAAAACGATTCCACCTTCTTTGAGTGCATCAAAATAAGTTTGCACCAACAAAGGATCCTTGATTATCATCGACAGGCTGAGATTATTTCCGGGAACAAATTTTCCCCCTAAAGGGAGGTCCGCAAACATGATGATGCTTTCTGCTATCTTCAAAGTCGTATAGATAACGCGATTATTGGCTTCCATGGATTGTGGTGGGATGTTCGGATTCGATGGTACATCGCCATACGTCTGGAATTTCGGTTTCTCAGTGCCAAAAACTTCTGCATAGTATTCCACAGCTTCTCTGCAGTCCCCGTCAAAATTGATGAACGGATAAATCATGTCAACCACTCCTTATTTTTCAAATCGAATCAGCCATTTGCAGTAATAAGTTATCTTTGGGCTAAAGTATTTTCGTCATGACAGGAAAGAATGGGGATGTGCTGGAACAAGTTGGTTTGACAAAGCGTACGGTCATCATGATCTCTGGCTTACAAGTCAAGTATAGTCATTGCGAAATCGCTTTACAAATTTTAGCGACCGAAATGTTCTTGATGAATAACCTGCCAGCCTCCTCAAAATAAAAAAGTAGCCGCCGAACACCGTAATAGTTGTACGAACAAATTAAATGTGATATCTTAATTTGTAAGTACAACTATTTTGTGCGGACGTAAATGTTAGCGGTTGCAATTATAAAGGAGGCGTTTTTTATCATTACCAGATCAAGAATATCCAAGTTGTTGCTTTGCGGTATGGCCATCAGCATGGCTGCCGCGGTCCAGTCCAAGTCACAGGTGCACGCGTCGGAAACGGATGAAGCCGTAACTTTCTCAAATGCATCGGTCCACGATCCGTCCATCATTCAAGATCAGAAATCCGGGATGTACTATGTATTCGGATCGCATATCGCAGCCGCGAAATCGTCGGATTTGATCAATTGGCAGAATTTCACCAACGGCTACACAAGTACGGACAACACGATTTACGGGGATTTGAGCGAAAATCTTTCCGAATCCTTCGCCTGGGCAGGGGAAGATGATGCAGACAGCACAGGCGGATACGCGGTCTGGGCGCCGGATGTCATCTGGAATAAGGACTATCGAAATGTAGACGGCAGCAAAGGCGCCTACATGCTGTACTACAGCGTCTCCTCCACCTATATCCGCTCGGCAATCGGTCTGGCTGTGTCCAAGAATATCGAAGGACCGTACGCGTATGTCGATACGATCATCTACTCCGGATTCGCGGAGGAAGAAGCGTATGATGCGAACAGTGACGTCAACAAGCAATGGGAGAGCACGAATATCGATGAACTGATCGAAGATGGCGTGCTGGAAGAGCCTAATCCCGAGTGGTTCACGGAAAACGGCGCCTACAACAATGCAGAATACACGAATGCAATCGATGCCAATATCTTGTATGACAAGCAAGGAAAACTGTGGATGACATACGGTTCGTGGTCAGGCGGAACCTTCATCCTTGAGCTGGACGAAAAAACAGGCATTCCGCTTTATCCGGGCGAAGACGGAGTGACTGAGGACGGCCGGATGATCGACCGCTATTTCGGTACCAAGATTGCCGCTGGGTATGGGCGTTCTTCAGAAGGGACTTATGCCGTCTACGACAAAAAGGCTGGCTATTATTATCTTTATTTGACTTATGGCGGGTTGGCTTCGGATGGTGGTTATCAAATGCGTCAGTTCCGTTCGGAGTCGATCACAGGGCCTTATGTGGATGCGGCCGGCAATGAAGCTGTGTATCCTGAGTCCTTCGACAAAGGTGTAGGCAATTTCCCTGGGGTCAATGATCATCAGGATATCGGCAACAAACTGATCGGAAACTTCCTCTTCATTCGAGAATTGGGTGAGGACGGAACCGGGGACGGCGTCGGTTATCTGTCGGCGGGACACAACTCCTATTACATCGATGCAAAAGCCGATAAGGAATTTCTCGTGTTCCATACCCGCTTCCCGAATAAAGGCGAGACGCATGAAGTGCGTGTCCATCAGACATTCAAGAACAGCAATGACTGGCCGGTTCCGACACCGTATCGCTATGCTGGCGAGACGATAACGGAAGTGGCGCAGGAAGAGGTCACCGGCACTTATAAGTTCATCAACCACGGCAACCAAATCACAGGCCAACTGACCGAGTCCACACTAATTCAGTTGCAGGCTGACGGTACGGTTGCGGGTGCGCAGGAAGGCACATGGCGGCTTTACGATGGCTACCGGGCCGAGCTGAAACTGGCGGACGGCACCTATGATGGGGTCTTCATCAGCCAATGGGATCCGACGACAGAAGCGTGGGTCATGACTTTCAGCGGCATGTCCGAGACCGGGCAGGTCATTTGGGGAAGCCAAACGAGCACGGCAACGGACTCGGAACAGATGGAGAAAATCAAAGCCGAGCTTACGGCGTCCATGCCTGAATCCGTCATGAAGGACATCGTACTACCGACAACCGCTGCGGGCGGCAGCACCATCGAATGGACTTCCTCCGATCCTGCTGTCATCTCGGAAACGGGTATCGTCACTCGTCCCGAAGCGAGCCAACCGGCAGCGCTCGTGACGCTGACAGCACTTATCCAAAACGAGTTGCAATCGGAGCAACTCAGCTTCGAGATCCAAGTCGAACCGAAGGAAGCCGGCAAGCTTTCGGCTTATTATTCCTTCGATGAGACTTATCAGAATGCGGCAGGCGATCAGAGCGATGCACAAGTGACCGGAGACCGGATCAACAACACGGGCGGAACTGTGCCGTTCGTTGAAGGTATCAAAGGGCAGGCCGCTTCGTTCGACGGCAAATCCGGACTGTCGATTGGAAAGGGCTTGATCACTCAGAATGCCTATACCGTAGCTTTCTGGATCAATCCAGCCGAGCTGAATCAGTTCACGACCGCTTTCTTCGGCGCTGCCACAGAGCAAAGTTGGATCAGCCTGACGCCTGTCGGGCCGGCCAATCAGACGATGCTTTGGTCCGGCCAGCAATGGTACGATGCGCCGATCGGTTCCACCATCCCTGCTGACGCGTGGACGCATTTGGCCTTTACTGTGGATGCCGGCAAGATCTCTGTCTATGTCAATGGCGAGGCGAAGTTCATAGGGGAGAATTTCCCGAACATCTTCGAAGGCGCAGCAGCATCGTTCAGTCTGGGCGTCAACTACTGGGATCAACCATTCAAAGGGCTGATTGATGAACTGTATATCCAAGACGGCATCGTCCTTCCGGCGGATGAAATCAAAGCGTTGTACGATGAGGCTGCCGCAGAAAATCCGGATGCGCTCGTCGCCGAAGAAGCCATCAGTCAATCTACTTTGTTGTATGGCGCACTCGCATTCGGAGCTGTGGCAATTGCAAGGGTACCGATGTCCAACCGAAAAAAATCAGGCAAATAGCCTGTACCAAGGGTAAAAATCAGGGGCTGGCTCTTAACGAGCTGGTCCCTGATTTTTTTTGTGCGCATAACTGCGCTTAGCTCCGGTGAGGGTGACGTTCGGAGGAGAACGATAAAAATGCGGACCGGAAATCCGACGAACGCGACGGTCGTCGGAGTAACAACTAAAATGTGGTCCGGAACTCCGGCCAGCACCTGGCTCACCGGAGATGGGGCTCCCAAAGGATTTTTTGATTTTGATTGAGCCAGCTGTGGTAAAATAAAGCCATAATAAATAAATCACAAATGGAAAAGGGGCGCACATATGGCTTATCATGTTTTTCGGTCGCCTAGCCGGTATATTCAAGGAGTAGGTGCTATTGACGCATTAGGGAAGGAAGCGGCTGTCTACGGAAAGAAGGCATTCCTGCTTACGGACGATTTCGTTTGGGGCTTGCTCCAGGAAAAAGTGGAACGGGCTCTGGAGGGTTTTCCCTATCATTATGAAGCATTCACTGGCGAAGCCTCGCTGGAAGCAATGGTCCGTTTGGCTGACGAGGTCGCCGATGCAACGGCGGACGTCATCATCGGACTCGGAGGCGGCAAAATCATCGATGTTGCGAAAGGCATCGCAGCTGCATGCGAATTGCCGATCGTGATTGTTCCCACCACCGTTTCCACGGATGCACCGACCAGCGCCATCTCGGTGCTCTATACGCAGGATGGGCTGTTCGACCATTACCGTTTCTATGCGAAGAACCCTGATCTGGTGCTTGTTGATACGCAAATCGTTATCCAAGCACCGATCCGTTTTTTTGCAAGCGGGATGGCGGATGCCTTGGCGACCTGTGCGGAAGCGTTGGCAACGAAAGCCTCCGGGGAGAATGCGTTAGCCGGAGGATTGCCAACGATCGCCGGCACTGCCATTGCGAAGGCCTGCGAAGAAACCTTGTTCCGTGACGGCCTTAGCGCGTTCGCTGATGTCCAAAAAGGATTGGTGACGCCGGCTGTCGAGGCGATTGTTGAGGCGAATACGCTGCTGTCGGGACTGGGCTTTGAAAATAGCGGCTTGGCGGCCGCACATGCCATCCATAATGGCTTCACCGCCATCAAAGGCGAGGTCCATCGCTTGACGCACGGGGAAATAGTCGGCTTTTGCCTATTGGTCCAACTCGTACTTGAAGAGCGCCCTCACGAAGAATTCAAAAAATACAGCCATTTCCTGGCGGAGATCGGCATGCCGACGACTCTGGCCGAGATGCATCTTACCGGAGCCACGCGTGAAGAGCTCGTTAAAGTCGGAAAACTTGCAGTGGCACAGAGCAACACCATGAAAAATCTAAACAAAAACATAACGGCTGAACAAGTCGCCGACGCTATTTTGGCGGTGGACGGACTTGTCGGAAAGGAATGATCGGGATGATCATCGGAGTGCCGAAAGAAATCAAAAATAACGAAAACCGGGTGGGGGTGGTGCCTGCAGGTGTGCAGTTGCTGGTCCAGAACGGCCATCAAGTCTGGGTCCAATCCGGCTGCGGTGTCGGATCGGGATTCGAAGACAGACAGTACGAAAAGGCAGGGGCGACAGTGTTGGAAGACGCAGCCAAAGTGTGGGACGCCGAACTGGTCATCAAAGTGAAAGAGCCTTTGGAATCGGAGTACGCATACTTCCGCGAGGACCTGATTCTGTTTACCTACCTGCACTTGGCGGCTGCACCGGAATTGACGAAGGCGATGCTGCAAGCGGGCATGACCGCAATCGGCTACGAAACGATGGTCGGAAAAAAAGGCGACTTGCCGCTTTTGACACCGATGAGCGTCATCGCGGGCCGTCTTTCCGTCCAGATCGGCGCGCAGTTCCTGGAAAAACCATATGGCGGCAAAGGCGTTCTGTTGAGCGGCGTTCCGGGTGTAGCGAACGGGAAAGTCGTCATCATCGGCGGCGGTGTGGCCGGGCGCAACGCGTTGCAGATCGCATTGGGACTCGGCGCCCATTGCACGATCCTGGACGTAAGACCGGAGATTTTGACGGAAATCGAGAATTTGTACGGGAACGCAGTCATCACCTTGCTGTCGAACGAGTGGAACATTGCCCATGCCATCAAGGATGCCGACGTCGTCATCGGGGCTGTCCTGATTCCCGGCCGGAAAGCGCCGACCTTAGTGACCGAGGAAATGGTGAAAAGCATGCAGCCTGGTTCCGTGATCGTCGACATCGCCGTGGATCAGGGCGGCATCTTTGAAACCGAAGACCGCACGACCACACACGATGATCCGGTTTATGAACGGCATGGCGTCCTGCATTATGCGGTGCCGAACATGCCAGGCGCCGTTCCACGCACTGCTACGATCGCGTTGACGAATGTTACTTTGCCTTATGCAGTGGAGATCGCGAATCAAGGTGCGCGACAAGCGGCGGCTAACAATCCGACCATACTGACCGGATTCAACGTGCACAGCGGCAAGTTGACGAACAAAGATGTCGCCGAATCGATCGGCGCAGTCTATACTCCAATCGAAACTTTGTTGTAAAAGGCACCGGATTTCCTGAGATATCAAACAGGAAGTCCGGTTTTTGCATAGAATTCGTCAACGCGCACTTGTATTTTTCCGGTTGGTTTACTATACTATTTGTACGGACATATACAGAGGGAGAGCACGCGATGAAAACAAAATACCAGGTGATTGCCGATGAGATACGCTCAAAAATACTTTCGAACGAATTTGTGGTAGGCAAAGTCATTCCGCCCGAACTGCAGCTGCAGAAGGATTATGGGGTCAGCCGCCATACCGTCCGGGAAGCGATCGCCTTGCTGGTGAATGAAGGTTTTCTGCGCAAGGAGAAAGGTTCCGGGACCTATGTCGACGATACATATCAGAGGCGTGGTGATGGTGTGTCTTCCAGCAAGACGATCGGAGTCATCACGACTTATCTGTCGGACTATATTTTTCCATCGATCATCCGCGGCATCGAGCAGAAGTTGCGGGAGAATGGCTACTCTTTGTTGTTGGCGAGCACGAACAACGACGTCGATCAGGAGCGGGAGTGTCTGGAACAGATGCTCAGCCAAGGCGTTTCGGGACTGATCGTGGAACCGACAAAAAGTAACCAATACAATCCGAATTTGGCTTATTACCTTTCCTTCAAGGAACGTGGCATACCGGTTGTCATGATCAATGCCTACTATGAAGAACTGTCGGTCCCTTTCATTTGCGTCAATGACACGAAAGCGGGCTATCTTGCAACGAAACATCTATTCGAGCAAGGACATCAGCATTTGGCGCTGATCACGAAGATTGACGACCTGCAAGGGAAGTATAGGATGAAAGGCTTCATCAAAGCCCACGAAGAGATGCGTACAAATTTCGATCCGAAAAACGTGTACACCTACACGACCGAAACCAAAGGGCAAGTGTTCCAGACGATTCGGGAGAAGCTGGCGAGCGATCAAGAGGTCACCGGCATCGTCTGCTACAACGATGAAGTGGCGCAGGGCTTGATCCAAGCGCTTGCTGACATGGGCAAACGGGTTCCAGAGGATTATTCGGTGGTCGGCAATGATGACTCGTTCTTGAGCACGGCAGGCAGCGTCAAGCTGACGACCCTTTCCCATCCCAAAGAAGAATTGGGCGAAGCCGCCGCCGAGTGGATCATGCTGGCCGTACAGCAAGAAGTGACTGGCAACAAAATATTCGAGCCGGAACTGATCATCCGCGATTCGGTCAAACGGATCCAATAACTGAAGAACGGAGCTATCCCTGAATCGGGATGGCTTCTTTTTGTTGCTGCATCAGGTTTTCGGCTGATTTTAGGGCTGCGTTGCGGAAGGGAGCGATGCACAAGCGACAGGCAGTCGCTTGTGCATTTTTTTTGTGTTCGGACAAATATCCAATTTATCTCTTTACATGTACGGACATATAGAATATAATATGCCTAAGAAGAACGGACAGCATCCGGAAAGGGTGCACCGCAAAGAGGAGGAAATATTTTGACTGAGAAGTTACAAGCGATAGTCACTGATATCGAATCGCGGCAGACGAGCATCGGAATCGAATTCGGCTCCACCCGCATCAAGGCGGTGCTGATCGACTCCCGCTTCGCTCCGGTCGCATCCGGCAGCTACGAATGGGAAAATCAATTGGTGGACGGCATCTGGACGTATTCATTGGACCAGATTTGGGAGGGCCTTCAAACAAGCTACGCAGAACTGATGCGTGAGGTTAAAGAAAAATACGGCGTGACCTTGACCGCAGTCGGATCGATCGGTTTCAGCGCGATGATGCACGGCTACATGGCGTTCAATCAGGAAAATGAGTTATTGGTGCCGTTCCGGACTTGGCGCAACGCCACTACGGCTGATGCCGAAAAGGAATTGACCGCACTGTTCAAATACAATATCCCGCAACGCTGGAGCATTGCCCACCTGTATCAAGCGGTTTTGAATAAGGAAGAGCATACAAATGAAGTCGCTTTCTTTACGACTTTGGCAGGCTACATCCATTGGCAATTGACAGGCAAGAAAGTTTTGGGAATCGGTGATGCATCCGGGATGTTCCCGATCGATGTCGAGAAGAAGAATTATGACGAACGGATGATTGATCAGTTTGATGCATTAGCCGCAGAAAAAGGCGCGACTTGGAAATTGGCGGATCTGCTGCCGGAAGTATTGTTGGCAGGGGACGCGGCTGGGAATCTGACGGAAGCGGGAGCCAAACTGCTAGATCCGACTGGCACGCTCGAAGCGGGCATCCCGTTGTGTGCGCCGGAAGGGGACGCCGGAACCGGCATGGTCGCCACGAACAGCGTGGCGGAGCGCACCGGGAACGTATCCGCCGGTACTTCGGCATTTGCTATGATCGTCTTGGAGCAGGACCTGAACGAAGTGCATCCGGAAATCGATCTCGTGACGACACCGGCAGGCAGTCTGGTTGCGATGGTCCATACCAATAACTGTTCATCCGACATCAACGCTTGGGTAAAGCTTTTCCGGGAATTCAGCGAGGCAGCCGGTTTTGCAATCGATACGGACAAATTGTTCGCCACGTTATTCAACAAAGCGCTTGAAGGCGATGCCGATTGCGGCGGATTGCTCTCGTACGGTTACTACTCGGGCGAGAACATCACCCATTTGGCAGAAGGACGGCCGTTGTTTGTCCGCACACCGGAAAGCAACTTCAACTTAGCCAACTTCATGCGCGTGCACCTTTTCACCGCTTTCGGGGCAATGAAAATCGGCATGAACATCCTGAAGCAGGAACATGTCGCAATCGACAAAATCGTCGGCCACGGCGGCATCTTCAAAACCCCTGAAGTCGGACAGAAAGTGTTGGCTGCTGTCATGGACGCACCGGTTACCGTCATGGAGACGGCCGGAGAAGGCGGCGCATGGGGCATTGCATTGCTGGCTGCCTACACTGATCGCAAAGAAATGTCAGAGAGTTTGGATGCATTTTTGGACAAGAAAGTATTCGGTGCCGATGAAGGCGTCACGATCGCTCCCGATGTGCGCGATGTAGAAGGTTTCGGAACTTTCATCGAACGTTACCAAAAAGGGCTAGCGATCGAACAAGCTGCAGTCGAGCATTTGAGTTTGAGATAGAAGGGAAGGAAACATCTTGCTGGAACAATTAAAAGAAGAAGTTTTTCAAGCCAATCTGGAATTGCCGGAACGGGGATTGATCAAATACACGTGGGGAAACGTCAGTGCGGTCGACCGCGAAAAAGGCTTGTTCGTCATCAAGCCCAGCGGTGTCGGCTATGCCGACATGAAGGCGAGCGATATGGTCGTCTGCGACTTTGAAGGCAACGTCATCGAAGGGGATCTGAACCCGTCATCCGACATGCCGACGCATGCCGTCCTGTACAAAGAATTCCCGGAAATCGGGGCGGTTGTGCACACGCATTCGACTTGGGCCACGATTTGGGCGCAAGCCGGATTGGATGTGCCGGCCATGGGTACGACACATGCCGATACCTTTTACGGCACGGTTCCCTGCGCACGTTTCCTGACGCAGGCGGAAATCGACCGGGGTTACGAGGAAGAAACGGGAAACACCATTGTGGAAACGTTCCGCGAACGCGGCATCAAACCGATGGAAGTTCCCGGCGTATTGCTTCATGGGCATGGCCCCTTTACTTGGGCCAAGGACGCCAAAGGGGCAGTACTGAATGCCGTCGTATTGGATGAAGTCTGCAAAACCAATCTGTTCGCCCGTCAATTGAATGCCTTCGCGGAGGAACTGCCGCAACGCATTCTGGATAAACATTATTTGCGAAAACACGGAGAAAACGCCTATTACGGGCAAAAAAAATAGGGGAGCTGAAAATATGTTAGAAGTAGTGAAAAAAGAATTTTGGTTCGTAGTCGGTTCACAACATTTATATGGTGAAGAAGCTTTGCAGACAGTAAAAAACAATGCGGCGGTCATCGTGGAAAGCCTGAACAACAGCGGCAAACTGCCTTATCCGCTTGTGCTGCAGGAATTGGCGGTAACGCCTGATACGATTACGAAGATCATGAAAGAAGTGAATTACCGTGATGAAGTGGCAGGTGTCATCACTTGGATGCATACTTTCTCGCCAGCGAAAATGTGGATCCGCGGCACGAAATTGCTACAAAAACCGTTATTGCATCTGGCAACTCAATTCAACGAAAGCATTCCATGGGCAACAATCGATATGGATTTTATGAACTTGAACCAAGCGGCACATGGCGATCGCGAGTACGGCTTCATCAATGCGCGCCTGAAAAAGAACAACAAAGTCGTTGTCGGCTATTGGGAACGTGAAAATGTTCAAACCCAAATCGCGGAATGGATGGACGTTGCGGTAGCTTACAATGAAAGCTTCTCCATCAAAGTGGCGCGTTTCGGCGATAACATGCGTAACGTTGCCGTGACCGAAGGCGATAAAGTGGAAGCGCAGATCCAATTCGGCTGGACGGTCGATTACTACGGTATCCGTGATTTAGTGGACTATGTCGATGCGGTCGCAGATGCAGAAGTCGATACATTGTTCAATGAATACAAAGATTTGTATGATTTCGACTACGGCGATTATGAGCAAGGTAAATGGGAAGCGCATGTCAAAGTGCAGGCACGTCAAGAAATCGGCATCCGTCGTTTCTTGGAAGCGGGCGGCTACACTGCCTTTACCTCAAACTTTGAAGATTTGCATGGCCTGCAACAATTACCGGGTCTTGCAGTACAACGCTTGATGGCAGAAGGCTACGGCTTCGCAGGCGAAGGCGACTGGAAAACAGCAGCAATCGACCGTTTGATGAAGATCATGTCCCACAACATCGACACCGGCTTCATGGAAGACTACACGTATGAAATGGCTGAAGGCAGAGAAGCGATCCTGCAATCGCATATGCTGGAAGTCGATCCGGGACTGGCGTCCAACAAACCAAAAATCTTGATTGCGCCATTATCGATGGGGAACCGTGAAGAGCCTGCCCGCCTTGTCTTCGACGGCAAAGCAGGGGACGGCGTTGTCGTTTCAATGGCTGACTTCGGAACTCACTACAAATTGTTGGTGAATGAAGTTGTTGCTTTTGAACCGACTGAGGCAGCTCCGAACCTTCCAGTCGCACGCGTCCTATGGGAAGTGAAACCTAATTTCCATGACGGAATCCGCGCTTGGATCGAAGCTGGCGGCGGTCACCACACTGTCGTTTCATTGAGTTTGAGCACAGATCAGATTTTGGCTTGGGCAAAACTGGTCGGTCTTGAAGTGGCCTTAATCAAATAGTTTTTTTCGATCGGTTTGACAGAAAATCGTCAAACCGATTTTTTGGATGACATTTGTGAAAGTTTTCGCAAGCGTTTTCAATAATAAAAATGAAAAGGAGCAACAAAAATGACTGCATTTGATTCAAAAGAGTATCTGGACAAGGTGGATGCCTTCTGGCGCGCCGCTAATTTCATCTCCGTGGGACAATTGTACCTGAAGGACAATCCCTTGCTGCAACGCCCGATCGAGGAAACCGATGTGAAGCTTCATCCGATCGGCCACTGGGGGACGATCTCCGGACAGAATTTCATCTATGCCCACTTGAACCGCGTCATCAACAAATATGACCTGAACATGTTCTACGTCGAAGGCCCGGGACATGGCGGCCAAGTCATGGTTTCGAACTCCTATCTGGACGGCTCCTATACGGAAATCTATCCGGAAATCACCGAGGATCTGGAAGGTTTGACGAAACTCTACAAACAATTCTCCTTCCCAGGCGGGGTCGCTTCCCATGCGGCACCGGAAACACCCGGATCGATCCATGAAGGCGGGGAACTCGGCTATTCGCTTTCCCATGCAACAGGAGCCATCTTCGACAACCCGGAAGTGATCGCAGCGACTGTCGTCGGTGACGGGGAAGCTGAAACCGGTCCGTTGGCGGCTGGTTGGTTCTCCAATGTGTTCATCAATCCGGTCACGGATGGTGCGGTTTTGCCGATCCTGTATTTGAACGGCGGCAAGATATCCAACCCGACGATCCTCGACCGCAAATCGAACGCAGAATTGACGCAGTACTTTGGCGGCATGGGCTGGGAGCCGTTGTTCGTGGAAGGGACCGAACCGGAAGCGGTGCATCCGATCATGGCGCAAGTGTTGGATACGGCTGTCGAAAAGATCAAAGCGATCCAAACCGAAGCCCGCAAAGGCTCCGCTGCCGAAGCGAAGATGCCGGCTTGGCCGGTCATCATTTTCCGCACACCGAAAGGCTGGACGGGCCCTAAAACTTGGGACGGCGAACCGATCGAAGGCGGCTTCCGTGCCCACCAAGTGCCGATTCCGGTGGATGCCCACCATATGGAACACATCGATGCGCTGGTGGATTGGATGCAGTCCTACCGTCCCGAAGAGCTGTTCACGGCGGATGGCCAACTGGTGGCTGAATTGAAAGAAATGGCACCAAAAGGCGACCGACGGATGGCTATGAATCCGATCACGAATGGCGGCATCGATCCGAAACCGCTCGTCATCCCGGATTGGAAGCAGTATGCCGTCGACACGACCGTTCCAGGCGCAGTCATCGCCCAGGACATGATCGAATTCGGCAACTTTGCGCGCGACCTGATCGTGGAAAATCCGGATAATTTCCGCATCTTCGGACCGGATGAAACCAAATCCAACCGCCTGAACAAAGTCTTCGAAGTGACGAACCGCGTCTGGATGGAAGCGATCGATCCTGCTTACGATGAATGGCTATCCCCATCAGGCCGTGTCATCGATTCGCAGTTGTCTGAGCACCAAGCGGAAGGTTTCCTGGAAGGCTATGTCCTGACCGGGCGCCATGGATTCTTCGCAAGTTACGAAGCCTTCCTGCGCGTGGTCGATTCGATGATCACCCAACATTTCAAATGGTTGCGCAAAGCCAAAGAACAGACGTGGCGCAAACACTATCCGTCATTGAATCTGATCGCGACTTCGACGGTTTTCCAACAGGACCACAATGGCTACACCCATCAAGATCCGGGTTTGTTGACGCACTTGGCTGAGAAGAAACCGGAATTCATCCGCGAATACTTGCCGGCGGATGCGAACTCCTTGATGGCCGTGATGGCGGAAACGATGGCCTCT
This sequence comes from Trichococcus alkaliphilus, assembly GCF_003008695.1. Classification (GTDB taxonomy): domain Bacteria; phylum Bacillota; class Bacilli; order Lactobacillales; family Aerococcaceae; genus Trichococcus; species Trichococcus alkaliphilus. The sequence goes on from NZ_PXZT01000015.1 coordinate 17,689, forward strand.
GAGGAACAGATCAATCTGATCGTGTCTTCGAAACACCCGCGTCCACAATTCTACTCTGCTGAAGAAGCCGAGGTATTGGTCAAAGATGGCCTGAAAGTCATCGATTGGGCTTCGACTTGCGGAGACGAAGAACCGGATGTCGTGATTGCGGCAGCGGGAACGGAACCGAACTTGGAGGCGCTTGCCGCAGTCACAATTCTGCACAAGCAGTTCCCGACATTGAAGATCCGTTTCATCAACATCGTGGACCTGTTGAAACTGCGCCATCCGGACGTGGATCCGCGCGGGTTGAGCGACGAAGCCTTCGACGCCTATTTCACGGCGGACAAACCGATCGTCTTTGCCTTCCACGGCTTTGAAGGCTTGATCCGTGACATCTTCTTTGATCGTCACAACCATAACCTGCACATCCACGGCTACCGTGAGAACGGGGACATCACGACACCGTTCGACATGCGCGTGTTGTCTGAGATGGACCGGTTCCACTTGGCGCAGGATGCAGCCAACGCCGTCTATGGCGAAGAAGCGGCAGTCTTTTCGCAAAGGATGACGGAAACGGTGGACTTCCATCACCGCTTCATCCGCGAGAACGGCGATGACATTCCGGAAGTGATGGAATGGAAATGGGAAGATTTGGAAGGTGCGGCGGCAGCCAAAGAGCTGATCGCAAACAAAGCGGACTAACGTAAGAGATCCCGTTTAATAATCAAAAGATGCGTTCCCGGCCTTGGAGCAGTTGCTCTTAAGGGCAGGAACGCATCTTTTTCGGATATATCCTGACTTTGATAAATAAATAAGCTGCCCCAAAACGGGACAGCTTCAGTTATTCACACGGCCTGCAGGAGGTCGTATTGGGATTGGTAGAGATGGTGATACAAGCCTTTTTGGGCCATCAGCTCTTCGTGGGTGCCTGCTTCAGCGATGTTGCCGCCTGCCACGTAGAAGATCTGGGAGCTGTTTTTGATCGTCGACAGCCGGTGGGCGATGATGAAGGAAGTCCGATCCTTCAGAAGTTTCTGGAGACCTTCCTGCAGCAGCTCCTCGGTCCGAGTGTCGATGCTGGCGGTCGCTTCATCGAGAATCAGGATCTTCGGATCGGCAAGCAAGGCCCGCGCAAAGGAAAGCAACTGCCGTTGGCCAGCCGAAAGGGTGCTGCCGCGCTCCTCAACGACAGTATGGTAGCCGTCCTTCAGGTGTTTGATGAAGTCATGTGCGCGCACAACCTTCGCCGCCGCGATCACTTCCTCTTCGGTGGCATCCAGCTTTCCGTAGCGGATATTTTCCAGGATTGTGCCGGAAAAGATGAAAGTATCCTGCAGCATGACGCCCATCTGGCTGCGCAAGGAATGGAGCGTGACATCGCGTACGTCGTGGCCATCGATTTTGACGCTGCCTTCGTTGATGTCGTAGAAGCGGGTCAGCAGGTTGATGATCGTCGTCTTGCCTGCTCCCGTCGGCCCGACCAAGGCGATGCTCTGGCCCGGTTCGATATGGAAGTTGACCTTATGCAGAATATCTTTGCCATCCTCATAGCGGAAGGTGACATCCTCGAAGTCCACTGCTCCGGAGACCGAGGGCAGTTCGTAAGCATTCGGCGCATCCTGGATCGAAGGCACCTCGTCGAGTGTTTCGAAGATGCGTTCCAAGTAGGCTGTCGCTGTGATCAAGGAATTATAGAAGTTGCCGATGTTGATGACGGGATTCCAAAAATTATTGATGTAGCCGATGAAGGCGATCAATGTTCCTGTCGTTACGGATACGCCGAGCTGGCGGATGCCTACAAAATAAATCAAACAGGTCGTTATGACTGAAATATTCAGAACACCCGGCCACATCAAGAATTGAATTTTGACGGCTTTCATCCACGCCGTCCGGTATTCCTCGCTCACTTCATTGAAGATGTCATAATTGACCTGTTCGCGGGCAAAGGATTGGGTTATTTTGATTCCCGAAATGCTTTCGTGAATATAGGCGTTAAGATTGGACTGTTTGTTGCTCAATATCTGAAAAGCTATCCGCTGACGCTTTTTGATGAACAGCACCAATCCGAACAGAACCGGCAGCAAGGCCATACTGTATAAAGTCAAGCGCACATCGATGAGGAGCATGAAGCCTAATGTGATCACTACGTTGAAAAGGTCCGATATCAGATTGATGAGACCGTTGCTCAGCAGGTCGCTCAGCGTATTGATGTAATTGACTACGCGGATCAGGATTTTGCCGTGGGGCCGGTTGTCGAAGTAGGCGAACGGCAAGCGCTGCAGATGCGCAAAAATATCGTAGCGCATGTCCTTCAGAATATCTTGGCCGACTTCGGTGATGGCGTAAATCCGGTAGCGCATGCACCCGCCGATCAGGACCAGGGAAAGGATGAAGATGCCGCCCAGTCCTAGCAGTTGTTGCACATTACCTGCTGGTATCAGGTCATCGATTGCGATTTTTGTGAAATAAGGGCCTGCCATTCCGGCAATGTTCGCCAGAATGATGACAGCCAATATCTTTGAAATTGGTTTTTTGTAGGGCTTGATGTAGCCGGCCAAGCGCCGGTAGTGCCCCCAATTGAATTCTTGCTCTAAGCTTTCATCGACATCATACGTATTGCGTGCCATTGGCTTCCCCTCCCGTCAATCCGAGTTGTTTGCAGTAAACGTCATAGTATTTGCCTCGCTTGGCCAAAAGTTCCGCATGGGTTCCTTGTTCGACGCCTTGGCCTTTTTCCATCATCAGGATCAGATCCGCATCCCGCACCGACGAAATCCGGTGGGCGATGATGAAGGTCGTTTTGTTTTCCGTCAAGCCGAGCAACTCCTGCTGGATCTTCGATTCGGTTTCCATGTCGACAGCGGAAGTGGTGTCATCCAAAATCAAGATGGCTGTATCCTTCGCCAACGCTCGGGCTAAGGAAATGCGTTGCTTTTGCCCTCCCGATAAGCCTACTCCTCGTTCGCCGATGATAGTGGCGTATCCTTGGGGCATGCTGGTGATGAAGCCGTCCGCATCGGCAATCCGGGCCATCTGCTGGATATAGGAGCGATCCACCATGGGATTTCCGAAAGCAATGTTGTCTTCAATCGTATCCGAAAACAGAAAGACGTCTTGCATGACCATGGCGATGTTTTCCCGCAATTGGCGGACCGGGTACTCCTTGGCGTTTTTGCCGTCGATAAGGACGGTTCCCGAAGTCGGATCGTAGAATCTTCCGACTAAATTGACGAGTGTCGTCTTGCCTGAGCCGGTTTCGCCCAAAATTCCCAACGTCTGTCCGGGACGGACTGTAAAGGAGACGTGCGACAGGATATCCGTTTCGGGGTCATCCGAGAAGGCGAAGGAGACATCGTTGAACGTGACGGTTCCCTTGATCCGAAGCTGTTCCTCGTCAGCCGTAACCGGGATTTGCGCTTGTGTATCCAGCATGTCACGGATCTTGACGCAAGCAGCGGAGAAGCGCTGCACATCATTGATGAGCCAACCGCTCATGCGCATCGGCATGTTCAGCATCCAGAGGAACCCGTTGAAGGCGACCAGATCCCCCATGGACATTTCACCGCGGATGACATACAGGCCGCCGAGCACCAAGGCGATTGCATTCAGTGTTCCGGCGAAACCGTCGAGCCAGGGGAGATACGTACGGGATACGGCTGCGGAATCCAGGTTGCGGCGCTTGAAGTCTTCGTTGTGCTTCGTGAATTTCTCGATTTCATGGTCTTCCCTTGCGAAAGCCTTGACGATGCGGTTGCCGCCGATGTTTTCTTCCACCATCGAATTCAGCCGGGAGAAGCTTTCCCTGATCTGGAAAAACAGCGGGAAGGCTTTTCGGGACATCTTTTGCGTCAGGATGAAGATGATCGGCGTGACTGCCACCAATGACAGCATCAGCGGAAGGTGGATCGTGCCCATGACCGCGACGGCCATCACGAACCAGAGAATGCTCTCCAGAATATTGTAGGTGACCCAGGAGACAAAATGGCGAATGGCGTCGGTATCGCCGGTCATCCGGGCCATGATGTCCCCGACCCGGGTGTGGTTGAAGAAGTCGAAATCCAGCTCCTGCAGTTTCCGGTACATGTCCTGGCGCAGCACGAATAGGGAATTTTGGCCGATCCGCTCGAACAGCATCTGATAGCAATAGCGGATGGTCGTCCGAAAGAGCGTGATGCCGATCATAAGTGTTAAAATCGGCACCAATAAGTCATCCTGCCCACCATCGATGACTTTATCGACCAATTCTCCCGCCAAGATAGGATTGACGATGATCAGGATGGCATTCAGAAAAACAAAAAATAAAGCCAGTAAGCCTTTGGATTTGTATGCCCGTGCATAGCGCCAAATCCATTGATAATGATTCATAAGACAGTCCTCCTCAAAAAAAGTGTATGTTAACAGGTTACTGCTTTTTCGAGGAATGAGAATGGCTTTTCTTCGTCAGATTCCTGTACAATATAAGGGTATTCAACAGAAAGGACTTTTGCGATGGCCTATACACACGTACAAACATTTAATCCTGAAATTCTGTACGCTTTCGATCCTTTGAACGAAGCCGGAAACTATTCCAAAACGCACAGCCATAACTTTCTGGAAATCAGCATCCTTCTGGAAGGGGAAGCCGATTACCTGGTGGACGGAGAACGGCAGGACCTGGGAACTGGCACCGTCATGCTCTTCAATCCGGGCGTCAAACATGCGGAAAGTCAAAAAGAGGGCACATTTTCCCATCAACTGCATATCGGCCTGACGAATCTTTCGCTGAACGGGCTTCCGCGCAATCATTTCCCGAACAAACGCGCTTTGCTGGACTTGGGCTGTTATGCGGATGCCTTCATGGAGAAGGCTTGGCGGGTGACGAAAGAGTTCAACGAGCAACGGAGTGAATATCAGCTGATGGGCAAAGGGCTGATATTGGAGATGCTGGGGTTATTGCTGCGGAGTCTGGAGGACGGATCCGACAATACGCTTCCCCCGGCGCTTTCCCAAACGGCCGTGCGCCAACAGCATCTGGTGAACCATGCCGTCTATTATCTGGAAAACCACCATTCCGAAGAAATCACGCTGGAACAATTGGCGCAGCAACTCTTCGTCAGCCCGGCCCATCTTTCAAAAATATTCAAGGAAGCGACCGGATTGAGCCCGATCCATTATCTGATCCACGTGCGCCTGAAGCATGCGAAGGAACTGCTGAAGCAGGAAGAATGGACCATCAAAGAAGTCGCACAAGCTGTCGGCTATCAGGACGCGTACCACTTCAGCAAACTGTTCAAAAAATACTACGGAACCGCGCCTTCGCAAATTTCCAAGGAAAAGCGAACGGTGTAGGGCGTATTGTTGTAAAGAAAAGGAGCCACCCCGAAATAATGGGTGGCTCCTTTTCTATATGGATTAAACGAGATTTGTCACACTCTTGTATGCGTGCGGCGGAATTCTTTTGGGGTCTGGCCTTCCCGTTTTTTGAAGAGGTAGCTGAAATAATTGGGATCGTTGTAGCCGATGTCCATCGCGATGGCGGACAGTTTGTCATCCGTCCCGACCAACAACTCCTTGGCATGCTGCAGCCGGCATTCGGTCAGGAAGTCGATGAAAGTCTGACCCAAAGATTGCGAGAAGATGGTGCTGAAATGCGACGGACTCAGGTTCACGGCATCAGCCACGACGTTCAGGGAGATGTCCGGATCGGTAAAATTCTCCTTGATGAACCCCAACGCTTTTTGGATAACGCTCTGATACTTCACCATCGAAGGGTTAATGTGGGCCGCCATCAGGAAAGCCAGCAGCTTTTCGATGATCTGGGTATATTCCGCGGCATCGGCCGCCACCGCCGCCAACTGGTCAAGGTCGTTCATTTTTTCCAGCAAAGGCTGCTCCGAACCGGGCTTCTTTTTTTGCACCAGATGGCCCAATTCGGTAAGCACGAAAAAGCGGAAGAGGCGGTTGCGTTCTTCGGTATCACCGGGCGTTCCCTGAAGCTCCAGCACCAGTTCCTCCAGTTCATCCGCTTCGGTCTGGGCAATTTTCTGGGCCAGATCGAGTTTGAAAGGATTCGTCGGGGAAACTTCGCCGTCCTTGATGTCATCCTCGTAGCTGATGATCCGTTCAGTCCGCAGCACGCCATACGTCTGGAGCATATTCTGCGTGTAGCGGTAAGCCTGCGGAATTTCGCTGAGCCGTTCGACGATCGGTCCGATCGAAACGATCAGGTCCTCCGCCTCTTCGTCCTTCAGTTCATGAACGAGCGTCTGAGCCAGTTGGTAACTCTTTTCCAACAACCTGTCCGTATCGCTATCCATCAACAGAAACTTGATGAAGCGCGACGAGATGCTGGAGAAAATGATGCTCTCATCCGCTCCGAAAAGAAAATGCAGATAATTGCTGAAGCGGAAATAATCATCGAAGTTCTTGTCGTAATGATTGGTTGCCAACACGACGCAGGTCTTTTTCCCGACTACCGAACGCTTCAAGGCGGCGGATTCCTGCAGCACTTCCGGAACCGATAAGTCACCGCGGAAGATGCCGTTCAGGAAATGATTTTTTTTCAGCTCAAAGATGAAATTATCCGCATGCGTATCCCGTTCCGTGACGGGTTCTTTTTGTTTGTCCAATACCGCGATGACAGCCTCCAGCGTTTGGATCAGTTCGGTGTCTTTAATCGGCTTCAGAAGATAGGCGTCCGCCTGCACTTGGATGGCGGTGCGCGCATATTCGAAATCATCGAAGCCGCTGATGAAGATGATGCGGATCCAAGGAAAGATCTTCCGTACTTCCTTTGCCAAACTCAGGCCATCCATGAAGGGCATCCGGATATCGGTCAGCAGGATATCCGGCTTGACATCCATGATCGAGGCCAATGCCATTTCCCCGTCTGAGGCTTCCCCCGAAAAAATCAGCGGGTGTGTTTCGGCGAGGGACAGCAGTTGGTTCCGCAGGCTGTCCCGGATCAGGTGTTCATCCTCGACTATAAAGACTTTATACATGCTTGATCGCTCCTTTTAGGTAATCTTCGGTACTGTCACTGTGACGGTCGTGCCTTTTCTGTAGGTGCTGTCGATAGCGAGGGAAGCGGTGTTGCCGTAATACAACAGCAGTCGCTTCCGGACGTTGTAAAGGCCATACCCGCCTTCACCGGTGTCATCAACGGTGGCTTGAGCAAGGCGTTCTTGGATTTCAAGGAGCCGCTCCGCCTCCATGCCGATGCCGTTGTCGGTCACGAAGAATTGGATCGTGTCATTCGTATAGGTCGCCCCGACGGTCACTTTCCCGGCTCGGCGGACATGCTTGGTTCCGTGGTAGACCGCATTTTCCACCAACGGCTGCAGGATCATCTTCAGCACTTCCGTCTGGAGGATGGCATCCGGGATGTCGATGGCGAACGTCAACATGGCCCCGTAGCGGATCTGCAGAATCGTCAGGTAATCTTCGACGTGGCGGATTTCTTTCTCGATCGTGATCCAGTCCTGACCTTTGCTTAAGGAAATGCGCAGGAAATCGGAGAGGGCGTAGGTCATCGTCTTCACCTGCTCGCTGTTGCCTTGTTCAGCCAATGACAGGATGGCATCCAGCGTATTGTAGATGAAGTGGGGCGTAATCTGCGCCTGCAGGACACGCAACTCGCTTTGGGCCAGATCGAATTGCTTCACGGCATTTTCTTCGATCAGCACATGCAGATTCCGCGCCATGTCATTCATGCTTTCCGTTACGACGCGCAGCTCCGCGACTTCCGGCTCTTCTGCGCGGTAATCGAGATGGCCTTGCGACAGTTCCTCAGAAAGGACGATCAGGTCGTTCAACGGTTCCTGGATCTGCTGCGTCAAAAAGCGGTTGTTCTTCCGGGCATAGTAGACGATTATCAGGACGATGACGAGCTCAAACAGGATCAGATAATAGAGCGAAACAAGCATATCGTCGCTGGTTTGTCCCGCAAGTTCGATTTCGACGCGCACAAAGTCCTGCAGGATAGCATAAAGCAGGACCGTGACGGCGTCGACTTGGACCATGATGGCTTCATTTTCAGCAAACGGCCGTCCGTTGGCGATATTGCTTTCCATCTCGGAAATGTAATTGTCCAACGTATCCAAGGTCCGCAAAGCGACATCCAGTGTGGCGCCTTCCTTGGCTGTGGTGGTGTTGGCCTGAATTTCTTCGATGGCCAGCCGCACCTTTTCCAACTCATTGCCGGACTCGTAATCGGTGACGCTGATGAGTCCGAAGACCAGATCCCACAGTTCCTCCAAAACATTTTCCTGGACAATGGTCGAAACGGCATTCGCTTCCTCGACGTTCGCCAGTGCGCTGCGGTAGATCAGGATATTGCGCGTGTAAAAGATGCTGATTACCAGCAAGGGAATCAGGGTGATGCTGAAGAGCAGCCGATTGGTCTGCTGGAAAATATCTTTGATGCTGGCTATTTTTTCCATCACATTACCCCCCTAATATTCCCTTGGCGGAATGCTGTCGAGATTCCCTTTATCGGAGAAGACCGTTTCGGGCATATAGATTTCATCCGGGATGGTATTGCCGTTCAAATAGCGCTTGATCGTGTTGCGGACATACCAGCCGGCGTTCGGATTGCATTCGACGACGCAATTGACTTTGCCGGCGCGCAGATTTTCGATCATCTCCGCTTGGCCGTCGATCGTGACGATGAGGATGTCCTGGCCGGGGACGATGCCGTTTTCTTCCATGACCTCCAGCATGCCCAGTGTCATCTCATCGTTATGGCTGTAGAGGACATCGATGTCTTCCCAGCCATTCTCCTGGATGTATTTCCGGAAGACATCCTTCGCCTTGGAACGGATAAAGTCCCCTTCCAAGGAGGCTGCGATGGATATCCGCGAATCGCGGCTGATCACTTCCATGAACCCTTCACTGCGGAAATTGGTCGGCGAAGTATTCGCAAGCCCTTTCATTTCCAAAATCTTCACGGAGGACTGGGAGCTAGTCTGGAAATGGTTGGTGATGTAGAGTCCCGCTCGGTTTCCTTCAGCCTTGAAGCTGGAACCGATGTGCGTCAAATAAAGTTTTTCTTCCGCTGTGCGGATGTGGCGGTCGACAACGATAACGGGAATGCCCGCATCTTTTGCTTCCAACAGAACCGCATCCCAACCATCTTCCACAATCGGGGTGAAGACAATCATATCTACTTTATAGGCGATGAATGTGCGCATGTCCTGGATCTGGCGGTCTTGTTTCATGAAGCCGTTCCGGTACAGCACTTCGTAGCCTTCTTTATCCAATTCTTCTCTTATTGTTTCTGTGTGGCGCTTGCGCCAATTGCTCTCCGTTCCGGACTGCGAGAATCCGATGACGATGTTGCCTGGCTCTTCTTCCGCATCAGGGCTGTTCGCGCAGCCGCCGACAATGAAGAGCAACAGGAGCAGATGCAATAGATACTTCATAGCGGGAAACTTCCTTCCTATATATAACCAAAATGAAACGCTACCATCGAATAGTTTAGCACAGTTTATGGGGCCTTCGAAAAAAAACAAAGAAAATCGGAAAAAATTCATATGGAAACGGATACAAAACAGGAAGAATATCAAGAAACTGGAAAAGATAGTGAATGTAAGCGGTGTCTGTTAGCGATACAATGTGTATATCAAATAAAACAGCAGTGGAGGAATCAGGGATGAAATTCAATTGGAAGAAAAGTTTTCTTACAGCAGCAACGTTAGTATCCGCAGTAGCGCTAGGTGCTTGCGGGGATGGCGAAGCATCTACAGGGGATGCCGGCTATGTAGGAATCGCGATGCCGACAAAGTCAGCCGAGAGATGGATTGCGGACGGCAATAACATGGTTACCGAGTTGGAGAAGCTGGGCTATAAAACGGACCTTCAATACGGCGAAGACAAAGTAGAAAACCAAGTAGCCCAAATCGAAAACATGATCACAAAAGGCGTGGATCTTCTGGTCGTCGCTTCCATCGATGGATCCGCCTTGACGGACGTACTTGAAAAAGCAGCCAATGAAGGCATCGAAGTCATCGCTTACGACCGTCTGTTGATGAATTCCGAACACGTCGACTACTATGCAACTTTCGATAATTTCGGAGTGGGTGTGCTGCAGGCTTCCTATATTGAAGACGCATTGAACTTGAGTGAAGGCGAAGGCCCATACAATATCGAACTGTTCGGCGGCTCCCCTGATGACAACAATGCCCTGATCAATTACAACGGCGTGATGTCCGTCTTCCAACAATACGTCGACAGCGGCCAATTGGTCATCCCTTCCGAACAAACGAAATTCAACCAGATCGCAACCCTGCGTTGGGATGGATCGACTGCACAAGCCCGGATGGACAACTTGTTGAGCGCAAACTATACGGATAAAACATTGGATGCTGTCTTGTCTCCTTATGATCCAATCAGCTTGGGGATCATTTCTTCCTTGAAAGGCGTAGGTTACGGCTCAGACGAAAAACCATTGCCGGTCATCACAGGTCAAGATGGAACCCAAGCAGGCGTGAAATCGATCATTGCCGGCGAACAGACACAAACTATCTTCAAAGATACGCGTATCTTGGCTCAAAACACAATCGAAATGATCGAAGCGATCTTCAATGAGGAAGAAGTTCCTGTAAACGATACAGAAACGTATGATAACGGCGTGAAAATCGTGCCGACTTATCTGGCTAATCCGATCTCAGTCGATAAAGAGAATTATCAGGCGGAATTGATCGATACAGACTACTATTCTAAAGAAGATTTAGGCCTATAAAAATGTGAATAATGGAGACTTCCTTTGCGACGCCGAGGAAGTCTCTTCCATAGAGGAGGGGTACCATGGCGGATTATATATTGGAGATGCGGAATATCGTCAAAGAATTTTCTGGCATCCGAGCATTGAGTGATGTGAATCTGAAAATCGAGCGCGGGGAAATCCATGCGCTATGCGGCGAAAATGGTGCGGGGAAATCCACGCTGATGAATGTGTTAAGCGGGTTGTATCCGTACGGCAGCTATGAGGGGGATATTGTCTACAACGGCGAGCCCTGCAAATTCAAGAATCTGAAGGACAGCGAAAATGAAGGCATCGTCATCATCCACCAGGAGTTGGCGCTCAGCCCGTATCTGTCCGTAAGTGAAAATATTTTTCTCGGTAATGAACAGGCGAAGCACGGCATCATCGACTGGGATTTGACGGAAAAGAAGACAACCAATCTGCTGAAGACAGTCGGATTGAAAGTGAATCCCAATACGCTCGTTTCCCAGATTGGGGTCGGGCAGCAGCAATTGGTCGAAATCGCGAAAGCTTTCTCAAAATCGGTACGCCTATTGATATTGGATGAGCCGACAGCCGCACTGAATGAGGAAGAGAGCGCCAATCTGTTGGAGCTGATCAAGGAATTCAGAAGGCAAGGCATCACTTCCATCATCATTTCCCATAAGTTGAATGAAATCGTCAATGTGGCTGACCGCATCACCATTTTGCGCGACGGAAAAACGATCGAAACGCTGGAAAAAGCAGCCATCAACGAGGACCGCATCATCCGCGGTATGGTCGGAAGGGACTTGACCAACCGTTATCCCGAACGCCATCCGAACCTCGGCGACGTTTACTTTGAAGTGAAGGATTGGACGGTCCATCATCCGATTGATGCGCACCGCGTCATGAACGACAAGATCAATTTCAAGATCCGCAAAGGCGAAATCGTCGGGATTGCCGGATTGATGGGGGCAGGCCGGACCGAATTCGCGATGAGTGTCTTTGGGCGTTCCTACGGCAGCAACATTTCCGGTAAAGTCTTTAAGGAAGGTCAGGAGATTTCGGTCAAGGATGTGCCGGCTGCCATCGAAAACGGGCTTGCTTATGTATCTGAGGACCGGAAAGCGCTGGGCTTGAATCTTTTGATGGATATCCGCGAGAACACGACAATCGCAAGCTTAGGGAAAATTAGCAAAAAAGGCGTCCTGGACAAAGAAAAAGAAGTCCAGATAGCCGAGGAATACCGCAAAAAAATGCGGACGAAGACGAGCTCGATTTATCAAAAAGTCAGCAGCCTCAGCGGGGGGAACCAACAGAAGGTCGTCCTTGCCAAATGGCTGATGACGGAGCCGGATGTGCTGTTCCTGGATGAACCGACGCGCGGGATCGACGTCGGCGCCAAGTACGAGATCTACACGATCATCGAGGAGATGGCGGCTGCCGGTAAATGCGTCTGCATCATCTCGTCCGAATTGCCTGAAATCTTGGGGATGTGCGATCGCATTTACACGATGAATGACGGTAAATTCACAGGTGAGGTTTTACGTGAGAACGCAAACCAAGAATCGCTGATGAATCTAATGACTAGGGAAGAAGAAGGTGTGCTATAGATGGAAACGACGAACGGTATAAAAAAAGAAAAGCAAACAATGAATCTAAAAACAAAGGCGCTTGATATTTTCAGCAAATACAGTATGGTCATCATTCTGATCGGCCTGCTGATCGCTTTTCAGCTCATGACGGACGGCATCTTCTGGCGGCCGCTGAACATAACGAACATCGTGCTGCAGAATAGTCATATTCTGGTTCTGGCCGCGGGTATGTTGTTGGTGGTCCTTTTGGGACATGTCGACCTGTCTGTTGGTTCTGTGATGGCTTTCGTAGGTGCCATCTCCGGAATCTTGATGGTGAATTGGAACGTCAGCCCTTGGTTGGCGGTGCCGATCTGCATCGCGATCGGAGCGATCATCGGCGCTTGGCAAGGGTACTGGGTAGCCTACTTCGGTATCCCGGCCTTCATCGTGACGTTGGCGGGACTGTTGATGTTCCGTGGCCTGACGCAGGTCGTGCTGGGCGGGCAATCATTGGCGCCTTTCCCGGAAATATTCCAAAAAATCTCTACAGGCTACCTACCTGATTTGACTGACAGCAGTATCCATCTATTGACGATGATCCTGGGCGTCCTCATCGCCGCAGCGCTCGTTTTCGGCCAATGGCGCACACGCGAAAAACGCAAAAATAATCTGTTCGAAGTGGAATCGATGAACGCTTTCACGCTGAAAGCAGTCATGACAGCAGTAGTAATGATCGGTGTGACTTATATATTCGCATCTTACCAAGGCTATCCGGTCATTTTGGTCATCTTGGGAGTTATCGTAGCAGCCTATGCTTTCTTGACGAACAAGACAGTTGCGGGACGCCAAATCTACGCAACCGGCGGAAACCGTAAAGCGGCAGAATTGTCCGGTATCAAAACGAAAAAAATCACTTTCTGGGTATTCGTGAACATGGGCGCGATGGCTGCATTGGCCGGTTTAATCTTGGCAGCGCGTCTGAATGCGGCCACACCGCAAGCAGGTACTTCCATGGAATTGGATGCGATGGCAGCCGTCTACTTCGGCGGAGCTTCCACTTCAGGCGGGATCGGTACCATCGTGGGAACAATCGTCGGCGGTTTGGTTATGGGTGTCTTGAATAACGGCATGTCCATTCTCGGTGTCGGTGTCGACTGGCAGCAAGCGATTAAAGGTCTGATTTTGTTGCTGGCCGTCGTCCTGGATATCTACAACAAGAAAAAGAAAGCAGCATAAGGGGTTGAAGCAGATGACCGAACAAAAGACAGCCTTATTGATTTGTACGGCAGGCATCACGACCGGCTTGCTGGTGAAGAATGTGCAGAACGCGGCGGATGAAAGGGGACTGGATATCCATGTCTACTCTGCGCCGGCGATCATCGCGGAACAAGCGATCCAAAGCCAATCGATCGATGCTCTGATGATCGGCCCGCAATCCAAATACGAAATCGCGCGGCTGAAGGATTTCTTGACTTATAAGGCAGTGCCCTACAAGCTGATCTCGAAGGAAAATTATGAGATTTTGGATGGGGAAGCTGTGCTTGAGGAAATCATCGCGTTGATCGGGGAATAAGTATACGAAAAAACAGCCAGCGCCGAGGCGCTGGCTGTTTTTTCTGTCTAAATATTCGTCTTAAATATCGTCATACGTGAGCAAGCGCACATCATGATCCGCCAACCAAGCCTTGGTTTCGGCAGAGATGGCCATCTCGACTTCCTGTGTGCGGGGGATCGTCAGGCTGGATGTATTCAGGATAAAGGCATCCAGATAACCGGGATGCAGTACCATCATGTCGATGCCGTCCGCATGCGGGTGTTCGGTCAATTTTTTCAGGCTTTCGAAAGGATCATAATCCGGGCCCATGCTGTCCATCGAAATGTACACCTTTTTACCGTTCACGACTATCGGCTTTTCATCGAATGAAATGCCGGAATATTTCAGGCCGTGTTCAGCAGCGATCAGTTCCAACCCCTTCATGAAATTTGGGCTGGCCACGGCATGGCCCTCAAAATATTGCGGTTGGCGGCCCGTCAGTTCGACAAAGCGTTGGTATTGCGCCTCGATTTCGATCATCACTTCCTCCAGCACCACAAAATCATCCGCGGCACTGCGGTAATCCTTGGAGGATCTGAAGGTTCCGTCGGGATTAGTGATGCTCGGAATCAGCTTCGGATCCGTCAACGGTTTGCCGACGCAAATATTTGTGTGGCAACCGTAGCAAACATCAACATCCTTCAATAAGGCCAAGCCATGTTCAGTCGCGGGCATGTTGACCATCATGCCGACATTTTTGACGATGCCGTCGATGACGGATTTGGCGATGCCATAATTGATCGCCTCTGAATAGCCTAAATCATCTGCTCGTACTAAGAGATTCATTCAGTACACCCACTTTCTTTTCTGCTCCTGCAAGATAGGTAACCACAGCAGACACCACTACAGCAATCGCGCCACTGATGATGCCGTTGATCAAGTTACTGGTAGAGCCACCTGCATAAGAGGTCAAAATCAAAAAGTTAGCGACAGGAACCATCGCATAGGCAGTCACACCTGTCATGGCAGCATAGACTCCGCCGGCAAAACCACCGGCCATCAAGCCGATGAATGGACGTTTGTATTTCACGGCAATGCCATACACACCGGGCTCGGTGACTCCACCGATGAAGGCTGCGATGACATAACTCCAGGCCAGACTCTTGTCTTCTTTATTTTTGATGGACAAGGCAGCCCCCAAGCACATGCCGGTAACAGCCATGCTGGAAGCAGCGGCACCAACAATTACAAGGCTATCTGAACCGGTAGTAGTGAAGACCATGATCATAGTTGTGATCATAACTATATGCATGCCGGTCATTACAAGGAATTGCCATAAAGCGCCGATAAGTCCGATTGCCAAGATTTGACCAATACCTCCAAGATTTCCGAATGCCAAAATTCCTTGCGAGATATAGTTGCCCACAAAATTCCCCAGCGGTCCAAGGACGATCAAGGCTAAGGGGATCATTACCGCGATGGTCAGCGTTGGTGCAAAGATGGTTTTTAGGGAACTCGGTAAATACTTTTTGAAGAAGCGTTCCACATAGGACATAATCCACACCGATAAAATGATCGGAATGACTGTGCTGGAATAATTTTGGATCTGAGCCGGAATGCCATAGACCGTAAACGGACGCCCTTCAGTGACAAACTGGATAAGCGTAGGGTGGATCATGATACCGCCCAAAAACATGGCGATGACGCTCGTCACTTTGAATTTTACGGAAGCTGTGTAGGCGATGAAAATAGGGAAGAAGTAAAAGCCAGCGTCCCCCACGAAAGTGAATAGGGCGTAGAGATCGGACTCAGCGGCCAGCACATTCAGCATGCCAGGGCCCAAAACTGCAACGAGCATCTTGAACATGGACGCGGCAACCAGAAGCGGTATCAGCGGCGTCAAGCATCCGGCAAGCGCATCCATTATATTGCTGCCGATTTTTTTCAAAGTCAATTTTTCCTTCGGTTTATCAAGGTTTTCCGAAAGCGGATTGCTCGTTTGGAAGTTTCCGATTTTCACCAGGTTATTGTAGACTTGGTCAACTGTCTGACCGATGATGACCTGCAGTTGCCCACCGGATCGGACCACGCCAAGTACGCCGGGGATGGCTTTCAGCTCATCATCTTTCGGCAAACTGTCGTCTTTTACGTTAAAGCGTAAACGGGTCATACAGTGGGTCACATAGGAAACGTTATCTTTGCCACCTACTCCAGCTAAAATTTTGCTGGCTAATTCGTTGTATTTGTTTTCTTGGCTCATTTTATATTGCTCCTTATTGTGTATTCTTGATGATGCGATTGATATGAATCATCAGGTACATCAACTCATCATCCGTACTTTCTATACCCAGTTCGCGGTAGATGAGCCTTGCGATGGTTGCTGCGCATTCATATACTTTTGGCATATTTTCCTTCATCGTATGAAAAAGGCTCTCATTACTATCCATAAATTGTTCTTCTTCTTGAATGCGCTTAATATAATAGCGGAGATGCATAACGAAACGGTTATAGCTGAATTCAGCTTTGTCCAGTTTGACCGCAAAGGCTTCTTCGATCACAGAGGCGACAGCCTCGATCAAGTTGTCCATATTCGGCGCATTTTCGGCTTGTTCGATCTCCGCCTGACCGTTCACAAAATGCATAGCGATGTTTGTTATTTCCGCCTCCGGTAGGGTGACATGCATGGTCTTCTGGATCAGTTTCACAGCATATTTGGCCAATTCTGTTTCTTTTGGATAAAGCTGCTCGATATCATAGGAGAAGACCAACTTCATATCTTTGTATTTTTGCATGCGTGTGATGGAAAATTGGATATGATCCGCTAGGTTGAACACCATATTGGGGTTCAGGTTGTTGTTTAACTGAATTTGTGCGATCTTAACGATTTCTGCGCTGATATCCAGAATATTCTGAGGAATTTCCGCCAATAATTGATAGTAATGATTATTCAATTGATAAAACGTCATGGTGATCTGACTCAGATCCGTAAGTTCGTAAGGGAGCTTCGGAAACCCGATCCCTTTCCCGAACGCTACCAACTCCTTTCCATTTGCATCCCGACAAACGGCTACATTGTTGTTGATTTTTTTAATGACATCCATAATAAATGTAATGATTAGCTCCCAATCATATTCCCCTTCCTTATTTTTTCCCAAAATAAAAACTCCTATGGGCGCACTAAACCAAAGAACTAATCACTGCGTTCTATGGTAATGCCTCCAAAAGAGTTACAATCCATTTTTTATTATGTTTGAACTATTTATAACACGGAAAGAAATCGATTACAAGAGAAATATTTCCGGATGAGAGGGAAACGGCAAAATATAAGTTTGCGCTTTCTTCTTGACTTGACCTTACTTCAAGGGTTTATGATGGAATCAGCAATGAAGATTTGGAACGGAGGAAAATAAAATGAACAGACCTTACAGAGTGATTTGTCATATGGCGATGTCGATAGACGGGCGTGCGGCGGGGCATTATTTGGGTGCGCCAGAGTTCGGGCCATACGGGAAGGCTTATGAGGATACGTTGGCCGCTTACGGTTCGGACAATTGGATCTGCGGGCGAATCACGTTCGAGCAGCACATCACCTTCGGAAACAAAGTGGACCTGTCCGCATACCCGGATGAAGCTATCCCGAGGGAAGACTATATTCATCCGACTACATTCAGTTCCTATGCGATTGCGGTCGATCCTCAAGGGAGACTGGGCTGGCAAACGAATACAATCGGTGACGAGTATCCGGAAAGAAGAGGCGACCACATCGTCACAATCTTGAGCGAGGCGGTATCGGACCGATATCTGGCTCACCTCAGGAAAATCGGCGTTTCCTACATCTTTGCGGGAAAGAGCAAACCGTTGTCCATGACGGTTTCCTTGGATAAACTGCATAAACATTTTGGCATCCAGACTTTTATGCTGGTCGGCGGCGGCTTTGTGAACGGCTCGTTCGCGAGTGAAGGGTTGGTCGATGAAATCAGCCTTATCATCGCGCCGCTTGTCGAAGGCGTCTCCGATTCCGTTTCGCTGTTCGAGTTCGGAAGCAGTCCGGATCAGCGTATCCGGAAGTTCAAGTTGGATAAATTTGAACGGATCGATCCGGACGGCATCCGGCTGACTTATCTTTCGGAATGAAACGATAGTCCTAAATAACGAAAGAACCACCGGATCCAAGGCGTTTTGCCCTCGGATCCGGTGGTTCTTTATGTTGATGATGCGGTACGGAGTGCGTGGTCCGCTTATTCAGCCGGTTCCCGGACTGCATAGTAGTTGCCGTCCCTGTCGGGGAAGTTGAAGGTTCTGGCGCCGCCCATTTCGATGATTTCGCCGACCGTCTCATTGTTTTCCTTGAAGCGCGCGTACAGCCCTTCGAAATCAGAGATATCGAACAATAAAGAAGGCTTGTTGGATGCCACTTCCGGGGAATTCTTTTTGATGAAATCGATATTGAACAGCTGCAGGTTGCACGCAGGGTTCACTGCAAGCACAATGCTGATGGAATCCCCAAAGTCATAGCGCTCGACTTCTTTGAAATCAAGATATTGTTTCCAAAAATCGGCATTCGCTTCCACATCCTCTACATAAAGCATGATATTCGCTGTAGTCATTTCATTTCCTCCGTTTCTTTTCGGTCATAGGCTTATTATACGCCGGGAATTATTCGGAGGCCAACATGAGGAACTTTTGCAGCAGGCTTTTTTGGATGAAAGGCTTTGGATTCGTATTTCCCGCTGCGAATTGTTAGAATATAAGCATAACGAGAGCAGTTTGAGAGAGGTGAAGGCAATTGAAGAGCAATAATGAAGCATTTATGAGCTATTTCAATGATATCGAGAGTTTCTTCAACAAGGAATACAAGCCCGACCGTGGGAAATCCTATTACAGCTTTTATGAACTTGTGGATAATGCCGCGCGTTACGACAGCTACGTGAAAAGGATACGGGATGACTTCCAGATATTGGGGGATCTGCGCAACTTCCTGAGCCACGGGAATCAGAGTGATTTGGTGCTCGTCAACGAGGCGGCCCTGAATATGATCAAAGCGATCCACGAACAGCTGTTGAAACCGAAGACGGCTTTCGATATCAAATCGGATGATGTGAAGTTCTTCAAGGAAACGACCCCATTGTCCGCAGTTCTCGAGACGATCCGGAACACCGATCTGACCCAATTCCCGATCAAGGACGGAAACGGCAAAGTGATTGGCTTGTTGACGGAGAACGGCATCACGCGCTGGCTGTCCCAACATGCGAATGATGCAACTGTGTTGATCGGCGGAACGCTAGCGCGGGACATCCTTGTGTTGGACGAGAACAAAAATAATTTTGCCTTCATCAAGAAGGATGCGACCATCTATGAAGCCGAAGCCCAGTTCGATAACCAAAAAATGGATGCGCTGTTGGTGACGGACAGCGGCAAAAACACGGAAAACCTGCTCGGCATCATCACGCGTTTCGACTTGGTGGAAGTGTAGAACCCGGCGTTGATTCAAAAAAATACATCCCGCACTCTGAAACTGCAGAATGCGGGATGTATTTGTCTATTTTTTCGTATGGATGGATATCCGTTTGAAAAGGGCGGAACTCTGCGGATTAGCACCGGTAAGCGTCGTTTTAACACCCCGTTTTTTGTTGCGGGTGATGAGCTTATCGATAGCTTCGACAGCTGTGGAATCCCATAAAGTCATGGCGCTGATGTCGATGACGACTTCTTCCTCGTGTTCGATTTCTTCAGCAAAGAAATCCAGGAATTTTTCGGCGGAAGCAAAGTAAAGGTGGCCATCCACTTTGTAGTGGTGATCATCATCGGAAGTCCCGGCTGCAACATGGAGATGGGACATTTTGAAAGCGGCGAAGACGGCGCTGACCAAAGTGCCGGCTACGACACCATAAGCCAAGTTATGCGTTCCGATAACGATGGCGACGGTCAGGATCATTGCGAAGCTTTCGTTTTTAGGGTTCGTACGCAGGCGTTTAATCGAATCCCAATTGATGGTTTCGATGGAGACAACGACCATGACTGCCGCCAAAGCGACAACCGGAATCTGCACGACAGAATCGTTCAAAAGAACGACGGACAACAACATGAAGAATCCGGACAGGAAAGTCGCAAGACGGCCAAGGCCGCCGTAATTCAGGTTGATGATCGTCTGACCGATCATGCCACAACCGGCGATACCGCCGAAAAAGCCAGAAACGACATTCCCAAGACCTTGGCTCAACGTTTCCTGATTTTTGTCGCTCTTCTCTTCAGTGATTTCATCGACCAATTGTGCAGTCAATAAGGACTCAACCAATCCGACGATAGCAACCGAAAGTGCAGTTGGGAAAATGATCCGCAAAGTTTCCAATGTCATCGGAACAGTTGGGATGCCGAAGCGCGGCAAATCCGTAGAGATGGAACCCATATCTCCCAACGTTCTCACATCCAAGCCAAAGCCCAGCACAATCGCGGTGATGACGAGAATCGCAACGATAGGCGCAGGGATTTTCTTCGTGACTCTAGGGAACAGGAAGATGATCGCGATCCCCAAAAGCCCCAGAAGCGGCAAAAGCAGGCTGCCTTGGAAATGATCCAATTGCGAAGTGAACATCATGATTCCCAAGCCGTTCACGAAACCGGTCATGACAGGCTTCGGAATGTAACGCATCAAGGTGCCGATTTTAAGGAGTCCCAGGACGACCTGCAGCACACCGGCCAGAATCGTGGCGGCAAATAGGTACTGGATTCCGTATTCAGCGACCAGATGGGCCAACACCAAGGCCACGGAACCTGCCGCGGCTGAAATCATGCCCTTGCTGGAACCGAAAAAGGCTGCGATGGCTGTAATGAAGAAAGTGGCGTAGACTCCCACGATCGGGGGCACTCCTGCGACGATCATGAAGCCGATGACTTCGGGGAATAGAGCTAAACAGACGACGATGCCGGCCAGAATATCCCCTCTGATATTACTGAACCATTCTTTTTTGTATTGTTGCATAGATGCCTTCCTTCTTGAAAAAATAGCGTTTATTTGACGTTCAAAATTATTTGATTAGCACGCAAAAGTACATAGTAACATATAACTGAAAACAGAGGAACAATAATTTGTCTTTGAGCATAATCAACTTTAAGCCTTCTTGGCAGGCTTTATTTCTTAGCGACAACAGAAAAGGATGATGGATCCCGCTTCATATCGAAGTGAGGATCCATCATCCTTTTTTTGTTCATTCCATTTCGAGCAGTTGTTCGATTGCAGCCAAGACGCCTTCTTCGTTATTCGAAAGGGCACAGTATTTGGCGGCTTTTTTGACGTCTTCAGCTGCGTTCGCCATCGCGAAACTGTAAGCCACATGCTCCAGCATCTCGATATCATTCCCGCTGTCGCCGAATGCGGCGGTCTCCTCATCGGAGATGCCCCAAAGCTTCTGCAGTAGCTGGATGCCGGAAGCCTTATGCATCCCTGGAATGATGAGGTCGATTGAGCCGTGGCCTGTCGGTACGGGAGAGACGACATCGCCCACTTCACGCGTGAAGTGCTCCAAGAGGGCCGGGACTTCCTCTTCAGCGAAACCTGATGCAAATTTGAAGATGATGTCATCTATTTCGGAAAAAGAATCCACACGTTTCAAGCGATGATAGAAGCGTTTCGTATTTTGGAAAAAATAATCGGAAACGGAACTGTCGACATAGGCACTGTTTTTGCCGCAAACGACCAATTTTGAATAGGCATCCAACTCCTTGAAGATCCGGAGCACTTTATCGATGGTCTCCTGCGTCATCTCGCCGACGGACAGCTCTTTGTTGCAATCCACGACGAAAGCGCCATTTTCCGCTACAAAAGCAATATTATCCCGTATTTCAGGAAAAAAAGAACGCAGTTGGTAGTATTGGTTTCCACTGGCCACGACAAAACGGATATCCTTTTCGAGCATGCGTTTGTAGAGAGCAGCGAAGCGCTCCTTGTTGAATTTTTTGCGGCTGTCCAGGAATGTCCCGTCCATATCGACGGCGATCAGTTTGATGGGCATGGCGAATCTTCCTTTCGTCGGATGCAAGAGTCTTCCGGCTGGAGCCGCCAGTTTTGAGCATCCGCTTATGTTTAAAACATCTTAACACGTTTCCTTACTATTCCCAAGAGGAAAAGAATGTCTTTAGCGGTTTTCCCGAGAAGGAAATGGTTGACAAAAAGAACGTGTGTTCGTATTATGGTATTAAAGGATGTGACTGATATGGAAAATGGGATTTGCCTGAAAGGTTCAGTGGAAAAGATCAAAATCCTCAAACTGGAGGAAAAGCCGCTGATCCGCTTTACGCTGACGGTGGACAAGGAAGAGAATCAGAATTGCCTGATCCGCGCGCATTCATTGGATTTTCTGTATCAGGTCACCGAAGGGAACGCGATCGTGATCTATGGCAGGAAGAACAAGCGCAATCAAGTCGTGGTGCAGAAATATCATGTAAATCAAAAATGATGGCTGATGGATGGGATGAGGAAAATGAGGCTGATGCAAAAAGGAATCTGGAGAAAAAAGTTGGATGTCGCCGATCTGTTGGAACGAAAAGGCTGCTATGAGTTTACGCTATTGGAGGATAAGCTTTCCGTCAGGAGTGAGCTGTTCGAAATCTGGTGGTACGTTTATGATGGAAACAACCATATTTTGGCCAAAAGCAAACGTTATCCGCATCATCTCTATTTTATTTTGTTGGAGCCCGGTGATCTTTTTGCGGTGAATGATTTCCGCATCTATCTGGAAACAGGGGAATTAAAATACCCTGTCGCCACTTATTATAAGAAAAACGGCCGGTGATCATCAGAACCAGCCGCTTTTTTTGAACCAGCGATACATTGCCAAACCAATTCCAAACATAAGACCGATAGCCAAAAAATAGCCGTATTTCCAAGTCAATTCCGGCATGTTTTCGAAGTTCATCCCATAGATGCCGGCAATCAACGTCAAAGGCGAGAAAATTGAAGTGATTATTGTGAGGACCTTCATCACATTATTGGTCTGATGGGAATTCAGCGATAGGTAGCTGTCGCGCATATCCGTTGTCACCTCGCGGTTGGAGGTGATCATCTCGGATACTTTCAGCAGGTCATCGTGGATATCCGAAAAATAACTCCTTCTTTTGCGTACGCCTTCCAGATGCTGGGAATTCAGCATGCGGTAAAGCAGATCCCGCATCGGATTGACTGTCTGCATCAGACTCAACAACAGGTGGCGGATATCGATCAGCTGCGGCATCTGATCGGTCAGGCGCCTATTTTGGGTACTGTCCTCGATGCTGATCAGCTCGTCTTCAATGTCATGCAGCAACGGAAAATAGTTGTCCACGATTTTGTCGAGGATCTGATAAAACACAAAGTGGGGATCCCATTTTTCAGGATTCTGCTGCGCAATCAAGCGCTCGCGGATGTAGTGCACTTCTTTTGAAGAGGCGTAGTGGAAAGTCACGATGAAATTTTCCGCGACAAAAAAATCCAGTTCTTCCTTGACGATTTTCTTCTGTTCCGTATGGACATGATGGGTGACGTAGAAGGTATAGCCGTCGTAATAATCCAATTTTGGACGCTGCAACAGCTGGAGGCAGTCTTCGATGGCCAGCGGATGGAAGTGGAAAGTATCCTTGAGATGCTGGACCTCCTCGGTTGTTGGATTTTCGAAGTCGATCCACGCCCATTTGTAGACGGAGAGAGCTGCTGTATTCAGATCGAGGTCCGTTTTGATTTGATTTTCAGTTGTGATGCCGATGGCCGTTATCATGTGCTTGCACCTTCTCTATTTTGATTTCAAGGTTCATTATACGGGAATCGCACAAGCGGCGCCATCCGGAAGATTTTTCTGCTCCAGGTACCGACTGTCAGGAACCGGAAAGTATGCGATAATGGAGGGAGAAATTACACGGAATGGAGGAACTCGGATGATCAAATTGATTTTGACCGATATGGACGGTACCTTTTTGAATAGCCAAGGGGATTTCAATAGGGAGCTTTTCAAGCAAGTCAAGCAGATGATGACGGAAAAAGGGGTCGTTTTCGCGCCCTGCACCGGCAAGCAGAGTGAGCGCGTCGAAGAAATATTCGGTGAGGATGCGGCTGATTTTTGGATTTTGGGGGACAGTGCTTCGCGGATCAAACGCAACGGCGCAGTCGTCTACGAATCGTTGTTGGAGAATCGAACAGGCCGTGCCATCCTGCGCGAACTGGAAGAGATGCAGCTTGGGCATACGTTGATCGCCTGCACGAAAGAAGCCGCCATGATCAAAAATGATTTGTCACCCGAAGAATCCGCAGCTGTCAGGAAATCCTACAAAAAAGTGATCACGGTGGCTGATTTCGGGGCCATCGAGGACGATTTCATCAAAATCACGGTGCGCGATATGCAAGAGCGGTGCATCCAAACTGCTGAAAAATTAGCCAACTATAGCGACCGGGCGCATATCGTCGCTTCGGAGAAGGCATGGCTGGACATCACGGACCTGAATGTTCATAAAGGGAGTACGGTCGCCCATCTGCAGGAGTTGCTGCAGGTCACCCCGGAAGAAACGATGGTGTTCGGGGATGGGATGAATGATGTCGAAATGATGAAGAGCGGGAGATACAGTTTTGCTGTGCGGAATGCTTATCCGATCATCAAGGACACGGCGGCCTTCATCACAGGCAGGACGAATGATGAAGACGCGGTATCGCACACAATCCTCCAGGTGCTTGCGTTGCAGGGGTAGCGGTTTATTGAAGATGGTTAGTCCTTGCTGCCTAAAATTCCCGTTTGACTTAGAGTCCACTCCAAGGTGTAGGATGTAACTGAAGCTAACTGTCAGGATAGGTTTAGATGCCGAAAGGATGGACGAGATGATAAACATAAAGAAAGCCAGCGAGCAAACGGGTGTATCCGCTGATACGATCCGTTACTATGAGAGGATCGGTCTGATTCCGCCGATAAAAAGAAATGAGAACGGGGTCCGTGAGTTCGATGAAGAAGATCTGAAGTGGATCGTCTTCAGCCGCCAGATGCGCAATGCAGGTTTATCGATCGAGTCCTTGATCGAATATCTCGCGCTTTTCCGCAGCGGAGAAGAGACCGTTCCGGCAAGAATGGATCTGTTGGTCGAACAACAGCGTGAACTTCAGGAGCGGATCGATGTCATGCAGCAGGCAATGGATCGGTTGAAATTCAAAATCGAAAATTATACGAGCCACATGGTTCCAAGCGAAAACAAGCTGAGGGAATTCAAGTGATGCAACGCAAAAAATCCCATCAGGCCGCCTAATTTAGTCGGCTGATGGGATTTTTTTTAATTAGTCCGGATCCATTGGGTCGACATGTCGACTCCCGCATCCAGCATGAGGTTATAGACGGGACATCTTCTTTCAACTTCAGCCGCCAGCTTCTCGATGGCTTCGTCGGTCTCATCAGTCTCGATATGGTTGATGAGCGTGACTTCCTGGAAGTAGGTCCGGATATCATCCTCCCCGGCAAAACCGCGCGGATCAAAGGTGCCTTCGACGGTGAACGACAGGCCTCTGTAGGCGAGCCCTTGTTGTTCGGCTACATAATAGGCAATGATTGAGGTGCAGCCTGCCAGCGAACTCAAAAGGTATTCCAGCGGATTCGGCCCTTTGTTGTCGCCGCCCATCCGCTCCGATTCATCCACAAAAAATTCAGGCAGATTACGGACTTTTACTGTAGTGGTGATGCCTTGGTGTGATTGGCCAGTGATTCTCAGTTTCGATAATTTTATTTCTGTCATCTGGATAACCCCGTTTCTATGATTTTTTCAGTCAGCGCTTACAATTTCATTTTATCATAGCTTATCAGGATAGACTTAACAGAAGCACTCCCTCCAAATGAGGAATGGGCTCGGGAAAAAACCAGAAATGTAGCTGTCATCTCTTGATCGGTGGATGTCCAAAACCGTCCGGGAGTGGTATACTATCCTTGAAGGAAAAGTGCGGGCAAGTGTTGATGGACAAGCCTGTGTTCACGTTTTTTTAGGCAAATGATCGTCTGATTGATTCACGAAGAAAAGGGGTTTTCTCAATGGAAAAGAAGGATTTGGAACTGATACTGGCTAATTTTGGACCGGAAAAGGAATTCATCGGCGATGGCTATTTCCGTATCCGCGACAAAGGCAATGAGCATTATGAAATCGCATATCTTGTCTCAGCATGCTGCGGGACAACGAACTACTTCCCACAGATTGCTGTCCATGTCGAAGGGGATAAAGTGGTTCCCGATTCCGTTCTGGATCTGGTATCCAATCCGGCAAAAATGCTCAGTTATTCACCTGAGACGAGTGCTGTGATGGAGCAAGAGTTGGATAAACTCTGCCAAAAGTTTTTGGATATCAAGAACTTGAAAGCAACAAACGTTGGAACACCAGACTAATCTCTGGTGTTTTTTTATAGAAGGAATCAAAACAGAGCAAGTGAGTGCGTCATTCCGCATTCCCTTGCTCTTTTTGTTTTTTTCGATGGGATTAATAAGGCTTTGCCGCTTCAAACGAACCTTCGATGACACGATTGCAGTCTCCACACTTCAGCCAATGGCCAAGATCGTTGCTTTCCTGATAAACACTCGAGGGCTTTTTGCATTGGCAGTACAGGATTTCGGTTTCTTGAGGGGGATCTTCGGGAATGATATCCAGATAGGGTTCTTCCGTTAACCAAGTGGCATCGATAGAATCGTGTTCATCTTTTGGTAGTTTATCCATCATAACCCCTCCTATGGGTACATTGTCCGTTCTTGTACGCAAAGTTTAAGGAGCATCTTTGCTCACTTTGATGATACAACTTCTGCTGCCGAAGGCCAAATGATATGGTTCCGAACGGAATAAGCGGAGCCCCTATTTTTATGCAGACGCTAATTTTTAAATGGAATCGCTGTAGGCTTTCATCAGGTCTTTCGCCATATCGATCATGGCCAAGTCGACGGAGGAAAGGGTCTTTTCTTTGCTGTAGGCGATGAAATAACGGGTGCGGACGATGCTGGTTTCGATATAGAAAATATTGTAGCTGTCCATCAATTCGCTGTTGTTGAGCGCACTCTTCGGCAGAAAAGTCAGCCCCATCCCTTTTCTGGCAAGGGCTGCCGCTGTCGAGATGTTCTGCGATTCCATGACGACATCCGCTTTGATGTCCAGATGCTTCAGGAATTCATTGGCTTGCTTGCGGATACCGGATTGGGAAGTGGTCAACACATACTTTTCGTTCTTCAACAGGTTCAAAGGATAAGGGAATTTTGTGATTTCCTTCAATTCGGGCTGGTAAAGCGGGCTTGTGTCCGGAATGATGACGCACCATTTATCTTCCGCAAGCACGGTGTAGGAAAGTTGTTCGTTATGGATCGGCATCATGCCCAAGTAGAGATCGACTTTGTTTTCCAACAAGTCCATTTCCGTCGTTTTGGCGTCCTGTTCCATAATCTTCAGGACGATGCCGGGATATTTTTCATGAAACTTCGGCAGGATCAGCGGAAGCAGAAAGGAACCCATAATCGGATGGACACCGATGCGGATCCGGCCGTATTTCAGTTTTGTGATCATGGTCAATTCGTTGACCATATCTTCGTACTGGTTCTGCATCTTTTTCATATGCGTCAGGAATCTTTCGCCGGCATAGGTCAATTCCATCGGAGTCCGATTGCGCTCGACCAATTGGGTTTGGAGTTCCTCTTCCAGTTTCGTGATGGTTTTGCTGAGGTAAGGTTGGGAAATATATAGAGACTTTGCCGCCTGCGTGAAGGTTCCTTCACTGACGATGGCATCCAGGTAGGCAATGATAGTGGTTTGTTGCAGCATTTTAAGTCATCCTTTCGATGGGTGGCTTCATTTCTGTTTGAAATAGTGATCGTTAGGGTATCACAGCAGTTATTTTAACGCATTTTCGATTGTGAAAGATAAAATAATCACAATTATAACAGAAGAGTTATGGAAATGATATCTATCCAGAACAAAAAAGATATGAACAAAACACACTATCCCGAAAAAGAGGTGTATTATATTTGTTCGTAAACTCACTAATAACGAGCTTTCTATTCCGAATCCAATTATTTCGTATAACCAAACAGTTATGATAAACAGGCGAAGATTACTATTTCACAATTAACCGGATCAATTCTATAATGCAACTATCAAGAGAAAAGATGAGCAAACGGAACGGCAATTTCAGCCGAGCTTGCAGACTCATCACTCACAATTCAAGGAAGAAGGAAAAACAAAATGACAACATTATGCGAAATGCTAGGAATAGAATATCCTATTTTTCAAGGAGCGATGGCACGGATCGCAACAGCTGATATCGCTTCTGCCGTTTCAAATGCAGGCGGACTCGGCATCATCGCTTCAGGTGGAATGACAGCAGATCAATTGCGTGCAGAGATCCAAAAATGCAAAACGATGACGGACAAGCCTTTCGCCGTCAACTTGATGCTGATGATGCGTAATTGCCCGGAATTGGTTGATGTCGTGATCGAAGAAGGCGTCAAAGTCGTGACGACTGGCGCGGGCACACCGAAACCATTCATGCCGAAATTCAAAGAAGCGGGCATCAAAGTGATTCCGGTAGTCGCTTCCGTGAAACATGCACAAAAAATGGAAGCTTTGGGCGCGGATGCAATCGTAGCTGAAGGAACCGAAGCGGGCGGACACGTTGGCGAAACAACGACCATGTGCTTAGTGCCGCAAGTGGTCAGCGCAGTCAACATCCCTGTATTGGGAGCCGGCGGAGTCGGTGACGGCCGCGGCGTCGTTGCAATGTACGCGATGGGGGCTCAAGGGATCCAAGTAGGAACACTGTTCTTGTCCGCTGAAGAATGCCCGGTTCCGGCTACGTTCAAACAAGCGGTATTGGATGCTGACGATACAGCTACAATCGTTACAGGCCGCCGCAACGGAGCACCTGTCCGTTCCATCAAAAACAAGATGCTTACGAAATTCCAGGAACTGGAAAACAACAATGCATCCCGTGATGAATTGGAAGAGTTGGCGTTGGGTTCATTGAGCAAAGCCGTATTCGAAGGCGATGTCGAGAACGGATCGGTCATGGCTGGCCAAATCACCGGTATGGTCCGTGATATCCGTCCTGCAAAAGAAATCATCGAAACATTGTTCAAGGATGCTGAAGCAATCGCAGGTTCATTGAAGATCGCTTATTAATCAAAACTGAAAAGCTCAGATCAAGGCTGGGCTTTTTTCTTACTTACTTATGTGAATGAACGAGCAAACAGGAGGGTACACTTATGACAAAAGTAATCACAGCTGCGGAAGCGGCAAAATTGATCAAAGACAACAGCACAGTGGCATTGACCGGATTCGGTCTGGCCTGTGTGAACGAAGAAATGGCCATTTCCATCGAAGATCGCTTTAAATCGGAAGGACATCCGAACAACCTGACAGTCATCCACGCGAGCGCTGTAGGGGATCGCCGTACAAAAGGGATGAGCCATCTTGCCCACGAAGGCTTGATCAAACGTTGGATCGGCGGCATCGTCAGTGCTTCTCCGCAACTCAGTGACCTGATTGTCGAAAACAAATGCGAAGCCTACAACCTTCCGCAAGGGGTCATCACCCAACTGTACCGTGAAATCGCCGCAAAACGTCCGGGCTTGTTCACTAAAGTCGGCATGCGCACCTTCGTAGATCCGCGTCTGGAAGGCGGCAAGATTTCCCCGCGCACAACCGAAGATATCGTCAAAGTGGTTGAAATCGAAAATGAAGAATGGTTATTCTACCCGACTTTCCCGATCAATGTCGGCCTGATCCGCGGAACGGTAGCCGATGAAAAAGGCAACTTGACGCTTGAAAAAGAAGGTTTGCACATGGAAGTGCTGCCGGTCGCACAGGCTGTCAAAAACTCAGGCGGTATCGTGATCGCTCAGGTGGAAACATTGGCGGCTGCAGGCACGCTGCATCCTAAAGACGTAAAAGTACCGGGTATCATGGTCGACTACATTGTCGTGGCACAACCAGGCAATCAATTCCAGACAGAAAACACTGAGTACAATCCGGCTTTCTCCGGCGATACAAAAGTACCATTGGATGCTGTAACGGCACTTCCGTTGGATGCCCGTAAAGTAATCGCGCGCCGTGCAGCGATGGAGTTGGTTCCTTCCGCTGTCCTGAACCTTGGCGTAGGGATCCCTGTCAATGTCGCGACAGTCGGTGCGGAAGAAGGCATCAGCGATCAATTGGTGTTGACTACCGAAGCAGGATCGATCGGCGGCGTCCCTGCAGGCATGAAGGACTTCGGTCATGCCTTCAACAGCGAAGCAATCATGGATCACCATGCCCAATTCGACTTCTACGATGGCGGCGGATTGGACTTATCTGTGTTGGGACTGGCTCAGACCGATGCATACGGAAACGTTAATGTATCCAAGTTCGGCAACCGTGTTGCTGGTTGCGGCGGATTCATCAATATTTCCCAAGCTGCAAAAAAATTGGTGTTCGCAGGGACCTTTACTGCTGGCGGATTACAGCAGGAAGTCAAAGATGGCCGTCTGACGATCATCCAGGAAGGCAAAGCGAAGAAATTCGTAGCTGAAGTCGAACAAGTTACTTTCAGCGGGGAATATGCGTCTGAAGTGGAACAGGAAGTATTGTATGTGACCGAACGTGCGGTGTTCGATCTTGAAAAAGGCAAATTGCGCCTGATCGAAATCGCGCCTGGCGTCGATCTTGAAAAAGATATTTTGGGACAAATGGGCTTCAAACCGGTGATTGCCGATGATCTGAAAGTAATGAACGAAGGCATGTTCCGCGAAAATTGGGGAGAACTAAAAAACATCGTCTTGGCGAATGGAAAATAAGGGAGTGTTGTTGATGAAAAAGGAAATTAATCGTTGGGCTGTCTTGGTCAGCTCTATGGGTATCTTGATGTGTACGGGTGCGGTTTATGCTTTTAGCGTATTGGCAGGACCATTATCTGCTGCAAGAGGTTGGACAATGGCTGAGGTCATGGTAGCCTTCGCGATCAACGCGGCTTTAGGACCGATTCCGATGATCTTGGGCGGCTTTTTGACCGACAAAGGGTGGTCGAAATGGAGCACGATGGCCGGAGCGGTATTGTTCGGTGTCGGTTTTGCTTTGGCGGGTACAGCAACAACTTTGACTGAATTGTATGTGTATTATGGTTTGATGGCTGGTTTCGGACAAGGCTTCGCTTACTCAGGCTGCCTAAGCAACACGATCCGCTTCTTCCCGGATAAAAAAGGTTTGGCTTCCGGATTGATTACAGCAGGTATGGGCGGAGCGGCCATCATCGCAGCTCCAATCGCGAACCAATTGATCCAAAGTATTGGCGTTGGCGACACTTTCGTGCGGATGGGTATCGCCTATGCAATCATCAGCTTCACTTGCAGCCTCTTCATCAAGGTTGCTCCGAAAGATTATATGCCGAAAAATATGAACGCAGCAGCTACTGCAGCAGCTAACAAACCAGTCGTAAACAAGAACTGGAAAGAAATGCTGCAGGATCCAAAATTCTATATGATCATCCTGATGTTCGCGATGGGTGCTTTCTCAGGTTTGATGATCGCTTCAAACGCTTCACCGATCGGACAATCCATGTTCGGCCTGTCAGCAGCAGCGGCAGCGGTTTATGTCAGCGTGTATTCTCTTAGCAATACAATGGGTCGCGTTATCTGGGGCGCTGTCTCAGATAAATTGGGTCAACCAACGACTATCAGCATCATGTATAGTGTCATCATTCTTACTTTCTTGATCCTTATTTTCGTCAAATCCATGTTCGGTTTTACACTAGGAATCGTTGGTTTGGGCTTATGCTTCGGCGGTGTGATGGGCGTGTTCCCGTCGTTAGTCATGGATAACTTCGGACCGAAATTCCAAGGCGTCAACTACGGTATCGTGTTCATCGGTTACTCGACATCCGCTTTCGTTGCACCTAAAGTAACAGCGGGCATCGCTGCTGCAAACAACGGTGACTTCACCAAAGCTTTCTATGTCGCTATCGTGGTTGCGGCTGCAGGTCTGATCCTGGATCTTGTTTACAAGAAAAAAACAGCAACTAAATCGATCACAGAAACTGCTCAATAAGCAATCCTGATTAATATAAAACACCTCCTGCGCCTGAATTCAGGCGTAGGAGGTGTTTTTTAGTGCAGTCAGGCTTTTCACAGATGACCGCCGTCATCTTCCCATTCATCTTCGTCATCATCCAAAGCTACCCATTCATCCTCATCGAGCCCCGGCAGGCCTTCGCCTAGGCCGCTGACGTTCAGATAAGCCAATTCCTCATTGATTGCTTTCGCAATTTCCCCGGAATCTTTGTACGCAAGGTCCAGTGTGCCGTCCGTGATGTCCAGGCGGGTATGGTCTTCCTCAGGCGCCAGATTCTCGGCGCGCACGCAACGGGGATAGAGCACGTCCGCCTTCGCCTCAAAGGCTTTTTGCAGGATGATTTCATGCTCCCAGATTTCTTCCATGTTGTACGTGTAAATGATTTTGTCGTCTTTTCCTTGGATATGGTCCCGTAGACGATCGGTTTCTGCCAATGCATCTTTATGCGGCGAGGCAAACTTGAAAGTATGCGGGTGGAGATCGGACCAATTGAATGCACTTTGGAGAATGAAATGCAGATCGGAGAAAGTCGTGTCGTCATCCAATTGTATATCCCGCCAAACCGGTATGCCGACATCCAAAAGCGTAACCCTGAGTTCGAACATCATCTGAAAAACCACCTTTTTTGTTTTCAGTATAACGTTTTCATAGCCTGAATTCAAATAGGAAGGGTGACTGAATCACAAAGGACCTTCATCCATCAGTGCTGCAAAATCCGCAAAACGGACTTATTCCGATTCGCGTGCTATAATTGCCACAAAAATAAAGAGGAAGAAGGTCAAATTGTGTTTTATCCAAATAATTTTCAACAAGCAACTTCAATAGAAGAAATCCGTCACTTCATCGCTGATAACAAATTGACGTTTGTTTATATTTCCAGGACGAACTGCGGCGTCTGCCACGCGGTCCAACCGCAAGTGCAAGAGATGCTGGAAGAATTCCCGGCAATCAAAGCGATCCAAGCAAACGCCGATGACATCCCGGAAGTCGCGGGCGAATTCACCGTCTTCACCGTTCCGGCGTTGCTGTTGTTCGTCGAAGGCAAGGAAATGCTGAGGGAAGCCCGCTTCGTCGTGATGGACGAGCTGCATCACCAATTCCAGAGGATTGCGGATAATTTCTGATAGCTTGATAAAGGAACGATAGCCTGAAGCGCGAAGCTTGGGCTATCGTTTTTTGTGCACAAATTAGTTACTTCTGGTGTAAACTAAAGATAATCATTTTCCGGAAAGGAGCGGCCATGTTTAATCTATTCATTTTGATATTGGAGCGGGTCGGGCTGATCATCATATTGGCCTACCTTTTGATGAATACCCACTATTTCAGGGACAAATTGGGCGAACGTCAACGCTTGAGCACCAAAGTGGCGCTGATTGTCGTATTCGGAATATTCGCGGTCATCTCGAACTATACAGGCGTTGAGATCAGTCAGGACCGCATCGTATCCGACCAGGTACTGATGAAACTTTCGGAGGGAGCGTCCTTGGCGAACACGCGGGTGCTCACGATCGGCGTCGCCGGTCTGATCGGCGGGCCGTTGGTCGGCACATCCGTCGGCATCATCTCGGGCGTCATCCGTTTCTTCCAAGGCGGGGAAGAGGCCTATATTTATGTGATTTCTTCCATCTTGATCGGGCTCATTTCCGGTCTGTACGGCACCAAAACGATGCGGAAAAATACCTATCCGACGATAAAGGAAGGCTTTATGATTGGAGCCGCGACGGAGGCGGTCCAGATGCTCAGTATCCTGGTGTTGAGCCGCAATCTTCAGGCAGCTTGGGATCTGGTGAGGTTCATTGCCTTTCCGATGATCCTCGTCAACAGCATGGGGACCGGCATTTTCCTTTCCATCATCGGCTCCACGTTGCGCCAAGTCGAACAGACGAAAGCGGTGCAGACGCATGATGTGCTCCAATTGGCGAACGAGACGATGCCTTTTTTCCGTTCCGGCATGAACGAGGCTTCGTGCACGGAGGCGGCCAAAATCATTCAACAATTGATGAAGGTATCCGCCGTCAGCATCACGAACACCGAACGGATTTTGGCCTATGTCGGCGCAGCCAGCGACCACCACATCGCCTCGAACGAAATATTGACCGAACTGTCAAAAGAAGTGCTGCGGACAGGGGAAATCAGGGAAGTCCATTCCCATGACGAAATCGGCTGCAACCATCCGGGCTGTCCTTTGCAAGCGGCGCTCGTCATCCCGCTCAAGGCGCAAGGGAAAACGATCGGCACTTTGAAGCTGTATTTCACGGATGCGGCGAAATTGACCTTTGTCGAAAGGCAGTTGGCGGAAGGCCTCGGCAATATCTTTTCCAGCCAGATCGAATTGGGCGAAATCGAATTGCAGAGCAAACTGCTCCAGGATGCGGAAATCAAATCCTTGCAGGCGCAAGTGAATCCGCATTTCTTCTTCAACGCCATCAACACCGTCTCGGCACTGATCCGGGTCGACAGCGAACAGGCGCGCAGGCTGCTGCTCCAACTCAGCAATTTTTTCCGGGCCAATCTGCAGGGCGCCCGCACCAACTTGATTCCGTTGATGAAGGAACTCACGCAGGTGGAAGCTTACCGTTCGTTGGAGCAAGCCCGTTTCCCGGACCGCTACCAAGTCGACATTTCCATAGAGGAAGGCATGGAAGAGGTGCTATTGCCGCCTTTCCTGATCCAGATTCTGTTGGAGAACGCGTTCAAGCATGCTTTCGGCAGCCGGAAAACAGATAATCGGGTATGGATCGATGTGAAGAACAGTCCTGACGGGGTATTCATTTCCGTCCGGGACAACGGAGAAGGCATCGACTCCAGTCGCTTGGAGAAATTGGGCAAAGAAGCTGTGCCTTCGGTTGAAGGGACCGGCTCGGCATTGGAAAATCTGAATAAACGGCTGATCAGCCTGTTCGGCGAATCGGCCAAATTGCATTTCGTATCTTCACCAACAGGAACAACCGTCTATTGCACGGTACCTTATCAAGAAAGGCAGGGATGAGAATGCGGGTATTGATTGTGGATGATGAACCATTGGCAAGGGATGAACTGGCCTACCTGCTGGGGAAATGCGAAGGCGTGAGCGCCATTGCCCAAGCGGATTCGATCGAAGAAGCGCTGGGAGCGATGCTCGCGGACCCGGTGGATCTGATTTTTTTGGACATCCACCTGACGAATGAAAGTGGCCTCTCGCTGGCCGGCAAAATCAATAAACTGAAGAACCCGCCGCTGATCATTTTTGCGACGGCCTATGATGACTATGCCATCAAAGCGTTTGAGCTGAATGCGACCGATTACGTCCTGAAGCCTTTTGAACTGGAACGGATCCAGCAAGCGGTCAAAAAAGCCTACGGACAATATCGCAAGCAACAGATCGGAGAGCCGGAACCAGCGAAGCGACAGGATGCGGGATTGCAGGTGCTGCCCATCCAGATGGACGAGCGGATTTATATGCTGCAGGTCCCGGAAATCATCGCCATCGGAATCGAGAACGGCGAAACGACCATCTATACGAAAAATATGGAGTACATCATCCACGAGCCGCTCAGTGCGCTCGAGAAAAAAATTGGCGGACATCCTTTCCTGAGGGTCCATCGCGCCTTTCTCATCAATCTGAAGGAAATAAAGGAAATCCAACCATGGTTTAACCATACTTTCCAACTTACGATGAGCAACGGCTTGAAGATACCCGTCAGCCGTTCTTATATGAAGGAATTTAAGGGAAAAGTAGGCATCTGATCAACAAATAAATGAATTTCAGGACTGCGGGCGTGCAACTCAGCCTGCAGTTTTGTCGTTTCGGGCGCAAATGACTCAAAATTTTCTTTTTCTCCAGTAAAGTAAGGGCATAGAAAGAACGTGTTGGCCGCACATTTATTTTGAAGGAGGAAACAAGATGCTTACTTTACTTGGAGGAATCGCCTTACTGATTCTAGGTTACTTTACTTATGGGCGCTACATCGAAAAGAACTTTTCCATCGATACGGAAAGAACGACCCCTGCTGAAGCGCTGAAGGACGGATATGACTTTGTCCCGATGTCAAAATCAAAAAATGCCATCATTGAACTATTGAATATTGCCGGAACAGGTCCTATTTTCGGGCCGATTATGGGAGCGCTTTACGGGCCAGTCGCCTACATCTGGATCATTGTCGGCTGCATCTTCGGAGGAGCCGTCCATGATTACATGGTCGGAATGATCTCTTTGCGGAACGACGGCGCGCACTTGCCGGAATTGACCAGCAAATATCTGGGCAAACCGGTCAAGCACGTTGTCAACATCTTCGCCATGCTGCTGTTGATGCTGGTGGCCACTGTCTTCGTCACGTCACCCGCCAATCTGATCGCCAGCATCACACCCGATTGGATGACGATCGGCATCATTACCATGCTGATTTTCGCTTACTATCTCATCTCCACCATCCTGCCGATCGACAAGGCGATGGGGAAAGTCTATCCTTGGTTCGGCGCGATTCTGATCATCAGCACGATCGCTATCGGAATCAGCTTGTTGACTGGCGGCCATAACCTGCCTGAATTGACGATGGGCACTATGCAAAATTTCCATCCGAAAGGCACACCGATTTTCCCGGCAATCTTCTTTACGATTTCCTGTGGCGCCATTTCCGGTTTCCATGCGACCCAAGCGCCGATGGTTTCCCGGACGTCCACTAACGAGCGGGAAGGCCGCTTCCTTTTCTACGGCATGATGATTGCCGAAGGCGTCATCGCCATGATCTGGGCTGGCGCTTCCATGGCCTTGTTCGACGGCCAAACGTTGAGCCAAATGATCGATGCAGGGACACCATCAGTCGTCGTCAACCAAGTTTCCACTATGTTATTGGGGAATGTCTTCGGTACGGTCGCCATCATCGGTGTCATCGTATTGCCGATCTCATCAGGACTTTCAGCATTCAGAAGCCTGCGCACAATCTTGGCTGACTACATGAACATCAAACAGGATTCGATGAAAAAAATATTGATGATGACGCTTCCGTTGTTTGTCATCTCGTTCTTCCTTACTAAAGTGGATTTCAATCTGATCTGGAGATACTTCAACTGGGCGAACCAAGTCACAGCGGTTATCGCCTTGCTGATGTCGACGCGTTACTTGTATCTAAAAAATAAAAATTACTTGGTTACCTTATTGCCTGCAACATTCATGCTATATGCCTGTGTCGTCTATATCCTGAGCGAGCCGATCGGATTCCGGATGGGGCTGCAGCCAGCCACTTACTTAGTAGGTCTGGTTGCGACCGTTGCGATTATGGCACTTTACTGGACAACCGGAGTGAAACAGAAAGCTGCATTGGATCCGGAATCGGAACTGTTGAACGATCATCTGCCGATCGGAACGTTTGCTTCCGCTGACGCAGTGCCGGCAGCAGTAGCCGAATAATTAATTGAAGATAAAGAAACTCCCCGAAGGAGCCCTGCATTTTTGCAGGTCCTTCGGGGAGTTTTTTTATAGATATTGTTTTAAGGACTCAGCGATGTCTTCAAGCATTGCCAATTCATCATTTGACGGGTTTTCCAACGTGATCAAGGCTTCTTCAGCGCGGGCTGTAGCGTTTCCCTCTGCATCTGTTGTTACATCAAGTATCAGCAGTTCGGCATAAAGATCATCCAAATCCCTTTGCGGTTGCACGAAGAATTCAAATGTACCTTCGGGATGGCTTGCTTTGAAAGCTGCAATCTTTTCAATCAATTTTTCTAAGTTCATTTATTTTCGCCTTCTTTCTGTTCTTGTTCATTTACTCCACGGCTTATTATACATCATTAACCCGTCGTATGTATCGTGTAACAGGATTAAACCGACCCGGAAAGCAAGATTTTGGTTTGCGGGATATATCGTTTCGGCTTGGAAGTCGGTATACTGGATACTGAGAAATTCCGGATTGCTTTGGACAAGGAAGGAGCCGCTCCATTATGCAGTATTTAAAACAATTTACCGTCATCATCGCTATTTCGGCCGTAAGCGAATTGCTGGCCATCTTCATTCCGCTGCCTATTCCGGCCAGCATCTACGGCATGTCGCTGCTGTTCTTGTTGCTGATGACGGGAGTGTTGAAGCTCAAGCAAGTGGAAAGTGCCGCCAATCTGCTGTTGGGCATCATGCCTGCTCTGTTCGTTGTGAGCGGGGCTGGACTCATCACTTCCTACGGGCAAATCGCCGAAAATTTCGCCAGCTGGATTGCCGTCAACATCGGATCCACCATCGTGATTTTGGCGACGAGCGGCCTGTTGGCTCAGGGATTGATAAGAAGGAAGAAAGCGAAGGAGGCTGACGGGAATGGTTGATCATCTGTTGCAGACGACAAAATATCTCGGGCTGTTCATCAGCTTGGGCGCCTTCATGATCGGATTGAAGCTTAACAAAAAATATCCCTATGCATTCATGAATCCTTTGCTGATCGGGACGATCCTGGTGATGGTCTTGATCCTTGTCCTGGACGTCGAAGTTGCCGTTTTTCAAAAAAGCGCGCAAGTCTTGACCGATCTCCTGACGCCGGCCACGATATGCCTAGCTGTTCCGGTCTATCGGCAGTTCAAAATTTTACGCGAGAACAGCTGGGTCGTATTGATCAGTTGTCTGGTGGGGATGATCAGCGGCCTGGTCACGATCATCGGCTTGGCCCTGATTCTTCAAATGAGCGAAATAACGACCCTTTCCACTTTGGCGCGTTCGATCACGATGGCGATTGCCTTGGATACGACCGAATTGATCGGCGGGGTCGCAGGGATCATCGTGGCCGGGGTCATCTTCGCCGGTATTTTCGGGACGGTGGTTTCCGGCCTGATTTTCAGAATCTTCAAGATCGAAGAACCGATCGCGAAAGGCTTGGCTTTGGGCGCGGCTTCCCACGCTATGGGGACGGCCGAATCGTTGAAAACAAGCGAACTGCAGGGTGCCATGAGCAGTCTGGCGATGGTCGTTTCCGGCGTCATGATGGTGGGATTGATCCCGCTTGCGGCGCTGTTCGTCCAGTGAGGCTAATAAGTAAGAAAGCATCAGAAGCAACTCTCGTTTTATAAGAGACTGCTTCTTTTTGCACCGGGAAGGTCCTTTTCCATCAAGGGTTATCCGATGCCAGACGATGGGCTCTGTGCTATACTAAGTTCAGAATAGGGTATCAGTATCTTGAAGTTTTGTCTGGCTATTCCGGAGTCGAACGTTGCTAAAAGGACGGTGGAGAAATGGAACAAACACTGCAAGCGCATATTCAGTTATCAGCCGATCTGGATGTGAAATATGCGCTGTTGCCGGGTGATCCAGCCCGCGTTGAAAGAGCGAAACTGCTGTTGGAGGACGCTGTCGATTTGGCGTTCAACCGTGAGTACAAGAGTGTTCTGGGGACTTATCAAGGAATGAAGGTGCTCGTCATTTCCTCCGGAATCGGCGGGCCATCCACAGCGATAGCCATCGAAGAGTTGGCAAAGATCGGAATAGAAGGCATCATCCGCATCGGCAGCTGCGGGTCCTTGCATCCAGCAGTGCATTTGGGAGATGTGATCATCGCGACGGCAGCGGTCCGGGATGATGGCGCCAGCAAGGCCTATGTCGATTCCACATATCCCGCCGTGGCTGATTTGGATTTGTTGATTCATCTGCGGACAATTGCGGAAACGGAGCGGATCCCTCATCGTTTGGGGATTGTCCGCAGCCACGACAGCTTCTACACCGCCCGTGAAGCGCAACTTACTGCTTATTGGAGCGGAAACGGCATCATCGGATCGGATATGGAAACAGCCACTTTGTTCGTTGTTGGGGCGCTGAGGGGGTTGAAGACCGCTTCGCTGCTGAATGTCGTCGTCGGTCCGGAAGAAGGGATGGCGGAAGGCGTCCGTCAATTCGTTTCCGGAGAATCGGCCACCAAGCAAGGGGAACAGAATCAAATCAAACTGGCATTATCCGCTTTCCATGCATGGCATCAGGCAAAAGGAGGAGAATAAAATGAATGCAGAAACAAAAAATAAACTGAGCTACAAGTTATCTACGGCTTCCATCGTATTGATCCCGATCGCGATCGGGATCAATTATCTCGGTAAATACATCGCGGGCGTATTGCGTCTGCCGCTTTGGTTGGACTCGATCGGAACGGTATTGTCCGGTATGTTGGCGGGGCCTGTAATCGGTGCTGCTTCCGGGATCATCAACAACGTCATCTACGGCGTGACGGCCGATCCGATTTCGACAGTGTATGCGATCACCAGCGCAGTCATCGGTTTGATGGCGGGTCTGTTTGCCGCTAAAGGCTGGTTCAAGGACATCAAGACCGTGCTGTTGGCCGGGTTGATCATAGGTGTGGTTGCGGCCACCGTTTCGACGCCTTTGAACATCCTCTTTTGGGGTGGACAGACCGGTAATGTCTGGGGGGATGCCCTCTACGCTTTGCTGATTTCGAATGGGCAACCGCAGTGGCTGGCTTCTTTCCTGGACAGCATCGTTGTCGATGTGCCGGATAAGTTAGTGACGGTGCTCATTAGTTATTTTGTCTTCAAGGGCTTGCCGAAGAAACTTACGAACACCTTCCTGAAGGATGGCGCGATAGAAGAATTATAGGGGCTGATTTGAATGGATGCAATGACATTGTATGTGCCGCGAAACTCGCCGATCCATCGCCTGGATCCGTTGACGAAGATGCTTTATGTCGTCGTAAGCATCGCCGCAGCCTATGTATTGGATGATTTATGGGAAGTCGGGGCAGTCATGCTGACCAGTTTTGGCATCTTGTTGGTAGGAAAAGTTTTCCGCAATATTTTGCCGGTGATCGCACTCAGTTTTTTATTGATTCTGTCGATTGTCATTGTGCAAGGGTTTTTCAATCCTGCTAATGAAACGTTGCTATATGAATTGGGTCCGATAAAATTCTACAAAGAGGGCCTGGTTATCGCCTTTCGTCTGACCATGCGCGTCATCAATATGGTCAGCGCCTTTGGGGTGTTGGTGCTGACGACTTCGCCGACGGAACTAGTCGAGCGGCTGCAGCAGAAAGGCATGTCGCCGAAAATCGGCTATGTCATCTTGTCGGTCCTGCAGATCATTCCGCAGCTTCGGGCTACGTACGGCAAAATCCAGGATGCACAACGGTCGCGCGGGATGGAGACTGAGGGTAGCCTGTTTGTCCGGATAAAGGCTTTCTTCCCGTTATTGGGTCCGGTCATCCTGAACGCCCTCAATGATACCCGGGAAAGAGCGATTGCGCTCGATGTCCGCGGCTTCGACAGGGATACGCCGAAAACCTATCTGAATGAAGCAAAAAATTATCGCTTTAGCACGTTGCTGAATATCCTACTGTTGTTGATTCTGGCTGGTTTAATCGTCTGGAGGCTGATGGGATGAGCATCATAGAAGTGAAGGATCTGAAATATCGCTATCCCGACACGACCAAATTGGCATTGGACGGCATCAGCTTTTCGGTCGAGGAAGGCGAATTCATCGGCCTGATCGGAAGGAACACCGCCGGAAAATCGACTTTGTGCTATGCGCTCAGCGGTTTGGTGCCGCACTTCTTCAAAGGGGCCTACGGCGGATCGGTGATGATAGCTGGTTTGGATGTGCGCACGACGGATGTGAGTGAAGTCACTGCAGCAGCCGGTTTGGTGTTCGAAAATCCGTTTTCCCAGATCACCGGCTCGCGTTTTACGGTATATGAAGAAATCGCCTTTGGTCTGGAGAACATGGGACTGCCGCGCGACGAAATCATCAAGCGGATCGAAGAAAGCCTGGACTTGCTGGACATCCGCAAAGTGAAGGACAAGAACCCATTCGATCTTTCCGGCGGGCAAATGCAGCGGGTCGCGATCGCCGGCGTGGTCGCGATGAAGCCGAAAGTGCTGATTTTAGATGAACCCACTTCCCAACTGGATCCGCAAGGGTCGGAAGAGGTCTTCAAGGTGGTGGAGAGCCTTACGAAAGAAGGCATCACAATCATCATGGCTGAGCAGAAGATGGAAAAAATCGCGCAGTATGCAGACCGGGTCTTGCTTTTGGCTGATGCAAAATTGATCGCATATGACATACCCGAAGCCGTTTTTTCACGCGAGGATTTGGCTTCTCTGGGAGTGCAACCGCCAGCTGTGACAGCGATTGCCCGCCACTTGAATAAGCGGAAGGCCAATGGGCAGTACCCTGTGGCATTGGATGATCTGAAAGGATTGCTTGCGGAAGAGGGTGTTCCGCATGAATAAACTGGAAATAGAAAGGCTGCATTTTGCCTACGATAAAGCGACTCCCGTCATAAAGGGCATCGGTCTGGTGCTGGATGACCGGAAAACCGCCATCATCGGGCAGAACGGCTCGGGGAAAACGACCTTCGTGAAACTGCTGAAGGGGCTGTTGCGCCCCGATTCCGGCAGGATTCTGCTGGACGGTACTGATCTTTCGACTTTGACGGTTGCCCAGATTTCCAAGAAAATCGGCCTGGTTTTTCAGAACCCGGATGACCAGATTTTCAAGAATACGGTTTTGGATGAGGTCATGGTCGGTCCATTGAACATCGGGCTGTCCTTGGATGAGGCAAAGGACAGTTCCCGCGCGGCTTTGGCGCAAGTAGAGCTGGCTGACGTCGAGAAGGTGAACCCGTACGATCTTAATTTAGCGCAAAGAAAGATGGTGGCGTTGGCTTCGATTTTGGCGATGGATACGCCCATCGTCATCTTCGATGAGCCTACCATGGGGCAGGACGTTGCCGGGAAAGCGATCATCAGAAAAGTGATCGAAGATCTGCAAGCAGAAGGCAAAGCCGTACTGTGCATTCTGCATGACATGGATTTTGCGGCGGCAGTTTTTGAACGCATCGTCGTCTTCAGCCAAGGACAATTGCTGCTCGAAGGCGATACAAGGGAAGTCTTCAGTAAAAGAGAGCTCCTGCAACAGGCTTATCTGGATCAGCCCCAAGCCATGAAAATCGCACAGGCTTTGGGCATTCCGGGCAATCTGCTGAGTGTGGAAGAAATAAAATCTGTATTCAAGGTGTCCGATGATAATCGGTAATGAATATCTGGGAGTAATTCCAAAATAAAAAGCGTCGCAGCGGATAGTATTTAGCAC
Source organism: Trichococcus alkaliphilus (assembly GCF_003008695.1). Lineage (GTDB taxonomy): Bacteria > Bacillota > Bacilli > Lactobacillales > Aerococcaceae > Trichococcus > Trichococcus alkaliphilus. Next base: position 60,588 of record NZ_PXZT01000015.1, read on the forward strand.
TATCCGCTGCGACGTTTTTTTGTGATGTTATGAAAAAATACATATCCCAAAACAAGTGATATTATTAACAAGCCGAAATGTTTACTGCAAATGAATACGTCCAATGCAGCGTAAATAGCTAGGTGCCTCGTGAAAATCGCAAAATACGGGTCCTAATTTGGTTAAATGATTCAAAATTTCCTTTAATGTGTCCTGTGTAACAATTTAGGGAGATAAACATTGATGAAATATTGTAACATGAACCATATTAAATAAAATACAGTAAGCGTATACTATCGTTATTAAAGCGCTTCAATAATCATCTGTACAAATATTGTTGTTAGGGTTTGTTTGAATTATCTGTAAAAATCTCTTTGATTTTCAATTATGAAAGGAGTGAAGTTATTAACAGAACAGCTCATTATGCAATTTAACAGATTCACAGATTGGTTTGCTCATAATAAATAGTAATAATTTTCATGATTATAAAATATAATAAAAAGGAATGAGGTTATATAATGAGTATCGGTTTGATTAGTTTGATTGGTATGATTATAGGTATCGTTTTACTGATTTGGCTTTCTTTCAAAGGGTTGCCTTTGTTGGTTCTTGGTCCAATCGCCAGTGGGGTAGTTTTACTTTTTGCGGCTCAACCAGTAGTTGAAGGGTTGACAACTGGGTATGCACAAGCGTTTGCTGGTTTTGCTGAAGCAAACTTCTTGTTATTTCTGCCTGCATGTATTTTGGGGGCTATGTTGGGTGAATGTGGTGCTGCTAAAGATATCTCAATAGCAGTTGCGCGCGTAGCAAGAAAAGCCGGGACAAATGCAAAATATGCAACAATCATGGGACTTGCCATGATTACCGCTGTATTATCTTATGGAGGTGTTAGTGGATTCGTCGTTATCTTCACAATGACTCCAATCTGCAAGGTGTTGTTCAAAGAATTGGATATTCCTTGGCATTTCATCATTGCGATGATTGTATATGGTGGTTCAATGTGGACGGCTATTCTTCCTGGTTCGCCAGCTATCCAAAATTTGATTCCGATAGATTATCTTGGGACTACACCGACTTCAGGCCCTTGGATCGGTGTCATAGCTGCAGTGTTGTGTATCATTGTAGGTGCAGTCTACATTAAAGTAGCTCTAGCGATGTCAGAGAAAAAAGGCGAAGGTTTCTTGCCTACTGGAGCAGAAATCAACAAAACAATTATTGAAGAATCACATGGAGTAGCATACCTTGACCAAGAAACTGGGTCTGTTTTGAAAGCGTTAACGCCTTCGTTGGTGCTGTTGATTACCATGAATATTCTTAAATTTGCCCCTGAGGCTGCGTTGACATTTGGATGTGTGACATGTGCTATTCTGTATTGGAAAAAATTCCCTGATATTTGGGGAACAATGAGTGCTGGTGGTAAAACAGCTGCACTATCTATCATCAATGTATGTGCTGTTGTTGGTTTTGGTGGCGTCATCAAAGCAGTACCAGGATTTGAATTTTTGGTCAGCGGCTTAGATGCAATTCCAGGACCTCCATTAATCCAATTGGCATTAGCTACTAACTTAATTGCTGGTATCTCGGCATCGGCATCTGGTGGTGAAGGAATTGCTCTTGAAGCATTCGGACAGAGATTTTTGGATATGGGAGTCAACCCGGATGTCATTCATAGAATTGTAAATATTTCTTGTTATGGATTGGACTCGTTACCGAATAACGGATCAGTAATCAACCGTTTGAATTATACAAAATTGACTCACAAACAAGGATACTATCATGAATTTTGGTTAGGTGCAGTTTGGCCGTTCATTCTGTCATTTATTGCGGTAGGTCTTGCTCAAATGGGTATCGTGTAACATTCTGAAGTTAGGTATTGTTTAGTGAATGAAGTCAATGGAATGGAGAAGATTAGATGAAGAACACGATCGACATCATTAAAATTGCGGAAAACGATAATGTCGCTGTGGTTACAAATGAACAAGGTTTATTTGCAAATACAAGCGTCTGGGAGGGTTTAAGTATAGTAGAAGATATCCCCTTCAGCCAAAAGATATCCTTGGAACCAATCAAAAAGGATGCACCGATCATTCGCTACGGTGTAGCAATCGGTTATGCATTGCACGATATACCACAAGGTTCCTGGGTTTCCGAAAAATCAATGTATATCCTTGAGAACCCCAGCCTGGATGAAGCTATGCTAGAAAACATTCCCTTTGAGGTGGACTATCGCTTTGAAAATGATTCACCTTTGGAAAGCGATTATTTTTGGGGATACCGGAACGAGAATGGAACAGTAGGTACCCGGAATATTCTGGCCATCAACATTACCGTTCAATGCGTAAAAGGTGTAGTGGATCGCGCGATTGATGAGATTAAGAAAGAACTTCTACCCAAATACCCTAATGTAGACGGAGTTGTTCAAATCAATCACCTCTATGGATGCGGAGTTGCAATAAACGCGAAAGAAGCAGCTATCCCTCAACGAACTATCAGTAATATAGCGGATAATCCTAATTTCGGAAATGAGAAATTAGTGGTGTCGTTAGGTTGTGAAAAGTTCATTCCAGAAAATGCTTTTCAAGTAACGGCTGATACCAATCCAGAAAATCTAGTTGTACTTCAAGAATGCCATGGCTTCCAAGACATGATCAATAAAATCTGCGAACGGGCAGATAGCATGCTGCAACGACTCAACAAGCGAACACGCGAAAGAGTCCCGGTGAGCAATCTGGTGGTGGGCTTGCAATGCGGAGGCAGTGATGCGTTCTCTGGTATGACAGCCAACCCTGCCATCGGATATGCGGCCGATTTGTTGGTTCAACAGGGAGCAAAAGTCATGTTTTCCGAAGTTACAGAGGTCCGTGATGCTTCTGAGATTATGTTGAAAAGGGTTAGGGATAAGGAAACTCGGATCAAATTAATCCAACAATTGAATTGGTATGATGACTACCTAAAAGTTGGTGAGGTTGATCGTTCGGCGAACCCATCACCAGGGAACAAAAAAGGCGGTCTATCAACTGTCATCGAAAAAGCAATGGGGTCTGTGGCAAAATCCGGAACTGCGGAGATTGTGGATGTCCTTGCCCCAGGTGAAAAAATCAAAAAAAGCGGGATGACCTTTGCGGCAACGCCAGCAAGCGATTTTGTTTGTGGAACGCAACAATTAGCCAGCGGAATGACTGTTGAAGTGTTCTCTACTGGACGAGGCACACCCTACAATCTGGAACAATGCCCAGTCATTAAAGTAGCTACGAATTCTGCACTCTATAATAAGTGGTTCGATATTATGGATTATGATGCCGGCATCATCTCTAAAGGGGAAGCGACATTGGAAGAGGCAGGCAGACTGTTGTATGAGTATATATTGGATGTATCAAGCGGTAATAAGACGACCTGTGCCGATAAACTCCAGATATATAATGATCTGGCAATTTTCAACCCTGCCCAAATAACTTGATCATTATTTTGAGGTTGTGTCCGTAATTTTTGTGGAAGAAAGGGAAGAATTCTTCTCTGCAAATTAAAAATGAGGAGTCTGTTATGAAAAAAAACATTTCGCCAATTGTAACGAAAATGGATGTCTATCCGGTAGCGGGATATGATAGTGCATTATTAACGCTTAGTGGCTGCCACTCACCTTATTTTACCCGCAATATTATTGTTTTAGAAGATGAAACAGGAAACAAGGGTCTTGGGGAAATACATGGTGGTGAAGACATAACTAAAATGTTGGAAAGTTACAAACCTTTCGTGGTTGGGCAAGAAGTTGCCAATTACAGGTCCGTTATTACTGCGATCCGTAAAGGAGGTTGGGATGCACCTGATGACTCCGGTGAAGGCCTACAGGAACTTAATATCAGTAACCTGAAGTTTGTTGTGAAGGCTGAAGCTGCTGTAGAATGTGCGATGATGGATTTGTTAGGGAAGTTTTTAAATCTGCCTATCGCAGCACTATTGGGTGATGGTGGTATTCAGAGGACAGAAGTAGAATTTTTAGGCTACTTATTCTACATAGCTGATCCAAATAAAACTGATTTAGATTATATACAGGAGACAGACCACAAAGATGATTGGGATCGTGTAAGACGATTGGAAACCTTGACTCCAGAAGGCATAGTAGCCCAAGCAAAGGCAGCTCATCAACGCTATGGATTTACTAACTTCAAGTTAAAAGGAGGTGTCTTAAAAGGCGAAGAAGAAATGAGAGCTGTTGAAGCCTTAAAGGAGGCTTTTCCGGATGCTAGAATCAATCTGGATCCTAACGGGGCATGGAGCTTGGAAGAATCCATTCGACTATGTGAGGGTAAACAGGATATCTTGACATATATCGAAGACCCTTGTGGACCAGAGCAAGGCTTCTCCAGTCGTGAAATCATGGCTGAATTTAAGGATGCGACTGGATTTAAAGTCGCTACAAATATGATTGCCACAAATTATCGCCAATTCCATCATGCGGCAGCACTGAGATCTGTCGATATTGTATTGGCAGATCCTCATTTCTGGACTCTGAACGGTAGTATTCGGATGGCGTATTTGTTAAATGACTGGGGCTTGACATGGGGGTCGCATTCTAACAACCACTTTGATATCACTTTAGCAACGTTTGCGCAAGTTGCTGCGGCAGCACCAGGGAAAATCACACCTGTTGATACGCATTATATTTGGCAGGATGGACAAGAATTATGTGATAATCCTGTTCAAATAAGAGATGGTAAAATCAAGATATCCGACAAACCGGGTCTAGGCATAGAAATCAATATGGAAAAATTACTGAAAGCAAATGAATTGTATAATAGTATTCCGTACCATGATCGTGATGATACGCTTGCGATGCAGTATTTTATTAAGGATTGGAAATTCGATTCCAGTCGACCTTGTTTCGTGCGTTGAGAATAGATATTTTCTGCTATTGAAGCTAAATATCGTTAAAATAAGAACTCCTCATAAATAGCTTATTATAGCTAGTTTTATGAGGAGTTTTTTTACGGAAAGAACAAAGCGAGAGTAACTAGCGGCCAGTCATCGACTGTTCAGGATGTTTTGCAATTTGAATGCGAGCGACAAAATCGCGTAGTCGTCCAGTTCGCGGGGGTTATATCCGGTCACTTTGTGCAGTTTGTTCAGTTTGTACTGCAACGTATTCTTATGTATGAACAGTTCATCTGCGGCTTTATAGATGCTGCCGTTATTGGTGCCGTAGATAGGGAGAATTTCGGCATATTCATCTAGTTCTTTCTTATCCAATTTCCCCAGAATCTGGTCGATGAATTCATCGGATTTGTTTTTGGAAATATCCGTGAGGATCATGCCCAGATCAAGTTTGGAATAATACTCGATTGTGTTGTGCGAGTTCAGGATTGCCCAATCCAACGCTGTAACAGCTCGTTCAAAGCTGGTGCGGAATCCAGTCAACTTGTCGCAGACCAGTCCTACACCAATGTACAGCTGCAGACCGTATTGCTGCTCCGCTTGGCGGATCAGGCTGTTCAACTGGTAGTGAAGGGCGGATTCCTGCAGGTTATCTCTGAAAAGGATCCGAATATCCTGGCCATTTACATTATAAATGGTCTGATTGTCATTCGTGAGGATGACCTTCAGGAGGTTCATCACATTTTCGATCTGTTCATTTCGTTCGACCGATAGGTTCTTGATGCGGCCAACAACGACGATGCGGGGTATGTTCAGATTGATTTCCAATACGTTGGCGAGGGTCTGGATATTCTCCAAGTCAAAGGTGGGTGCCAACAGTTCTTCAATCAGTATCCGGTAATTATCGCGTTTCTTGAAGGAAACATCCTTTATCCAAGCGTCTTTCACGAGGATTTCGGTCATTGTTTTGATGATTTTTCCGTACTTTTCCACTTCATCTTTGTTGCCGGTGATGCCGATGACGCCCACGAGATGCTGGTCGCTGTAGATGGGGATGTTGATGCCTTTCTTCGTCCCTTCATATTGGCCGTCGTATTCCACTATCAAATCCGATTTTGTCTCGATAACCCTTTTGGCGCCAGCGTGGTGTTCACCGATTCTTGAGTCATCCGTACTCGCCAAGATGATACCGTCGATGTTGATGAAATTCAGTTCCTGATTGATGATTTCTTTCATGCTGATAACTATACTCTGCGCAAGACCGGCAGCTATTTCCATGCTGTTCCTCCTGTTCTGAAAAAAGTGATGCAATATGTGCTGGATGACATAGTTCTGTTCTATTTTACCTTAAATGTTTGGTTTGTAAAATATATAATTTAAAATATAGAATCTATATACTATAGATATTCAAACGCTTACCAGAAATGACGGGGGCACAAGCAAGCTATGTTATGCAGAATAAAGCGGCATTCGGGAAGGTGATAGTCGAAAGCATGAATCGAATTTGACAGCGTACAACCAGAATAATGTGCATATATAAATTATGATAAAATGAAAGGGGTAACAATAATGAGAGTAGGATTTATTGGATTAGGGATCATGGGGAAACCGATGGCGAAGAATGTACTCAAAGAAGGATACGAGTTGATGGTGTTCGACTTCAACAAAGCGGCGGTAGCGGAAGTGGTCGCTGCTGGAGCAAAAGAAGGAAATACCAGTAAAGAGGTGGCTGAATTCGCGGAAGTGGTCATCACGATGCTGCCGAATTCTCCAAACGTAAAAGCTGCTTTGTTCTCCGAAAACGGCATCGCTTCAGGCTTGACTGCCGGAAAAACGATCATCGACATGAGCTCGATTTCGCCAGTCGCCAGCCGTGAATTTGCCGCAACTTTAGCTGAATCAGGTGTGGAATTCCTTGATGCGCCGGTATCAGGCGGAGAGCCTGGAGCCATTGCCGGAACAATCGCAATCATGGTCGGAGGCAAAAAAGAAATTTTTGACACGTATTACGATCTGATGATGACAATGGGAAGTTCCGCAACGTATGTCGGGGAAGTTGGAGCCGGTAACGTAACGAAGTTGGCGAACCAAATGATCGTTGCCATCAACATCGCGGCTGTCAGCGAAGCGTTCGCATTGGCTACAAAAGCCGGTGTCGATCCGCAACTTGTATTTGAAGCAATCAAAGGCGGGTTGGCCGGCAGCAATGTCATGAACCAAAAAGCGCCGAAAATCCTGTCCCGCAACTTCGACCCGGGCTTCCGCATCGAATTGCATATGAAGGACCTTCAGAATACTTTGGATACAGCGCATGAAATCAATGTATCCGTGCCGTTTACATCGCAAATGATGGAAATCATGCAGTCCCTGAAAATCCATGGCATGGAAAAAGAAGATCACTCAGCCATCGCTAAGTATTACGAAAGCATCAACGGGTTGACGATCGAAAGCAAATAATACCTAAAGAAATATGGAAGCAAAAAAATAAATTGAACCAGAAAAAGGAGAGTATCTATAAATGGCAACAGAAGTGGCAGTAAATAAAGAAGTTCAAGTCGGTGCTCCAAAAATTGTCGATATGAAAATAATTCCGGTAGCTGGATATGACAGCATGCTGATGAACCTGAGCGGCGCGCATGGCCCTTATTTCACAAGAAACATCGTGATTTTGACGGCTGACAACGGGGAAACCGGTTTGGGTGAAGTTCCCGGAGGCGAAAAAATCAGAGAGACGCTGGAAGACGCAAAAGATTTGGTCATCGGGCGCAACATCGGAGAATACAAAAATATCCTGCGCGACATCAAAGATAAATATATCGGCTTGGATGCAGGCGGCCGCGGCAATCAAACGTTTGACCTGCGCACGACTGTCCATGTGATGACAGCGGTGGAAGCGCCTTTGTTGGATCTGTTGGGCAAACATTTCCAAGTTCCTGTAGCGGCACTTCTTGGTGAAGGCCAAGTCCGTGAATCCGTGAAATTCCTTGGATACTTGTTCTATGTAGCTGACAAAGACAAGACTGACTTGCCTTATCTTGACAATGACGACAATTCGGATGACTGGGGCAAACTGCGCCGTAAAGAAGCAATGACGCCGGGATCGATTGTCGCTCTTGCCAAAGCGACGCATGAACGTTACGGATTTGAAGACTTCAAACTAAAAGGCGGCGTACTTGAAGGCAAAGAAGAAATCAAAGCAATCAAAGCTTTGAAGGAAGCTTTCCCTGAAGCGCGCATCACGTTGGACCCTAACGGCGGTTGGTTGTTGGAAGAAGCAGTGGCGTTATGCAAAGACATGCACGGAATTTTGACTTATGTCGAAGACCCATGTGGCGCTGAAGGCGGATTCTCTTCCCGTGAAATCATGTCCGAATTTGTGAGACGCACAGGCCTGCCGACAGCTACAAACATGGTTGCGACTGACTGGAGACAGATGTCCCACTCACTGGCTTTGAACAGTGTGACAATTCCGTTGGCGGATCCGCATTTCTGGACGATGTCAGGTTCCGTTCGTGTCGCGCAACTTTGCCACGAATTAGGTTTGACATGGGGCGTTCACTCGAACAACCACTTCGATATTTCCTTGGCGATGGTTGCCCACACGGCAGCGGCAGCTCCTGGCGAAATCAATGCCTGCGATACGCACTACATCTGGCAGGATGGTCAAGAACTGTGCAGCAAAACGCCGAAAATCAAAGACGGCGAAATTGCTGTTCCCGCATCTGAATACGGCTTAGGTATTGAAATCGATATGGATAAAGTCGAAGCTGCTCACCAACTGTATCTGGAAAACGGGCTTGGCGCACGTAACGATGCCATCGCCATGCAATACTTGATTCCAGGTTGGAGTTTCGACGGCAAACGCCCAGCAATGGTCCGTTAATATCGGTAAATTGCGATCCGGAAATGGATACGCGAATAGGCGTTGGTAATAATAAGTTCAGTCGGACTGCCTTGTTGATCAATCATCGAAGCTGAACGGATTTTCGTTCAGCTTTTCTTTCTACTTGATGCGGCAGTCGGTTCGGAAAAATACTCTCTCGAAACTTGAAAGGAAGAAAATGATGGCTATAGAAATAGAAAAGGTTAAAGGAATTATCGTTCCGATCATAATCCCGGTTGATAAAGAAGAAAATATTGATGAAGCGAAGTTGCGCTTCATGGTGAACCATGTCATTGACAATGGTGTGCATGGCATTTTGGCTTTCGGGAGCAACAGTGAATTTTATATGTTCGATGAAGATGAAATGATCGATGGATTGAAGATCATCTTGGATGAAGCGAAAAAACGTGTGCCTGTCTATTTCTGCATCGGGGCGATACGCACGCGCAATTGTATCCGTTTGGCGAAACGTGCTGCCGCTTTGGACATCGATGGCATCTCGGTGTTGCAACCGATGTTCATCCAACCGACAGAGGATTCTCTGTACGACCATTTCAAAGCCATTGCGGACGCGGTGCCTGATACGGCAGTGTTGCTCTACAATAACCCAGGCAGAACCGGCTATACCATGTCCGGAAATCTGGTCGAAAAACTGGCCCACAACGTGGCGAATATCGTCGGTATGAAGGATTCCAGCGGGGACATCACCCAATTGAGCGAATTCGTCCGAAGAAACCAAGATATAGAATTCCATGTTCTGTCAGGAAAAGACACCATTATTTTTGCGGGAATGGCAGTCGGAGCGGTCGGAAGCGTCTGCTCAACCGCGAACATCTATCCTACACTTGTCAGCGGCATCTACAACAAATATGTAGCCGGTGATCTTGAAGGGTCGTTGAAGGACCAGTTCACACTCAATCCGATCCGCCTTTCCCAAGACAAATGCAGCTTCCCGGCCGCTACGAAGGACATGGCCAATCTGATGGGCTTGGATGTTGGTTTACCGATCCGCCCTACGCAGGCAACAAAAGGCGAAGCCCTTGAAAATATGAAGCATTTTATGCGAGAAGCAGGTTATATCGATTGATCATCCAACAAAACAACTATGCAGCGGAGGCTGAATGAAAGGGGGCAAAATTAATGGAGAAGAAATTTAAAATAGTTATCGCTGCCGATTCCTTTAAGGGCAGTGCGTCAACCATCCAGGTAGAGGACTACATCGAACAAGGAATCCTGCGCTTGAACCGGAAAGTGGAAATCGTCAAGGTTCCTGTCGCTGACGGCGGCGAAGGGACTGTGGATGCGTTGGTGATCGGATGCAAGGGGGAATACCGCTATGCTGAAGTCACGGGACCGATGGGCGACAAAGTCCAGGCAAAATTCGGCATCATCAAAGAAAACATCGCCGTCGTCGAAATGGCTGAAGCGTCGGGATTGACCTTGGTTAACCTCGCGGATAATGACGTTTATCGCGCGACGACCTACGGAACAGGAGAATTGATCCGTGCCGCTTTGGATTGCGGCGTCAAAGAAATCTTCATCGGTGTCGGAGGCAGCGCCACAAATGACGGCGGAGTCGGAATGGCGCAGGCGTTGGGGGTCTCTTTCAAGGACAGCGAAGGGAATGAAATTCCGTTCGGTGCAGGTAAGTTGGGTGACATTGCTTCTATAGATGACAGTGGTTTGGATACACGCATCCATGACGTCACCTTCACGATCCTGTCCGATGTAACGAACCCTTTATGCGGGGAGAATGGGGCATCCTATATTTACGGGCCTCAGAAGGGGGCGACCCCGGAAGATGTCCGTAAATTGGATCAGTTATTGCATCACTATGGGGAAAAGGTCGAAGAATGTTTAGGGATATCTGTTCTTGAAGCGCCCGGAGCGGGTGCTGCAGGAGGATTGGGTGCCGGTTTGATGGCTTTTTGTGGAGCAAAAAGCTACAGCGGCATCTCGAAAGTTTTGTCCATCCTCGATATCGAATCCCATTTCAAGGATGCAGATTTGGTCATCACCGGCGAAGGCAGAATGGATTCGCAATCATTGAACGGAAAAGCGCCGGTTGGCATCGCCAAACTGGCGAAGAAATATCACTTGCCGGTCATCGCGGTTGTCGGCAGCAGTGACGATGACCTTGGTCCAATCTATGCGACAGGCATCGATCTGGTTTTGGACATCATCAACAAACCGATGGATTTGGATACAGCCATTTCGCAAACAGAAAAACTGATCGCAAATGCCGGCGAGTCGGCCTTCCGGGCTTTTCTGTTGGCTAGGAAAGTGCCTATTTCCGTGTGATTGTTCTTGTAGAAACTGCATCAGCAAGACTTCCTGACTCCTTGGAAGTTCTTGCTGATGCAGTTTTTTTGCCGAATGGGCTGGATCTGATCACCTTTTTCGCAGTAGTGTACACGGGGCATCCGCTGATACTGAAAGAGACAATCTCGGTTTGGTAAATTTTGTGTTCAAAAAGCATTGACAAAGGCTAGGGCCAAGTGTTAGTATTAATAAGTTATCTGAAGCGCCGAACAATTAAACGCAAAAAATGTGTTGACAGTGCGGATTCGTAATGATAATATATAAAAGTTGCTGCTCAAGCGATTTTACTTCAAGAATAATAAGAATAAATAATTCAAAAAAGTTCTTGACGAAATCGGAAAGTTGCGATATTATAAATAAGCTATCACGTACCAAGTGATAATCGATTGACCTTTGAAAACTGAATAAAGAATGAACGAACCAAATGTGCAAGG
>NZ_PXZT01000016.1 GCF_003008695.1 Trichococcus alkaliphilus
GGCGTTGATGAAATTTACTTCATCAACACCATTTATTATAGAACCAAAAAAAGCTTCGTTGTCCATTGAGGACCACGAAGCTTTTTAGCATCAGTGTGTGATGCGTAGGTAGTTTTTTCCGATTGTCGTAATATTCGTTTTTTTCATGTTGGCACTCTTCTGTTCGCATGCAACCGAGCAATCTTTGATCACTTCATGAAGTACCTCTGCAGTAATGTTGTCCTCCAACAAAAGGCCGTATTGATAATTCAGATTATCAAAGATGACAAGCGACGGATTCGTTTTGATGTTCATCTCTTGTGCGATATGCTGATCTGCTTCGTAGCTGCTTTTTACGAAAGGAGATTCTTTGTCCTCAAAGAACATGTCGACATCCAGTTTGGCTTTGGCTGCCACTTCCGCCAGTAATTCATTTGAGTAAGTGGTTTTGCCGTCCGCAAGTGATTTCTGCAGATGGAGCAAAAAGTTGCGGCCGCGTTTTTTGCCTTGCATCAAGGCGGCCTTGTATGCCAATGAGGCATCATAGATTGAACTGTATATTTGGTTGCGTAAGGTTAAATCTTTTTCCGGTAAATTTAATCGCTTCATATACTGAGTGACGGTATTGAAATTATGGAACGTTATGAAACGGAAGTGGACTTTAGGTCCATCCAACGAACTCATGAATTTCAGGACTTCTTGTTCCGTACGGTAGCATTTGTAGCCGATCGGGTTCACAAATAGATAAAGCTCAAAAATCTGTTGAGGAGAAGAGATAGAATCAGTTGTATTCTGTTTTGACCTATACATTTTATCCCTCCCTCTTTCCTATTTTGCTTACTTTAAGTTTACCAAAAAAAAGCCTAAACAAGTAGCAATAAGGCTTTTCGAAGAGCTGCCTTTTGAAGACTGGCCATAGTTCTTCCTTGCGACCTTCATTTTTTCTTGTTCAGTATCACTTGTTTTATTGTCAAGGTGTATTTTACGAGACAATTACCTATTTTGCAACTAAATCGACTGATTTTTTTTATCTTGTATGGCCTAGAATCCGATTTAAATAGAAGGATTTCACGTTTTTGTCTGTTTTAGCGCAATGAACTAAGCAAAAAGACCCATTCTCCGCTTGGATTTCCGGAGAATGGGTCCATCTGTTAGAACCGTTGTCGGCTACCGACTATTGGTGTGTCGTCGAATTGGGATAGGCCAGCATGCGTTCAATTTTTTGTTTCGCTTTTCGGACTTTGATGTCGTGAAGTTTCAGGAAACTTTGGAACGCGAGAGCCCCTTCTTCCAAAGACTCGGACTCGAATTCCAATTCGTAATCCATTTGATCTTGGTAGAAGCTTTTATCCAAGAAGTAGGTCCCTTTGTCCCCGGGAAATTCGTAGCGGATGGTTGAGAGCTGCCCGATGATCACAAGATCTTCTATTGCTATGCCTATCTCCTTCAGTTTATCGGCCACATTTCCCGATGCCTTCATTCGGTGGGAGTCGACCAAAGCTTTTGCTTCTTCAAGCGGCAGATCGTCGTTTGTTTCCAATTTTTCATTTTCCTGAATCGGCGTTTTTAGTGTGATTTCACTTTTATCTTCATACATACGGATGCGCAGTCCGCTGTTCAGGCCCTTGAGTTTATAATCAGGTGTATCGAAATAGACGTTGGTTTGTTTGATAGGGTCTGTTTCATCAAGGTTGAAGGCAGCAAGCAACGCTTCATATTCTTCTTTATTCAATAGGTTTTTGAATTCTTTTTCAATATTTTGGCTCATCGTGATTACTTCCTTTCGGTTATGAGGTTCGTTTAGGTCGCGACAGCTGTTCAAAAATTCGAACCTTCGTTGCAGTCAGTTCACCAGCGTATAGACCAGCAGGCGATGCGAAATCTTATTCTTATTGTATCATAAGTTATGTGGAGTTGATTATTTAGAGGTGCTGGCGCACATAGAGTACCGTGTATATTTGAAGGGAAAATGAATTCGGTCCTTTTCGACAAGAATTGTATAGAATCATAAATAATTGTGATAAAATAAAGTAGCATATACTATATGATAGGGTGTCGTTCTATGGAAAATAAGGAAGTTGAAAACTGGGATTCATTTTTAGCGCCGTACGAACAAGCGGTGGAGGAATTAAAAGTTAAGCTGAAGGGAATCCGTAAGCAATACCGCGATGAGAATGCGCACGCGCCCATTGAATTCATCACTGGCCGCGTCAAAACGAAGGAAAGCATATTGGAAAAGGCTGAAGTCCGGGACATTGACCTGACCAGACTGGAAGAGGACGTGCAGGATATTGCCGGCCTGCGGATCATGTGCCAATTTGTAGAGGACATACACGAAGTTGTGCGCCTTTTGCGGGCAAGAAAAGACTTTAAGATCATCATAGAACGGGATTATGTTACACATAAAAAAGAGAGCGGTTATCGCTCATACCATATGGTGATCGAATATCCGGTCCAACGCATTTTCGAAGAGAAGAAAATACTTGTCGAAATTCAGATCAGGACACTGGCCATGAATTTTTGGGCAACAATCGAACATTCGTTGAACTACAAATATCGGGGCGAATATCCGGAAGAACTGCATGACCGCCTGATACGCGCGGCAGAAGCAGCCTTCCGACTTGACGAAGAAATGTCGGAAATACGCGAAGAAATCAAGGATGCACAGCGCTATTTTTCCGATAAAAAAGAATAAGATGACAAGGTTGATCGAGAGGAGTTCAAATATGAAAATTGCACTGGTCCATAACCAGACGCCAGAGACTTTATCAGTCGCGGCGAAATTCAAAGAGATGTGCCTCTCTGAAAAAATCGAAATTGTCACGGACCATCCGGATCTCGTGGTGTCGATCGGGGGCGACGGCACCTTGCTGTCAGCTTTCCATAGGTACGAAGACCAATTGAGCCAAGTGCGTTTTGTGGGGATCCATACCGGGCACCTGGGATTTTATACAGATTGGCGAACCTACGAACTGCCGGAGCTTATCGAAAGCCTTAAGCATGATAAAGGGGAAAGTGTCAGCTATCCCTTGCTCGATGTCCGCGTCAAGTATGCGGATGAGGAGGAAAAAACCCGCTACATCGCTTTGAATGAAGCGAGTCTGAAGAAAATGGACGGGACGATGGTTTGCGATATCTATGTGAAGGATGAGCTGTTCGAGACATTCCGTGGCGATGGTCTTTGTGTTTCCACGCCTACAGGTTCGACTGGTTTCAGCAAGTCGCTTGGCGGAGCTGTTATCCATCCCCGAACGGAAGCTATCCAGCTGACGGAGATGGCCTCAGTGAATAACCGCATCTATCGGACGCTGAGCTCGCCCATGATCATCGCGAAAGACGAATGGATTGTCATCTATCCGCACAAGGAAGATCGCTTGATTTTGTCTGTAGATCATTTGACATTTAAGAAAAGAAGCATCGAACGACTGGTTTATCGGATTGCCCAGGAGCGTGTGCATTTTGCGCGTTATCGTCATACGCATTTCTGGGATCGGGTCGAAGATGCATTCATCGGCGTAAAGAAAAACGACAGGAACGAACGGACAAAGGAGCGGTAAATATGGCGACTAAAAAGTGGCTGCTGAAGACGCATTTGAAGGAACAGCACATCGAAACGCTGAAGGAACTCTACCCGGATTACGAGATGATTATCGATGGCGCGGAAACAGAAGCGTTCAGTGCAGTCGAGTGGACTGTCGGCTGGAACGACAAATTGACCAACCTGTTGGAGGAAGGGCAGTTGCCTTCGTTGAAATGGGTCCAAGCGATTTCGGCGGGCGTGAACAGTCTTCCCTTAGCAACCTTTGAAAGAAAGGGAATCTATTTGACGAATGCGAGCGGCATCCACAGCGAACCGATAGCTGAATACGTAATCGGTGTACTGCTTTCGCATATGCGCGGATTGCGGACTGCAATCCTGAATCAGCCGCAACGGAAATGGGAACAGACCACGGAGCTCCAGGAGCTGAAAGGCAAGACGATGATGATCGTAGGGGCAGGCCACATCGGTAATCGCTTGGGAGAATTGGCTAAAGCCTTCGGCATGAAGGTCATCGCTGTCAATCGCAGCGGCAAGGAGATACCCGGTTTGGATGTCACGGTCAAAATGGATAACATCGGTACTGTCATCGATTTTGCGGATGTTATCGTGGACATCCTCCCCCAAACGGATGAAACCTACCGCGTTTTTGACGATGCTCTTTTCTCGCGCATGAAAAAAGGCGTTCTCTTTGTGAATGTGGGACGAGGCGTCACTGTGGATACCGATAGCCTCATCAAGGCTCTGGACAATGGGACAGTGGCTTATGCGGCTTTGGATGTGTTCGATGAGGAACCATTGCCTGCCGCCAGCCCTTTGTGGAATCATGAAAAGGTACTGGTTACGCCGCATTTTTCCGGGGTAGTTGAGCATTTCCGGGACAATCTGTTTGAAGTTGTCCTGGAAAATGCAGAGAGTTACAGGAAAGACGGCAAACCAAGCCGCAACCTGATCGATTTTGAAAAAAAATATTAACAAATAAAGCAGGGCTGCACCAGCGAGTCAGATGGTGCAGCTCTTTTTGTGGGCCAATATTTTTTGCATGATGACGGGGATGAGTTGTGGAATGCCGTCGTTTTGGTTAGAATAGGAATGTATGTTGCCGAGCGAAATCCTGAAAGTTTCAGGGCTGTTGGATTTGCTGGGTAACCTGTTCCAAGTTTGAAATAGCTTGGAACAAACTAAGGCGGTGGGCCCGCACACAGAGATTCGGTATAGAGTAGGGGTAGTGTAAAGTGATTTTTAGCTGGATATATGAAAAAGAAGAGACGACACTGATGAAGACTTTTTTACGTTCCAAGGGCGTATCAAAAAGTCTGTTGGCCACCATCAAATTCGATGGAGGCTGTATCTGGCTGAACGGCAAGGAAAGAACGGTATTGGCGACCTTGGAAAAAGGCGATAAAGTGATGATCCGCATACCGGATGAAGGGGAACATGAAACGACTGTCGGGGTGGACATGCCATTGGACATTTTGTTTGAGGACGAGCACTTTTTGGTTGTGAACAAACCGTTTGGCGCTGCTTCCATCCCATCGAAGGTGCACCCGCGTCTTTCCATGGCGAATCGCGTGAAAGGCTACTATCAACAGCAGGGCTATGTGGACCAAGTTATCCATATTGTCACGCGTCTGGATCGTGATACGACCGGCGTCATGCTTTTTGCAAGGCATGGATACGCGCATGCTCTGATGGATACGCTGTTGCGCAACAAGGAAGTCGACAAAACGTACAGGGCTGTCTTATCCGAACCAGTGCTGACAGAAACGCATGGATTCATCGATGCCCCCATCGGCAGGACAGAGGATTCAATCATAACGCGAATGGTCCGGGAAGACGGGAAACAAGCGCTGACGGAATACTGGTTGGACAAGTCCTATCCGGACGGACAGACTGTGAAAATCAAGTTGCATACGGGCAGGACCCATCAAATTCGGGTGCACTTCACCTCAATCGGTGCGCCTTTGCTTGGGGATGACCTTTATGGAGGGAAAGCTGACCCAGACATGTTGCGGCAAGCCCTGCATTGCGAGTCATTGGCATTTGTGCATCCAATCAGTGGGGAACCTTTAAAGATAGAAGCACCATTGCCGGATGATTTCATCAAATGGGAAAGCAGACAGAGGGACAAGGAGGCTGATATCCGTGTTGGAACCACAATATGAATTTGAACTAGACGAAGCGTTGGCGAAAATCCGCGAATCGCTCCAGGGCGAGGATATCGAAAGATTCCGTTCCGATTTTTTGGACTATCACCTCTACGATCAGGCCCAAATTTATCTGGCGCTGTCCCCTGAAGAGCGCATAACGGTGTACAATTATCTCTCCGCGAATGAAATGGCAGACATGTTCGAAATCATCGAAGAAGATGTCGAGTCGATCGAAGAGTATCTTTTGGAGATGAATAATCAATACGCCGCCGATATGTTGGCAAACATGTATGCCGATAATGCGGTGGATATGCTGAAGCAACTGAAAGATGAACGGATTTGGCTTTATCTGCGTTTGATGCCTATAGAGGCGGCGAAAGAGATCCGTGCCTTATTGAGTTATGAGGACGAGACTGCCGGGGCCATCATGACGCCGGAATTCGTCTCTATCGTAGCCAACCAGACGGTCCGATCCGCGATGGCTATCCTTAAAAGCAAAGCGCCTGATGCGGAAACGATCTACTATATCTACGTCGTCAATGTAGATAATGTGCTGGTCGGGGTCATTTCCTTGAGGGATCTGATCGTGAATGATGAAGATATGATGATCAGCGATATCATGAGTGAGCGGATCGTATCGGTGAATGTAAAAGAAGGGCAAGAAGATGTTGCCCATAAAATCAGAGACTATGACTTCCTGGCGGTGCCGGTAGTCGACGAAAACAATGTATTACTGGGTATCATCACCGTCGATGACATCATCGACGTCATCGATGAGGAAGCCGTCAGTGACTTCTCCGGTTTGGCCGGGGTCGACGTTGAGGAGCAATCAGAAAACCCATTTGTGGCTGCATCCAAGCGGTTGCCGTGGTTGATTACGCTATTATTCTTGGGTATGGGTACGTCCACTTTGATCAGCCAATATGAGGGTTTGATTTCGGATGCATCGATCCTTTCCGTGTTTGTCACCTTGATCACCGGAACATCCGGTAATGCGGGGACACAATCGCTTGCCGTCGCAGTACGGAAGATCGGCATGCAGGATGATGAAGAGAAAAATTTGTTCCGTACCATTTTATCCGAGTTGGCGACCGGTTTGATCTCCGGGTTGGTTACTGGTGTCACGATTGCGCTTGTCATCGGTGTTTGGAAACAGAACTTCATCTTAGGTGGGATCATCGGCATTTCCATGTTGGTTGCCATTACCGTGGCTAATCTGGCCGGTAGCTTGATTCCGGTATTGATGGATCGTCTTGGCTTTGATCCAGCCGTCGCAAGCGGACCGTTCATCTCAACATTCAGCGATTTGACTTCCGTTTTGATCTATTTCAACATCGCGAAACATTTTATCAGCACACTCATGTAGGTGCAAAAAAACAGTCAATGGACAAGCAGCCGCTTTGGCTGTGTGTCCATTGACTGTTTTTTGGCTCAGTGCTATAGTATTTTATCCATATCATGGTGCTGTATGCCGGCTTCTTCGTATTCTTCGCCGCAGATTGTATAGCCGACTTTTTCGTAAAAACCGATGGCATGGTTCTGGGCTCCGAGGAACAGGCGTTTGCCGCCGAGCTCGCGGACGTGCCTTTCGATTTCCTGCATCAGGATGCTGCCGTATTTTTTTTCCCTTACGGTTTTGCGGATGGCGACACGCTGCACCTTGTATTTGCCTTTTGCCATCGGATAGATGCGGGCGGTGGCAACCGGAACGGATTCTTCATATCCGACGAGATGTAAGGTTTTATCTTCCAAGTCATCAATTTCTATGGAGACCGGCACCAGCTGCTCCTCCACGAATACTTCTTTGCGGATGGCCAAGGCATCCAGGTAGGTTTTGGATTTTAAGTTTTGTGTCCATTCAAAATGCAACAATGCGTATTCCTCGCTTTCGAAATTTGTTGGGTTCGCTGGAACCTCTTTTCTTATTTTACCTGAATCGGCATTTTTTGTCTGAATTAATTGCTTTTGCCTCATTTTGTTGGGTTCTTTTGCTATACTTATAACATCAGCAAGAGGAGTGAAGAAGATGCAAAATATAATGGAAACGATTCAAAATTTGACAAACATCCCGTCGCCGACAGGCTATACGGCGGAAATCATCGATTTTTTGGATGAAAATTTGAAACAGAAGGGGTACAAACCTGAAAAAAATCATAAAGGCAGTCTGATGGTGACGGTTAAAGGCACCGAATATCAAAGCAGGCGATTCGTGACGGCGCATATCGATACGCTGGGGGCAATGGTGCGCGCAATCAAACCGGATGGAAGACTGAAAATCGACCTGATCGGCGGATTCACTTATCATTCGATCGATGGGGAATATTGTACGGTCCATAGTGCAGCCACAGGAAAAGATTGGACGGGAACGATATTGTTGCACCAAACGAGCGTCCATGTCTATAAGGATGCGCGCACGGCTGAACGAAACCAGGACAATATGGAAATCCGGCTGGATGCAGAAGTGCACAACGCCAAAGATGTTTCTGCGCTTGGCATCGGCGTAGGGGATTTCATCAGCTTTGCGCCTCGGACAGAAATTACCCCGTCCGGTTACATAAAATCAAGGCATCTGGACGATAAAGCCAGCGCGGCTATCCTGCTGCAGTTCCTGCACCGCATCGCGGACGAAAAATTGACGCTGCCTTACACGACTTGTTTCTTTTTTTCGAACAATGAAGAAATCGGCTACGGTGGCAACTCGAATATGCCACCGAACACAGTGGAATATTTGGCTGTCGATATGGGAGCGATGGGCGACGACCAGCAGACTGACGAGTATACCGTGTCCATCTGCGTGAAGGATGGATCGGGTCCTTATCACTTCGGACTTCGGCAACAGTTGGTCGGATTATGCGAATCACAGGAAATTCCTTACAAGCTGGATATCTATCCGTTTTACGGCAGTGATGCTTCTGCAGCCATGAAAGCGGGTTGGGACGTCCGCCACGCTTTGATCGGGCCGGGAATCGATGCAAGCCATGCCTATGAACGTACCCATCGGAAGTCCTTGGAAGCCTGCTCCAAACTGCTGGAAGCGTATCTGTCCGCTCCGATGATCGGCAAACAGCCTTGGGAACTAGGGGATATTGAATGGAACAATTAAGGAAAACGAATCTGCTCTACTGGAGTGTTTGGCTTTTGGTGATGGCGTGCCTGATTTGGGTGTCAACCAAAATCGATTTTATTTTTTATCCGATCGGCGCCTTCATCTCGACGATCTTCACGCCAGTGCTTGTGGCGGGCTTTCTGTATTATATTTTCACTCCGTTCATCGAAATGCTCGAGAACAGGCTGAACATCAAACGGCCGATAGGCATCCTCATCGTCATGGTTCTGTTGATCGGCATCGTCATTTTCTCTTTTCTGGGGCTCATTCCGAATCTCGTAAGCCAAATCGGAGAGCTGTTGACGAATTTGCCTAACGTAGTCCGTTCCTTGAATAAACTCTATCAACAAGTGATTGAACAGGAATGGGTTCAGCGACTGGATATCCCGACCCAATTGTCTCAGTTGAGCGGAAATATCCAAAGCAGCATCAGCGCCTTCCTGAATGGCTTGACGGGCAGCATCGGTTCCGTGCTCTCGGCCGTAGCTAATATCGCGTTGCTTGTCATCATCATTCCGTTGATTTTTTTCTACATGCTGAAGGATGGGCATAAGTTTCCTGAAGCGGTCGCCCAATTGCTGCCGCATGAATATTCCGCTGATGTACTGGCCCTGTTCAAGGAAATCAACAAAACGATCGCCAAATACATCAGCGGGCAGGCGCTTGTATGTCTATTCGTCGGGACATTCACCTTTATCGGGTATCTGCTGATCGGACTGCCGTATGCCTTCCTACTTGGGGTCACAGCAGCCATCACGAACATCATTCCTTACCTTGGACCATACATCGGCTTGATTCCGGCAGCGATAATTGGATTGACAGTCTCCCCGACAAAAGCACTGTTGGTCTGTGTCGTCGTGTTGGTGGTACAGCAAGTGGAATCCAACATCATTTCCCCGAATGTTTTGGGAAAAACGCTGGATATGCATCCGCTGACGATTCTGTTTCTGCTATTGGCTGTGGGCAAAATATCCGGCGTCCTGGGCATGATATTGGCGATTCCCACGTATGCAGTCGTGAAAACCATTGTCCAATATGTCCACCGTTACGTCAAAAACAGAAAGAAAAAAGTGTTATATAAAGAATAATAAAAATTAATGTGGATTCCAAGGGTTATTGATTGCTTTTTACCTTTGGAATCCTTTATTATGTAAAAAGTGTTAAGGGCATAACGAATCAATTTGTGCAGTTTTTATTATGAATTATGAGAATGGCGGCAATTGGTTTGTGCAAAATATATTAATACGGAAATTTTAGGAGGAAGTACAATGAAAGTAATCGTAGTGGGATGTACACATGCCGGAACGTCAGCAGTGAAGACAATTTTGAAGGAGAATCCAGGTACTGAATTAACAGTATATGAAAGAAACGACAACGTTTCATTCTTGTCATGCGGGATTGCGCTTTACGTCGGCGGTGTCGTGAAAGATCCACAAGGATTATTCTACTCTAACCCTGAGGAGCTTGCTTCACTAGGCGCAAACGTAAACATGCAACATGATGTAACAAACATTGATACAGCTGCTAAAACTGTTTCTGTGAAAAACTTAGTTACCGGCGAAGAATTCCAAGACACATATGACAAGTTAGTTTTAACGGTCGGCTCATGGCCAATCATCCCGCCAATCGAAGGCATCCACAGCAAAAATGTTTTGCTGAGCAAAAACTATAACCAAGCAAAAGAAATCATCGCATGCAAAAACGATAAAAAGAAAATCGTCGTTGTCGGCGGCGGCTACATCGGTATCGAGTTGGTAGAAGCATTTGCCAACGATGGAAAAGATGTAACCTTGGTCGATGGTTTGGATCGTATTCTGAATAAATATTTGGATTCCGAATTCACGGATATCCTTGAAGATGATTTGCGCGCACATGGCGTAAAAGTACAATTGAACGAAATGGTTAAAGGGTTCAAAGATAATGAAGCTGGAGACATCACAACGGTCGTTACGACAGGTGGAGAATACGAAGCCGAAATGGTCATCTTATGCGTCGGTTTCAGACCGAATACGGAACTTGTCAAAGGTCAAGTGGATATGATGAAGAACGGTGCGATCATCGTGAATGACTACATGCAAACAAGCTTACCTGACGTTTACGCAGCAGGAGACAGTTGTGCTGTGAACTACAACCCGAACGGCGGACATGCATATATTCCATTAGCAACAAATGCTGTACGTATGGGATGGTTGGTCGGTAAAAACATCAACGGACCTAAAATGAAATACCGCGGAACCCAATCCACTTCCGGATTGTACCTTAATGGCTTCACTATCGGGTCTACCGGTGTGAACGATGCGAGCGCAGAAGCTTTCGGACTTGAAACACGCTCAGTAGTTCTGGAAGACTTCTACCGTCCGGAATTCATGCCATCAAATGAAAAATTGTTGATGAAACTTGTCTATGAAGTAGGCACGAACCGCATCGTCGGTGGACAGCTGATGTCCAAGTATGACATCACACAATCAGCCAATACTTTATCATTGGCTATCCAAAACAAAATGACGATCGAAGATCTGGCTCTGGTCGACTTCTTCTTCCAACCTCATTTTGACCGTCCTTGGAACTATTTGAACTTGTTGGCTCAAAAAGCTTTGGAACAAGAAGCAGAGTTAGCTGCTAAATAATTCAATTCCATCTTTTGGAACCCCTCCGTTAATCGCTCCGTTGATTAACGGAGGGGTTCTTTGTGGGATGGACGGTGTTTCCGGATAAAACACTTGTTTTTTTTGCCGGGTCATTAGATAATGAAAGGTAACAATGAACTTTCAAAGAGATATAAAAACGAAGGAGAAACAATCTATGACCACAGACCCCAGTAATCAGACCTTGCTTTGGCAACTGCTGCTGATTGCGGTATTGACATTGGTGAACGCATTTTTTGCGGCATCCGAAATCGCATTTGTTTCACTGAACAAAAATAGGGTGGCGAATCAAGCCATCAAAGGGGATGAAAAAGCGCGCAAAATTTTGGCGCTTTTGGACCATTCCGATGATTTTTTGGCGACTATCCAAGTTGCCATTACTTTCGCGGGCTTCCTTTCCAGTGCTTCGGCTGCCAATACTTTCGCAGCCAGACTCGATCCCTACCTGAGCAATATACCTGGCGCAGAACAGGCTGCCATTCTGATCGTGACATTAGCGCTCTCCTACATTTCGTTGGTCTTCGGTGAACTGTATCCGAAACAGCTGGGATTGCAACGTCCTGAAGAAGTGGCGCGGGCAGGTGCGGGCTTCATCACTGTCGTCCAAAAGCTGATGAAACCTTTCGTTTGGTTTTTGTCCTTTTCCACCAGTGTGCTGGAAAAAATGACGCCGATTACGTTCTCGAGCGGCAACGATATGTTTTCGCGTGAAGAAGTGCGGGAGCTGTTGGAAAAGAGCAGCGATGAAGGGACCATCGAACGGATGGAATTCAACATGCTGAAAGGGGTGCTTTCCATGGACAATAAAATGGCCCGGGAGGTTATGGTGCCGCGGACGGATACTTTCATGCTGAATGTGAACGATGATGTCGAGGCGAACATAGAAGCAGCCTTGGATTCCCCGTATACCCGCATACCGATTTATGAAGATGACAAGGACAATATCATTGGGGTGTTGCATCTGAAGAATTTGTTGAAGGAATCCAAGAATACCCCTATAAATCAGATTGATCTGCGAACAATCATGAATGAGCCGCTGTTTGTTCCGGAAACGATCATGACGGATGAATTGATGTCCTACCTGAAGAAAAGCCATAACCAACTGGCTTTGCTCCATGACGAATATGGCGGCATGGTCGGGATTGTGACCTTGGAGGACATTCTGGAAGAAATCGTTGGCGATATCGAGGATGAATACGATGAAAGCTATGTGCTGATCGCGCGGATCAGCGATAATGTATACGAAGCCGATGGGGCTACGCCATTGCATCGCTTCAATGATTATTTTGGCACGCAACTTGAATCAGCGGATGTCGATACGATTGCTGGTTATCTTTTGACTGAGTTGGGTGAGTTTCCGGAAGAAAATGAGGAAGCATCCATCGAAGAGAATGGATTGGTCATCAAAACGTTGGAGTTCGACAATCGCCGTCTGCTGAAAGTCGGAGTATCTTACATGAACGAAAATGATCGGCCCGCAAAAGAACGTTTCAAAGAAGACGAGGCAGAGGCAGAAGCTGAAGAAGCCGCCGATGAAACGAGAGAAACAGAATGAATGCTGAGCAGTTTTGCCCGGATCGATAAAAATCGGTCAGGGCGAGGCTGCTTTTTTTGCAATCGGGCTTGGCATGCACACAGATAGCGACCCGTAATTGGGGGCAGCATGCTGATGCAACGACAATCTTGTAGAATGCTCGGATTTCTTGTATAATAACAAAGGTATTATCGTGGGTTAGCGTGTGCATATTGCTCATGCTATCTTTTTGTGTAATGGAAAGTAGATAATATTTTGAAAACAAAAGTGCATCACCACAGGTGCTTCATGGTTTTTCAAAATGTTTCATGCATCCAATATAGATGGCTAGCTTCACGGGTAAGCCCTTCGGAATTTAGATAAATCGTACCTATTGCGCTCTTCGATGCTCAGTCGGCACGATTTCCTAAAATTCATTCAGGGCTGAACGAACCCGTTCCGCTTTTCTTACGTTCACGATGGAGATATTCGAAAAAGGAGAACAATATGACTCAAACATTAGCAGATAAAGTAAAAGCAAGAAGAACTTTTGCCATCATTTCCCATCCGGATGCCGGTAAAACGACCATCACGGAGCAGTTGTTGTTGTTCGGGGGCGCAATCCGCCAAGCAGGGACGGTAAAAGGGAAAAAATCAGGCAGATTCGCCAAATCGGATTGGATGGATATCGAAAAACAAAGGGGTATTTCGGTAACCAGTTCGGTCATGCAGGTTGATTATGACGGAAAACAGATCAATATTTTGGATACACCCGGGCATGAGGATTTCTCGGAAGATACGTACCGGACGCTGATGGCTGTGGACAGCGCAGTGATGGTAATCGACAGCGGGAAGGGTATTGAGCCCCAGACAAAGAAATTATTCAAAGTCTGCAGCATGAGAGGGATTCCGATCTTTACCTTCATCAATAAATTGGACCGTGATGGCCGTGAGCCGATGGATCTGATTGCGGAGTTGGAAGAAGTTTTGGGGATCGATGCCTATCCGATGAACTGGCCGATGGGCATGGGAAAAAATTTGTTGGGTCTGTATGACATCTACAACAATCGCGTGGAATTGACTCATCCCGAAGAGAATGAAGACAACGATTTCCTGCCGCTGAATGAAGATGGCGAAATCGAAGGCGATTATCAAGTGATGCAATCAACCATCTATACCCAAGCGGTTGAAGATGTACAGTTACTGAAAGAGGCGGGCAACGACTTTTCGGAAGAAGCGATCGCAGCCGGGAAACTGACGCCTGTCTTCTTCGGATCAGCTTTGACTGGCTTCGGCGTCCAGACATTCCTCGATGCCTTTGTGGATTTTGCTCCGAGCCCAAGTGAGCATGTGACCGTAGCGGAAGAGATTGTTGAACCTACTGACGAAAACTTTACCGGCTTCATCTTCAAGATCCAAGCAAATATGAATCCAGCTCACCGAGACAGGATTGCCTTCGTGCGGGTCTGCTCCGGTGAATTCAAACCCGGAATGGACGTTTATGTTCACCGTACCGGCAAAAAAATCAAACTGGCGCATACGACGCAGTTCATGGCCGATTCCCGTGAGCAAGTCCAAACGGCTGTAGCTGGCGACATCATCGGACTGTACGACACCGGTAACTTCCAAATCGGCGATACAATCTATGAAGGCAAAAAAGGCCTTCAGTTCGAAGCGTTGCCGCAATTTACACCGGAACTGTTCATGAAAGTCACTCCGAAAAATGTCATGAAGCAGAAATCTTTCCATAAAGGTGTACAACAGTTGGTTCAAGAAGGGGCCATCCAATTGTACAAAACCTACCATACAGAAGATTACATTCTGGGTGCGGTCGGACAATTGCAGTTTGAAGTGTTCCAGTACCGTTTGCTGCATGAATACAACGCAGAGGTCGAAATGACGCCGATGGGCTCGAAAATTGCCCGATGGATCGATTCGGAAGATCTGGATCCGAACATGTCCTCAAGCCGTAACTTATTGTGCCGCGACCGTTTCGGCAACCCGGTATTCCTTTTTGAAAACCAATTTGCTATGCGCTGGTTTGAGGATAAGTATCCGGAAGTCAAATTGACAGCTTTGCTTTGATTTGAACCATCAAAAAAAACAAAACAAAAAACGCACATTGCTGAAAAGCAGTGTGCGTTTTGCGTTAAGAAGAGTTTTTTTTCGAGTGCAGAAAATGTCAATCATTTCAGATGAGATAGCTCCACGAAGTTATGACCAGGCATAACTTCCACATCATCAACGGTAAGGTGCAACAATTTCGTCAGCACAAAGTCGATTTCACTTTGTTTTACGCGACGATTTTTGTTGAGGATAATGACATCCTCATGTGTTACGGCACCGGTAAAGATGACTGTAGTTTGTCCCAAAGAATAAACTTTGACAAATTGAGCATCGGTGTTGGCCAATTGCTCACGTACAAGATCAGCGTGGCTATTTGTAACATCGATCAATTTCATGGACGAACACCCCTAACTTAGGTTGGCTGTTTATAGAATAATTATATAACAACTGTTGATTTATTTAAAGGGTAAAGAAATAAATGAATAATTTTCATAGCCTTTCAAAAGAAAAAGGCAAGAGCCAATTCATGAACTCTTGCCTTTTGCGAAAGCGTATCTTATTCAGATGAAGTTGTTTCTGTGCGTTCTACTTTGCTGACGACCATCAGATTGCCTTCTTCATCTGCATCGACAAACAAATTTTTGATTTTCGGGTTATCCAAGTAGAATTCAGCTACCTGGTCCTCGATCTGATCCTGGATGACGCGGCGCAGCGGGCGTGCACCCATGCTTGGGTCATATCCAAGATCGATAAGGCGATCTTTTGCTTTCTGCGAGACGGTAACGCTGATTTCCTTATCCTTCAACAATTCGTTGACGTCATCCAACATAAGCGTGACGATGCTGCTCAAATTCTCTTTGGACAACTGGTTGAACTCGACGATCGCATCGAAGCGGTTGATGAATTCAGGCTTGAAGTAATCGCTCAAGCGATTCAGGATGGAATGCGTCTTGCCTTTCATGGCTGCGCCAAATCCTACACTTGCTTCCTGGACGCCCGTGCCGGCATTGCTGGTCATGATGATGATGGTGTCTTTGAAGCTGACGGTTCTGCCTTGCGAATCCGTCAGGCGGCCGTCGTCAAGGATCTGCAGGAAGAGATGCATCACATCCGGATGGGCTTTTTCGACTTCATCCAGAAGCAGAATGCTGTAGGGACTGCGGCGGACACGCTCGGTCAGTTGGCCGGCTTCGTCATAGCCGATGTACCCGGGAGGCGAACCGATCAATTTGGAGACGGCATGTTTTTCCATGTATTCACTCATGTCGAAGCGGATGATCGCATCTTCTGTCCCGAACATTTCGATCGCCAACTGTTTGGCCAATTCGGTCTTGCCGACACCTGTAGGTCCCACAAACAAGAAGGAGCCGATCGGGCGGTTTTTGCGGCTCAATCCGATCCGGTTTCTGCGGATCGCTTTGGATACTTTGTCGATGGCTTCGTCCTGGCCGATGACATTTTTCTTCAGATCGGCATCAAGATTCCTCAATTGCGTTTGTTCTTTTTCAAGCAACTCACCGACCGGGATATTTGTTTTGATCTCAATGATCTTTTGGATATCCTGTTCTGTGACGACGGGATCACCATCGGCTGGCGTCGGATTTTGTTTCATCTTATTCAGATTTGTGATCTGATCGCGATAATAGGCAGCTTTTTCGTAATCTTCTGCATGCAGGGCTGCTTGTTTTTCCCGTTCCGCGGTTTCGATGCGTTCCTCGATCTGTTGCGGATCGATGGGCTTAATGGTCAGGTTCTTTTTGGATCCGGACTCATCGAGCAAGTCGATGGCTTTGTCCGGAAGGAAGCGATCCTGGATATAGCGGTGCGATAATTTGACAGCCGCTTCCAGTGCCTTATCCGAATATTTGACGTGATGATAATCTTCGTATTTCGGACGGATGCCTTGGAGAATGATCAACGTCTGTTCAGGCGTCGGTTCATTCACGCGGACGGGCTGGAATCGGCGTTCCAATGCAGCGTCTTTTTCGATTCTGCGGTACTCATTCAGCGTTGTGGCGCCGACCAATTGCAGTTCGCCTCTCGCAAGGGCGGGCTTCAGGATATTGCCTGCATCCATACTGCCCTCAGCGTTTCCTGCGCCGACGATTTCATGGATTTCATCGATGAAGAGGATGATTTGTTTGTTCGCGCGGATTTCATCCATCAGCTTCTGCATCCGTTCTTCGAATTGGCCGCGGATGCCGGTTCCTTGGACGAGCGAGACGACATCCAAGCGGATCACTTCTTTGTCCAGCAATTTCTGAGGAACATCACCGTCCACGATTTTTTGGGCAAGGCCTTCCACTACGGCAGTTTTGCCGACACCGGCTTCCCCTGTGAGTACCGGGTTGTTTTTCGTGCGGCGATTCAGGATTTCGATGACGCGTGCGATTTCACTGTCTCTTCCGATGACAGGGTCGATGCCGCCATCGCGGGCCAATTGCGTCAGGTTGATGCCGTATTCGTCAAGCAAGCCGCCTTTGCCGCCGCCTTTTCCTCCACGGGCAGCTTCAGGGGCAGGAGGCTGTTGGAAATTCTGTTCTTGGTTTTGCTGCATTTTCTTGAAGAAGGAATCAAGATTACCGAAAGAAAAAGGGTCTACGGGGCCTTGGGATCTTGGATTCGGATTGTTTTGCTGCGATTGAGCGGCTTTGAATTCTTGATAGCAACTCTGGCATAAGTCGATTTGGCGTCTTTGTCCATTCACGCTGGCATACAGATGAATGGAAGCTTGGTTTTTTTCGCAATTTTGACAAAGCATGGCAATCTTCCTTTCTATATGGATCATAGCTACATGTATATTATAGTAGTAACGGCTAAGGAATTCTCGTGAGAAGGTATCCTGACCAACTCTGACCTTATGTGTCCATTATACATTGACCTATTTTGACTTTCAAGTGGTTTGCCTTGTGATGAAGCAAAAATTTCTTCGCGGGACGGCAGCCAGCCAAATGGGAAGGTTGTATTAAATTAGTGGCATTTCGGCAAATATGACAAAAATTTGAACGAATCTGGTTAAAACAGTTGTAGTATAAAGCGAAAGATGGTAATCTTATTCAATGAAAGGGTTATTTTTAATCCGGTTTCCCATTTTTCTGTTATAATGGAAACGTATTAAAAGTACCTTAAATAAATACATCTCAAAAGGGGTTTATGACATGGAAAGAAAAGAATATCACGTAATCGCAGAAACAGGGATTCACGCACGTCCAGCAACTTTATTGGTGCAAACTGCAAGCAAATTTAATTCAGATATCAATTTAGAATACAAAGGTAAATCAGTTAACTTAAAATCCATTATGGGTGTAATGTCATTAGGCGTAGGCCAAGGCGCTGATGTTGTCATCACTGCAGAAGGTCCGGACGAAGCAGACGCTATGGCTGGAATCACTGAAACAATGGTAAAAGAAGGGCTAGCAGAGTAATATGAAAAACCACTTACAAGGAATAGCAGCTAGTGACGGTATTGCAATCGCGAAAGCATATTTGCTTACCGAACCGGATCTATCCTTTGAGAAGCGTAAAGTGGAAGATTCAGAAGGCGAAATTGCTCGCCTTTTGCAAAGCTTTGAAACCGCTAAATCAGAGGTAAGTGCAATCAGAGACAAAGCGGCAGTGTCACTTGGCGAAGAAGAAGCACAAGTTTTTGATGCACATTTAATGGTATTATCCGATCCAGAAATGATTGGATCAATGAATTCAAACATCCGCGACAACGGTGTCAATGCTGAATCAGCACTTTCTGATGTTGCCGGCATGTTCATCGGTATGTTCGAAGCGATGGAAGACAATCCATACATGCAAGAACGTGCAGCGGATATCCGCGACGTTACTGAGCGTGTATTGAGCCACTTATTGGGTGTTAAAATCCCTAACCCATCGACAATCACTGAAGAAGTGATCGTCGTTGCCAAAGATTTGACTCCTAGTGATACTGCTCAATTGAACCGTGATTATGTTAAAGGATTCGT
This sequence comes from Trichococcus alkaliphilus, assembly GCF_003008695.1. Taxonomy (GTDB): domain Bacteria; phylum Bacillota; class Bacilli; order Lactobacillales; family Aerococcaceae; genus Trichococcus; species Trichococcus alkaliphilus. Next base: position 18,970 of record NZ_PXZT01000016.1, read on the forward strand.
TACCGACATCGGTGGACGCACTTCCCACAGCGCAATCATGGCCCGTTCTTTGGAAATCCCTGCAATCGTAGGTTCAAAAGAGATCACACAAATCGTCAAAGATGGCGATATCATCATTTTGGATGGTTTGGACGGCGACGTCTTCATCAATCCTGATGAAGAAACATTAGCTGCATACAAGAAGAAAGCTGAAGAGTTTTCTGCGATGCAAGCTGAATGGCACAAACTGAAGAATGCAGATACAGTGACAGCAGACGGTAAACATATCGAATTGGCAGCCAATATCGGAACGCCTAAAGATTTGGACGGCGTTATCGCTAACGGCGCTGAAGCGATCGGTCTATACCGTACTGAATTCCTGTATATGGACTCTTCGGACTTCCCGACAGAAGATGAGCAATTCGATGCTTATAAAGCTGTTTTGGAAGGCATGGAAGGAAAACCTGTCGTTGTTCGTACAATGGACATCGGTGGGGACAAAGAATTGCCTTATTTGGAATTGCCGAAAGAAATGAATCCATTCTTGGGTTACCGTGCAATCCGTATTTGTTTGGCTGAGCCAGAAATGTTCCGTACACAATTGCGTGCATTGTTGCGTGCTTCCGTTTACGGTAAATTACGCATCATGTTCCCGATGATTTCAACTCTGAACGAATTCAGAGCAGCAAAAGCGATGTTGGATGAAGAAAAAGCGAATCTATTGGCCGATGGCGTAGAAGTCGCTGATGATATCCAAGTAGGTATCATGATCGAAATCCCAGCAGCTGCTGTTTTAGCTCATCAATTCGCTAAAGAAGTAGATTTCTTCAGTATCGGAACAAATGACTTGATCCAATACACAATGGCAGCAGACCGCATGAACCAACAAGTTTCTTACTTGTATCAACCTTACAACCCAGCTATCCTTACGCTGATCAAGCATGTTATCGATGCTTCTCATGCTGAAGGCAAATGGACTGGTATGTGTGGCGAGATGGCCGGCGACCAAACAGCGGTTCCGTTGTTGGTAGGTCTTGGTTTGGATGAGTTCTCAATGAGCGCATCCAGCGTCCTGAAAACACGCAGCTTGATGAAACGCTTGGATTCCAAAGAAATGGAAACATTAGCGGACAAAGCGATCAATGAATGTACGACTGTTGAAGAAGTCATTGCATTGGTTGAAGAAATGAAAGCTAAATTAGTAGACTAAGCCGATTCAGGTTAAAAAGGCCGGGCATGCTTGCATGCCTGGCCTTTTTGTGTGCCTACGATTCCAAACCGATCACGGATATACAGTCCCTGTTATTTGCGCATCCCATTTCGGGTGGATATATTTTGAAAAGTAGGTCTGCGGGATGAGTGACAAATATCGAAATGTTCTATATACTGAATATATTGAGTCATTATAAATTTGATGGGATTTTTTCGAGGTGAAATCATGAGAATAGGCATGTTTACAGATTCGTATTTTCCTCAAGTGAGCGGGGTTTCCACTTCAATCCGCACCTTGAAAGAGGAATTGGAGGCAGAAGGTCATGAGGTCGTCATTTTTACCACAACCGACCCGAAAGCTGACGAAGCTGAAAAAAATATAATCCGTTTGACCAGCATCCCGTTCTTGTCTTTCAAAGATCGTAGGGTTGCGGTCAAAGGGATGAACAAAGCGTTGAAGGAAGCGAAGAAACAGAAGATTGATATCGTGCACACGCATACGGAGTTCAGCTTGGGCTTGACGGGTAAATTCGTCGGGTACATGCTGGAGATCCCGACGGTGCATACCTATCACACCATGTACGAAAAATATCTGCACTACATCGCTAAAGGGAAAGTTGTGAAACCCCGTGCGGTCAAGATAGCCTCCCGTTATTTCTGCAACAGTACGATGGGCATCATTGCTCCAAGCGAGCAAATGAAGGAGAAATTGGCATCCTACAATATCTACAAGGAAATTCGCGTCATTCCAACAGGTGTCAGGATACCCGAACAGATTGTCGGCATCAAATCCCGCAAGCGCGAAGAGTTGGGCATTTCGGATTCCGAATTGGTGCTGCTCTCCCTCAGCAGGTTGTCTTCAGAAAAAAATCTGGATAAGCTTGTTCATGCCTTTCCTGAGGTTGTGGAAGCCTACCCGTCCGCAAAGCTTGTGTTCGTCGGTGACGGGCCGATGCGCCATGATTTGGAGACGCTGGTGGCGGGAATGGATTTGACCCGTAATGTGATCTTCGTCGGCGAAGTCAGAAATGAAGATGTGAGCGAATATTATCAGATGGCGGATATTTATATCAATGCTTCAGAATCAGAGACGCAAGGCTTGACCTACTTGGAATCGATTGTAAATGGGTGTCCGGTCATCGCTAAACGGAATGACTATTTATCCGGTCTGATAACAGAGGACAGCTTAGGGATGTTGTTCGAAGAGGATGACAAAATCGGCAAGGCCATCATCGCATATGCGGACTTTTTTCACAGTTCCGATGTTGCGATCAACCAAGAAGTATGGGATGAACTGATGCAGGAAATTTCTTCAAAAGCATTTGCGGATGCCGTATTGAGCTATTATCAAACAAGTATCGACATTTATGAATCGCAGCCGCGCGAAGAATTGAAATTAAGAGTGAATCTCCTGGAAAAAATCAAACGTTGAACCCGAACGCCGGGAAGCAGATTACTTGGATAATCTGTTTTCCGGCGCTTTTTTGTTTTTATCTGAGCTAGGCGTAAGGTATACTGTTAACATAGCTTTTGGAAGGGGCGGTTGTATAAATGGAAAAAATTGGCTTTATCGGAACGGGTGTCATGGGCTCATCCATGATCAGACATCTTTTGAATGCGGGCTATCCTGTCCATGTCTATAATCGAACGAAGAGCAGAGCGGATGCAGTCATCGGTGAGGGTGCAAAATGGTGCGATACGCCTGCCGATGTGACGGCGCAAGCAGATATCGTCATCACTATAGTAGGCTACCCGACAGACGTTGAAGAGACCTATTTTGGCGAGGCCGGAATCTTCTCGCAAGCGGATGACCACCATATCCTCATTGATATGACAACGAGTACGCCGACTCTGGCGGAAAAAATATATGCTTTCGGAAAAGAAAAAGGCATTGCTACTCTGGATGCCCCGGTATCAGGGGGAGACAAGGGTGCGCAGAACGGAACGCTCACAACGATGGTCGGCGGAGATCAAGAAACATTCGATGCCGCAAAAGAAGTTCTGTCCGTATTTTCCAGTAAGGTGATGCTGCAAGGGCCAGCCGGTAGCGGCCAGCACACAAAAATGGCCAACCAGATCATGGTGGCCGGCACGATGACCGGTATGACCGAATTGCTGATTTATTCGAAAGCCGCCGGATTGGATTTGGAACGCGTAATCGAACAAGTCGGTTCCGGCAGTGCCGCGAACTGGTCTTTGACGAACTATGGCCCTCGGATCCTGAAGCAAGATTACACAGCAGGGTTCTTCGTCAAACATTTTGTGAAAGACCTTAAGATCGCGCTGGATGAAGCGGAGAAGATGGGCATCGATTTGCCGGCTACAAAACAAGCAGCACTCCTTTACGAACAATTAGCGGGCAAAGGTTTCGCTGATGATGGTACGCAAGCACTGGTGAAGCTTTGGTGGGGCGAATAAGGCGCACTGCTCAAATATTGATTTTCTTGGGTAAATTACAGTAAATTGATGCGCAGTCAGAAAAAAAATGCTAGAATAAATAAGAAGTTAGTCTTGAAAGGGGAAATATCATGAAACCTTCACAGCTCTCAGCGATCCTTCGTCGCCTAGAAGTAATGATGGAAGACAATGGTGATGTCGAAATCCGTCGTTTTGAAAAAGCAGGCGTAGAACGTTGCGTCGTTAAATACAACCGCGATACGGAAAGTTTTGAATTGGAAGAACACGATTCAAACCAAACTTATCAATTTGATGATCTTGATTTAGTTGCCATCGAAATTTACGAATTATTACAAGATTAATTCATCCATCCTTGCATGAACTAAGGCAGCGGGAAAATGAGTCGGCTCATTTTCCCGCTGCCTTTTTTTGTCTTTTCCATTTTCATGGGAATAAAGTGGCAATCATTAAAATTTTTTAATTTTTATGTAGAGTAATTCCGCAACATTCAGTATACTGTGTAATAAGGAAATAATTGAAGAGGTGGAATAATGGCAAACAAGATTTACGTAGGTTTATTAGGACTAGGAACGATAGGGACTGGCGTTGCCCGCATCATCGGCGGCCACCAAAATAAAATCAATCAAGTAGTTGGACAGGAAGTAGTCATCAAAACGGTTCTGGACCGCGATATTGAAAAATGCAAAACTTTCTTTGGCGAGTCTGTTCATTGCACAGATAATTTTGATGAGATTTTGAATGACGAAGAAATTTCGATCATCGTAGAATTGATCGGATATGTTCCGGTTGCAAAAGATTACATCTCCAAAGCATTGGCGGCTGGAAAGCATGTCGTTTCAGCAAACAAAGATCTTGTGGCTTTGCATGGGAAAGAATTGGTCACGCTGGCGAAAGCGAACAAATGCGATTTCTTGTATGAAGCAGCTGTTGCTGGCGGTGTTCCGATCCTGCGTGCGATCACGGAAAGTTTCGCTTCCGACAACATCCAAAAAGTCATGGGGATCGTGAACGGTACGACCAACTTCATGATGACGAAAATGGACAAAGAAGGCTACTCTTACGACGAAGCCTTGGCATTGGCACAGGAATTGGGCTTTGCCGAAAAAAATCCGACAAGCGATGTCGATGGATTGGATGCAGCGCGCAAAATGGTCATTTTGGCTCGTCTTGCCTTCGGAACGAATGATGTGACTTTGGATGATGTAGCAGTGACGGGTATCCGCAATGTTTCCATCAACGACATCAAGTTGGCGAATCGTTTGGGCTACAAAATCAAGTTGATCGGTACTGCCGAAAAAATCGACGACAGCGTCAATGTGGAAGTCGGACCGGTATTTGTTCCGGAATCGCATCCTTTGGCCAGCGTCAACAATGAAATGAATGCTGTATTTGTGGCAGGGGAAGCTTTAGGGGAAACGATGTTCTACGGTGCCGGAGCTGGCGAGTTGCCTACCGCGACAGCCGTAGTCAGTGATGTGATGAATATCGCTAAAAATATCCTTATGGGAACAACTGGTAACATCTTCAACGAGTATGAGGTAGAGACCCTGATCGCGAAGCCTGAGCAGGTCATCAATCCTGTATTCATGCGTTTGGAAGTTACCGATCGTGCAGGCCAATTTTTGGAATTGGCAAAAATATTCGCCACTGCAGAAGTCAGCTTTGATAAGATCATCCAAGAGCCATTGGCAAACGGTAAAGCGATCATTGTCATCGTGACACATCCGATGTCGAAAGCGCAAGAAAATGAAATCATCCAAGCGATGGAAGATAATGATGATATGAAATTGAAAGTCCATTTCAAAGTTTTGGAACACTGATCGGATTTCTTTCGTATTTCGAACACACTAAAGATTAAGAAATGATGGACCATCGTTCTTTTGGAAAGGATTGATTAGTAGGATGTTTGATATCCGTGTACCGGCAACTTCCGCCAATTTGGGACCAGGCTTTGATTCCCTTGGATTGGCTGTATCATTATATTTGACCTTGACTGTAAAAGAAGAGGCCGACGAGTGGGAAATCCTCCATGATTTGGGAGCGGGGATTCCGACTGATAAAACGAATCTGATTATTGAAACCGCATTGTCTTTAGCGCCGAACATGGCACCAAGGAAAATTACGATGACGAGTGAAGTACCTGCTGCCAGAGGTTTGGGCAGCAGTTCAGCTGCCATCGTTGCGGGGATTGAGTTGGCTAATCAATGCGCAGATCTGCAATTGAGCATTGACGATAAAATTCAAATCGCGACACGCATCGAAGGCCATCCTGACAATGTGACACCTGCCATCACGGGAGATTTTACGGTCGGAGCCGTTTTGGATTCCAAAGTATACTGGACGAAAGCGAGTTTCCCTGAAACTGCTTTGGTAGTGACGATTCCGGAAAAGGAATTGTTGACGAAAGAGAGCAGGGCTGTTTTGCCGGATTCGCTTCCGTTCAAGGAAGCAATCAAAGGCAGCAGCATCTCGAATGTGCTGGTGGCGGCTGTTTTCTCGGGTGACATCGAAAAAGCGGGCGCATTGATGGAGCAGGATGTCTTCCATGAGCCTTATCGCGGTGTCTTGGTTCCGGAATTGAGTCAAGTCCGGGAATTGGGGCATGAGATGGGCGCGTACGGTACTTATCTGAGTGGTGCCGGCACGACGATCCTTACGATGATCCATCCTGAAAAGGCAGCAGCATTCGTAGCTGCGGCTAGAGCCGCTGTCAAAGACAGTGAAGTCAAGTTGCTGCATGTTGAAAAAAATGGTGTGCAAGTAATCAAATAATTGTGGGCCCGAGAAGTAAAATCCTCGGGTCTTTTGTTTTTTTGGTTAGTGCCCGCAAAGTGAGGACCGAGAGCGAGCAGAAAAGATGAATAACGGAAAGTTATCCATCTTTCCAGACATCCGAACGCAAGCGTCCGGATGTCTGAGCGCGAATCATCGCGCTCATCCTAGACGCGCTCTGGCCTGCAGGGGATTCCGCTTAGTGCTCTCAAGCTGCTGATGGGCATCGCGCCATATCAAACGTGTTCTGAATCCCAGAAATCTGCGCCTAAGCTGACTACCACACACGGACAAAAAGCGTCCGTTTAGTGTTAGTCCTCTTAGTGCTCGATTTCTACCCGGGATTCATCACACTCTCCCGCATAGCATCGCGCTCTTGTATTTTTTTGTTTATGCTTTATAATGTTACTGGAATGGGGTTATAATATACAATTGGATAGTAGTGAGGCTGGGTCAAAACTTTTTTGTGGGGTACAGGATGTTTTTTTCGGATTGTGTGCCGTGCAGTTTTTTGGTTTTGGGGCGCGACTTGGGGGGGTTCTCTCGGGGTCTGCTTGAAAAGTGACGTTGTTGCTTTTTCCCGTCCTCTTATTTTTTTGATGAGGAGACATTATGTTAAATAAATTCAAACCGACATGGATGGTGGAGTCCATCTATCACATCACTCCGGAACAACTTGAAAAGAACAACATCAAAGGTGTACTGACCGATCTGGACAATACTTTGATCGCCTGGAATAATCCGGAAGGGACACAGGAATTGAAGGATTGGATCGCTTTGATGAAAGAAAATGCGATACCTGTCGTCATCATTTCCAACAACAGCGATAAGCGCATCAAGATAATTGCGGATAAGCTGCAATTGTCCTATGTGCCAAGATCCATGAAGCCTTCCCGCCGCGGCTACATCAAGGCAGCAGAACAGCTGCAGATTCCGTTAGATCAATGCCTGATGGTTGGGGACCAATTGCTTACGGATGTTTTTGGCGCAAGTCGAGCGGGAGTCAAGAGTGTGTGGGTAATGCCGATCATCAATTCGGACGGATGGAATACGCGCATAAACCGATTCTTTGAAAGAAAACTGCTGAAACGTTTGTTGAAAAATGATCCAGGAATGATATGGAGGAAATCACTTGACTAAAGAAGAATTAACAGAAGATCTCTATTGCATCGGCTGTGGAGCGAAAATCCAGACCGATGATCCGACCGAACGAGGGTATACCCCGGCGGCCGCTCTGCAAAAGGGATTGGATTCCGGGCAATTATACTGCCAACGCTGTTTCAGATTGCGCCACTACAATCAGATGGAAAAAGTTTCCGTCACGGATGATGAATTTTTGGCGATGCTGAACACCATCTCGATGGAAGATGCCTTGATCGTCAACGTCATCGATCTGTTCGATGTGTACGGCAGCATGATCCCCGGCTTGCATCGCTTTGCGGGCAATAATAAAGTGTTGGTTGTCGGAAATAAAGTGGATGTTTTGCCGAAGTCGGTCAAACTGTCCCGTGTGAAGCAATGGTTGACGGAGCAGGTGCAGTCAGTAGGCTTGCGCCCGGTCGATGTCATGCTGGTAAGCGGCAAGAAAGCGACGTCCATCGATGATCTGTTGGAAACCATCGAAGAACATCGGGATGGCAAAGATGTTTATGTCGTGGGCGTTACGAACGTAGGTAAATCCACTGTCATGAACCAGATCATCCGTGCGGCTACAGGCAACAAGGAAGATGTCATCACGACTTCCCAATTCCCTGGCACGACGTTGGATCAGATCCGTATTCCTTTGGACGATGGGCATTTCCTCATCGATACGCCGGGGATCATCCATCACCACCAAATGGCGCATGTGCTGAGCCCGAAAGAATTGAAGCTCGTAGCGCCGCAACACGAAATCAAACCGATCACTTATCAATTGAACCCGGAACAGACGCTGTTCTTGGGCGGCGCATCGCGTTTTGATTTCATCAGTGGGGAAAAATCATCCTTCACTTGCTATTTCTCGAATGACTTGAAAATCCACCGCACCAAATTGGAAAAAGCGGATGAATTCTATGCGAAACACCTGGGGACCCTTCTTCAGCCGCCGTCTGCGGAAGACGCGGAAAATTTCCCGCCGTTGGTCAGACGTGAATTCAATGTCAAAGTACCTTCCGATATCGTATTTTCCGGTTTGGGATGGATAACTGTCCGCAAACCAGGCAAAGTCGCAGCATGGGTCCCGCAAGGCGTGGACACAGTAATGCGCAAACCGATCATTTAATAAAATAGACTGAGGTGTCAAATGGAATTAAGAGGCAAACAAAAACAATATTTGAAAAAAGAAGCGCACCATATGAATCCGCTCTTCCAAGTGGGTAAAGGTGGATTGAACGAAGAGATGCTTTACCAAATCGGGGAAGCGTTGGAAAAAAGGGAATTGCTGAAGATAGCTCTTCTGCAGAACACGGATGAGGAAACGGAAGATGTCGCTGCAGTGATCGAAGAAAAACTGCAAGCGAAAGTTGTCCAACAGATCGGGCGCACGCTTGTGTTGTTCAAACCATCAACCAAAGAAAAGAACCGTCGTTATTCGACAGTCGTTGAAAAAATCTAAAGGCAGGCCAATCCCTATTTTATTGAGGTGAGAAAAAATTGATCACAACTTTAAATTTGATCGGACAAACGGATTATATGATCATCGAAGAAACCGAGGTCGAGACGCAGATTGCTTTCCAGGACCGGAAACGCATCGGCATTATGGGTGGGACTTTCAGTCCGCCCCATTTAGGCCACCTGATCGTCGCGCAGCAGGTTGGGGAACAACTCGGCTTGGATAAGATCTATTTCATGCCCGATGCCGAGCCCCCTCATGTCGACGAAAAAGAATCGATCCCGGCGAAGCATCGCGAGTCGATGGTGCGGTTGTCCATTGCGGGCAATCCGCTGTTCGATATCGAAACGATCGAGTTGGAGCGGGGCGGTAAGAGCTTCACGATCGATACGATGAAATTATTGACTTCCATGCATCCGGACACCGATTATTATTTCATCATCGGCGGGGACATGGTGGAATACTTGCCGAAGTGGGAACGCATCGATGAATTGGTGCAACTTGTGCAGTTCGTCGGCGTCGCCAGGCCAGGATACGGAAGGGAAAGCATCTACCCGATCATTTGGGTTGATGCGCCGTTGATCGACATCAGTTCGACGGAAATCCGCAAGATGGTCAAAACCGGCCGCTCGATCCGTTATTTGGTGAAAGAGGACGTCAAAGATTACATTTTGAAAGAAGGACTCTACCTCGATGACGAAGACTGAGCTTGCATATACAGGAATCTATACGGATTGGACACGGGAAGCCATTTTGGCTGAAGTGGAAAAACAGATGAAGCCATCGCGTTTCCAGCATGTGCTGCGGGTTGAAGCCTGCTCCATCCAATTGGCGGAAAAATACGGCGCATCCGTGGAAGCTTGTTCGTTGGCCGCACTGTTGCACGACTACGCGAAAGAACATGCTGTGGAAAGCATGAAGGAAATCGTCCTGTCCGAAGGGATGGAAAGCGAAATGACCGGTTACGGCAGCGAAATCATGCATGGACCTGTCGGCGCTTATTATGCCGAAACGGTATTCGGAATTAAGGATGAGGCTATCCTTGACGCGATCCGCCAGCATACAATCGGTGGCGAGACGATGACCCTAATCGGGAAAGTCCTCTTCATCGCCGATTACATCGAATCGGGGCGCGCATTCAAGGGCGTTGACGAAGCCAGAAGACTGGCTGAGGACAGCCTGGATGAGGCAGCTTATTTTAAAATAGAAAAAACAATCATCCATCTGGTGAAGAAAGAACTGCCGATTTATCCCGGCACAATCTATGTCTACAACAGTTGGATCCAAAGAAAAGTGGGGAAATCATAATGAAATTAACAAGTGAAGAATTATTGGAATTAGTGGTTAAAGCAGCAGATGACAAATTGGCTCAGGATATCATGGCATTGGATGTACGCGGTTTGACATCGATCGGAGATTACTTTGTCGTCATGAACGGCCGTAATGAAAAGCAAGTCGCTGCAATCGTGGAAGCAATCGTGGAGAACGTGCACAAAAACAAAGGCGAAGTCAAAAATGTCGAAGGCAAAGATTCAGGGAAATGGACATTGATCGATTTGAACGACGTCATCGTGCATGTATTCAACCATGAGGAACGCGGCTATTACAACATCGAAAAATTATGGAGTGATGCGCCTATGGTCGACATCTCGGGGATGGTCACTGAGCAATGAGTTACGACATCTTTGCCCATTACTATGATGAAATAATGGACCAGTCTGTCTACGACAGCTGGCTTCTTTATGTTGAAAAATACACAGCCGGGAAATCCGGTCTGGACATCATGGAATTGGCATGCGGGACAGGGAAGATTGCAGTGGAATTGGCGAAAAAAGGCCATCGGGTAACAGGGGTCGATCTCTCCGACGAAATGCTTTCGCTTGCATACAACCGGATGCAGGAAGAAGGCGTTACGCTTTCGTTGGCAGTGGGGGACATGCGTTCACTGGAGCCGATGGGGGATTTTGACGTCGTGACGTGCTTCTCCGATTCGCTTTGCTACATGTCTGATGAAGCTGAAGTGGCGGAAGTCTTTCAAAGTGTCATCCGGAATCTCGGACCTGGCGGTGTTTTTTTGTTCGACGTCCACTCGATGCATCAAGTGAATGACGTTTTTCCGGGATATCAATACATCTATCAGGATGAAGCGGGAGCCTTCCTCTGGGAAAGTTTTGCCGGCGATGCTGCGAACAGTGTCGAGCATGATTTGACTTTCTTCGTGGGATCCCAGAGTAATCCGGAATTGTTTGAACGCCATTCGGAATACCATCGCGAACGCACGTATCCGCTGGAAGTCTACAAGCGGCTCCTTGAAGAAGCCGGATTCACCGATGTGACGGCTACAGCCGAATTTGGTGAAGCTGATGTGCGCGATGACAGTCCGCGCTGGTTTTTTGCCTGCAAAAAAGCTTAAGCAACCATACAATGAAACCAAAGGGGGCGCTTCGATGAAAGCTTGTGGTGTAATCGCAGAATACAATCCTTTCCATAACGGTCACCGCTACCAACTGTCGGAAGCCAGGCGGATGACCCAGAGCGATGTCATGGTTGTCGCAATGAGCGGCAATTTTGTCCAAAGGGGCGCGCCCGCTTTGTTGGATAAATGGACGCGCGCGGAAATCGCGTTGCGGAACGGTGCCGACATCGTCGTGGAAATGCCGGTTTTGGGGAGTGTGCAGTCCGCGGATCTGTTCGCAAGAGCAGGCATCCGCTTATTGCAGGCGATGCAGTGCGATGCCTTTGCGTTCGGTGCTGAAGAAGGAGCGGCGGAAGATTTCGTTTCGCACAGCCGCTTCTTGCGCGAACACGAATCGGAAATCAATCGGATTTTTCAAACTTACCGAAATGATGGCAGAACCTATGCTGCGCAACTGGAAACGGCCATTGCCGAAGTCTTGCGCCCACAAGGTTCTGCTATTTCCTTTTCAACGCCCAATAATCAGCTCGGATTGGCGTATGTCAAAGAAAATGAACAATTCCCCGAACCGATGGAAACGGCCATCGTGCTTAGGCGCGGTGCCGGACACAACGACAGTCATGCTTTCGGACAAGAATTTGCAAGTGGGACCGCCATTCGCGAATGGTCACTCCACCACGGAAAAGAAACCGAAAAGAAGGACATGGGCAGGTTTGTGCCGCAAGCGACGTTAGAAGCGCTTGAGAGGCGTCCTCTACTTGATTGGGCTCCATACTGGGCGATGCTGCAATATCAGCTCATGCTGCTTTCGCATGCGGAACTCCGGAACATCTATCAAGTGGAAGAAGGCATCGAATACAGGCTGAAAAAAGAGGCTGAGGATGCAGCTGATTTTATGGCCTTCATTCGGCGCATGAAGAACAAGCGTTGGACGTGGGCCCGGCTGCAACGGGTCTGCTCCTATATTTTGTTGGGGATAACCAAAGCAGAAGCGACTACATTCCAGGAAAAAGAAGATACTATCCGGTTGCTCGGATTTACGGAGGCCGGAAGACGCTATCTGAACACCTTGAAAAAAAACACGGAGACCCCTATCATCACGAAATTGCGTGAGCCATATACAGCGGACTTGCAACTGGAAATCAGGAGCGACCGCATCTATCGTTTGGGAGGCCTTACGGTTTTGGAGGAACAAAATTTCACCCGGTCGCCCATTTACATCCGCAACGAGTCGAGGAATCAGGACTGAGTTTTTTTAAAAAATTAATGAAAACTTTAATGAAAAATCGCAAGAAGCGTTTGACTGGCCACAACCAAAGAAATATAATGGATAGGTTAATAGATGCTAGAGCCTTTAATGTTCGGTTCTAGGCACTAAGGAGGACAATCAAATGAGCGAAGAAGCCAACTCCGTCAGTTTCGTTCCCGTAATCGTAGGGGGAAACAGAGGAGCCTATAGTTTGGCGAGAGCTTTCTATGAAGCGTATCAAGTTAAAACGAACCTCATCAGCCCGATGATCATAGGCCCTATCGGCAATTCCCGCATCATCAAGCATTACATCCAACCGGGAATCGATGACCTGGATCATTTTTTTGAGACCATTCAACAAATCGGCCGTGATTATCCGAATATGAAAAAAATCATCTTTGGGGCAGACGATCGCTATGCAGAACTGTTGATCCGAACGAAGGACCGCTTCAGTGATGATTGGATCATTCCGTATGTGGATGAAGATGTATTCCTGCGGGCGACCAATAAGGAAAGTTTTTACGCCATCTGTGAAAAGGTAGGTGTTCCTTATCCGAAGACTGTAGTCATGGATGCATTTTCATTGGAATTGCCGTTTGAATTTCCGATCATCATCAAGCCTTCGAACGCCATCCTGTACCAGGGCCTGCATTTTGAAGGCAAAGAAAAAGTCTTCATCGGACGGGATGAAAAGGATCTTGAACGAATCTATCATTTAGTGCGCGACAACGGCTACACAGACAACCTGATCCTGCAGGAGTACGTGCCCGGCGATGACACCTATCTTGGTGTCGTGACGGTCTACACCTCGCCAAGGGACAAGGAAATCAAGCTGATTTCCTTCGGCCATATCCTCTTGGAAGACCATACGCCATCCGCCATCGGAAATCACCTGACGATTTGGGCAAGGGAAGAGCAGAAGATTGTTGCTTCCGTTCAAAAACTGATTGCGGAAACCGAGTTTTATGGTTTCTCTAATTTTGACGTGAAGTACGATGAGCGCAAAGATGACTATGTTTTCTTTGAATTGAACGGGCGTCTGGGCGTCAGCAACTATTATGTTACCGCCAGCGGGAATAATGTTGCGAAATACTATATTGAAGATTACATAGCCAAGAAAAAACTTGGGGTCACGATCAACACGAATGAAGCCTTGTTCACTATGACACCAAAAAATCTTTTGCTGAAGTATGTCAAGTCCGATGTGTTGCGGAAAAAAGTAAAAGAGCTGTACAAAGATGGGAAAGTAGTGCACCCTTTGGATGCGCCTTTTGAAGTCAGCCCGAAAAGGAAATTCTATGTGCTGGCTTCCAAATTCAATTATTACAAAAAATTCAGAGAGCATCCGCCAGAGGAATGAGCTGAAAAAAGAAACAAACGGGAAATGAGGGATGAGAAAGTATGAAAAAATTTTTTGGTATTCTTGGAGGAATGGGAACGCTGGCGACGACTAATTTTCTCGTTGAAATGAACAAGCGTCATTTCCCCGAAAACGACCAGGATTATTTCAATTACATTCTGATGAATCACGCTGATATTCCCGATCGTACGGAATATATTTTGGATCCGACCAAACCGAATCCGGTGGAAGCAGTGATAGAAGATGTTCATATGTTGAATCTTCTTCAGCCGGAATTCATCATCATGCCCTGCAATACTATCCACTATTTCTTCGATGATATTCAAAAAGAAACGGATATTCCGATTCTGAATATGATCGATCTTACGGTCGACTATATTGCGGAACACTATGAGGGCGCAAAAAAAGTCGGATTATTTGCCACAGAGGGAACGCATCAGAGCCGCATCTACGAAAATCGGCTTGTTGAGAAAGGTTACCAAGTGGTATTGCCGGACAGAGAATTACAAGACAAGATCAATAAAATGATTTATTATTATATCAAAGAGAGATCGCATTTATTTTTCCCTTTGTATTACGAAATTTTGGAAGACTTCAAAAATTGCGGTGCGGACATTGTGTTGTTGGGTTGCACGGAAGTTTCCTTGATGAACAGCGAAGATGAGGAACAACGCTATCCGATCGTCGACGCGGAAAAGGTGCTTTTGGACAAAACAATCGCGTTGGCCAAAGAATTAAAAGCGTAAAAAAAACGTTTTCCTTTTTTGATGTAAAGGAAAATACATTGACAAAGTTTTTTTTCACTAGTATAATTCAATTTGTTATTTTAGGGGTGATGGAAATGAAGTGGCCATTAAAAGAATTACAAGAACATCGTGGTGAACCGTACTATTTCTCTCGGATGATAGACCGGGAAAGTTCATTGATGCAAAGAAATAATGAAATCAAAGCAGTGTCGCCGATTAAGGCGGAAGGTTTCTTATTATACGAAAATCATTCTGTGCTTGCCAATTTCCGAATCGATTTAACGATTACCCTGCCTTCGTCAAGGTCGTTGGAATTAGTTGAGGTACCCTTGCAATTAGCAATCGAAGAAGTGTACACTGAGAGTGAATCGCTCTACCTCGAGCAGGACAATCCTGCGGAAGTCGTGTTGCCGCTTGAAGGTGATGAAGTGAATCTGGTCTCCGCTATCGAGGACAACATTCTGCTGAATCTGCCTCTACAAGTGTTCACGCCGGAAGAGATGGAGTCCGAGGACATGCCTAGTGGCGCTGAATGGGAAGTTGTTTCCGAAGAATCTTTCGCAAGAAAGAGACAAGAGGAAAAAAACGACCAGATCGATCCGCGATTAGCTGGTCTGAAGGCCCTGTTAGAAGACGAAGAAAAAACAGAGTGAAATTTTTGACGCTGATTTTTAACTAAATACAGCGATTAGTACAGGGAGGTGTAAGGAAATGGCAGTACCTAAAAGAAGAACATCTAAAGCAAGAAAAGCAAAAAGACGTACGCACTTCAAGTTATCAATTCCAGGCTTGAACGCATGCCCTAACTGTGGCGAATTGAAAAAGAGCCACCACGTTTGTGCATCATGCGGTCACTATGACGGAGAAGTAGTTATCGAAAAACAAAGCTAATCCTGAAATGCCATCCGCAATTCCAGTCAGCAGAATGAATTTTCTGCTGGCTTTTTTTGTTCTCATTTTTCAAGGAGGCATAATTTTCCGGAATGATGTAAAATGTATGTATGCGGGCATATACGCCATATTTTTGTTAAGGAGCGTTGGGATGCAAAACTTCCACTATTTTGAAATTCTGTTGTATGTTTTTCCGATTTTAGAAATCATTCTGATCAATAAATTTTTTAGGCCATATCTCAGGTACAAACAAATTATCCAAGTGACGGTTGCGGATGTTGTGTTGCCGTTTTTGTTCGTAGGCATCCATCTGCTGAGTGTCTACAGTTTGACTTATTCACTCTTGCCGCACTTTCTGCTGGCGGCTTGCGTCATCGGTCTTCTGCAGACGCTGTATTTCGACAAACGCAAAAAAATCCATCAGCCGAAGCGGTTCTATCGTTATTTCATAAAAATACTGTTTTTGATGGCACTGCTTTCTTATTACATGCTGGTGCTGTTGCGCATTTATTTCCTTGTAAGGGGATAGTCCGAAAATTGAAGAATGAGGTGGCACGTAAACATGAAAGTATTATTGTATTCTGAAGGCATGAAATACATCGGGAAATCCGGTTTAGGCAGAGCCATCGAGCACCAGAAAAAAGCTCTCACACTGGAAGGGATATCTTTTACGACAGATTACAGAGATGATTTTGATCTGATGCACATCAATACCTACTTCGGGCAATCTTATCGTCTGCTGCATAAAGTCAAAAAGCAGGGGAAACCGATCGTTTATCATGCCCACTCCACAAAGGAGGACTTCCAGAATTCTTTTATCTTCTCCAATGCGGCTGCACCGCTTTTCAGTAAGTGGATTCTGCACTGCTACAGCCATGGGGATGTGGTTTTGACGCCAACCCCTTATTCCAAACAATTGCTGCAACGGGCGGGGTTGCAACAACCGATCATACCGATTTCGAACGGAATCGATTTGTCGTTTTACCAAGCGACTGCGGAAATGGGTGCATCCTTCCGCCAGGAATATGGGTATAAAGCGACAGACAAGGTCGTCATGTCTGTCGGACTTTACATCAAACGGAAAGGGATCCTTGATTTTGTCGCCTTAGCCAAAGCGATGCCTGCTTACCAATTCATCTGGTTCGGGTACTTGAACCTCCATCAAGTTCCGCGGGAAATCCGTGAAGCGGTGGAGACAAAATTGCCCAATCTGCAATTTGCCGGTTATGTGGCTCCTGATGAGCTCCGGAACGCATACTGCGGTGCTGATCTGTTTTTCTTCCCAACCTACGAAGAAACGGAAGGAATCGTCCTTCTGGAGGCTCTTGCCATGGGACAGGAGATTCTGATCCGGGATATACCGATCTATGAAGATGATCTGATCGATGGCGAGCACGTCTACAAAGGCAAAACGAATGACGATTTCCGAAGGTTGATCAGCGGCATTCTGGAAGGTGACCTGCCTTCTTTGAAGGCTGCAAGCCAGGATCATATACGCCAGAAGGACCTCAGCTACATCGGTTCGGAATTGAGGAGTGCTTACGAAACTGCCATCCAGTTGAATAAGTCCGATAAAAGCAAAATCTCGGTCCCGCAAACAAAATGATTTTTTGTGGGAAAAATCCCCACTTTCGATAAATTTGTCGAAAACGATTGGTCCTGACTATGCATTATCCGCGGGGCGCTTGTGATGTCCCATCCTTGCGCCACGCAAAATGATAGATGATAACTGAAAACAAATTGATTTCGATTATTTGTCGAAATCAATTTGTTTTTTTTATGAATTGTTCGGGAAAATGTGGTAGAAAGTGGGGGGATGTGGTAGACTGAAAACATATTTGAAGGTGGGGGCGAGTGTCTTTATGTTGATGGGCGAATTCAAACACAATATAGATGCTAAAGGCAGATTGATCATGCCCGCAAAATTTCGTGAGGAATTAGGCGATAAGTTCATCATCACCCGTGGATTGGACGGCTGTTTGTTCGGCTATCCGTTAAGCCAATGGGAGCTGCTCCAAGAGAAATTGAAACAGCTGCCCCTTGCCAAAAAAGATGCGCGTGCTTTTACCCGTTTCTTCTATTCAGCCGCTATTGAAGCTGAGTTGGATAAACAAGGACGCATCAATATCCCTCAAACATTATTGGATTATGCGAAAATTGAAAAAGAATGTCGTATTGTCGGAGTAGCCGACCGTATTGAAATATGGAGCAACGAGAAGTGGGAAGAATTTGCTGATGAGGCTGCCGAAAACTTCGAAGATATTGCTGAAACGATGATCGACTTTGGATTGTAGGTGTAAAAATGGAAAAATTTGAACATTATAGCGTGTTGTTAAAAGAGTCCATCGATGGTTTGAACATCAAACCAGATGGCATCTATGTCGATTGCACTTTAGGTGGTGCCGGACACAGCAGCGTGATTTTATCAAAATTAAATGAAAATGGGCATCTGTATGCCTTTGACCAAGACCGTATCGCTATCGAAAATGCTGAAGCAACATTGGCGACTTATATCGAAAAAGGCATGGTGACACTCATCAAGGCCAATTTTCGGAATATCAAAGAAGAACTGGAAGACCGTGATGTATTTGGCGTAGACGGCATCCTGTACGATTTGGGAGTGTCTTCCCCACAATTGGATCAAGCAGAAAGAGGGTTCAGTTACCGCTATGATGCACCACTCGACATGCGCATGGACCAAGAACAGGAATTGACGGCCCGCGTCATTGTGAATGAGTGGCCTTTTGGTGAATTAGTGAAGATTTTTTATCGTTATGGCGAAGAAAAATTTTCAAAACAGATTGCCCGCAAAATCGAAAAAATCAGGGAAACCCAACCGATCGAGACGACTGGCGAATTGGTCGAAATCATCAAAGACTGCATCCCTGCACCTGCCAGAAGAAAAGGTGGACATCCGGCTAAGCGCATTTTCCAAGCTTTGCGCATCGCCGTCAATGACGAATTATCCGCTATTGAAGATTCGATAGAAGATGGCTTGAAAATGCTGAACGTCGGAGGGCGCATGAGCGTCATTTCCTTCCAATCCTTGGAGGACCGAATCGTTAAAGTTCTATTCAAAGAAGCCAGCTCGAAAGAAGAAACCTTGCCGCTGTTGCCTATTCTTCCCGAGGAATATGAAGCGGACTACAAGTTGATCAGCCGAAAACCAATTATGCCCAACGAGGCGGAATTAAGTGAAAATTCGCGTTCTCAAAGCGCAAAATTGCGTGTCATCGAAAGAGTCAAGAAATAACAGGAGCACAGCAGCTCTGTAACTAAAGATCATCAGTCGGAACCAATAAATTGTGCCTGAGCTGCACAATTTATTGCGGGGGAGGAGAGGATTAAGTGGCATTACCTGAATATAGGGCGGCGATAGCAGAACCGACGCTGCCGAAACAACTGACGGAAACTAAAAAAGGCCAGCCTGAACCGAAAGGCTACAAGGCCGTTAGAGATAAATATGTAAAAGTTGAAAAATTTGCCATCACCATCATTCTGTTAAGTGCATTGGTAGTATTGCTGTTATCGTTGGCTACACAAGTGACCCTCTCCAATCAGAACAGAGCGTTGCAGGACTTACAAAATGATAGCGTTGCGATCGGTTTAGAAAATCAAAACTTGGAGCAGGAAGTCCAAGAACTTTCAAGATACGACCGCATCATCGAGATAGCAAAAGAACTTGGTCTGGAAATGAATGAAGCAAACGTTAGGAATGTTACGCGATGAAAAAAACAGCTAATCCTCAGAAAAACCGAAAAAAAATGACTCGTATCATGGTTGGTTTGACAGGTTTACTATTTCTTGTATTTATTTTTCGTTTTTCTATGATCATGATCACCAAGAAGGTAAATGGCGAGAATCTAAGCGAGCATGTTAATAACTTATATACCAGAAGTAGTATCCTTGCCGCAAAAAGAGGTACCATCTATGACATAGGTGGTAATCCCATTGCCTTGGATGCTACTTCTTATTCGTTGGTGGCCGTTTTGACCGATGAATGGAGTGAAGATACAGAAAATCCAAATCATATCGTCGACAAGGAAAAAACAGCGGAAGCACTGGCACAATACATCAGCATGAGCAAAGAAGAGATTCTGACCATCCTGAACCAAGAGGACTTGAAGCAGGTCGAATTCGGAAGCGCAGGAACGAACCTGAATTATGCGACGAAATCCAGCATTGAAGCGGAAGAACTTCCGGGTATCACGTTCGAGGAAACACCTTCCAGGCTTTATCCGAACGGGATTTTTGCTTCCCATCTTGTCGGCTTTGCGCAAAGTTCAGCCAGCGAAGAAGAAGCAGACACAAACGAAGAAAAGAAATTGGTCGGCATGATGGGGATAGAATCCCTGTATGATAATGAGCTGGATGGCAGCGATGGTGAAGTCACCTATCAAGAAGATTCCAATGGCTACCTGATTCCAGGAACGCAGATTCAGGAGAAAGAGCCTGTGGAAGGCGATAATCTTTATCTGACACTCGACAGTCGCCTGCAGATCTATCTCGAAAGCTTGATGTCGCAAGTTTATGCAGAGGCCGAACCGGAATCGATGACAGCTATGTTGGTCGATCCGGACACAGGTGCGATCCTTGCGGCTTCCCAACGGCCCACCTTCAACGCCACGACCAAAGATGGCATCGATTCGCAATGGCAGAATCTGTTGGTGGAGGATACCTACGAACCGGGTTCCACTTTCAAAATTTTGACCTTGGCGGCAGCCGTGAACGAGGGAGTATTCAGCCCGTTTGCGACATATACTTCCGGCAGTGTGGAAGTGGAAGGCGGAACCATCCGTGACTACAATAAAGACGGTTGGGGAAATATCACCTATCTCGAGGGATTGGCCCGTTCAAGCAACGTGGCCTTCGTGAAACTGGTGCAAACGATGGGCTACGACGTTTGGGAGTCCTATATGAAAGCTTTCGGAATCGGCCAATCAACCGATTCAGGACTGGAAAATGAAGCAACTGGGAATTACAGCTATACGTATCCGCTGGAAAAGGCGAATACGGCATTCGGACAAGGGGTAACCGTTACGCCTTTCCAATTGATGCAAGCATTTACGGCAATCGCAAATGATGGCACCATGATGAAGCTGAACTATCTGGATCGCACAGAAGATCCGAATACGGGCGAGGTCACCGTTAACGAACCGGAAGAAGTCGGATCCCCGGTCACGGCGGAAACCGCCCAGACGGTCCTGACCTACCTGAAAGAAGTCGTCTACAACGAGAATGGATCCGGACAGGCTTACAAGATCGAAGGGACAGAGATCGCTGCCAAAACGGGTACGGCGGAAGTGGTGAATTCCACAACAGGCGCATATTACACTGGCTATTCAAATTATCTTTACTCGGTAGTCGGATTCGCGCCGGCGGATGATCCCAGCTATATCCTGTATTTGACCATGAAACGGCCCGCCAACTTGGACAGTCTGAATGGTTCCAAGTATCTGTCTGAAATATTCAATCCATTCATGACAAGGGCAATCGAGTATGACAATCTGAATACGGAAGTGACCGGGGATGTTAATCAGGCCTCGATGCCTGAAGTGACAACTTTATCCAAGGATGAGGCTTTGGCGGCACTGACTGCTGTCGGCTATAATGATACAGCGATCATCGGCAGCGGCAGCCGGATCGTCCAGCAATACCCATACGCCGGAACACAAACAATCACAAACCAGAAGGCGATCCTCATGACGGAAGGTGCGATGACGATGCCTGATGTTTACGGCTGGTCAAAAGACGATGTGCTGAAAGTATCAGAAATCGCAGGCATAAACTTCACTTTTGAAGGCGAAGGCTATGTCGTGTTCCAGAGTCTGGAGACGGGCTCCATCCTGAACGCGGCCACGGAAGTCCAGATTATTCTGGAGTAAGCGTTCAGAAGCAACACTCATAAAATCAATCAATCAAAAAATGTTAAACACCTATTAGGAGGAAATCATATGCATTGGACAGAAATGCTGTTGCCTTTATCGATCAGCTTTGCCATTACAATCAGCATGATGCCAATTTTCATCGGCTATTTTAAAGTGAAACAATTCGGACAGATCACAAGGGAAGAAGGCCCAAAATGGCATCAAGTCAAAAGCGGCACACCGACGATGGGAGGGGTCGTCTTCATCATCGCTGCGATCCTTACCGTTATCGGGACAGCGATCTGGAAGGATGTCCTCACCGTAAAACTGGCTATGTTGCTGTTCGTGCTCTTGTTTTTTGCAGCAATCGGCTTTTTGGATGATTTCCTGAAAATATTCAAAAAACAAAACGAAGGGCTGACTTCCAAGCAGAAGTTCATTTCGCAATTGGTGGGGTCCTTCGTCTTCGTCGCACTATTCTTCTTGTCGGGTTCGGATCCTTTGGTCACGATCCCATTCTTTGGACAGATCCACAACTGGTTGGTGTTCGCTGTATTTACGATCATCTGGATCACAGGTTTTTCAAACGCGGTGAATCTGACCGATGGATTGGACGGATTGGTTGCCGGAACAGCAGGCATCGCCTATACCGCGTACGGCATATTGGCATACCGCCAAGGACAATTGGAAGTATTGCTGTTTTGTATTGCGATCGTGGGCGGCCTGATCGGTTTCTTCTTTTTCAATAAAAAACCAGCTAAGATCTTTATGGGCGACGTCGGCTCGTTGGCATTGGGTGCAGGACTCGCTGTCGTTTCGCTGGCGTTGCATCTGGAATGGTCCTTGTTGCTGATCGGCCTTGTTTTCGTCATCGAAACAGCCAGTGTCATGCTGCAGGTAGGGTCCTTCAAATTGCGCGGCAAACGCATCTTCAAGATGTCGCCGATCCATCATCATTTCGAAATGAGCGGATGGAGCGAATGGCGCGTCGTCCTGACTTTCTGGGCTGTCGGTCTGGTTTCTGCAATCTTAGCCTTGTGGCTGCTTGTCTAAGCGAAAGGAGAAAAAGACATGAAAACAAATAATCGATTCGAAAACAAAAAAGTATTGGTGTTGGGCTTGGCGCTCAGCGGGATGAATGCGGCCAAACTGCTCCTGGAACTCGGCGCAATGGTCACAGTCAATGATGCAAAGGAATTGAACGACAATCCGGATGCAAAGGAGTTGATTTCATCCGGCATCAAAGTGATCGCTGGATCTCATCCGATCGAGCTGTTGGATGAATCTTTCTCGTTCATGGTCAAGAACCCGGGCATTCCGTACAACAATCCGATGGTCAAACGTGCCCTTGAATTGGGAATCCCCGTATTGACAGAGGTCGAGTTGGCGGCGGAAATCCTCGAAGGCCGACTGATCGGTGTGACAGGCACGAACGGAAAGACAACGACCACGACGATGATCACGGACCTGTTGAATGCGGGCAGAAAAATAGGGAAAGCCTATAAAGCCGGCAACATCGGCGTGCCAGCATCTGCAGTGGCGCGTGTGGCGACAGAGGATGACGATGTCGTGATGGAGTTGTCCAGCTTCCAATTGATGGGTATCGAAGCGATGCGGCCTGCCATCGCCGTCATCACGAACATCACGGAAGCCCATCTGGATTATCATGGGGACCGCAAGGAATACGTCAAAGCGAAGTGGCGCATAACCGAGAATCAAACCGCGGATGATTATCTTGTTTTGAATTGGGATCAAGAGGAATTGCGTAAAATGTCGCAGCTTTCAAAAGCGCAAATTGTTCCTTTTTCACGCACGCAGGTTCTGGAAGATGGCGCCTATGCATCAGATGGTTCGCTGTATTTCAAGGGCGAAAAAGTGATGGCTATTTCCGATTTGAGGGTTCCTGGCGAACACAACATCGAAAATGCACTGGCTGCGATCGCTGTAGCGAAACTTTCCGGTGTAGGGAATGAGGCTATCGTATCAGCCTTCCATCTCTTTTATGGCGTCGAGCACCGGATCCAATTCGTAGCCGAGCTCAACGGAAGAAAATTCTACAATGACTCGAAAGCAACGAATATTCTCGCAACCAAAACAGCTCTGAGCAGCTTCCGGACGCCGATCATCCTGTTGGCGGGTGGATTGGACCGTGGGAATACCTTTGAAGAGCTCGTTCCCTTTCTTGGAAATGTGAAGACGTTGATCGTCTTCGGGGAAACTGCCGAAAAATTGAAGGATGCAGGCGAGCAAGCCGGCATCAAAGAAATCGTCGTGACGGATCATGTCGCCAGTGCGGTTCCGATCAGTTACCAATACAGCGAAGAAGGAGACACGATCCTGTTGTCACCGGCCTGCGCGAGTTGGGATCAGTACAAAAATTTTGAAGTGCGCGGCAAAACATTCACGGATGCTGTCCATTCCTTGGTCAAAGCCACGAGTGAGGAGGAAGGTTCTTTCTAGAGAACCTATGTGCTTATGAAAATAGTATTATCCGGTGGGGGAACAGGCGGGCATATCTACCCGGCGTTGGCCCTGATGAACCGAATCAAAGAAAAGTATCCGGACAGCGAATTCCTTTACGTGGGAACGGACCGCGGTTTGGAAAGCACAATCGTACCGAAGGCTGGTGTGGCCTTCAAATCCGTCAAAATCCAAGGGCTGCGCCGGAGTTTATCGCTTCAGAACCTGAAGACGGTCTATCTGATGATCAAGAGCATTTCGGACTCGAAAAAAATCATCAAGGCATTCCAGCCGGATGTCGTGATCGGGACGGGTGGCTATGTTTGCGCCCCCGTCCTGTATGCCGCCTCCAAACTGGGTGTGCCGACTATTATCCATGAGCAAAATTCAGTCGCAGGCGTCACCAATAAATTTTTGAGCAGAGTTGTGGACCGCATCTGCATTTGTTTTGAGGATGCCCGCAGTGATTTCTCCGCCTATCCAGAGAAGATTGTTTTCACCGGGAATCCCCGAGCGCAGGAAGTAGCTTCCTTGAAGGAAAGTGCCGACCTGAAGGAATACGGATTGAAGGATGAAGTGCCGACCGTTTTGATTTTTGGCGGCAGCCGCGGAGCCAGGAAACTGAATGAATCTTTCGTAGCCGCCTATCCGCTCTTCAAAAATAAGCCGTATCAAGTGCTGTTGGCTACAGGCGATGTCCACTTCAATGCGGTGGAGCAAGAAATCAGTGCGCTGACGGACCGTTTGGATAACGTCCGTGTTGTGCCGTACATCCACGACATGCCGAAATTGTTCAAGCGTACCGACTTGATTGTATCGCGCAGCGGTGCGACCACATTGACGGAAGTGATGGCTTTGGGCTTGCCGAGTATCCTGATCCCGAGTCCGTATGTCACGAACAACCATCAGCAAAAAAATGCGGAAAGCCTAGTGAAGAACGGGGCAGCAGAAATGATTCTCGAGAAGGATCTGCAGGCACAATCCTTGTTTGAGGCCATCGACAAGCTGATGACCGATGAAACGGGACGCAAAGAAATGGCTTTCCAAGCCAAACAGATGGGCATAACGGATGCATCAGACCGGATCATCGATGTCATCCTGGCTTTGAAAAAGTGAGAAAGGGAGGGAGGCCAGATGGTTTTCGGAAAAATCCGGCAGAAGCTGAACAGTAAGAGTTCGTCGGAAGGGACTCCCTGGCAGCGCGCGACTGCTGAATCGGAAAGGCAAAAAAAGACGAAGATAAAGCAGAAGGTCACAATAAACGGCCGCATGCATCGTTTGTTGGAAGAGAAAAAAGCAAAGTTGAAACCAAGGGAAAACCTTTCCGAAACCGCGAAAATCGGCAAACGACAAGGGTACCTTGGCTGGTACAGCATTTTCTTGGTTGGGGCCATCGGCAGCAGTTTTCTGATTTCCCCTTACGGTAAAGTCAAGGACATCTATGTGGAAGGGGCCGAAGATGTTCCGGAACAAAGCATCATCGATGCCAGCCACATCACCGGGAAACTGACCGCCTTGGGAGTCGTCTGGAATGACGAAAAGATCGATGCTTACATCACTAATACTTTGCCCCAAGTCAAAACAGCGGAAGTGACGTTGCGCGGCATGAACGATGTCACGATCCATGTGACGGAACACGAAACCATTGCCTATGTTTATTCGGGTGGCAGCTATTATAATGTTCTGGAAAACGGCACCGTGGCAGACACTGAATTGAAGGTTCCGATCGGGAATAACCCGATCATCACAAGCTTTGAAATGAACCAGAATCTGGAGGACCTGCTCGAACAATACATGCAATTGACGGACAGTGTCCAGAACAGCATCTCTGAAATCAAATATACCGGAACGGAAGAAAATCCATATGCAATCACGGTCTATATGAACGATGGGAATGAAGTGAAGGCGATCTTGCCATCCTTTGCCGAAAAGATCTTATACTACCCTGACATCGCGAGCCAATTGGGCGAGACGAAAGGGACCATCGATCTTGAGGTGGGTGTCTACTTTACGCCATTTGCGCAAACAACGGAAGAGGAAGCGTCCGCTTCGGCAGATTCCGCCACTCCAGCCGAATGAGCTGAAAGAGATTAGGATTGACTTGCAGTCAATCCTTGAACAATGATTCCGATCATTGTTGAGGGATTGAAGAACTTTTGTCAGACTTCCTTCTGATAGAATTATTTGTAAAAATCTTCGTAAATGAAGAATTATTATGATAAAATGATAAGGTATAGCTTTCTGGCATCACGTATCAGTAACCGACAATTTTTTTCGGAACAATGCGGATGTTTACACAAGCCATTATGTCAAACGGAGGTTTCAATAAAACCATGAAGAATTCAGGAATATACGTCAGTCTAGATATTGGAACCACTTCAATAAAAGTTGTAGTCGCAGAATATGTGAAAGATCAAATGAACATTATTGGAGTCGGTAATGAAATTTCCAAAGGTCTTAGCCGTGGCGTCATCGTTGATATCGATGAAACGGTCGAGTCAATCCGCAGTGCAGTCAGTCAAGCTGAAAGAAAAGCGAATATTCAGATATCAAACGTCATCGTAGGCATACCAAGCAATCAAATCAGTATCGAACCTTGCCACGGGATGTATGCAGTCGCAAGCGAAAACAAGGAAATCACAGACAAGGATGTGCAAAACGTCTTTGCTGCCGCAAAAGTCCGTTCCGTTCCACCAGAAAGAGAAATCATTTCCGTTATCCCTGAAGAGTTCATCGTAGATGGGTTCGACGGCATCAGGGACCCTAGAGGCATGATCGGCGTACGTCTTGAATTGTACGCAAGCATGATCACTGGTCCGAAAACAATCATCCATAACATCAAACGTTGTGTAGAAAAAGCAGGTCTTCAAATCGAAGATATGGTTGTACAGCCATTGGCCATCTCAAGCGTAGCCATGAATAAGGGCGAGCGGGATTTCGGGACCATCCTTATCGACATGGGTGGCGGCCAAACAAGCGCCTCTGTCATGCACGACGATCAATTGAAATTTTCATTTGTTGATCCCGAGGGCGGCGATCTTGTGACCAAGGACATCTCCATCATCTTGAACACGACATTGGAAAATGCGGAGCGCGTAAAACGCGAATATGGTTATGCCATTTCCGAAGACACGTCCGCTGAAGAATTTTTCCCTGTCGAAACGATCGGGAAAGAAGAACCAGTGAAAGTGGATGAGAAATATCTGGCCGAAATCATCGAAGCGCGCCTTGTGCAGATCTTCGAAAACATCAAACGTGCCTTGGATAAAGTGGAAGCCCGCGACCTACCCGGCGGTATCGTTCTGACAGGGGGTGCAGCGGCATTGCCGGGCGTCGTCGATTTGGCAAAAGAAATCTTCGAAATCAACGTCAAGCTGTATATTCCGGAGCAGATGGGGATGCGCAATCCGATCTATGCAACGAGCATCGGCCTGATCAAGTATGTTGCGGGTCTGGATGACATTTACCGTGTTGCCAAAGGAAAAGTACAGGCGACAGGCAAAGTGATCCCTTTGCAATCGAAAGCTGCGAAACAACCGACAGTCATCGAAGAACCTGTCTATGAAAATGAGACTTATGCCGATGAGGATCATTACGAAGAAAGCTTAGTCGGGAAATTAAAACGTTGGTTCAATAATCTGTTTGAATAATCACGCTGAACATAAAAAGAATGGTATGAAATAGGAGGAAATGAAATGGAATTGGAATTCGATTCAAGCATGAGTGATGGAGCAAAAATTAAAGTTATCGGTGTCGGTGGGGCAGGAAGCAATGCCGTTAACCGTATGATCGAAGAAGGCGTTAAAGGTGTTGAATTCATCGTGGCCAATACGGACACACAAGCCTTGAATGCGTCAAGTGCGGAAACAAGAATCCAACTCGGGCCTAAATTGACGAAAGGATTGGGCGCAGGCTCAGTTCCTGAAGTAGGCCGCAAAGCTGCAGAAGAGAGCGAACAACAAATCTCTGAAGCCTTGGCTGGAGCAGACATGATCTTTGTCACATGCGGAATGGGCGGCGGTACCGGTACTGGTGCAGCCCCTATCGTAGCCAGAATCGCTAAAGATCTTGGCGCGTTGACTGTCGGTGTTGTGACACGTCCGTTCACTTTTGAAGGGCCTAAAAGAGGCCGTTATGCTGCAGAAGGTATCGCTGATTTAAAAGCAAACGTTGATACGTTGGTCATCATCTCAAATAACCGTCTGTTGGAAATCGTCGACAAAAAGACGCCTATGCTGGAAGCCTTCCGTGAAGCCGATAATGTATTGCGTCAAGGCGTTCAAGGGATCTCAGACTTGATCACTGCTCCAGGATATGTCAACTTGGACTTTGCTGATGTGAAGACCGTCATGAAAGATCAAGGTTCTGCTTTGATGGGTATCGGTATCGCTTCAGGCGAAAACCGTACTGCAGAAGCAACTAAAAAAGCTATTTCTTCCCCATTGTTGGAAGTTTCCATCGATGGTGCAGAGCAGATCTTGTTGAACATCACGGGTGGTTCAGACTTGACGTTGTTCGAAGCACAAGATGCAAGTGATATCGTAGCACAAGCTTCATCATCCGAAGTGAACATCATCTTCGGTACTTCAATCAATGAAAACTTGGGCGACGAAGTTATCGTTACAGTAATCGCTACAGGGATCGACGACAAAAAAAAAGATGAAAAAAAAACCGCTAATCGCGGAGGCAGTGCTTTTAAGGGGCGTAAAGAAGTAGGGAACGCACCTGTTTCGTACCCGGAGAAACAACTTCCGACTGAAAGAGCAGAAGAAAAACCAGCCAAAGACCTGTTCGGCGACTGGGATATCCGCAGAGACACAAACGTAAGAGAACAGGCGCCCCTTCCGGTCCAACCTGAGCCAGAAGAATACCCTGTCAAACAAACAGAAAATAATTATCCACGTTATCACGAAAATAAAGAAGATAAAAACGGTGGAGAGGATTCATTGGATACACCACCTTTCTTCCGCAAGAGACGCAGGTAAGAATGAATATTGAGCAAAATTGCCGGAAAGTGGAGTCAACTGTGGAAGCAGCCTGCTTGAAAGCCGGACGCAAACGCGAAGATGTGACGGTCATAGCCGTCACGAAGACGAAACCTGCAGAGCAAGTGGAGGAATTGTACCGCTTGGGCTACCGCCACTTTGCAGAAAATCGCCTCGAAGGTCTGCTCGAAAAGCAAGAAGCTCTTCCGCAAGAAGATATCAGCTGGCATTACATCGGCACCTTACAGACTAGGAAAGTGAAGCAGGTGATCAATCGCATCGCCTACTTCCACGCACTGGATCGTCCGTCATTGGCAAAAGAAATCAATGAGCGGGCGGAGAAGCCTGTTTCTTGCTTCGTGCAGGTCAACGTTACAGGTGAAAGTTCAAAACATGGGCTTTCCGCATCCGAAGCAGTGCCTTTCATCCAGAGTCTGGAAAGTTTTCCGAATATCATCGTTGTCGGATTGATGACGATGGCACCCATTGATGCGACAGACGTGGAGTTGCGTCAATGCTTTAAAGATCTGAAAATAATGCAAGAGCAAGTAGCGGCGTTGAACTTGCCTTATGCTCCATGTACGGAGACGAGCATGGGCATGAGCCAAGATTATCCGGTAGCGATTGCCGAAGGTGCGACCTTCGTACGTGTCGGATCGGCGTTCTTTGCTGAAACAGAAGCATAGACGAAGAAGAAGTGAGGGGTCTTATGGGTCTGAAAGATTTATTCCGAAAGTACTTTGTCATTGAAGACGAGGAAGACGGATTTGAGGAAGTCGATGAACCATCGACTGTCGTTCCAGTCCGCAGGTCCGAGCGCAATGAAGAAGGGGCTCCGTCTTATCGGAGCACCCAAAAAAGATCGACGAAAGCAAAGGTAATTCCTATGAATCAACAAGCAATGACCGAAAAAGCCAGCATCCATGTCGTGGAGCCGAGAGTCTATTCCGAAGTGGAGAAGATTGCCGATAATCTGCTGAAGAATCAAGCAGTCCTCCTTAATTTCAAAAGGATAGACGCGGAACAAGCAAAACGGATCGTGGATTTTCTGACAGGAACGGTATATGCGATCGGGGGAGAAATCCAACGCGTTGGCGATGAAATCTTTTTATGCACCCCCGCTTCAGTCGGAGTCGAAGGCGCACTGGACGAAACACTGGAGGAAGAGCGTTCGTTCTACTAGAAAGGAAACAAAATGACACAAATATTGATTTGGCTTTTACAGATTATCCGTTGGGGCATATCGGCCTATTCAACAGTCCTGCTGGTATACGCATTGATGAGTTGGTTGCCGGGTGCAAGAAGTTCCAAATTCGGCTATTTTATCTCCAGCATTGTGGAGCCTTACCTGGATATATTCAGAAGATTGATCCCATCTGTAGGCATGATGAGCTTCAGTGTAGTGGCGGGCATCCTGTTCCTGAATTTGGTGGAGTATGGAGCGCAGGTCGTTATCCTGTTCCTGATCAGATTGCTGAATTGACGGACATTTTTTCATCAAACGAAAAAGTGAGGGATTCGTATGCAAGAAGTTTATCAACATTTCCGCAAGGAAGAGCAGCCATTCATTGACAGTGCCCAATCTTGGATTACGCAAGCGGAGGAAACCTATTCACCGTATTTGACGGATTTCTTGGATCCGAGACAACAATACATCCTTGAGATGATGGTCGGGAAAAAAGGTGAAATCCATGTCCAATTCTATGGGGGCTACGAAGCGGCTGAACGCAAGCGGGCAATCATTTGCCCTGAGTATTTCAGTCCGACGCAAAGCGATTTTGAAATGGAGCTTACTGAAGTAGTGTACCCATCGAAATTCGCCAGTCTGACCCATGGGAAAATACTGGGGACGCTGATCGGAACCGGCATGAAAAGGGAACTTTTCGGCGATATCCTGTCTGATGGCACACGCTGGCAGTTTCTGTTGGCGTCGAATATAGCAAGCTATGTGCATTCGCAGGTCACTAAGATAGGCAAGGTCAGTGTTCGCCTAGAGAGCCGGTCCTATACTGATTTGATCATACCTATTGATGATTGGACGATTGTGCATGACACTGTCAGCTCGCTGCGGTTGGACACAGTGATTGCTGCCATCTACAACATATCGAGACAACGCGCAAAAGAATTGGTGACCAGTGGAAAAGTGAAGTTGAACTGGGCCGCATTTGAACGTCCCGACTTCGAATTGGGCCTGTTGGACATCGTTTCCATCCGTGGTTATGGACGGATCCAGATTAAGGCTATAGAAGGAAAGTCCAAGAAAGACAAATGGCGCGTCGAATTCGGCGTATTGTACAAATAAGAATGACAAGAACGAAAGGTGTGTATAAGATGAGCTTGACTCCATTAGATATTCAACACAAGGAATTCCCTGTCAAAATAAAAGGGTACGATAAAGAACAAGTCAATGACTTTTTGGATAATGTCACAAAAGAATTTGAAGAAGTCATCAAGCAAAACAAAGACCTGCAAAAGCAACTGAAATTTGCCGAAGAAAAACTTCAGTATTTCAGCAACCTGCAGGATGCTTTGAATAAGTCGATCGTAGTGGCGCAGGATGCTGCCGACAGACTGAAAGAAAATGCGCGCAAAGAAGCTGAAATCATTTTATTCGAGGCCGAAAAGAGCGCGGACCGCTTATTGCATGAAGCTGCCGGTAAAGCAACAAAAATCAATGAAGAGACTGACGGTGTCCGCAAGGAAAGCCGCAACTTCAAACAGAAGCTGCAACTTTTGGTTGAATCCCAGTTGAACCTCATCATGAATGATGAATGGAATAACTTGTTGAACGCTTCGCCGGAAGGTCAAGTTTCGACTCCTACTTTGAATGAAGTGTTATCCAACCGCACACGCATCATCGACGAATTGGTCGCCAACTCTGAAGATGCGGCTGAATTCGAAATCGGCGGAAGATTGGCCGAAGAAGCCAGAGCTGAAGAGAAACTTGCGGAAGCTGCTGTGGAAGCTATTGAAATTCCGGAAGAAAACAAGTAAAATCTAGATATTGAAGAATGGAACACCCAAAAAAAAGAAACTTCCAGCGAATTGGCGAATGGTGAAAGGCCAATAAGTCCCTCTATTTTAAGGATCCTCCATGAGAATCTTTTTGAACAAACATAAGTAAAAAAGGTCGCCTGAACAGCGTTAACGGTTTGAATGAGGAAGCATGACAGCCTGTTCCGGCCGTTGTCGCTTTAAATTTGGGTGGTACCACGAAGACTTCGTCCCTTTTGGAGACGGGTCTTTTTTTGTAGAAAAAATTAATGATAAGGGAGCTTCCGACAATGAAAATGAAAGAAACGCTGCACCTAGGGAAAACGGCTTTTCCTATGAAAGCCAACCTGCCTGTCCGTGAATTGGAATGGCAAAAGGATTGGGAAGATAAAGATATTTATGCCAAACGACAAGAAAAAAATGCGGATAAACCGACATTTGTCCTACACGATGGCCCTCCATATGCCAACGGCGCTGTCCACATGGGCCATGCCTTGAACAAGATCAGCAAGGACATCATCGTCCGCTCGAAATCCATGTCCGGCTTCCGATCCCCTTTTGTCCCCGGTTGGGATACGCATGGTCTGCCGATTGAACAAGCCTTAACGAACACAGGCGTGAACCGCAAAGCGATGAGCTTGGCCGATTTCCGTAAATTGTGTGAAGATTATGCTTGGAATCAGATCGACGGACAAAGAACCGTCTTCAAACGGTTGGGCATCGCAGGCGACTGGGAAAATCCATACGTGACTTTGTTGCCGAAATATGAAGAAGCCGAAATCCGTGTGTTCGGAAAAATGGCTGAAAAAGGTTACATCTATAAAGGCCTGAAGCCGATCTATTGGTCGCCTTCAAGTGAATCTTCGCTGGCGGAAGCCGAAATCGAATATAAAGATGTGAAGTCTGCTTCCATCTACGTGGCTTTCCAGGTCAAAGACGGCAAAGGCTTGTTGGATAATGATACTGCACTCGTCATCTGGACGACTACGCCGTGGACTTTGCCGGCAAACTTAGGCATTTCCGCTAATGCTGATTTCGAATATGTGGTTGTTTCCGCTGACGGAAGAAAATTTGTTGTCGCAAAAGAATTGCTAGGCACAGTCAAGGAAGCCATCGGATGGAAATCTGTGGAAATCCTGCAAGAACTGAAAGGCTCGGAGTTGGAGTACATGACTGTCCAGCATCCGTTCTATGATCGCGAATCACTGATCATGGTAGGCGAGCACGTAACGCTTGAAGCAGGTACCGGTTTAGTCCATACCGCTCCTGGACACGGTGAAGATGACTACCTGGTCAGCAAAAAATATGGTCTGGAAGTATTATCACCGATCGACAACAAAGGTTGCTACACGGCTGAAGCGCCAGGTTTCGAAGGCGTGTTCTACGACAAAGCCAATAAAATGATCACCGAATTGTTGGCTGAAAAAGGCGCTTTGCTGAAATTGGATTTCTTCGTCCACAGCTATCCGCATGACTGGCGCACAAAGAAACCGGTCATCTATCGCGCAACACCGCAATGGTTCGCTTCCATCGATAAATTCCGTCAAGACATCCTGGACGAAATCGAAAATGTTGAGTGGCTGCATCCATCCGGAAAAGTCCGCTTGTTCAACATGATCCGCGACCGTGGCGATTGGGTCATTTCCCGTCAACGTGTGTGGGGCGTTCCGTTGCCGATCTTCTATGCGGAAAATGGAGAACCTGTCATCACACCGGAAACGATCGACCATGCTGCAAAATTGATCGGCGAATTCGGATCGAACGTCTGGTTCGAAAGAGAAGCGAAAGACCTACTGCCTGAAGGGTTCACGCATCCTGGTAGCCCGAACGGTACATTTACGAAGGAAATGGACATCATGGACGTATGGTTCGATTCAGGTTCTTCGCATGAAGCGGTTCTTCGTGCAAGGGAAGATTTGACTTTCCCTGCTGATATGTATTTGGAAGGCTCCGATCAATACCGCGGTTGGTTCAATTCAAGCATTACGACCAGTGTTGCGATCAACGGAGTAGCACCATACAAAACAGTCCTTTCCCAAGGTTTTGTTTTGGATGGAGAAGGCCGCAAAATGAGCAAATCATTGGGCAATACTGTCCTGCCGGAAAAAGTCGTCAAGAACATGGGCGCAGACATCGTCCGTCTATGGGTGTCCAGTGTCGACTACGAATCCGACGTCAGAATCAGCGATGACATCCTGAAACAAGTTTCCGAAACGTACCGCAAGATCCGCAATACCATGCGTTTCCTGATCGGGAATACGGAAGATTTCCAACCGAAAGAACATACAGTGGCATACGATGAGCTGCGCAGTGTCGATCAATACATGATGGCGCGCTTGGATCAAGTCGTCGAAACCTGTGTGACAGCCTATAAGGAGTACGAGTTCTCGACCATCTACCAAACGATCATGAACTTCTGTACAGTTGATTTGTCGGCATTCTATCTTGATTTTGCGAAAGATGTTGTCTATATCGAAAAAGAGGATAACCTAGAGAGACGCGCTATGCAGACCGTATTTTACGAAGTATTGGTTAAATTGGCTAAACTTTTGACGCCGATCATCCCGCACACAACAGAAGAAATCTGGAGTTACCTGAAGGAAGAGGAACAATACGCCCAACTGGCTGAATTGCCGGAAAGCAGCGTCCGTGAAGACCAAGCAGAGATTTTAGGCCAATGGGAAAAATTCTTGGACATCCGCGATGCGGCTTTGAAAGCATTGGAAGTTGCGCGTAATGAAAAGACGATCGGAAAATCTTTCGAAGCGCATCTGTCCTTGTTTGTTGATGAAGATACAAAAGCATTGTTCTCGTCCCTTGATGCAAACCTGGAACAATTATTCATCGTTTCCCAGCTTGACATCAAAGAATTGACGGCTGCTCCAGCTGAAGCGATGCAGTTCGATAATCTTGCGATCCTGGTGGAACACGCACATGGGGAAACTTGCGAAAGATGCCGTGCCATCAAAGAAGAGGTCGGATCAATCGAGGATGCAACATCCTTATGCGAACGCTGTGCAGATATTGTCAGATCTGAATATCCGGAAGCACTCGTGCAGGAAGAAGCATAACCCATCCCGCCTTGAATAAAATCGTTAAAATTATGTAAACAATAAGTTAAGAGCACGCAAGAGGACGGTTTCTGACGTCATTCTTGCGTGCTTCTGTTGATTTCAGGCTGAAAGGGCAGGTTTTATCAGTTGTTGATTAATTTTCCAAAGAAAGCGCATAACTTTCTCTTGAATTTGGATAAGATATTCGTTATAATTATATTAGTAACTTGTACTAATATGATATCAAATATTTGTATTAGCATTTTACAAATGAAATTTTTGGAGGTATTACACGATTATGGAACAAGGCAAAGTAAAATGGTTTAATGGCGAAAAAGGTTTTGGATTTATCGAAGTTGACGGAAAAGACGATGTATTCGTACATTTCTCAGCTATCCAAGGCGAAGGTTTCAAATCTTTAGAAGAAGGCCAAGAGGTTGAATTCGAAATCGTTGACGGCAACCGTGGTCCTCAAGCAGCTAACGTTGTAAAATTAT
The DNA here is from genome assembly GCF_003008695.1 of Trichococcus alkaliphilus. Taxonomy (GTDB): domain Bacteria; phylum Bacillota; class Bacilli; order Lactobacillales; family Aerococcaceae; genus Trichococcus; species Trichococcus alkaliphilus. The sequence continues at coordinate 54,459 of NZ_PXZT01000016.1, forward strand.
AATCCTATTCTTTTTAACATTAGCGAATTCAAAGCGCCCAGAGTTTCTCTGCGGCGCTTTTTACATGCAAAAAAAAGCGTTGTTTCGGCAATCCTATTCAGGATCACAAAACAACGCTTTTATAAGAAAGCAGACAGATGTCTGCTTATGTTCGGTATGGAGAGGTTACTTTTTCATGCTTCTCATTGCAAAGGATACGATGAAAATCAGAATGACCGCTCCGACCAATGCAGGAACGATATAGAATCCTCCGATTTCAGGACCCCATGCTCCAAATAAAGTTGTTCCTAACCATGAACCGATGAAACCAGCAACGATATTTCCGATAATACCACCAGGAATATCTTTACCCATGAACGATCCTGCTAATGCGCCTAGGATACCACCAACAATTAAAGACCAAATTAAGCCCATTTCTTTTCCTCCTCTTTCTGATTACAAGTGCGGTAACAATATAGTTATTTCCAATTAACTATACTCTTATTATATATAAAATGAGTCACATTACAAATAATATGCCCTCGAGATGAGAGGTTTTCTGAAAACGACGGAAAAAAATCATCATTCTCATTCGCGAAAAGCGCGTTCTTTTGGAACGAACAATAATCGGATAAGTGGGCAAAATCAAAGGCTGCCCCGAAATGAGGCAGCCCTGTGCTATTAATGGAGTTGCTGTTCTTGTTGGTGGATATTCAATAGTTTAACTTTGAGATCGTTCTCCATCAGAGATAATTCCTTTTCGGCTTCTCTGCGTTTGATTCGGCCTTCTTGCTGAATCTTCAGTGTCTCTTCCAATGTTTCGATCAGATCCTGTTGCGTCTGTTTGAGCGTTTCGATATCGATCACACCCCGTTCATTTTCTTTAGCGGTTTCGATGGCTGATATTTTCAACATTTCCGAATTCTTGCGCATCAGATCATTCGTGGTCTGAGATACTTGCCTTTGCGCCGTTACTGCATCCTTCTGGCGCAGAAGGGTAAGGGCGATGGCCACTTGGTTTTTCCATAAGGGAATGGCGGTGTGGATCGAGGATTGGATTTTTTCAGCCAATGCCTGGTTCGTGTTTTGGATCAAGCGGATCTGAGGCGCCTGTTGGATCGTCATCTGTCTGGTCAAGCGCAAATCATGGGTGCGTTTTTCGAGACGGTCAAGGAACTGTTTCAGATCGTTGACGATCTGCACATCCATTTGGCTTTGGGAAACCTCAGCGGTCTGGATCGCTTTCGGGATCGCATTTTTCTGAAGGTCCTCCATCTTCACTTCACCGGCAGCGATGTAGATGTTCAAGGCCTCAAAATAATCCTTGTTTTTTTGGTAAAGCTGTTCCAGCGTGACGTTGTCGTTGAGCAGGCCATTCTTTTCTTTATCCAATTTGATCGCGATCTTATCGATTTGGGCGCCGATCTTCTGGTATTTTGCCGTCATTTCATAGGCGGATTGTTTTACCTTGCCGAAGATTTTGCGGAAGACATTGTTGTCTTCTGCCCGCAAGTCTTCCGGTTTGGCTTCGTTGAGGCGATACATCAGATCGTTCAGGGAATCGCCGATTTCGCCGGTGTCCTGGTTCTGAACATGGTCCAGCATCGAATGGGAGAATTCCCCCAATTGTTTTTGAGCCGCAGCGCCATAACTGATGATGGCTTGCATGTTGTTTTCATCGATTTGGCCGGCTAATGCCAATGCTTGTTTTTGTCTTTCTTCCGGCAACCGGTCGATCAGCCGATCCGGGTTGATCACCTCGTTGGCGACTGTGGTTTTATCAGCCACCACTGCCGGTTGAGCAAACGGATCCGAAAAAGGATTAGCCAGTAAATCGTCCAATTCTTGATTGACATCCTTGCTGTCAGTTTGTTTATTTTGTCCGGTAGCATCAAATTGGTCCATCAGTATTCCCCCTATAGCTCTTCGTCTAAAGCATTTTCGTTGCTCTTTCCTTCATTATCCCTTTTCAAAACTTGCTTTGCAAGTTCCAACTCGATATCCATATCCTCGATATCATTGGACATGAAGCGCACGTAGTCTTCAGCGATCAGACGACACATATCATCGATTGTTTTGGAGCAGTTATCCAAGGCTGTGTAGGTTTCTTTCGTCTTGGAAACGTGGCCATCGATTGCGATGTATTTTTCCGTCAGCTCTTTCAGGTTGGGGAGATTGGTGTATAGGAATTTATCGACTTCGTGCAGTCGGTTAGGCTGATTGACGATATTTTTGAAGAAATCCTTCAGTATGTCCACCGTATCGTTGCGTGCCGCGATAGCTTTTAATTTTGAGCGCTGCTGCAGATTCGATTCGATGTCTTGGATCGTATTTTTAGCTTGATCCATAGTGTTGCGAAAATAGGCAATCTGTTCCTTGGTCATCCCTTTTGAATGGTAGAAAGCTTCTTTTTCGGTGCTGACTTTTCCCAGTGCGCCTCTTTGTTTTTTTGACTTAGGTGACCATTGCATCCTTCCGCCGGATTGGACGTAGTATAAGAAGGCGCCCAAGCCGATGGTCAAGCCGATCGAAGTCCAGAAATCGAACTCGAAGATGAAAAAGAATACCACTAATGCAATCAGGCTGATGACGCTGGAAAACGTGTATTTCAATATATCTTTGATGTTGCTCCACATAAATTTTTCCTCCTTTGATAACATGCTGTTCACTTTGTCTGTGCTTATGCTATTATTCTAGCATAAAAGCATTAGGGACACCTATCGGCCGAAAGGATGATTTTCATCGCCAACTCCCGTTTGGGCCGATTCTGTCGCGGCTCTTGTAAATAGCCGAAAAGATAGGTTATGATAATACATGATCAGGATAGAAGATTGGGAGGAACATAAAATGGAATTTGAAGAAAAAACATTGAAAAGTGAAAAAATATTCGACGGTGTCTTGCTGCATTTGGTTAGGGAAGAAGTGCTGCTGCCGAACGGGAAAACTTCAGTCAGAGAGATGATCAGGCATCCGGGCGCTGTAGCGATGATACCATTCACTTCGGACGGGAAAATGGTCATGGTCAGACAGTTTCGGAAACCTTTGGATCGGACAGTTGTCGAAATCCCGGCAGGCAAATTGGAGACATCCGATGCGGAACCTTTGCTGGCAGCAATCCGTGAGCTCGAGGAAGAGACGGATTACCGTGCGGAGCATTGGTCCGAATTGACGGTTTTTTATCCGACACCGGCTTATTTGGATGAAAAGATCACGATCTATTTGGCGGAAGGTTTGACGAAAGTCGAAAATTCTTTGCCGATGGATGAGGATGAATTCATCGAAATCTTGGAATTGACATACGACGAAGCGAAAGCCTTGCAGGAATCTGGAGAAATCTGCGATTCGAAAACAATCTATGCCATGCTATATTGGGAGATGCGTCTTTTGCGGGAAAGAATAGAGGGATAGTATGTCAGAACCAAAGAAACCGCTGATCACCCGGGAACGTTATCGGCAGTACAAAAGGGACCAAACAACAAAACCGGTGACAGATGAAAAGAAAGTCGCTCCGCAGGCAAAAGACGCAGAGCGTTCTGCGCCGGCAAAGGAAAAAAACAACAAGCAGTCTTCTGCTTCTAAAACTGAGAAAAGCAGTATTCCGACCGAAAAGAAAAGGTCGGAAAACGGCAGCAAAGCCAAAACAGCCAAGCCAAAGGCGAAGCTGTTCCGGAAAGCCGACAAATCCGCAACTTCAACAAAGGTGGAGCGTCTGACGGACAAAGAAAGAGGCAGAAAACTGGACAACTATCTGAACAAAGCCATCCTGATCGTCATCTTGTTGATCATTTTGGTTTTTGCGATAGCCTTCGTCCTATGACCTAACAATGCAGCTACAAGGAAGGAAACACTCATGATCGGAATTATTGGAGCAATGGAAGAAGAAAACCGTATTTTATTGGATAATATGACAGACAAAACAGAAGAAACACATTTCCACCTCGTTTTTACAAGAGGGAAAATCGAAAATCAGGATGTAGTATTGGTGCAGTCAGGCATCGGTAAAGTCAATTCGGCCATAGCCACCGCCTTCATCATCGATCGTTACCGTCCTGATTTCGTCATCAATACCGGTTCGGCTGGGGGATTAAACCCAGCCTTGCGTGTGGGGGACGTCGTCGTAGCGGATAAGGTTGCATACCATGATGTGGACGCCACCGCATTCGGTTATTCGGTGGGACAAGTGCCGCAGATGCCGCATTATTATACAGCTGATGAAAAAATCGTTGAAAAAATTACGCGGGCAGCTGAAAAAGTCGGTTTGCATGCTGTCCAAGGTACGATTGTTTCAAGCGATTCTTTCATCGCTTCCGAAAGCGGCACAAGCCGCATCAAGGAACATTTCCCTGATGCCTTTGCGACCGAAATGGAGGGCGCATCAATTGCCCAAGCTTGTTACGTATTGGGCACACCATTCGCAATCATCCGTGCCATTTCGGACGGAGCAAGCGATGGCGCGGCGCTGACGTTCGACGAGTTCATCGTCGAAGCCGGAAAGAAATCCGCGGAAATGGTCATCGAATTACTGAAAATTAACGAAGAGTAAAAGCCTTCCGTGAAAGAAGTCAAGTCGCTTACGGAATGGGCATTACGGCATTTTGTCGGTTCTCTAGGAGCCGAAATCATCAAGTAGGCAGGCATTGGACCACTCAACCGAAAATGGCGGAGTGGTTCTTTGTTGTCTGCAACACTTCAGGGCACTATTGCTTTCCAAAAGAGAGGGTTTACTGTTGTAAGGATTTTTCAAAATATTGTACAATAAGGATGAAATGTCAGGCTAAGGAGGGGTTTTGAATGCGCCAAGAACTTGTAATTGGACAAGGCGACAAACCGGCAATCATCCATCTGGATAAGCTGAATCGGCACGGCTTGATCGCCGGGGCGACAGGAACTGGGAAAACGGTGACTTTGAAAGTGATAGCGGAACAATTGAGCAAAGCCGGTATCCCGGTATTTCTTGCGGACGTCAAAGGAGATCTGGCGAGCATTGCGGAGCCGGGTGAGTTGAGCGAAAAAATAATGGAGCGGGTAACGAAACTGCAGCTGGAGGATTTTGAGCCGCGTGCTTATCCAGTGGAGCTCCTGGACATTTTTGGATCGAACGGCGTGCCGGTGCGGACGACCATTTCCGATATGGGTCCGATCCTGTTGTCGCGGCTGTTGGGACTCAATGAAACCCAGGAAGGGATCATGAACATCGCATTCAAAGTGGCCGATGAGAAACAACTCCTGCTCATCGACATCAAAGATTTGCGGGCGATGTTGAATTTCGTCGGAGACAACGCCACAGAATTGCGTCGCGAATACGGGAATATTTCCAAACAATCGATCGGTGCGATCTTAAGAGGCTTATTGGTGATTGAGGAACAGGGCGGTGACCTCTTCTTCGGGGAGCCGATGTTCGATATCGAGGATTTATTAAAAACAGATGGAGAAGGGCGCGGTTATGTGAACATTCTGATGGCGAGCCGCCTGTTCATGTCACCAAAACTCTATTCGACATTCCTGTTGTGGTTCCTTTCGGAGCTGTATGAGCAATTGCCGGAAGTCGGTGACCTTGAAAAACCAAAGATTGTCTTCTTTTTTGATGAAGCGCATGTCCTTTTTCAGGACGTTCCGGATGTGTTAGAGGAAAAAATCGAACTCATTGTCCGGCTGATCCGTTCCAAAGGAGTCGGTGTTTATTTTGTGACGCAAAATCCCACCGACTTGCCGAATGCTATTTTGAGCCAATTGGGCAACAAAATTCAACATGCTTTGCGAGCCTTTACCCCTAAGGAGCAGAAGACCGTCAAAGCGGTTGCCGAAACGTTCAGGCAGCTGGATGGGGAAGAATTGGACAAGAAATTGACGGAATTGAAGGTCGGTGAAGCGTTGGTCTCCTTTCTCGATCCGGAAGGAATTCCCGGCTTTGTTCAGCAAGTCATGATTTATCCTCCAGAGAGCAAAATGGGCATCCTGGATCCACTCGTCAAAGAAGAAAAAATCAACCGTTCCTTGCTGTACTACAAATACAGCGAGGCAATCGACAGGGAATCCTCCTACGAACAACTGCAGCGACTATCGGAAATCAAAGCGATTGAGTTGGAGGAAAATGAAGAACTTGCCGCAAGGGACAGGGAAAAAGCCGAACAGTTGAAGCAACTGGAAAAAGAGAGGCAAAAAGAACAAACCCAGCAAAAAAGGTCGAGCAGTTCCCGCGATTCGACAATGGACAGATTCACGAAAAATTTGATGTCGCAAGTAGGCAGGGAAGTCGGGCGCGTCATCTCGCGTGGCATCTTGGGCATCCTGAAAAAATAGGCTCTCTGTCAAATAGTGTTGATGAGACATTTATTCTGTAGAAACAAAGG
>NZ_PXZT01000017.1 GCF_003008695.1 Trichococcus alkaliphilus
ATTTTTGTTAATCCTTTTATGTTATCTAAGCTACTTTTTCAGCAGCCTCAATAGGTTTTGGCGGGGTATCTCGTGTTGCCCTTGGACATTTTACCCCGCCAAATAGATTTTGACGGGGAATCTCTGAGCATACATTCAATTCCAAAAAAAAAGCCCTGATCAGGGGCGTCGGTGTGGCATTAACGATTCGTTATTTGTCGGTTTCGCGCTTGAAGTAGAATTCTTGCTCTTCCGCTTCATCGTAGAGGGTCAGCGTAGGCGATGTATCTTTTTTCAGTATCAGGTAATAGCCGAAATGGTCGCGGAAGACCAGTTCGTTGGGTTTGGCTTCTTCAAGGGTTGCTTTTAATTTTTTGTTGTTCAGGAGAATCTCCAGATTATCAGTAATTTCAACCTTCAAGGACTGTGCGTCGTTTTTCCATGTGCCGATGTAAGGGGTATACGATGTTGATTGGCTCTTACCGGCATTGCGATTTGACTTGAACAAAGCAGAGCTGATGCTTGCGATTACGGATAATCCGACTACGATCCTCCAAGGATTATTTTTTTTCACTGATTTGAAACCTCCCACATTAAGTTAACTCATAGTATATTCCTTTTTTTGCAAATGGCCATAGCATTAACAATACAAATATGTTACAAATGATGTAAAGTTTGAAAAGGTAATTGCCATAGCCATGATATGATGATATTCTAAAGCATAAATGAAAATACAATTACAAAATTAAAAAAAGATTAAAGAAATCAAGTGAGGAAGTGTTCGGTTTGAAGGTTATCAAATTTGGCGGGAGTTCCCTTGCGAATGGGACTCAATTGAAAAAAGTATTGCAGATTGTGAAAGATGACGCAGACAGAAGAATTGTGGTCGTTTCAGCACCCGGAAAGCGCAACGACTCGGACGAGAAGGTTACCGATCTGCTGATCAAGCTGGCCGATGAGGTACAAAATAAAGAAGATCACCAAAAAACCCTGAAGACGATCCTGAAAAGATATCAAGATATCGTCGATGAATTGGAGATCGATCCGAGCGTCATGGACATCATTTCCAAAAACTATAAGAAATTGATCCAGACGAAATTCTACAACGAATTGTATGCGCTGGATGCGTACAAAGCAAGCGGTGAAGACAACAGCGCCATCCTTGTAGCTGCATTTTTCAACAAAGAGGGAATCCCCGCCAAATACGTCAACCCGAAGGATGCAGGCCTTTTGGTCAGCGACAACCCAGGGAACGCACGCGTATTGCCGGAATCTTTCAAGAATCTATATGCATTGCGGGATTCGAAAGAAATCATCGTTTTCCCAGGATTCTTCGGTTATACGAAGGATGGACAATTACTTACCTTCTCAAGAGGGGGATCGGACATCTCCGGCGCAATCGTCGCAAATGGTGTCAAGGCCAGCCTGTATGAAAACTTTACGGACGTGGATGCCATTTATGTGGCAAACCCTAAAATGGTCAAACACCCGAAAAAAATCAAGCAATTGACCTATCGTGAAATGCGTGAATTATCCTACAGCGGATTCTCAGTCTTTCATGATGAAGCTTTGCAGCCGGCTTTCAGCGCCGGAATCCCTGTGGTCGTCAAAAACACAAACAACCCGGCTGCACCCGGTACGAGCATCACAAGAACGAAGCCTGAAAACAAACAGATCGTTTCCGGTATCGCAAGTTCGACCGGCTTCATGAGCATCTACATCGGCAAATATCTGATGAACCGAGAAGTCGGTTTCGGCCGCAGAGTGCTGCAGATCTTCGAAGATTTCAACCTGAACTTCGAGCACATGCCATCCGGTATCGACGATTTGTCGATCATCTTGCGCGCCAATCAGATGACGATGCAGCAGGAACAAGAGTTGCTGTATCGCTTGAAGAACGAATTGGAAGCGGACGACGTAAATGTCAAGGGCGGTATCTGCTTATTGATGATCGTCGGCGAAGGCATGGTCAATTCCGTCGGGACAGTAGCGAAAGCCTGTACCGCTCTAGCTGAAGCGGACATCAACCTGGAAATGATCAACCAAGGTTCATCAGAAGTCAGCATCATGTTCGGGATCGACGAAAAGGACGAAGCCAGAGCAGTCAAAGTGCTGTATGACGCATTCTTCCCAGCAAAAAAAGACTAGCATGAACAGAACAGGCATCGATGAATGACATCGATGCCTGTTTTTTTGTTTTGTTTTCAGCTGCCACTAGCATGAGCAAGATTATTTTTCGTTCACGAGTCCGGTGCTCGAAGTCTTTCCGTCCGATTTGGCAGTGCCCTGAAAGTGGTGGGTAGGTATGTTCGCCAACAGCCTCAAACTGTTCATGATAACCAGTATCGTGCTGCCTTCGTGTCCGACCACCCCGAGCGGAAGGTTGATGAGTTGGAACAGATTTGAAACGATCAGAATGAGAATGACGGTGATCGAAAAGATGATATTCTGCATGGTGATTTTTTTCAGCTTCTTCGACAATCCATAACAATATTCCAGTTTGTCCAGTTCACTCTTCATCAGCACCACATCTGCCGTTTCCATGGCGATGTCCGTTCCTTCTCCCATAGCGATGCCAATGTCGGCGTTTGCCAGTGCAGGGGCGTCGTTCACGCCGTCTCCGACCATGCCGACCAGTTTATATTTCTCCTGAAGATCTTTCAGGATGGTAGTCTTATCTTCGGGAAGACAATTTGCGCGGATTTCATCCACACCCAATTGATTACCGATCGTTTGCCCGGTTGCTTCATTGTCACCAGTAATCATGATTGTATGGACACCATTGGCTTTGAAAAAGGCGATCATATCTTTTGCCTCTGACTTAGGCGTATCCAATAAAGCGTAATAGGCCACGACCTTATCATCCTGCGAAACGTAAATGACGGTCTTTCCTTCGTTCTGGAGCGCGAAAGCCTCCTTCACGAACGACGGCTCGTTCAGTTCATCGGATACGACGAAGGTCTTTTTGCCGATTTTCCATTGGCTTCCGAATGCTTCACCGGCCAACCCGTAACCGGTAAGGTCCTGGATTGAATCCATCTGGGACTTCTCATATTCCTTCGTATCGAGATGTTGGACCAACGCGGAAGCGATCGGGTGGGTTGAAGAGTGCTCTAACGCATAGACAACGGACATGATGTGTTTTTCATCGGTGCCTGCCAGGTAGATGGCTTCCGTCACTACAGGTTTGCCTTCCGTCAGCGTGCCTGTTTTGTCGAATGCGATGCAATCCATGGCCGAGAAGTTCTCGATCGCGATGCCGCCTTTGAACAGGATGCCGCGCTTGGCTGCATTGGAAATGGCGGAAAGGACAGCAGGAGTGGCCGAAGCCACCAATGCGCAAGGGGAGGCGACCGTCAACAGCACCATGCCGCGATAGAATGATTCATTCCAACCCCAATCCAGGAGGAAATAAAAAACGGCGATCATGACCGGCACAAAAACGAGAACGATTTTGACATAGGTGTTTTCGATGCGGTTGATGAAGCTTGCCGTCTTCGAAGGGGTCTTTTGCGCTTCTTCCACCATGCGGATGATCTTGGCGAACAGGGTATCCTTGGATTCCTTCGAGACAGTCATGGTCAGCGCTTCGCTCAAGTTGATTGTGCTGCCGAAGATATCATCGCCAACAGTCTTTTCGACAGGGACGGATTCGCCGGAAATGGCGGCTTCATCAATCAGGCCTTGGCCCGATGCGATCGTGCCGTCGATAGGGATGCTGGCGCCTTTAGGTACCATTAATGTATCGCCGACTTTCAGATCCTTGACTGCAACGTCTTCGATTGAGCCATCCGGATTGATGCGTTTTGCGATTTCAGGGACAATGTTCATCAATGCTGTGATCGCTTGGGTACTTTTCTCGGTCGCATATTCCTCAAGTGAACCGGAGAGCGAGAAGATGAAGATGAGCAGTGCGCCTTCCATCCAGTAGCCGATCAGTGAGGCGCCTACTGCGGCAAGCACCATCAAGATATCGACGTTCAAGTGTTTATTTTCAACTGTATCGATGAAACCTTCTTTTGCTTGTTTATAGCCGCCTATGATGAATGATAACACGAAAATGATGGCTGCAGCTGTATCAAAGTTTTGCCATTGCAACACAATGCCAAGAATGATGAGAATGCCACTGATCGTGGTTGCGATCATCGCTTTATTCTTGAATAAGTCTTTCATGATTTGACACTCCTTCCTTATATGCCTTCATGATAGCACTAAAGAAATACAGATTATAATCATTACAATCAAACGGAAATGAATCTCATTCTCAATATCCATATGTCAGACACAATTTGAAAGGGCAGAAAATTACGTACAGCAATAAAATATGAAGAATCTCTAAAAAATGCAGATTATATTTATTATCAATAAGGACTCCGAATGTTTTGGATGACAAAATAAAAAGCCATCCCAAAAGGAATGGCGAAACTTAATTTTTAGACAAACAGGAAATAAACCAGGACGATTGCTCCAAGTACGATCCGGTACCAACCGAACGCTTTGAAGTCGTTGCGTTTCAGGTAGCCGATCAGGAACTTGATGGCGACGATCGAAACGAGGAAAGCAGTGATCATGCCTGACAAGAGAACGGCGAATTCAAGACCGGTAAAGTCGAAGCCGAATTTGATGATCTTCAAAAAGCTGATCCCGAACATGATCGGAATGCTCATGAAGAAGGAGAATTCAGTCGCGATAAAGCGGGAAGTCCCCAACACGATGCTCCCCAGAATGGAAGAACCGGAGCGCGATGTACCCGGAATGATCGAGAGCGCTTGGAACAAGCCGATCTGGAAAGCCTTCATATAGGTCAACTCGCTGAATTCGGTGATGCTTGGTTCGCGATCCTTATGCTTGTTTTCGATCACGATGAACAGAATCCCGTAGATGATCAGCGCCAAAGCCACAACTGTCGCGTTCAGGAGGTTTTCGTCCGCCCAATCGTTCAAGGGCAAGCCGATGACTCCAGCCGGAATGCACCCGATGACCACTTTTTTCCAGATATCCCAAGTCTGAGTCTTCTCTTCCTTCGTTTTGCTTGGGGAGAAGGGATTCAGTTTGTGAAAATAAATGACGACGACCGCGAGGATGGCACCTAGCTGAATGACGTAGAAGAACATCTCTTTGAATGCCTGCGAAAGATCCAATTGGATGAACTCTTCAACCAGGATCATGTGGCCCGTGCTGCTGATGGGCAGCCATTCAGTGATACCCTCAACAATGCCGAGGATGATTGCTTTCAGTATTTCCATAAATTCCATATAATATCCTTTCTGTTGTGCATTTTTTTGATACTCCACCATCTAGTATAGCGAAATGAAAAAGATTAGCCAATCCTTTTCATGGATTCTTAAGGAATTGTAGGAGCGCTTTTGGATGTAAGCGGTGCTAAAAAAATTCACAATGCTAGTCGGTTTATGTTAAAATGAAGTATACCAATTTTCACAAAAGCTCATTTACATAAGGAAGAGGCGATAGCATGTTTGGCTTTTTTAAGAAGGATGACAAAAAGGGAAAACTGCCGGTTGAGAAGGAAATCTTGTACTCACCAGCCAACGGTGTAGTGGTACCTGTTTCGGATGTTGCAGACCCAGTGTTTTCCCAAAAAATGATGGGTGACGGTTTCGCTGTCATTCCTGCAGACGGAAACATCTATTCTCCTGCAAAAGGAAAAGTGCTGAGTGTATTTCCGACAAAGCATGCGGTAGGCATTTTGTTGGACAGCGGATTGGAACTTTTATTGCACATGGGATTGGATACGGTTGAACTGAACGGGAAACCATTCGAAATCTTCGTGAAGGAAGGCCAAGCGTTGACTGCGGATACTCTGATCGCCAAAGTCGATCTGGCACAACTGCAGGAAGCCGGCAAAGACTCCGCGATGGTCGTCGTCATCACGAATATGGAGAAAGTAAAAAACTTCAGTTTGGATGTGACCGGTGAGGCTGCCGTAAAAGCAGAAATCGGAAGCGTCCTGCCGAAGGAATAACAGAATATATGCAAAAAAGCTTCATCCGGGGATTGCCGGATGAAGCTTTTTCGTCGCTATGCGTGTAAAGAGCCGACGCCACGCCGATCTGTCGGCTGAACGGAACCTGATATATTCTGAACAACCGAGACAACGGCTTTTGCCAACATTCAACCCGTTAAGGACGTTCCAGCGAAAAAATCTCCCCGAGCTTTGTATAGTCGTTGCCGGCCAGCCTTGCGACCGGCTCCAATTTGTCGGCCAAAACGTACTGTTTCTCTTGGTCGAACACCGATTCATCGAAAAGGAAATCTTCGACGCGCAGGATGAACAGGTCCGTCAGCACGTTGCCCTCAGCATCCGTCAGAGGTACATATTGGTGTACGGTTGTTTCCATGCGGATTTTCGCCTCTTTGATGGCGGGTACAGCGACTGTATGGCTGGCGGTCAACGTCAACTCGGTCAGATCGATTTCGCTCTCCGTATCCGGCAGTTGGGCGGCCGTCTTATTCATCTCCTCAACCAAGTCCTCGCTGACGATATGGACGACGCCTTGTCGGGAAGCCAGCAGGTTTTTGGCGGAATCTTTGATTTTTCCGTCATTCCTCAGAATGGCTACGCTGATCAGCGGCAGCACATTCGAAGCGACACTGAAAAAACTGAAGGGCGCGGCATTGACTACTTGCGTTTCCGGGTTCTGGGTGGTGATCCAGGCAATCGGGCGGGGAATGATGCTCCCGGTCAAAAATTTATACATCTGTTTCGTGTTGAGTTCTTCGGTATTGAAATGCTGCATGGGATCACTTCTTTCTGTTCAGGATAGTGGCTTCGATAGTCTTTCGTTTTGGTTCCAGAAAATCAGGAAGAGCAAACGTCTCGCCTAATTTTTCCAGTGGTTCATCAAGCGTGAAGCCTGGTTGTTCGGTTGCAATTTCGATGCGCAATCCGCTCGGTTCGCGCAGATACAGGCTTTGAAAGTAACCGCGGTCGATTATTTTTTCCACGGTAATATTATTTTCTTTTGCCTTTTCGAGGATCTGGTCCAGATCTTTGCGGTCCGACACGCTGTAGGCGATGTGATCGATGGCTCCTCTGCCGAGACGGGTAGGCTTCAGGCTAGCGGACTGGATCAGTCGACTTTCCTCTCCAGGCGCAAGGATTGGATGGGCAATACGGTCTTTCAGCAGCATGCCCAGCACATCATGGAGAAACGCCTTGGTTTTTTCCAGATCGGACACGGTATAATGGATGCCTTGGATTCCGATGATCTGGTATTCGGCGGGCACATCGCTATGACGCGTCGCCTGATCGGGCGCAATCATTCCCGGCATTTCGACCAAGCTGATTTTCATGTCGTCCGGATCCAGGAAAGTGCAGCTAGCTTCATCGTTTCCAATCAAACGAACGGCCCCCGCGGTCAGGCGTTTTTTCCAGAACGGCAGACTGCCTTGAGGGATCTTCAGCAGCACTTCATGGATGAAGCTGTCTTCTTCGTGACGTTGGCCGACTCTCGGCAACTCGAAAAAAGTCAATATCGTACCGGGAGTTCCCTTGTAGTCCCCATAAAAAAGGTGGGGATCTGTCAAATTATCCTGATTGACCGTCTGCTTGACGAGACGCAACCCTAGGATATCGGTGTAAAAAGTCTTATTCTTCTCCGCATCTTTGGTGATTGCGGTGAGATGGTGAAAACCAGTAATCATATTATCCCTAGCCTCCATTCAAATAATCCATAAGTCGAGTATACAGGAGAGTTCCTCAGCGAGGTAACTATTCTGCTCAGCGGGGGCGGAAGAACTGGACCCTTGGGTGGAAATAAATGAAACCAACGGAATGATATCAAAAAACCTCCACGTTCATCAGAACGGGAGGCTTATTGATATCATTTTAGTAGAAAACGCAAACGCACTCTGGCGCGTAGACGTCTTTTTGCAGCAACGTCAATTTGCCTGTTTCTGCATCGCGTTCGAACAAAGTCAGGTTGTCTGAATCCTGATGAGCCACGATCACAAATTGGCCGCTTGGATCCAAGTTGAAGTCACGCGGGATATTTCCTTCAGTAGGTACATATTCCACCAATGACAATGTTTCTCCGTCTTCGGATACCGCATAGACAACCAATGAATCATGACCTCGGTTGGAAGCATAAACGAACTTGCCATCAGCGGAAATGCGGATAGCCGCGCCGCCATTGAAACCGGTATGCTCTTCAGGGATAGTCGTGATGACTTGCAATAATGAGAAAGTGCCTGCTGCTGCATCATAAGCCAACACTTCGACATCGCTGCTCAATTCGCCGAACAAGTAAGCCACTTTGCCGTTCGGATGGAAAACCAAGTGACGCGGGCCAGTGCCAGGAGTCGCTTTATAGCGGGCAACTTCGGTCAGTTTGCCTTCATCGGAAACTGTGTAGGTATACACTTCATCGGTTCCCAAATCGCATGACAGCAAGTATTTTTTGTCCGGAGAAAGCGCGCTGTAATGTACATGCGGAATGTTTTGGTTTTCATGGATGCTTGAACCTTCATGTTGCGCACGGTCAGTCATCGTGAAGGAGCCGTCAGCATTCTCTTTGTAGACAGTCAAGTATCCGCCGTGGTAATTGGCAGTGAAGATCAATTTTTTGTCTTCGTCGAAGTAGATGTAGCAAGGCGCAGATCCTTCGGCAGAAATTTCGGCTACCTTGTCATAGGTTCCGTTTTCATTTTTCTTGAAAGAAGTGATGCCGCCGCCTTCGTCTGTTTTGGAAATCGCGTACAGTGTTTCTTTGTCCGCAGATAAGTCCAGATAAGTAGGGCTGTCGACTTCCGCAATCAAGCGATAATCACGCAATTCTTTTTTATCGGTGTCCAAAATGATTTGATGAACCCCTTTACTTTCTCTTTTCGTGTAAGAGCCAAGATATAAAACTTGTTCCATCCAAAGACCTCCTAAATATTATGATAATTCCATTATAACAAACGCCATTCACAATTACAGGGAAAAAAGCTTGTAAAGCAAATAAAGTTGGATTCAATGGCATAATCAATGGTTTGCCAAAAAAACTGTGATAGAATAGTAGTTGTAAAATGTGTCTGAAAAGGGGATATGTCAATGCAAAGCAAAGTAATTCAAATTGGAGAAAAAGCGATAGATATAAAGGAACCGATGATCATCCTGTTCGATGACAGCGCAACGGAACTGTTGCAGGAGGTTTCCGTCATCCATCGTTTTGTGGAGCCGCAGGAATGGTTCGAGCTGGCGGACGGTGACCGGATTTTGTTTGACGACCAGGAATACCGCATATCCTATGTCGGTTCGCATGTCCTGAAAAATCTGCAGTCGATCGGCCACACGACCATGATTTTCAAAAATTGGGATGATGAACGCCTGGAAACAAGCATCTATTTGACTCCTTACGTTTTGCCGGCAATAACGGACGGCACCACCATTACTTATAAGAAGAAAGATTGAAGGTGAGTCCCATGGAAAGAGCTCCGCGTAGAGGAACGAAATCCGGGAATCGGTTGTCGTGGTTCGAAAGATGGTTTCTGAACAATAAATTCGTGACTGTCCTGTTGATCACTTTACTGCTTCTCCTGATCGTTTTGGTATTTTCAAAAGTATCTTATCTTTTAGGGCCGATAGGCAGCTTCTTCAGTGTCATCGGCTTTCCGCTGATAATGGCGGGTATTTTTTATTACATGCTGAATCCGTTGGTTACGCTGATGGAGAAGCGGGGCATCAAGCGTTTTGCCGGAACGTGGATCGCTTTCGTGCTGGTTTTGCTGCTGATGATCTGGGGGTTTGCGATCTTGATTCCGATAATCCGTGATCAGACGATAGGCATTGTCCGCGAATTTCCGGCTTATTGGCAGGCGCTCGAGAGCATGACGATCGAATTGGTCAATTATGATTGGTTCACCTCCCTGCAGGATCAGATCAACGAAATCAATGCGGACATCTTCAACAGCGTTTCTGCGAAATTGAATGAAGTCTTGTCGAACACGGTCAGCGGCTTGGGCAGTGTCGTCGGATTGTTGACGAATGCGTTTGTGGGAATCATCACGATGCCGATCATTCTGTATTATCTGCTGAAAGAAGGAGAGAAGTTGCCGCTGACTTTTCTGCAATTCTTTCCCACAAATCTGAGGGAATCGATTGGGGAACTGTTGAAGAAAATCAATACACAGATTAGCCAATACGTGCGCGGCCAGATAATAGTTGCTTTCTTTGTCGGGCTGATGTTTGTCATCGGCTATGCCATCGTCGGAATGAAGTTCGGCATCGTCTTGGGGATACTCGCAGGTTTCCTGAACATCATCCCGTACATGGGGTCCTTCATTGCGATGATACCAGCGGTGATCGTTGCGATTGTGGATTCACCGCTGATGTTGGCAAAAGTGATGCTTGTTTTCTCGATTGAGCAATTCATCGAGGGGCGCGTCATTTCGCCGCAGGTACTCGGCAGCAATCTCGAGGTCCATCCCGTAACGATCATTTTCGTATTGCTTACGGCAGGAAAACTGTTCGGCCTGACCGGATTCATCTTGGGCATTCCCGGTTATGCTGTCCTCAAAGTGCTGTTCATGCATATTTTCGATTGGTACAAAGAGATTTCCGGATTGTATTTGGATGAACCTGAAGTCGAAGAAGAACCGGACGAAGATTATGTTCAAGAATAATCGAAACGAAAAGGGGTAATGCTTCATGAACAAAAAGAGATGGATTGCGGTGGCAATCGCGCTTGTGCTTTTCGTTGCATCACTTGGCTCGCAATTCCTGTCGACCCGGTTGGCTGATCAAACCGAAGATTCACTGAGCCAACTTACCGGCAACCTGATACCAGGGACGAGCCTGCAGGAAAGTGTTCTGGAAAGCGGCGATGCCAGCAACCGGATTGCGGTTCTGCATATCGAAGGCACGATCCAATCAGGTGCTGGCAGTATGCTGACGGACGGTTCCAGCTATGATCACGACCTTTTCTTGGAGCAGTTGAAAGCCATCGAAGAGGATGACACGATCAAAGGGATTTTCCTGATAGTGGACAGCCCGGGTGGTGGGGTATATGAAAGTGCGGAGGCGCACGATAAATTGTACCGCATCGCTGCTGAGAAGGAACTTCCGGTCTATGCTTCGATGCAAGGTACGGCCGCAAGCGGGGGCTACTACATTTCCGCTGGTGCGGACAAAATTTATGCTACAGCTGAAACGACTACCGGTTCGATCGGTGTCATCATGCAAGCAATCGAATACTCTGGCCTGCTTGAAAAATTGGGTATCGAATACAATACGATCAAGTCAGGCAGCCTCAAGGATATCGGGTCGCCGGATCGGGATATGACGGAAGAAGAACGTGCGTTGCTTCAGGCATACGTCGATGAGGCTTATCAGCGTTTCGTCACCGTCGTATCGACGGGAAGGGATATGCCGGAAGAAGAGGTCCGCGCTGTTGCGAACGGCATGATTTATTCGGGAACCCAAGCCCAGTCGCTAGGGTTGGTGGATGAGATAGCCTACACGGATGATGCCTTGAAAGCGATGAAAGCAGCTTATGACCTCGAGGATGCGGAAGTGTTCGACTATACTTCGACACCTGGCTTGTTTTCTGATTTTTCTTGGTTGTTCGCTCAGGCGGCTGCCAAACTGACTAGCCAGGACAACCAGACGCTTTCTGAACTGCAGCTGCTCCGTGACACTTTCGGGACAACTGCCGCTCCGAGATTGCTTTATCTCTACGGAGGTGAGTGATGATGGAAGAGCAAACCACTACGCATGAAGAACGCTTGGAAGAGATCCGGAAAAAGAAAGTAGCCTGGGAGGAAGCCGAGCGCTTTTCCGACCAGCAGGAACGCCCGTTTCACCGCTATCCGGATTACGTTTTCGCCGGTTTTTGGATCCGGTTCTTTGCCTACCTCGTCGACCTGCTTGTCGTGCAGGCTTTGGTGGCGATCCTGATCAAGCCAATCTTCGCTTTGGGCGGCATCAATATGCAAGGGAACGATCCCTTAAGCTTGTACGGATTTTTTCAGTTGCTTATCTTTGTCGGGTATTTCATATTGATGACGAAATATACGAACGGCCAAACACTTGGAAAAATGATCTTCGGCATCCGTGTCGTCTGCTTCAAGGAAGAAAAACTCAGTTGGCAGACTATCCTGATCCGCGAAGGCGTCGGCCGCTATATCGGCAAAGTCGTGGCTGTGATCTATCTGGTCGCTGCCTTCCAAAACAAGAAACAACATCCGATCGATATGCTTTGCGATACGTCGGTCGTGACTGAAAACAGCATCAGGGCTTTGCAAGAAAGTTACTAAAAGTTACTAGTAGAGAGAACAAATGTGGAAAAACGGCATGCGACCGGTGGTTATCGGTCGCATGCCGTTTTTGTGTTGTGGTAATTTTTTTGCGGGATGGTCGGAGGAGAACGTGAATAATAGTGTTGAACTCCGGCGACGCCGTCGTTCGCCGGAGAAGAGCGGTAAACCACAGAATGTCCTCCGGCGAGGACCTGCTCATCGGAAGACATATATCACTCTTCCCTCTCCTCCGGGGAAGCTTGCTTTAACCGAAGGAGGCGGCAGCGCACCGCTTTCTGCTTGCAAATTCCACCGCTAGTGTTATACTTGTTATATAACGAACAGGAGGGGTAAATATGTTCATCGAAATTCTCCCGAACAGCGATACGCCGATCTACACGCAACTGATGTACCAGATCAAAATTGGCATCCTCAAACGGGAATGGTCATATGGGGATGGATTGCCGAGCGTCCGGAGCCTGGCCAGTGAATTGGGCATCAACATGCATACCGTGAATAAAGCGTATAATCTATTGGCGGACGAAGGCGTGCTGGAAAAAAACCAGAAAGGCTATTTCGTCAGCGAACGCGCGACGATGGCATCCAATGATCGCACGAAAGCGGCGATGCAGGATAAGCTCAAGGAAATCCTGATCGACAAACAGATTTTTGAAGTCAATGAAGAAGCGTTCAACGGATGGCTGAACGAAATCGAGAAAGAATTGGAAGGGGAAGGGAAAGCAGATGCTGATATTTAGTTGGTTCATGGTGATCATGTTTTTGATTATTGGGGTTGTCAACGGCATTACGCCATATTATAGCCGGTTAGGTACGCCGTTTGGAGTTACCGTTCCGACATCGCATCAAAAGGACCCCTATGTTTTGAAGCTTAAAAAAGCCTACCTTTATCAAAATATATTTGGGAGTATACTGCTCGCTGCTCCAATCTTTTTCTTCCTTCTCTGGGATGATGAGGAGAAAGTGGAGATGGTCACCAGCATCTATGTGACGGTCGCGATGTTCGTTTTCATCTTCCTTTCGTTCCTGCTTTACCTGCAGAAAAGGAAGCAGCTCCGCAGTTGGAAAACAGCAAACGACATCACAATTGAACTGAAAAAACCCAAAATCGTCATCGATACCGCCTATCAAAAAGATCTGAAGGTGGTCTCCCATTCGGTCTTCGTTTCGGCTCAATTGTTCATCCTGTTGGTGACGGTGGCGGTCACGCTTTATTTCTATGACCTGATACCCGAGCGTTTCCCAGTTCACTGGAACAGCTCGAATGAACCGGATCGGATCGTCGATAAAACGTATGTGAATGTATTCATGTTGCCGGCGATACAATTGTTGATGATTCCGATGATGTTTTTCAGTCACTATTCCTTCATCAAATCGAAACAGAAGATTTCACCCTATCTGTCCGACCTCTCCAGCAAGCAGAGCAAATTGTTCCGTCAGGCTTGGTCCTATTACTTCCTCGTCGTGACGGTGCTGACGCAGCTCTTGTTGAGCGGCATCCATTTCTTTTCCTTGTTCTTCGCAGACAAGGGTGCCCAGTGGATCATCGGTATGACGATTCCGTTCGTGGTCATCATAGTTGGGTACAGCGTCTATCTGACCTGGAAATACGGCCAAGGCGGTGAAAAATTGTTCCTGAACGAAGCGGGTGAACTGCCGGATGAAGTGACGGAAGCGGACGAAGAGCGTTACTGGAAGTGGGGCGTATGGTATTACAACCCGGAAGATCCATCGATATTTGTCGAAAAACGCTTCGGCATCGGAAGCACACTGAATATGGCGAGATGGCAATCATGGGCTTTCGTCGCCGGTCTGTTGGCCTTTGTAGTGCTGACGATTGTGCTTTCGTTCGCGATGGAATAACGATAAGCATATACAAAAACAGAGGCCGGGACATTTGTCCCGACCTCTGTTTTTCAGTTTATTTTTTAATCTTTTTGTTATGTTGGGCAATGGCCATATCGACGATGCGGTTAGCCAGGTGGATGTTGCGGACCAACAGGGGCCCGTGGAAATAGGAACAGAAGACATTTTTGTAGCGGGCGCCTTCGGTCTTATCTTCCCCGTTATTGCCCATCCCTTTTTCGACTTTTCCGAGCGGGCGCATGTTTTCGCCAAGGAAGGTCCGTCCGTTATGGTTTTCGAATCCCTCATAGGTCTCATTGAATTCCTCGCTGCGGATCGTGATGTCGCCGATGAACCGGTTGTTGTCCTGGCTCAATGTATAGTGATCCAGGGCACTGATGCCGGAAATTTTGTTGCCGGAAGCATCCATATAATAGTGGCCCAACAATTGGTAGCCACCACAGATGGCCAATACCACGCCATCATTTTCGATATATTCCTTGATTCCTTCTGCTTTATCCTGAATGTCTTTGGAGACGATGTACTGTTCGTAATCCTGGCCGCCCCCGAAAAAGACGAGGTCATATTTTTCTGGATCGAAAGGCTGGTCCAAACTGATGATTTCCGTTTCGAAATCAACGCCTTTTTCACGGGCACAGTACTGGAGCATCAAGAGATTCCCATTGTCGCCGTATGTGTTCAGCAGGTTGCCGTACAAGTGGCAAATACGTAGTCGCATTTATTTCATCCTTTCCGCTATATAGCCTTGGTTCGCCAGCTCTTTACGGAGTTGCAGCACAGCGGTGTAAGTTGCCATCACATAGATTTTTTTCGTCGGAGACTTTTTGAAAGCTTTGATGACATCCGTGATTTCCGGCAAAACTTCCAGTTTTTCTTCCGGAATACCGGCAACCTTCATCCGTAAAGTCAACTCTTTTTGACGGATACCGCTGACAGTCACTTTTGGGATGTCAAAATCCAAAAACTTCTCGTAATTCCCGTCCCAGATCCAACTGACATCGGTTCCGTCTGCCGGGCGGTCATTCAGGATCGAGACGACGCTGAACGGTTCTTCTTCGTAATGCAGAAGATCGATGACCTGATTCAGACCGACCGGATTTTTGATCAGGTTCAGGATGATTTCCTTGTCATCGACGGTGATCGTTTCCTGACGGCCGAATTTTTGCTGGGCAGCCGAGAAACCGGCTTGGATCTCTTCCGGAGTCAAGCCGAAATGTTTGCCGACGGAATAGGCAGCCAAGGCGTTATAGACGTTATAGAGACCGGCGATATTCGTGTGGAACGGATGTCCATCGATTTCAAATGAAGAACTCTTGTGCGTCAATTTGTCCACTTTGGTGACAGCGTAAGCCAATTCCGGACGTTTGAAATCGCAATGAGCGCAGTAATATTTTCCTAGGTTGCTGTAGGTATTGAATTTGTAGCGCAATATGTGCTGGCATTTCGGACAAAGCACGCCGTCCGTGTTGTAATGCGCCAAGGTGTCGCCATCCGGTTCGTGATTGAAACCGAAATAGATTTGTTTGTTGACCAACTCTTTGGAGTTGAAGATCGGGCTGTCACCGTTCGCCAGGATGACGGCATCAGGTGCCAGAGCAGCGCCATCGACCATTTTTTGGTAGATTGTGTAGATTTCGCCGAATCGGTCCATCTGATCGCGGAAAACATTCGTGTTGACGATGACTTTCGGCTTGATGAACTTCGTCACCTTGACCAGGCTAGCTTCATCAACCTCAAGAACAGCAAAGGCTCTTTCCTTTTTTACTTTACGCGAATAGCCTTCCAGGAACGAGGAGATGATGCCTTGCTCCATGTTGGCGCCGGTAGGATTCGTCAAGATATGCGGGTATTTTTGCTGCAGGACATGATAAGTCAACGAAGTCGTCAGTGTTTTGCCGTTCGTGCCGGTGATGATGACGACATCAAAATTTTCAGAAAGGTGTTGCAACACGTCGGGATCCAATTTGACGGCCAGTTTGCCGGGCAGACTGGTTCCGCCTTTAGTGAAAGTCTGAAGACCCCACTGGGCGATTTTGCCGATATTGATTGCTAGTGAACCGCGGATAGTCAAATAAATTCGCTCCTTACTTATGTATCTCTTGCCATCATAGCATATAACAAGGCTTTTTTCGATAGCGTAAGTATAGCAGAATTTGCCTGGATTGAATATTTTTAGATGCCTTTGCATGTAAGGAATGGGTGTTACGATTGCCGGAGGACAGCTGATGATCGTGAATTTTATTGACTTTGGAGCTATTTCCTACTATCATTATACGGGATGTTATTCAGTTTTTTTATCATTCGGTAACCTTGCCGGAGCGGAATGATGAAGGTGAGATAATAGCGGGTCGGAAGCAGGATGACACAAGGGCATCCTTTCTTTTTGCAGGAAATTCCGACCGATTTATGAAAAATAGGCAAGACGCTGTTGGAAAGGTGGACATAATGGCACAGTTATTTTTTAAATATGGGGCGATGAACAGCGGGAAATCGATCGAGATCCTGAAGGTTGCCTACAATTATGAAGAGCAGAACAAATCGGTGATGATCTTTACGAGCGCGATAGATGACCGTGATGGTGTAGGCTATGTCTCGAGTCGGATCGGATTGAAGCGCGAAGCCATTCCGATTGCGGATGATACGGATGTATTCTTGGAAGTCAGCAAAAATCCGAAAAAGCCGGCCTGCATTTTGATAGATGAATCCCAATTCCTATCCAAAACGCATGTCATCCAACTAGCGCGTATCGTGGATGAATTGGCAATTCCGGTGATGGCGTTCGGATTGAAGAATGATTTCCAGAACGAGTTGTTTGAAGGCTCCAAATATCTGTTGCTTTACGCGGATAAGATAGAAGAAATCAAAACCATCTGCTGGTACTGTCACAAAAAAGCGATCATGAACATGCGTGTCGTGGACGGAAAACCAGTATATGCCGGCGAACAGATCCAGATCGGCGGAAACGAATCCTATCTTCCCGTCTGCCGTAACCATTACCACCATCCGCCCTTGTCCTAGAACAGATACTCAGAAACATAAAAAGAGGAGTTTGAAAAAATTATGTATGATCAATTAGATGCATTCATTATCCGTTATGAAGAGCTTTCCGAATTATTGAGTGATCCGGAAGTCCAGGCTGACACAAAACGGTTCTTGGGATTGACCAAAGAAGAAGCAGGGCTGCGCGAGAAAGTCGCGACCTTCAATCGCTATAAAGAGGTGGAAGGGGAAATTGCCGACACCGAAGAAATGTTGTCAGAAAATTTGGATGATGACATGGCTGCTATGGCTAAAGAGGAATTGAGCGATTTAAAGAAAGAGAAGACCGATCTTGAAGAGCGCATCAGAGTTTTGTTGCTCCCTACCGATCCGAACGATGACAAAAACATCATCATGGAGATCCGCGGGGCTGCCGGCGGGGATGAGGCTGCTTTATTCGCCGGAAAGCTGTTTGGGATGTACAGCAAATTCGCTGAAAACCAAGGCTGGCGTGTTGAGGTCATGGATGCGAACATTACCGGCATCGGCGGCTACAAAGAGATCATTCTTATGATCAGCGGAAACGGTGCCTACTCCAAACTGAAATATGAGAGCGGTGCACACCGTGTCCAACGTGTCCCGGAAACAGAATCTCAAGGACGTGTGCATACCTCCACTGCCACCGTTGTCGTCTTGCCTGAAGCGGAAGAGGTCGAATTGAACATCGAAGACAAAGACATCCGTACAGATATCTACCATGCCAGCGGAGCCGGCGGACAGCACGTCAACAAGACGGCATCCGCGGTCCGTTTGACCCACTTGCCGACCGGAATCGCCGTTGCCATGCAGGATGAGCGTTCCCAAATCAAAAACCGCGAGAAAGCGATGAAAATTTTACGCACGCGTGTCTACGACAAAATTTCTTCAGATGCACAATCAGAATACGATGCGACGCGTAAATCCGCAATCGGTACAGGCGATCGTTCCGAACGGATCCGCACCTACAACTTCCCGCAAAACCGTGTCACGGATCACCGTATCGGCTTGACCTTGCAAAAGTTGGATACGATTTTGAGCGGAAAATTGGATGATGTCATCGATGCGTTGATCATGGCAGATCAAACGCAAAAATTGGAGTCCTTGAACAATGGGTCAATCTAAGGAGCTCACTTACCAGCAAGCATTGCAGAATGGCGCGCTTTTTTTGGAACAAAACGAGAAAAGTCCGTTGGCTGCTGAAAGGCTGCTTTTGGATCGCTTGGGTTGGACGAAAACGGATCTGTTGATGCGTTTTGCCGAGACGATAACGGAGCAGGAATACAAGCAGTATTTCAGCGACATAAATGAGTATGTCGCTGGTAAACCGATCCAGTACATCGTAGGCGTCGAATGGTTCTATGGTTATCCCTTGAAAGTCACGGAAGCAACGTTGATTCCGCGTCCGGAAACGGAAGAGCTCGTGCAACGGGCGCTAAAATGCCTGGAAGGGAAAGGGCCGCAGAAGGTCCTCGACATCGGGACAGGGTCAGGCGCCATTGCCATTGCGATGAAAAAGGAACGCCCGCAGGATGAAGTGACAGCCACCGACCTTTCTGAAGAAGCGTTGGCCGTCGCGAAAGAGAACGCGGAGCAATTGGATGCCGACATCCGCTTCCTGCAAGGGGATCTGCTGGAACCTGTGCAGCTGGAAACGTTCGACTGTATCCTCAGCAATCCGCCTTACATCAGCGAAGATGAAATCGGCTTGATGGACCGCTCCGTTTTGGAGTACGAACCGCATTCGGCTTTGTTCGCCGATCATGACGGGTTGGACCTATACCAAAAGATGGCCTTCACGCTGCCGTTCCATTTGAAAACGGACGGGTGCCTTTTCATGGAAATCGGGTTCAGCCAAGGTGAAAAATTATTGGAACTCTACAAAAAAGCTTTCCCGGATAAAACGGTCACGATCGAAAAAGATCTGTCCGGCCTCGATCGCATGCTGATAGTCAAATAAGAAAAGAGTCGCCTGTTATCCATGGGCAAAAAATGGCTGCGGGCAATTGCCCCGGCTATTTTTTTAACCTGAACAGCGACGCTGCGTGCCAAACCATTCAGAAAGGAGCATTTATTATGGAAACAAAAATATACGAAACAGCAACAATCGATGAGGCAGCCGAATTGCTGAAAGCCGGACAATTGATCGCCTTCCCGACAGAGACTGTCTACGGTCTGGGCGCTATCGCATCAAATGACGAAGCCGTCAAAAATGTATATAAAGTAAAAGGAAGACCCAGCGATAATCCGTTGATCGTTCATGTATCCGATCGGGAGATTGCTGAATATGTAGCCTTTGTACCGCAACAAGCAGAAGCCTTGATGGAGGCTTTTTGGCCAGGGCCTTTGACATTGATTTTCCCGATGAAAGAAGGGGTTTTTGCGCCTACCGTCACTGCAGGCCACAATACCGTCGCGTTGCGCATGCCCGCGCAAGAACAGACGCTGGAATTGATCAGAAAAACCGGTTTTCCTTTGGTCGGACCAAGTGCGAACACATCAGGAAAACCGAGCCCTACGACAGCCCAACACGTGATGCATGACCTTGCGGGCAAGATTGCGGGCATACTGGATGGAGGGGAAACCCAGATCGGTTTGGAATCAACCGTGCTGGACTTGACCAATGCTGAAGGACCCGTCATTTTGCGCCCGGGTGCCATCACGGAAGTGCAGCTGGAGCCGATCATCGGTAAACTGGCAGGCAGTGCGCAATCAACAAATGAAGCAGAGGCTCCGAAAGCCCCAGGGATGAAGTACCAACATTATGCCCCCGCGCAACCGGTCGTCCTTATTGATGGAACGGCCGCCGATTGGGCAGCCGTTATTGAAGCGTATAGCGGTGAAGGCAAGCAAATCGGCATTTTGGCATCGGAAGAACAGCTGGCTGTGCATAAGGATGCAGCGCTAGCTACCTATTCATTGGGATCGAAGGATGATGTGGCGGCTGCATCGCAGCGCCTCTATGCTGGATTGCGTTATCTCGATGAACAGCCGGTCGATGTGATTTTGGCGGAAGCCTATGACCTTGCCGGCCTCGGGAAGGCATTCATGAATCGTCTGGAAAAAGCGGCTTCTTCAAAATATCCGAAAAAACAGGCGGAATAATCGCCTAATATCCGTCTTTAGCTTACTTTTTACACAAAATATTCAAATCCAGGGGCTTATATGTTTTATTTCTGAAAATTTATGCTATACTCAACTTACATTTTTTATATGTTTAAAATTTTGGAATAATGTGATGGAAGGGTGCAAACATGGATAAAGAATTATTTGCAGCAATTGAAAAAGAACGCGAAAGACAAGAGAACGGAATCGAGCTGATTGCTTCCGAAAACTTTGTATCTGAAGATGTTATGAGAGCGCAAGGCAGCATCTTGACCAACAAATATGCTGAAGGCTACCCTGGTCGTCGTTACTACGGTGGTTGCGAGTTTATCGATATCATCGAAAATTTGGCGATCGATCGTATAAAAGCTATTTTTGGTGCAGAATACGCCAACGTACAACCGCATTCCGGTTCGCAAGCAAATATGGCAGCTTACCGTGCATTAGTTCAACCAGGCGACAAAATTTTGGGTATGGATCTGAGCCACGGCGGTCACTTGACGCATGGTGCATCCGTGAACTTCAGCGGTCAGACATATGACTTCGTTGCTTATGGTGTGGAAAAAGAATCAGAAACAATCAATTATGACACTGTCAGAGAGATTGCCCTGAAAGAACAACCAAAATTGATCGTTGGCGGCGCCAGCGCTTACTCGCGCGCAATCGATTTCAAACGTTTGAGAGAAATAGCTGATGAAGTCGGCGCTTACTTCATGGTGGATATGGCTCATATCGCAGGACTTTGCGCAACAGGACATCACCAAAATCCGGTTGAATATGCCCACATCGTAACCACAACAACACACAAAACACTTCGCGGCCCGCGCGGCGGCGTCATCTTAGCCAAAGAAGAATTCGGCAAAAAGTTGAACAGCGCTGTCTTCCCAGGCATCCAAGGCGGCCCTCTGGAGCACGTCATTGCCGCTAAAGCTGTATCATTCTTTGAAGCTGCAACACCAGAATACACGGAATATATCGGACAAGTCATCAAAAATGCCCAAGCAATGGCTGATGTCTTCAATGCATCCGACCTGCGCGTCATCAGCGGCGGAACAGACAATCACCTATTATTGTTGGATGTTACAAGCAGCGGCTTGAACGGAAAACAAGTAGAAAAATTGTTGGATACCGTTGAGATCACTGTCAACAAAAATACGATTCCTTTCGAAACGCTTGGCGCCAACAAAGCCAGCGGCATCCGTATCGGCACACCTGCCATCACAACAAGAGGCCTGAAGGAAGCAGAAGCACGCAAGATTGCTGAATTGATCGTGGAGACTATCCAAAACCACACAGATGAAGCGAAATTGGATGAAGTCCGTGCGGCTGTCAAAGCCATCACTCAAGGTTTCCCATTGCACAAAAAATTAGCTGCAACTGAAGCTTAATAGATTATCGAAGAGCTGTCCCTGGTGGGCAGCTCTTTTCTTCGGTCGGAGCAGATCGTAGAGTTGAAAATAGCGAACAGCCGACGAAAGACCGCTATGTCGGCTGAACAGAGTACAAAGGTTACCGAAGAGCAAACGAACGACCACTATGTCAGCTGAACGTAAAGTGAACAACACCGAACAGCCGACGACCGCATCCCTCATCCTAAAAACAAGAATAACCGGAGTTGGTCCATCTCTAAACTTAGCTTTCAGTGTTTTCTCATCGTTTTATTTCTGGTATTTGTAGCGGTTTTCCATTACAATAGGTTGAGCAAAAATAGGAAAGTGGGGCAAAAGTATATGGGAGAATTCCATGTAATGAATCACCCGTTGATTCAACACAAATTAACAATCATCCGCGAGAAAGACTGTGGTACAAAGGTATTCCGTGAAGTAGTAAGCGAAATCGCGATGTTGATGGCTTATGAAGTAACAAGGGACATGCCTTTGGAAGACATCGAGATCGAAACGCCATTGGTGAAGACGACTCAAAAAACATTATCAGGTAAAAAGGTTGCCATCATTCCGATCTTGCGTGCAGGTTTAGGGATGGTAGACGGTTTCTTGGCGATGCTCCCTGCTGCAAAAGTTGGCCATATCGGCATGTACCGTGACCATGAAACATTGGAACCAGTCGAGTATTTCGTGAAATTACCGACAGACATCCAAGAACGTCAATTGTTCATCGTTGACCCTATGTTGGCGACAGGCGGATCAGCTATCGCAGCCATCGAAGCTTTGGAAAAGAGAGGCGCATCGCCATCATCCATGAAGTTCATCTGTCTTGTGGCAGCTCCAGAAGGAATGGAAGCATTGCATGCAGCTTATCCGGATGTGGATATCTATGCAGCATCTTTGGATGAAAGATTGGACGAAAACAGCTACATCCTGCCTGGGTTAGGTGACGCTGGCGACCGGTTGTTCGGCACAAAATAAGCGTTCAAAATGGCATCGAGGCAATTGTGTCCATAATTGTCGAACAGTCAATATTATCATGAGAACGATCTTCCCATTTACACAATCTTGAAAAATGAATATAAAGAGCTGAGCCGGAAATCCGATGGGTATTTCTGGCTCAGTTTTTTTTGTGCAAGTTAAGTTTGTTATACTTCAATCGCTTAATGTTACAGTGCCGACGGGTTTGAAGGGTAGTATGAAAGGCAATAAATTTGCTTTTATTTCCCCAGTCGAATCACTTTTTGATCAGCCATCGAATTTTCATAATTCTATAAATATATTTATGTATTGAGTATCTTTGATTATGAAGGCGGTATCTTTTCATCATTTTCATAAAAAGGCCGAAAATATCCTTATATTCTGTAGATTTGCTTTGAATTTAGATAAACTTGGTGTTATGATTAGCGATGTTGAACAGATGTGCAAAGAAACTTATGAAATAGCCACTTATTGTGACTAGAGTATGGGAGGTCCAGCTGAATTAGTTGTCTACTTTTACGAATGTCTTTTAAAATAGTGTAGCATGGACTAGGTTTGGCGTAGCTGTTTTTTTTATTTGTATTGAAAAGAGGTGAAAATATTGGAAGCTGAATCTAAAGTCATCCATATTATGGGATTGGGTTTCAGTTTGAATATCATCATAAGTGTATTGGCGACTTGCATCATTGTTTTTTTATTTTGTTTTATTGCTACCCGGAAACTGGCGGTGAGGCCAACATCCAAAAGCCAATTGGCGATTGAATATTTGGTTGATTTTATCCGGAACATGATTTCCAGCTCGCTTCACTGGAAAGTTGGGCAACAATTCCACTTGTTGGGATTCACTTTGTTCCTATTTGTATGGGTTGCCAATATGTTGGGGCTTGTGTTCATCTTGAACATCGATGGACATTCCTATTGGAAGAGTCCAACAGCCAGTCCGATCGTCACATTAGGCTTGGCCTTGATGGTGATTTTGCTGACGCATTACTTTGGTATTAAAGAAAATGGGTTCAAGGAATATTTCATGAACAGCTATGTTCGCCCAGTCGCACCTCTCATGCCGATCAAAATTTTGGAGGAATTCACGAACACTTTGACATTGGCGTTGCGTCTTTACGGAAATATTTATGCCGGTGAAATTTTGTTGGGGTTGATTGCTTCATTAGCGAATTCTTACGGCTTGTTGACTTGGGTGGTCGGGATTCCACTCCAAATGGTTTGGCAAGGATTTTCCATCTTTATCGGTTCCATCCAAGCTTTCGTCTTCACTACGTTGACCATGGTTTACCTCGCTCATAAAATCGAAGCGGAATAAACTGCTGATCCATGAGCTTAATAAGTGTGTATTATTATATGAGAAAAAGGAGATTATTATTATGAACTTTATAGGAGCTGCTATTGCGGTTGCCGGTGCGGCCATCGGAGCATCATTAGGAAACGGAAAGGTTATTTCTACTACAATCGAAGCGATTGCCAGACAACCAGAATTGCAAAGCAAATTACAAACTTTGATGTTTATCGGTGTCGGCTTGATTGAAGCTGTTCCCATCATGGCGGTAGTTATAGCTTTCTTACTGATTTTCCAATAATAGGGACCAGAAAGACAGATAACTACAGGAGGGATGATAATGACAGCCAATCTCGTATTGGGAGAGATCACCGCTTTAGGTGATACGATTGTCACGCTGTTGTCATTTCTGATATTGATGGCTCTTATCAAGAAATTCGCATGGAAGCCTTTGATGAAGATCTTAACGGATCGGGAAGAAATGATACACACAAATATTGATAAAGCAGCAACAGCGCGCGAGAATGCCGAGAAGAAACACGCGGAAGTCGATGCGCAGCTGATAGAAGTCAGAACAACAGCGAGCGATATTTTGAACAGGGCTCAAGCGGAAGGCAATGAAATACAAAAGAACATCATCAAAGAAGCAAAAGAAGATGCACTACGGATCAAACAAGTGACCCAAAAAGAGCTCGAACTCGAAAGAAAACAAGCTCTTGAAGGATTGCGCGCCGAAATTGGAGTCATATCATTGGAAATTGCTGAAAAGATCCTCGACAAGGAGATCAATCATGAAGACCAACAAACTTTGATCGAAGCATTCATTGAAGGGCTGGATGATTGATATGGACAAGGACGTCAAAGCAAACGCTACTGTAGAAGCCTACGTGCAAGCCTACTATAACCGCCTGACAGATTCGAAGACTGCAGATAGACTCTATCTTGATCTGTCCCAGTTAAAGGATGCCTTCAATCATGCAGACGCCGCAGCGGGCGAGAAGCCGAATCTTGATTTGGCAGTGAAGTATCTCGCTCCTGAGACGCTTCAGTTTCTCGAGGGACTCCAAGATAACCTTGATAACGAAGGTATCTTGGCTTCCATCAAAGCGTTCAATGGACTGTATGAAAATAAAAAAGAGTTCGTGAATATGAAGTTGATTTCTGCGGTTCCTTTAACAGCGGAACAAAAAACGCGCATCATGGACAAAATGGAAAAAAGAATCGGGGAAGCGACCTTCTTTGTGACTGAAGTGATCGATCCCACGGTGATGGGCGGCGTCCGGTTGGAGTCAGAGAACCACTATTTCGACAATACCATCGCTACAAAGTTGAAAGAAATGAAGAGACATATCCTGAAAGATTAATAGGGTTGAAGAGGTGAATAATGTGGCTACTGAAAACGAAGATTTAAGTTCATTGATCAAAAATAGGATCAACACTTTTCAATCTGTATCAGAGTTTGAAGAAATTGGAAAAGTTACCTACATCGGTGATGGAATCGCACGCGCGAAAGGTTTGGAGAACGTTATGTCCGGTGAATTGTTGGAGTTCTCCAACGGTTCCATCGGTATGGCCCAAAACCTGGAGATGACTGATGTCGGTATCATCATTTTTGGAGCTTATGAAAACATCCATGAGGGCGATATCGTCAAACGTACAGGCAAAATCATGGAAGTACCGGTCGGAGATGCTTTGATCGGGCGCGTTGTAGATGCGTTAGGCAGCCCGGTGGATGGCTTAGGCAGCATCGAAACAACCGGCACAAGACCGGTTGAAAATGCAGCGCCGGGCGTCATGGATCGTCAATCCGTCAGACAACCTCTTCAGACCGGCCTTAAAGCATTGGATGCTTTGGTGCCTATAGGTCGAGGCCAACGTGAGCTGATCATCGGCGACCGCAAAACCGGGAAAACAAGCATCGCAATCGATGCCATCATCAACCAACGCGGCAAGGATGTTATCTGCATCTACGTCGCAATCGGACAAAAGGAATCGACAGTCCGTAATATGACGGAAACGTTGAAAAAATATCATGCGATGGATTATACGATTGTCGTGACTGCCAGTGCCTCGCAATCCGCGCCGATGCTCTACATCGCGCCTTACGCTGCTACAGCGATGGCAGAAGAGTTTATGCACAAAGGCAAACACGTCCTTATCGTGTACGATGATCTTTCCAAACAGGCGGCTGCTTACCGTGAAATGTCCTTGCTGTTGCGCCGTCCGCCAGGCCGCGAGGCGTATCCAGGGGATGTCTTCTACTTGCATTCCCGTCTGTTGGAACGCTCAGCAAAATTGAACGATGAATTGGGCGGCGGTTCCATCACCTCCCTGCCGATCGTTGAAACGCAAGCGGGAGATATCTCAGCTTATATTCCGACGAACGTCATCTCCATTACGGATGGCCAGATCTTCTTGGAAAGCGATCTATTCTTCTCGGGAATCCGTCCGGCACTATCTGCCGGTCTGTCGGTTTCCCGTGTCGGCGGTTCTGCTCAAATCAAAGCTATGAAAAAAGTATCCGGCACGCTGCGTATCGATTTGGCAAGTTATCGCGAACTGGAGGCATTCACTCAGTTCGGTTCGGACTTGGATGTTTCCACACAGAAACGTCTTAGCCGCGGCCGCAGAACCGTGGAAATACTGAAGCAGGACTTGCACAAGACCTTGGATGTCGAAAAACAAGTTCTCATTCTCTATGCATTGACGCACGGATTTATCGATTCCATTCCGGTGCAGGACATCGAGCGATATGAGTCCGAGTTATTCAAATTCGTCAAAATGTCCTATCCTGAACTGTTCTCCATCATTGCGGAGACAAAAGACTTACCACCTGCGGAAGACCTGGATGAAGCGCTTAGTGCATTCGCGGGCATCTTTATTCCGCACGTCGAGTAGATTGGATAGCATGTACAGATAATATTGAGGTGATAATATGGCAGAGTCTTTAATAGACATCCGGAAACGCATTGCTTCCACAAAGAAGACAAGTCAAATAACAAGCGCCATGCAAATGGTATCTGCCTCCAAACTGATCCGCGCCGAGCAAAAGGTGCGGGGATATCAGCTTTATGCAGCAAAAATACGCGAAATCGTAACACACATAGCCAGCACGCAATTATCTCTGCTTGAGGAGCATGGCCATGTGTCAGCAAGCGATCAAGTTCTGGTCGACTTTCACGATATGTTGATTGAACGCCCGATCCGCAAAACAGGCTATCTGATCATTTCCTCCGATAAAGGTTTAGCTGGAGGCTACAACAGTTCGATACTGAAAGCGACAAAAGATATGCTTGCGATCGACCATGCTTCAAACGATGAGTTTGTCGTGTTGTCGGTCGGCGGAGCGGTCGCTGATGATCTCAGAAAGAGCGGCATCGAAGTTGCATTCGAAATCAGGGATCTCAATGACCAACCCAGCTTCACGGAAGTCAGTGATATCGTAGTGAAGGCAATCCAGCTTTATCGTGATGGTGCTTTTGATGAGTTGTACGTTTGTTACAAACATCATGTCAACGCTTTGATCTCAGAGTATCGGGCTGAAAAAATGCTGCCGTTGACGGACTTGGATTCCCATGAAGCGGTCGGTTACGAAGTCGATTATCTTTTTGAACCAAACAAAGAAGAAATTTTGGAAATTTTACTTCCGCAATATGCGGAAAGTTTGATTTACGGCGCCATTATCGATGCTAAATCATCCGAGCATGCTTCACGCATGACGGCCATGAAGAGTGCCACCGATAATGCGACCAATATGATCAACGATATGACGATTCAGTACAATCGAGTGAGACAGACTGCGATCACGCAAGAAATCACCGAAATTGTCGGTGGAGCTTCTGCTCTTGAAAATTAGAAAATGGGAGGAAAAGGCATGAAAAAAGGTCATATTGTACAAGTAATCGGGCCGGTAGTCGACATTGGCTTCCCATTGGAAGAAGGTGTGCCGGACATCCGCAATGCGCTGATTGTACACAAGGCACCCGCAGCTGGGAGTAATGAAGAAGGGGAAACCATCGTTTTGGAGGTTTCGCTTGAACTGGGTAATGGTATTGTTCGCGCAATCGCAATGGAATCGACAGATGGCCTGCAAAGAGGCTTGACAGTCGTAGATACCGGCGCACCCATCAAAGTTCCAGTTGGTTTAGGCACCCTTGGTCGTGTGTTCAACGTGTTGGGTGAAGCGATTGATCT
Source organism: Trichococcus alkaliphilus (assembly GCF_003008695.1). Classification (GTDB taxonomy): domain Bacteria; phylum Bacillota; class Bacilli; order Lactobacillales; family Aerococcaceae; genus Trichococcus; species Trichococcus alkaliphilus. Next base: position 28,075 of record NZ_PXZT01000017.1, read on the forward strand.
GAAGGGCGCTGTCCCTGCTGATTTCCGTCGTGAATCCATTCACAGAAAAGCACCGACATTTGATCAGTTGAGCAGTAACTTTGAAATCCTGGAAACAGGCATCAAGGTCATCGATTTACTGGCGCCGTATCTGAAAGGCGGTAAAATCGGTCTTTTCGGTGGAGCCGGTGTCGGTAAGACGGTACTGATCCAAGAATTGATCCATAACGTAGCAGAACAGCATGGGGGCATCTCGGTCTTCACGGGTGTTGGTGAGCGTACGCGTGAAGGAAACGACCTTTACCACGAAATGCAGGAATCCGGCGTCGGTGAAAAGACCGCTATGGTATTCGGTCAAATGAATGAGCCGCCTGGTGCACGTATGCGTGTCGCTTTGTCCGGTTTGACGATGGCGGAACATTTCCGTGATGAAGAAAAACAGGATGTTCTTTTGTTCATCGATAATATTTATCGGTTCACCCAAGCTGGTTCTGAAGTTTCCGCGCTATTGGGCCGGATGCCTTCAGCAGTAGGGTATCAACCGACATTGGCGACAGAGATGGGCCAGCTTCAGGAACGGATCAGTTCCACAAAAGATGGTTCGATCACTTCCATCCAAGCAATCTATGTACCGGCGGATGACTATACCGATCCAGCACCGGCAACAACCTTTGCCCATCTGGATGCAACCACCAACTTGGAGCGTAAACTGACCGAGCAGGGGATTTATCCCGCTGTGGACCCGTTGGCTTCCTCATCCAGTGCTTTATCTCCGGAAATCGTTGGGGATGAACATTATGATGTGGCCACAAAAGTGCAACGCATCTTGCAACGTTACCGCGAACTGCAGGACATCATCGCTATCCTTGGGATGGACGAACTGTCCGATTCCGAAAAAATCACTGTTAACCGCGCAAGAAGAATCCAATTCTTCCTGTCCCAAAACTTCCATGTGGCCGAAGCCTTTACCGGCGTTCCCGGATCATATGTTCCTGTAGCTGAAACCGTACGCGGCTTCAAAGGAATCGTGGAAGGTAAATACGACGGAGTACCGGAAGAAGCTTTCCGCAACGTCGGTACGATTGAAGAAGTTCTGAACAAAGCGAAAGAACTAGGCTATAAAGGAGGGGAATAAGATGGCATACCTGCAAGTCAACGTAGTGACGCCGGATGGCATCGCCTTTCAGCATCGCGCTAAAGCGGTGACCGCCAAGACAACGGACGGCGGCATTACCATCATGCCAAACCATACCCCAATCATTGTGCCTTTGGCGATTGCCGATCTGATCGTAACGCGTGTGACCGATGAGTTGGCGCAGAACCATATTGCCGTCAACGGTGGCATCATGGAAGTGCGAGACAACATCGTCAACATCATTGCGAACAGTGCGGAACGCGAAAAAGATATCGATATCGACCGTGCTGAAGTCGCGAAAGAACGCGCCGAAAGACGAATGGTGGAAGCGCGTGACATCAAAAATGAAAAAGAATTCCAACGCGCGAAGATCTCGCTATCGAAAGCCATCAACCGTATCGGCGTCTCGAAGAACAGATCCAGCTGAAAAAAGAGGCCAGAGATGGCCTCTTTTTTTTGTAGCCAATTATTTCCTGACAACTAATTAGTGAATGAGATAATATGCACAAATTATCTACAGAAATAGCCCGCAATTTCATTTTGATGTATTGTAACATATTATTATACATGATTAGGAAAACAAATGTAAACGATTTTCTTAGTAAATTCTTAGCAGATGGTCGGATAAAAACGAGCTTCCTGGTTTTTTTTTCACAATATTTATGTTAGTATAGTTTGAGAATATGGGAGGAGTGCGTCGCTTGGACATAACGATGTTTAACGGTATAATAGTATTGCTATCCCATATGATATTCATTTTCATTTCTTTCTGGTCGATGAAAGCCATCAGATTGGAGAAATGGATAAGGAAGGGGCACGTACGCGAAGCACGGGTGCTCTATTTCTTTCTGTCGATTGCTTTAGGCTACACAGTAAGTACGTTTCTGCTCGAGTTGGTGACGACTTCGCGGAACATCAGTTACTTATTGTTATCATGATCCGCTCACGGTTGCGCAAGAGATTGTCACTGTGCGGGCAGGTCAGAGTTCCAGTTTTATCAAATAGTTGCATACAAACATACAAATGAAATCACAATTGACTTTCGGAGGGATTTTTTTATGGAAAAAATAATTGTTCGCGGCGGTAACCGTCTTGAAGGAACAGTTAAAGTTGAAGGCGCAAAAAACGCAGTTTTGCCGATTTTGGCTGCTACACTTTTGGCAAGCGAAGGGCAATCTGTATTGACGAACGTTCCGATACTGTCTGATGTTTTCACAATGAATAATGTTCTGAAACATCTGAATGTCGGCGTTGAATTTCAAGAAAACAACAACACCATCTTAGCGGATGCATCAAACGACATTAATTTTGAAGCACCATTTGCTTATGTCAGCAAAATGCGTGCATCGATCGTCGTAATGGGTCCGCTTTTGGCACGTCTGGGGCATGCGCGCATTGCTTTGCCGGGCGGCTGTGCCATCGGAACACGTCCTATCGACCTTCACCTGAAAGGGTTTGAAGCGATGGGAGCTGACATCAAAATCGAAAATGGTTTTGTTGAAGCAAAAGTCGACAGATTAGTCGGCGCACGCATCTACTTGGACTTCCCAAGCGTCGGTGCTACCCAGAACATCATGATGGGTGCTACTTTGGCTGAAGGAACCACTATTATCGAAAACGTCGCACGCGAACCTGAAATCGTCGATCTGGCGAATTTCTTGAACCGCATGGGCGCGAAAGTTGTCGGAGCCGGAACAGAAACAATCCGTATCGAAGGTGTTTCATCCATGAAAGCAACAGAACATTCGATCATCCCAGACCGTATCGAGGCAGGGACATTCATGATCGCGGCTGCAGTCACGAACGGAAATGTGTTCATTGAAGATGCGATTGCCGAACACAACAAACCGCTGATTTCAAAACTGAAGGAAATGCACGTTGCCTTCCAGGAAGAAGAAAATGGCCTGCGCGTTATCGGTCCGCGTACTTTGAAAGCGACTGACGTCAAAACGATGCCGCATCCAGGGTTCCCTACAGATATGCAAGCACAAATGACGATTGCGCAATTGGTGTCCCAAGGTACCAGCACGATGACCGAAACGGTATTCGAAAACCGATTCATGCACTTGGAAGAGATGCGCCGTATGAACGCTGATTTTAAAGTCGAAGGGCAGACAGTCCTTATTCATGGCAATACAGACTTGCAAGGGGCAGAAGTAGCCGCATCGGATTTACGTGCAGCAGCTGCTTTGATCATCGCTGGTCTTGTTTCCAAAGGCTATACGCGCGTCACAAACCTATCGCATTTGGATCGCGGTTATTATGAATTCGATAAAAAGCTACAGGCATTAGGGGCTGACGTCGAACGTGTAATGGAAGACGAAATGAAGGCTTTCAGCGATTCAGATGTGGAAGCACTTTTTGCAAAATAAGTCGGACAACTGTCGTCCGCAAGATAGCTATCGCTAAATGATGAATGTTTGAGAGGGGAACAACGTGGCCAGAGATATAGGAATCGATTTAGGTACAGCTAACGTACTGATTCACGTTAAAGGGAAAGGTATCGTTTTGAATGAGCCTTCCGTCGTAGCAGTAGACACAAAAACCGGAAAAGTTTTAGCAGTTGGGGAAGAAGCCTATATGATGGTCGGGCGTACGCCGGCAAACATCAGAGTGATCCGTCCGTTGAAAGGCGGCGTCATCGCAGACTTTGACATCACAGAAGCAATGCTGACCCACTTTATTGATCGTTTGAATGTAAAGGGCTTTTTGACCAAGCCGAATATTTTGATCTGTTGTCCGACGAACATCACAACGATCGAACAAAAAGCAATCATCCAAGCCGCGGAAAAGAGCGGCGGCAAAAATGTGTATCTGGAGGAAGAACCGAAAGTTGCGGCTGTCGGAGCCGGTCTTGACATTTTTCAGCCGAACGGAAACATGGTAATCGATATGGGTGGCGGAACGAGTGATATCGCAGTCTTATCATTGGGCGGCATTGTAACGAGCAGCTCGATCAAAACAGCCGGCGATAAACTGGATGCCGACATCATGAACTTCGTAAAAAAGGAACACAAATTGTTGATCGGCGAGCGGACAGCTGAAAAGATCAAAATCACGATCGGAACCGCTTTGGAGCCTGAAAAGGAAGAAAAAATGGAAATCCGCGGACGTGACATGGTGACGGGCCTTCCGCGCACCATCTACATCACTTCCAAAGAAATATATGAAGCGATGCACGAAACCTTGGTGCTCGTCGTGGAACAAGCGAAGGAAGTATTGGAAATGACGCCTCCTGAATTGGCTGCGGACATCATCAATACCGGAATCGTTTTGACAGGCGGGGGTGCATTGATCAGCGGAATCGAGAAGCTTTTCTCGAACGAGTTGAAAGTTCCTGTCTTCGCTGCGGAAAAACCTTTGGATGCTGTTGCATTAGGGACAGGTATCCTCTTGAATAACATCGACCAAAAGAACCGTCCATCCGGTGGGATTTTCGGATTGTTGGCACGATTGATCCAAAAAACAAAAATCAAAAAAGGAAGATAGGTGATCGCTGTGAAATTTGATTTCAAACCTGTACTGTCAACAGTGATGTGGGTTTTGATTTTCATGTTGATGGCCTTCATCCTGTTCGGAGCCGGTCTGATGGTCGGGTATGGCGTCCTCGGTGACGGCAATCCGATGTTGGTTTTCAGTAAACAGACCTGGGAACATATCTTCAATTATATCCGTTAAGCAAACAAGAAAGGCAGACTGGAGCGATTACGTTCCGTCTGCCTTTCTTGTTTTTTTGAATAGGTTCGAGTGGGTGGGGGTTCGGTTTATTTCTTTCTCATTCATTTGCTGTGCTCCGGTGGGCGAAGGCTTCACCAGAGCACAGACGCAATTTGGCGAGCGAACTCCTGCGAGGATGGCCTCGCAGGAGTTCGCCCCGATATCAACTAGTCTCCTCCGGCAAGCGGATGCCTTGCCGGAGCTGGGGATCGTTTCCGCAGTTGTGTTCAGGGGGAAAGCGGAAAAGGCCACATCCTGGCTGCCCAAGCACCACAAAATAACTCCAAAATAAAAAGCGAAGACAATCAGCATCACTCTGCTGGTCGCCTTCGCTTTTTTCGTATATTTTTATTTCAATGATTTTGAGTTGACCATGACTTCGTCGATCAAACCGTAATCTTTGGCTTGTTGGGCTGTCATGTAGTTGTCGCGATCGGTATCGCGTTCGATGATTTCCATCGGTTGTCCTGTGCGTTCCGCCAAAATTTTGTTCAAGCGTTCGCGGGTCTGCAGGATGTGGCGGGCTGCGATTTCGATTTCGGTTGCTTGACCTTGTGCGCCGCCAAGCGGTTGGTGGATCATGATCTCAGCATTCGGCAATGCGAAACGTTTGCCTTTTTCACCGGCAGTCAGCAAGAAGCTGCCCATGGATGCTGCCATACCCATTGCGATGGTCTGAACGTCGGCTTTGATGAAGTTCATTGTATCGAAGATGGCCAAACCGGCAGAGACGCTGCCGCCTGGAGAGTTGATGTAGATGTAGATATCTTTTTCTGAATCTTGTGCATCCAAGAATAGTAATTGGGCGATGACCGAGTTTGCCGTATAATCGTCGATCGGGCCGCTCAACATGATGATGCGATCCTTCAGAAGACGGGAATAAATATCATACGCACGTTCACCACGGGATGATTGTTCGATTACTGTAGGGATTAAATTCATATATGTTTCCTCCTCGTTCGTTTTGAATGAACAGTTTTTCTTTACAAGGTTTATTTTAACTCATTGGTCAGAAAAGGTCAATTGTAATGTTTGACCTTTAGCCTCGCGTTTTCTGGTGAAATATACCTTAGTCAATCATATCGTTTCAGTCAGCAAATGTCCAAAAATAGATTTTGAAAATGCAGATCAGATTCAGGGTGAGGCAAGAAGGAAATAAAAAAAATCTCCGCTTCCGCTTGGGAAAGGAGATCTTTTGCATTTGTTTTGCATTTAAAGTCCGAAAACGTTGATGCATCAATAAAATAGTACGTCTCCTGAGGGAATCGAACCCCCATCTCAAGAACCGGAATCTTACGTGATATCCATTACACCAAGGAGACAAGCAACATCAAAAATTATAACCCATAGCGTGAAAGATAGCAAGAGGAAAATTAAATCCCGAACCGCACGATGGTTTTGGCTCTTAGTCTACTTTGCAGAACCTCTAAGGTCCTGTCAGAACAACAGTCCCATTCCTCCTTAAATTAACTTCCTAACATTGAAAACGATTTCAATAAAAGCCTGTGTGTGATAAAATGATTCTGAAAAGGTGAGGAGGGATTAGCGTGTCGGTTATGCCAAGTATGCATATGGATAAGGAAAGCTTGGAGGAATCGCTGAGGCTGGTGGGATACGACAATGAAGAATTGTTCGCTTATTTTCAACAAAAAGCGTTAGGCAATCCTTTGATTGAAGTGAAAATCAATAAAGAATTCGATGAACGCGCTGTAAAAGAAAAAACGGTAGTGTATAAGCCGGATAAAGATGATTCGATGGACACGGTTTCCGCTATGGATCAGGTCTTTGAAGAAGTGCCGGCGTTGGATACATTCTTATTGGAACAAATCTATGCAAATATGCGGGACACGCCCTTGCGCGACTTGGTTTTATTTTTGGTGGCATTCATCAATCCGGAGGGGTACGTCACTATCGATCTGGATGAAGCCGCGGAACAGAAGGGTGTCGAACCGATCGTGATGCTGGATGCGTTGACGCTGCTGCATCAATTGGATCCCCCTGGTATCGGGGCCCGAAATCTGCAGGAATGTCTGATGCTGCAAACGGAACGCGATGAATATGCGCCGGAAATAGCCTATTATATTCTGGAGAATTACTTTACGGCTTTCAGTGACAAAAACTGGCAAGCAATTGCGGACGAGATGGATGTGGAACTGACTGACGTGAAGGCGGTATTTGAGTATGCCCAAACCTTGGACCCGACACCTGGATCAGCATTCGGCGATAACAGCATTTCATTGCCCAGGCCGGATCTTTACCTACAACTGGTGGATGGGCATCTGACAGTGAAATACAATGAGTGGGCTTCTCCTTTCATTGTTTTCCAAAAAGAATATTATGAAGAGATGATGCAGCACGAAGATGAGGATGTGCAACAATTTCTGGCAGCGAAGAAAACGGAGTGGGAGCAACTGCGGTCGGCAGTTGCATTCAGAAAAGAGTTGTTACTTGCAGCGGGAGAATTGATCTGCGGTTTGCAGAAAGGCTTTTTCCTTGAAGGCCAGGAATTGGAGCCGCTCGATGTGACACGTTTGGCAGAAGATTTGGCGGTCCCGGTGACTGTTATGCGCGAAGAAATATTGGAGAAAACGATTGAAACGGACCGCGGGACATTTTTGTTGCACCAGTTATGCGGTGAATAGGCTGTGAATCGACAATAATAAATGAAAAAGATGCGAAACGCTAAACAATAACGGGACGATTTTCGACCCTTATCAAAAAGTTGCTGTATCAAGGTTTTCTGAAAGCGTACGTCTAAAAGGCAATCGGATTATAGGTTACTCGTGATATATTGAACGAATCTATTTTGAGGGAAATCGAATTTATTTGCCAAAACGCTTGAAACGTCTAGTGTTTACTGTTAAAATGATGAAGTAAAGACGAGGGAGAATAGACGGATGCAAAAATTATTTGCAGTCCTATTCCATCTCTCCTGATATGAAATAAACGAGGACCGCCTAAGATTGCAGCGGGGCGAAAAGCGTCCACGTGCAAATGAAGAGGGTTTTTATGGAAGAGTCTATTTCGGTCTTGCAGCAAATAGTCCCGGACATTATGTCAGTCCTTCAAAATCGTTACCATATCATGCGTAATATCCAAATGTATGCTCCAGTGGGAAGACGCGTCCTGGCCGATAAAGTTTCCTTATCAGAAAGAACTTTGCGGACTGAGACAGATTTTTTGCGGAAACAAGGTCTTCTTTCCAGTTCGAAGAACGGGATGGAATTGACTGAGGAAGGCGAAGATATCTTTCGTCAACTGGAAAGGTTCATGCGGTTATTGCTGAATATGAATGCGAAAGAAAAGGCGTTAGCGGATTATCTGAACATTCAGTTTTGTAGGATTGTTTCTGGCGATAGTGATGAAGATGCATCCGTTTTGGATGAAATCGGAAAAACTGCAGCCAAAGAATTGCATGCGTTATTGCCGGCAGGCGAATTTATCGTTGCTGTTGCTGGTGGAAGTACAATGGCACAGGCTGCCGAACATTTTTCACCCGAATTGTCACATAACAGGGAGTTCATTTTTGTCCCGACACGAGGCGGTTTAGGCGAATCTATGTCGATACAGGCCAACAGTGTCAGCGATCGTATGGCGCAATTGGTCGGCGGTGAGAACATGGCACTTTTCGTTCCCGATAATTTGAGCGATAAAGCTTATGCATCCATGAAATCCGAGCCATCAATCAAACATACTTTATCCGTCATGAAAAAGGCAAACTGCTTGTTATATAGTATCGGTAATGCTAAAGTAATGATGGAAAGACGCAGGATGTCGCACGGGTTGATTTCGTCCCTGGAAGCGCATAATGCGGTAGGTGAAGCCTTTGGTTGTTACTTCAATGAGAACGGTGAAATCGTCTATCGATTGTCCCGGTTCGGACTCCAGATTGAAGATATCGAAAAGATCCCGTACGCAATGGCCATTGCAGGGGGAAGCACGAAAGCCAAGGCTATTAAAGCGTTCATGAAATATGCCCCGCATCAAACATGGCTGATTACGGATGAGGGCGCAGCTAATCTGATTTTAAAAGGGGTAACCCTTTAAAATAAAAATTTTGACTTATCCTAAGGAGGAAATCTCAGTATGACAGTAAAAGTTGGTATTAACGGTTTTGGACGTATTGGACGTTTAGCATTCCGCCGTATTCAAGAAGTAGAAGGAATCGAAGTTGTAGCAATCAATGACTTGACTGACGCTAAAATGTTAGCTCACTTATTGAAATATGATACAACTCAAGGCAGATTCAATGGTGATGTAGAAGTTAATGACGGATTCTTCACTGTAAACGGAAAAGACATCAAAGTGTTATCACAACGTAACCCAGCAGATCTTCCATGGGCAGAACTTGGCGTAGAGTTCGTATTGGAATGTACTGGTTTCTTCATGAGCAAAGCAGGAGCTCAAGCTCACGTTGATGCAGGCGCTAAACGTGTTCTTTTATCTGCTCCAGCTGGTAGCGACGTTAAAACAATCGTTTATAACGTTAACCATAACGAATTAAATGCTGAAGATGTTATCGTTTCAGGCGCATCTTGCACAACTAACTGCTTGGCTCCAATGGCTAAAGTATTGAACGACGAATACGGAATCATTGAAGGCTTAATGACTACAATCCACGCTTACACTGGCGACCAAAATACTTTGGATGCTCCACATCCTAAAGGTGACTTCCGTCGTGCACGTGCTGCTGCTGCAAACATCGTTCCTAACACAACTGGTGCTGCTAAAGCTATCGGCGACGTATTGCCTGAATTGAAAGGCAAATTAGATGGAGCTGCTCAACGTGTTCCAGTTCCAACCGGTTCATTGACTGAATTAGTCACTGTATTGGAAAAAACTGTAACTGTTGAAGAAATCAATGCTGCTATGAAAGCTGCTTCTAACGAGTCTTACGGCTACACTGAAGACGAAATCGTTTCAAGCGACATCGTAGGCATCAACTTCGGTTCTTTATTCGATGCTACACAAACTAAAGTAATGACAGTTGGAGACAAACAATTAGTTAAAACTGTTGCTTGGTATGACAATGAAATGTCTTACGCTTCACAATTAGTACGTACTTTAGTAGAATTTGCTAGCTTATAAGATCAAGTCTTTCATCTAATGAAAGCTGAATCGTAGAAGATAACAAAAGCGGGGAGGCAACGCGCTTCCTCGCTTTTCTTATGTAGATACACATATCAGGAGGCGACGTAATGACAAAGAAAGTTGTAACAGATTTAGATGTAGCTGGAAAAAAAGTATTGGTTCGTGCTGATTTCAATGTTCCCATGAAAGATGGAGCAATCACTAACGACAACCGTATCGTTCAAGCTCTTCCTACAATCAACTACTTGATCGAAAATAACGCAAAAGTCATCCTTTTCTCTCACTTAGGAAAAGTAAAAACTGAAGAAGACAAAGCGAAGTTGAGCTTGAAGCCTGTAGCTGACCGTTTGGCTGAATTGTTGGGCAAAGAAGTCACTTTCGTTCCTGAAACACGCGGAGAAGCTTTGGAAACTGCTATCGCAGCATTGAAAGACGGAGATGTTTTAGTATTCGAAAACACTCGTTTCGAAGATGTTGACGGCAAAAAAGAAAGCAAAAACGATGCTGAATTGGGCAAATACTGGGCTAGCCTGGGCGACCTGTTCGTAAACGATGCATTCGGTACGGCTCACCGTGCACATGCTTCCAACGTCGGAATCGCTTCTAACCTTGAAAGCGCAGCTGGATTCTTGATGGAGAAAGAAATCAAGTTCATCGGCGGAGCTGTTGATGAGCCTGTTCGTCCATTCGTAGCTATCTTAGGCGGAGCGAAAGTAAGCGACAAAATCGGTGTTATCAAACACTTATTGAACAAAGCCGACAAAGTACTTATCGGCGGCGGTATGGCTTACACATTCATGAAAGCACAAGGCCTGGAAATCGGTAAATCCTTATTGGAAGCTGATAAAGTTGAATTGGCTAAAGAATTGTTGGAGAGCGCTGGCGACAAATTGATCTTGCCTATCGATGCTAAAATGGCACACGAGTTCGGCAACGATGGAGAAATCACAATCGCCAAAAACGAAGCATTCCCTGCTGACCAAATGGCATTGGATATCGGACCTGCTTCCGTCGAATTGTTCACTAAAGAGCTTGAAGGCGCGAAAACTGTCGTATGGAACGGACCTATGGGTGTGTTCGAATTATCTAACTTTGCTCAAGGAACAATCGGTGTCTGCGAAGCAATCGCTAAATTAAGCGATGCTGTAACAATCATCGGCGGCGGAGACTCAGCTGCAGCTGCAATGCAATTAGGCTTTGCTGATGATTTCACGCACATCTCAACAGGTGGCGGAGCATCATTGGAATACCTTGAAGGTAAAGAATTACCAGGTGTAGCATCAATTTCTGACAAATAAGCAACCTATTCTTAAGGAGTGATTATATTGCGTAAACCGATTATTGCCGGTAACTGGAAAATGAACAAAACAGCTAAGGAAGCACAAGCATTCATCGAGGCTGTAAAAACTAAGGTTCCTGCTTTTGATAAAGTAGAAGCTGTTATTGGATCACCGGCTTTATTTTTAGAAAAAATGGTAGAAGCTACAGAGGGAACTGATTTGAAAGTTGCCGCGCAAAACTGTTACTTTGAAGAAGAGGGTGCCTTCACTGGTGAAATCAGCCCGAAAGCTTTAGGGGACTTAGGCGTCGACTACGTCATTATCGGACACTCTGAAAGACGTGAGTACTTCCACGAAACAGATGAAGATATCAATAAAAAAGCACATGCTATTTTGCGTAATGGTATGACTCCTATCGTTTGCTGTGGCGAAACGTTGGAACAACGTGAATCAGGCGTAACAAACGAGTGGGTATCAGGACAAATTACGGCTGCTTTGAAAGATTTAACTGCAGACCAAGTTGCTAACCTGGTTATCGCTTATGAGCCAATCTGGGCAATCGGTACTGGCAAATCTTCTACTGCAAAAGATGCGAACGACACTTGCGGCGTAGTGCGCGCAACTGTTGCTACTATCTTCGGACAAGAAGTGGCTGACAAAGTCCGCGTTCAATACGGCGGCAGCGTTAAACCTGAAAACATTGCAGAATACATGGCTGAAGAACATATTGATGGCGCGTTGGTCGGTGGTGCTAGTTTAGTTCCTGAGTCATTCTTAGCATTATTGGAGGCTATTAAATAATGAGTAAAACACCGGTAGCAATAATTATTTTAGACGGTTTCGGCTGGAGAAACGAAATGATGGGCAATGCGGTTAAGCTAGCAAAGAAACCGAACTTTGACCGTTATTGGAACAATTTTCCGCATGCAACGATGCTAGCTTCCGGATTTGCTGTTGGACTGCCTGAAGGTCAAATGGGTAATTCCGAAGTAGGGCATACAAACATTGGTGCCGGACGAGTTGTCTACCAAAGTTTGACCAGAATCGACAAAGCCATCATCGATGGCGAATTCTTGACGAACGAAGCGCTGGTTGGTGCTTACGATCACGCCAACAATAACGATTCTGCTTTGCACCTTTTCGGTCTGCTTTCTGACGGTGGTGTGCACAGTCATATCAACCATATCATTGCTTTGATCAAGAGCGCAAAAGAAAAAGGCGTCAAAAAACTTTATCTGCATGCTTTCCTTGACGGCCGCGACGTGGATCCTCACGCTGCACCAGGCTACATCGAAACAGTGGAAAAAGCGATGGAAGAAATCGGACTTGGCGAAATTGCGACTGTTTCAGGTCGTTACTATGCTATGGACCGTGACAACCGTTGGGAACGTGTGGAATTGGCTTACAACGCAATCGCACACGGCGAAGGCGAAAAATTTGAATCTGCGCAAGCTGTTGTAGAAGCAAGCTATGCAGATGGCAAAACGGATGAATTTGTATTGCCGACTGTCATCGTCAAAGATGGCGAACCGATCGGAACTTTGAAAGATAATGATTCCATCATCTTCTTCAACTTCCGCCCGGACCGTGCAATCCAACTTTCAAATGCCTTCACTAACGAAGAGTGGACGAACTTCGAACGCGGGGAACGCGCTAAAAATGTGAAATTTGTGACGATGACTTCTTACCAAGATACTGTAATCGCGGATATCGCCTTCAAGCCGATCCCGATGACAAACGTTCTGGGTGAAGTTCTGGCGCAACACAAACTTTCACAATTGCGTATCGCGGAAACCGAAAAATATCCGCATGTAACTTTCTTCATGAACGGCGGACGTCACGAGCCTTTCGAAGGCGAAGGACGCATCCTGATCCCTTCACCGAAAGTTGCAACCTATGATTTGAAACCTGAAATGAGCGCTTATGAAGTGGGCGAAGCATTAGTGAAAGAGATCAATGACGACAAATACGACGCCATCATCCTTAACTTTGCGAACCCTGACATGGTAGGCCATTCCGGTATGTTGGAACCTACAATCAAAGCAATCGAAGCAGTTGACGAGAACCTTGGAGCAGTCGTGGATGCAATCCTTGCAAAAGATGGTTATGCAATCATTTTTGCTGACCATGGTAACGCGGATACTATGTCTACCGAAGACGGACAACCGCATACTGCGCACACAACCGTGCCAGTTCCAGTGATTGTAACGAAAAAAGGCGTCACGTTGCGCACAGACGGCAAATTGGCCGATGTTGCTCCAACTATGCTTGATTTATTGAACGTAGAAAAACCAGCAGAAATGACAGGCGAATCGCTGATCGTTAAAGCGTAAGCAAAACGGTTCAGCTATTGCATAAAGTAAGAAAATTGTCTAAAATGATACTTGGTAACACAAGTAATTCAGCCAACTAAAAGGAGAGAAAACCATGCCATACATTACAGATATTTTAGCTAGAGAAGTACTAGATTCACGCGGTAACCCAACTATTGAAGTTGAAGTCTACACAGAGAGCGGCGCTTTCGGACGCGGAATGGTTCCTTCAGGAGCTTCCACTGGCGAACACGAAGCAATCGAATTACGTGACGGAGACAAAGCGCGTTACCTTGGAAAAGGTGTTTTGAAAGCTGTAGAAAACGTAAACGACATCATTGCTGACGCTATCTTAGGTTTCGATGTACGTGACCAATTAGCTATCGACAAAACAATGATCGACTTAGATGGCACTCCTAACAAAGAAAAATTAGGCGCAAACGCAATCTTGGCAGTATCTATCGCAGTAGCTCGCGCTGCAGCAGATTACTTAGATATCCCATTGTACCAATACTTAGGCGGATTCAACGCTAAAACATTGCCAACTCCAATGATGAACATCATCAACGGCGGATCACATGCTGACAACAGCATCGACTTCCAAGAATTCATGATCATGCCAGTAGGCGCGCCTACTTTCAAAGAAGCTCTACGTATGGGTGCTGAAGTATTCCACGCATTGGCTGCAATCTTGAAATCTAAAGGTTACTCTACTGCTGTAGGTGACGAGGGTGGATTCGCTCCTAACTTGGGTTCAAACGAAGAAGGTTTCGAAGTAATCATCGAAGCTATCGAAAAAGCTGGCTATGTACCTGGTAAAGACGTTGTTCTTGCTATGGATGCTGCTTCTTCAGAATTCTACAACAAAGAAAAAGGTGTTTACGACTTAGCTGATTCAGGCGAAGGCGAAAAGACTGTCGATGAAATGATCGAATTCTACGCTGACCTATGCAAAAAATACCCAATCATCTCCATCGAAGATGGCTTGGATGAAAATGACTGGGAAGGTACTAAGAAATTAACTGAAGTTTTAGGCGACAAAGTTCAAATCGTAGGTGACGACTTGTTCGTTACAAACACTGAAAAACTTTCTAAAGCTATCGAATTAGGCGTTGCTAACTCAATCCTGATCAAAGTTAACCAAATCGGTTCATTGACTGAAACTTTTGAAGCTATCGAAATGGCTAAAAAAGCTGGTTACACTGCAGTTGTTTCTCACCGTTCAGGCGAAACAGAAGATGCTACAATCGCTGACATCGCTGTTGCAACAAACGCTGGACAAATCAAAACTGGTTCATTGAGCCGTACTGACCGTATCGCTAAGTACAACCAATTGTTACGCATCGAAGATCAATTAGGCGAATTGGCTGTATACGATGGCTTGAAATCTTTCTACAACCTAAAAAACAAATAATTTTAATTGATTAACAGGAAGACAGCTGCTTGGAACACTGTCTTCACATAAAGACCGTCTGGAACAACCAGATGCGAAAGAAAGTCCGGCGCTTGGAACGCCGGACTTTTTTTGTTTTCCAAACCTTTAATGTTCGGATTTAAGGCGAAAAAGTTGGATTGAGTTCCAATATAATCATAATTTTGAGGTTTGTTCCTAACATCCGCATGTAATTATTTTTGAGAAATAGGCATTTTCGCTTTCATTCGCCGCGGAATCTGCTATAATAAGATTAAATTATTATTAATAATTAATGAGGACAATTGATAAGGGGGAGACAAAAGGATGAAAAGAGCAAGAAATTTTTCCGCTGGTCCAGCAATACTACCAGAATCAGTCTTAGAGAAAGTACAGAGTGAAATGCTATCCTACAGAGATAGTGGCATGTCAGTTATGGAGATGAGTCACCGCTCCTCCTTGTTCGAAGAGATCATTTCAGACGCAGAGCAATTATTAAGGGAATTGATGAATATCCCTGAAGGCTATAAAGTCTTGTTCTTGCAAGGTGGCGCAAGCCTGCAGTTCTCCATGATTCCGATGAATCTTGGAAAAGGCGGCAAAGTCGGTTACATCAACTCCGGATCATGGGCTAAGAAAGCCATCTCTGAAGCTAAAATCTTAAAAGTACCGAATATGGAAGTATTGGCTAGTTCCGAAGAGGATAATTTCACTTACATTCCTGAAATTCCGGAAACAGACGAAGCCTACGATTACATCCACATCACAACAAACAACACAATCGAAGGTACAGCTTTCCAAACAATCCCTCGTTTCGTGAATGCACCGATCGTTGCCGATATGTCTTCCAACATTTTGTCCAACCGTTACGATGTCAATGACTTCGGTTTGATCTATGCTGGCGCACAAAAAAATATTGGGCCTGCAGGATTGACGATCGTGATCGTGAAAGAAGATCTGATCCAGACCGAGAATAAATTGCCAAGCATGCTTGATTACCGTACACACATCAAAAATGATTCGTTATATAACACACCACCAAGCTTCTCCATCTACGTAGCAAAACTGGTCTTCGAATGGTTGAAGGATCTGGGCGGCGTGGAAGCGATGACGAAAATGAATGAAGAAAAAGCAGGCTTACTGTACCGCACAATCGAAGAATCAGACTTGTTCTCTTCCCCTGTTGCAGTCAAATCCCGTTCATTGACGAATATCCCATTCGTTACCGGAAACAAAGACTTGGATGCGAAGTTCGTCAAAGAAGCAACAGCACTAGGCTTCCTGAACTTGAAAGGCCACCGTTCCGTTGGCGGTATGCGCGCAAGTATCTACAATGCATTCCCTTATGAAGGCGTGAAAGAATTAACAGAATTTATGAAAGCTTTTGAAGCTAAAGAAGGGAAATTCAAATAATGTTCGAGATTAAAACTTACAATGCGATTGCTCCAGAAGGCTTAAATTTACTGAACGCAGATCAATTCGTCCTTAACTCAGGCGCAAATCCTGACGGCATCATCCTGCGCAGCGAAAAACTGCATGGCATGGAATTCCCTGAAAGTCTAAAAGGCATCGCTCGTGCCGGCGCAGGCGTCAACAATGTACCGGTTGAAGAATGTTCCGAAGCAGGCGTGGTTGTCTTCAATACGCCTGGTGCGAATGCAAATGCGGTTAAAGAACTTGTTTTGGCTGCTATGATCATGGCTGCCCGTCCGATCAAAGAAGGAATGGAATGGGTCCAAACATTAAGCGGTGACGATGTAGAGAAGCAAGTTGAAAAAGGCAAGAGCCAATTTGCGGGGACAGAAATCTCCGGAAAAACATTGGGTGTCATCGGCCTTGGTGCTATCGGCGCGATGTTGGCCAATGACGGATTCCGTCTAGGCATGGAAGTCATCGGTTATGACCCGTATGTTTCTGTGGAAACAGCATGGAACATCAACCGTCGTGTCCAAAAAGCCTCTTCAATCGCTGAAGTATTGGCAAAAGCGGACTACATTTCGATTCACGTACCTGTCAACGCCGAAACAAAAGGTATGGTTGATGCAGCCTTCCTGGCTCAAATGAAAGACAACGCTGTTCTTTTGAACTTTGCCCGCGGCGAATTGGTCAACACGGCTGATATGTTGGCAGCATTGAAAGAAAAGAGCATCCGCAAATACGTAACGGATTTCGCTGATGAAGCTTTGCTTCACAACGATGCTATCATTGTATTGCCTCACTTAGGAGCTTCTACAGAAGAAGCTGAAGTGAACTGCGCAATCATGGCAGCCCAAACATTGAAATACTTCCTGGAAACAGGGAACATCGTGAATTCCGTGAACTTCCCAGGAGTCGATATCGCGATGCAATCACCGATCCGTTTGACGATCATCAACAAGAACATCCCGAACATGGTCGGCCAAATTTCTTCCGGCTTGGCTAAATACTTTATCAACATCGAAGATATCCTGAACCGCAGCCGTGGCAACTATGCCTACACTGTCATCGATATCGCCGAAACAGATGAAGCAGTACTGGCTGAAGTTGTCGAAAATTTCAAAAAAATCGACGGCATCGTAAACGTCCGCGTCATCAGAAGATAAGAGTGCGATGATTCGCGTTTAGACACCCGTACGTTGGAGAAACCAGCTGCCGTTCACCTCTTTTGTGGACGACAGCTGGTTTCGAAACGGTAGTGGTGTCTGCGAATCAGAACACGTTTCAAAAAGAGTGTGAGGGATCCCATTTTAAAAGTGTGACATCCCACTAAAAAGCACGGTAAAAGCGTTCGGACTGTTCCCTCCAGTGGAGGTGAGCGGGTCCGGGCGCTTTTCTTTTCTGAAATTGCTAGCAAAACCCTATAGTTTGTGCTAAAGTTAGTAGTAGAAAATTATTATAGGGAGGTCCATCCTTTGTCATTATACGATGTACTATTAACGGCCCTGTTGGTTGTTTCTGTGCTGTTGATCATTGTTGTGCTGATGCAGCCATCAAAAACAAATGCAGCCAGCACACTTACAGGTGGAGCGGAGCAATTATTCGGCAAACAAAAGGCAAGAGGCTTTGAAGCAGTATTGCGTCAGATCACAGTCGTTCTGGGAGCACTGTTCATCCTGATCGCCCTAGCTTTAACCTATCTATCCTCAAATTAACTATTGCAGGCAGAAACCACATTTCCGGGTTCTGCTTTTTTTTCGCCTGAAAAGAGAGCTAGTCGAAATTATGCGGCGAAGCTTATGAATTGCTAAAAAATTTCGTCCGCAAATATCTGATATATTAGGAAAAAAGCTGTAAATACAGTAAAATGAAGATGAACGAGTTGGGAGGAATTTTATGAAAGCAATCAATTTACCAGAACCCTTTTTCTTCGAAGCTGGTCCGCGCGCCGTCCTTTTGCTGCATGCCTATACCGGCAGCGCAAATGATGTGCGTTTGTTGGGACGCTTTTTGGAACGGAACGGGTATACTGTATATGCACCGAATTTTACGGGGCATGCGACCGGCCGTTTTGAGGACATCCTTGATTTGGGAGGGCCGGATGTCTGGTTCGCTGATGCCATGCGCGCAAAAGAAGAACTGATGGAAAAGGGCTACGATCAGCTTGCCGTATTCGGGTTGTCAATGGGCGGCATTATGGCGACAAGAGCCATCGAAACCGGCGGATTCATCGGAGGAGGCTCCTTCAATTCACCGATCATCAGTTTTGAGGAATCGCGGGTGCCGATCAGTTTTATGCATTTCGCCAAGCTGGCGAAAAAGAAACTTGGCATGGCAAATCTGGAAATCGAGCACGAACTGGCGTTGATGAAGCCAAAATTGAATGCCCAGCTTGCCCAAATTGATGAGTTTACGGAACTGATCAAGGCGAATCTTGCCGACATCACCGTTCCCTATTACATCGCGCAATCCGGCAAGGATGAAATGATCAGCGCTGACTGCGGGAAATTGTTGGCGGACCGCATCCAAGATGCTGAAGTGGATTATCATTTCTTCCCGGAAGCAACGCATGTCATCACCGTTGGGAAAGACAGAAACGTATTTGAAGAAACAGTATTGGCATTTTTGAACCGACTAAATTGGAATGAGGGATAAGTATGAGAAAGATAGATCAGATCCAAATTGACGTTCTTGCCTATTTTCAGGAGCATGCCGCAAAGAGCATGACGTTGAAGGAAGTAAGTGAAGCGTTGGGCTACACGGATTCCGAAGAATTCAAAGCATTGGTCAAAGTCTTTGCACAGTTGGAAGAAAGAGGCATCCTGTTGCTGAATAAGACCGGACAATTCCGTCTGAAAGTGCAAAGCGCCACTTTGACAGGTACTTTCCGCAGCAATGATCGCGGCTTTGGCTTTGTTACGGTCGATCCGAACGAAAGTGACCTCTTTGTCCCGCGCGGCAGAACCGGCAGCGCGATGGACGGCGATACGGTCGAGGTGAAGATTACCCGTGAGGCGGAGCCTTGGAATGACAAAGGAGTCGAAGCCGAGGTAACAGCTGTTCTGACGCGCAAATCGAATCAGGTTGTAGGCGAATTTGTTCCTTACGATTCCGATCGCCGTGAAGAGACCGGCTTCTTGGGGTTCGTTGTCCCGCAAGATACGAAAATCAACAGTATCGTTGTCTACATCAAACCGGAAGGCATCCATCCTGTTGAAGGCAGTGTCTGTCTGGTGGAAATCACCAGCTATCCGACACCTGAGAATCCGGTCAAGATGGAAGGGTTGGTCACGAAAGAAATTGGCCACAAAGATGCACCAGGCGTTGATATTCTTGCCATTCTTTATAAGTTCGGCATTCCTTCCGAATTCCCGGAAGATGTGTTGGCCCAGGCTGAAAGTATTCCATTGGAGATTCCAGCCGAGGCGTTGGAAGGCAGACGTGATTTGCGTTCGGAACAGATCGTCACGATCGATGGCGCTGACGCCAAAGACTTGGATGATGCGATTTCCTTGAAGAAACTAGAAAATGGCAATTATCTGCTGGGCGTTCACATCGCGGATGTTTCCTACTATGTGACGGAGAATTCCCCGATCGATCGCGAAGCCTATGAGCGCGGCACCAGTGTCTATTTGACGGACCGTGTCGTGCCGATGTTGCCTCAGAAATTATCGAACGGCATCTGTTCCTTGTTGCCGCATGAAGACCGTTTGACGATGTCTTGTGAAATGGAATTGGATGCGGATGGGGAAGTGGTCGCCTATGATATTTTCCCGAGCATCATCGAGTCAAAACAACGGATGACTTATTCCGATGTCAATGCGATTTTGACGGACCACGACAAGAAACTGCGCGAAAAATACAGCGATTTTGTGCCGATGTTCGAAGAAATGGCCATCCTGCATGAGATCCTCCTGAAGAAACGCCAAAAACGCGGCGCCATCGATTTCGAATCCGATGAAGCGAAAATCATCGTGGACGAAAACGGGCACCCGTTGGACATCTATGTGACGGATCGCGGTGTCGGCGAGCGCCTCATCGAGTCCTTCATGTTGAGCGCGAATGAAACGATCGCCCATCATTTCACGAAGGCGAACTTGCCGTTCATCTACCGGATCCACGATCAACCGGACCCGACCAAAATGATGCGCTTCCTGGAATTCGTGACGACGTTCGGAATTCTGGTGAGCGGAACGCATGAAAACGTCAAGCCGAAGCAATTGCAGGCAGTTTTGGCGAAAGTCAAGGACGAACCATATGAAGCCGTTGTTTCGACCACACTGTTGCGCAGCATGCAGCAAGCGAAATATGATGCTGTACCGGTCGGCCACTATGGTTTGGCTGCGAAAGATTATACCCATTTCACTTCACCGATCAGAAGATATCCCGATTTGATTGTCCACCGCTTGATCCGCACGTATGGAAAAGGCGTCGTCGATCCGAAGTTGGTTGAGAAATGGAAAGGGCAATTGCCGGATATCGCCGTTCAGAGTTCGCAGATGGAACGCCGCTCGGTTGATGCGGAACGCGAAACTGAATCGCTCAAGAAGGCAGAGTTCATGATGGACAAAATCGGCCAAGAGTTCGAGGGCGTCATCAGTTCCGTCACGAAATTCGGCATCTTTGTACAGTTGCCCAACACAGTGGAGGGTCTCGTGCACATCTCGAAAATGACGGAAGATTATTTCAACTACATCGAAAGCCATCTGCTTCTGATGGGTGAACGCACCGGCGTTATCTATCGTATCGGCCAAAAGGTCAAAATAAAAGTAGAAAATTCGGATCCTGTCACGCGCGCTATCGATTTCTCGCTGGTCATCGACAAGGAAAAGACCCAGAGCCAGAGCGACCAGGATCTGGTCAAACAGATCCGCTCGAAGATTCCGAAGGGCAAAAAACGGAAACCGGGCCAATCCGATCGCGACAGCGGACCTCGCAAAAAGACCGAAAAAGGAAAAGAGCCGTTCTATTCCCGTCCAGGTAAAAAAGCCAAAGGGAAAAAGGAAAGAGGCAAAAAGAAGTAAGCTAACGAAATGAAGGTGTCCGACTATGCCAAAAGGCGAAGGAAAAGTTTTAGCGCAGAACAGAAAAGCCAGCCATGATTACATCATCCTCGACACGATAGAAGCCGGGATGGTGCTGACCGGAACGGAAATCAAATCCGTCCGCAAAGCGAAAATCAACCTGAAGGACGGCTACGCAAGCATCCGGAACGGGGAAGTGTTCCTGCAGAATGTGCATATTAGCCCATTCGAACAGGGCAATATCTTCAACCATGATCCGCTGCGCACCAAGAAGTTATTGCTGCACAAAAAGCAGATCAAGTACCTGATTGAGGAGACGAAGACGACCGGTGTTACATTGGTGCCGTTGCGGGTTTACCTCAAGAATGGTGTCGCGAAAGTACTCATCGGACTCGCAAAAGGGAAGAAGAGCTACGACAAGCGTGACGCATTGAAACAAAAGGATATGAAACGCGAAATCGACAGAGCAATGAAGGAAAGATAAGCATAAATGTGAATAACGATCGCGCCTGCATTCCTGATGGAGTGCAGGCGCGTTTTTTTGCGGTTTTGGCGTCTGTATGGCGGTAGGATAACCTCAGCTCCGGCGAAGCCGCCCTTCACAGGAGGAGAACGGAGGATTTCGCAATCACCTCCGGAGAGGCAGTCTTCGCAGGAGGAGAGCGGCGGAATCCACATTCAACTCCGACGAGGCAATCCTCGCCGGAGTTGGCAACCAGAACGGAGCTGGCTTGATCCAAAGAAACCACTCCGGACAGGTACACAGTCGAAGTTGTGACCAATTGTGTAACTTTTGCATCTTGTCTATCATTTTTTTTTAATTCAAGCTATGATATAAGTAATCATCTTGTCAGGAAAAATAAAGATAATCCTGTGAGCAACGTTTGCCTTGCGGGGTTCCGTTCTAAGTGAAATGACAAAAGTAGGGGTGTAATTGTAATGATAACGAAAGACAAGTATCTTCGATTGCTGGCAAAGGAATATCCGACAGCAGCAAAAACAGTAACCGAAATCATCAACTTGGAAGCCATCATGAACTTGCCGAAAGCAACCGAGCACTTCATCAGCGATCTGCACGGGGAATATGACGCCGTGCAGCATGTACTCAGGAATGGATCCGGGAACGTCAAAGAAAAGATCCGGGAGATTTTTCAAGGGAGATTGAGCACCCGCGAGATGAACCAGCTTGCGACGATCGTCTACTATCCGGAAGACAAAATCGATATGATCGTGGACAGTCTGGACTCCGAAGAGGAAATCAATGAATTTTACTCCTTGACCTTGCTGCGCATCACGGAATTGTGCGCCTTCACCGTTTCGAAATACACGCGCTCGAAAGTCAGAAAGGCAATCCCGGCCGATTATGCCTACATCATCGAAGAGCTGCTTTTCAAAGACACGATCATGACGAACAAAGAGGATTATTACGAAAAGATCATCAAGACCGTCATTTCCTTGGACCGCGCGACAGAGCTCATTGCTGCCATCTCGCATGTCATCCAACGGCTGGTGGTCGATCACCTGCATGTTGTCGGTGACATCTACGACAGAGGCCCATTCCCCGACAAAATCATCGATACCTTCATGGATGGCCACGAGCTGGATATCCAATGGGGCAACCATGATGTCCTCTGGATGGGCGCTGCGAGCGGCTCAGCAGCCTGTATGGCCAATGTGATCCGCATCTCTGCCCGCTACAACAACTTGGAAATCATCGAGGATGCTTATGGCATCTCTTTGCGTCCGCTGATCACGTTTGCCGAAATGATCTACAAAGAGGACCGCTATGATCCGTTCATGCCGAAAATCAACACCGAGGACGAAAGCAAAATCTTCCCGGAAGAAATCCGTCAGATCGCCAAAATGAACCAAGCCATTTCGATCATCCAGTTCAAGCTCGAAGGGGAAATCATCAAACGCCACCCTGAATTCGACATGGCCGACCGGATGGTGCTGGACTTTATCGACTACGAAAAAGGCACGGTGAAGTTGGACGGGAAGGAATATCCGATGCTGTGTGACTATTTTCCGACGGTAGATCCAGCCGATCCTTACCGCTTGACTGAAGAGGAGATACTGGTTGTCGAAAGGCTCATGACCGGGTTCCTGAATTCGGAAAGGCTGCAAAAGCATGTCCAGTTCCTTTTCAGCAAAGGCAGCATGTATTTGAGCTACAATGACAATCTGTTGTTCCATGGTTGCGTGCCTCTGAATCCGGATGGCAGCTTCATGGAGATGGCGATCGCCAACGTCAAGTACAGCGGCAAAGCCCTCTTGGACAAATACGAAGAAGTGCTGCGCCGAGGCTATCTGAACCGCGAAGCAACGAGGCACAACACCCGCACACTCGATCTGATCTGGTACTTGTGGGAAGGCAAAGCTTCGTCCTTGTTCGGCAAGGATAAGATGACGACTTTCGAGCGTCTTTATGTCGCCGACAAAGAGACCCATGTCGAGAAGAAGAACCTGTATTACGAGCAGCGCGACAATGTGGAGCTGTCCTACAAAATACTGAAGGAATTCGGCCTGGATCCGAAGAAAGGCCATATCATAAACGGCCACACGCCTGTCAAAGAAAAGATCGGCGAGAATCCATTAAAGGCGGACGGCAAACTGATCGTCATCGACGGCGGCTTTTCGAAAGCCTACCAAAATACGACAGGGTTGGCCGGCTATACGCTGCTGTACAACTCGTTCGGGATGCAGTTGGTTTCGCATCAGCCGTTCACTTCCCGTCAGGATGCCATCGAAAATGAAAAGGATATCGTTTCGACCCGACGCATCGTCGACAAGGAATTGGAGCGCAAAACGGTAAGGCAAACGGATGTCGGCAAGAGGCTGACCCAACAAGTCATCGACTTGCAGCAGCTGCTGCGTGCCTACAAATCCGGCGAAATCGTGGAAGATCTGCTCAGCGACAAATAGTTGCATGAAAATAGATGCAATCAGCCGCCGGAATTGTTAAGATAAGAGAAGGAAAGCAAGTATCCTAATGCGAAAGTAGCTTGAGAGAGGCGGGTTAACCTTGAAAAAGGGAGTAACGTTTTATTTTATGCGACACGGAGAAACTTATCTTAATAAATACAATCGGATGCAAGGCTGGTCCGACACACCATTGACGCCCAGAGGCAGACGCGATGTCATGAGAAGCGGAGCAGGCTTGGGCGATGTCAAGTTCGATGCGGTCTATTGCAGTGACTTGAGACGGACATTTGAAACAGCGCAGATCATTTTGAAGGAAAACCAGCATGCTGACCATTTGAAAGTGGTGGCCATGCCTGAATTCAGGGAGATATTCTTTGGCTCTTTTGAAGGGCTGGATGCGAGCGAAACTTGGGGGAACCTGAATAAATTTTTGGGTAGCGCAGATGGCGAGCCTAATTATGATGCCCACCGTTCCGTCATCGAAGAGTTGAACGGATTGAAGGAAATGGATCCTTACCATGAAGCAGAAGACTATATGACTTTCTGGCTACGCGTCGAACGCGGCTTGATCAAACTGATCAGTGAGCATCGTGATTCCGAAAGAAACATTCTGATCGTTTCCCACGGGATGACGATCCGTAACATGATCCATGCCGTCATTCCTGATTTCTCGATCGACCGCCATCTGGATAATGCCAGCATTTCGGTCGTCCGCTATGAGGATGGCTTCTATCACTTGGACCTTTACAACGGGACCGACCATTTTGTCGATGACTTCACACCTGGCGATGAGCAGGAACCGGAAGTCCATAAAGTGACGCCTGCCGATAAAGTCGAAGAGGACGTCAAATAAATTAAAGTAGTGCCCTTGGAACAAAACCCTTTGATTCCAAGGGTTTTTCTGTATTTTAGAGTCAAGAACAATTAAAAATCACATCTTTTTTTCATTTTTTGGAAATATCAATTGAAAATTCCGTCCGGATAGTCTAAAATTAACGTAATCCACAATACTGTACGGGATACAGCGTGGCTAGAACGTCTTTAAATTAGCACAGAGAGGCTAACAAGGCATGTGAAACGATTAATGTAAACAACCGTTGAAACACGCCCAATAATAGGTGTGTTTTTTTTACATTTTCCTATTTTTCATGCAAGTGAGGTACGTACCTTGTCAATCAGAAATCAGGAGGAACAACATGAAACAACGTAGATTTTTAGTTTTAGAAGATGGCAGCTGCTATCCAGGATATGCTTTCGGATCAGAAAAGGATGCAATCGGGGAGATCGTATTCAACACAGGGATGACAGGTTACCAAGAAACTTTGTCAGACCCTTCCTACACAGGCCAAATCATCACTTTCACGTATCCGTTGATCGGCAACTATGGCATCAACATAGATGACTATGAAGGCGTGCAACCGGGCTTGAAAGGGATGGTCGTGCATGAAGTAGCGGAACATCCAAGCAACTTCCGCTCCACCAAAACATTGGATGAAGCTTTGAAGGGCTTTGATGTACCAGGAATCTACGGCGTGGACACACGCAGCATCACCAAAAAAATCCGCAATGCCGGCGTTATGCGCGGCACAATGGTAAACAATGCGGACAACTTGGATGAGATTGTCGCATCGTTGAAAGCCTACGAATTACCGGTTGACGAAATCCAATTGAATTCAACAAAAGAAATCAAAATATTTGCGGGTGAAGGCCCACGCGTCGTCTTGCTTGACTTCGGCTTCAAAGACAATATCCTTGCAGAATTATTGAAAAGAGGCTGCGAAGTCATTCTGGCTCCTTGGAACACAAGTGCAGACGAAATTTTAGCTTTCAATCCGGCCGGCATCATGTTGAGCAATGGACCTGGAGATCCGACATCCGTTCCGGAAGCCATCGAAACGATCAAGCAATTGATTGCGCAGGATAATCTGCCGATGTTCGGTATTTGCTTAGGCCACCAGCTGATCTCATTAGCCGGCGGTGCGACAACCTACAAAATGAAATTCGGTCACCGCGGCGCAAATCATCCGGTGAAGGATCTTGCAACCGGAAAAGTCAGCCTGACGAGCCAAAATCATGGCTATGCCGTGGATGAGGACAGCCTGAGCCAAACAGACTTGGTCGCAACTCACCGCGCCCTGAACGACGGCACGAACGAAGGCGTCAAACACAAAACCAAACCGGTCTTCTCGGTTCAATACCATCCGGAAGCAGCGCCCGGACCGCACGATGCCAATTACTTGTTCGATCATTTTGTGAATATGATGAAAGCAGTCCAAGGAGGAAAACAACATGCCTAAACGTACCGACATTCAATCCATCTTAGTGATCGGCTCAGGCCCCATCATCATCGGCCAAGCCGCTGAATTTGACTATGCCGGAACGCAAGCATGTTTGGCTTTAAGAGAAGAAGGATACAAAGTCATTTTGGTCAACTCCAACCCAGCCACAATCATGACGGACGTTGAGATCGCTGATAAAGTCTACATGGAGCCACTCACTGTAGAATTCATCACGAACATCATCCGCAAAGAGCGCCCGGATGCCTTATTGCCGACATTGGGCGGCCAGACCGGTCTGAACATGGCCGTGGAATTGGATAAAGCAGGCGTATTGGAAGAATTCAATGTCGAGCTGTTGGGAACAAAATTGAGTTCCATCCAGCAAGCCGAAGATCGTGATCTGTTCCGTCAATTGATGGCGGAATTGAATCAGCCGGTTCCCGAGAGCGACATCGTCCACACAGTGGACGAGGCACTTCGCTTCGCAGCGGAAATCGGTTATCCTCTGATCGTCCGTCCCGCCTTCACAATGGGCGGCACCGGCGGCGGAATCTGCCATAATGAAGCTGACCTGCGTGAAATCGTGGCGAACGGCTTGCGCTACTCACCAGTAACACAATGTTTGTTGGAAAAATCAATCGCCGGCTTCAAGGAAATCGAATACGAAGTAATGCGCGACAGCAACGATAACGCCATCGTTGTCTGCAACATGGAAAACATCGATCCGGTCGGTGTCCACACAGGCGATTCCATCGTCGTGGCGCCTTCCCAAACCTTGTCCGACAAAGAGTACCAAATGTTGCGTGATGTCTCCCTGCAGATCATCCGCGCCTTGAAAATCGAAGGCGGCTGCAATGTCCAGTTGGCATTGGATCCTTACTCGTTCGACTACTACATCATCGAAGTGAACCCGCGTGTCAGCCGTTCTTCGGCTTTGGCGAGTAAAGCGACCGGTTACCCGATTGCGAAGATGGCGGCGAAGATCGCTGTCGGCCTGACCTTGGATGAAATGAAGAACCCGGTTACCGGCACTTCCTATGCGGCTTTCGAGCCTGCTTTGGACTACATCGTTTCCAAAATCCCGCGTTTCCCGTTCGATAAATTCGAAAAGGGCGACCGGACCCTCGGAACACAGATGAAAGCGACAGGCGAAGTCATGGCC
>NZ_PXZT01000018.1 GCF_003008695.1 Trichococcus alkaliphilus
CCTTATTTCAACAGATAGAATGTCTCATCAACACCATTTGACAGAGAGCCGTTTTTGGCGCTTGCCTTATTTAGCTTTCAATACGTGAATCTTCATACGGATCTTCATGCGTACCTTCATCTCCGGGAACAACCGTTGTTTCCTGCTCCAAAACATCGGCCATTGACTCAACATCAGGATGAGAATCTGTCTCCGGTGTCTCTTGAAGAATTTGGTTGGACTTAACCGCACTCACCGTATCTGTTGCATCCATATTTCCCAAATTTAAAGAGGCTTCTTTATTTAAGATATCATCCACGATCACAACGATTTCACCGTCATCTAGTTGCCTCTGATACCCTTCCAGTAGCGTGTCTTCTTCTGGTTCCAAATCAGCATCCTCTTTGTTGCTCGCATAATCACTGCTGGTGAAGATAGGGAAAGCATGCATGATTTTCTCCCAGAGGGTAAGATGCTCGTCGGCAGTGTCATCTAACTTTATTGTAGCCTCTGTGGAATTGATTAGTTCATCATACTTCTTAGCTTCATTTGTTATAAGTGTAATATTCGATTCAGTATACCCTTCTTGTTGTAAACCCTCTAAAACAGTATGAACTTCTGAAATGGTACGGTATGAGCCTTTCACAAACTTAGCCATATTTATTACCTCCACTTTCTTCTTCGTTATTCTGTTACAAACTCATTGTATAGAAATTCAGCTTCACTAGCAAAGATTAACCCTTATCGGAAACAAGGAAGTATATAGGCTGGCCGCTTTTGGAAGGTTCCCCTACCCGGTTACTTCAAAGTACCTAATCGTTAGCTTTTGGAAATTATTGGTATAATTTCTTTTCTATAGAACAAATCGCTAGAGGAGGATTCAGTGGGAGCTTCTCTGTATGGCGTCGAGTCCCATGAAACCATTAATATCATTTCATTAGCCATGAAGGCTGGCATCTCTTATAAGGTGTTGAGAGATCAAATATTTACCCACCCTACAATGGCGGAAGCTTTGAATGATGTCTTGAAATAAATGATAAAGGAGGGTGCAAGCGGTCCACATACCGTAAGTTCACACCTTTCTGTGCCAAGCTCCCGCGTTTGGTGGGTATCTTTTTCTTCCTTTCAGAAGAAGGAGTATACTCAAGACAAGTCTTTATAAACCGATAAGGAGGAGTTCTATAATGAAGCATACATCTGCTGATCAAAACCTCGCTAATTTCCCGGAATCCTACTGGCTTACCCATCCTATACCGCACTTTCCGCCAATGACTACAGACAGTGGGACCCAAGTGGGAGTAATCGGAGGAGGAATAGTCGGCGTCATCACAGCGTATTTATTGACCAAGGCAGGCAGACAAGTGACGCTTGTTGAGGCCAGGGATTTTGTTTCGGGCGTCACCGGCCATACTACCGCCAAAATCACGGCCCAACACAGACTGATTTATGATGAACTCATTCACACTTTTGGTAAAGAAGATGCCCGTCTGTATTACGAGGCGAATATCGAAGGACTCGCTCTTATCGAAAAAATAGCCGAAGAATTGGGAATAGACTGCGATTTCGAAAAGAAAAAGGCAGTGGTGTATGCTACGACTGCAAACGGTGCTGTACAAATCAGAGAAGAAGCCCGGGCTTATGAAGACCTTGGCATACCGGCTTTTTTGACAGAAGGGCGATTGGAGGACTTACCGTTCGATATCCAAGCAGCGCTCTCAATGCCTGATCAAGCACAATTTCACCCTGTCAAATTCCTGGCAGCCCTAATAAAAGAGATTCAGCGGTTCGGCGGGAAAATTTATGAACAAACACGTGCTGTGAAGTTGAAAGATGAAACGACCGTCATCATGGAAAATGGAACAACCCTACACTGCGAAAAAGTAGTCGTTGCTACCCACTATCCGTTTAATGACTTCAATGGATTGTACTTCTCGAAGCTCACAATTTCTCGCTCTTATGCTCTTGCTGCTGAAGTGTCCGGCTCAATTCCAGAGGGCATGTACATCAGCGCGGAATCCCCTACTCGCTCACTGCGGTCCATTAGTGGTGTGAATGGCGAGAAATTATTATTGATAGGCGGGGATAGCCATCAGACCGGAAAAAGTGAATCCGATACGCAAGAGCATTATCACAATTTAAAAGAATTTGGCCAAAAATTCTTCTCCCTCCAAGAAGTTCCTTTTCACTGGTCCGCCCAAGACATGACAACGCTCGATAAGATGCCCTATGTCGGCCAAATAACTCACGATTCCCCGGATATTCTGGTGGCCACTGGTTTCAATAAATGGGGCATGGCCATGGGTGCCCTCTCTGGAAAGCTGCTGGTGGATTTAATAGTGGATCAACCGAATAGATATGCTGATTTATTCGCTCCTACAAGGGGAAAGTTAAAAACGGAAGACATCAAACAATTTGTCATAAAAAATGCGACAGTCGGCAAAGATTTCGTCTTCTCCAAACTCAAACACACCGCCCTTACTCTGGAAGAATTAAAACCGGACGAAGGCGGACTCGTGTCTGTAAATGACAAAAAAGCGGGCGGATATCGTGACGAAGCCGGCCAAATCCATCTTGTCAAAACCACGTGTACTCATTTAGGGTGTGGTCTGCAGTGGAACAGTGCGGAACGTTCTTGGGATTGTCCGTGCCACGGTTCCCGCTTCTCCTACTCTGGGGAAGTCCTCGACGGACCTGCCGTCCATCCATTGGAAAAATTGGATAACAAAGAGTAAAAGCATAAAAAACAGAAGATTGCATCAGTCCCGGAACGCAGTTTCCTGGGACTGATACAATCTTTTTTGGAAAATATTATTATTCATAATAAGCGCCCAAACTTACTTTATCCCACTCATTGTGTCGGAATCCGAAAAGAATTAAGATACTTATAAGTTACTTTTTGAGGAAATCCAGCACATCTTGGTAAACGGTGTCTCTATTTGTTTCAAATAAAATGGAATGCAGTTTTTCTTCATATTGCTTGATTGAAATGCGTGAGTAACCGATTTTCCTGAGTGTTTGCTCGGTGTCCTTCAGCCCCACGCTGCCACCCGTGACAGGATCTTTTGTGCCAGAAAGACTTAGAATCTCAAGTTTGGGGTTTTGCATGTTATATTTTTTATATTGTTTGAGATTGCTGGTTGCTTCAAACATAGTTAATGCGCCGTTGTTTGTCCATGTAAAATGCATGAGAGGATCTGCACTCATTTTTTCATACAAATCCCTATCTGTGGTCACCATATTTTCCTCAAATGATGATGCTTTATATATAGTGGATCCTCCAATGAGATGGAGTATCTTACTATGATTATAAGCTCCAGAATAAAATGTTGCCCAATTACCGATGAATAACCCAAGTTTTGTCTTGTCAATCGATCGGGCGGTTCCTGTCATGACAAGCTTGTCTACTTCGTTGTCATGTTTCTGAAGATAGCATCTTGCCAGGATTGATCCCAAAGAATGCCCTACTATATATAGTGGTTTATCAGGATATGTCGTCTTCGCATATTGGGTAACTCTGTACACATCATCAATCACCTCATCCACACTGTTCATATGCCCGTATGGATAACTGCGGTTAACTGTTTTACCATGTCCCCGGAGGTCCGAAATAATTACGGCATAGCCATTTTCATTTAAAAAATGCGCAAAGTTATAATATAATTCCTTGTGTTCTGTAGCACCATGCAAAATTTGAACAATAGCTTCTGGATTATCCCTTGTGAACATAGTTGTTGAGAGTTGCATACCGTCATGGGCATTGATGGCTAATTCGATCCTATTCTTCTCTGTCTTAATGATAGAAGCTTTCGTCTCTTGTTCTTCAGGGCTAATCTTTGTTCTAAAAAACCGTGTTCCCGCTAAAATATTAATCGTTAATAGGCTAACTTTAAAGAAAGTATGAACGAGTCTAATTTTGGATTTACTCACTAAAATCATCCTTTCTATACATTACAGTATTAGTAATATAAATAATCCATTTAGATTTGTTAGGGATTTTAATAAGAGCAAGTTAAATGGAAATGAAAATATACTTTAACTACTAATGTTTTGGAAGCTTGACTAAATAAAAAGAGCGCCAGAAGGCATAGCTTCCGACACTCTCCTCAGAAAGACTTTAGGTTTCAATTAAAGAAGACTATCTCGATCGGGATCATATTCATGGGTGCGATCTATAACATCCCTTGGATTGGCTCCTAGGTCCTCAGTGTAAGTAGTAGTTGGCGGTTCTTCTTCGATCAACACTGCGATACCACCGCGATTAATCTCATCTCGATATCCATCCAGGAGAGTACGGATAGAATCATACCGCGAATCTTTATAGGTCTCTTCGTCATAAGCGTCATCCAATGTGAAAGCATCCTTGATTTTTTCCCAAAGTGAACGGTGATCATCATCTAAATTATGGATAGCGTGAACGTCTATTGTGGTATCCACCTGCATATTTGTGAAAAAATGACTATGAACTTCTGTATTTGCCACGACAGAGATATCGCTTCGGCTGTACCCTTGATCCTTGAGGCGGTTTATAGCGGCCATTGTTTCCTCTTGCGTGGAGTAAATTCCTTCTAATATTTTGACCATTTTATTTCCCTCCATTCTGTGTACGAATCGACATTTACCTTCTGGTAGATTTGAGTATAAGTGAGAGAATGAGAATCAGGATAATGGCCCCTATTAAGGCAGGAACGATATAGAATCCTCCGACTGCAGGTCCCCATGCACCAAATAAAGTTATCCCTAACCATGAGCCAATGAACCCAGCAATAATGTTTCCGATAATGCCCCCGGGAACATCTTTACCTAAAAAAGCGCCTGCAAGTGCCCCTAAAATACCTCCGACAATTAAAGACCAAAGAAATTCCATGATTATTCCTCCTTTTTTAAGCTACCAGCAGTTACCACTAATTGTATACAAGGTGATTATATAAGAAAACATAAGCATAGCAAAGAATTTGCCCTTGGTGAGAATTGTATTACAAACATAATTAAAGCCCACCTAGAGACATTTAAACAGACAAAGTTTAAAAAACCAGAATTATCTTATTCCCCAACTTGCCCATCTCCATCATTATCTCTCATATACTGATAGAGCCAATGCTCTCTTGTAATCGGCATAGCGTATCCTGCGTCTTTCGCTTCTTTGATGGTGACTTGGCCATTACCATTCATGTCCACAGCCCACACGTTTCCTCGTGTGGTATCGATGGGTGCAGCGAATGCTGCTGTTTCGAAACCGCCAGAATCTGAGCCGCCCTCTCCAGTTAATCCTAGGGTGGCATTGTATTCATCTGGGTTTATATTTTGGAAGGCATCTACTACCTGATACCCATTAATCGTATACGTGTATTTATAAGAACTTGGAACGTGAGTAGTTGTATCCGGGTACGTAATAAGTGCCTCGAAATTCGTTGCCCCACCTGCTTGTCGGATGGTCTGTTCCATATATGTTTGGTCTCCATGACGGTTCAGCACACTGTCTTGTGGCGTAATATTATAAGCATTGGCCACACCCCCTAAGGAGTCAGCAATGACATGTGCTTCATCGTGATTTGGGTGCTCTGTGCCCGGAACTTTTGCTTCATCATCATAATAGCGTCCCTCAGAATTGACTGGTTCAGTGTGATGACTTTGCAAAATAATTTCTGCTGCGATAATGCGAACCAATTGCCCATATTCATTTGTATAGGCCCAGTATTCCCTGTCACCAAATCCGACATCAACGACAACATTTGCTGCACGATATCCTGATAATTCCCCGCCATACACTTCGATTAATGTATAGCCATCATGAGATACAGCTGATTGGGGTTCGGCACTTTCAGAATACGCTGAGGAACTGGCTTCAGCGCTAGATTCGATCGAACTGGATGTCCGTATCTCTTCTAGTGTTCTTTCAGTAGGACCACACCCACTGAGCACCATCATACTGCTAACGGCCCATAATAACCTTATTCGTTTGATCATGCGATTCACTGCCTTCTGAAGTTGAAATTAAAAGAATTTTTTTAATAGGATTCTAGATATGGACGTTATAGACGAGCATACTAGGATAATCTTGTTAAAAAACGTCTACCATGACGAAATCCCGTTAATGATGATTATTCAGTAGCTATTTGTTATCCAGGGATTGCAATAGGTCATCAATATATTCATTGATGACGACCAAACGATTTTTCAGTAATTGCCCTTTTTTGGTGAAAGTCGAATTGCCGACCTGGTTTTGGAATAAAGTAACTTCCAGATCGTTTTCAAGATAGTAGATATGCTGTGTGATCGTTGGTTTGGACAGAGTAAGGGCTTGTAAACACCTCATAAATGTATGTAATAAATCATTAAAACACATATATATATATAATATTACTATTTATGTCTAACAGAGGCTATTTTTAAGTTATGGCTATGACCGTCTAACTAATGCACCAAGACAAAATAAAAAACTGATTAGTTGGATTAATCAGTTTTTTATTTTCATTAAATTTATTATCTAATGAATAATTATTAAATATATTCAGCAGACATTACTTACCCGTTTTTTTCTTTTGTTCTTGATTATAACGATCTCCTACAATTTCTAATTGATCTACTGCATGGTTAATGTCATTCAGCTCTTGTTTGCTAAAATGAATGGCCGTTGCACCAACATTTTCGTCTATTCTACTCAATTTTGTTGTTCCTGGAATGGGTACAATCCAATCTTTTTGTGCCAATAACCACGCAAGCGATACTTGTGCAATCGTCGCGTCTTTTTCATTGGCAATTTTTTGTAATAAGTCCAGAACTACTTGATTAGCTTTGAAAGCTTCTTCGGTAAAACGTGGAAGTTCTGCACGATTATCGTTTTCGCTAGCTATAGCGTCTCTTGTCAATTTCCCGGTAAGAAACCCTCTACCTAAAGGACTGTAGGCAACTAAACCAATTTTCAACTCTTCCAAAGTCGGGATAACTTCTTTTTCCAATTCTCTCCACCAAATAGAATATTCGCTTTGAACAGCTGCTAAAGGTTCGATGTGATGTGCACGGCGAATTGTTTCTGCACTCGCCTCAGATAATCCCCAATGCAGAATTTTCCCTTTCTTCTTAAATTCCTGCATAGTCTGGGCCACTTCTTCAATTGGAATATTAGGATCAACACGATGAATATAGTACAAATCAATATAATCCGTTCTCAAGCGTTTTAAAGAGCCTTCTAAAGAATTTCTCAATGTTTCTTTACTACTGTCTGGATAATTAGAATTTCCAGTAATGTTAAAGCCACCTTTTGTCGCTAATTGAATCTCTTTACGAAATGTTTGAATAGCTTCACCGACTAATTCTTCATTGGTATAGGGACCATATACTTCTGCGGTGTCAAACATTGTCACGCCGGCATCAAATGCATGCTGTGCAACTTTCATCATTTCATTTCGATCTTTGGCTGGCCCTCTGTCATGATTCAATCCCATACAACCAAAACCTAATTCCGATGTCACTAATCCTTCGCTTCCTAAAGTACGTTTATTCATGTCGTTACTCCTCTTCTATTTTTATAGAACAAAAGAATGAAGCTGAATACCATTGTCCTGTTGTTCATTATTATTTTACTTGCTAAAGTCCACTTTAAGGCAAGCGTTTTCTTTATTTCATCAACCTCATACAATCAATTTAAACAAACAGAAGTAGGGATGCCATTTTGACAGACCTACTTCTGTTTTTCCATATCCTACGCTCGCTACTAAAATGCTCTTCATTGCCAGGTAAATACAATAAGCAGCGGTTAATAAGATTGTAACTATTTCATTCTCTGCTTAAGGTTAATTAAGACAGTAAACTAAAATCATGGTCAATTACTTCTTGAAAACTGACTGCTCCCCATGGATAAATCCAGGGGGTTCCAAGGGCGGTTGGGACGTCACGGACCGTACTGGCGATATTTCCAAAAAAGTGGAGATGTCGTTTTTCTATTTCCGTTCTATTCCCAAAAGCCCTTAGACTTTCTCAACAAGGCGCCCGATGGCACCATTAGCGTTGAAGGCTCACAGCTGAACCTTTTGGTTGCTATATACATTTGTTAAGCAAATTGAAAATCTCGCAGTCCGAAATTGCGGGACTGCCATTCGGTTGATTGGCAGAGCGTCTGGATGCAGGTGTCGTGGTGCGCCATGAAGGTATCGAACGTCGCGCTACATTTTGTGCGGTCAGTTTCGTTGCGTGTCGGTTGGCTATTTTTCAGGAGGAACGCACTGTACAAGTCCCGTTGGACAAGCTGCCCGCCAACAAGGGTCGTACGTTCATCACGTGTCTTCTTAATGTAGGTATCATTTACGTGGTTATATTGGCTGGCACGGAATTTAAAGGTATCCACCTCGTACAGCGCTCCCCCTTCTTGGGGTGCTTTTTGCTTCACGATGCCGACCAACATAGCCGGCGCGTGATAGCCGATGGACTTGCCGTAGCGTTTCTTGCGGTTGAACCGCCCATTCTTGTTGACGGTCGTTTCTTTAGCCCGCTTCATCAATGCGCGGAAATCCATGTCCTCCACATAAACCTGATTACCCAGTGCTAGGATAGCATTGGCGGTTTTGTTGTGGGCTTCCTTTAAGGCCACCGCCCGACGGCGGTAGAGGTCCTTCAAGCGAAACATTATTTTCATGTAGTTCCTGCTCCGTACCCAGGTCAACTTGACACCCCGCTTGACGGTGCCGTCGACATTAAAGTTGGCGGGGTTTGTTGCGCGGCGACTCCGGTCCAGTTTTCGTTGCAACAGATAAATCGCGTGGTCATAGGACGCTCCTTCTGGAAATAATTCCTTCAAGATGACGCCGTCATCACCTACCACCGCCACCGTAGAGGTGCCGATATCGATGCCCACTTCCGCATTCGGAGCGGGTTTTCGGCGGGGCATACCCTTATTATGGTTGCGTTTCACCGGCGGAATGCCTTCCAACACCAGTTGCAAGAAGTACTGATTACCGCCCTTGAACGCTTTGCGTACGATGCGGCAGTATTTCACCCGGTGCAAGGAAAGGGATTCCGGAACAAATAAATCGTTGGCACGGATAGTGACGGGCAGAACCAGCCCGTTCCACTCCAAACGGTCGC
This sequence comes from Trichococcus alkaliphilus, assembly GCF_003008695.1. Lineage (GTDB taxonomy): Bacteria > Bacillota > Bacilli > Lactobacillales > Aerococcaceae > Trichococcus > Trichococcus alkaliphilus. Next base: position 9,058 of record NZ_PXZT01000018.1, read on the forward strand.
CTTTGAAGCGCATGCCCGTAGCGTTCGACTTGCCTTCCAACGATTCCAGCTGTCCGAACTTTTTGAAGCGTACCTTTTTGCCTTTGCCATACAGAAGGGAGGACACACTTATCCAGACCGTAGAAGCGATTTTCTGTGCTGTGAAGCTGTCGATATGCTTCTTGTACGCCTCGCGCATCCGTCCGATGTAAGCATGCAAAGCGTATTCCGTCATACCGAAGGTCTTTTGAATAGCTTGCAATTCCTTGTTGCACGCGGTTTCACATTTCTTGTCCTTTACTTTGATAGCCAAGCGGCGTTCTGCCAGCACGTCTTGGTATCGACGGTTCTTATACAACTCTGTCAGCTGCGTCCGCGCATGGTATAAGACTTTGTTATACAGTTTTTCAGCGATTTTGAAACGCTTATCCAGCACTGCATGTTCATTTTGATGTGTGACCAGTCGCATCTCTACGACAAATGAAGCTGTTTTGCTTTTAGCCATACGTGTTCCTCCTTTCCTGATGATTCCTTCGCATTTACTGGCGTTGTGAGGTCTTTTGGCTTTGAATGTATTGCTGAATCATTTCAAGCGGTGCCCCACCCACTGTGGAAACGAAATAGCTATTCGACCAAAGCGTGGGTAGCTTCGTCGTCAGCTCCTTAAATTCCTGTCTCAGCACGCGGGAAGAAACTCCCTTGATGCGTTTTACTGCTTTGTGAACCCCGAATTGTGGGTCTATATCCAATAGGAGGTGAACGTAATCTGGCATGATCTCCATTTCCTGAATTTCGACGGATAGAGCGGTGCACGTTTCTACAATGAGCTCCTTAAGCGTGCCGCTACTGGTCCGACAAGGACCTTTCGTCGATATTTTGGACACCAGACAACATGATAGGTACAAGAATAAGTGATGTTATGATTTGATTTATATTTTTTATTTTCCATATATTCATTATACAGCGCGCATCTAAATAACACGACTGAGTGCACGTCTTATATCCCATGGCTAAAGCGAGGGGCTTTACAACGCTCTTTCGGTAAATACTCCTTCATCATAATCAAAAACTAAAACACTGCAATTTCGGGTATTACCTAATGTACCTGTCCATTTTTTTCTAAACATAGTGCATGCACCACCATGACTTACAGCTAATATATTTTGATGATCTTCATTCTCCATCAATTCCGTTAATGTCTGAACCATACGATTTTGCATTTCTAAATCAGATTCCCCCATTATAATGTGTAAAGAAGTCACCGTAGGTACTCCGATCTGATAGAACCTTAAGATTTAAAATCCTCACTTTCATCTTCAGATCCAATGATAGATTAGTTGTACAACGCCAGAAGAGAACGTTCTGGCATTAACCATTTTTAAATTAAATCTCTGTTTTATATCAATAAACAACGGTTTTCCTTCTCCCAAAATAACAGGGTGAATAGATAATCTAAATTCATCAACAAGTCCTAAATTTATAAAAGTTGTAATGAGACTTGCTCCTCCATAAAGCCAAATGTCTTTACCGGGCTTATTCTTCAATTTATTTACTTCCTCTACAATATTTTCATTTATAAATATTGCTTGAGCATCAGCAGCTTTTTGTGTTCTGGAAAACACATATTTTTCTTTACTATGAATCAATTTCCAAATTTCTTTTTCGGTATCAGAGTCTTCAGTTTTTGGAATATACTGGCCCCATACATCGTAACTTTTTCTGCCATATAAAATAGTGTCAATTTCATTTAAGAAATTAGTGAACCCCATATCAGGGTCCATAATGCACCAATCAACTTCTCCATTTTCCCCTTCAATAAAACCATCTAAAGTAACGGCTAAATCTAAAATTATTCTTCTCTGTTTTACGTTCTTGGACATAACACTTCCTCCTTTTTATATTGTTCCTTGAAAAAATTTATCGGAAAGAGTTTTGATATCACCCGCACTTTTTCGTTCTGATTCGGAATCGCAGCCTGAATATGATGTACATCAACGAAATTCTAAACCACTACTGATGCAAATCCATTTTTCAGATTACCGAAAAAATAACCCGCCACTATTTGTGGAAGGTTCCGTTTTTACTTGCCTTTCTTTCTGCATCTGTATCTGCAGGTTTCTTTCTGTTCATGGAAGAACCAATGCCGACGTATGCAGCCCCCAACACGATAAACGTTGTATTTTTATCTGCTATCCCCAACAAAATAAAACAAGCGGCAGCAAAGAACCAAAGCTTTTTAGCCGTATCTCTTTTCATCAAACCCCACCTTTCCATTACGCCTATTGTACACCTGAATAATTTATACCACTTCAAACTATGCTAATATGAATAGTTTGAGACTTCCTCTTGAATATTGCGGATGACTATAACCAACCCATGTACTAAGTCTTTATACAGGAATTACTGACGCATTTATTCAAAGGGATTCATAATGACAAATAAATAAAGGGAATTAATGTTAAAATAATGAAGTGATTGTCCAACTTTTGAAATCAATTGAAAAACTAGAGAATCGATACTTTTAATAAAATACTATGAATTATTCACTTGAGGTGGGAAATGTGGAAACATTGATTTATAATCTTTTAGCATACATAAATAACTCTCTTGATAAGGATATTAACTACCATATAGCGAAAACATTGCTCGAAAATTTTCATAAGATTGAGGGATTTTCATTAGAAACAGCAGCAGAGGTATGTAATGTAGCTCCTTCTACAATTAATCGTTTCTGCAAACGAATTGGTTTTAGAAATTTTTCAAACTTAAGAAATTCTGTAATTAAGAATGGGGCACCTCTTGAAAAGAGCGATATTGACCTAAGTGGAGATAGGTTTATAGAGCAATTAAAGGAAAACGTGGAAATAATTGAAAATATCCCAAGGGAACAGATTGAGCGGATTGTAAAACAAATCAGCAAATCCCGTAGAGTTGTAATACTAGGTTTTGAAAAGCATCAAATCCAAGCTTTGGAGTTACAAAAAAAAATACTTCTTGCAGGGAAATTTTGTGAATGTAATACAAATATTTTTAAACAAATGGATGCTCTGGACATATTGACAGAGGAAGATATGATTATCACTATTTCTATACAGGGGTACTTACTATCAGAGGAATTCCTCTTATTTGAAAAACTTAAAAGGACAAAGGGAAAAAAATTACTTATTACCTTCTCGGAACCACATCAACATCTAGCGTTATTTGATGAAATTTTACAGTGTGGAAAAATTGAAAATAGTGCTGTCAGTAGTCAAACGTTGTTAAGATTGTTTGATGTATTGTTTCATTGATTCCGATAGCACCATTCATCTTAGCCTTAAACTGGTCTCTTTTTGACCAGTTTTTTTAGCATCACTAATTTATAATAAAATCAGAAACAAAAAAAAGTCGAGAGAAGGAATATAATATGACATTTCCAAAAGGTTTTTTATGGGGCGGAGCTACGGCTGCAAACCAATTAGAAGGAGCTTACAACGAGGGGGGCAAAGGCCTTTCCATTTTTGATATGGTTCAATTTGTACCAAAAGAAGAACGTGCAAATGAAATCGAAATGGATATTAAAAGCAAGAAGGAACTTGAGGATCTTTTAGCAGGAACCGTTGGAGACAACTTCCCGAAACGTCGTGGTATCGACTTCTACCACCGTTATAAAGAAGATATTGCACTGTTTGCAGAAATGGGCTTTAAAACATTCCGTATGTCCATCTCTTGGCCTCGTATTTTTCCAAATGGTGATGAGACAGAGCCAAATGAAGAAGGGCTAGCTTTCTATGACAAAGTATTCGATGAATTATTGAAATATGGAATCGAGCCACTTGTGACGTTATCACACTATGAAATTCCACTTGCTTTAGTTCAAAAATATAATGGTTGGGCAGATCGACGCGTAGTTGAATTCTTTGTTCATTATGCAGAAACGGTATTTGATCGTTATAAAGGAAAAGTGAAATACTGGTTAACGTTCAATGAAATTAACGTTTCAACGATGTCTCCATATATTGGTAGTGGTGTTCTTATAGATGAAGTAGAACACAAAGAAGAAACGGTTTATCAAGCATTACATCATCAGTTTGTAGCAAGTGCTAGAGCAGTCAAGGCCTGTCATGAAATGATCCCTGATGCCCTGATTGGTTGTATGCTGGCTCGTATGGAAGTATATCCAGAAACTTGCAGTCCAGATGATGTATTAGAAGCACTGAAAGAAGACCAAATGAACCTGTTCTTCACTGACGTCCAAGTTCGTGGATATTATCCAAGTTACATGTTAAGTTATTTTGAAGAAAACGATATTAAGATTGACATGATTCCTGGCGATGAAGAAATATTACTGCAACATACAGTGGATTACCTATCCTTTAGTTACTATATGTCAATGGTTGCTAGCGGAGCACCTGGTAAGCAGAAGGAAAAAGGGAACTTCTTTAGTGGTGTGAAAAACCCTTATTTAGAGTCATCTGACTGGGGATGGCAAATCGATCCTAAAGGATTGCGTATTACCTTAAAGAAAATGTATGATCGCTACCAAGTACCGTTGTTTATCGTGGAAAATGGACTTGGAGCCTATGATAAAGTTGAGGAAGACGGCTCAATCAACGACGATTATCGTATTGATTATATGCGTGCACATATTGAGCAAATGAACGAAGCTATCAAAGAAGGTGTGGATCTTATTGGGTACACAAGCTGGGGTTGTATCGATTTAATTAGTGCAAGTACCTCTGAAATGTCTAAACGTTACGGTTTCATCTACGTTGATCAAGACGATTATGGCAATGGTACTTTAGAGAGAAGCAAGAAAAAATCATTTGATTGGTATAAGCAGGTAATTACTACAAATGGAGAAGAACTATAGATAGAACTTAAAAGGTGGTGTCTCAAAATGAGACACCACCTTTGCTTATAGATATAAAGCAGCTTATGTTATCCAATTAGAGTAAGTAGTACCCTTAGGAATGGTCCTTCAATAGGTTCATGTGTCCTTCCAAATCCTGTTGACGGATATCACGGTAGAGATGAATTCGCTTATCTGAAAGGACACACCTATGGAACAAACCTCCGTAGCAGGATAAAAATAGGCGCGAATTTACCCAACTCAGGTAAATTCGCACCTATTTTTATTACTCAGTTGGGTTTTGTCCTGCCTCTATCTGTGTATTCTCTTAAGCGTCATCATCCGAATTGAATTTCACAATCTCTTCTGCTTCGGCATCCAATTCTGGGTCCGGATGTTGGGATTTTGGTATTTGATAGTCCCTTTCAGATTCTGCTTCTCCGGAAACTGGATCTGGATGGGAATGGGCAGCATTTGCTGCGGCCACTTCATTTTCGTGTAATTCTTTTTCAAATTCAGGATTCTTATCCATTACTGTTCCTCCTTCTGATTCATAACGTATAAACGAATTTAAAGCGCTTACAATATCCTTCACTCATTCTATAACAAGCAAAACAAAATAACAAATGATACGCACAGGCCCAATATCAGAAATCACTATTATTTTCGGGATTGAAATGGAAGCCTGCCTTTTTTAAACTGAATTTTTAGTAAACATTGCTCATTTTAATGTACCGATTCATCTGATCTAGGAGTATTGATCCTTTCTTTTTCAAGACGTTACCTCTTACTCAAATCAGAATTTATCTTCAATCCGATAGAAGACTCCCGCCTCAAGGAATGATAGGGCATCGCCCACTGAGTAGGCGGGAGATGAATATCGGTAGGCGTCAGCCTATTTGTTTGTCGAAAAATCTTTTCGCTTCCTACACCTTCACATTTGGCATCGAACTCACGTTCGCGTATAATGGGTGATAGAAGGAGGTGAGCAACATGATCATCCACAAAGCATACAAGTTCCGACTCTACCCCACGAAGGAGCAACAGATCTTGATTGGGAAGACCATTGGCTGCTCCCGTTTCGTGTTCAACCATTTTCTGTCCAAATGGAACCAATGTTATGAGGATACAGGCAAAGGGCTAAGTTATGGCACCTGTTCAGCAAGCCTGACTGCGCTTAAAAAGGAAACAGACACGCTGTGGCTGCAGGAAGTGGACAGCATCGCGCTGCAGTCATCCTTGAGGAATCTCAGCGATTCCTTCGATCGCTTTTTCAAAAAGCAGAACAGCGCGCCGCGCTTCAAGAGCAAACGGAATCCCATTCAGTCCTACACCACCAAACTGACCAATGGGAACATCGCCGTCGTGGGAAACAAACTGAAACTGCCCAAATTGGGGCTGGTCCCGTTTGCCAAGTCTAAGGAATTGGACGGAAGGATCCTGAACGCCACCATAAGGCGGAACCCATCGGGCAAGTACTTCATCTCCATTTTGGTCGAAACCGAGGTTCAGGAGCTGCCCAAGACGGGTTCCGTTTGCGGTATCGATGTCGGTTTGAAGGATTTTGCCGTCCTTTCCGATGAAACCGTCTACAAGAACTTGCGACCTTTCCGCAAACTCGAGCGGAAACTTGCCAAGGAGCAAAAAGTGCTTTCCAGACGGCGGGAGCAAGCCAAAAAGGATGGGCGCAAACTGTCCGAATCGAAAAACTACCAGAAGCAACGCGCCAGAGTCGCCGGAATCCACGAGCAAATCAGCAATGCCAGAACCGATTACCTGCAGAAAATATCGACCGAGATCGTCAAAAACCACGACATCATCGGCATCGAGGATCTGCTGGTTTCCAACCTGGTCAAGAATCATAAGCTGGCAAAAGCCATCAGCGACTCCAGTTGGTCCCAGTTCCGGACCATGCTGGAATACAAAGCGTGCTGGTACGGCAAGCAGGTTGTTGCAGTGGCCCGGAACTTTCCATCCAGTCAACTGTGTTCCGGCTGCGGATACCAAAACAAAGACGTGAAGAATCTCGCCGCCCGTGAATGGGAGTGCCCGGAATGCCACACCCACCATGACCGGGATCTGAACGCTAGCATCAATATCAGGAATGAAGCCTTACGGCTTCTAACCGCAGGAATCTACGGGGATAGCCTACTCAATTAACCGGGGGATACTTCGGTGTTCGTAGGAATCCTCCACCTCTAAGCGAATGCGTAGGTGGAGGTAGTTCAAAATTATTTACTGCATCTCATTCTACAACATTTTTCACACAATAAGCACCTCTGTCCTTGCTTTACAGAGTGTCCAGAAAATGGTTCATTTCTGGACACTGCTTTTTTTTTATTGTTTTTCTCTAAAGGAACTGAAATGCGTGTCCATAAACCCGCAACAAATTCTATGTCCAATTAATCGCTACCGATTAAGTTATGGTACATTGAGATAAAAAAGAAGATTATTTTTTGAAAAGTGGACATGCGCGGGTTTCAACTGGTTTACAGAATTTGGATCTCCAAGAAGATAGTCTGGAAAAATTTGGCTGTGAGAAAGTTTTTACAGATCACATGAGTGGCGCAAAGAGCAATCGCCCGGGATTAGAAACAGCGATTGAATTTGTTCGTTCAGGGATACACTCGTTGTTTGGCGATTAGATCGACTTGGGGAAAAATATGGAAGACTTGATTACGATCGTCAATCGTTTGAATAATCGTGGCGTGAGCTTTCACAGCTTACAAGAAAATATCACGATGGATAAATCAAGTTCGACTGGCCAATTAATGTTCCACTTGTTTGCGGCGTTTGCGGAATTTGAACTGAATCTGATTTTGGAACTTTCTGCAGCCGGACGTGCCGCTGCACGGGCACGAGGTAGATTTGGTGGACGACCGGAAAAGTTGAGCAAAAGTGACTTGGAACTTATGAAGACGTTGATCGATAATGGAACACCTGTTAAAACAATTGCCGAAAGATGGAATGTTTCGCGTACAACCATTTATCGTTACCTCAATAAATTAGAGGAAATGAATACTGAACCAAATTTATCGACAGATTGAATAAGTAGGTATAAAAAAATCACTCCCTATGTAAGATTAGGAGTGATTTTTCAATTTAAATGATTCCAAACGATAGCCGTAAGATATGAGACTATGCTAAAATCTCATTTTACTAGCAATAAAAACCACAGCCAGCATTCTCGAGTTACTACTATAAAAGTTCTATGCCGTTCTACTATATTAAATATAGTAGAATACACAGTTGAAATATGTACTCCCCCCTATTCTTTAGGCAAACTTATCCATTTTCAACCGTATGTGCGAGATTAATTTTCAGAGTCCCTTTTAGAGGAGAAGAGAGATTTCTAGCATGCACTTCATATTTAACATCAAAGGATTCTTGGAATGTCAACACTTTTTCGGACAAAAATAATAAGGTGTCAAACATGATTTGAGGGTACACACGGCTGCCATTGACACGGAACCTTGGGTTACAAGAGTCCTTTGGACTTCAAATCGCAGGCCATATAAATTTTGTACAGGTTAGTGTAGACAATCCATTTTTTATTATTGTAATACTGAATTAGATATCTCTCTAGATTTTATCATACGCTTTAGCAACTTTTTTTTATAATCCAGAACATCTTTTATAACTTGTTCAATATTATCTACTTGTAATACTACTACATCTCCTAGTTTAGCCATTTCTAACGAGACTTTAGTTGCTTCTCTCTCATCTAGAACCTTAGTAATCCTATCAGGTTTAAAACCACCTTTAATCAAGCCTTCTTGGACTATCTGTGCTGTCTCTCCTACATTTCTTTCTCTTGGATCTGAATCACATAGTATAATATGATCGTAGAAATTTGATAAGGCTACACCAAATTCTAAAATGTCTTCTTTTCTACGATTTCCAACACCAGAAGCCATCCGGATTTTTCTACCTGGCATCAAAGCTTTTATAAACTCTCCGGTTGCATTAATAGCACCAGTATTATGACCATAATCAATAACGACTTTAAAATCACCCATATCTATCATATTCATTCTTCCTGGAGATTGCTCAATAGAAGTACTGAAACTTACAAGTCCCGCTCTGATTTGAGCTTCATTTAATCCTAGGGCAGCTGTTGCTGCTATAGCTGCCATTACATTCTCAATATTAAATTCAGCCTTCCCATCAAATGTTATAGGTATGTCTATTACACTTGAAACCTTTGAAATCCACTCTCTTTTTTGAATGATTATAATACCATCTTTTATGGTTACATTCATATTGCCCTTATTTAAATTATCTTTTAAAGCTTGATTGTGAAGGTTTTTCGAAAATAATATTGGCTTAGCTTTGGTTTTGTTTAGGCAAGACAGAACCCTCATATCATCAGCATTGAAAATGGCATAACCGGATGGTTTAACAGCTTCAGTTACAGTAGATTTTAACCTAGTCAATTCTTCTAGAGTATTAATTCCACCTTCTCCTAAATGATCGGAAGTAATGTTAAGTAAAATCCCTACATCGCTTACTTCAAATCCAAGACCTCTTCTAAGGATACCTCCTCTAGCCACTTCACATACTGCTTGATCGATAGTAGGATCCATCATAACTTTTTTTACACCTTCGGGTCCACTGTAATCTCCGTGTAGTATTGGTACATTATTAATGGTTACTGCATCAGTAGATGTCATTCCTACAACTCTTCCGTTTAGACCAAGTATATGTGAAATTAACCTTGTTGTTGTCGTTTTACCATTAGTTCCTGTAACGGCAACAATCGGTACGGAATGAGCAACTCCCGCTGGATACAACATATCAACCACCTGAGCTGAAACGTTTCTTGGAGTTCCTTTTGTAGGATTAAGATGCATTCTGAATCCTGGGGCTGCATTGACTTCTACCACTCCTGATAAACCGCTTTCAAGTGGGCTTTCCAATGAAGCAGCAATAATATCAATTCCCATTACATTTAAACCTATAATTTTAGCGACTCGCTCTGCCATTAATTGATTCAGGGGATGTACATTTTCTGTGACATCCTGTGCAATGCCGCCAGTACTAATATTTGCAGTAGATTTTATATAAATTTTTCTACCATCCGCAAGGATACTTTTTAGTGTTAGTTCTTGAACTGCTAAAAAACGTTCTGTCATATAATCAATAGTAATTTGAGTTAAATTATTTTCATGCCCTACACCCCGTTCAGGATCCTTGTTTATTTCCTCAATCAGTTTTTCAATGTTATCTTTTCCATTCCCTATAACATAAGCAGGTTCGCGAAGAGCTGCTGCAACAAACTTTCCGTCAATAACAAGAACTCTGTAATCAAATCCCTCTAAATATCTTTCTACTAAAATAGTCTGGCATATATCACTTGCTGTACGAAATGCGTTCAGCAACTCTTCTTTACTTATAATATTAACTGTAATTCCCCGTCCATGATTACCTACTAAAGGTTTAACTACTAAAGGATAACCAATAGTCTCTGCTGCTTTTAGTGCTTCATCTTCAGATATTACAGAAAGTCCCCTCGGCACCGGTATACCCATTGAAGCGAGTAAATTTTTAGTTCTTTCTTTATCATCTGCAATTTCAACTCCCAATGCTGATGTGTTGTCCATTATAGTTGCTTGTATTCTCCTTTGATGAATTCCCTGCCCCAACTGTACATAGCTTTCCTCATTAAGTCTTATATGAGGTATTCCACGTTTACTTGCTTCGTCTATAATTGACTGTGTTGAAGGACCAAGAAGACTCCATGTTGAGATTTCTTTAAGTTCGCTAACTAAAGGTTTAATATCAGTTACTATACTATCAAACATTCTTTCTACAATATCTACAGCCATTTTTCCTGCTCTTAAACCAGTATTTTCATCAATATAGCGATATACTAAATTATAAATACCAATTTTATCAGTATTATATGTTTTTCCAAAAGCTACTTCTTGTCCCGCAAGACATTGTAGTTCCAAAGCAACGTGCTCTACAACATGTCCCGCCCAAGTCCCCCTATCCAAACGTTCAAAAAACCCACCTATTCTTCCAGGTGAACATTTATGCTCATAGAGACTTGGCATCATACTTTCCATGTTTTTTTTAAATCCCTCTACCATGTCAGTAGGTTTCATTTCAAGTTCCTGAATGTCTAATTGCATAAAAATAACAGGATGTCTACTATAGTAATTTGGTCCTCTAATAGCTCTCATTTCAATTATTTGCACCTTGAATCACCCGCCCCTCAATATATTAAATTCAATATAACTATAACAAGGTAGTTTTGGTCCGATATTTTCTCCTCTTATTACGTATAATCTACAAAGACGACTATAATTTAATATCCTCACCTATGATTTTCCAATTTCCTGATTTTTTATCTCTTATCAATTACTATTAAAACTAATAAAATCGGAATTAGCTTTTTCATAAGCACACCTTTTTATATAATCATCGATTATAAAATGAAGCTAGACAAATAAATAAGCCATTCATGGGACACTCAAAATGTATTTCCGACCAAAGAAAACATAGAAGTGATCACTAATGACCTACACCTATTTTACCACGGATGAACGGGTGAGGATAGAAGCTTGTTACCAACAATACAAGAAAAATAAAAAAGGTGTGGACGACGTAAAATGGTTCTACCACTCGAACAACAGACGCACATTAAAGTAAAAGTTGTGCAAGATTGGATACCAGATACCATCACTGGTCGGAAAGAGATACCAATAGGTTGTTCCATGCGAACCTTCTATCGTCGATTTAAGGAAAAAATATTTGATGAAACTAACCTTGCCCATGAAGGGAAAAAGAAAACCCAATGGGCAGCAAGGAAGCCGCGGAAAACAGGCCTTCAAGCGGAATATCGCTGAAAGAGAAGTTGATTACCTAATATTCAGAGAAGATTTTGGCCATATCGAAGGCGATACCATTGTGGGTGTCCATCAAAAGGCAGGAACCAATTAATGGCTCCTGCCTATAGAGTTGCGTACTCATAACCATTGAGTTTTGACCATGACCACCTAACCTGTGCGCAAAAAAAACAGGTTATTCAATTATCAAAGTTTCTCTGACTAATTAGTTTCTTAAAGAAGATAAACTACAGTGGGTACGAAGAGGTATGTTTTTTCATTTCTGATTTAAGGGTACGGTGAATAATTCGGCAAAAGTTATAATTCAAGTATGATATAATTTCTTCAATCTTAAGGCTAATTGTATAGACGTAGTTTTGAATCTTCTTTGAGTAGAAGCATAGGATAGATACCGATTCATAAATTTATTTAAGGAGATTATAAAATGGAATATAACTGCTACGGGCAACCTGTCGGACCAAGTTTAAAAAAAAGTTGTTTTAGAGAACTGAATGCAACAATAATAGAAGGAAGCACTTGCGATTTAATCCATGCATCAGAGAGCCATGCACACTTATTCTATACCGACATTTTTAAAAAAGGACTTACTCCGCCAGATTGGACTTATCTGCCCTTCTCATCCTTTCAATCAGAAGAAGAGTTTTCTAATATTTTCAACAAGACTTTTTTGTCCGACGACCCTTACTTTTTTGGAATTTGGAATAAAGAGCATTCAAAAGTGCTAGGCACTCTTTCGCTAATGCGTAACGATCGACAAAATGGCGTTATCGAAGTAGGTTATGTAATATATAGCCAGCAATTGAAAAAAAGCATTCAAGCTACCGAAGCACAGTATTTGTTGGCAAAGTATGTTTTTGAGAATTTAGGGTATAGAAGATACGAATGGAAATGCGATAGTCTAAATGAGCCTTCTAGATTAGCTGCAAAGAGGTTAGGATTTGAATACGAAGGGACATTCCGGCAGGCAATTATATACAAAAATAGAAATCGCGATACATCGTGGTTCTCAATGCTTGATTGTGAATGGGAAAGGAATAAAAAAAGGCTTGAAAAATGGTTATCGCCGGATAATTTTGACCAAGACGGAAAACAACTGCTTTCTTTAAACAACCTAAAATAATTGTTAACATCCAAACCGACCATTAAGGTTCGGATGTTAACATTTTTAATTTTTTCGATAAGCCCCTTTTGGGCGCGCAGGAAAAATCTCTTTTTATGGTTAGATTAGTACACTAAAACCATAGAAAGTGATTCTCTTCATGTCTGCACTACGTAAAAAAGATGAAACGCCTAACTTTTACAGTTGTTACACCTAATAAACCACCTAAATCGCATTTGACTGAGTACGCCAACAGTTTTAGTAGCTTACAAATAACGTTGCCTCTGGTAGTGGATCCTCCTGTGTCGGGCTTCTCAAGATATTTTTTCTCCCCCCTGATTTTGTTAAAGTATCAATCTATCACTCTAGATTCTAGCTTACGGTTAACATTCGTGCATACCAATCCTCATTTATTGAGTATTGCGAACATAATCTTGAGTTATGACCATGACTGCCTAATTTATGCACCAGACAAAATAAAAAACTGATTATGAGGCGCGTAATCAGTTTTTTGTTTGTATTGTATTGAATTTAATATCTTCTATTGATACGGTTATTTTTAATTTCATCTACGGGATTATTGGAATCTTTAAATACTATCTCGATCCCCTCTTCATCCTTTACCTTCAGGTCATTATTATCGCACCACTCAAATATTTTTTCAGCAACAGAAATACTTTTCGAATATAGATTGTATATTTGCCCGTTTTTAAAATTGATTTTTACTTCTAATGTCACACTATCAGACGGTAAAATTCCCATTACTAAATCAAGTTTCTTTTGAGTATTCACTTCTATCAGCTCGATTTCCTCAACTAGATGAGTTAATTTTAAACGTAAGCTGTTCTTCCAGTTTAGTGATTGCGGTTTAAATTCGAAAAAGTTGATTTCTTTGTTTGAAAATTCACATAAATACGGAGAACCTACCGAGTTCATTGTCTCTGGATAAAAATGTCCATCTATTTTGAAAGTGACTTCAACACGTTGCTTTTGCAGTGTTTTATCAAATTCTTCCCAAAACTCACTATTTTCTCCTCTTCTTAAATCGGCACTTTTTTCAAGACTCTCTTTATTAAGCATAAACAAACCCCTCCTAATAGTGACATAATGAATGAAGCCAACAAAGTAGAACGTTTTCTAAGACCCTCTAATTATATCGCTACCATCCCTATATTAAAAATAATGTGTTGGGAGTGATTCATCCTATTTCATACCTGAAGGTAATTTTTTCCTCTACCTCCCCAGATTCTGGTTCATTATGGACACCCATGTGTATAATGACCGTTTCCGTTTGAATAGGCTGGATCATCAATTATTTTTGTGGGAGCTTTACCTACGTTCTTTAACAGGAAGATAGTGGATCCTGCTGCATCCCTGTAGTAATAGTAGAAAGAATCCTCTTCTTGAATCTTTCTCTCGAGCTGCTATTTTTAGCCTGTTCAAATTACACTTACAAAAACCTTGTCCATACGAGGTTTGCAGGGCAATAAACAGTAAAACTGTCTTCAGGAATATGCAATTCCTGGCTGATGACTTCCCTGAATTGTTCTACTGACATTCCAAGCCACAATCGATAACTGTTTTTTCCGTATGTGTTCCAGATCGCCAATTCCGCTAAATGAGGGTAATCCTCAATTTCAGGCCGAGGGATTTTCTTAAAAGTTACAATATAATCGAAGCTTGTTTTCTCTATTGGAAATACTTTGACTTTGAAATTTCCCAAAGGAACCTCAAGCTCCTTATGAATTAAATGAATGATGTCTTCAGCATTCACAGCTACATTTCCTTTAAATGAATGAGCTCCAAATTTTTCCCAGTGTGTCAGCTTTCGAAAGACTTCAAACCAACGTATGTCTGTATAATGTTCCGGGTCAAACGTGATAATGGCATTGAAACTGGACGTTGGAGATAAATACTTCTTTGATTGTTGCCAAGAATAGCCCAATATCCCTACGACGACCACCAATATTAAAATCTTATCCAATTTGCTTTCCCCCTTTTTGGTTAAACAGCTCTTCCAATCGTACGGACCCCTGGCACTACAAATCAGTGAAGTACGTCCTAATATACCTAATATATATGCACACAAATTTTGGCGTTTCCCATTAATGGAACGTCTTCTTTTTCGTTGTATATAAAAATGTTTTTTTCTAAACATTTTTTATGTTACTATTGTATCAAATAATTTATTTTCTCTATAGTTAGAACTTCAGAAAAGGGGTACTGGCATGAATTTTCTCAGAAAAATGTGGCGATTTTTAGATCGTTGGAATACCATAACCGGTTATTTAATAGGAGGAATCTGGCTTTTATTTAATGGAAATTTCTACAACAATGGCATTGCAGACATTAGATATGTTTACTTCTTTAATATCAGCGGCATATTAATGCTTGCTATAGTTGCCCTAAAGATTTTTGAAAAGGTTTTGAGAAAAAAGAAAGAAAATACATAATAACGTGGGACTACTAAGCTACGCCATTGGAAATTACCATCCCAGCCAACCCAAACAATTCGACAAAAAGTACACGCCAGCAACATAAAACGTTTTTAAGTTACTTGTATAAATAACTATAGAGATAAGGGACAGAAGCGATACGAACGATAATATACCACTCTACGTTGATTTTCCTGAGTATCACGAATTCTCCCAAAGTTACTTGTGGCCTGTTACCGTAAAATACAAAGGACAGCCGGAGATTCATTTTTCTGTTTCAAAGCCGGACACGATCAATGCTTTTCACTCAATCGAAAACGGTTCAGAAGAACCTATTCTGATCGGCTCCCGTTCTTTTGAAAGAAAAAATTTAGACTTTATGGCATTTGAAGGCCGCACTTATGCTTTTCCCAACTGATGGGCCTTTATTCAACGAATTGTGAATTTAATAACAATCACAAGCAGAAAGAAGCGAGAAAATGAATCATAATCAGCATTTCTCAATATTCAGTGTTCAAAGCTCATTTGCAATATTGCTTCTTCCTCTTATCAGCGGAATCTTTTCTTATTCGTACTTGCCTGACCGAATCGCCATCCACATTAACGAATTGGGACAAGCGGATGATTATCTCCCGAAGTTGGCATTCTTAATCGGACTTCCTGTTGCAGGCTTGCTTTTTCAACTTTACAGAGTGGTGCGCTGCAAGAAAAAAGACCCAACAATGAATGTTTTCGGCTGGAACAGAACGAGCTCTAGCATCCTGTTATTCCCAGTCTTCTTTGGCATCGCTTATTTCTCTGCAGTTCTTTACAATTTGAATGTTTGATTGGATAGGTGAAATGGAGTAACATCCTTGAGTTTACAAACGACGCTTTGATAATTTTAGGAGGCTATTTTATGCATGAATATGCATTTATAGGTTATTTAGACCATGAAACAGAAGTGAATTTTCGAGGATTATGGCAGGATTTAAGTGAGCAGAATATCAGTCACTATGGAGTGGAAACCAAAGGGAAAAGACCTCATATCACTATTGCTGATTATGATGCTTTAGATAAGAATAGATTTATACAATTAGCAGATGGATTCTATGAGGATAAGGAAAAGGTAGATCTGACCTTGAATGTATTAGGAACTTTTATTAGTACAGGGACTCTATTCATTGCTCCGACTTTATCAACTGAATTACTTGATTTTCATAGCAGCCATCACGACTACTTCAGAAAGTTTAACGAGAATGAAACCTCCTTTTATCTTCCTAGTAAATGGAGTCCTCATTGCACTATTGCAAGTAGATTAGCTGAAGATAAAATGGTTCAAGCATTTAGCTACTGTAAAAAAAATATAGACAAAATCCACGGTAGATTAAGTGAAATTGCTCTAATAGAACTTAACCTTAATAATGATGGTGTGGTAATAGAAGATACCGTTATTTTTTCCAAGGAACTAAAATAATTCAAAACAAATTTTCTCAGATGTGTTTATGGGAACTGTTTACGGTATCTCTAGTCACTTCTGTCTCATCTGCAATCAATGAATACCAAATGAGTTACCACAAAGGGGCTGTTACTGAAAGTAGTGACGAGGTATGGAGAAGGTAGGTAACTTTAGATCTGTAAAGAAATGAGGAATTTAAATGAAAATAGTAGAAAGTATCCCCTGGGTATATTATTTAGAAGAAACTAGCGAATTTGAAGACGATAAAGTCGGTAAGTGGATGTATTTTTTTAAGGACAAAAAAGTTGCAGCGGAAAAATGTGAGAACGCAGTAAAGAATAGAATTGTTACACAAGCCAAACATAGTAATGCCGAAACAGGTGTAGCCTGCTTTTATCTTAATTGTGATGATATAGATGCACATAAAAAGGTCATATCATATTTCATCAAAAATAATATGATAGCTAAAACAGCTAAAAATCGATTTTATAATATACCTTTTAAATTAGATCAACAGACCCGTAGAGGTGAATATGGGGAAACCTTTAAATCTGAAATAACGTTAGATAAATTTATAGATTTAGACTCGGGAGAATGGCTGATTCGATAACAGCTGTCCAATAATTTATGAAAGATATAAGTTTTAATCGATGATTGATACAAATACGTAACCTTCCTTATCGCCTATCTTATTAGTTAATATTTAACCAACACTTCTCGTCTACATTAAAAATGTAATAAAATCAATGTTTTACAATTGTCGGTTTTGGGTACACCCTAAATAGGCATCTGTAAAAGTAACCTTCATTCTTTGCCTGCAACAAAAATAGGCCAAGACTGAAATCATTGTGTGATTTCAGTTTTGGCCTATTTTTAATTTTCACATATACAGCATCAGTATGGGGAATTGCCACACCATCGGCACTGATCTGTAAGCCCGCCGGAAATTGTTTTAGGCTTTCAAATAATAGGTCTCATTTCCTTATTTATTATTTTCATTCGATGCTTTTACAGTCGCCTCAACCATATCTCTCAGCATTTTTTGGGGGTCTTTTGCCTTCACTATACCACTGGTACATCCAACTCCATCTGCTTGCAGCAAAATTGTTCTATAGACATCATCCGCCGTGCTGATTCCAGCTGCTTGCATAACTAATACATTCGGATTAAGACTCTTAACAGCTTCGATTGTTTCTTTAACATAGCTCTCATCACTTGTTTTACCGGTACCAATTAAGTCTGAAGGTTCGCACAGAATAATATCGGGACTTAGCATTGTGATTGCCTTTGCCTCTGCAATAGAATCTGCACATACAATTGTTATTATTTCAAGTTCAGCTGCACGCTTAATTGCTTTAGCTAACCCATTCAGAGGCAAGGGACGTTCAGCGTGATTTAGAAATACTGCACGTGCACCTGCTTCATAAAGTGATTCGGGTAACACATGACCCATTCCTTTATCCGGATTAATGCCATCTAAATGCTGAGCTGTCACAATAATATTTTTGGAATTTGATGAAACGGCTGCAATATCAGCAAAAGGAGCGGTTACAAAAATTGAAATCGGAAATTCTTCTGCTAGTGCATCTGCTTCTCTGACTAGTTCCAATAATTTTTCTCCAAACAAATAGGATTTGGGGTTAAAAACAAAGAATGGTGTGCGGATATTAGTTTTTGCCATGATTTTCTCCTCTCATTTAACAAATGCTCGGATTTCCCTAACTAACTTTTCAATATTTTCTTCTTTTGTTGGTACTCTTCGTCCGATAATTCGCCTTTTGCATAACGCTGATTAAGGATTTCAAGTGCCTCATCTCGGCCATTTGAAGTTGTGCCAGCATTACTGCCTCCCTGGACTAGTTTCATCACCGCATACACGATGATAACTATTAAGATTACCAGGAGGATAATCATCAGGAAAATCCCCCATCCACCCATCATGTTATATCCGTAATAATTCATCATTTTTTCCGCTTCCCTTCTGTTAATGTTCAGAAATCACTTGTTCCAGATCCCCGTGCCAATCATGGTACCAGACTTCTCCGGTACGGTCATTGACACTCAGCATCCCGATTACTTTGCCGTCTTCCTCGATATGAAAAGTGTAATAGCCATAGAACGCGTGCCCATCACCCGGTACCGAAAAAGCTTCCCCAAACTGGCTCTTCACAAAATCGTCCGCAATTTTGACTGCTTCTGTCCGGCCCACAGTTGCCGTATCCGTTGCATTCGCATTATAGCGGAGGGAGCCTCCCATCATCATGCTATATTTCTCGTTCCACATCATGTTAGGCCCCGGCTCGGGATAAATCTGCCCCGTGTACGGATTGATCAAGAGTTCTATTGCGCCTCTGCCGGTATCTTTCTCTTCCACAGAAACATAGTAATCCGCATCGGTGAAGACAAAAATATCCGCCACTTCAAGGTTATTTCCATAACCCTGCAAATAATTTTCGACATCCGACAGAACTTGGTCCGGCGTCAATTTCTCATCGCTGCTGTTCTGATTGTTGTTGACTCTTCCGCCCATCATACCGCTGTTGTAATACCCTTGATTGGAAATGACTGTCTCAGCACTTTTTACGAACATGAATAACCAAATGCTGTACCCAATCAGTATGGCAATTGCACCCAGTAGGATTACACCCCACACTAATTGCTGCTTATTTTTCATATCCTAGCCTACTTTCTTCGATAAGCATTCAAAGTGATTTCAGGATTGGCAACTTTTCTTTAGACAGTGTGATAAATTACGCTTACTGAGATCCGTGGCTGCCAGCTGCGCCCTACAGTATTAATTATAGGGCTCTAGATTACTAAACGCCAATTCTAACTTCTATATAATAAATGGATATGGGCTATCTCCATCAATGCCTGCAACAAAAAAAGGCCAGTACTGAAATCAATGTGTGATTTCATCCTGTCCTATTTAAGTTTGCTGCTGCATATCAATACAAGTTGTCATTGAGTTTATGCTATTGCGCGAGCGAATTTAATTTGCTCGTTTCTTTTTTTATTTGCCTGTGCCAAATGTAAAAAAGCGAACCCGTGTAGAGATATTGCATGATAAATTGAAGTATTTCCGGTTTGGAATACCATCCGAACAGGACATACAAAGGCAAGCCAAGCAGTCCTTCTTTATGGTAGAAAATAGTCTCAGAGAGATCAAAAGCTTTTATGAACAGCGGACTCTCGCTGGATAACAGGTTCATGGAGCCAAGCGCGGATAGCCCTTCGTGGATACCATAACCAAGTAAAAAGCCAGCTTGCAGGATAAGATAGGCCAAGGTGATGTTGAACAGAACCCTTAAATTGACTTTGACCAGCGAATGATTGATCAGTACCGCCAACACTAAAGCTGCTGTAATCCCCGCAAACAGGGCTGTGATGGCGTACTGCCCGGCAAAAGTGAAGATTGCAACCTCTACCCCTTCACGCGCCACCATTATGAAAGCAACGCTGGCAATCCCGAAGGCAGACAGATTTTGGCTGACACTGCTTTCCACAGTTGAGACCATGTTTCGGCCGTGCTTGATCATCCAGTAAATGAACGTAGTCACCAATGCCAACGCAACGAAGCTTGCTCCGCTCTCCCATAATTTCGCCACTTGCTCCATTTTGTCGATCGCTTTGGATAGGATGTAAAGAATGCCCCCGATACCGAGCGAAGCAACAATACCGCTGATTGTCCCGTAGTAAACATATTTCCGCAAAGATTCATTTTTGCTTTTCCTCAGGTATTGAAGAATGATGCTGACGATCAGGAATGCTTCCAGGCCTTCCCTAAAACCCATGATGAACGCGGGCAGAAATGTATCCATATTAATTCTCCTTTAAATGTATTAGTCCAGGCCGTATTATTTCTCGACGCAATTGAGAATGATTCTCACTTACATCATTATGGATGCATCTGTTTAACTTGTCAATGAGAAAATTCTAATTTTCAAAGATATCGTCATATCCGAGGTGTTGTCAGAAAAAACCAAAGAAGATGACCCCGATTGCTTATCGAGATCATCTTCTTTGGACTGCATAATACTTGCCTTTTGTTGCGAAACTTTCTAAGTCACTGCGGAATCAAGGAAAGCTGTCATTCCAGATTTGGAGCTGTGTTGTATTTATTCCCAAACGGGTATAGACGATTTCTTGGTAACTTCATCTATGATTTTTTCGACTTCAGGAGTTTGATAATAATCGACGATAATTTGAAAATCAGGATCTTCGGTTTCATCTTCTCGAGAAGCAATCACATTATAATAGGGTTTGGATGAATCGGCCACAGGTTCAAGGAAAATAGCGTCCTCAGTAGGCACCAAGCCTGCATCGGCAGCCATGTCATTATTGACTACGGAGGCGTCAACATCCGTCATCGCGCGAGCAGTTTGATTGGCAGCCAGGACAGTAAATTTAAGGTTTTTCGGATTTGAAGTGATGTCATTTACAGTAGGTAATAAGCCCTTCGTTGGATCCAATTCGATCAAGCCGGCAGTTTGCAATAACAACAATGCTCTGGATTCATTTGAAACATCATCCGGTATCGCGATTTCCCCTCCATCCGGTATTTCATCTATAGATGTGTGTTTCTCAGAAAAAAGCCCCATCGGATTTAATGTCGTATATGCGATAGTCGTGTTACTGTATCCAGCATCTTCATTCACTTGATCCATATAAATTTCAGTCAAAGCCGAGTGCAAATCAATATCGCCATCCTCTAAAGCTTGGATAGGTGTAACATATTCAGTGAATTTTACCAACTCAATTCTTACAGGTTCGTTATTTTCTTCAAGTTGTTCTTGAACATGTTCCCACGCCTCATTGCGTTCACCAACAACGCCAATTTTTACTGTTCTGATATCTTCTTGAGCCGCTTCTTGTCCGCAAGCCGCGAGAAATAATACAGCAGCCCCTATAGTAAATAAACCTTTAACTGTTCTTTTCATCATTATCCACATCTCCCCATACTTCGTTTAAGCGATTCTGTCGATCTTCCTCCAAGGGTATCATCCGCTCATGGTTTCCCTCTTTTTTATAAAAATCCTGATGGTACTCTTCAGCAGGATAGAATGTGCTTGCAGGAGAAATTTGAGTGACGATTGGCGCATTGATTGCCAGTTTGCCTTTCAGTTCCTCTTTTGATCGTTCCGCAATCTCTTTCTGTATCTCTGAGTGATAAAATATTTCCGGACGGTACGATGATCCGCGATCCATGAATTGCCCCATGGCATCTGTCGGATCGGTTTGTTGCCAATAAATACCCAATAACTCCCCATAGGAAATTATATTGTTATCAAAAGTGATTTGGATCGCTTCAGTGTGTCCGGTTTCTCCGGACTTCACTTCCTCATACGTCGGATTCTCTTTGAAACCTCCAGTATAGCCTGAAACAACGGATTCGATTCCAGTTTTTTCATCAAAAGGTTCAAGCATACACCAGAAACATCCTCCAGCGAGTGTAGCAATTTCTTTAGACATAATTTTTTTCTCCCCCAAAATGGCGTTTCACCAATTCATAACGTTTTTTCATTATATAACAATAAGTTGCTTTTAAATAGCTATACAAAAACGATCAAAGATGATCGATTTTTCCGAACGTTATGTATTTTGAAAATGTAGCTTTGCTTTGCATCCCTATATTTTCGCCACTCGACCCTTCGGGAAAAATGAAATCAGCCCTTTCGAGGAAAAGTCTCCGCTCAGAACTGTTAGCTTCTATTCATCTAATCAAATTTGGCCGATTTGAAAAACATTGACTTTTCATATAATTAAATTATCCTATAAATATACCAAAAAAAGGGTTTATGAAGATGAATGAATTTTCACCAGGAGTGAATTGTACATTCAGGAAAGCGAGGGAAAAATGCAAAACACAAAAAATCAGGCTCAAATTTATGCTTTTGTTACAGTAGTTCTGTGGGCTTCGGCATTCGTTCTCACAAAAATCGCGCTGACTTACTATACAGCAGAAGCGATAGGCGTCCTTCGTTATGTGATTGCTTCCCTATTGTTTATTGGAATTGGAATTTTCACAAAAATTGGATTTCCGGAAAAAAAAGATATCCCTAAATTCCTGATAGCAGGCATTTTAGGCTTCGCGCTATATATGATCACCTTTAACCAAGCATCCAAATCGCTGACAGCAGCGACGGGTAGTGTCGTCATCGCATCCGCACCTATCCTGACCGCTCTGTTTGCCCGGATCATATTCAAGGAAAAGATCAAGGTCTTGGGATGGATCGCAATCATCATCGAATTTATCGGCATTCTGGTTCTGACATTATGGAACGGAATTCTTTCTGTGAATGCAGGTATGTTATGGATGTTTGGCGCAGCCCTTTGCATCAGCGGCTATAATCTGCTTCAACGTTCTTTACTGAAAAAATATTCCCCCTTGCAGTCCACTGCTTACAGCGTTTTTGCCGGAACGCTATTTCTGCTGTGGTATTTACCGGATGCGGCAGTGCAATTCGGCAACGCCCCTCTTCAGCAGTTGTTTGTGATGGGTTTTCTGGGTGTTTTCCCAAGTGCGCTTGCGTACATGTTGTGGTCAAAAGCACTGACCATGGCGCAAAAAACAAGCGATGTAACGAATTACATGTTTGTGACCCCTTTGTTGGCCGCTTTGATGGGCTTCCTCATAATGGGAGAGATCCCTACCTTGGCGACATATGTAGGTGGGTCGATGATATTTGTGGGTTTGCTGTTATTTAAAAAATCAAATGCATGATTACATGAAATCATATAGAGCTGATAGGGCATGCAAAAAAGCACAGAAATTAATCTGTGCTTTTTCTGATACAAGTATTTGTCATTGTCCCGCAATCGCGCCCTATTGGAGTTTCAAAGTTCTTAAAGCGTGGTAATGATCGGTCCTTCCTTCGTGACAATAATCGTATGTTCGTATTGGGCTACCATGCTTTCTTCTGTAAAGAAGGTCCAGTCGTCATCTTCAACTTGGAAAACTTCCTCTTCGAATGTAGAAATAAAGGGCTCAAAGGCGATGACCATGCCTTCTTTCAGAATTTCGTCATCCCAGCGTGAGTAGTAATTGAAAATATGATCGGGAGCTTCGTGAATCGCGCGCCCAACACCGTGGCCGGTAAGATTTTTAATGACAGTCAGGCCATGCCGTTTCGCCACGTTATGCACCGCTTTTCCAAGGTTGCTTGTTTTCGCGCCCGGTTTTACCTTCGCAAGTCCCGCATCGAACGCCTCTTTCGCAATATCGCATATTTTCTTCAAAACGACATCGCCATTCCCGACAACAAAGGAAATGCCGGTATCCGCAAAGTAGCCGTTTTTGGAACCTGAAACATCAATGTTCACAAGATCCCCTTCTTCAATGATCCGATCGCTCGGAATCCCATGCGCCACTTCTTCATTTACGCTGATGCACGTATACCCAGGAAAATTGTATTCCCCTTTTGGAGCCGATTCCGCCCCTGCTTTTTCAAAAAGCGCCTTGGCAATGTCATCGAGCTCTTTTGTAGTGATGCCGGGGTTGGTGGATTGGACCATTTCATCCCGGATCGCTCCACAAATGCCGCCAATTTCTTTTAATCCGTTAAAATCCTCTTCAGTCTTTGCAATCATCTTATATCCTCACTTCTCAAAGCATTCTATGTTTATCGTTCCCGTTAGATTTTATCACAAACGGACCGGACGAACACGTTCAGACTGTTTATTAATTTACAAATAAGGAAGATGGCTTCTGGATTCTTGCTCCGCAAACAAAAATAAGCGCCCCTTCTTCATAAAGAATGGACGCCTTAATAAAGTTAAAAAGTAACATATACGTTTTGGATCGGTATATCGTAAAACGGATCTTTCTTTTTGCGCAGAAACGGTTCAGCCAGATTCGGGAACAGGGCGTACGTCAACACGTCTTCCGTCGTGTCTGCGTACTCTGCAGTTTCCTTTTTGAAGTCTTTCATCCCCGGTTCAATCAGGTCTGCCGGCCGTACCGTGCAGGTTTCCTCATCGCCGATGATTTTTTGTTTGATTTCTTCGGACAACGGCGCTGGGGATTTCCCGTAGGAGCCTTTGACGTAATCCTTGATTTCTTTCGGCACCATCTTGTAGCGTTCCCCGCTCACGACGTTCATGACAGCCTGTGTGCCGACCATCTGCGATAATGGCGTCACAAGCGGTGGATAGCCCATGTCTTTCCTTACGGCAGGGATTTCCTTCAGTACCGCTTCATATTTATCCTCTTGATGCGCCTCTTTCAGTTGTGAAAGCAGGTTGGAAAGCATGCCTCCGGGAACTTGGTACAACAAAGTATTCGGCTCGACATCCATCACTTTCGGATTCAACAGCCCCTTGCTGCGGAAGTCTTCTTTGATCGGATGGAAATGATCCGCGATCTCCTTCAGTACTTCCAGATCCAATCCGGTATCAAAACCCATCTCCTCAAAGGCGATCGCCATCGATTCCGTCGCCGGTTGGCTCGTTCCGCCGGAGAACGGCGAGATGGCGCAATCGATGCCGTCCGCGCCCGCTTGCGCGGCCATCAGGTAGGTCATTTCGGCAATGCCGCTGGTGCAATGCGTGTGGACATGGATCGGCAACACCGTGGATTTCTTCAGCGCGCTGACCAATTCGAAGACATTCTTTGGCGTCAGGATGCCCGCCATGTCCTTGATGCAGATCGAATCCGCGCCCATCGTCTCCATTTGTGCAACCAGTTTCAGGTAATAGTCATTGTTGTGCACTTCGCTGGTCGTGTAACTGATCGTCCCTTGACAGTGTCCACCATACTTTTTGATGGCTTTGAAGGATGTCTTCAGATTCCTCAGATCATTCAGCGCGTCGAACACCCGGATTACATCGATGCCGTTTTCGATCGCTTTCTGGATGAATGTTTCGACGACATCATCGGGATAGTGCTTATAGCCCAACAAGTTTTGGCCTCTCAAAAGCATCTGCAGCTTCGTGTTCTTCACTTCGCTCCGGATTGTGCGCAGCCTTTCCCATGGGTCCTCGTTCAGGTACCGCAGGCAGGCGTCGAAGGTCGCGCCGCCCCAGACTTCAAGCGCATCATAGCCGGCTTCGTCCATTTTCTTCAGGATCGGCAGCATCTCCGGGGTCGACATGCGGGTCGCTACGAGACTTTGATGCCCATCCCGCAGGACCGTTTCCATAAACCGGATTTTTTTCGTCATTTTCATCAACTCCATCATTTATCGGCCGGGAACCGTTTAATCAGTACAATACAAACCACATACAGGAGGAAGAGGACGAGGAAGATCCCTCCCATCCCAAAAAGCATCAGTTTCAGGGCGATTTGAAAATTTTCAAATGTGCTCATGTCAATCTCCTTTCAAAAGAATAATAGGTTAGCTGAAGAAGCCCAACAACAGTCCGCCTGCGATAACGGATGCGATCTGTCCGGAGACGTTCGCGCCCACCGCATACATCAATACGAAGTTCTGCGGATCTTCCTCCGTCGCCATCTTTTGGATGACCCGGCTGGACATCGGGAACGCCGAAATGCCGGCGGCACCGATCATCGGATTGACTTTTTGCGTGCGGAACAGGTTCAGCAGTTTCGCGAACAATACCCCGCCGATCGTATCCATGATGAAAGCGACAAGACCGAAAGCGATGATCATCAACGTCTGCAAGTTCAGGAACAATTCGGCTTGCATCTTGACGGAAATCGTCAGACCCAAGAGGATGCTGATGATGTTCACCAATTCGTTCTGGGCTGTCTGGGACAGACGGTCCAAGACGCCACATTCGCGCAGCAGGTTACCGAACATCAGGAATCCGACCAGCGGCAAGGAAATCGGTGCGATGAAACCTGAGATCAGCGTGATGATGATCGGGAACAGGATCTTGGTCATGCGCGAAACGCCTTCCGCTTTGTACGTCATGCGGATGCGGCGTTCCGCTTTGGTTGTGACGGCTTTGATGGCGATCGGTTGGATGATCGGCACCAAGGCCATGTACGAATAAGCGGCGACGGTGATCGGCCCCAACAGACTCGGTGCCAGTTGGTTGGATACGAAAATGGCTGTCGGGCCATCGGCAGCGCCGATGATGCCGATCGATGCGGCTTCCCTGATGTCGAATCCGAAAAATACGGCTACCGCAATCGTGAAGAAGATCCCGAATTGGGCAGCAGCGCCGAATAATAGCATGAATGGGTTCTGTAGGAGCGGGCCGAAGTCGATCATGGCCCCGATGCCGATAAAGATCAATAAAGGGAACAGCTCGGTGCTGATACCGGCTTCGAAAAGGACATCGAGGACGCCTTCCGCTTCGCTTCCGTTGATCATCTGCGTCAAGACGCCGGTCCCCGGGAAGTTGACGAGGATCGTTCCCAATCCCATCGGTACCAACAAAGTCGGTTCATATTCTTTCTTGATCCCCAGATACATCAGCACACTGCCGATGACCATCATGATCAGTTGGCCGGGCGTGACGGATAAGATTCCTGCAACAATTTGTTCCAATTTTTATTTCCCTCCAAACGTTGTTTTTATTGAATGATTACGATTGTTTGTCCGACGTCGATCGGTGCTCCTTTTGTGGCAATGACAGCCGTGATGGTGCCTGCTCTTGGCGCAACGATTTCATTTTCCAGTTTCATGGCTTCCAATACGGCAAGCACTTGATTTTCTGCCACGACATCGCCGACGTTCACTTTGATGTCCATGATTTTCCCGGGCATCGGCGCCGTGATCGGGTCGCCTTCTCCACTTCCGGTAACCGGTGCAGGAGCCGCTGGAACAGCTACAGGTGCTGCGACTGGCGCGGCTTGCACGGGTGCTGTTTGAGCCGATGCCGCGGCTACAGCCGGCGCACCGAACTCTTCCATTTCCACCATGTATTCTTTTTCATTGATTTTGATGCGGAATTTCCTTAACATGCCATCTTCCTTCTTTCTTGATGTTTTTCTTTACTTCACACGTGTAATGCTGTGCAGGCGAAAAGAGTTTTCAAATTTATCATGTGCTGCAATAGCCGCAACAATTGCTGCGGCTATTTCCTTGTCCGTATCGATCCCCGTTACCTTTCTCACCCGCATATGGGCACTGTCGTTGCTGCCAGACAGTATGGCAGCTGTTACTACAGCAGCTACTTCTCTTTCCTTATCGGAGATTGTCCTTGTAAAATCAACTTCTGCTCGACGAACCATGCTTCCGTCGCTTCCCGTATGCGCTTGTAAAACTGGGCTTTCTTCCGGTTGCTGGCGTTCTGCTGGATAACTGGTTTTTTTGCGAAAAAAATCAAATAATCCCATATTTCCCTCCTTACTTTTTTCGTATGCCCTGATACTTCATAACGATTATAGGCCAACCGTATTTTTAAAAAAATCAAGGATAAATATAATAGCGAGTCAGAATCAACTCGCTAGTGTAATATTAAAATTCAGCTTGAGCTAGTCTCCGAGGATCCAATTCAAGTTCCCCTTCAGATTTAGCTACTAATACGGAAGTGCAAATATCTGCAGTAACGTTAGGAATGATACGGCCCATGTTCAGAATTCGGTCAACACCGGCTAACAAGCCTACTGTTTCCAACGGTAAACCGGCCGTCTGTAATACAACGGATATCGCAATCAGACCTGAACCAGGCACACCCGCCAAGCCCATTGACGTAATGGTTGCTATAAGCATAATGCGGAAGTATTCCATCAATGTGAATTCAACGCCAAAGAGTTGCGCTGCAAAAACAATCGCCACACCTTCGTAAATTGCAATTCCGTCCATACTCATGTTAGATCCAATCGTAATGATAAAATTCCCGATCCGATCTGAAACACCAAGTTTCTTTACTGCCTTTAATGCGAGGGGAATTGTCGCCACACTTGATGTCGTTGAAAAGGCGAATGCCATAGACTCTTTCGACGATTGCAAGAATCGTTTGAGGGGAACCCTGCAGATGAACCCACACACGATAATGCCATGGACAACAATCGTTTGAATGCTGGCTGCTGTATATACGGCACCAATCGTCTTCAAATAAGGCCAGATGATTGAAAGCCCGCTTGTACCAATGACATTAGCCATCAAACCAAATACGCCGATAGGAGTGAAAGCTAATACAATATTGACAAACTTCTTCATGGTTTCAGCTAAAGACTTGCACAGCAGTAACATCGGTGCACCTTTTTCACCGATCGCCAGCAACGAGAACCCGAAAATGACTGCAAAGAAAATGACTTGTATTAAATTACCTTCAGTCATCGCTTGGACTATATTGCTTGGGATAAAACTCAGAATGGTATCACTAACCGACAATACCACAGGGTCCTGAATGACAGCAGTAGACGTATCGATGTTAGCGCCTTGCCCAACTTGAAACAGAAAACCCATTCCAAGACCTAGGGCCGTTGCAACAAATGTAAAGACAACATAAGTTCCTACGGTTTTGAGTGCGATTTTACCAAACTGCTGCATATCATCGATGTCCGCAATCGCTACAACCATTAGAGAAAAGACGAGTGGGACAACAACGACTTGTAATAATCGGATGAGAATAGAGCCGAGGACAGCAAATATTGAGGCTTTTTCCCCCATTATGGCCCCGATGGTAATCCCGAGCGCAAAACCTATCATGATTTTAGAGAACAGGGTCATACTGCGTATCTTACTTACTGCTTTTGCCATTACTTACACTTCCTTTACTAATTATATTTAAATATAGCGGGAAAATTTATTCTTGATAATAATTCATTGAATCGAATTTCACTATTTTTTTAACTTTGTTCGATCGAAATCAGCTCCTCTTAAAAATAGACGCATTTATCAGATTAAGAGGAACAACTCGATCTAAAGTAAAATTCTAAACTTTGGTTATATTTTGCCACTGAGCGAAGTACTTTTGGAAATATGTTATCTCTTGTACTGAGCAACCTGCTCTGTTTGGAATACGCGTCCTTTGGTATCAATACCCACAATCAGGCGTAATTTTTCAACCTTCAATCGTTTGATTGATTCTGTTCCCAGATCATCATAAGCTACTACATCACATGTTTTGACTTGATCAGAAATCATCGCTGACGCCCCACCGATACTCAGTAGGTACACGCCACCATACTTCTTGCACAGCTCAGGGACAAAGTCAGAGCGATCTCCTTTTCCGATCATGCCTAACATGCCTAACTGAAAAGTCATTTCCACAAAGCTGTCCATTCTCATACTTGTAGTTGGCGCAATGGAGCCCATTGTTCGACCAGGTTTCGTAGGGCAAGGGCCTGCATAAAAAATCAATTGGTCCTTAAAATCGATCGGTTGCTCAGCACCTGTTTCCCAAGCGGTTTGCATTCTTTTGTGAGCAGCATCCCGAGCCGTAAAGATTGTACCTGTTAACTCAATTACATCTCCCACATTCAGCTCTTTGATATCTTCTTTTGTTAATGGCGTGTGCATTTGAATGATTGTATTCATTTGTTCTCCTCTCAGATTTCCGCTTCAGCGCATCTAGCTGCATGGCATTGTAGGTTTACGGCAACTGGCAGTGATGTGATATGGCATGGGAAGTACTCAATATGGACATCCAAAGCTGTCATCCGACCACCCATTCCTAATGGACCGATTCCCAAATCGTTGATTCTTTCCATAAGCTCGTCTTCCATTCTTGCATAGTGAGGCGTTTCGCTTCTCTCTCCGATAGGTCTTAAGAGCGCTTTCTTAGCAAGCCAAGTACATTTATCCATCGTGCCACCCACTCCTACTCCTACAATCATAGGCGGGCAGGCTTTTCCTCCGGCGGCTTCAACTACTTTAACAATAAAGTCTTTAACGCCTTGTTCACCTTGCGCAGGTACCAATGTAGTGAAGGCTCCCATATTTTCACTGCCGCCGCCTTTTGGCATCACAGTAATTTTCACTTTGTCACCAGGAACAATTTCAGGATGGAATACACAAGGAGTGTTGTCTCCTGTATTCACACGCGCAAGCGGATCACGCACCATCGATTTCCGTAAATAACCTTCTTCATACCCTTTTCGTACACCGGCATTTACAGCCTCGCCCAATGGCATACCTGTCCAAGCTACTTCCTGGCCAATATCCATAATAACAACGGTGGTACCCGTGTCATGGCAACAAGCAATCTGTTCCCTTTTTGCGTATTCGGCATTGTCGATCAGCAAACTGATTGTATCTCTTCCGTAAGGCGACTCCTCTTTTACAAGCGCTTTCTTTAATGCGCACACAAAATTATCTCCTAATTCATAGCATGCTTTTTTACATAAATCTGCAATGACCGGGATCAGTTCACTTGTGTCAATTACTCTTGTCATTTTCTTCTCTCCTAATTAAATATTTTTGGTTTGATAAAACGGATAAAACTTTGGCAGCAGAACCCTACTTACGACAAAACATACTGCGGTGACAGCGAAAGAATTATTTTGTTTTAAGTTAAACAAGTACTCAGTTCCGAACCTTGAATTGATTATATATCAGCTATGCCATTAATAATATTTCTAATTATTGATATTACTATCAATAGAATTTATAGTACCTGCTGTTCAAATTGACTTGGAAAGCGGCCTAAAATATACTACTATGATAGAGGCTTGATCTTGAAAAAATCAGAAGTGGGTGGATAAACTGCTATGGAACAAGAAATGAAATACATCTATACCATTTACAAAGAAAAGAACTTCTCAAAGGCTGCCGACAAACTATTCATGACGCAATCAGCGCTCAGCATGGCCGTTCAACGCGTCGAGGCACGATTAGGGGAAACTGTTTTTGACCGAAGCAAACGCCCACTTCAGCTGACACCTGCAGGAAAAATATACATCCAAAAGTATTTCGAAATAATGCAACTTGAAAATGAGCTCCAAGAGCAGATAAATGATTTGAGCGATCTGAAGAGAGGAACACTTGTCATTGGCGCGACGCAATACCTATCATCCTATATTCTGGCACCGATAATATTGGAATTCATCAAAAGCTTTCCATCAATAAATCTTAAGCTTGTTGAATGTGGTTCCAATAAGTTATCCAAAAAACTGTTGAACGGTTCCATCGACTTAACACTAAAATGCGATGAATATGGGGATCCGCTAACATCAGAAGGAATCGCGTTCCGGGACAACCTGCTCCTTTCAATTCCTAAAGCGATGATAGAGGAACATGGTATTCCCCAAATAGGACTGAACAAAGACCAAGTAATAGCAGGTGCATTTTTTGACAATGATTTTCCTTATCTCGATTTTTCTTACCTAAATCAGATTCCTATAATATCCTTAACACCAGGGAACAATTTACATACACGACTCATGGAATTATTTCAGCAACATAATATCTCACCCAACGTCACCTTAGAAGTACAGCAGATGGTGACTGCCTATCACCTCTCTACTAATGGTCTGGGCGCAACGCTTGTATCTGAACATATAATCAGCCAAAATCTTGATAAGGATGCTCTTTATTTCAAAATAGATTCTCCCTTGATGGTCAGAAATTTTGATTTTATAGTAAACAAAAAAAACTATCTATCGAAGACAGCTAAGAAATTTATGGAAATGACAACCACTTATTATCAAGATTAAAGAATGCCAGTAGGGTTCATCTCAAATCAAAAAAGCAAGCGCCTTTGGTAGGTGCTTGCTTTTT
Organism: Trichococcus alkaliphilus; assembly: GCF_003008695.1. Taxonomy (GTDB): domain Bacteria; phylum Bacillota; class Bacilli; order Lactobacillales; family Aerococcaceae; genus Trichococcus; species Trichococcus alkaliphilus. Next base: position 41,272 of record NZ_PXZT01000018.1, read on the forward strand.
TGATTTGTTAACGGAAGTAAGTTATTTCCGACAAACTTTTCGATGAATGTTTTGAAAGAATGTGACCCAGTAAATCAATCATGACCGCCTTTTACATAGCCGCCGTCGATAGACGGAACGTTTTTTTCTCCAACGACATAGCTTATTTATGGAATGTTAATTATTTCCCCGGATTCCCTTACTCTGCGATCTGAGGCAACAGGTCTCCTGTATCATCCAGATTGTATTCCGTAAGGGAGAAACTGCTGACCATGGTGTAGGCCTCCTCAGCCGGAGGCACCACAGTAGATTCGAAGTGGACAGCCGTCAGGAAACCTTCCTCATTGATTTCATAGGTGATGGTGATGTCTTGGTAGTCTGTCTCCTCTATTTCCTGGAGATGGGCTTCTATTCCCTCGATGACCAGCGCTTCTTCGTCGTTCTGTTTCAATTCGTCGATGTTCTGCTGGATCACTTCCACATTTTTCGCTTTTATCCTCTCGGCATAGGCGTCGTTCATGGTGAGGGTATATTCCTTGCGGCCTCCTGTTTCCTCAACTTGGCTCTCCGCAATTTCCGCTTCCACTATCTCATTCTCAAAGAGCGAGCGCAGAAGTTCTTGCAAAGCAAAGCCAGTTGATGAAACCTCCACCCATTGCGTTTCCGATTGACCGGGCACACTGATTTTCTGATACTGCTTTCCGCCTATCTGAGCTATTTCCGTAGTATTCGTTTCATCGAAGGAAGTCTTCTGATACCACTCATAATCAGACTCCGCGTTTTTCACGAAGGCCCCTTCCGAGCTTTGGTCGAATGGCTCAGCGTCACTATCCATGAAGTATCGCGTCTCAAAACGGGCATTGTCCAGTTCCGCGTTCTTCTGAACCGCATTCCCGATTGACTTCACGACACTCGTGGTGGAAGTGGAACCGCCACACCCACTCAATACTAGAAGACTTGAAAGGAAAAATAAGGTTGTTACCATTGGCTTTTTCATCATTTCCCAACACCATCCTATCTGTTTAGAATATCTATTGTTGATAAAAATAAGAAGTTTTAATGGATTATTTCTTTTTGAATTGCACAAATTTTTTCATAATCAATTTTGAACAGAAAAATCCTATAGCCAAAGATCCGAGTAGTAACAGCAGAGAAGGGAGTAGCTTGTTGAGACCCTCGCCATAGAAGTAATCGTGAAAAATCTGCATCCCTGCAAATACTGTCGCGGCAGAGATGACACTGCCGACCACGTAATAGAGGACCGTAGTTAGGGAGCTGCTCCTTTGATGCACCTGCTCATCAGGATTGTTCATACTCCCTCCCGAATGAGTAAGGTTCGGGCCATCAAACTTGTTGTTTGCCCCTTGTCCAATATTGATTCTGGAGTAAATGGAACTGTCCACATTGCTTTTGTCATCGTACTTTTTCTGATTGTCTCGCGTACTCATCCATCCACCTGCTTTCTTTCAAATACAAAGGTTCCGTTTTAGAGATCCGTTTGCTTCAAATTCATAAGGCTGTTGCGTACTTTGGAAATGATAGCTGTCGTTACAAAGAGAATGACACCAACCTTGTTGAACTGCAGAAACACCTGGAAAATAGCGCTGAAAGAGCCAGTCTTATAATAGCCACTCAGTAAGAGCAATAGAAAAACCGTGACGATCATCGTCAGGTAATGAACAATAATCTGCTTGCGGAAACTCCACTGCTTTATTTCGTATATGATGCTTGCCAGTCCCAAAAACAAAGCCATAAATCCATAAAAAAGAAAAACCTTCGCATCGGCTGCTCTTCCCTGAAAATTATTCCATGCATACATTGACAACATAACAGCAAATGGAAGAGTTCCTCTGATCAACCCTTTCAAGAAAAGCTTCATTTTTATTTCCTTTCGAAGGTTGTATTTCTTGGCATTCATAACACGCCTTCTCTCTCATGAAATATAAATATGTTTTTTAAAATAATTTATGTATGATACGATTGTAACAAATAATTTATTATTTCTATAGTGAGACCTTCAGAAAAATTGCACATCGACTTGTAGACCGCTATCTCTTTTTGAAGAAGTAGCGGATGATCCAACCTAGAATAGCGATAATAGCTAGTGCGTTTAATAACGTCCCCCCAGCATCCAAAAATTCAGCCATAGCCCCTTACTCCTTAGTACTTCATTCCTTCCGCAAATTGGTTGAGTTAATTAACTAACAAAAGAATGCCTGTTAAATGAAAAATAGGCAACCCTGCTCACACTGCGCATTCGCATCAACCCAATAAAACCATCACATATATTGCATCAATAGCGTTGCGAATAGAAAGATTGCTGTAAAAACATAGAGATTCCAGCGCCGGCCCTCTTTCTTTTTTGATTCCTCAACGCCGAGTACGCTCATGAACAATCCCAAAAAGAATAACATGATGTCTTGGTAAGTAAAATCTTCTGTCCACAGACTGTACACACTCAAGATAAGCAACACTGCGCCAAAAGTGATCTTCAATATTTTTGAGTTCTGACTGTATCTAGCTACTTTATGCCCCAAGACAAAACGGTAAAATTCTGATTATGTATCTGCATAATCAGAATTTTACCGTTTGTATATAATGGACAGCTTATTTTTCTACCACCTCAATCTGTAGAGTAACTCAGTTTATTATTTAACGAACTAGATTCACCTTAAATTACTAATGCCTGTGGCGAGTCTTTTCTTTTTTATTTTCAGACGAGGTTACCAAAGAAGCGATTTTAAGGAAAACGATCAGCAGGACGCCACCTAAGAAAAAGACTGTATAAAACTTACTTTCGCCATACTCAATAATGAGTTGGGAAGAAAATAAAGCAGCTATAATGCAGTAAATGAATATGACGAGAAGGTACTTATTCTTTTTAAGATACTTTATGACACCACGACTCCGTTTTTTTCGGGAGAATTGCATATTTTAACATCCTCTCAAATAAATAGTACTTTTAGTAAGGATTTACACTCCAAAAATACCAAGTGGCAGTGGATCCATAAACCCTCGTATTTTGAATAAGGGTATATGGTTCCCGAGTTTCTTTAACGGCTCCTACTACTGTGGGATGGGTAGCCTGTCTTTTAATATAGTAAACATCACTGAAGAAGTAGTCGGTGGTACTTGCAATAATTCCTGCTTCTACAGCTCTTTGCAATGCAGAACTTACAAAAGCTTGACTAAGTTGGGCATTTCCTTTAAATACAAAAGCTGCTATTGCAGTAAGGGCCGCAGTTGCAAATCCTATTTTCATAATGATTTGTCTATATGTTCCATAGTTTACCAAAGGATTATAGCCTGTAGTGGGTAGTATAGCCATGATGGAAATATTAGGAGAATTTTCTAATGTTGGTGCAAGCGCAGATTCTTCAGATTGAGAGAATCTCAGAGGCTCAATTAGAGTCACAGTTTCCTTGATAGAACCTTCTCCGTTTATTGCAGATAGGTACTCCTCCATATTATATACCTTATCAGCAACAGTTACCTCACCCTTTTCAAAATTAAAAACTAAATCAAACTCCTCCCCATCTTCAGTAATACGGAATGCAACTAAATTTTCTGTGCCTATCTTCGTTACAATTTCATCACCATTTTCGAGCCTCAAGTAGTTTTTCTCTTCAGAAGATGAATTATGAGATGTGAGTTCAGAAATGACACTTGTGGATTGCTCAGAAGCAAATGCCACAGTAGGGGGAAACAGCATTAATTAATATATTACTGGCTAGTAGACTTAGAACTATTTTTTTCATTTTTAAACTTCCCTTCGTTGTTGGCTTTGTTGTAAGCTTGATACCTGATCTGTAGGCGTTACTAAAATCAAGCGTTCACTTACTGGAACGACATCTTTTTCAAGAAAACTTTAACTGCTCTGACGCACTACCGGAAAGAACGTTTAGTAGTCATAGAAACTTTTTTCCCAATCAGCATAGCAAGCTGTCTTATGCATGAGGAGGATTGCTTGATATAATTCTTTTTGGTCTTGATAGGTGGACTCGTCTGTCCTGAAGAAACAATCGTCGCCATTAGGAAAATAGAAAAAAGCTTGAATGGTTTCATGCAGTTCCGATCCCGGCAGGATTTCTTCACAGAAGGAATCGGAATTAAGTATCTTCGCTCCAATCACTACTATTGGTATTTCTCGGGCAATCTTTTGTAAAGACTCTCGGTACTCTTTTTGAGTCACTTTGGAGAACTGAGCGGGATAGATGAATAACGCAGAGGCATTTTTTAAGACTATTTGACGCAAGGAGTCATTTGTTAAATCGTGTAATCTTATGGACTTATAATAAAAGAACTCACTTTGAATGTTCCCCCTCCGTTCGAGTGTTGCTACTTTGAGTCGGCCACTTGTTCTGGTCATTTTGGATTTTCTTCGAAAAAATAAATTCAGCAAGAAGAAAGTAAGAACAAAAATGATAAATAGAACACGTGACATAATTTCTCCTCCTCACATCCTTTCAAATTTCAAAAACGAATACACTGAAAACTTAATGTCATCTCCTTCCTGAATAAATTTGATCGGTATATATTTTTATCTATACATCTAACTTAAGGTAAATCCGGTAAATATAAAAGCAACCAGTGGTTTACATGGCCGCACTTTATAGGCTCTCCTACCATTAGCAACTAGTATTTGCGGATGTGCAAGCATTCGTTTCTAGAAAAAGAACGCTATCTACGCTATCATGAAGGAAAGTGATCTAAAGGGGTGCAAAATAATGTTATTAGGAGAACGATTGAAAGAAACCCGCCAAAAAAAAGGCGTATCGCAAAGCACAGTTGCTGAACATCTAAATATTAGCCGTCAGTCCATTTCCAAATGGGAAAACAACAGCAGCTATCCAGACCTGGACAACCTCGTGCGATTGAGTGAATATTACGAAGTCACTGTTGATGATCTTTTGAAAGAGAATCAAGGATTAAAAAAAAAAATAGAAGAAAACAAAGAAAAGATTAAAGACTCCCAAAAGAAACTAGCCTATATCCAGGCAAATGGTGAGCGGGATGAAGGATTGATCTTGCTGATGCTTAATCTTCTCAGTTGTTTGATTGCTCCCTTAGGTTTGTTTATCACTCCAATTATCCTGAAAAGAAATAAAGCAACAAACACCTTCTATAAGCTGGTGTTTGTTGCAGGAGTGATCAGTCTCTTAGTCAACGCATTTGGTTTATATGCGCACTTAGGCAATCTATTCCACTGGGGCGGGCCCTCCAGCGTGGAGTATATAGGAAATCAATAGAGAATGAAGCTAGCTACCGTATGAAACATCGCCAGAGCATGTTTGTGAGCGAAAGTGTTCAAAATTAATTGGCGTTAACTGTTCAATTCTACTTGACGCTGACAGGACTCCAGTAAGAGACTTTTAACAAAAATAATTAATACTGTTTTTATGTCGCTGTTCAGTCTTGTTTATGTTTCGTATGTGTCGAGTTTGTTTATGCTTTATATTCCGTGGGATAAGAAGACTCTATTAATGAATAAAGGAGAGGCCATGAAAAAAATCTACTTGTTTATGTATACAGCAGTATTCCTTCTCTTCCTTCTATATTTCGTGGTAATACCTCGCCAACCATTGCCTTTCTCAAATAAAGTCCATCTACTTCTGATATTAAGTAGCGCGGCTATGGCATTGGGGGCAATCAAACAGAATAACCAGATCAGTATGTTTTGTGGCATAAGCGTTTTTTTACTTATATGCGTGAGTTGGATTGCGCAGATCATGAACTAGCTTTTTTAACGTGTATAACAGGGAAACTTCCTTTTTTGGGAGCTTCCCTGTTTTTTTCATATTGTATTTTATCATTTCCCAAAATATTTTTCCCTGTTCGCTTCACAAAACCAAACACACGTTCGTATAATGGAGATATAGAGATTGGAGACGATTTTTATGTACGAAACGGAATTGATTTTTGATTATGCGAAGGAACACAGCCGGAACATCCTTTCCATCGACTGCAAATCCTTCTATGGGAGCGTGGAATGGAACCTTTGACAGAAAAAAACCAGCTCCAAAGGGAACTGGTTTTTGAAAAGAGAGTTTATATTGTTTAGTGTTAGCCAAGTGGATCAATTTTTTCTCCCGTTTCCGTCTTCTCGATAGGCTCGGAAGGCTTGGCTGTTTCTTGGTCAATTTTGCGATCAAGTTTTTGGAGTTGGTGTTTGGCAAATTCTCTGCCTCCCAGACCAAATGCCAGTGCAAAGGCGACGGCAAGGCCGCCAATGATGAACAAGAATGCAGTGTTCACAATCGTTGAAGCAAACTGCAGTTGATCCAGCGTCATGAAGACAGCCAAGACATATAAGATGTACTTAACGACCTCGCCTAACATAGAGCTGCCGGTAGACTCCTTCAGGAAGGCAGATAGCGCATTCCCGCCGAAGATCCCCAATCCTAAGATAATGAGGCCAATCAGTACGGATGGCAGGTAGCTAATGATCGCAACACCAATGGTATTCAACACTTCCAGGTTTACCGCATTCAACGCTTCTACCGTGAAGAAGACAATGATTACAGCCTGTACAATTTTTGCGATTACTTGTGAAAGGTTGAGACGGGAAGTTCCATTAGGATTTAGGTAGTGGGAGAAGCGGTTGATTCCAGCATTCTCCAACAGTCCTTCCAGAAGATCCGCCACAAATTTTGCGATTAGAGTACCTACAATCAGTAGGATTACCGCCACCAGAATATTCGGAATGGCAGCCAAAATTTGGGTCAGTACATTCACGATGGGTTCAGAGATGGAACGGATCTGCAACGCCTCCAGCGCCATAGTCAGGACTGGAATCAGGATAATCACAAATGCTATATTGGCCAAAACACGGGCAATCGTATTCTTCTGCCCAGGGGTTGGACCTGCGGCGTGTTGCGCACTTTGATTGGTAGTCTGAGTGTATTTGGAAATCCAACGGTCAACGTTGAGGGATTCCAACAAGCTTTGGACCAGTTCCTTGACGAATTTGGCCACGAAGTAACCAATCACCAAGATAATGGTTGCTCCGAAGAGTTTAGGCAGAAAAGCCAAAAAGTTATCGAACATGTTGGTTATGGGTAGAGCAATATTGGCGAGACCAATCTGTGAAAGAATACCTGGTATGAAGAATAGCCAAATCAGATAGTAGAAGACCTTCCCGATCGATTCAATAACGCGGTGGGAGTCCTCTACGGTGTGTGCAACGCCCCATTTTACCAATCTATTATCAAATCCAAGGGCATTGAGACCCTTCACGACAGCCTTTTTCACTAGCGTAGCGATAATCCAAGCTAATACCAACAATAAGAGAGCGCCTAGGAGATTCGGAAGGATATTGACGAAAGAGACCCACAAACCTTGCAAGGAATCCGTAAATTGTTCCATTCTTTTTTCCTCCTTTTATCCATAAATTTATGAATAGTTTTCCACACGGTAATTATAGCAGAACGGCCGTTAAACATGAAATGAAAAGGTTCCCAACTTTTTCGCCATAAAAAATCGAGGGACACTTTAAAATTTTCCTAACTTTCTTTTTAAATATCTTTCCCTGTTCGCTTTACAAAAACAAACGTACGTTCGTATAATAGAGACATAGAGATTGGAGACGGTTTTTATGTATGAAACGGAATTGGTTTTTGATTATGCGAAGGAACCCAGTCGCGACATTCTTTGCATCGACTGCAAATCCTTCTATGCGAGCGTGGAATGCGTCAGGCGCGGGCTGCATCCGCTCGAAACAAAATTGGTTGTGATGAGCTATCCCTCAGCCGATCCGAAAGAGCGCGGCAGCGGGCTGATTCTGGCTTCCTCTCCGGCCGCCAAAAAGGCTTACGGGATATCGAACATTAGCCGGGCCAGGGACTTGCCGTTCCCCTATCCGCCGGGTTTGGTGATCGCGGCGCCGCAAATGCGGTTGTACATGCAGAAAAATACCGAAATCAACAACATCTACAAAAAGTATGCGGACGAAGCCAACCACCATGTCTATTCGGTCGACGAGAGTTTCGTCGACATCACAGGTGTCCAGAAACTTTTCGGGAAAAACTCGGCTTACGAAATGGCCAAACTCATCCAGGCCGACGTATTGCAGACCACCGGCATCTACACAACAATCGGCATCGGCGATAATCCGCTGCTGGCCAAGCTGGCGCTCGACAACGCGGCCAAGCACCAACCGGACATGATCGCGGAATGGCGTTATCCGGATATTCCCGAAACCATTTGGAAGATCCCGGACATGACCGATTTTTGGGGCATCGGCAAACGGACCCAGCTGCGGCTCAACCAGTTGGGCATCTCCTCGATCTATGACTTGGCGCACACCAATTACTATGACTTGAAGAGCAAGCTTGGCGTCATGGGCGCGCAGTTGTACGCTCACAGTTGGGGGATCGACCGCAGCTTTCTTGGGGAAAAAGTCAAAGTCAACTCCAAATCCATCGGCAATTCACAGGTACTCAACAAGGATTATGTGGTGCGCTCGGAGATCGAGATCGTCCTGATCGAAATGGCCGACCAAGTGGCGACGCGCCTGCGGAAATCCGGAGCCAAGGCCCAGCTTGTGAGTCTGAGCATCGGCTACAGTATCAACTACATCGATCAGCTGGGCCGGACCGGCTTCCATCAGCAGCTGAAAATCCCGCCCACCAATGCCTCGAGTGAGCTCGTAGCCCATATCCTGATGATTTTTGACCAGCATTACAAAGACCAGTCGATCCGGAACGTCGGCGTGGGTGCCGGAAATCTGATCCACACGGATTTTCTGCAGCTGGACCTGTTTCAGGATCCTGACGAACAAGTAAACGAGCAAAAGAAGGATCTGATTGTCGATTCGATCCGCAAAAAATATGGCTTCCGCTCACTTGTGCGGGCAGTCAGCCTGTTGGAAGGCGGCCGCGCAATCCCGCGCAGCTCATTGGTGGGAGGACACGCAGGCGGCATGGCCGGATTGGAGGAAGGGGAAGAAAATGCTGAACGAACCAAGAAAACGGACGGATAAGGTATTTGAGGACTACAACGACTACCACGACCGCGGCATGATCAAATGGGTAACGGCCTACGCCATGGATGAACTGGTGAAGTCCATCTCTGCAGGAAAAGAGGAAGCCATGAAGGACATCCCGATCCTCCCTCAACTGAGCCCTACTGAAATCGATGTAACCTTGGCGGAAGCCCTGAAAAAAAATCACCGGGTATCGATCCAATTGAACCAAAAGGATCGGTTCGGGCGCCAAACGGAAGCAATCACGGGCTTTTTCAAGGGCTATTGCGGAGAGGATGAAATCCTGATCGGCGAAGAATGGGTTCCGCTCGACCGCATCCGGAATGTGCATATTCTGTACCAGGATAAATGGTCCAGTGTGGCGGTATTCAAGAAAAATCAATACTGATCCAAAAGGAATGCGGCACGCGAACGGCATTGACAGTGCGATTGTTGTTTTTTTTGATGCAAAGGCTTATACTCAAATCAAAAGAGAACGTTTTCTTTTCTCTTGATAAGGGGGAAGTCATCATGACATATACCATTCACACCGGTCTCCATTCCATTGAGGAGTGCAAACGGGCGGTTGAGGAACTGCATAAAAAGGGCTACAAGAAGGAACAGATCACATTGGTGACGAACAACGCCTATCAAGAAGCCATATTGGAGAATTGGGATCTTCGCGGTTCGGACGGTGCGATTTTTTCGAGCCACTCGTTGCTGGAAAAGGTCAACAATCTGTTCAACCTGAAGCAATACGAATATTTCCAAAAAAAGACCGGGACTTTCCCCAACGGCATGGACTTTCTTGCGGACCACATCGCTGCCATCGAAAGCGGCAGCATCGTCATCATTACGAAGGAAGCCGACGAATGACAGTTTTCTACTCGACTCATCAAGCAGCTCTGCAAACCATGAACAGTGAAAGGACTGATGTGATATGTCAAAATTTGTGGCAGGTTCATACGCAACCGTCGAAGCTGTGGAAACAGCCGTAAAAGCACTCATTGAAAAAGGGCATAAGGATACCGACCTCCTTTTGGTGACCAATTCACCGGATAAAAAGGAACGGCTGGCAAAAGAAACAGGCATTGAAATCATCACCGAAACAGGACACGATGAGAGCTTCGACTGGAAAGAACTCGCCCCGCTCTACCCGTCTTTCGATGAGGAAGCCCTTTTCGAGCCATCCCCTCAGCAGCCTTATCCACAGTTGTCACCGGAAAAGGAAGAAGAGCAGGAACGCAAGATGCAAGGATACTTCTCCGAATTGGAGGAAGGGAATATTTTGATCATCGTTGACGATGCGGAACAGCAGCATCCAGTTTAGCGAAAGAAAACAAAATCGAAGCAAAAAAGAAGCAGGAGAACCGTTGGACGGTTTTTCCTGCTTCTTTGTATAAGTTATAATAACTTACAGCACATGGCGATACCTACTTATAGCTGCTTCCTTCCGGATCTGACTCAATTCATAAGATCGCCATTGCCATAAGGCCTTTCGGCATTTCTTATCATACCATAGCCAAAAAGAAAAAGCTAGCCTTTGTTTTCATCCTGCATGTGCTCGCGGAGATGCTTCCGGCTGTTTTCCTTGCGTTCTTTGCGCAGCGCCCGGAAAAAATCCTGCAGCAGCGTCCGGCATTCTTCCTCCAGGACACCCTTCTCGACCTCGCTCTGATGGTTAAAGCGTTCATCCTGGAGCAGGTTCATCAAAGTGCCTGCCGTCCCGCCTTTCAGGTCGGATGCGCCATAATAGACTTTTTTTATCCGCGACAACAGGATCGCGCCGCAGCACATCGGGCATGGCTCAAGCGTCACATAAAGCTCCGCTTCCTCGAGCCGCCAGTTCTTCTTGAACGCATTGGCTTGCTTGATTGCCGTCATTTCCGCATGCGTCGTCGCATCATTCGTCACTTCACGTTCATTGTGCCCGCGCCCGATGATTTCACCCTTCCAGACAATCACCGCTCCAATCGGCACTTCCCCCATGGCCGCAGCCTTTTCCGCCTCCTTGATGGCTTCCCGCATATACTCTTCCTTCAACTCATCCATCTTCCCATACCTCGTCCCTTTTGCTTCACTTATCATAGCATATTTCATATTTTTTTAGCAAATTAATGATAATAATGCTAAAATGGATGAAAAGCCTTTCAAAGCTAAAACAACCAGCCTACAAATGAGGTGAAAGTTTGAATCAAAAAGAACTCCAACAACTATTCCCCGAAGCCAAAATAACGACCGCGGCCAATCTCGGGCCCGCTTACTTCACGTTGCCTTTCCAGAACAAATGGCTGCATATCCCTGAACACACCCTGAACGGACGCGAAAAAGCCCTTTTGAAGCAGTTGCTGCTCAACGAGGCCAAGACGACATTCGAAATTCCGAAGAATCCTTGGGCTCAGTTTCTGTTGGGCCAGACGAGCGAATTTCCGACCGGACTGGCACAGACCCAACTGCTCCAGTTCAGCCTCTCCTATCGGGAAGAGGACGCCGGATCTTTCGATCAGACGCTGTGGCTCGATTCCTTCAGCCAGACGTTACCGCTCGTCCGCGAATGCTTCTTTTTGAACGGCAAAAGCGGTGTCTTCATTCTCGACAGCCCTGAACCTTACTGCATCGATGAGGAGTTGGCGGCGGTGCTTGATGTTCTGGACGATGACTTCAGCCTGCGGACCGACTTGTATCTGGGTCAACGTTGGCCTGTCGACGCTCGCCTGCCGCTTCTTTTCGAGGAGGAAAGGAAAATATTCGCGGCCAGCCGAACGATCGCCAAAGGCAACAAGATCATCACGCTTGCCGCCATCGCGCTTCCTTACTTCATCTCGGAAGCAGGAACCCAAAATCCGGTGCTGCAAGCCTTGCAGACTACGATCGGTTCCGTCGAGGGCACACACGAACTGATCACGGCTATGTGGCAGAACCAAGGAAACCTGTCGAAAGCGGCAGCCGACCTTTATCTGCACCGCAACACCCTCCAGTACCGGATCGATCGTTTTTTTGATGCGACCGGCCTGGCCTTGAAGAGCATGGACGACCTGGCCTTGGCTTATCTCGCTATTACTGTACTGACCGTAACGCCCAACAACTAAAAAACGGCTGTCCCGCATTGATATGCTACCTCTATATAGGACATTGAATTATTTCAAGTCTTATATGGG
>NZ_PXZT01000019.1 GCF_003008695.1 Trichococcus alkaliphilus
CCAAAATACAAAAAAAGCCAGATTTTTATCTGACTTTTTCAGCAGCCTCAAGCCACTTTGGCGGGGAATTACACCGCTAAACTGCAAACAAGGGCTACCCCATTTTTCGGGGCAGCCCTTGTTTGCGGTTAATGTTCGGTTATGCCTGTGGTTTGATCTTCCAGATTTCATCCGCGTAACGCAGAATCGTGTAATCCGATGAAAACGGGCCTGAGCTTGCGATATTCATCAGTGCCATGCGGTTCCATCTGTCTCTGTCAGAAAAGGCCACATCCGCCTCATATTGCGCTTGCAGGTATCCGTCAAAGTCCTTCAGCAGGAAATACTCATCGTTGTACATGACCAACGAATCGAAGATATCCCGGCCTTCCGTCTCGACACCTGGAATCGTGCCATCAATTAGCAGATTCAGGATACGTTTCAAACGCGGATTCTTGTCGTAGATATCTCTTGAATTGTAAACACCATTGCGATAGTACTCTTGCACTTCATCACTCTTCAGGCCAAAGATGAAGATATTGTCTTCACCGACATTATCCCTGATTTCAACATTGGCACCGTCCAACGTGGCCATCGTGATGGCACCATTCGACATCAGCTTCATGTTGCTGGTACCGGAAGCTTCCTTGCCGGCAAGGGAGATCTGTTCGCTGATATCGGCTGCCGGGATGATCAACTCTGCCAACGAGACACCATAGTTCTCAACGAAAACAATCTTGATTTTATCATTGATGGAAGGGTCATTGTTGATCAGATAAGCAACCGAATTGATCAATTTGATGATTTGTTTTGCGTAATAATAGCTGGGCGCAGCCTTCGCGCCGAAAATGAAGACGCGCTTCTGAAGGTTAACCTTGGGATTATCCTTCAGTTGCAGATATCTGTCCAAGATGTGCAGAATGTTCAACAATTGGCGTTTATAAGCATGCAATCGTTTGATCTGCACGTCGAACAATGCAGTCGGATCGATTTCAATGCCCATCTCTTGCTGGGCATATGCCGCAAAACGTTTTTTGTTTGACAGCTTGACTTGTTCCAGCTTATCCAGGACATTTTTATTGTCGCGGTGCGCCTTCAGGATTTTTATTTCTTCCGGATTGCTTTTCCACTCCGTACCGATAGTTTCATCAAGCATCGCGGTCAGATTTTCATTTGCGATCTGGACCCAACGTCGTTGCGTGATCCCGTTCGTTTTGTTGTTGAATTTTTGCGGATACATCACGTAGAAGTCATTCAGCGTATCAGCCATCAGGATATCTGTATGCAATCTAGCGACGCCATTGACGCTATGGCTGCCGATGATGGCAAGGTTGGCCATCTTGATCTGGCCATTGGCAATGATGGCAGTGCGCTGGGATAATTCTTCCCCATATAAAGGCGTTTTTTTGTCGATATGACGGCGGTTGATTTCCTGAATGATTTGGTAGATACGCGGCAACAGATCCGAAATCATCGTTTCTGGCCAACGCTCCATCGCTTCCTGGAGAATTGTGTGGTTGGTATAGCTGACTGTTTTCTTCGTGATTTCCCACGCTTGGTCCCAAGTCAACCCTTCCTCATCCATCAGGATCCGCATCAATTCAGGGATTGCCAAAGTTGGGTGCGTATCGTTGATGTGGATCGCGATTTTATCAGGGAAAAGGCTCCACTCAAGTTTCAGTCGTTTGAAATAGCGGACGATGCTTTGGATGCCGGCAGAGGAGAAAAAGTATTCCTGCTGGACTCGCAAGAGACGTCCTTCGTAATTGGAATCATCCGGATACAATACTTCGGTGATGCGTTTGACTTCTTCGCGTTGTTCTTCTGTCGAAAATCGCGCCTCATCCCCGTAAGGAATTTCCGCAGACCAAAGCCGCAGATTATTGACGACGCCGTTATGGTAGCCGACTTGGGCCGTATCGTAAGGAACCGCAAGGATATCACGGGTATTTTCGTGACGCACACGCAATCTGCCGTCCCCATCCTCCTGCGTAAAGCTGACATCCCCGCCGAAGCGGACGATGACGGCTTTGTTCTCTTTCCTGACTTCCCATACGTTCCGGTTGCGGAGCCAATTCTCGGGCAATTCAATCTGATAGCCGTTGATGAATTTTTGTTTGAAAAGACCATAACGGTAGCGGATGCCGTTGCCGTTGCCGGCAAGACCGGTCGAGGCGATCGAATCCATGAAACAGGAAGCCAGTCTGCCGAGTCCACCGTTCCCTAAGGCCGGATCGACTTCGGCACGCGCTACTTCATCCAAGTCCAGTCCGAGCTCATCCATGCCTTGTTTGACGCAGTCCAGTATTCCCATATTCAGGAGATTGCTTTTCAGCATCCTTCCGGGCAGGAACTCCATCGAAAAGTAATAGACTTGCTTTTCCTTTTTCTTGTTGTACTCCATGATTGTTTGAATCCAATCTTCGGAGTAGAGTCCGCGGACCAAGTCCCCTAAAGCAATGTACTGTTCCGTTTTCGAACCAGCCTCATAACCGTAAGCGAACAATTCCTCGAATTTCTTTTGGTATTCTTTTTTGAACTCTTGAACGTCAAATGCCATATACGCTTTCAACTCCTTTTATTCGTTGACTAATGACTGATAGACGTCCAGATAATCCTTGGCCGGTTCTTTCCAGCTGAAATCGCTGCTCATCGCTTCGCGCACCATCTCTGCCCAGGCTTTCGGTTGGTTTTCATATACATCAAGTGCACGATAGATGGTTCCGAGCAGTGCATATCCACTGAAATCAATGAATGTGAACCCGGTGCCTTCACCCGTGTAGGAGTTGTAAGGGACTACTGTATCTTTCAAGCCGCCCGTTTCATGCACAATCGGCAAAGTGCCGTAGCGCAAGGAAATCATTTGCGACAAGCCACATGGTTCGAATGCGGAAGGCATCAGGAACATATCCGCGCCTGCGTACATCTGCTGTGCCAAGGTGATGTCAAAATCGATGACCGCCGCAAAGCGATCAGGGTATTTTGCGGCAAAGTAACGGAATGAGTTCTCGTATTCCGCTTCGCCCGTACCGAGGATTGCAATCTGTACATCACGGGCATTCAATAATTCCTCGGTTTTTTCCTGCACAAGTTGGTAGCCTTTCTGATCAGTCAAGCGTCCAACGCTTGTGATCAAGGGGATGTCAGGATTCACTTCCAATCCCAACCGCTCCTGAAGGGCCGCTTTATTTGCCGCTTTACCGGTCAAATCGTCGGCAGAGAAATGGAATTCCAGTTTCGGATCGGTTTCAGGATCATTGACATCGTAATCGATTCCGTTGATGATGCCTCTGATTTTCCAGCTGTTGTATCCCAACGTTCCTTCCAAGCCTTCACCGAATTCTTGTGTTTGGATTTCATTCGCATAGGATGGACTGACCGTCGTGACGACATCAGAGAAATTGATGCCGCCTTTCATGAAATTGACGTTATCATAATACTTAACGCCAGCTTCATGATAGATGTTCATGCCTGTCCCGAAGATACTGGTCAGAATGGAAGGATCATAGACGCCTTGGAAACGGATGTTGTGGATTGTGATGACTTTGCGGATGCCTTGATACGCTTCGACCCAATGGTATTTATCCACAAGCAGGACCGGAACCATAGCCGTATGCCAATCGTTCACATGGACGACATCCGGAATGAAATCAATTTTTTCCATCATTTCGCAGATCGCCAAAGAGAAGAAACCGAATCTTTCGGCATCATCCATTTGACCGTACAGGGAGGGACGATTGAAATAGGCTTGATTATCGATGAAATAATAAGTCACGCCTTCCAATTCCAATGTTTTCACACCGCAGTACATGCTTTTCCAACCGACTTGTACGCGGAAATGCAACAATTCTTTGATGTCTTCTTTGTATTTTGCAGGCATGGTTGAATAATAAGGAAGGACAACCCTGATATCCACGCCTTGTTTTACTAACTCCTTCGGCAATGCGTACGCGACATCACCGAGGCCACCTGTTTTAAAGAAGGGAGCAGCCTCACTTGCGGCAAATAAAATTTTCATCGTGCGCATCCTTCTCTCTAAACAGTAATTGTTTTATTTTTTTCGATAACCACAAGATTATCTTTGGTGCCTTTCAAAGTCACGCCGGGTCCGATAGTCACATTCTTGTCCAGGATGCAATACTCAATGACTGCACCTTCGCCGATCTTCGACCCTTGCATAACCATACTATTGCGTACTTCGGCATCTTTACCGATGGACACTTTCCGGAAGACCAACGAATCTTGCACTGTACCTTCAATGACGCAACCCGTAGCGAATTGGGCATTTTTTACATGTGCCTCTTTCGAGTAATAGGTCGGTGCCCCGTTCTTCACCTTCGTGATGACGCTTTGGCTGCCGTGGAACAAGGCTGAGAACTTATTCTTTTCCAACATTTCCATATTTGCGTTGAAGTAGGCTGGGATAGAATCGATATTGGCCATATAGCCTGTGTATTCATAGGTATTGACTTGGTATTCCGGCAAGTAGTGTTCGATCAACTTGTCCGAATCGAGTTGGACGCCTTCCATTTCGGCACGCTGGATCAATTCCAGCATTTTTTCAGCTCTCATGAAATACATGTTCATGCTCATCGCGGTGCGCTCGATATCGGAAGGCGCATCCTGGAAGTCGGTCAGATGCAGCAAATATTCATCTCGGTCGATTTTGAGCACTTTTTCATGCTGGCGATTTTCCAGAAAGGATTTAGGCACACTCTTATAGACTACAGTGATGTCGCCTTCCTTAGCCAAATGGTGCTGCATAATGGCTTTAATGTCAACATTGGCCAAGATTTTGCTGCCCATGACGATGACATATTCGCCTTGGGAACGGTTGATGAACTCTTTATGGTTCATGTAAAAGTCCGGAGCATCACCATTTTTCTCTTGGACCGCTTTCAACACCTGTTGCGAGTAGGTGAAGATTCCACCGGTCAGTCCGGATTCAAGATTCCAAACGGACCCGCTGCGGATATGATCATAGATCGAACGGCCGCTTCCGGCGATGAACATGCCTACTGATTTGATTCCGGCATGGCTGATGCTTGAAAGATTGAAGTCAATCAAGCGATAGCGACTTGCAAATGGTAATGAAGCAATCGGGCGGATATGCGTCAAAGGTTTCAACGCTGTCTCGTCCTCGGTCAAGTTTAAAATGGCACAAATTCTATTCATCTTCATCTTTCAGTCCTCCTATAACTTCAGCATATCCGACAACTTCGATTTCACCGTTCTTACCGATGACATTCGCGTTATCGGCGATTTTTGCATTTTCTCCGATGATGGCATGCTCGATTGTGACATTCTCTCCGATTGTTACATTCGCCATGATCAAGCTATCGCGTACGACTGAACCATTGCCGACCCGAACGTTCTGGGAAAGGATCGAATGGGTAATTTCACCAGCCACATAGCAACCGTCAACAATCATGGAATCCGTCACATCGGATGTCTCTGTCAAGAATTGCGGAGGGGATACCGGATTTTTGGAATAAATACGCCATTCTTCATCCCTGATGTTCAGGACATGATTGGGATCAAGGAATTCCATGTTTGCTTCCCAAAGGCTTTCGATGGTACCGACATCTTTCCAATACCCATCAAACGCATAAGCAAAGCAGTTTTCGCCGTTTTCCAGATAGGTCGGGATGACGTTTTTACCGAAATCTTCCATTTCGCGTTGCTTCGCTTGATCCTCAACCAAATATTTACGCAGTACTTGCCAATTGAAGATGTAAATCCCCATGGATGCCAGATTGCTTTTCGGTTCTTTAGGTTTTTCATCGAATTCGATGATGCGGTTGGTCTGATCCGTATTCATGATCCCGAAGCGCGGTGCTTCTTCCATCGGAACAGGGATAACACCGACTGTCAAACTGGCATTGTGCGCAATATGGAATTCCAACATGTGGGAGTAGTCCATTTTATAAATATGGTCGCCGGACAGTACCAAAACGTATTCCGGATTGTATCTGTCGATATAGGCGATATTTTGATAGATGGCATGTGCGGTACCCTTGAACCACTTTTCGCCATCTGCACTTGAATAAGGCTGCAGGATAGTAGCTCCGCCATCTCCTCCGTTCAGTCCCCAGGGTTCACCGTTTCCGATGTGTTCATTCAATTCCAAAGGTTGGTATTGTGTCACAACCCCGACTTTATTGATGCCTGAATTAGCGCAGTTGCTTAAAGCAAAGTCGATAATTCGATATTTCCCGCCGAACGGAACTGCCGGTTTGGCTGTTTCGCGTGTTAATTTCCCTAGCCGTGTGCCTTGCCCTCCGGCTAATATCATTGCTACCATTTGATTTTTCATAGTATCAGGAAGAATGCCTCTTCCTTTCCCCTCCTTCTCATCATAACTATCTGTAGATCTATTTATTAACACCAAAAACGCGTTTTGGTTTGATGAACAAAACTCCTAATGCGGGCAACGTAAATTCGATCGAGAAAGGTTGGTTATTCATGCCGTCGAGGCTGGTGACCATTTCAGGCAGATTTTCCGTCCAAGTACCGCCGAATTCCTGCATTTCCGTATTCAGCAATACTTCGTAGTGGCCCTCATACGGCACACCCACTCGGAATTTACGACGCTCTACAGGTGTGAAGTTACAAACGACAATCAGGAAGTCGCGCGGTTTATCACCTGTTCTTATGAAGGAAAGGACTGACTCCAAGTTATTGTCCGCGTCCAAAAGCTCTAAACCGGTATTTGCATCATCGACTTCATGCAAGGCTTTCGTCTCTTTGTATAGATGATTCAATGTTTTGATGTAATGCTGGAACTCCGGATTGAACTCGTTGTTCAAGACACCCCATTCGATCTGATCGTAGAAGCGCCATTCCAGGAATTGTCCGATTTCATTACCCATGAAATTCAACTTTTTCCCTGGGTGAGCCATCATATAGGCTTGCAGCGTCCTTAAGCCCGCAAATTGTTTATAGCGGTCACCGGGCATTTTGGCCAAAAGGGACTGTTTCCCGTGGACCACTTCATCATGGGATATCGGCAAAATAAAGTTCTCATTGAAAGCATACATAAATGAGAAGGTGATCAGGTTGAAATTGTCTTTTCGGAACAACGGATCCATTTCGAAGAAACGCAACGTATCATTCATCCAGCCCATATTCCATTTATAGTTGAAGCCCAAGCCGCCCATCTCGATAGGTTTCGTGACGTTCGCCCAGGCAGTGCTTTCTTCCGCGATCATGTAAGTATCCGGTTGGCGCTCGAAGACTTTCGTGTTCATTTTCTTCAGGAATTCGATTCCTTGGCGATTATCATTGCCACCGTCTTCATTCGGTGTCCAAGGGCCTTCATCATAATCAAGATAAAGCATATTCGAAACGGCATCGACACGAATTCCGTCAAAATGGAACTCTTGCAGCCAGAAAATGGCGTTCGAAATCAGGAAACTGTGCACTTGCGCTTTACCCAAGTCAAAATTCAATGTTCCCCAGCGGTTGTTGATGGCGCGATTCGGATCGGCATATTCAAAAGTCGGTGTGCCATCGAAATTGGCTAACGCATAGTCATTTTTGCAGAAATGTCCGGGAACCCAGTCCATGATGACCCCGACCCCTTCTTTATGCGCTTCTTCCACGAAATCCCGTAATTCGAGTAAATTGCCGTAACGGGCAGCCACCGCGAAGTATCCGGTGATTTGATAGCCCCAAGAAGCTTCCAGCGGATGTTCCATCAATGGCATGAATTCGATGTGCGTGTAGCCCATTTCCTTCACATATGGAATCAACGTTTCAGCAAGGTCCTTGAAGGAATACCAGCTGCCATCATCATGTTTTTTCCAGGAACTGAAATGCACTTCATAAATGTTAAGCGGTTTTTGATAGATGGACTTTCTTTTTTTGTTTGCGGACCATCTACCGTCTTTCCATTTCTTATCGGGCATATCAAACACGACAGAGGCGTCTTTCGGCGGAACTTCATACGCGAAAGAATAAGGATCGATTTTGTATTTCTTTTTGCCGTTTTTGTCCTCGATATAATACTTGTAACAGTCCCCTTGTGCCGCATCCTCCGTAAAGAGTGACCAGCCACCGGTTTTGCCGATTTTTTGCATTTCTACGGGTTTCCATTCAGTAAAGTCCCCAACCACCGAAACGTTTTTTGCATTGGGCGCCCAAACGGTAAAACGCCAGCCTTCAATCCCATTTTCGGTCCGTTGTTTACTTCCTAAAAAGCGATAGCTTTCAAGATGCTCCCCGATGTTGAACAAATACATCTCTTTTTCCAACTCTTTAAGTATGTTCATTTTTGCACTCATTCAGACACTTCCCTTACAATTATATTGCTGTAACAAAACGATCCAATAATGATTTATTTAATCATGCCAGGTCCTTTCATTAATATATATCCATAATACCATTTTAAAGATGATTTTGCCATAATTCATGATAAATATATTGAAACCCTTTTTCCTTCTTAATAGTAATAATGTATCATCATTAATAGTTTTTTTACATAAAAACAACATTGTAAACGCTAATCAAAACTAAACCACGAATATCACTATATAGAAACCATCCAAGTCATAAAAATGAATTTATAATTAGAAATCGATGAAAACCGATTCTACCAAGCTTACTGTTATAACATTTTGTTGGCATTCACTTACAAATATGAACATGGAAATACACAGATAGATTTAGTTAATTATTTCACAATTCGAGCATTCCACCACATCGTAAATGTTGACGCTTACATTTATATAGTAAGAAAATCCTGATTTGCAAAGATTGTGGCATAATTTTTACAATTCAGGATTATTTTTACTTGGTATTTACAATCGTTGTATCAGCAGCTCCACGGTAGGGATATCTGCCGGCGCCCACTCCAACTCGGGCAATTCTGAAACGTTCACCCAACGCATTTCCGTGTGCTCCGACAATCGCGGTTCACCCTCGTACAATTCACAGAGAAGCGTCGTCAACTCCACGGTTCCGAAATCATATGGATATTTGATCGTGAGAAGCTTATCTTTGACCAGTATCCGGCAGGAAAACTCCTCCTCCATCTCACGGACAAGCGCCTCTTCCGCCGTCTCAGCGTCCTCAAGCTTGCCTCCAGGAAATTCCCAGAGGCCGGCTAAAGCCTTACCCGGACCTCTTTTGGCACAAAAAATGCTGCCCTCTTTTTCTATTACAGCTCCCACTACTTTGATCATGCGTCGATTAAATCCTCCTGATTACAAAAATATTTTGTTGATGACCCTTCCATCCGTGGCTTCCGGAAATTTCAGACCGATTGCATGCAGGAAAGTCGGTCCTTCGTCTATCAACCTGCCCTTTTCGACAACAGCGTCTTTGTCGATTCCGGGTCCGGAAACCATCAGCATCGTGGCATATTTTTTCTTTTTCGGACTGAAGCCGTGCGTTGCGCTATGCAATCTTCGGTCAGGAAGGTTTTTGGCGGTGCTTTCCATGAAAGGATACAGCACGTCACTCTCAAAATAATAACCCGCCTTCGCTTCCAGAATGAAGAGGCAATTCTCATCCGCTCCCATTTTTCTGGCTTCTGCAGCCGAATGGATGGTTTCAACCCGGTCTTCAATCCCTTTCAATGCATCCAATATCATTTTATTAGTGATGCTGACATCTTTACGGTAAATATAACAAGCACCATCCGCGGCTTTTGCCAGCACTTTCCAGTCCTTGATGTTCCTTTTGCGATCCAAAGTCTGCCACCCTTTGTCCAAAAACAGGTGGTTCGGGCGGATGACCGTATGCGTATCGATCTGATAATGATCTCCCAGTACAGCCAACACGGTATCCTCATAGATATCCATTTCTTTCATCGCGTCGATGATTTGGCCGAGATGGCGATCCATCCGGACGATGGCTTCTTTCGCTTGATCGCTCAAGACGCCAAATTGATGACGCATGCTGTCCAGATCGACCAGATGCACAGCCAGCAGATCTGGCTGTTTCGTTTTGATCGTGTCGACCGCAATCGCCGTGACAAATTCATCCAACTCCGGTTGGGCAATGCCGTTCCGCAACGAACTGTATTTTTTGTTCATCTCCAGCGCATATTTTGTGCTGGAGGCAAACGCTGAAACCATCACTTGATTTTGCCAAGGTCTGTTCGGAAAAATTTCCACAAGGTTATAGTCGATGGACGGACTTTTCCCTGTCACTGGCCAAAGCAAAGCGCAGGTTGTATAACCAGCCTTCTTTGCGACATCAAACAATGTCGCCTTCTTTATTTCTTTCGCATACCAATACCAGTCCGGAGACTGTCTTTCCGGTTGCCGATGTGTATTGTGGATGATACCGTGGCGATTCGGATTCATCCCGGTTGCGATTGAAGTATGGGCTACGTATGTCAAAGAAGGATAAACCGATTCCACCTCTTTGACGAGTGCACTTCTGTTCAATATTTCCTGGAGATGGGGCAGCGTCTTGGCAAATTCTAAGTCACTGGCACCAAATGCATCTAATGAAATGATATACAGTTTTCTTTTTACCATAATAACACCCTCCTATCCTGCTATTTTACCATATATTGGGAGCCGCATGGATACAGCAAAGTATTTAATTTCAACATTCTTTTGACAGTGACGGAGCAGCTTACGTCACCGGTTTCTAAAATCGGAAACAACAGTTTTCCGTCCGTTCCGTTTCCTTCAAAAAGCTATTCTATTTTGGAACAGGTAGGAGTAAAATAGATAATGTGCAATATCTAACAATACAATAGCGAAATCATCTTATATGCCGACCTCTGCCCTACTGGAAGCACACCGTTTCCATTCAGCAGTTATGAAAAATAAGGCAAGCGGTTACATTATTTGAGCACGTTATTCAAGAAAGTGTGGAAATGCAAACTATGACAATCACATTCACGGATTTTCTCGACAGTATTCAGACAAACCCCATCCTCCTGATCATTGTGATATTGACTCTGGGTGTCATTTTGGTGAACGGCTGGACCGATGCTCCGAACGCAATCGCAACTTGTGTATCCACCAGGTCCATTGCTCCTCAAAAAGCCATTCTGATGGCAGCCGTCTTTAACTTTCTGGGCGTCTTCGTGATGACATCCATCAACGCGACCGTAGCACAGACAATCGCGAACATGGTCGATTTCGGCAACGATCCGAAGCTGTCGATCATCGCACTCTGCGCCGCACTTTTCGCGATTGTTCTGTGGGCAACGGCAGCATGGTACTTCGGAATTCCGACAAGCGAGAGCCACGCCTTGATTGCGGGCATTTCAGGAGCGGCGATTGCACTTCAAGGAGGATTCGGGGCCATCAACGGTTCAGAGTGGATCAAAGTCATCTACGGCCTGATCCTCTCCACTATCTTGGGCTTCGGCTTCGGTTTTGGGGTATCGAAAATCACAACGACCATCTGCAGAAATAAGGAGCGGCAAAAAACGGGACCGTTTTTCCAGATCGGCCAAGTACTTGGCGGAGCGGCGATGGCCTTTATGCACGGAGCCCAAGACGGCCAAAAGTTCATGGGAATCTTTATGTTGGGAATTTTTCTGGGTCAAGGGAACAGCAATACGACCCAGTTCATCATCCCACTTTGGATGATGATCCTCTGCTCATTCGTAATGGCACTCGGCACCTCGATTGGCGGATACAAAATCATCAAAACAGTTGGTATGAACATGGTCAAGCTGGAAGGCTATCAGGGCTTCAGCGCGGACGTAGGGGCAGCTGCGTGCCTATTGCTCTCATCCATCTGGGGTTTGCCGGTAAGTACCACACATACAAAAACGACTGCCATCATGGGAGTTGGTGCCGCAAAACGGCTGTCTTCCGTAAATTGGATCACCGTCAAAGAAATGGTTTGGGCTTGGGTTCTTACGTTTCCGGGCTGCGGTCTGGTCGGTTACCTGATGGCGCTTATTTTCATGAATATATTCTGAGAAGATTGCAACCATGCTGATGAGAAAAAAAACAAAAGAATACAGCTACTATCAAGAATTCATTGAAGTTTCTGCAATGGCCGTTTCCGCAGCCCAATTGATGAACAGCATTTTGGCTGATTACAATTTGGAGACTCTGGAAGCCCGACTGAAGGAACTGCATGAAATCGAACATGCAGCGGATCAAAAGAAGCACAAGATGATGAGTTACCTATACAGCGATTTTCTGCCTCCGCTCGAACGCGAGGACATCATCGATCTGGCCGGAGAATTGGATACGACCATCGACACCATTGAGGACACGCTCATCCACATCGATATCTATCAGATCCAAGAAATCACACCGGCAATGTTGAAGTTTATGGAGATAATCGAAAAGAGCGCGTTAAGCCTGGATGAAGCCATCAATGATCTGAAGAATTTCAAGAAATCAAAAATCATCAAAGAAGCCATCATCACCATCAATCGCCTTGAAAAACAAGGTGACGCTCTGTACACCCGTTCGGTCAAAAAATTGTTTGTAGAACAGAAGGATGCGCTGACGACAATGGCTACGACGAACATCTACGACCGGTTCGAACGGGCCACCGATTCCTTTGAAGCGGCAGCCGATGTCATCGAAATGATCGTTTTGAAAAATTCGTAGCATGTTCCGGTACCGTGCATTCCATAACTGAAAAACAAAGAAGCAGCCACCGAATCCGCTGAGATTCGGTGGCTGCTTCTTAATTGTTCCAGATTTATTTCTTAAGCTTACGGTTCCAATGGATCTTCCTTGTTGCCTGCCTCAGGGGTGGTTTCCTTTTCTTCATCACTTTTCGCGACTGGCGTTTCCGGCACGGTTGTTGCAGTAGTTTTTGTTGGCACTGGCGGTGTTGCGGTCGGTTTCGTTGCTACTATGGTTGTTCCTCCCGTTTTTCTTGGGTGGGTCCGTTCAAACCGTTCTTTCCGGCGCTCTTCGATCTGTTTTCTTTCCAAGAGTTGCTTTTCAGCTCTTTGCTTGCCCCAAACCGTTTTGCCGAACAGTTTTTTGATCGCCCACAACAGCAGTAACAGCAACAGGACGGCTACGAAGAACGGCAGTGCGTAGATGAACCAGATAGCGGCATCCTGCAGCCAATAGTAGAAGGAATAAAGCGAATCGGTGAAAGCATCCTTGACGCGACCCCAGAAAGGCGCTGATCCGCCTTGGTTGTTCGAGATGCGCGAACGTTCGGAAACAGTCAGATACAAAGCCGTATAGTCGATCAGATCGTCGATGTTATCCAATTCGGACTGCAGCACTTCCCTTTCGGCTATGGCCGCACTGAGACTGTCTTCGATGGTAAGAATCTCTTCGACCGTCTCCGCCTGCTCAAGCAGCGTCAACAGGCGCTCTTCCTTGCTTTGCAGCACGCTGATGCGCGTGGCTGTGTCCTCGTAATATTGCGTAACATCTTCGTTGCCTTGCTGCTCGCTTACTTTTGTGCCCAGCCCACCCTCCAGATCATCCAGGAAGGCTGTCACTGAATCTTTCGGAATCCGGATCGTGTAGCTGCCTTGGCGATAGTTTTGGGTCAATGAAGAAGTCGTATAGAACATGTCGCCGCCGCTTGATTCATAGGAATACTCCACATAGGCTCCGTATTTTCCGACTATCTCCTTCAGATAGGCGATGGAATCATCATATTTCAACGTTTCATAGGAAAGGTGGACAGTGGTCACTACCTTTTCGCCGATCAGCAATCCCGAACCGACCGCCCCATCTGATTTGGCTATTTCGGTCGTCACGTTGTCTACTCCAGCAGCGTCTTGTTGCGAAACACTCGTTTCCTCCGGCGTTAAGAATGAACAGCCCACCAGTGAGAATGACAGCAGCGAAAGGATCAATAATTTCAATTTTTTCAATTGAGGCGCCTCCAATCTTTCCTAAGTTTCCTACTTAGATTATACCGCATGGCGGCCGCTGCGCCTAATAAAGCCCTTACATATTCAAACTCCGGCTGTGGCGGGGTTGGCTTGGCCGGAGAACAACCGCGAAAACTAGCCGCTTCTCCGGTGAAGCGGCCCTCGTCGGAGTTGACACGGCTTTAGCGCACTCTCCTCCTGCGAAGCAATCCTCGCAGGAGAAGATGTGTCTTTGGCGGCCGGCAGCTCCGGCGAACCGCCCCTCACCGGAGCTGCCGATCCCATTCATTCCAACACAAAAAGAAAGGGCCGGAAAGGTAAACACCTAAGTGTTCATCTTTCCGACCCTTTCTTCTGATACGGCATGGGTAAACCCATGGATGGGACTGTTCACAGCAGTCACCATCAAACATCCACATCCTGTGGTTGTGCAAGCACGTATGTCCCGTTTGATTTGCAATCACTTCGCCGCTTGCGCGGAATGGGCGAACCCACCTGATTGCTCGTCGCCTCATCGCATGTAAAACATCTTATCATGCAGAAACCGAAAAAGCAAGACTTTTCAGCACGATTCTTTTTTTTACGCAATGACCTTTATTTTATGCCACTCTCGTCAAATTGCTTCAGCCAAGCATCGGCGATGAGCTGGTGGCCTTTTTTGGTCGGATGGACACCGTCATTCGATAAAGTTTCATAACCATCGACAGCACCGATTCCATTCAGATAAGCATCCAGCCCGATCCAATCGGCATCGAACTCTTCGGCAAGGCGTTTGACGATTTCCTGTTTCGGATCCAAATCAACCCGCCAAGTTTTGCGGTCTTCCGGATACGGGAAGACGAACGGCTCCATCAGAATGAGCCTTGCATCCGATTTTTTCCGCAAAGAGGCCAACAAATGGCGGTAATGCATTTCGAACTGTTCAGCGCCCGCTTCGGTCGCGAACACCGTTTCATCGCCGACATTATGCCACGTATCATTGATGCCGATCAACATAGTTACGACATCAGGTTCGAGCGAAACGCAATCGGCGTGCCATCTTTCCGCTATATCATGGATTCGGTTGCCGCTGATGCCGCGGTTGATCAGCTGGTAGTGTTCGGAATCGCCTCTATCCGCAAGAGCCTTCGCTATTATTGCCACATAGCCTTTCCCCAGCGAATCGGGGTTGTTGCGGTTGCGGCCGACATCCGTGATGCTGTCGCCGATGAAAAGCAATTTGCGCTTGGTCGTTTTCTCCATAGGTCCGCCCTATCTGTTCTGGATGACTTCAACCTTGTAGCCATCCGGATCGGTGATGAAGTAGTATCTTACGGAAGAATCAGGCAAACCTTTATAGTCGGTCACGTTGAATCCGGCAGCTACCTGTTTGTCATGGAGTGCTTCAAATTCATCCACTCCGATGGCGATATGGCCATAACCGTCACCGATGTTATAAGGCTCATGGTCGTAATTGTAAGTCAATTCCAACTCATAGTCATCGCCTTTCAAACCTAAGTAGACGATTGAAAACTTGTGCTCAGGGTAATCCAACTTCTTTTTCTCTTGGAAATCAAACGCCTCTTTGTAGAACGCAATCGATTTATCCAAGTGCTGCACGCGGATGCAAGTGTGTAACATTTTCATTGAGTCATCATTCCTCTCATTTATGCTGTCCTTATCATACCGAATTATCGGTTCCATTACAAAAAGTTTGTCGCAAAAATAACCTTGCTATATCCCACAAACTGAATTATTCTAGAGGTTAGTTACCAGCGAGAAGGAGAAAACTCAATGAAGATATGTATCTATTGCCATAACCGCATCCCGAAAGAAGCTTTGATCTGCCCGATGTGCGGGTCGGATGTTTCCGGTTCGGATGCGATCCACCAAGATGATTTTTATCAATCCACTTTATTCGAGGATAATACGGAAAAATTTGTCGACCTTACGGAGGATGAGGAAGAAGAAGCGGCTGAAGCGGCTTCGCGTGCTGATAAGCAAGCCTTCTCTTTCAATGAAGCAAAGAATAAATTCATCCGCTACATGCGTTTTTTGTGGAAAAAAATGAAAGACCCCGCGGAGACCAGAAAATCGCGCAGAGAAAGCCACAACCTTTACGGCTACTTTACCTTCGTCCTTTCAGCGCTGCTTTCAGCCGGATTGGTGACGCGGATTGCGGTCGCATTGGCTAATCAATATGATTTGCTTTCGCAGATTTCATTGCTGCCGACCGTCACTTTCCAGGTAGAACCGGTTGTTTGGTTCATGAAGAGTTTTCTGTTGTTCCTAGCGTTCTACTATCTGTACCCATTTTTGGCGTACCTCATCAAAACATTCTTTTTGCACAGACGCCATGCCTTCCATAACTGGATGACGCAGTATGCGGGAATGAACGCTTTCGGCCTGTTGTTGTTGGGTGCCGCCTTTGTGACCAGCCTCATCGCCCCGATCCTGATGGCTGTCCCGGTGCTGTTGTTGTTCTTGGTCCATCTGTCCAGCTATCTGGTGACGTTCATCGCCAGCCTGTACCAGACGATCAATGAAACGAAGCGGGATACGCTCTACCTTTGCCTCGGCGGCATCAGTGCACATTTGTTGTTGATGATGACGATTGCCTATGTATTATTCCTGAAAATGTAGCATAAAAACAACTGCGGCCCACCTCTGATTGGTGGGCCGCAGTTGTTTTTTTACATATCCAAATCGGTAAAGGCATAGGGAACCAACTCTTTGATTGTCAGCTCCATGATTTTCCCGTGCTTGTCGGAAAGGTAGACAGGCGTTTCGTACCCGCATAATTCCACCATCACCTGGCGGCAGATGCTGCACGGCGGAAGGAAAGTTTCCGTGTCGCCGGCGATGGCGATGGCTACGACGTCGTCTTTGCGGTAGCCTCTCGTAACTCCGGTGAACAAGGCGGTCCGCTCAGCGCAGTTTGTCGCGCCGAAGGAAACATTTTCCACGTTCACGCCTTCGATCACTTCGCCGTCCTTATAGAGGACTGCTGCCCCAACCGGAAAATGGGAATACGGGCTGTATGCATGTTGCATGGCCGCTCTTGCTCTGGAGACTAATTCTTCACTGTTCATCGATGATCCCTCGCTTATCAAGAATGGGTATTTTTTCTGATCGGTAAATGTTCGTGTTTACAGTATACCGATTATTCCAGATTTTGCCAAACCGGAAAGGTCATCGGTCAGCGTTGCTTAGCTCCTGCTCAAGCTTTAATCGTTCGGATCAGAGTTCCGGCAAATTCGCCATGTACTCCTCGAGCGCCTGGATCGCTTCCGCCATCAACTCGGCAGTGACTTCGTAAGGCAGTCCGTGCGCCGGTGCTTCAGGCTTGGTCGACAGACGGGCGATTTCCATGATGCCTTCCGCGTCCAGCCTGTCCAGATGCAGATCGTGGAGGCTCTTCGGAATGTCGAGATGTTCATAGAACGGGATCAGGTTGTCGATCTCCGCCCATTTCTTCTCATAGGCCAATTGGACCATGATTCCATAGGCTACTTTGTGCCCATGCAGGAAATGATGCGACTCAGGGAAATTGGTGATGGCATCATGGATTTCATGGGCGATGGTCGTCCGCGCAAATGCGTCCCCCATCCCGCCGACCATGCCGCTGATGGAAGTGATGACCTCCGTCAGTTTCACAAAAGCTTCGGTCACTTCCCCCGCTTCCAGGCTGGCGATCGCCAACTCGGCGTGATCGAGGATGCTCTGTCTGCAGATGTACGCAGCTTGGCGCGACATCATCA
This sequence comes from Trichococcus alkaliphilus, assembly GCF_003008695.1. Lineage (GTDB taxonomy): Bacteria > Bacillota > Bacilli > Lactobacillales > Aerococcaceae > Trichococcus > Trichococcus alkaliphilus. Next base: position 17,506 of record NZ_PXZT01000019.1, read on the forward strand.
GCATCGGTTGTTGGGCATTCTCAGGCAGCGAAAGGATTTCATCCGATTCGTACCATTTGGCCAGCGTATCCGCCAATCCGGCCACAAAGAAATCCTTCGGTGAATCGATGATCAAGCGCGGTTCCAACAACAAGAGTGAGGCTTGTTGCTGCAGGAAATCATAGCGGATGAACACGCCATCCTCGGTATACATGACACTCAGCGGCGTCCATGGTGCGCAATTGCTCGCTAATGTCGGCACCATTACGTTCAATATTCCCTCTGCTTTAGCTGCTGCATATTTCACTGCATCCATGATTTTCCCGCCGCCGACGCCGATGATTGCATCGCTTTCGTGCTCTGCGGCCAAACTGACGATGCGGTCGACTTCTTCATAGCTGCATTCACCCGAAAAAGCAACTTCGGTGATCGAAAAACCGGCTTGATAAAGCTCTTCAAGGTAGGGACGGGCTTTTTGCCAAGATACTGTCCCGTGCACAATCAAAATATTTTTGACGAAGCGCTCTTGCAATCGTTTCGGTAAAGTTGACAGGACGCCTTCTCTGCATTCGTATTCTTGCGGACCAGTTCTTACGATCAATTCTTTCGTCATAAACGTCATTCCTCCCTGAATTTCTAGACCGTGCGCGTGAATGGATCGCGGCTGATGCCGGCCGCCAACACTTGCTTAGCGTATTCTTGTGCGCCGAACAAGGAATGGTCGCGGTAATTCCCACATTCCTTCGCGGTCGTTGCCGGAACTACGGTCGTTTCCAATACAATCTGCAACACTTTTTCCAAAGCAGAAGCGATTTCTTCCGGAGTGTGTTCACCCCAACAGATCATGTAAAAACCGGTGCGGCACCCCATCGGCGACAAGTCAATGACGCCATCCACATAATCGCGGATGTTGATCGCTAAAAGGTGTTCCAGCGTGTGCATAGCCCCTGTCGGCAACGCATCCTGGTTGGGCTGCACAAAACGCAGATCAAATTTTGTGACGACAGCCCCCGTTTCGTGCACTTCATAGCCTGCTTGGCGGACATACGGAGCCTTCACCAAATCGTGATCCAATTCAAAACTTTCTACTCTAGCCATCTATATTCTCCATTCTTCAGCTGAGGTGCTGTTGTTTGTTTTATTATGTATACCAATTCATTATACTAGACATTTATGAGATTTTCCTTAAAATTATATCACGTGGTGTGTTATCATGTTAGGAACAGAAAAAACTGAATCAGGCTTTCATTCATGAAAGGAGTGCCGCACCACTTTGATAAGCATCGTTTTCCAACAGCTGTTGACCATGTTCACTATCATGTTCTTTGGTTTTATTCTGATCCGTGCGAATGTCATCACCAGCGAGGGTACGCGTCAGATATCGACCATCCTCTCCTTGTTCGTGATGCCCGCGACCATGATCACATCGTTCAATGCCGATTTTGATGCGCAACGCTTGAAGTTGTTGTTATGGGCTACTTTGGCGGCTTTTCTGACGATTTCCATACGCGCGTTCATCGTCCATGTCCTGCTGAAAAAAGAGGACCGCATCGATAAATATGCCACCATTTTCCCGAATGCCGGTTTTGTCGGCATCCCCTTGGTCCTTGCGACCGTGGGCTATGAGGGCGTCTTTTTCATGTCCGGTTACATCATGGCAAACAACGTAACCCAGTGGACTTACGGCCAATATCTGATTTCGGGCGACAAAAAAGCGATGACCTTGCGGCAAACCCTTATCAATCCCGGAATGATCGGGGCTGCCATCGGTTTGTCCATCTACATCAGTCGCCTACCTGTCCCAGATTTTCTCTGGAAGTCCGTCGACAGTTTGGCAGCGTTGAATACGCCACTGGCCATGATCATCCTCGGCAGCTACATCGCCAACAGCAATTTTTCGGAATTGTTGGCTTTCCCGAAAGCGTATTGGACCACTTTCCTGCGTTTGATCGTCACTGCCCTCATTTCGATCGGCGTCATCTATTTGTTGCCGATCGATGACTATATGGTGGAAATCGTCCTGACCATCGCTTCCTGTGCGCCGGCTGCAACGAACACCGCCATCCTTGGCCGTTTGTTCGGCGGCGACTACGAATACGGCGCACGTCTTGTGGTCCTGACCACTCTGTTGTCCTTATTTACAATCCCGATCATCGTGCAATTTGCACAACTGTTGTTCGGATAATCATTTCAGAAAGAAGGTATGAGCATGGAAAAGTTATTAGAAGGTATCGTCAATTTCAGAAGAGGGGATTTTGAATCTCATCGTGAGCTTTTCAAAGGTTTGAAAGCTTCCCAGAAGCCTCATACGCTCTTTATTTCCTGTTCTGATTCACGTATCGATCCAAATATGATCACCGGAACGTTACCAGGCGAATTGTTCATCGTGCGTAACATCGCCAATATCGTGCCGCCTTATCGGATGACTACTGAATACGTGGCAACGACATCCGCCATCGAGTATGCCGTGCTCGCGCTCGGCGTAGAGAACATCATCATCTGTGGCCATTCCAACTGCGGCGGCTGTGCTGCTTGCCTGCATCCCGAAGGCAAACTGGAGGAGTTGCCGCACACCCGCAAATGGCTGGAACTGATCCATCCGGTCCGCGACCGCGTCCTGAAGGAAATCCCGGAATCCGAACCCGAAGCACGGGCTTGGATGATGGAGCAAGGCAATGTCGTGGAGCAGCTGAAGCATTTGATAACTTTCCCCTACATTGCCGAAAAAATGAGGGAAGGCAAGCTGAAAATAAGCGGGTGGCACTACATCATCGAGACCGGTGAAGTTTTCATCTACGACCGCGATAAAGGCGAATTTTTGTTGGGCAACGGTTGAGCAAATTCGAAGAATGAATGGTACACACAGAAAAAGGACGCATCCCGCAATGAAAGCCGGGATACGTCCTTTTCATTTGATTCGTTTTCCGATCTACACAGAACGTAGAGGCAGAGCTTTTTTGCCGACTGTTTTCCAGACGATTTGGGCCAACCAGTAATCGACCATGCTGTGGATGACTGTTCCTACGCCGACCAGCAGCATGACGGAAGAAATCAGACCTTTATCGTAATAGGCTGTCGTAAGGTTGCCTGCAAAGTAGAACAGGCTCACGACGATGACTTCGCAGCCGGCATGCAACACGCCAAGGACCAGGCTGAACAACAACGATTTTTTGAAATCGTGCGCCATCTCCGGGTGCTTTTGGATGTATTTCGCACCGACATAAGAAAAAATCATGTGCGTCGCCGCACGCAGGACTACGACCAATGGAAAGCCGCCAAGCATAAAGCCGACTGCCGTCCCAAAGGCAACCGCAACAGCGATGCCGGGTGAAAGGAACATGGCGATCATCGTCGCCACATGGCTAGCCAACGTAAAGGATGCCGGTTCAAGAATTATTTTCAAAGGGGAGATCATCGGTATCAGAATCCCTATCGCAATCAGTAGAGCAGCTATCGTAATGTGTTTCGTTTGTGTACGTGTATTCATTTCGCCAATCCCTCCAAAGATGTTTACAACTGTCTTGACAGTTGTAATATATTATATAATCTTTTCAGGAGTTGTCAAGCATATTTTCATGGATTTTCACCCGGAATAGAGGATGCCCGCTTCCTGCAATTCCTTTTTGATGCGCAGGAATGTTTCTTCATCCTTGCAGGCAAGCGTATGAAGATGCACGCCGCCGGTCAGCGAAGACAACATCGCCGCTTCATTTGATGCGATTTTCGACATAAAGTCGATGACATCATGGCGCGAACGGATATGCAATTCACCGGTCAAGGTTCCGTAGACCGGATGCTCAACCTGGACATCCACGACCTCGCCGCCATTGTCAACGATGATGTTCAGTTCCGTCACCGTCTCGGCCCGCGTATGCTGGCAGGCAATTTTGCCTGTGAACAGACTGCCTTCGCCCTTGAATGCATTCGCGGAAAGATAGCCCCGTGGCGTTGCCAGGATTTCAATCCCTTTAGCACGGATCAATGCGATATCGCCCACGATGACCTGACGGCTGACCGATAATAGTTCAGCCAGTTGGGTGGCGTTCACCGGTTGGTCTGTGGCCTCCAATAATTTGATGATTTCATTTCGTCTCTCTGCTGCTTTCACAACACTCACCCTTCCGTAACGCGTTCTCTCCCTAATAGTACCCATTTTTGCCCCGGACTGCAAGAATCGTAAATCAAAAAGCCAGCAACGCACCGCACGAAGCGGTTGTTGCTGACTTTTCTTATTTGTTTTCGATAGCGGCCTTATAGCAGCCCAAGAGCCTGAAATAGACGCTGCTCCGGTGGATGAAGCGCAGGGCTTCATGGACGTTTTCGTCGGCGATGTTGCCTTCGAAATCCAGGTACAGCAAGTACTCCCATTTTTCCCCTTCGACGGGGCGGGATTCGATTTTGATCAGGTTGATGTGGTACCTTGCGAAATGACGCAGCAGCTTGAACAGGGTTCCGGCTTGGTTGTCAAGGGAGAACACCACACTGACTTTATTGCAGCGCGGATTCGACTCGAGATCCTTGCCGACGATGATGAAGCGGGTCGTGTTTTCGCTCTGATTCTGGATGCTCTCCGCCAAGATGGCGAGGCCATGGATCTGTGCGGCCCTTCTGCTGGCGATGGCGCCTTTATGCGCATCACCGGAGTCCTTCACCATTTTCGCGCTGTCGGATGTGCTGTGGAACGGAATCTGACGCCACTGCTCGTGGTCCTTGAAATAATCGGTGGATTGCTGGAAACCTTGCGGGTGCGAATAGACTTCCTCGATCTGATCCAGACCGGTCCCTTCCAGGCCGATCAGATGCTGCTCGATTTTGATGTATTGCTCTCCCACGATGGATAGGCCGTATTTGTACAACAGATCAAGCACTTGTGAAATCGCACCAGTGGAAGAGTTTTCCACTGGCAGAACGCCATAATCGATTTCCCCACTCTGGATACCCAGGAACAGCGATTCAAAGGTATGGTAGTTTTTCGGATCGCGGGGGGCTTCCTTGAAATAGGCCAACATCGCTTCTTCGCAGAACGAGCCCGTTTCCCCAAAATAACCGATCTGCGCGTGCTCTTTTGGATCGTAGATCGCAAAAATCTGTTCATAATCATTCGAAGCCGCCCGGACATCCTTTTGGACTTCCTTCGAAAGATCCATGATCGTATCCAAGAAATGATGGGTCTGCACCGCAAACTCTTCACTCTTCAGATGGGTAAGATTCTTTTCCACGACGCGTTGCTCACGGCCTTCGTCAAAGATGGGCAAATCATGCACCAGCTTATAATTGCCGATGGCTTGGGAAATGTGCATCCGTTTTTCGAACAAAGCCACAAGCTCCTGATCAATAGCATCCAACTCTTTGCGATAGTCTTCTAAATCCGTCATACTCGCCTTCCACTCCGTTCTCAGTCGTATTTATAGAATTTGGAATCCAACAGCAGATCCAGGATCGCGATCGCCGTCACGGCTTCCAATACAGGAATGGCGCGCGGTACGATGATCGGATCGTGTCTGCCTTCAACCGATAATTCCGCATCCGTCTTGTCTTCGATGTTGATGGTTTGCTGCAGCTTCGTGATGGATGCTGGCGGCTTGATCGCCACTTTGTAGATGATCGGCATGCCATCCGTGATGCCACCCAAAATACCGCCGTTATGGTTCGTGCGGGTCTTGATCTGGTCGCCGTCATAATAATAGGAATCATTCGCTTCCGATCCAAGCATTTCTGCGATGCCGAAGCCGCTTCCGAATTCCAAACCTTTGATGGCAGGCACAGAGAAAAGAATATGCGCCAGAACGGACTCAACGGAATCAAAAAACGGATTGCCGACTCCTGCTGGGATGCCCAATACACAAATTTCCGCGGTTCCACCAACGGAATCACCGCTGGCTTTTGCTTCGCGGATCAGATTGCGCATTTCCTCTTCAAGCGACTCGTTCAACAACGGAAGTTCTTTACTTGCAAAGCTTTTCAGCATTTCCGGTGTGACTTCCGTGTTCAGAAAGCTGTCATCCTGGATTTTGGCTACGCTCTTCACGTGGCCACCGATTGTGATACCTTGTTTTTCAAGCAATTGCTTCGCGATCGCACCAGCAAACACTAACGGTGCCGTGATCCGGCCGGAGAAATGGCCGCTGCCGCGGTAATCATTGAAGCCGTCGTAACGGACATAGCCTGGGTAATCGGCCTGGCCGGGACGCATCAATTTTTTCATCTGGCCGTAGTCTTTGGAACGCGTATCGCTGTTGCGGATGATCGCCGCAAGCGGGCTGCCTGTCGTCATGTCGTTGAAGTAACCGCTCAAGATTTCAGGCTGATCTTTTTCTTTCCTTGGCGTCGTCAATGCCCCTTGGCCTGGCGCTCTCCGTTTCATTTCCTCCAGAACTTTATCCATATCGATTTTATGGCCTGGCGGCAAACCGTCGATGGTGACGCCGATTGCGGAACCATGTGATTCGCCGAAGATGGATACCTTTAATTTATTCCCAAATACACCGCTCATTGTATCTTGCCTCCTATAGCTTTATAGTCTTCCCAAAAATTCGGATACGATTTTGAAACGCATTCGGCATCCGTAACCGTGATCGGCTGTTCACAGACTGTCGCAGCGATTGCCAGCATCATGGCGATGCGGTGGTCTTTGTAGCTCCAGACGGTCTCTCCGCCCTTCAGTGATTTGACGCCATGGATCAACAGGCCTTCCGGAAGTTCTTCGATGTCAGCGCCCAGTTTCTTCAATTCGCTGGCCGTCGCTTGCAGACGATCGCATTCTTTGATGCGCAGTCTGCCGGCGTTGATGATTTCCGTTCTGCCTTCGCTCAGGCAAGCCGTCAACGCGACGACCGGAATGATGTCCGGGCATTGCGCCGCATCGATCAGCGTGCCGTGCAATCCGGCTGTTGCCGTGCCAATCAAACCGTTGCCCTGTTGTTCAAAAGTGACGCCCATCGCTTCCAAAATGGAAACGACAGCGCGGTCACCCTGTAGCGAATCCATCGAGAGATCGTCCACCAACAGATCGTTCCCTAATGCGTCTGCGCAAAGGAAGAAGGCTGCTTGGGAATAATCCCCTTCGACCCGGTAATCCGTCGCTTTGTAGGATTGACCACCCTTAATCCGGAAGAGTTGATGGTCTTCGTTTTCGATGGTGACACCGAAAGCGCTCATGACATCCAACGTCAAATCGATATAGCCGATTGATTCAAGTGGCGTCGTGATTGTGATGACCGAGTCCCCGTCCAACAATGGCAAAGTGAACAAAAGGCCCGTGATGAATTGTGAGCTGACATTTCCGGGAAATGAGAAGTGACCCGGTTTCAGGTTCCCATCCACGACCAAATCGAGCTCGCCTTCAGTCGGTTTGTAAGAGATGCCTTGTTCCTCGAAAATATCGTAGAAGATGGTCAATGGACGTTTGCCCAGATTCCCTCTTCCGATGAAGCGGCTCGCGCCTTGGAAAAGCGTCGAAATCGGAACGACAAAACGCAAGGTCGAACCGGATTCATTGCAGTCGATCAGGTGCTCAGCGGTCGTTGCGTCCCCAGCTGCTTTTGCTTCTGTAACGTATTGGCCAGCGCCGGTGATCGTCAAAGTGCTGCCGTCCTGCTCGATGATTGCTCCGAATGCCTTCATGGCCTCTGTAGTTGCGATGATGTCATCCGAGAGTGCGATGTTATCGATCTTGCAGGTGCCGTCGGAAAGCGCGGCACAAATGACCGCACGGTGCGCCAAACTCTTTGAAGGCGGGACAGTCACTGTTCCCGATAGCTTATGTGGCTGTATCGTCAAATCCATTGTAATCCTCCTGTTTGTTTCTTCGATTTTATTTCTTCTGTTTCTTCTATAGTATAGTTCTACATGTTCTCCAAATCGTCAAAGAAGGCGATAGTTTCATCCTGAACGTAGCTGATGCCGATTTCCTTCAACAGGATAACTTTCAGATGGTCGTCCAAATTCTTTTTGTCCAACGTCATGATCGCCAGCAAACTGTCCAAATCAACTTCTTCGATATGCAGTTCTGTAGGCAAGCCGACTTGTTTAGCCAATGCTTCGATCGCCGCTGCAGTACCAAGTTTTGTGAAGCCTTTTTTCTCGGAAAGGCGTGTGATCGCGACCATCCCGATCGCCACCGCTTCACCGTGCGAATATTTTGCATAATTGGTGTATGTCTCCAAAGCATGAGCGATCGTGTGCCCAAAGTTCAGCAGCATCCGTTCGCCGGTGTCCTTCTCATCCTCTTCCACGACTCTGCGCTTAATGTCGCAGCACGTATAGAGGATCTTTTCGATGTGCGCCATCATCTCTTCGCGGGTATGCAGCGTCTGCAGGAAGCTGAAGAATTCGGCGTCCTTGATGCAGCCGTATTTGATGACTTCCCCGAGACCGTCGCGGAAAAAGTGGTCCGACAACGTGTTCAGCATTTCCGGGTCGATGAATACTTTCTTCGGTTGGTTGAAAGCCCCGACCAGATTCTTCCCTCTTGCCAGATCGACGCCGACCTTGCCGCCGATGCTGCTGTCGACTTGGGCCAACAAGGAAGTCGGGATTTGGATGAAAGGCACGCCGCGCAGGAAGCTGGCAGCCGCAAAGCCTGCGAGGTCCCCGATGACGCCGCCCCCCAAGGCAATGATCAATTCACTGCGGTTCAGTTGGAAATCCAACAATTGGTCGTAAATCTGCGGCAGCATCTGGAAATCTTTCGTCTGTTCGCCGGCCGGCAAGGCAACCACAAGCGTCTCGTACCCTGCAGCCTGCAGACCAGCCTCCAACTGGGAACCGTAATGCGCATTGACGTTGTGGTCCGTGATGATGGCAATCTTCTTGCCGCTGTAGATTTTTTTGATTTCTTCCGGAAGACGGTGGCGCAAGCCATTTTCGATCAGGATCGTATAACTGTTTTTGCCGAGCCCTACATGTAATTCAGCCATTGTTTCACTCCTCATTCAGATTTCATTCAGATTTCGTTTTTTATCAAGGAAAGTTCTTCCTTTATTTTACCGCATCCAAATGCTTTCCTTCAATGGCAATCAACTGTTTTACGACAGCCATCAACTCATCGAACTCATTCGGGTTCAGGCACTGTTGGCCATCGCTCCATGCGTTCTCAGGATCGTGGTGGATTTCGACCATCAGACCGTTCGCGCCGGACATGACTGCGGATTTGGACATGGATGGCACCAGGTAAGCAGAACCGCCGGCATGACTTGGGTCGATGATGATCGGCAAGTGGGATAATTTTTGGATGACCGGAACGGCTTGGATATCCAAGGTATTGCGTGTTTCCGTTTCGAATGTGCGGATGCCGCGTTCGCAAAGGATGACGTTTTCGTTCCCTTCGGACATGATGTATTCAGCAGACATCAACCATTCTTCGTAAGTTGCGGACAGACCGCGCTTCAATAGGACTGGCGTCTTTGTTTTGCCGACTTCCTTCAGCAGATCGAAATTCTGCATGTTGCGTGCTCCGATTTGGATCATATCGACATCCGCCTCGAACTCATCAACGAATTTCGTGGACATCAATTCGGTTACGATCGGCAAGCCAGTCGCTTCCTTCGCCAATTTCAGCAAGCGCAAGCCTTCCAATTCCAAACCTTGGAAGCTGTATGGGGATGTGCGCGGTTTGAAAGCTCCACCGCGGAGGAAGTTAGCGCCTGCGGCTTTTGCGCGTTGCGCGATGCTGATGATCTGTTCTTCGCCTTCAACGGAACAAGGACCTGCGATCACGCCGAAGTAGCCGTTACCGATGCGTTGGCCATCGATTTCGACAACCGTATCGTCCGGATGGAATTTGCGGTTGGCCTTTTTGTAAGGCTCCTGAACTTTCAATACGCGTTCAACGATATGATGTTGCTGAATAGTGTCCATCGATACTTTCGAAGTATCCCCTACCAAGCCCAAAATAGTCATTGTTTCGCCGATTACCGGGCTCACGATGACCCCTTTATCCGTTAAGCGTTTTGTCAGTTCGTCGATTTCCTCTTTTTTAGCCGTTTTCTTCAAAATGATGATCATGTCTTGTTCCTCCTAAGTATGTTTTTGCTTTTAAAAAAATAAAAAGCGGTGCCCATGTTATATGAGCACCGCGTTAAGCTTCGTTATCCAAAAATGCTGTTGCCTGACGAGCCGTCCTGCAACCTATTTCTCGCATCCTCTGATGTTTCTCATATTCGCTCTATGCAATTTTTTCCAAACAAAATATCCAGCGCTAAAATAGAAGCCCCAGAATGTAAAGTATGTAAAGTAAAAGTTTGTTTGTAAAAGATTGATAGCATGCGTGGAACCCATCGGATGACCTCTTCTCTTGTGTATCATTTAATCAGCTGAACTCATAATGAAAACGTCTGATTTCAATCATTATAACAAACGCTCTAATCATTGCAATAGTTTTTTAATTTTTTTTTAATTTAATCTGGGTATTGAAATTTGCATGGCAATAATCTACACTTTCCTAAAAGGAGTGAAACTTAATGCAATTTTTCGGCTTATTCGGCGAACATCTCAGCCACAGTTATTCAGAAAGAATCCATTCGACTTTTTTCGATCTGATCGGAATGAATGCCGGTTATAAACATATTGAATTGCCCTTTGAAGAGTTGGAAGCGGCGATTGAAGGGATCCGCGTGCTTCAGTTTGTCGGCGTCAACGTGACGATTCCCTACAAACAGACGGTGATGGCTTACTTGGACGAAATCACACCGGAAGCGACGCGCATCGGTGCTGTCAACACAATCAAGGTAAAAAACGGTAAACTGTACGGCGCCAATACCGATTATTACGGATTCGGAACCATGTTGGCTTCACACGACATTGCGGTAGAAAACAAAACAGCCATGGTTTTGGGCTTCGGCGGTTCCGCAAAAGCAGTCGTTTTATATTTGCTTGATAACGGCATCAATAAGATTATCATCGTTTCACGGAAAAAAGGCTCCCTGACTGATATTCCGGAGGATCCTCGCATCTCCTTGATGAGTTATGATGAGATAACGAACATCTCAGGCGATCTGATCATCAATACGACACCGCTCGGCATGTTCCCTGACAACATCGGCATCAGCGCGGTGCCAGTCGAAGTGATCCGTCAATTCAGCGCAGCCGTGGACCTGATCTACAACCCGCAGGAAACGGAATTCCTTCGCTTAGCGAAAACAGCAGGCCTGAAAACCTGCAACGGATTGGAAATGTTGGTGCATCAAGGCATCAAATCCCAGGAAATCTGGCTGGAACGGCCATTCGAACTTGCATTGAACCAAGAAATCTATGAAAAAATAACATCATAACGGAAATAGGTGAAGGATTTGGGAAAAAATATCATCCTGATCGGACTGCCCGGTGCAGGCAAGACGACTTTAGGAAAATTATTGAGCAATATAATCGGTTACCGTTTCATCGATTCGGATGCCTTCATTGAGGAGAAGACCGGTAAAAGTATCACTGACCTCTTCCAAATTGGGGAGGACTATTTCCGCAACATCGAGTCGGATGCCTATAAGGAAATTGCCGATTTTGAGGATACGATCGTGAGCACTGGCGGCGGTGTCGTCAAACGCAATGAAAACATAGTGGCCTTAAAAAAGAACGGTACAGTCTACTACATCGACCGAGCAGTCGAAGACATCACGCACGACATCGAAGTTTCCCACCGCCCGTTGCTGAAGGACGGTTTGGAACGGATCTATGCGCTGAAGGCCGAACGCGAAACCCTTTATCAGGACGCTGCGGATTTCATCGTCAAGAACGATAAGCCATTGGAAGAGCTCGCTGCTGAAATCATCGCGCGCCACACTGGATCAGGAAAGGTAGGCGACGCCCATGACAATCCCCAATAAAGAGCTTAACATCATAATCGTCGGCTTGGGTGTAATCGGCGGATCCTTCGCGATGGCCCTTCACGATGCCGGCTACCGCAATCTTTACGGCATCGACATCGACCAGGCGACGCTGGACAAAGCCAAAGCGCAACAGCTCATCAAGGAGGGCTATCAGGATGGGAAAGACATCCTGCCGCAATCCGATTTGGTTATCTTTTCGCTCTATCCCCGTCTGGTGCACGATTTCATCGTCACCCATAAGCAGCATTTCAAGCCGGGCTCGATTCTGACGGATGCGACGGGTGTCAAAAAGTTCTTCATCGAAGATATCCTGTCGGTTTTGCCTGCCTCGATCGACTTCGTCTTCGGTCATCCGATGGCCGGGCGCGAGAAAAAAGGCATCGATTTCGCCAGCAGTTCCGTCTACAAAAATGCGAATTACATCCTCACTCCGCTCCCTTCCAACAAAGAGGAGAACCTTGCTTTCATGGAAGCTTTGATCATGGAGATGGGCTTCGGGAGGATCACGCGCATCTCTGCCGATTACCATGACGAAATGATAGCTTTCACCAGCCAGTTGCCGCACGCGATCGCCGTGGCTTTGGTCAACAGCGATGTTGAAGGCCGCGAAACGGAAAAATTCACCGGTGACAGTTACCGCGAGTTGACCCGGATCGCCAAGATCAATGAGGACCTGTGGAGCGAACTTTTCCTGGAGAACAAAGAGTATTTGCTGAAGAGCATCCAGACGTTCGAGGATCAGCTCGACCTGATCAAAGCGGCCATCAAGAACGACGACAGTATTGCGTTAAAACAGCTTTTCATCAAGTCCACCAAGCGTCGGGAAAAGTTCGACAGATAAGCAGCGATTTTGTTTACGATCACCGCCAAAAAAAGGATGCCTTTATGGCATCCTTTTTTGCGGCATAAAGAGGCCTGACAAGTTGCGAATCACGCTGAAGTCGACTAAAATGAGAGTAGATCATACATGTGCTGAATAAATGAAAGAAGGCTGAAGAACCATGCGTGAAACGCTGAAAAAATTCAGTTACGCTGTTGTCCTGTTCATCTTTGCGAGCTTCATCCTGATTACCGGCTATGAATTTGTGCGGTTCGTCCAAACGAGAGGCACTGAGAAGCAAGCTGAGCATTTCCTGAGGCTTGTTCAAGTCGGCTTCGGGCTGGTTGCCTTGCTCTTCCCTTCGCTCCTGCGGAAACATACGCGGATCCTTTTGCCTCAAAGAATCACTTTTATCTATGCTGTGTTTCTCTATTTGGCTCTCTTGTTGGGCAGTCTTGGCGGGTTCTATGACACGGTTGCCGAATGGGATACAATCCAACATGCCTTGAGTTCCGCTTTATTCGGGGTGCTCGGATTTTCCGTCATCGCCAATCTGCAGGAGGGAGGCGTCCAAAGATTGAACCTGACACCGGTTTTATCTTCGCTTTTTTCTTTCTGTCTGGCAACTACGATCGGTGTGCTCTGGGAATTTTATGAGTTTTTCGCCGACAGCGTCATGGGCCAGAATACGCAACGGACCGCTACAATCGAAGGCGTTCCGCTGATCGGGCAGTCAGCCTTATTGGATACGATGGGTGACCTGATCGTGAACTGCACCGCCGCAGCGATTGTAGCTATCGTGGGCTATTTCGCCTTGAAGAGCAGCGGCAATTGGCTTGAGGCTTACCTCATCACCTTCGATACGGAAACCCAAAATAATGAAACGGACTAGGGGTAAAAAATGATTACAATACGTAACCTTTCACAAGACAATATCGAGGCCGCGCTTGCGTTGAGCGTCGATGATTGGCAGCGCAAATACATCCGCCCGAATGCGGAAATGATTGCGCTCGCCTATGTTCAACCGCAAGAATTTTTCCCTGTCGCCCTTTATGCAGAGGAAGAACTGGTCGGCTTGGCGTTCGTCAAAAAAGAGCAGAAGACAGCGATCATGACGCTCGAACAGTTCATGGTCGGCCAGCCCTTCCAATCCAAAAGTTTCGGTTCCGAAAGCGTAAGGGAGATTGCGAAATGGATCGAGACGCAATTCGACTGCACGCTGCTGCAGGCATCCATCCAGATCGGCAACCAATGGGGACGGGAAACGCTTGAAAACGCCGGCTTCATGAAGCGCGGCACCGATCTTGAAAAACGCGAAATCGAAATGATTTATATCACGAAATAAAGAAAAGTGAGGAAACAATATGAAACCTGGACAATACGAAGCATACATCAAATGGCGCAACAATATGATCGATTTATCGGAGGATCTCGATGAGGACGAGGCGGCGCACACACTCATCTGGGATGCCACCGATTCGGAAGCCCGCGACGATTTCAACCTGTTGTTAGCTTTCATGACGCTCGACCAAGTGAGTCAAAATGAAATGAAACAGTTGGAAAAGCAATACGACAGCGAATTCATCTGATGAGCTCACCACGGCACAGCCGACAAAAAAGGCAAGCATTCGGTTTATTGACCGAAAGCTTGCCTTTTTGATATGCATTATCTTATCGTTTGATTGCACCGGACTCGGAATTCATGAAGTCTTCCACTTCTTCGGCGGAAAACTGGTTGCAGTCGCCATGGATCGTGTGCTTCATGCTGGAAGCGGCGATCGCGAAATCGACAGTATGCTCCGCTGTATACTCGGAGAGGATACCGTGCAGGATTCCGGCTGCATAGGCATCCCCGCCGCCGACGCGGTCAACGATCGGTGTGATCGTATGCACGTTCGAGAAGGTCGTTTCCCCTTTGCGCCACATCGTCCCTTGGAGCACATTGTGGCTGGCGGAATGCACCTGACGGATGGTGGAATAGAAGACTTCGATGTTCGGATATTTTTCCGCCATCTTCTCGTAATAATAAGTCACGTCTTCCTGCTCGCTCGTATTTTCCGGAATCCCCATCAGATACAAGGCATCCAATTTGCCCGCAGAAAGATAATCGGTCAACGGCAAGACTTGCTGCAGGAAAGCCCCGCATTCAGCCTGCGTCCAAAGTTTGGCGCGGTAGTTGATATCGAAACTGACTTTGATTCCGCGTCTTTTCGCTTCCCGCACCAAATCGACCGACCATGCGGCCCAATCCTTTGTGAGTGCAGCAGTGACGCCGGAAATATGGAACAGGTTCACATCCTCGAACAGCTCGTCGAAATCCCATTCCAAGGCTTCCATACTCGAGAAACTTGAATGGGCACGGTCATAGACAACGGATGCCGCACGTTCCCCAACGCCGCTTTCCAAATAGTAGGTGCCCAGGCGCTCCCCACCTTTTCGAAGCAAGGCTGTACAAATTCCATAACTCTTCAGATGTTTGCGGACCGCAACACCAAGCGGATTGGCCGGCACTTTGCTTGCGAAAGCCACTTCATGGCCAAAATTCGCCAGACTGATGCCGACGTTCGCTTCCCCGCCGCCGTAATGCCCGGTGAAATTTGTGGAATAGGTCATCAATGTTCCTGGATCTGTAGATAGGCGTAACATGATTTCGCCCAACGTCAAAATTTTACTCATCTTCTCGCACGCTCCCGATTATATTAATATGTTTTCCCTGAACGCGGTTACATTTTTCTTACTGGCATGACGCAACCGACGTGAAATGCATGATATAAAACTTACGTGATTTCCAAATAGGAAATCCTGTTTTCTTTTAGGAAATACTTTGGTTTCATTATACGGTTTCCTTTTGGTTATTTCAACACCTATGTGAGCGAATTCCTCTTTTACTGACATTTATCCAACAGTCTGTCACTTAACATTCTCAATTTCCCAGAGATTTAGGGCTTTGGGACATTGGGATATGAATTACCGCGCAAAAATAACCCGCCAAACCCATTTTGGCGGGGAGACCCGGTCAAATCCAAACGCGCAAACTCGAACCAGAATACCAAATCAACTAATAAACGTGTTCGTCCTGCTCAATTCGGCCAACAGATTCTTTTTCGTTTCCAGCACCTTTTCGATGGTCTTCTCGCGCTCGAAACGGTACTTCGGCGTGCTGACGCTGAATGCGCCATGGATTTTGTTGTCGATCACGAGCGCCGCCCCGATGCAGATGACATCCAGGTCGTTCTCTTCGTCATCGGTGGCAAAACCCGACTCTTTGACTTTTTTCACTTCTTCCTTCAGAACATCCCGATCCGTTATCGTGTTCGGAGTGTCCGCGACTAGTTCGACCCGATCCAGATACGCTGTCAACTCTTCATCGCTGAAGGCGGCCAGCATCGCCTTGCCCATCGCGGAACTGTAGAGATGGTTGGTGTTGCCGATGCGGGAATTGATATTGGCGATCGCTTTCTGCGTCTCCAGCTTGTTGACGTAGAGGACCTCATCCTTATCTAGAATGCCCAAATGGACCGTTTCGTCCAAGCCCGCCTGCAGATTGCGCAAGTACGGATCGGTGATTTTGATGATGTCCAGATTCGCCAGACGGTTGTTCGCATAGCGGATCAGCGCGCTGCCCAAGGTGAAACGCTTGGTCTGTTCATCCTTTTCGACATATCCGATCAAAAGCAGCGTGTCCAGGATCTTCAGTGCCGTCGGGCTGGACAGACCCGTGTTGGCTGCGATGGCGGCCAGACTCTGGGCCTCCTTGCTGTTGGATAAATGATCGATGATTTTTGCGGCTTTCAGCAGGACCGTTCCGTAAGGTTTTTTCTCTTCTTCCATTTTTGACACCCCTCAACTGTTTCCTATTTAGAAATAGTTTACCCCAAAACGAGCATTCCGTACAGAAACATTTCCAAATAAGCAACGCAAAAAAAGACGCCCATTTGATGAGGAGCGCCTTGCTGTGTTGATCAGTTGTTCGGTATCTCGTTCAATTCTTCCACAAGCGTGACTTGCCAGCCTTCGCCGTCGACCCAGTCGAGCTGGACGCGCGCAATCGTCTCTTTCTGTGTATCGGAGACTGTGGCGGTGACTTGCTGATCGCCGGCATTGCCGATCCACCATTCAATCATGTTATCGCTACTGATGCCTGTCACGGCAGCAATGGCCTCTTTGATTTCGTTGCGGTCGGCGGAGCCGTCGCTGTAATCCGTAACATGTTCCCCGGTTTGGGTCGTGCCGATCGGTTCCCAGTCGCCGGTATAGGCCTTTGTTACGTTCTCATCGGTCGACGGTACTTCTTCCGTATCCGTATCTTCATCCGATTCTTCCTCCGACTCTTCTTTGGCGCTATCTTTATCTTTATCTTTATCTTCACTCGAAGATTCCTCTGCTGAAGAGGACGTTTCGCTGGAGTCATCCGATTCGGTGATGATCATGCTTTGTGAGTTTGTTTGATTACCTGCCGCGATAGATGGTTCTTCATCATTCCCGTAAAAGATATTATAAAGGAGCACGAGCCCCAAAAATGCGGCGACGATGATGCCCAAAACTACAAGCAGGTTATTGCGTTTATGATTTCCGTGTAATTCTTGTCTGGTCGGTTTTTGATTGTTCTCGGACATGCGGTAGCCCCCTTCTGAATGATACAAGTTTAGCATATTTGCGATACGGCTACGTTAAATCCAGTTTACAACTCTGTGTCACAGGCTGCTATTTAGCTTGGCTTTTCTTTTGTTTTGAAGCCTTTATCCTGGCCATAAGCCCGAAGAGACTATCCACAATGAAAATTGCCAGCGCAATGGCGCCCGATATCTGTAGCGTCAGGACCAGATGCTGCTGCGCGACTGCATACTCTTTGTTGATGAAGGAATAGACCGATTGATAAACGCCTGCTCCGGGAACCAGGGCAATGAAGGCAGGGATGAAATAAATCGTCACTGGCGTCTTCAGATGACGCGCGAACAGATGCGCAATCCAAGCGATGAACAGGCTCGCCAGAAAAGTGGCCCCGACGATGTCCAAAAACGACAGTGCGACAAGGTAGACTCCCCATCCCAAAGCCCCGCCAGATGCTCCATACCGCAAAGTCCGTTTCGGAGCTTCCAAAGTGATGGCAATGAAGTAGACAGCAACAAAAGCGACGACCATTTCCAAAACGATATTAAACAGGGTCATCGGATCACCTCCCCGCCGACGATCAAACCGGCACCTATGCCAATCGCGATGAATACGGCGATCACAAAGGCCTCCAATATTTTGGCTGCTCCCGACATGTAATCAGCGCGGAAAGTGTCACGGATGCCGTTCGTCAGTACGGTACCCGGCAACAAGGGCATGATGGCACTAATGATGATCGTATCCGGCTGGATCGGAAACGTTAATAGCTCGGACAAAATGGCCGTCAACACGGCGATCACAAAACTGGAGACCATGTTCTGGATGAACGGGCGGATCTTCCATTTGGCCGCGATGTGCAAAACAAAAGAAACTGCGGCGCTGACCGGAATCATCGCCAAAAAGTCATAGAAAGTCCCGCCCATCAAAAAGATGAACAATTGGATAAAGCCGATCAGCGCAAAACTCTTTTGGCGTCTGCTGTATTGGATTTCGTCGATGTTCTGCAGCGCATCGTAAGCCTCTTGGATCGTCAATCTGTCTTCGACGAAATTCCGCGAAACGGCATTGACACGGGACACTCGGTTCAAGTTCGTCGTGCGTTCTGTGATTCGTTTGACGACTGTGATCGCGTGCATATTCGGACTGTCGAGCGTGGCGACGAGCCCAGTGGTCAAAGCCAACGCTTCGGTCATCTGCAGCCCGGTCTTCTTCAGGATGCGCGTCACCGTATCCTCGACACGGTAAGTTTCCGCGTTGCTTTCCAGCATGATTTGCCCGGCCAGGACCGCTGTATCCATGTATAATTCAAAATCCATTTCCGGATTAGGTGTAACTGTCATCCAAATCCCCCTTCCTTCTCAAAACATTATTGGCTTGTGCGCAGCCTGCTAGCGGCCCACGCCCAATCATTACAGCAAGCTCTATATTTCCAGCAGCTGCATCAATTCTTCCTTCGACAAGGAGGTGACCGATTGGCCGCCTGCCTGGATGACGGAATCGATCATTTCGCGTTTCTGTTCCTGCAATTCGTTGATCCGTTCCTCGATCGTGCCGGTCGCGATCAGGCGGACGACCTGCACGACCTTTTTCTGGCCGAAACGGTGCACACGGTCGGTCGCTTGGCTTTCGACGGCCGGGTTCCACCAGGAGTCATAGAGAATGACCGTATCCCCACCGGTCAAGTTCAAACCGGTCCCGCCTGCTTTCAGGGAAATCAGAAAAAGATCCTTCTCGCCTTCGTTGAAGCGGGTCGTCAGGGTCAAGCGGTCCTGGTTCGGCGTCTGCCCATCGAGGTAAAAATAGGCTTCGCCGGCCGCATCCAGTTTTTTGCGGATGATGGCCAGCATTTGTGTGAACTGGGAGAACAACACGACGCGTCTGCCGTTCTCTTTGGCTTCGGCCAAATACTCCATCAGCCTGTCCAATTTGCCGGAACCGCCGTTGTAGTCGGCCATGACCAAGGCCGGATCGCAACAGATTTGGCGCAAGCGCGTAAGACCTGCCAAGATCTTGATCCGGTTTTCGTTCAGCGTGTCCGCGTCCAGCATCTCTTTTGTTTCCTGCCGCATCAATTGCAGCTGCGACAAGTACACGGTCTTCTGTTTTTCGGTCATTTCGATGTAGGAGATCGATTCGATCTTCGGCGGCAGATCCTTCAGCACGTCCGCTTTCAGTCTGCGCAGGATGAACGGTTTGACTTTTTTGGCTATCTGCGCCGGTTCCATCTGTTTGAAATTCGTTCTCGTTCCGAAAAGGCCTGGCTGCGCGATGCTGAAAATGGTGTACAATTCGGACAACGCATTTTCGATCGGTGTCCCGCTCAAAGCGATTTTGTTGTTGGCTTGGAGCGCGGAAGCCGCCTTTGTCGTCTTCGCCGTGGCGTTCTTGACGCTTTGGGCTTCATCCAGGATGACGGTCCGGAAGGCTTTCCCTTCATACAGATCCTCATCGCGCTGCAGCAGCGGATAGGAGGTGATCCAAACCGGAATATTTTCGGCGATTGCAGCCGTTACGCAGTCGCTCCTTTCGCTCTTCGTGCCGGTGATGAGCTGTGTTTGGATGCCGGGCGCAAACTGTTTGAATTCCTTCTGCCAATTGTAGAGCACGCTGGAAGGACAGATGACCAAATAAGGTTTGCCGTCTCCCTCACTGAGCGAACCGGCGATGAAGCTGATGACCTGCAGCGTCTTTCCGAGTCCCATGTCGTCCGCAAGGATGCCGCCGAAGCCGTAGTGATCAAGCCCCTTCAGCCATTTGTAACCCGTTTCCTGGTAAGGGCGCAAGGTAGCATTCAAATCCTCAGGCAAGTCGAAATCGATCTTTTCGGGTTTCTCCATCCGATTGATGAGCGTCATAAATTCCTCATCCTGATGGACGATCCCCGCATCGGTATCCAACCCAAAGGCTTTATAGAGCGGCAAGGACATCTCTGTTTTCAGATCCTTCAAAGGCACATCCAGCTGCACGACCGCATCGGTCAGCTCCTTGATTTCTTTCTGGCGCAAGTTGACGATCTTGCCGTTGGACAGGCGGTGATACGACTTATTCGCCGCAATTTGCCTGACCATCTGTTTCAGGTCATCCATGCTGATTTCGTCGGTGCTGAAGGTCACATCCAACAACCGAGACTGATTGTTCAGCTCGATGGCGACTTTCGGCAGCCTGACCGGTTGGTAAAGTAGGTTCTCGACAGCCGCCGTCGTGAATATTTCGCAGTGGGGGGCCAGTTTATCCAGTCCTTCGTAAAGGAAGGCGCTGATTTGGTCCACATCCTGCAGGAAAAGCGTATCCTCAAAGAGGTAGGCGTGTTTTCCTGCGTCCATGAACTTTTTGGCGATGACTCTTTCGGCAACCCGATCCCGGATGACCGATTCCGGCGTCAAATCTATGCGCTCCATGGATTCTTTTGCGACATCGATTTTCGCCTCGCCGTAGTTGAAGAACACCTCCAGAATCAAACGCTCCTTTTGCCAATCCAGATAAAGCTCAGTCTTCAACGGGAAGCTTTGATATTTCCCTTGCACCTCATCGGTCAGCAGCACTCCGACAATTTTCCGCAGTGCCGGAACGGCAATCGCCAGGAAATCGGCTGACTTGTCCGGCGGAATACGCATGCCTTCCTTAGCTGAACGGACAAGCATAGCGTTGACAGTCGCCAAGCGTTCCAACGTACTTTGGTTCAGGAAGTAGATTGTTTCGTCAACCAACAGCAATCCGCTATCACCAAAAAGCAGCACCGTTTTCTCAAAATCCTTTATTTCCGAAAAGAGGAGCCCCCCGTCCGGCAATTCACTGACAGCGAAACTGAGCGGCAGCTTTTTGAATTCCGTCACAAATTGTTCCGGGCGCAGCTTCATCTCCTGCTTCTGGTACTGATTCGTTTTCAGCGACACATTCGCATTTTCGGCTAATTTCAGCAGTATTTCCTTCATCATGCTGTTCGGGATAATGATTTCCTTGCGGTCCTCAACAGTGCGGAGGTCACGTCCCGAAGTACGTGCGGCCTCGGCGATCTGCTTCAGCAGCACAAAAACGGCATGGTCCGCCTCGGTCAGTTCATGTTGTTCCGGCGTATAGATGAACTTTTTCCCGAAAGGAAGTTGGTTGCCGTTCAGAATATCATTGACCACCGACTCGCAATCTTTCACCTGGTACAGGTGGTCGAGCCCTACCTTCATCCGCAGACTGAAATTGTGATTGTCCTGGTAAGGTTGGTATGTCAGCATATATTCCACCTGCAAGGGCACGCGCTCGTAAAAATCATTTTCATCCATCAATTCGTACTGGAGGAATCCCAAAAGACGGTTTGTTTCTGCGACATTGTAGTATTTGTCTTGTTGAACAGTTGGGTGCGTCTGATTCCGAGTTAGTGGTGTTAATGCAGCAGTCTTCTGCCTATATTCCGCAGCAAGGTGCAGCACCGCCAACATAAGGGCGACCAGATGATAGCAAGGCACTTCTGGATTGCTTTGGAAATACTCACATGAGCATTCGTAATCATCAATCTTACCAAACTTGTCCAGTTTTAATTTTCCTGTGTAAGTTGCTTTGTCGTGGATTTTGGAAACGACAACCGTCTCAGATTCGCCAATGGTGACTTCTTTTACGGCTCCACTTTTATACAGACGTCCCCCTTTCTCAAAGGTCATATAGTTGTTCGTCAGATTTTTGATTTCCCGCTTATTGTATGTCGCATTAATCATCATTGGTTCACACCCTCACACATATAGTCTCTGCTATTTTACCATAGAGGAAGGTGCAGCATGCTACAAAAATGGCGCTGGGTTTGTTGGATGCGACTGATTGCCCGGGGCCGGTGGGTCATATTCGCGAATAGCCATCCTCCAATCGGGAATTGCCCCCTCCACAGCGCTGTTTCCGTTACCTTCGGCCCTACCGTTCACAGCATTGGAAACATTTCCTAAAAAAGATGTCACTTTGTGTTGACAACGTGTCCAATGTGACATACTATATATTCATTAACACATCACATTAAGAATTGAGGTGGAAAAATGGAACTTACCGATAGGCAAAAACAGATCATCGAAATCGTCAAGAAGCAGCAGCCGATTTCCGGTGAAAAGATTGCCTCCATATTAGGATTTGCGCGGGCGACGCTGCGCCCTGACTTTTCGCTGCTGACGATGAGCGGCATCCTTCAAGCCAAACCGAAAGTCGGTTATCTGATCAACGAGGAGCACACCAACTCCGTGCTGGTCGAACAGATCGCCAAACAAAAAGTCGAAAAGGTGATGGCCATCTCGGTCAACCTCACCAAAGAAACGAGCATCCAGGATGCCATCATCCAGCTTTTCCTGGAGGATTGCGGTTCCCTTTATGTTACAGACAACCGGGAAATACTGGGGATCGTTTCGCGCAAGGATCTGCTCAAGAGCGCGTTGGGCGATTCCGATCTGAATGCCATCCCGGTCGGAATGGTCATGACGAAGATGCCAAATCTGTATACCGTCTTCAGCGACACGTTCGTTGTCGATGCCACCAAATTGCTCGTTACCCATCGCGTCGACAGTTTACCAGTCCTTTCCCGTTCCGTGTATGAAGAAACCGGGAAAAAAGAGGTCATCGGAAAATTTTCGAAATCGACCGCCAGCAGATTGTTGCTTGATATATTCAACAAAGACCTTTAGGAGGAAAGTGTGCAAATGGACCTTAATGCGATTTACTTAGTATCCGATTCCATCGGTGAGACAGCCGATGTGGTGATCCGTTCCGCCCTCTACCAATTCGAGACGGAAAATTACCAACTGAAGAAATATTCCTACGTGCAGACGACCGAGGAAATCGACGACATCTGCGCGAAAGCAACCGAAGATGAAAAGGCGATGATCTTCTATACCTTCGTGAAAAAGGAAATGGCCGATTACATGAAGGAGCGGATCGAACAATCCAATCTGATCGGTGTCGACATCTACAGTCCGATTCTGACCGGTTTGGGGCAACTGTTCCAGCTTCCGGCCAAGGAGAAACCGGGCATGAACCGTCAGCTCAACGAGGACTATTTCAACCGCGTCGAGGCCATCGAGTTTTCCGTCAAATACGACGACGGACGCGATCCGCGCGGCATCGAAAAGGCGGATATCGTACTGGTCGGCGTGTCCCGCACATCCAAAACGCCGCTGTCGATCTATCTTGCGAACAAGAACGTGAAAGTCGCAAACATCCCGCTCTTTCCGGAATCGAAGCCGCCGAAAGAAATCTTCACGATTGCCCCGGAGCGGATCATCGGCCTGGTGAATTCGCCGAAAAAGCTCAATGAAGTCCGTAAAGAACGCCTGAAGACACTGGGACTGCCACCCTCAGCCAGCTACGCCGGCATGGAACGCATCCTGGAGGAACTCGAATATGCAGACCAGATCATGAAACAGATTGGCTGCGAAATCGTCGATGTTTCGAACAAAGCGATCGAAGAAACCGCCGACCACATCCTGCACTACATGGATGTCATGAACATCAGCCGCAAGCAACTATAGACCACTCACAAGGAGGAAAAGTATATGACGAAGCAATGGGTTTACCGTTTTTCAGAAGGCAAAAAAGAACAAAAGATGTTATTGGGAGGCAAAGGCGCCAACCTCGCCGAGATGACCAATCTCGGCCTGCCCATCCCTCCAGGATTCACGATCACGACGGAATCCTGCATCCATTATTTCGATGAAGGCCGTACGCTTTGGACTGCAATCCAGCAGCAGATTGATTCCGCCCTCATCGACCTGGAAAACGCGGTCGGGAAATCGTTCCACGACCCTGCCAACCCGTTGTTGGTGTCGGTCCGTTCCGGTGCTGCCTTCTCGATGCCCGGCATGATGGACACGATCCTGAATTTGGGGCTGAACGATGCTTCAGTCGCCGGCCTTGCCGAACAGACTCAGAATCCGACCTTCGCTTTCGACAGCTACCGCCGTTTCATCCAGATGTTCGCCGATGTCGTGAAATCCGTTCCGCGCATCCATTTCGAATCGATTCTGGATACAGTCAAAAATGAGAACGGTTACCAGTTCGACAACCAATTGACTTTGGAAGACCTGACCGAGCTGGTCGCGCAATACAAAGCCGTCTACCAACGCGAAACCGGCGAAACTTTCCCGCAGGAACCGTTGGATCAATTGCATCAAGCCGTCCAAGCCGTCTTCTCTTCATGGAACAATGAAAGGGCTATCCTTTACCGCGAGATCCACAACATTTCGCATAACCTGGGCACAGCCGTCACCGTCCAAAGCATGGTGTTCGGGAACCGCGGCAACGATTCGGGAACCGGCGTGGCCTTCACGCGCAATCCGGCGACCGGCGAGAAAAAACTCTTCGGCGAATTCCTGATGAATGCGCAAGGCGAAGATGTCGTCGCCGGCATCCGCACGCCATTGAACATCGACACCCTGGAAGAAGTGATGCCTGCCGTCTACAGCGAATTCAAGGCTATCGCTGAAAAATTGGAGGACCACTACGCCGATATGCAGGACATTGAGTTCACGATTGAAAAAGGCAAATTGTACCTGCTGCAGACTCGCAACGGGAAACGCACAGCAGCCGCAGCCGTCGCAGTGGCCGTTGATTTGGCGGACGAAGGTCTGATCACGAGAGAAGAAGCCGTGATGCGCATCGAAACCGGCCAGTTGGACAAATTGCTCCACCCTACATTCGACACGAAAGCACTGGATGAAGCAGCTTTGTTGGCGACCGGTCTGGGCGCTTCGCCTGGAGCGGCTTCCGGACATATCTACTTCTCAACAGCTGATGCCGAAGCGGCCCAAAAGGACGGCCTGCCGGTCATCCTGGTCCGCCGCGAAACATCACCGGAAGATTTGGCCGGCATGATGAGTTCGGAAGGCATCCTGACGGCGCGCGGCGGCATGACTTCGCACGCGGCAGTCGTCGCCCGCGGTTTGGGCAAATGTTGTGTGGCAGGCTGCACGGCAGCGGTAATCGACGAAGAAAATAAAACCGTCGTGATCGATGATGTCACGCTTCACCAAGGCGACCTGCTTTCAATTGACGGCGCAACCGGCAGAGTCTACGCCGGCACCATCGCCAAGCAGAACCCGACTTTGGGGGGCAAATTCAGCACCTTCATGGAATGGGTCAATGAAATGAAAGTACTGCAAGTCAAAGCCAATGCGGACTCCCCGACCGATGTCAAACAAGCATTATCCTTGGGCGCGGAAGGCGTCGGCTTGTGCCGTACTGAGCACATGTTCTTCCATAAAGACAGGATTCCGGTTGTCCGTCAGATGATCCTTTCCCGCACGTTGGACGAACGCAAAAAATACTTGGTTGAATTGTTGGAAATGCAGCGCCAAGATTTCCAGGAAATGTTCGCTTTGTTGCAGGATCGTCCGATGACCGTCCGTCTGTTGGACCCGCCGTTGCATGAATTCCTGCCGACAGCGCATGCGGATAAAGTTGCACTGGCGGAAGCGATGGGAGGCACTTTGGCTGGACTTGAGGCGCATATCGATTCCTTGCATGAAGTCAATCCTATGCTCGGTCACCGCGGCTGCCGTTTGGCCGTCACTTACCCGGAAATCTACCGGATGCAGGCGCGCGCCATCATCGAAGGCGCCATCGCCGCTTCCGTTGAAACCGGCAGTACGATCACACCGGAAATCATGATTCCATTGGTCTGCGATGTCGATGAGCTGCGCTACGTCAAAGCGGAAATCGTGGCAGAGATCCAGGAAGTATTC
This sequence comes from Trichococcus alkaliphilus, assembly GCF_003008695.1. Classification (GTDB taxonomy): domain Bacteria; phylum Bacillota; class Bacilli; order Lactobacillales; family Aerococcaceae; genus Trichococcus; species Trichococcus alkaliphilus. The sequence continues at coordinate 43,440 of NZ_PXZT01000019.1, forward strand.
TCTGAAAAAACTACGACCATCCCTTACCTGATCGGAACGATGATCGAGATTCCGCGCGCTGCCGTCACTTCCGACGAAATCGCACTGGAGGCCGACTTCTTCAGCTTCGGCACGAACGACATGACGCAGATGGGCTTCGGTTTCTCCCGCGACGACGCCGGCAAGTTCCTCCAGGAATACGAAGAAAAAGGCTTGCTGAAGCCGAATCCGTTCCACTCATTGGATGTCAAAGGCATCGGCAAACTCGTCAAATTGTCCGCCAAATTGGGCCGTGAAACTAATCCTGGCTTGGTGCTGGGCGTCTGCGGCGAACACGGCGGCGATCCCGAATCCATCGCTTTCTTCTCAAGCATTGGCTTGGATTACGTTTCCTGCTCGCCGTACCGCGTGCCGATCGCCCGCTTGGCTTCCGCGCAAGTAGCAATCAAGGAGAACAAAGCAAAAATGTCTGTTCAGAAAGATGTTGTGTTGAATAGCAGTATCTGATGAGATAATAAATACCGTCCAGCTATCAACTTTGTGTTGTTGGCTGGGCGGTTTTTGTGGAATCTAATATTCCCGAATTTGTCTTTCAAACATTCTTGCTCTTTCTGCTTATTGGTTATTATTCTTATATTGTCCGGATTCTATTGTCAACAAGGCGAAAATGTGGCAGTATATAAGCATCTTCCGCCTTGTAAAATGGGACGGAAATGAAAAGTCAGAAGACAGTATTTCAGAATAATGGAGGAATAAAAATCATGATGGAATTACCTAATTGCCCGAAATGCGGCTCCGCTTACACTTACGAAGACGGCGCAATGCTGGTCTGCCCCGAGTGCGCGCACGAATGGAGCGCGGATGCTGCTGATGCAGCAAACGAAGATCAATTGATCGTCAAGGACGCGAACGGCAACCTACTTCAGGACGGCGACACTGTTACGGTCATCAAAGACCTGAAAGTCAAAGGCAGCTCGAGTGCCTTGAAAGTCGGAACAAAAGTCAAAGGCATCCGCTTAGTGGAAGGCGACCACAACATCGACTGTAAAATCGACGGCTTCGGCGCTATGAAACTGAAATCCGAGTTCGTAAAAAAAGCATAATAGCGATTCTACAAAAAACTGGCGAGGCACCCCGAAAGGGAACCTCGCCAGTTTTTTTATTTTTACATTGAATTGGGTGATACGTTACCATTCTATCCGGCCTCACGCCTTTCATCTGTACGATGGCTGTCACCCCTGACAGCTAGGAGATATGCGTCGGATCACCGTTCCTTTCCGTTGTGTCTTGTTGTTAGAAAGATTAATGGTCATCACCCCCGTTTAATGCTTATGTTCATGATGATAAACCTGGCTGATTCGGTTGAGAATCAACAAAAAAACACATGCGAAAGCACGTGTTCTGTCGGGCAAAAGAATGAATGGGAAGATTGTTGCACAACAGATCCGCACTGACCTTGAGAAGCGCGCATTTGCAAATTCAACAAGTCCATCCTACTCACTCCCTCGTTTTCGATTGAAAAGTATCTTGCCCTTGCCTATCATCTTACCCCTATTATACTAGGATAATCCCCGCAGCTCAATTAATTTACCTATTCCTTACAGAAATATTACAATCCCCTTTTACTTGCCCATTCATTGCCTTTGTAAGTGCTATCCTTTGACATTTTCCGGTGGCTTGCATACAGTTAAAGCAAAGCCACTCACGAGCATAACAGCAACGTTTGTCGCATAGAAACAAGGAGGTTGACCCCTAATGACTACAATCATGATCACAGGCGCAAGCGGTAATATAGGAAGAGTTTTGGTGGATCATCTGAAGAAGAGCTACGAACTGACTTTGGTTGATATCCATTTCCATGACGTCGACCCTACCCTTTTGGAGGGAACCATCGTAAAGGAACTGGACCTGACTGTCGTCGGCAACTGGGATGGCCTGCTGGAAGGGATCGATTACGTCATCCATCTGGCCGCAAACCCTTCGCCCTATGCTGCTTTCGACGATTCGCTTATTAGTTTGAACTACAAAATGCCCTACTACCTGTTCAAGGAATCATCCAAATACGAGAACTTCGTCAAGCGCATCATCTTTGCGAGCTCCTTCCATACTGTCAGCGCCTACCCGAAAAATGTGCAGATTCCCGTCGATGCCCCAGTCCGTCCGGGTGACCTTTACGGCGTCTCAAAAGCCTATTTGGAGAGCTTGGCCAGCCATTTCGCCTTTACCGAAGGCCAAGAATCGATCGGCCTCCGCATCGGCAACTTCGATGAAAACCTCGACAATCCATTCATCAATGAAGCAGACTTGGCCGAATACGTGTCGCCCCGGGACCTTTGTCATCTCATCGATTGCGCTCTCAACGCCACGCTGGTTGAGCCGTTCCTGTTGGTGAACGGACTGTCGGACAATCGATTCCCGCGCCTGGACATCTCGCAGGCACGCACAGCCATCGGTTATCGGCCACTCGACGATGCCTTTGTGATGAAGGGCTTCTTTAAGGATGACAACGGTGATCCTGTCGAAATTTCCAATAACGAGCATTGATCCGCCGATTTTATTGATATTTTCCCGTTTTTGTACGATTTCGCCCACATCCACCACCAAAGGCTATTGAAGAGCCAGAATCGAACTGATATGATGTTCAGTGGAGACAAAAGATGTTTCAGATAGACGGAAGGATGTACAATAAATGGCGAAAAAGAACAACGGCAACCAAATCCAACGCAGAAATGTGACCCCAAAAGTACCGGAACTGCATAAAAATAAGCAAGCAGCAGCAAAGAAAAATCTGCCGGTGGATGAAGATCCAACACTGCAGAATTCCTTTAATCTCACGATGTACGGTATGCTGATAGGCGCTTCAATCGGCTACTTCGCAGGCAACCTGACGCTCGGTTTCGGCATCGGTACGCTGATCGGCGGCATAATCGATTCCTACCTGAATACCCAGAAGAAAAAGAAACGCGAAGCCATCCTGAAGACACAGGCTGAACAAGAACAGAAATAGGTTCTTTTGCACAAAAGATTGTTCAGACCGCCGTTTTATTCGGATTTGCTTTTGTGCAGCGTGTTCCTTGCATAACGAAATAAACTGTAGTAAAGTTAGCTATAACTAAATAGACCGTTTCACAAAGGGGTGCCTTCATGGCTGAGATTGAACATAGATTCTGACCCTTCGAACCTGTTCGTTAACACGAGCGTAGGGATTGTGATTGAGAAATGAAATTCATTCTCCTCCTTTGTTGATGGTGTATTATGCCCAAAAAGGAGGAGTTTTTTTATGTCTAAAAATCTGAATATCTGGATTGAAGGAACCATCATCGCTGCTTTAGCGACCGTGTTGTCCTTGATTCCTTTCAATATCGGCCCTAGTTTTTCAGTTACGGTTGGTGCGCCGGTCATGATGCTTTACTGCCTGCGCCGCGGCCTGATTCCCGGGTTCTTCGCCAGTTTCCTTTGGGGTGTGCTGCACATCCTGATCGGGACGGCTTACATCCTCACCCCGCTGCAAGGATTCATCGAGTACTTCATCGCCTTCGGTTTCACCGGTTTGGCCGGTCTGTTCACGCCGAAAGTCCAACAAGCGATCGCTGATCAAAACCAAAAGGCATTGGTGTGGCAAGTCATTTTGGGCACTATCGTCGGGACTGTCGGCCGTTACTTCTGGCACACGATCGCCGGCTACTATTTCTGGGGATCCTACGCACCCGAAGGCTGGAGCGCATGGTTCTACTCCATCACCCTGAACGGCGCCAGCGCCTTGGCGACCGGCGCATTCACCATCATGGTTCTGGCGGTCATCGCGAAGACGAACCCGCAATTGTTCGTACCGAAAAAATCCGTCCGCGGGTACTGAGTGACTGCCTAATAAGTGGTTGTTAACGCGGGCTACGTCGGCTGTTAGCGCAGGAAGACAGATAGAACAGCTGACCTGACGCCTACGGGGAGTTGTTGACTGTTCATGCTGACGCGCAGTCAGAACAGTTGATGCCTCCGCTGTTTGTCGACTGTTCGCGCTCGCAGTCTGACGAAACTGTCGACGAACAAACTTTAGTCATGTGATAAAAACCAATAAAGCAGAAGCAGCCTCCATTTTCGGGGCTGCCTCTGCTTTATTTTGTTATTCGACGAGCCCAGACTGGCGTTCCAGCGTGAAGCCCTTCCCTGCGACCTCATGGACCTGTCCGATGATCACGAAAGCAAATGGATCGATATCGTTGACCAAGGCATTGATGGCGGACAGTTTACGCTGCTCGATGACGCAAAGCACCGCTTGTTGCTGTACCCCTTCAAAAGCCGTTTCAATATTCACCAATGTCAGCCCGACATCCTGCACAAACAACAACGCCTCTTTGATTTCCTCAAACTTTTTGGAAATGATGAAAAGCTGCATCTTGTTTGTTCCGGTGACCATGACTTTGTTTATGACGATGGACGTCAGGAACACCATGATGAGCCCGTAAAGGATCTGTTCCATGCTGGAAAAGAACGCTTGGACCAGCAGGAAAATGACGTCGAACGCATACATCCCCACTGCTACCGGAATGCGGAAATGCTTGTTCAGGAGCAATGGCGGAATATCCATCCCGCCCGTGGAAGCGCCAACCTTGAACACCAGCCCCACACCCAATCCGCACAGGATCCCCGCGTAGATTGCCGAAAGCAGGATATCATCGGTCATGTCCTGCAAAGCAGGCACTGTCCGGAAAAAAGTTAAAAAAGTCGGAAAAATGATCGTGCTCAGGATCGTCGTCAAAGCGAACTTCTTGCCCAACAAGGCTGCCCCGACAAAAAACATGAACCCGTTGAAAACCAACACAACAAAAGAGATGTTCAATCCAAAAAAATGATTCAAAATAATGGCAAGACCCGTCGTTCCTCCAGCGATAAGATTTTTCGGCAAAATAAATGCTGCAATCGCAAATGCGACGATGATATTCCCTGCGATGACCGCCGATATTGGTTTTAAAGTATGCAGCAGTTTCAAATGTGTCACTCCCTTTTCTGAGATTTAAAGTAGTTGGATACCTTACAGGAAATAGATATCCACGCCATTATAACAGATAATTTGGAGATGGGAAGTGTGCATAAGCAACTAAGAAAAGTGTTTAAAAAAATAGAGTTCCCGACATCAACACGATGAAGGGAACCCTATTTATTTTGGTTCTATAATAAATGGTGTTGATGAAGTAAATTTCATCAACGCCTT
>NZ_PXZT01000001.1 GCF_003008695.1 Trichococcus alkaliphilus
CCAAAATACAAAAAAAGCCAGATTTTTATCTGACTTTTTCAGCAGCCTCAAACCACTTTGGCGGGGAATTACGCTCATGATCACGAACTCGAACCCCAAACCAGAAGATCAGACAATCATACGACCAAACAAAAAATAAGAACGGCAACCCAGCGATTGGGTTGCCGTTCTTATTTGTTACTGGTGATTCATTTATTCCATTGATTGAACGTAGCTAGCTGATTGATTCCCTGCTTGGCGTCCGAATACGATGATGTCGGCTACAGCATTGCCGCCGATACGGTTGCTGCCGTGTACGCCTCCGGTAACTTCGCCGGCAGCGTAAAGGCCTTCGATGACAGTGCCTTCCGTGCTGATGACTTGTGCGTTGGAATTGATCTTTAATCCGCCCATTGTATGGTGGATTCCAGGTGCGATTTGGATTGCGTAGTATGGTGCAGCTGCTAATGGGTTAATCATACCTGTTGTACGGTTGAATGCGCCATCCACTTGGGAAGCGACCGTTTCATTCCATGAAGTCAACGTTTGAGCCAAGGTTGCACTGTCGATTTCCAATTGACCAGCCAAAGCTTCGATTGTTTCATCCGACTGGACAAAGCCTTTTTCGATGTACGTGTTGACTGCTTTCACGCGGTCCTTCACGCCAGCATCAAAAATCAGGTAAGCATAGCCTTCTTCCAAAGCGTTGATCGCTGCCGAAACAGTGTCGCGTGTTTCCATTTCATTGACGAAACGTTCGCCTTGTTGATTCACAAGGATAGCCCCTTCGCCACGGATCGCTTCAGTGATCAGGTAAGAAGATTCCTGATGTACGGTTGGGTGGATCTGGATTTGATCCATATCAACGACAGCGGCTCCGATAGCTTCCGCCATTTTGATGCCGTCGCCTGTCGATCCCGGTTGGTTAGTTGTGACATAGCCTTCAAGTTGCGGAGCAAGTTCAGTGACCATATCAAAATCGGCACCGAATCCGCCGGTTGCGATGATGACTGCATCAGATGAAACCGTGATTTCACCTTCGTTGTTGAAGTCGACTTTGACGCCGCTCGCTTTATCATCCGTCATGACAATTTCAGTCACATCCGAATTCACGAACACAGGAATTTCGCGTTCCATGATGTTCGCGTATAAGCCTTCTACCAAATATTGACCGACTGCAGAACCATCTGATGGACGGTGGGTACGGTTCACGCTCATGCCGCCCGTAACGGTGATGTTGTCCAACGTGATTCCCATTGTGTCCAACCAGTCGATTGCAGGACCAGAATTTTCGACAAGATAGTGCAACAATTCTGGATCGTTTGTATTTTTTCCGCCTGCTAATGTTTCGTTATAGAACAATTCATTTGAATCTGCGATGCCTTGTTCCGCTTGGAATTTCGTTGCGGATGCGTTCATGCCTGCAGATGATTTGATTGTGTTTCCGCCGTGTACCGGCATTTTTTCAAAGATGACCGGATTCAAGCCAGCATCTTTCGCTGAAATCGCGGCTGACATGCCGGAACCACCGGAACCGATGATGATGACGTCATAGCTTTCTTTCAGTTCTTCCGGATCAGAATAGGTAACCTCCGATGCGCCTGTCACAGCCTCCACTGATTCAGAACTTGCAGCAACCGATTCCTCACTTTCAACAGCAGCGCTTGAGTCTGCAGCGTTGTCCGTGTTTGCTCCACAACCGGATAACAACATAAACATACTTAAAGCAGAAAATAAGCCAATTCTCTTCTTCATTTTTTACTCCCCCATTTCTTCTACTTACTTTAATATTGTATTTTTTTTATCATGATTTGTACAGTAATAATTTTACAAATATGGCTTTCTGATAATATTCTTATTTATTACCGAGATGGTGCATCGGAAACTTTTATATTTTATGCACAATCTTTTCAACTGTGAAGGCAATGCTAAAAAAACAGTGGCGAACCCAATATGCAGATACTTGGGTTCGCCACTGTTTTCTATTGATTCAGATGCTTCATTTCGGAAAAACCGCCAGCCTGTCCTTGGACATGCGGATCATCTGCACCGGTTTTTCGTAGAAATCATTCAAGATTTCCTCTTTCAGCAAGTCGCTTGTTTTGCCTGTCTTATGGATGGAACCGTCCTTCAGCAGCATCAGTTTCTTGAAGCACGGCAGGATTTCCTCGGTGTGGTGGCTGACGTAGATCATTGTCGGCCCTTCAGGCTCATCGGCGATCCGCTGGATATCCTCCAAAAGTTTTTCTTTTGCGAACAGGTCCAAGCCGTTGCAGGGTTCGTCCAAAATCAGAATTTCCGGGTCGGCCATTAGAGCACGAGCGATCAAAATGATCTGCTGTTGCCCTTGGGACAGGATGCCGTAGCGAAACCCGATCAGTTCTTTGCCGCCGCATTTGATCAGCAGGTCCAGCGCCTGTTGTTTTTCGACTTCAGTCGGGACGGTCCAGACGCCGATCGAAGCGAACTTCCCGCTCAATACGATGTGCTCGGCGATGTCGTTGGGATTCAGCTGTTGCTGCAAGGCCGAGCTGACCCAGCCTATCCGTTTGCGCAAGTCGGGGATGGCAGTCTGCCCGAAAGTCTCGCCCAACACGACCAGTTTGCCGCTGCTGGGCCACAGATAGCCGTTCAACAGTTGCAGCAAGGTTGTCTTGCCGGAGCCATTCAAGCCGAGTATGGCCCAGTGCTCGCCTTTTTTTGCGTGCCAATTGATGTCGTTCAAAATTTTCCGGTTATCGCGAATGACATTCACGTGGTCAAATCTGATCATTCCATCACCCCATCTAAAGTTTTGTGGTTCTTGGGTATCTATATTGCGAATATACCACATCTGCCGCGTGCAGAAAAGGCTTTCGCCAGCACACACCATACGCAGTATAAAAATGAGAAAAGCATCGCATCACACCGCAATGTCATCTATACTATAGAATGAGGTGAAAAATGTATGGAACAAAACAAAGAAAAAGTATCCTTGATCATAGAAGGGGGCGCCATGCGGGGTGTCTTTTGCGCAGGAGTCATCAGCACAATGCTGCGTCAAAAAATCTACTTGGATTATGTGATTGGGGTCTCTTCCGGATCGGTCAATGGCATCAATTATATCAGCCAAGATCTTACCCGCACAAAAGCTTCATTTGTTGATATCGCCGCAAATCCGGCTTTTTCCGGGATGAAATACCTGCTCAATGGCCAGGGTTATTTTAACACCAAATACATCTATGAAGATGCGATCACGACCGACATTCCCTTTCATTTCGATTCTTTCAAGCAGAATCCGGCTTCCATGAAGATTGTTGCGACCGACATGGATACCGCAGAGCCTGTGTATTTCGACAAGGAAGACATCGCAACCACCGAGGAATTGGCGCTCAAAATCAGAGCTTCTTCCACTGTGCCGTTGCTGATGCCGCCTACCGAGATCAATGGCAAATTCTATCTGGACGGCGGCATCGTCGACTCGCTTCCAATCGAAAAAGCGATCGCAGACGGCAACCAAAAACACGTGATTCTGCTGACGCGTCCGCGTGGCTACATCAAGGAAAAGCAGCGCTTCAATGCCATCATCCGGCAGCAACTGCGGGCCTATCCCGAAGTCATTGCAGCCATCGAACAGCGGCACATCGCCTACAACCGATCGATGGAATTGATCGACCAATTGGAACAGGAAAACAAAGCTTTCGTCATCGCGCCCGACCAGCTTTCCATAGGCAGGATGGAACGGAACGTGCAGCGTTTGGATGCTTACTACCAATATGCAGAACGAGCCGCGGAAAGGCAACTGCCTGAGTTGCAGGACTTTTTGTCAAACCGCTGATCCGCACAAAAGAATCATCCGGCACGTTCATTTTGGACAATTATTAGAAATAAGTGAAAATAATATGAAAATTACCGTTGACACTCTCATGTAAATCTTATATGATTATATCAATCACTTAAGCAATAACAAATCCATATAGAAATCAGGTATCCCATATGAAAACGATGAATCCACTAAACATTATTATCGTCTTAATGATCTAGGAGTTAAACACTGTAGAAATTTTTTACAGATTGTTTAAGTCCTATTTGTGGTAATCAAATGGGATGAAGCATCCCATCATTGATTGATGAGGATGCTTTTTTTTATCCATATTGCAAACGGACATAGGAAACACGAGAAACGGGGAGATTAACATGGAATCTGAAATGAAAACTAAAACAAAAACTGGCGTAACCCTTCTTGTTGAAGCGTTGAAAAATGAAGGTGTTGAAGTTCTGTTCGGCTATCCAGGCGGCGCTGTTCTTCACATCTACGATGAATTCTACAAATCCGAATCGAATCACGTATTGACCAGACACGAACAAGGCGCTGTCCATGCAGCTGACGGATACGCCCGCGCTACCGGCAAACCTGGCGTCTGCATCGTTACAAGCGGCCCCGGCGCAACAAATGCGTTGACCGGAATCGCAACCGCTCAAATGGATTCCATTCCATTAGTCGTAATCACTGGCCAAGTACACGAAGCAGGCATCGGCAAGGATGCTTTCCAGGAAACGGACATGATCGGCATGACGACACCTGTGACGAAATACAACTATCAAGTGCGTAATGCCAAGGATATCCCGCGCATCATCCACGAAGCTTTCTACCTTGCGAACACAGGCAGAAAAGGACCGGTCGTCATCGACATACCAAAAAACATCGGTATCCAGGAAGTCACCTTCGAGGAGTACAACCAACCCGAAAAAAATCTGCCGGGTTACAAACCGGAATGTCTGCCTGTGCCTGAGCAGATCGCTAAAGTGAACGAAGCGATCGCAGCAAGCAAAAAACCGATCATTTTGGCCGGTCAAGGCGTTATCCATGCCCAGGCTGAAAAAGAACTCATGGCCTTCGCGGAATACTACCAAATTCCCGTTGTAAACACGCTGTTGGGTCTGGGTAGCTTCCCTATCAAACATGACCTGGCATTGGGCATGGGCGGCATGCACGGCTCTTATGCTTCGAATATGGCTTTGATGGAATGTGACTTGCTTCTCAACTTCGGGGCACGCTTCGATGACCGTGTCGCAAGCGACCCAACCAATTTTGCTCCCGATGCAGTCATTGTCCATGTTGACATCGATAATGCCGAAATCGGCAAAATCATGCACACCGATATCCCGGTATTGTCTGATGCCAGATTGGCTCTGATCATGCTGAACGACACGAAATTGGCTGAAGTGCCTGACCACTCCGTTTGGTTCAGCCATGTGATGGACAACAAAAAGAAACACCCTTTCGGTTATGAAAAATCCGATACTTTCATCAAGCCGCAACATGTAATCGAGCAAGTCGGTGAATTGACTCATGGTGAAGCCATTGTTGTAACCGACGTTGGCCAACATCAGATGTGGGCGGCTCAATATTATCCGTTCAAGTACGGCAAGCAATTGCTGACAAGCGGCGGCTTGGGAACGATGGGCTTCGGCATTCCGGCAGCGATTGGTGCTCAAATGGCCTATCCTGACAAAACGGTTGTCTGCTTCGTCGGCGACGGCGGTTTCCAGATGACCAACCAAGAATTGGCGATCCTGAATGCCAACAGGTTGAATGTGAAATACTTTATCCTGAATAATGAAGTACTGGGCATGGTTCATCAATGGCAGAACAAGTTCTATAAAGGCCGTTACTCTCATTCTGAGATTCCGGATTCACCTGATTTCGTCAAACTGGCTGATGCTTACGGCATCACAGCTGCGCGAGTATCCGATCCCGATAAAGTGGATGAAGCGATCCAGACAGCCTTGAATTATCCTGGTCCTTATGTCTTGGATATCCTGATTTCCAAAGATGAATTGGTATACCCTATGGTTGCTTCAGGCAGGCCAAATAACGAAATGGAAGGTGTGTAGGACGATGCTAAGATTAATCCAAGCCAAAGTCGTGAATAAACCCGGCGTTTTGAACCGTATCACGCAAGTAATCCTGAAGCCGCAATACAACATCGACACCTTGACGCTGACAGGTACGGAAGATTATGACGTATCTTTGATCACAGTCGGCATCAACTTCGATACCTTGGATGCAGCTGAATTATTGACGAAACAATTGGAAAAACAAGTCGACGTCATCAGCGCAACCGACATCACCGAAAAGCGTTTAGGCCTAAGAGCTTAATTCCAACCAACCGCACTACCCTACTGACCGAATCAAATTGCTTAAAAAGCATTGAGAATATAAAAAAAATAAGGAGGTCATTTCAATATGACTAAAGTATACTACGATCAAGACGTAACAGTAAAAGCACTAGAGGGCAAAAAAATCGCCGTTATCGGATATGGTTCTCAAGGACATGCACATTCACAAAACCTACGCGACAACGGTAATGATGTCATCATCGGAATCCGTGCAGGTAAATCTGCAGACAAAGCAAAAGAAGACGGATTCGACGTATTCTCTGTTGCTGAAGCAACAAAACAAGCTGACGTAGTAATGATCCTTATCCCTGATGAGCAACAAGCTGACGTTTATGCGGCTGAAATCGCTCCTAACTTAGAAGCTGGAAATGCCATCGCATTCGGTCATGGATTCAACATCCATTTCGGTACGATCACACCTGCCGCTGACATCGATGTATTCATGGTTGCTCCAAAAGGCCCAGGCCACATGGTTCGCCGTCAATTCGCTAAAGGATCGGCAGTCCCTGCTTTGTTCGCAGTCTTCCAAGATGCAACAGGCAACGCAAGAGACATCGCTATCGCTTGGGCACAAGGAGTCGGCGCTACACGCGTAGGCGTTTTGGAAACAACATTCAAAGAAGAAACTGAAACTGACTTATTCGGTGAGCAAGCTGTACTATGTGGCGGAACAACTCACTTGGTTCAAGCAGGTTTCGAAACATTGGTTGAAGCTGGATACCAACCAGAAATCGCCTACTTCGAAGTATTGCACGAATTGAAATTGATCGTTGACTTGATGTATGAGGGCGGCATGGAAAAAATGCGCCACTCTATCTCTAACACAGCTGAATACGGCGACTACGTTTCCGGACCTCGCGTCATCACTTCAGACGTGAAAGACCGCATGAAGGACGTCTTGACTGACATCCAAACAGGCGCATTCGCTAAACGCTTCACTGACGATTACAAAGCTGGCTTCCCTGACTTCCACGCAATGCGCGCTGAGCAACAAGGCCACCAGATCGAAGCAGTCGGTGCTGAATTGCGTAAAATGATGCCTTTCGTGAATGAACAACAATAATGAATCAGATGTAGGTTGAGAGCATCCTTATTTTTAAGCCTTCTCTCTTCATCATTGTATTCAATAGATTAGGAGCAGATAGAATGACGGATGAGTTAGTGAACAAAGAAGACGTGCTTAAAGCATATAAAGTACTGCGCAACGTGGTCAAGCAGACACCTTTGCAGCATGATGCATATCTATCGCAGAAGTATCATGCCAACATCTTTTTGAAGCGGGAGGACCTTCAGATCGTCCGCTCCTTCAAATTGAGAGGCGCCTATTATGCCATTTCGCAGCTGAGCGAAGCCGAAACGGAGACCGGGGTAATCTGTGCCTCCGCCGGAAACCATGCGCAAGGGGTAGCTTATACCTGTAATCATTTGGCTATCAACGCTACCATCTTCATGCCGTCGACAACGCCTTCCCAAAAAATAGACCAAGTCCGTTATTTCGGGAAAGAGTATGTTGAAATCAAACTGATCGGCGATACCTTCGACGAGTCAAACGAAGCCGCTCATGCCTATGCGGATGAACACAACCTGACTTTCATTGAACCTTTCAATGATCGCAATGTGATCGCCGGGCAAGGCACTTTGGCAGTGGAAATCCACCAGGATCTCGTTGCTGAAGGCGAAACGGCCGACATGGTATTCGCAGCGATCGGCGGTGGCGGCTTGATTTCAGGCGTCAGTAGCTACATGAAGGAAGCCATGCCCGAAACGAAGATCATCGGCGTGGAGTCCTTGGGCGCTCCTGGCATGAAAGTTTCTCTTGATGCGAATAAAGTGACGACTTTGACTGATATTGATAAATTCTGTGATGGGACAGCCGTAGCGACTGTCGGTGATTTGACTTTCAGACACTGCCAACAAAATGTCGATGACATCCTGATTGTGCCTGAAGGACAAGTTTGCGGAACCATCATCGATTTATACACTAAACAAGCTATCGTAGCGGAACCATCCGGCGCACTCTCCGTTTCTGCCTTGGAACAATACAAAGATGAAATCAGAGATAAAACAGTCGTCTGCATCGTCAGCGGCGGTAACAACGATATCAATCGGATGGCTGAAATTGATGAACGCTCCCTACTCTATCAAGGTCTGAAGCACTACTTCATCGTGAACTTCCCGCAGAGGGCCGGCGCGCTGAAAGAGTTCGTGAATGACATATTGGGCGGCAACGATGACATCACCAAGTTTGAATATACGAAAAAGGTCCATCGCAGCGAAGGACCTGTACTGATCGGAATCTTGTTGAAAAATAAGGACGATATCGAGGGCTTGCTCAGCAGGCTCGAAAAATTCGATCCGCATTACATTTCGGTTAACGAGAATTCCAAACTGTATTCCTTCCTGATCTGATCCGGACCAATTCTACAAAGTAACTTAAAAACTGACGTGAGCCACTTGAGAGGCTTGCGTCAGTTTTTTTTGATTTGTTGGTTTGATTGGCGGCGGGTGGCGGACTGGTGAGGCCTTGTGCAGGCGGAAAACATGGATAATTGTGAAGTATTCATGGTTTCAGACCAATATGTTACCGAAAAGATGAATAAAACCAAAGTATTCATCTTTTCGGCCCCGAACCCGATACCACCGCGAAGTATCATTTCTCCCACGCTCTCCAGAAACCCAAAGAAGGACCGACTCGGTTGAGTCGGCCCTTCTTTGGGTTCTAAAAATTCTTATTCTTCGATATACGCTCTGCTCAGGTCAAATTCATTCCCAACGGAATTGAAGATGATGCCCTTCAGTTTAGGGTTTCTCAGCTGGGTTTCTGCTTCCTGGTAAAGCGGGATGATCGCTGCATCTTCCATGATCAGCTTGTGGGCAGCCATCAAGTCAGCCCAGCGTGCTTCAGGATTGTTTGCGTTCGTAGTTTTTGAAGAATCGATCAAAGCATCAAATTCCGCATTCGCATATTGTCCTTCGTTATAAGCAGATGTGCTGTACAACAAGTCCATATAGTTGATTGCGTCAGCGAAATCCGCTCCCCAACCGGTCTGCAACAAGTCGAATTCATCTTGATTCGCCAATTCCAAACGGTTTTTCTTCGGTACATTGCGCAATTCTACAGAGATGCCTTCCAAGTTATTTTGGATTTGTCCTTGGATATATTGGCTGATTTTTTTGTTCTTTTCATCATCGTCCCCAACCAAGGAGAAAGTGATTTCTTCTACGCCTAATTCAGCTTTGGCTTCAGTCCAAAGTGTTTGTGCTTTTTCCAGATCATAATCCAGATAAGAGCCGGCTTCAGCGGCAAAGTCTTCGCCGGTCGTCGGGTTGCTGACAAAATCAGCTGGCAGGAAGCCCCCGATTGCTGTCGAACCGTCGCCGATGACGCTATTGACCAATTCATCGCGATTGATGACAAGTCCGATCGCTGCTCTCAGCTTCGCATTTTGCAGGTAGACGTTGTCGTGGTTGAATTCGATGTACGCCGTGCGGGCTTTTTTCTGAACGACTACGTTAGGATCAGTCGCCAATTGCTTAACCAATTCGCCGGTCACTTGTGCGTTGTCGACTGATCCTTGTTGGAACAGATTCACGACTGTGCTCGTTTCTTTGATTACTTGAACATTGACTTCTTCCAACTGGACTTCGTCTGCTGCATAGTAATCTTCGTTCTTCACCAGATCCCAAGTCAGGCCAGTGCCGTCCCAGTTCTCGATAGTGAATGGTCCGTTAGCCAAAATGTTTTCGCTGCTTGTTCCGTACTTATCGCCTTTTTCAGTCACAAATGCCTCGTTTTGCGGGAAGAATGCGCTGAATGCCAATAATGATTCGAAGTATGGAGTCGGCTGCGTCAACTCGATTGTGATTTCAGTGTCGCTGACTGCCGTTACGCCCAACTCTGCAGGATCCATTTCTCCAGCCATGATTTCATTGGCGTTCTTGATGGTTTCAGCCAAGTAAGCGTAGGATGCGCCCGCTTCCGGATCAACCAAACGTTGCCAAGCGAATACGAAATCGTTCGCTGTCACAGGCTCTCCGTTTGACCAGACAGCATCATCGCGGAGTTTATAAGTATAGGTCAAGCCATCTTCCGAAACAGTGCCGGCTTCGGCTGCGATTGCGGGTACAGGCTCTCCGTCTGCATTGATTTTCAATAAGCCTTCGATCGCGTGGCTGATGTAGTTCGAACTGTTGATGTCCGTCATCAGCGTTGTATCCAATGTCGCCAATTCAGTCGGTGCCGTATAATTGACAACTTGTCCGCCTGCGCCCTCACTTGCTGTATTTGCTGCGCTATCGTCCGTTGCGCCGTCTCCTCCGCAAGCCGCCAAGATGACAGCTGTTGTAGCTAAAATGAAAGAACTTTTCAATCTCCTCATGTAACTCTCCCCTTTTTCTCTTCGTATTTTAATATTATACTACAAATAATCAGCATATTCCATAAAATATGGGAATTATTATCATATAAAATTCATAAACTCTTCATTTCATTAATTTTATATGGCAAAAAAGCCCGGAACAAGTTCCAGACTTTTTTTATCAATAATTTTCGTATTTGGCTTTCAATACGGGAACATCGGACTCGCGGCAATATACAAAGTGCCCTGGAACGATTTCTCGCATTGCTTCCGGCTCACCATTCTCTTCACGCGGAACATAAGTGAAGCGGGTGCGGTTGCGCTCATACACCGGATCCGGCAGCGGTATGGCCGATAACAGGCTTTCCGTATAAGGATGTAAAGGTTTGTTGTAAACGTCGTCTGCGGGCGCTAATTCGACCAATTTACCGAAGTACATAACGCCGATGCGGTTGCTGATGTACTTGACCATGGACAGATCATGCGCGATGAACAAGAAAGTCAGTTTCTGTTTTTTCTGCAATTCCATCAGCAGGTTGACCACTTGAGCCTGAATGGATACGTCCAAAGCCGAAATGGGCTCATCGGCAATGATCAGTTTTGGATTCACCGCCAAGGCTCGGGCGATTCCGATACGCTGTCTTTGACCACCGGAGAACTCGTGCGGATAACGGGAAGAATGGTCTTTGTTCAATCCTACCAGATCCAACAATTCCGCAACCCGGTCATCGACTTCCTTCTCGGTAGTCGCAAGTCCGTGGATCTTCAATCCTTCAGCAACGATGTCGCGGACTTTCATACGTGGATTCAAGGATGCATACGGATCCTGGAAAATCATCTGCATATCTTTACGGAAAGCCAGTTGCTCTTTTCTGTCATGCAGCGTATGGATTTCGGTGCCATCAAAAAAGATTTCACCAGAAGTCGGGTTGTACAAGCGGATGATTGCGCGGCCGGTCGTCGTTTTTCCGCAACCAGATTCGCCTACCAAGCCGAGTGTTTCGCCTTCATAGATATCAAAGGAAACATCGTCAACAGCGCGGACTTCATTCTTTGTGCCGACGTTGAAATACTGCTTCAAGTTTTTTACTTCGAGAATCTTTTTCTGTCCTGTTGTATCATACATTACAGCAGTCCTCCTTTCTCAGTGATTTTCGGATCGATAGCTGGGCCTTTACCATGAGGCACTACAGCCGGTTCCTTATCTGCAGTGTCCATCACTTTCAATTCATCGGAAGGAGCAAGTTTCATTTCTGAGAAAGTCGCCTGTCGGTTCACGATGCCCTCTGGAGGATTCACGGAAGGTGCGTCAGGATGCAACAACCAAGTAGCAGCCGAATGGGTATCGGATACCTTAAAGAACGGCGGATCGTACAAGGTGTCGATCTTCATTGCATATTCGCTCCGTGGTGCAAAAGCATCACCAGTCGGAGGATCCAATAAATCCGGGGGTGTCCCTGGGATCGCATAGAGCGATCCTGCAGTGTCCAATGTTGGCATCGAGCTCAACAGTCCCCATGTATAAGGGTGTTGCGGATTGTAGAAAATTTCATCGACAGTCCCTACTTCGACGATTTTACCGGCATACATGACGGCTACACGGTCTGCAACGTTCGCCACTACACCCAAATCATGGGTGATGAAAATGATCGATGTCTTGATTTTCTGCTGCAGATCCTTCATCAACTCGAGGATTTGCGCTTGGATCGTAACGTCAAGTGCTGTTGTCGGTTCATCGGCAATCAGAATATCCGGGTTGCAGCCCAGAGCGATCGCGATGACGATCCGTTGGCGCTGACCGCCCGAGAATTGGTGCGGGTACTGTTTCATTCTTTTCGCAGGGCTTGGGATGCCCACTAGCTGCAATAATTCTTCAGCTTTTTTGTAGGCTTCCTCTTTGCTGATATTTTGGTGTTTGATGATCGGTTCTGCGATCTGCTTGCCGATTTTTTGAGTCGGATTCAAAGAAGTCATCGGATCCTGGAAAATCATTGCGATTTCCGAACCACGGATCTTCTGCATTTGTTTTTCGGTTTTGTGCACTAAATCTTCGCCCTTGAACAAGATTTCACCGTGTTCAATGTTGGCGTTGTTCGCCAATAGACGCATGATGCTGCGGCTAGTCACTGATTTACCAGAGCCGGATTCACCAACGATGGCTAATGTTTCACCTGGCTTCAGATCAAAACTGACGCCACGGATAGCTTTTACTTTACCTGCATAGGTATCAAAAGTAATTTGTAGGTCTTTTACTTCCAATATATTTTCCATCTGGTTACCTCCTAATCTCTCATTTTTGGATCGAACGCGTCACGAAGTCCATCAGCCAATAAGTTGAAGCAAATCATGATGACGCTCATGATTCCGGCTGGATACCACATCAGATGCGGCAAGAAACGGAATGTCTTGTAACCATCGTTGATCAATGTACCAAGCGATGCATTCGGAGCAGGAATACCGATACCGATAAAGCTCAGGAATGCTTCGAAGAAGATTGCCGATGGAATGGAAAACATAACTTGAATGATGATGACACCCGCCAAGTTAGGCAGAATGTGTCCGAAGGCAATTTTCATCGGTGATTGACCCAACGTGCGGGCAGCCAGGATGTATTCCTGATTTTTCAGTTTCAGGGTTTGCGCTCTGACGACACGCGCCATCGAAAGCCATTCAGTCAAAGCCAAAGCAATGATGATGGAACTGATGCCGGGTTTCAGAACAAGCAACATCAAAATAACGACTACCAAGTTAGGCACGCCGGAAAGGATTTCCAGGATACGTTGCATGATATTGTCGACTTTCCCGCCCAACCAGCCGGATGTCAAACCATAGACAACGCCGAGTGTCAGGTTGAATAAAGCTGCCATAAAAGCGATGAATAAGGATACGCGGGTACCGTAAAGGATCCGCGACAACAAATCGCGTCCCAAGCTGTCCGTACCGAGGTAGTAGTAAACATCCTCTGGAACGTTGGATGCTTCGTACTTATCGATAACGACGCCATTCTGCTTCACTGTTCCATTCAGTCCATTGATGTCGATGCCGGGAATCTTCGGTGGCATATTTGCGTACTGGACAGTTTGCGCATTCGGGTCATGCGGTGCGATGACTGGAGCCAACAAGCTGGACATGGTGATGATGATCAAGATGACCAAACTGACCATCGCTACTTTATTTTTCTTCAGACGGCGCCAAGAATCTGCCATGAAGCTCAGGGAAGGCGCCGAGATTTTTTCTTTATCCTGCATGCTTGACTCGGATGCCGTTTCGAAAAGGTCTTTCGTGATTGTCGGCATCGCTGTTTTATTGCGTAATTCATTTTCACTCATGCTTATTCCCCTCCTTCTGTAGCGACTCTGATACGAGGGTCGATGATACCATAAAGAATGTCAACCAACAAAATGACGATGACCAACATGGTCGAATACATCATCGTAACGCCCATGATTGTCGGATAATCATTCGTCAGGATGGATTTTACGAATTGTTCCCCGATGCCAGGGATGGCAAAAATATTTTCAACTACCATCGAACCTGTCATCAAACCGACTGTCATCGGGCCGATGATGGTGACCAACGGAATCAACGCATTACGGATACCGTGTTTGAACGCGACTTCCCAACGGCTCAGACCTTTCGCTCTGGCGAGTTCGACATAGTCGCTGCCCAATACGTCGACCATTTCGGTTCGCATGAACCGGGCCGAATCGGCCAGCGGGGATATGCTCAACGCGATCGTAGGAAGGATCGAAGAACGGAAACCATCATTCCACAAGGCGATCGGCAACACTTTCAGCCACACGCCGAATACCAATTGAAGAATAACTGCAAAAACAAAGTTAGGGATCGAACGGCCGACGATGGCTGTCAAAGTGGCAACTGTGTCCACCCAAGTCCCCTGTCTCATCGCTGCGATCACACCCAGCACAATGCCGAGGATCGTTCCTATGATAACTGCTTGAAGCCCTAATTGCATGGAGGGTCCTATTCTGCTGCTCAGCAAATCCGTAACCGGAGTATTGTTGAACTGGAACGAAACACCCAGGTCTCCACGTATTAGTCCAAAAATGTAGACTGCGTATTGGACCAGAATCGGTTTATTCAGTCCATACTTCTCATTCATGATAAAAATTTGTTCTTCAGATAACTTGTCTTGGTTACTGTATGGTGTACCCGGCAAAGCTTTCATCAGAAAAAAAGTTATCGATGCAATCAAAAACAACGTAATTGCCATATATAAAATACGCTTGCCGATGTACTTTGCATAACTTTTCATCGTTTGTCATCCTCCATTGTATAGTTATTTTGTAAATAGCACCTGATAGTATATCATATTTAAATATACAAAAAAGAAAATGAACACAAAATCAAATCATATTTTAATTGAGTTTTCTTTCTTTTTTTTGTACATTTAAAATTGAGAAAACAAAAAGGAGCCAAAATAAGTGAACCTCACAAAAAAAAACGTACTTGTTTCATTATTCATTTTTATATGTGCATTGGTGTATCAACTGATTAAATTTGGATCCTTAAGTTGGACCGAAACATCCAACATCCTATTCATGATAGCGGGTCTTTTATTGGTCATCGGTTTATCCGGACTCGTGTTGGCTTCCGGAAGTTTCGACTTCTTTCACTTCAGCGTCAGAAAAACGCTCAGAAGAGAGCCTAAGGAGGATGGCTTCAAAGAACCATTGAATCCGCATGCTTTATCATCTTCCGTCGGGAAAAGTTATCAAAATGTCCTGACTATCGGTCTGTTGTTGTTGGGGATCAGCATTTTCTGTCTCTGGGATTATATTTTTTAAATAAAACATCCATCCGGCATGAATGTATGCCAGATGGATTTTTTATTGCCTTAATTAATCCACGTTCTGTGTTCCAGAATTTGAAGCCCATTTATAGGAGTAGTCAGCACCGACTAAGTGCTCGCCCAAATCTGTTACATACGGTTTTTGCAGAACTGCGTAAGAACGTTGATACAGAGGTGCGATACCCGCATCTTCCATCAAGATCTTTTCAGCAGCAAGCAGGCTAGCCCATCTTGCATCAAGGTCAGTCACGTTTGTGCGTGCTTCATCGATCAAAGCATCGTATTCAGCATTGGAGTAACCGGATTTGTTGTTGCCGTTTTCTGTCTGGAACAATTCCAGGAAGTTGATTGGGTCAGCATAGTCAGCTCCCCATCCAGCTAATTCGATATCGTATTCGCCGGCGGTATCAGCTTCAAGACGGACTTTGAAAGGTACATTACGCAAAGTTACTGTCAAGCCAGGCAGGTTTGTCTGTAATTGACTTTGCAGGAATTCAGAAGAACGTTTCGCATTTTCTGTGTCATCGCTCAACAATTCCAAAGTGATGGATTCAACACCCAATTCAGCCAAGCCTTGTTCGAAGTATGTTTTAGCTTCTTCAGCATTGAAAGTCAGAAGATCGCCATTTTGTTCACGGTAGTCTTCGCCTGTTGAAGGGTCCAAAGCAAGTTTTTCAGGAACCAATCCGTTTGCAGGGATAGAACCGTTTTGCAATACAACATCAGCATAAGCTTGTTTGTCGAAAGCCATAGCTAAAGCTTTACGGATGTTGGCATTCTCTAAAGGTGTGCCTTCTCTTTGTTGGTTGAATTTCAAGTAGAATACAGAAGAAGTCGGCATTGTGTGCACTTCAGGATCGCCGGTTCTTTGTGCTACGTATTCACCAGTCAAGATCATGCGGTCGATTGCGTCTGTATCATACAGATTCAAAGCAGTGGAAGTTTCTTTGATGACTTCTACGTTGATTGCATCCAATTTTACAGCGTCTTTATCCCAATACTCTGCATTAGGTTCATAGGTCCATGATAAGCTCGCTGCATCCCAGTTAGCTAAAACAAATGGTCCGTTGTACAATAAAGCATCACTGCTTAATGCATATTGGTCGCCTTGTTCTTCAACAAATGCTTGATTTTGAGGGAAGAACATAGCCAATGTCAAAAGATCTTTGAAGTATGGCACTGGAGAAGTCAATGTGATTTCCAGCGTTTTTTCGTCGATCGCTTTGACGCCTAATTCTTCAGGCCCAACTTCGCCAGCCATGATTTCAGTTGCGTTAGCGATAACGCCGTCCATCATGTAAGAATATGAAGCAGCCGATGCAGGATCAACCAATTTGCGCCATGAATAAACAAAGTCTGCTGCCGTTACAGGCTCACCGTTTGACCAGTTTGCTTCATCACGGATAGTGAAAGTGTAGACCAAACCGTCTTCGCTGACTGTAGGATCTTCTGCTGCGATTCCTAATTCAACCGTTCCGTCCAAACCTTGGCGATACAGACCTTCGTTTACGTTGCTTAAAGCAGTAAATGCAACTGTATCTGTAGCCTGCACAGAATCCATTGTAGGAATTTCAGCGCTTTCAACCAGATTTAACACCTGACCACTGCCGTTCGCACCTGCAGACTCTGATGAATCGGCCGTGCTTCCCTCTCCGCCGCATGCAGCTAATACAAGTGCGGAGCTTAAAGATAATAACACTAAAGATGAAAGTTTCTTGTTGCCCATATTTCTTTTCCCCCATTCCCTCTGTTTCTATAATTTCTATAGTAAGGTTAATTATAGTTCTGACTGATATTAAAATCAAGTTTGGGAATTTAATAAATTGATTAAAATTAGATTAATATATTCATATTTTCACTTTTTTTGAGTTTATATATCGATATTAGATATATATTGAGAATCTCACACGGCATGTAAGAACATCCGAAAAATAATGTAAGCGAAGCCAAATGTTGTCAAAACAGCAAAAACAGCTGGCGAACATTTGTTTATTAAGAAACATTGATTTAATATATGAATATTGATATATTTGCATGATAAAGAGATATTCAATCGTTTTCACAAAAAAATAGACGCAACTCTCTTTAAAAATCGTTGTTATTCTGGTTTTCTGCGTATAACACGGTCGTTGTATGGGCTCTGACCAGGATATTCTCCATCGCGGCAGCTTCGGCTTTTCGATCCAGGAAGACCTGGTTGTCTTCGACAAGGATGGCGTACTTCCCATTCTCCATTCGGAAGATCGTATCGCTTCGGTTCGCATTGAAAACGACGATGTACTTTTTCCCTTCGTTCTGCAAGGCAAAGGCAACGATATTGAAATTCTCGCTGAGCGTTGTGAAATGCGCATCAATTTCATCGAGGGTATGCATCCTGAACAGATATTCCCTTTTGCGCAGCGCGATCAGACCTTTCACGTAGGCCACTGATTTTTGGAACGTCGTAACCCGTTCCCATTCAAACTGATTGATTTCGTCAGAGGACTTGTAGCTGTTGGCTACCCCTTCCTTTGTGCGCAAAAATTCCTGGCCGCCATGGATGAAGGGAACACCCTGCGACAGCAAGAGTACGCTGGTTGCCAGCGTATGCCTTTTTATGCGCACCTCTTCGCTGTCATTGGGATTCGAACGCAACAATTTATCATAGAGCGTCAAATTATCGTGCGCCTCTACATACTGGATGACTTGTTCCGGATCGACATAACTGCTGTGGCTGGAAAGATGCATGCCGCCCTTTATGTTCCGGATCAGCAGATCTTCCTGATAATTTTTGCCGCTGATGAAGCCCCTGTCCGTTTCGTCGCCAAAGTCGCTGCCTTTCAAAGCTACTCGGATCGAATCGTTGAAATGGGCGATTCTCGGCATCGCTTGCGCATTTTTCTGGGAAGCTTTCAATTCCTCGGGGAGCGGTGTACTCATTTCCCATCCCTCACCGATGAGGATGATGGAAGGATCGACTTTATCCAGCGCTTGCCGGATCGCGTTCATCGTGACTGAGTCATGGATGCCCATCAGATCGAAGCGGAAACCATCGAGATGATATTCTTTTGCCCAATACTTGATGCTGTCGATGATGTATTTGCGCATCATATGCCTTTCCGATGCTGTATCATTTCCGACGCCCGTGCCGTTAGCCAGCGACCCATCCGCAGTATAGCGGTAAAAGTAGCCCGGGACCGTCCTTTCCAAAGCCTGATCTTTCGGATCGTAGACATGGTTATAGACGACATCCATGATCACCCTCAAGCCGTTTTCATGCAGCGTCCGGATCATTTCCTTCAATTCGAAGATCCGGTTGAATGGGTCAAAGGGATCCGTTGAATAGGAACCTTCCGGCACGTTGTAATTCAGTGGATCGTAGCCCCAATTGTATTGTGGTTCCTTCAGATTCGCCTCATCAACTGTGGCATAATCGAACATCGGTAAAATCTGGATATGGGTGATGCCCAAATCAATCAGGTAATCCAAACCCGTGCTTATCCCGCTGGGGTTTTTAGTGTTTTTTTCGGTCAGACCAAGGAACTTTCCTTTGTTCGTTATCCCGCTCGTTTCGGATATGGAAAAATCCCGGATGTGCAGTTCGTAGATGATTGCCTCTTCCGGGAGACCGAAGGCAGGCAGCCGCTCCCCCCACCCGTCAGGATTCGTCCTGAGCAAGTCCGTAATGACCGATTTTGTGCCGTTTACCGTCGTTGCTCGGGCATAGGGATCAACAGTGATCGTTTCGCGGTTATTCAGGAACAGAATATTATAGACATAAATGGTACCGTGCTGATCACCGGGCAGGTAAGCTTCAAAAATCCCCTTGGGTTTCTGCACCATTGCTATTTTTTGGGAAGGCTTTTTGATGGACTCATCTGTGTACGTCCAAACTTCCACGGATTTTGCTGTCGGGGTCCAAACCCTCAATAGTGTGCCTTCATTTTCGTATAGCGCTCCCAGTTCGCCATCATAAGAAAAGTAGGTGTCGAAATCATTCGACCGGACGAACAGAAACATTTCCTTATCGATTGTTTCCTTATCCCTCTTATCGCTGAAGAGTTTTTCCAAATCATAGCTCTCCAACCAACTCTGGAAATCCTCCACCATCTCCCATCACCTCCCTCCTATAGTATACCAACCCTGGATGAGTTCCGGTTACTTAAAAGGCATGCCAAAAAGCGTAACCGGCAGAAATAATTGCCGATTACGCTCCATTGTGATGTCAACTGCCTATATTCAGATTCCATGTCAGAAGTAATCTTTCTTCTTCAACCAATAGACCGTTAAGAAGCAAATAAAAATTGTGATCAGACTGGTGATGCCGAACGCCCACGGATGATTCTCAAAAGGCAGATCGACATTCATGCCCCAAAACCCTGCCATGATGGTCGGGATTGTCAGGACGATGGTGATAGAAGTCAAAACTTTCATGATGTTGTTCAAGTTGTTCGCGATGACACTCGAAAACACTTCACTCAGCTGATCGATCATCTTGCTTGATTCAGTTACCATCACTTCTGCTTGGTTTGAGATATCGATGATATCATGCAGCAACTCCTGGCTTTGCACATCATCTCCTAACACCGAGTCCTGAATGGACTCCGTTATCAAAGGATGATTTTTATTGATGGATGTCTCAAAGTAAACCAAGCTCTTGTGAAGGGCAATCAACTTGTAAAAATATTCATTATGGGTTGCACTGGTAATTTGTATCTGCAGGTCCTCGATGATGCTATCGATTTCCCTCAGGTGATGAACAAAACTCTTCGTTAATTCCCATAATATATACAAAATGATGTGATGTTGTGTTGTCGCTGGTTCATTTTTGAATGATTCATTCTTCATGATGCGTGTCAAAAAGGAAGGCGTTTCTTTGCAGACGGTGATCAAAGTACCATTGATCGTTATGATCGATAATGGATACGTATGATATTCCGTATATTTTTCCTGAACCGACCGCATTTGAGGGAAAAGAACAATCAGAAGATTGACGTTGTCCCCTGCACCACTTTTGACTTTCTCTTGTCTCGGGATCTCATACTCATCCAACGAGTCCATGATGTAGTCCTTTGGGATGCCGAAAATAGTAATTAAATCCTCAACATCATTGGCGCTCGGATTCTCGACATGAATCCAATCAGCTGCTTTCCAATTCTTTGTCTGAGTGTAAACCCCTTTATCCGACAAGTCGAATGCTCTCATTGAACTCCACCTCTAACCTGTTGTATTATTCTGAATGTGCGTGCCTACAAGATAAGCATAACTTATTTTTGCCAAAAGGAAAGCGATAAGCCTCTCGCAAAGGTTGCACCCTTTCTGGTCACTAAACCACTAGAGAGAAAGCTGCCAATTACACGTCAACCATGATTTCTTCCATAGTATAGGCCATTTCGATGTAAGGGTCCTCCGTATACCAATGCCGCGCACTGCCGAGGCAGGCGCAATAGAAAGTTGTATCATTCTCCTGCAGTATTTTACGGAAGTGGACATGGCCCATGATGCTGTGCGTAATCGGGTAGCGGTCATACAATTGCATATAGCTTTTGCTGCCGAGGAAAGCATTGTAGTAGTCGTATACCTTATGCGGTAGCGGGATGACGAATTGCGGATGCGTCACCACGTGGGTCATCATGATTATTTTCCGATCGCTGACGGCTCTCAGGTCGCTTTCCAGTTCCTCCTGCATAGCAGCTGCAACCGAGCGATCATCGTTCTGCCAATGCACATACTGGCGGTCATTCCACCCGCCGACTTTCAGCTTTTTCCTGGAAAACTCTTCTATTGTATAGCGGTCACTGGCGAAGCCATAATCATACCAGCCCGGATTCCCCACCACTGCCCATTTATCACCGATCAGAAACGGATTTCCGACAGGATTTTCATCCCGCTCCTTGAACAGCCGATAAATGCGGTCCGTATCCTCTTCGTGATTGCGGATGGACCAGAAATCATGGTTTCCGGGCACGAATTGGATTTTCGAAACGTTATGGTCACGCATGCGATCCAAGAAAGTAAAGGTATCGTGGTAATCGGAAGAGACATCCCCCGCCAACAAAAGCAAGTCGATTTCTTGATTATACAGCAGCTCCGCCAAGAGATGGTCATACGATTGTCCTGGCGCCAGCCTTTTTGCGTTCGAGTCGATATGCAGGTCCGACAATACCCCAATTTTCACGTCCTCAACCCCTTTCCCTACTTTGCTTACGGTGTGAAAAAAAGCGAAGATGCATATCAGATTAACTGAGTTGCAGCTCCGCCCTTTCGCAGTGATTATTTCGAGAATGCTTCCGTCAATGGCGGCACTACTTGTTTTTTGCGTGAAACAACGCCCGGCAGCAAGGCCACATTTTCGGTCAATGAGACGCCGAACGCGGCCTCTACAGTGTCCAAATGCGAGCCGACAGCCAACAGAGCCGAGTCGCTATCGATGATGTTGGTGATCACCAACAGGAAGACATCATAGCCTTGCGCACCGTTTTCAGTTTCCATAGCGGCAACAAGTTCAACTTGTCTATTCAGAACATCTTGAACGTCGACGGTATTGACTTGTGCGATGCGGACGTTTTTATCGCCCATCGGGAATGATTTAGCGTCCAAAGTCAACAATTCCGCGATCGACTTATCGTCCAGATTCGTTCCGGCCTTCAGCATTGCAAGGCCATATTCATTTAAGGCTACACCGGCGATTTCCGTCAAAGCTGCTGCCGCTGCTTCATCTTCCGGTGTGCAAGTCGGTGATTTGAACAACAACGTGTCGGAAATGATGGCAGAAAGCATCAGGCCGGCGATGTCGGCAGGAATCGCGATATTCTTTTCTTTGTACATTTTGTAAAGGATCGTGTTTGTGCAACCGACTGGCTCTGCACGGTAATACAACGGGTTAGCCGTTTCGAAGTTTGCGATGCGGTGGTGATCCACGACGGCATATACTTCCACATCTTTGATGTCGCTGACGCTTTGTTGCGCTTCGTTATGGTCGACCAAAGCAACCGTATCCGTTTCGTTTGCCGCAGTCGCGATGACGCGCGGAGCCTCCGTCTTGAATTGATTCAGAGCATAGGCTGTTTCCTCACTCGGCAAGCCAAGTGCCACAGCTTCTGCTTCGATTCCGGTTTGATTCAGATAGTAGGCGTATGCGATAGCGGATGTGATCGCATCCGTATCCGGATTTTGGTGCCCAAAAACTAACAGTTTTTTCATTCAATTCACTCTCTCTTCCATTGTCTAAATTTATCATAATAAAAAAGGAAGAAAAGAGCAATGGCAATTCTCTTTTCTTCCTTGAAAAATAGTATTATTTTATAGATCCAAATAACCTTTGTAGTCTTCCGTATGCAGCAGCTTTCTGGCATTTTCGACGCGCTCGGCGGTAGGCGGATCGATTCCGTCCAATTGATAAGGGATTCCCAATGTTTCCCACTTGTAGACGCCCATTTTATGGTAAGGCAGAATCTCCACTTTGACTATGTTTTTCAATGTTTTCAGGAAAGCATCCAGACGGATCAAGAAATCATCATAGTCTGTCCGCTCTGGGATCAGCACATGGCGGACCCAAATCGGGTGATTGATTTCCGACAAATATTTCGCCAATTCGATGATGCTTTCGTTGGGCCACATTGTCAATTCTTTGTGCTTTCCGCTGTCGATGTGTTTGATGTCCAGCAGGATCAGGTCTGTCACAGCCAACAGTTTGTTGAATTGGCTGAAGAATGGTTCATCATAAGTGAACGGCAAGCCGCAGGTGTCCAAAGTCGTATGCACGCCCTGGGCTTTGGCTTTCGTGAACAATTCGATCAGAAAGTCGATCTGCAGCAATGGTTCGCCACCGCTGACGGTGATGCCGCCTTTTTGCCCCCAGAAAGGCTTGTA
Source organism: Trichococcus alkaliphilus (assembly GCF_003008695.1). GTDB lineage: Bacteria > Bacillota > Bacilli > Lactobacillales > Aerococcaceae > Trichococcus > Trichococcus alkaliphilus. The sequence goes on from NZ_PXZT01000001.1 coordinate 23,164, forward strand.
TTGCAAGGCCATGTTCAGCAATTCATCGCTTGTCATCTCATTGCCGCCGCCGATGTTCCAAGTGTCCGGGTTATGGCAAAATTGGCAACGCATGCGGCAGCCTTGCATAAATATAATAAAACGGATTCCGGGCCCATCAACGGAACCGAAACTCTCTGTTGAATGCACAAATCCTTTTAAGGGTTCAGTCATTTCAAAAAACTCCTCTGTCGTTTATTTCTTAACTTCATTGTATATCTCGTAAGGAATATTTCCTATCAAAAAGAGCGAATTTTCGCTCCCTTTGATAGAAAACGGATGAATCAAATGATCCATCCGTTTAAATTTATACGATTAATATGCAAGTTGAAGCAGATTACATCATTTCGTGCATTGTACGGTTGATGACGTCCATTTGTTGTTCGCGAGTCAACTTGATGAAGTTAACAGCGTATCCGGAAACACGGATCGTCAATTGTGGGTAGTTTTCTGGGTGATCCATAGCGTCAAGCAATGTTTCACGGTTGAATACGTTGACGTTCAAGTGGTGGCCGCCTTTAGCGATGTAGCCGTCCATCATGGCAGTCAAGTTTTCTTTTTGAACTTCTTCTTCACGTCCCAAAGCTTTAGGGATGATTGAGAATGTATTTGAGATACCATCCAATGAATATTTGTAAGGAATCTTAGCTACTGAAGACAAACTTGCCAAAGCGCCGTGTGTATCTCTTCCGTGCATTGGGTTAGCACCAGGTGCGAATGGTTCGCCGGCTTTACGTCCGTCTGGCGTGCTACCAGTTTTCTTACCGTAAACCACGTTAGAAGTGATTGTCAGGACAGAAGTTGTAGGGATAGAGTTGCGGTATGTTTGGTGTTTCTTAACTTTGCCCATGTATTGTTTCAACAAGTCGATACCGATTTGGTCAGCACGATCATCATTGTTACCATATTTAGGGAAGTCGCCTTCGATTTCGAAGTCAATTGCAATGCCGTTTTCGTCACGGATCGGTTTAACTTTTGCATATTTGATAGCAGAAAGTGAGTCGATTGTAACTGAGAATCCAGCCACACCAGTTGCCAATGTGCGGACAACGTGTGTATCATGCAAAGCCATTTCCAATGACTCGTATGAATATTTGTCATGCATGTAGTGGATAACGTTCAATGTATTCACATACAAAGCTACGATCCAGTCCATCATTACATCGAATTTTTCAGCAACTTCAGCGTAATCAAGGTATTCTGAAGTGATTGGTTGCAATTTAGGTCCGACTTGTTTTTTCTTCGTTTCGTCAATCCCGCCGTTGATTGCGTAAAGCAATGTTTTAGCCAAGTTAGCACGCGCTCCGAAGAATTGCATTTGTTTCCCGATTCTCATCGCGGATACGCAGCAAGCGATACCGTAGTCGTCGCCCCATTCAAGGCTCATGATGTCATCATTTTCGTATTGGATAGCGCTTGTTTCGATAGACATTTTAGAACAGTATTTTTTGAATCCGTCAGGCAATCTAGTTGACCAAAGAACTGTCAAGTTAGGTTCTGGAGCTGCTCCTAAGTTAGTCAATGTGTTCAAGAAACGGAAGCTTGATTTTGTGACCATTGAGCGGCCATCATGTGCCATACCAGCGATTGATTCAGTAACCCATTGTGGATCTCCTGAGTACAATTCTTGGTATTCTGGCGTACGTGCAAATTTGATCATACGCAATTTCATTACGAAGTGGTCAACGATTTCTTGTGCTGTTTCTTCAGTCAATGTTCCGTTTTCAAGATCGCGTTGGATATAGATATCCAAGAAAGTTGAAGTACGGCCTAATGACATTGCTGCACCATTTTGTTGTTTAACAGCAGCCAAGTAGCCGAAGTATAACCATTGGAAAGCTTCTTGAGCGTTTGTTGCTGGTTTGGAAATATCGAAACCGTAGATGTTTCCTAATTCTTTCAATTCTTTCAAAGCGCGGTATTGTTCGCTGAATTCTTCTCTCAAACGGATGATTTCTTCAGTCATCGTGCCGTCGCCGATTTTAGCGAATTCATTTAATTTGTCTTGCATCAGGAAGTCCACACCGTATAAAGCTACACGACGGTAATCGCCGATGATGCGGCCGCGGCCGTATGCATCCGGTAAGCCAGTGATGACGCCGGTTGTTCTTGCTGCACGCATTTCTGGAGTGTAAGCGTCAAATACGCCTTGGTTATGTGTTTTTCTGTATTGGCGGAAAATCATTGAAACTTCTGGGTCTACTTTGTAGCCAGCTTCTTCACAAGCCTGTTCGCTCATGCGGATACCGCCAAACGGCATCAAGCTGCGTTTAAGTGGTTTTTCAGTTTGGAAACCGACGATTTGCTCTTTTTCTTTGTTCAGGTAGCCTGCTGAATGAGATGTAATGGAAGATACAACTTTTGTATCCATGTCCAATACGCCGCCAGCTTCTCTTTCTTGCTTAGTAAGATCCATAACTTGATCCCATAATTGAGTAGTAGTTTCAGTAGGACCAGCCAAAAAGCTTTCGTCGCCTGTGTATTCAGAGAAGTTGTTGATGATGAAGTCTCTTACGTCGACTTCTTCTTTCCAAGTTTTGCCTTTAAACCCTTGCCATTGTTCCATTATATATTCCTCCTATAAAGTGCTTTCACATTGTGATATGTGTAACAGGTTTCTACATGAATATTATAACACGTACAGTTGAAAGTGCAACAACTATCAATCTTTTTTTTGAACTTTTTGTCACTTTTTCGTAAATATTTTATAAACGTTGCTGCATCAACGTTTATAAATATAAAAAAATGCCTCTGGCTTCCGATTAGTTAGTGAAACCTTTATTTTGACGAAAAATCTGTTTCATAAAAAAATGGAAACTGTATTATTACACAGTTTCCGTTTTTGCTTTTTGTTTATAACAGTTAATTAGAAAATTCTAATTTGTGAAAAATCAAACTCTTTCTCGATGTCCGACACTTCGCCATCCGTCTTCTCATTGATTGCGAAGCTGCCGTTGGAATACCTTGGACTGAACGGTATTTCTTTGCTTTCCGCCACGACGCTGTTACCTGTCGTGGTGCGGATTGCATAACGGTTAGGCACTGACAATTCACAATCCATGAAGATGATGCGGTGCGGCTTGGCCTTCAATTCCTTCAGTAGCATCAATCCCCGTTTCGCGCGGCCCAAAATCGGGACCTCGCCGGATTTGAATTTCTTGATGTTCCCTCTTTGCGTGATCACCAGGACAGGGAATTCCTCATCACCTTCTTTAAAGGCGGCACCCCCAACCACAACGTCACCGTCCTTCAGATTGATTGATTTGACTCCGCTGGCACGGGTTCCGATGATGCCTACTTCATTCACGGCATAACGCAGGCTGAATCCGAAATGGGTCACAAGCAGTACATCATAGTTTTGTTGATCCTCCAAGCGTTGGATGGAGACAATCGCATCCGCCTCGCTCTTCAGCTTCATGGCGACCGCTTTTTTGTTTCTGTAGCCCCGGAAAGTCCGGAAGTCGCTCATCAGTGTCTGTTTGATGTAGCCTTCTTTTGAAACGAAAAGGATTGTACCGGTCGGTTCGCTGTTGTTCGGGAGAATTTCTACGTTGATGATCTTTTCTTCCGGAGCGAAAGGGATGTTTTGCGAGATATGATGCCCCGTATCTTTCCATTTCAGTTCCGGCAACTCATGGATTGGGAAGTGAAGGTAGTCTCCCTTGCTGGTGAACATCACGATCGCATCAAGGGTCGATGCTTTCCCGACAAACAGCGGCTTATCCCCTTCGCGCAAGCCGATTTCTGCGATTGTCGAGGCTCCAAATGAGCGCAGGCTGGTGCGCTTGTAATAGCCCTCTTTCGTGATCACGACAACGACTTCCTCCACCGGCACGAGAACTTCCGTATCGATTTTGATTTCCTCAATTTCATGCTGGATGGTAGTCCGGCGAGGATTCGCGTATTGTTTTTTGACTGAGGTAAGCTCTGTCTTCATCACGGCGTACAACGTTTTTTCCTGTTTCAGGATTTCTTGGTAAGTCGCAATCTGCTCATTCAGTTCCAACTTTTCGTTCTGCAGGGCGGTGATATCCGTATTGGATAACCGGTACAGTTGCAGGGAAACAATCGCTTCCGACTGCGGTTCCGAAAAAGCATACCGCTTCATCAGGTTCTGTTTTGAGTCTTTCTTGTCTTTGCTGTCACGGATCAATTGGATGACTTCATCCAGGATCGAAATGACTCGGATCAGTGCATCCACGATATGCAGTCGCGTCTCAGCCTTCTTCAGGCTGTAATTCGTCCGGCGGGTAATGACGATTTTCTGGTGACGGATGTAGGCTTTCAGTATTTGGTGCAAGCCGACCTGCATCGGACGGCGCTCGTCGATCGCGACCATATTGAAGTTATAGTTCACTTGCAGATCCGTATTTTTGAGCAGATAGTTGAGGATTCCCTCTGCATTCGCTTCTTTTTTCAATTCGACGACGATCTGCAGCCCTGTGCGGTCCGATTCATCCCGCACTTCGGCGATTCCTTCGATTTTGCGGTTGATGCGGATTTCGTCCATCCGCTTCACTAGTGTCGCTTTATTGATGTCATAAGGAATTTCCGAAATGACGATCTGCTGTTTGCCGCCGCGGATGCTCTCTATGGAAGTGCGCGAGCGGACGACTACTTTTCCTTTGCCGGTGTTGTAGGCGTCCTTCAGGCCATCCAAGCCCTGTATGATTGCCCCGGTAGGGAAATCGGGTCCTTTTACGTATTTCATGAGTGCTTTGAGCTCCGCCTCAGGGTGATCGATCAGATGCAAGGTCGCATCGATGACTTCGCCTAAATTATGCGGTGGGATATCTGTCGCATAACCGGCGGAAATACCGGTGGCGCCGTTCACCAGCAGATTCGGGTAGCGAGCCGGCAACACGGTCGGCTCCTGATCGGTATCATCGAAGTTCAGCACAAAGTCAACTGTTTCCTTGTCGATGTCGCGCAACAGTTCAGCGGAAATTTTTGACAATCGGGCCTCGGTGTACCGCATCGCTGCGGCTGAGTCCCCATCCATACTCCCGTTATTGCCGTGCATTTCGACCAATACTTCCCGCATCTTCCAATCCTGACTCAACCGGACCATCGCTTCATAGACACTGGAATCGCCATGCGGATGGTAATTACCGATTACATTCCCGACAGTTTTAGCCGATTTGCGGAAGCCTTTGTCCGAAGTGTTCCCGGCAACATCCATCGCGTACAGGATCCGCCTTTGGACAGGCTTCAGTCCGTCGCGGATATCAGGCAAAGCACGCTCTTGGATGATGTACTTCGAGTATCGCCCGAAGCGGTCCCCCATTACGTTTTCAAGCATCAGCTCTTTAATTTCCAGATTATCCACTATAGTTCACCACTTTCAAAATCTAACGAAATTTGCTCCATGTCATGAGCGGTCTGCTGATCCGAAAATTCCTTCTTCACTTTCTCCTGCAGATGCGCCTCCCCACTATCGGACGCTGGTGCAATGTCTTCCTCAAGAATGCTCTTATTGTCGGACATCGAAAACTCGACATGCTTCTCGATCCATTTCCTTCGCGGTTCGACTTTGTTCCCCATCAGCGTCGTGACCCGGCGCTCCGCTTGGGCCTTGTCATCGATCAGCACCCGGATCAACGTCCGGGTTTCAGGATCCATCGTGGTATCCCACAGCTGATCCGCGTTCATTTCCCCGAGTCCTTTGTACCGTTGCAGGATATAGCCCTTGCCGATGATGTCGATTTTTTCCTGCAGTTCCCTTTCGGTCCATGCGTACTGGATTTTTTCGTTCTTGCCGAAGCCCTTGGATACTTTGTATAGGGGCGGCTGCGCCAGATATATTTTCCCGGCTTCCAGCAACGGTTTCATGTAACGGTAAAAGAAAGTCAGCAACAGGATCTGAATATGCGCACCATCCGTGTCCGCATCCGTCATGATGATGATTTTGTCATAATTGCAATCCTTAATGTCGAAATCCGCCCCGACCCCTGCACCGACTGTGTAGATGATCGTGTTGATTTCCTCGTTCTTCAAAATATCCTGCATACTCGCGCGTTCTGTATTGATGACTTTCCCACGCAACGGGAGTATCGCCTGGAACTTGCGGTCGCGCCCTTGTTTGGCGGATCCGCCGGCGGAATCACCCTCGACAAGATACAGTTCGTTCTTTTTCGGATTTTTGCTTTGTGCAGGCGTCAGCTTGCCGGACAACAGCGATTCGTTTTTTTGGCGTTTTTTGCCATTACGCGTCTCTTCACGGGCTTTACGCGCTGCATTCCTGGCCTCTCTGGCTTTCAAGGATTTTCTGGCGAGCATTTGGGCTGTTTCGCCATTTTCTGTCAAGTAAATGCTCAATTTTTCGCTGATGAGTCCATCAACGGCTGCCCGCGCTTGCGGGGTGCCTAATTTTTCCTTCGTCTGGCCTTCGAATTGGAGCAAATTCTCCGGTACGCGCAAGGACAATACTGCCGAAAGTCCTTCGCGGACGTCGCTGCCTTCGAGATTCTTTTCCTTCTCTTTGATCAGGTTCATTTTTCGGGCGTATTCATTGAAGGCTTTTGTGATGGCGGTCTTCGCACCGGTTTCGTGGGTGCCGCCATCCTTTGTGCGGACGTTGTTGACGAATGACAGGATCGTTTCCGAATACCCGTCGTTGTACTGGAATGAGAACTCGATCTCGATCCCATCGGCTTCCCCGTTGAAATACACGACATCGTGCAGTGTATCCTTTTCTTCATTTAAGTAAGTAACGAATTCCTTGATTCCTTCTTCGAAGAAAAAAGTATCGCTTTGTTCGGTTCGTTCATCCTTCAGCGTGATGGTTAAGCCTTTCAACAAAAAGGCTGATTCCCGGAACCGTTCCGCCAGCACATCGTAGGACAGCTGCGCTGTTCCGAAAACCTCTTTGTCAGGCAAAAAATGAATCAACGAGCCGGATGCTTTTGCAGTGGTTTTTGCTTTGGTCAATTTGCTGGCAGGTTTTCCGCCATCCTTGAATTTCATTGTATAGAGTGTGCTCTCGCGGATGACCGATACTTCCAGCCACTTGGAAAGGGCATTGACGACACTCGCTCCCACTCCGTGAAGACCTCCTGAAGTTTTGTAGCCGCCCTGGCCGAATTTCCCTCCAGCGTGAAGCACGGTGAAAATGACTTGGATGGTTGGCACCCCTGAAGCGTGCAACCCGGTAGGCATGCCGCGTCCGTTGTCTTTGACGCTGATGCTCTGGTCTTCATGGATCGTGATGTCGATCTCATCAGCATAACCCGACAAGGCCTCATCTACAGCATTATCGACTATCTCATATACTAAATGATGCAATCCGCGGGCATCAGTCGAACCGATATACATCCCGGGCCGTTTTCTGACTGCTTCAAGTCCTTCCAAAACTTGGATGGAATCATCATTGTATTTATTCTCTTTATTTTGTGCCATAAAAAAACTCCTTCGTATCTGTTCTAACCGAACATCTATTCTATCATACTGTATAACTTTCACTTTGGAAAGTATAAAAAATGAGACGGAATTCTGCCTCCTATAGGAAAACTGCGGATAAAATGGTAAAATGAACTGCAATTGTATATTAACTGAGCATCAACTTAGGAGTGAAGTGAGAATGACAGCAATCGTCATCGTCCTGGCCTATCTTTTGGGTTCCATCCCATCAGGCATTTGGATCGGAAAATATTTTTATCAAACAGACATCCGCAAATACGGCAGCGGAAACAGCGGAACGACCAATACCTTCCGCGTATTAGGAAAAAAAGCCGGCATCATCGTCCTGATCATGGACATGCTCAAAGGCTCAGCGGCAACCTTATTGCCGATCTGGCTGGCAGTCGAAATCCATCCCTTATTGGCCGGGGTTGTTGCAGCCTTAGGTCATACGTATCCCCTTTTTGCCGGATTCAAAGGCGGTAAAGCCGTTGCCACCAGCGCAGGTATCCTCTTGGCCTACAATCCGCTTTTTTTTGGGGAAGCAGTCGTTGCTTTCATCATCTACCTGTACTTCTCCAGAATGGTCAGCTTATCCAGCATCTTGGTCTGTTTTACGGCGGTCGCTCTTTCCTTCTTTTTTAAGGATTGGCCATTGACGCTCGTTACGATCCTTTTGACGATCTTCATCATCTATCGCCATCGTTCCAATATTTACCGGATCAAAAATGGAACGGAAAGCAAAGTGCCTTTCGGCTACAAATCGAAGAGCGCTAAAGAAATATAACAGAATAAGGCGGGGCCGTAAATCAACGATGATTTACGGCCCCGCCTTTTATCAGGCCCAAAGACAAACGCTGCTGGGCCTAGCTGACGACTGAATTAAAAGAAATCGACCCGATGGACATAATAACGTTTATTCCCGGGTTCAAGCGATTGGATGGCTGTCTTCCGTTCCAGCTCCCCGTCCGAATCCGATCGGTCAGCAAGTCCGCACCAAGGTTCCAAACAAACATAAGTGGCGTCTTCCTGAGGCTTCGTCCAGATGCCCAAGTATTCGAAATCCTCATAGGACATCGTGACCCCATGCTCGCTTTTATCGGAAGCCAGCGTCACAGTTGTCGGTTCCGGCGTCTTGAAAATGATGGCATCATTCAAAAAGAGATCCCTTTGCAATGGGAATTTATTTTGTTCCACTTCAACCGTTTTGTCTGGTGCAAGATAAGGCCCATCCAGGAACAAGCGCTGGCGGGAAGTTTCCGGAGTCATTTTGATGTAGTAATCCTCGAATGTTTCCCCTTCCGTCAAAGGCACATTAAAGCCTGGGTGTCCGCCGATCGAGAAATACATCTTGTTTGCATCCAGATTCTTCACTTTGTAGCTGATCGACAATTGATTCTCGAACAATTGATAAGTCAACTGCAGTTCAAATGAAAATGGATAAACATTTTTGAAATCACCATTCGGCGCAAGGATGAAGGTAATGCTGTCGGTCAAACGCTCATGCACCGAAAATTTCGAATCACGTGCAAATCCGTGTTGCCCCATTGTGTAAGTTTTATCGTTATGTCGGAAGGTATCATCCTTCAAGCGTCCAACAAAAGGAAACAAGATAGGCGCATGTCTGTTCCAAACTTTTTCATCAGCCTGCCAAATATATTCGATGCCGGTTTTCTTTGCGATTACACTGGTGATTTCTGCACCTTTATCTTTTACGGTTACCGTAAGGTGCTGGTTTTCAATTACAAACTCCATGACATTTCCCCCTAGTTTGGCTTTACACCATTTTGCTTACTGTTCATTTTTTGGATACAAAGCCCTTTTCAAAGCATCAAGCAATTCTGCAGAAACGACTCTGATGAAGGTTCCCTTCATACCGAGCGATCTCGTCTCGAGAATACCGGCTGATTCCAGTTTTCTTAAGGCATTCACAATGACGGAACGCGTAATATTTTTTTCTGCCGCAATTTTTGATGCGGTGATGCGTTCCTCCAAGGATGGAAAAGTCTCAAAGATCGCTTTGACTGCCTCCATTTCACTGAAAGACAGCGATTTTATGGCGATCTGGACCAGTGTGGTCACGCGCGTTGCCTCCTGCATGCGCAAATTGATGGCATGCAGCAATTCGATGCCGATAACGGTGGCACCATGTTCGGCAAGAATCAGATCGCTGCTGTCAAAGACGGGAAACAATCGCGCCAAAACTAAGCTCCCCAAGCGCTTGCCGGAAGCAAAAATCGGAACGATCGTTGTGACACCCGTTATGAACAGGTCCCTGCTCTCGATCGGAAAGGCCGTAAAATCGGATTCGATGCCGATGTTCGCGGTCGTCTGAAACAACGCAGACAGATTGCAGGCATACTGCTCCGGAAACTTCTTGTCCTCCAGCATTTGTTTGATGCGGGCATTGTTGATATCGGTCGCCTCGCTGTAGCCCAACAGATTGCCGGACAGATCAATCAGATACGTGTTGGCGCTCAGTATGTCGCCGAGCACGCTCGCCATTTCCGTAAAGGGCAAAGCCGTCGCTTCGCCGCTGACATCAACGAAGCCCCCTTCTTTTTGCAGCATGTAGTTGATCCTTCTCAACTTTTCTAATAATTCGTCCATGTTTTCCCCCCTACGATCATCCATCAGAAAATATCCGCAAGGTTCATCCAACCTAAAGGGGATTTTTTTATGCTTAAAGGATATATTTTCTTAAATCTTTGTTTTCTACAATTTTCTCAAGTTTTTCATCCACATAATGTTCCGTTATCGTGATATCTGTCCCGGGAATTTCGGAAGCTTCAAACAACAGATCCTCCAGCAATTTTTCCATGATCGTGTGCAGTCTTCTGGCGCCTATGTTATCGGTTTCCTGGTTGACTTCTGTCGCGATGACGGCCATTTTTCGGATGGCTTCCTGCGTGAAGGTGATGTTGACGTCCTCCGTTGCCAACAGCGCGATGTATTGCTTCAGCATCGCATTATTGGGCTCTGTAAGGATGCGGACGAAATCATCTTCCGTGAGGTCGTTCAATTCCACCCGGATCGGGAAACGTCCTTGCAGTTCCGGGATCAGATCGCTTGGCTTGGAGACGTGGAACGCGCCGGATGCTATGAACAAGATATGGTCCGTTTGGATAGCCCCATACTTAGTGGAAACTTGGCTGCCTTCGACGATCGGAAGGATATCCCGTTGCACACCTTCCCGCGACACTTCGCCTGTGTTTTGTGACTTGGAAGTGATTTTGTCGATTTCATCGATGAAAATGATGCCGTTGATTTCGGCCAACTTCAAAGCTTCCTGCGAAATATCATCCTTGTTGACCAATTTGTCGGTTTCTTCCTGCACGAGCACCTCGATGGCATCTTCGACCAAAAGTGTCCGCTGGATTTTCTTTTTCGGCGTCATGGATTCGAATGCCGACTGCAGCATCATCATTTGTTCGTTGTTTCCGCCGCCACCTAATGGATTGGCTTGTTTTTCCTCCACTTTTATGGAAACTTCACGTTTATTCAACAAACCTTTACGCAATTGCTCGATGATTTCCGCTCTGCTCTGGGCGATTTCGGCAGTCACTTCTTCGGTTTCCTCTTCCTGATTTTCCGGCAGAGGCATTCCCAGGTTTTTGAACATATTTTGCCAGTCATTCATGCCTTCCTGTTTGGGCTTGGCTTTTTTGATCCCCGGTTTCATGACTTTGGCCAGGCGTTGCAAAGCCGCTTCATAGGCTTTGGCATACACGTCGCCGCGTTTTTGCTTTTCGACGATCTGGATGGCGTTCTCCACCAGGTCGCGGACCATCGATTCGACGTCGCGTCCGACATAGCCGACTTCCGTGAATTTGGTTGCCTCTACCTTAACAAAGGGTGCTTCGACCAACAGCGCCAAGCGTCTCGCCAGCTCCGTCTTCCCTACTCCGGTAGGCCCAATCATCAGGATATTTTTCGGAGTCACTTCTTTTTGCATGTCAGCATCCAGTTGCTGTCTCCGGTAACGATTCCGCAAAGCGACAGCGATTGCTTTTTTGGCTGCATCCTGGCCGATGATATAGCGGTCGAGCTCCTTGACGATTTCTCTGGGTGTTCTGTTGTGCTGTTCCTTCATTATATTAGCCACCTATCTAAAATTCTTCAACAATAATGTTGTCGTTAGTAAATACGCAGATTTCTGAGGCAATCTTGAGGCTTTCGTAGGCGATTTCCTTAGCGGAAAGATCGGAGCCTCTTCTTTTTAGGGCTCTTGCTGCAGCCAAAGCATAATTCCCGCCTGAGCCGATCGTAAGGATCCCGTCATCCGGTTCGATGACTTCCCCGCTCCCGGAAACAAGCAGCATCTGCTCCTTGTTCATGACGATCAGCAAAGCCTCCAGCTTCTGAAGGGCACGGTCGCCGCGCCATTCCTTGGCCACCTCGATGGAGGCGCGCATCAGGTTGCCCTTGTATTGATTGAGTTTCTCTTCAAATTTGTCTTCAAGGGTGAAAGCGTCAGCTACGCCGCCTGCGAAGCCGACGATGACTTCATCATGATAGATGCGTCTGATTTTTTTGGCGGTCCCTTTCATGATGACGGATTCGCCCATCGTCACCTGGCCGTCTCCCGCCATGGCTGAACGTCCGTTGTGCTGCACTGCACAGATTGTTGTCATATGTTATTCCCCCTGTTTCTTGCTGTCCCGTTTCGCCCGCGGATGGAATTGGTTGTAATTCCGTTGCAGGGCATCTTTCGTTACGTGTGTATAGATTTGAGTGGATGACAGGCTGGCATGTCCCAAAAGTTCCTGAACGGTCCGCATATCCGCTCCGTTATTCAGCATATCGGTCGCAAAGGTATGCCGAAGCATATGCGGATGCAGCGTCCCGGTCAAACCTGTTTTTTTCATGATCTGTTTCAGTATGTATTCAATGCCGCCTGCCGTGAGCGGATCGCCCAAGCGATTCACAAAGAGATGGTCGTGGCTGCGTTTGTGTTTTGACATCAATTCCGACCGGGTCATTTCCAGGTACTCCTGGATGGCTGCGGCAGCATAATGCCCGAACGGCACATAGCGCTCTTTATTCCCTTTACCGAAAATCAGAATGACGCCCAGGTCGAAGGAAATATCCTGCAGTTTGATGTTCTTGCATTCGCTGACGCGGATTCCGGTCGCATACAACAATTCCACCAACGCCCGGTTACGATAGTCCAATATTTCGGTCCCCTCGGCTGCACGCAAGAGTTTTTCCAATTCTTCTTCGTAAAGGTACTGCGGCAGACGCAGCTGCTTTTTCTTGAAAGAGATATAGGATAAAGGGTTTTCATCAAGAAGGTCGTTGCGGATCAGGAAATGATAGAACCCCCTCAAGCTCGACAACGTGCGCGAAATGGTGTTTCGGCTCAGTTTTTGTTCATCCAAAAAACTCAGATACAGGCGGACATCGTACAATTGTACCGCCATCAAGTCGCTGGTTCCACTTTCTTCGAGAAAAGATTCGAATTTTTTCAGGTCAAACAGATAGGCTTTGACCGTTTCGTCGGAATAGCGCCGTTCAATTGCCAAATAGTTTATGAATCGATCGATTAATTCTTGATTAGACAAAAAAATCCCTCCAACATCTTATGACTAAATTTATCACAATGTTGGAGAGATTTCAATGTAAGCTGACGAACTTAAATCGTTTGCACGAATTCGTCCAAGGCAGCCAACGCTTTATCGGCTATCATTTGGTTTTTAAGCTGTTTATCACGGATTTTCTTGCCGCCCAACGGTTCGATTATGCCGAAGTTAGCGTTCATCGGTTGGAAGTGCTTGCTGTCTGTGTTCGTTATGTAGTGCGACATGGCACCGATCATCGTTTCTTTCGGGAAGACGACACATTCCTGCCCATCCGCCATTCTGGCGGCATTAAGGCCCGCCAGCAAGCCGCTGGCGGCACTCTCGACATATCCTTCCACACCCGTCATCTGGCCAGCGAAGAACAGATCATCGCGTTTTTGGCTCTGATAGGTGGCGCGCAGAATTTTCGGAGAGTTTAGGAACGTATTCCGGTGCATGACTCCATAACGCACGATTTCAGCATTTTCCAGTCCCGGGATCATCTGCAGAATCCGTTTCTGCTCTCCCCATTTCAGGTGCGTCTGGAAACCGACGATATTGTACAAGGAGCCGGCAGCATTGTCCTGACGGAGCTGCACAACTGCGTAGGGAATCTTTCCGGTCTTTGGATCCTCAAGCCCGACTGGCTTCATCGGACCGAACAGCAGCGTTTTTTCGCCTTTTGAGGCCATCACTTCGAAAGGCATGCAGCCATCGAAGTATTTTTCCTCCTCGAATTCCTTCAGAGGGGCCACTTCAGCAGCGATCAGTTCGCGATAGAACGATTCGAATTCTGCTTTTGTCATCGGACAGTTCAGATAGGCGGCTTCGCCGTTGTCGTAACGCGACTTCAAGTATACCTTTTCCATATCGATGCTGTCTTTTTCCAGCACCGGTGCTGCGGCATCGTAGAAGTACAGTCCTTCCATCTCAATAAAGCTTTGAATCGATTGGCTCAATGATTCCGAAGTCAAAGGGCCTGTCGCTACCACCGTGATCCCTTCCGGCAATGCCGTCAGTTCATCCAGATGGATCGTTATATTGGGATGGTTTTCCAATGTTTTCGTCACATAGGCTGAAAAATTGTCGCGATCGACAGCCAGTGCGCCCCCCGCCGGCAGAGCGGTCGCATCTGCCGCTTTGATGATCAGGGAATTCAGATGACGCATTTCTTCCTTTATCAATCCCGCGGCGTTCGTGACTTGGTTACCCCGCAGTGAATTGGTGCAGACCAATTCCGCGAAACCAGATGTATGGTGGGCAGGCGTCATCTTTTTCGGTCTCATCTCATAGAGATCGACGTGGATGCCCTGCTCCGCTATTTGAAAAGCCGCCTCGCTTCCGGCCAAGCCGGCTCCGATTACGGTAACTGTTTTATCTGTCATAGTATGCCTCCATAACGTTATTTCTGTACATCTTCCTCGTATTCACAATGACTGCATTTCACTTGGATGCCGCCTTTGACCTTTTTCTCAACAAGATAATGTTGACATTTCGGGCAATCGCGGCCGATCGGTTTGTCCCATGAGATGAATTCGCACTCTGGATACTGATCGCAGCCATAGAATATCCGGTTTTTCTTGGATTTCCGTTCGATGACCTCGCCTTTGTGGCACACGGGGCACGTCACGTTGATTTTCTTCACGATCGGTTTTGTGTTTCGGCATTCCGGGAAATTGCTGCACGCATAGAACTTTCCGAATCTGCCGATTTTGATGACCATCGGATGGCCGCATAATTCGCAATCGAATCCGGCTGGCTCATCTTTGATCTCGATTTTTTCAATCTCGACTTCCGCTTTCGCCAATTCTTCGGCGAATGGTTTGTAAAAACGATCGACTACTTTGACCCATTCCATATTGCCCTCTTCGACACTGTCCAAGTCCTGTTCCATTCCGGCGGTGAAGGAAATGTTCACGATGTCCGGGAAATAGGTGGAGATCAAGCCATTGACGATCGTACCCAATTCGGTTGGCTCGAAACGTTTTGCCGTCACTTTTACGTAATAGCGTTTCTGGATTGTTTCGATCGTAGGAGCATAGGTCGAAGGTCTTCCGACGCCATTCTCCTCCAGAGCCTTGATGAGCGTCGCTTCCGAATAACGGGCCGGCGGTTGTGAGAAATGCTGATTCGGTTCAATGTCCTTCGAGAAGACGGTGTCGCCTACAGCCATTTCCGGCAAAAGGTTGTCTTTCTCTTTGGCGGTGCCCTCCACGTAGACTTTGCGGTAACCGGCAAAGTTTTCTTTTGAACCCGTCGCCCGGAACATGACGTCCTCATGCTTGAGGTCCACCTTCATCGTATCGAAGACCGCTGGCGTCATCTGACTCGCCAAAAAGCGCGCCCAGATCAATTGGTACAATTTGAACTGGTCCTTCGTCAAAAAGGCTTCGATTTCGCTCGGCACCCTTAAAACGCTGGAAGGACGGATGGCTTCATGCGCATCCTGTGCCGATGGGGCCTTTTTGTTCTCGCGCTGTTTTTCGATGGCATATTCCGGACCGTATGTGCCCGTGATGTATTCATGCGCTTCCTCAATCGAACCGGCCGACACACGTGTCGAGTCCGTTCGCATATAGGTGATCAAACCCACGGAGCCTTCTTTGCCGAGCGGAATCCCTTCATAGAGTTCCTGCGCGATCATCATCGTTTTCCGCGTACGGAAATTCAGCTTGTTGGCGGCTTCCTGTTGAAGACTGGAAGTCGTGAACGGCTGAGCCGGGTTGCGTTTTTGCTGCTTCTTCGTTACATCGGAAATCTCAAAAACATTGGAAGTGATCTTCTCAAAGACCGCATCCGCTTCCTCTTTGGTCTTCAGCTTCAGCTTTTTCCCGCCCAAGCCATAAAAGGCTGCCTGAAAAACATGTTTGTCCTTCAAGAAAGTGCCATCAATCGTCCAGGACTCCACAGGTTCGAACCCAGCAATCTCCTCTTCGCGGTTGACTATCAGTTTCAGGGCAACCGATTGGACCCGTCCGGCACTCAAACCTTTTTTGACTTTCTTCCATAGTATTGGTGAAATGGAGTATCCGACCAAGCGATCCAGTATCCTTCGGGCTTGCTGGGCTGAAACAAGATCCATGTTGATCGGTCTTGGATTTTTCAGCGCTTCTCTTACTGCATCTTTGGTTACTTCATTATAAACGACGCGGATATTATCTGCTGGGTCCAAACCCAACAGGTGAGCGAGGTGCCACGAGATGGCTTCCCCTTCTCTATCCGGGTCGGAAGCCAGGTAAATTTTTTCGGCCTTATGGCCATATTTTTTCAATTCTTTAATCAGGTCGCCTTTACCACGAATGGAAATATAATCCGGCTGATAGTCATTTTCGATATTGATTGCCATGCGACTCTTTGGTAAATCGCGCAAGTGGCCTTTACTTGCTACCACTTTATAGTTTCTGCCAAGATACTTTTCTATCGTCTTGGCTTTGGTAGGTGATTCCACGATGACTAAATATTTATAAGCCAAAGAAACGACTCCTCTCAACGAAATATTTTGTATGTATATTTCTGTCATTTAAATCGTTTCCCATCTTATGCCATAAACTAGGTGTTTGTCAAATGGAAGTTATTTCGCGGGTGCTTCAGTTCCACTGCGTTTTCATTTCTTCCAGCACGTCAGTCGCGTTCAAAACGCAAGCTGCGCCGGCCTTTATCAATTGATTGGTGCCGACACTGAGACGGCTGGTAATATTTCCGGGAACCGCATAAACATCCCTGTTTTCCTGCAGCGCCAAATTAGCGGTTATGAGGCTGCCGCTCTTTTCCGTCGCTTCGATCACCAAAGTGGCCAGCGAAAGGTTGGCGATCAGGCGATTGCGCATCGGGAAATGGAATCGTTCCGGTTTCGAGCCTAAAGGATATTCACTGATGACGAGCTGCTCTGCCATCATTTGCCGCTGCAGGGCAGCATTTTCCCTTGGGTAAGCAACATCCAGACCTGACCCGATGATACCGATTGTGGCTCCGCCGTTTGCGATCGCACAGGAATGAACCATTTGATCGATGCCTTTGGCGAGCCCGCTTACGAGCGTGATGCCTTCCGCAACCAACGGAGGGATCATTTCGTCCAAGACCGCCTTTCCGTAGGAGGTCGGACTGCGGCTGCCGACGACGCTCAGACAAGGCTGCTCCAATAAATCGATATTCCCCGCACAAAACACCACGACAGGGGGCAAATAGCTGTTCAGCCAGCCTCCCGGATACCCGTTGTCCAGAATCGTCAAAATTTGGATGTTTTTGATCCGATACAGCGCGTTCAGTTCTTCATAAGGCGTCTTGCTGAAGGCCGTTTCGAGCGCCATTTTCAACTTCTGCTGTTTGCTCTCATTGCTCATCGGCACATAGTTGTTTACGATTTCTTCTATTGAATAGAAAGGATCCCTCGTCCAGGATAGGTACAGATGCTTCATAAAATTCGGCGTGCACAAGCCGGTCATTGCATGATAAATCAGTTTATCCCGGACCGTCAGATTTTCGCGGTTCATTTCCATAAAAAAACTCCTTTGCGTACCATCTGTTAAGATAATACGAAAGGAGTCGGATTCTGCTTTTTATATTGTTTAATTTTTATTGCTCTCTCAGCATGCTTTTGATCGGATCAAACGTCTTCCGGTGGATTGACGTGATTCCATGATTATCCAATCCGGCTAAGTGCAGTTGCGTGCCATAACCGGCATTTTTCTCGAATCCATAGTGCGGATACTGCAGGGCATACTCGGACATCAGGCGATCACGGTATACTTTCGCGACAATGCTGGCGGCAGCGATCGAGACGGATTTGGCATCGCCCTTGATGATGGATAGCTGTTCAACAGGCAACGGCAGCTTCATGGCGTCGATCAGCAGACTGTCCGGCTCTTGCTTCAGATTGGCGATTGCCTGCATCATCGCCAGTTTCGTGGCTTGATAGATATTCACGGCGTCGATCGTTTCTGGCGAAATCAATCCGATGCCGACATCGGCAATGGCCATGATCTGATCGTAAAGTTGCTCCCTTTTTTTGGCTGAGAGTTGTTTTGAATCGTTGACCGGGAGGAAAGGGATGTCCGCTGGCAGAATGACTGCCGCAGCGACCACAGGACCGGCTAATGGGCCTCTGCCGACTTCATCGATCCCTGCGATGGCAAGACGGCCTTTCGCCTTCAACTCTTCTTCGAAGACCATCATCTGGACTTGCCGCTCTTTTAGGGCAAGATCGAGTTGATAATTTCGCTCCCAGGATTTGACTGCAGCTTGGACGCCTTTGCGGGAGTCGGCTCGGATGGCTTCCCAACGGTGATCATCCAATGATTCGATTCCCTGCAATTGCTCCTTGATGGCAGCGATGCTCACTGGTTTGTTCATTCCGCTAAGCCCTCTTCAGCCTCCGCAGCCTTTACGGGAACCTGGTCCAAAGTATACGGACCAAGTTTGCCGCCGCGGATGTCGAAAATGATTTTTTCGCTGGCCCGGCTGTAATCTTCGCCAAAGCGCAATTTCGTGGTCAATTCCATCAACAATTCTGGAACCTCTCCTTCGAATTCTTTTTCGTCCACCTTATAGAAAGACTGCAACCTGCCCGGATAATACTGCATAAAATAACGCAATGCAAATAATGCGACGTCATCCTTATGGAAAACGGTATCCTTGATCGCTCCGGTCAAGGCAAGCTTTTGTCCGATCAGCTGGTCCTCGAACTTAGGCCAAAGTATCCCTGGTGTGTCCAGTAACTCGAAATCGCCGCCGATTTTCAACCATTGTTGCCCTTTGGTTACGCCTGGACGATTACCGGTCTGCGCGCGGTTCTTCTGCATCAGCTTGTTGATCAAAGTTGATTTCCCGACGTTCGGGATACCAAGGATCATCAAGCGGATTGCGCGGGGTTTGACGCCTTTGTTGATCATCGCCTGCGTTTTGTGGGCCATCATTTCCTTCAGCTCTTTTTTGATGTTCTCTACATCTTTATTGTTCAGTGTCGACATCGAAACGGCACGCTGCGCTTTCTTATCCTGTTTGAAGTATTCAACCCAGTCTTTTGTGGCTGCCTTATCTGCAAGATCGGCCTTATTGAGGACAATCAATCTCGGTTTGTTTCCGATGATGTCATCGATCAAAGGGTTACGGCTCGAAACCGGCAAGCGCGCATCCAGCAACTCAATCACCAAATCGACCATTTTTAATTTTTCCAACGCTTCACGTTTCGCTTTTGCCATGTGGCCTGGAAACCATTGTATTAACATATTGACACTTCCTTTTCTGAGTAAATCCTTTTGCTTCCATTCAAGACAAAACACAAGTGCAAATACACTTGTGTGCGGTTGTCCCTTTATTCTACTGCACCATTGTCATCGATGATGCCTATTTTGTTCAGCGGCCACAGTCTTAAATCAGCTGTTCCCTCGATCTGTGCTGCCGGGATGAACCCGAAAACACGACTGTCTTTGGAAACACTGCGGTTATCCCCTAAGACGAAATACATATCTTCTGGGACAACGGAATACCCTGCTGTTGCATCCAAACTATACAGGGTGAAATCAGACATCAATTGTTGATCGCTAGCCTCTTTCAAAGCCTCCAAATAATGCTCCTCGACTTTTTCGCCGTTGATGTACAGCTCATCCTGGAAATAAGCAATCTCGTCCCCGGGCAGCCCGATGATGCGTTTCACATATTCTTCATCGGTCCCGTCAGGAGCAGGGAACACCACGATATCAAAACGATCAATTTCAGCCAATTTATTCAGGATCAGCCGGTCTCCGGTCTCCAAAGTCGGCACCATCGAATCGCCGACAACCTGGAACGGATAAAATAAATAAGTCCGGATGACAACGAACAACACAAAGGCGATTGCCACCGAAAGGATCAGATTCAGCGCTTCCCGCAAAAAACTGCCTCTGTTTTCTGGTTGGATTTCTTTCTTTTGATCGACCCCGAATCTTTCGTTCCTTGAAACAAAACCAGAGTCTTGGTCGTTATGATCTTTATTGCCAAATGACATCGAATCACCCTTTCTTATAAATCCAACTGGTACTTAATTTTGAATAAAGCCAAAATCCTCAAGCGGATAGTACACCAACGCTGCTTTGCCGGCTATATCAGCTTGCGCGACAAAGCCGAAGATCCGGCTGTCCCTGCTGCGCACTCTGTTGTCCCCCAACACAAAATAGCTGCCTTCCGGGACCGTCTCCATTCCTGTCAAGGTCAGCAAATCAAAATCCGAAGTGAAAACATCCATGCCCTGCTGCTTCTCCGTCCCCAGAAAAGACTCTTCAACAGGCTCGCCATTCAGGTACAGTTGATCCTCGCTGTAAGCGATGGAATCGCCCGGCAATCCGATGACCCGCTTAATGAGCGTTTGCCCTTCTTCATTGCTGAAGATGATGATATCAAAGCGATCAACGTCAGAAAACGTCTCATATAAGAGATAGTTGCCCTGTGCCAGCGTAGGGCTCATGGAGGCGCCTTCCACTTTCAGCGGAATGAATACAAAAAAACGGATGATGATCACCAACAGCAAGGCAAAGGTGATCGCCTTCATCCAATCCCAGAGACCATCCTGCATCTTTTTATCTACTTTCATCGGTATCAACCTTTTTGGTTATAGTATGTGCTAAAACAACACTCATAGTTTAGCACATTTTACGCATAAAAAGAATCGCAACCGGTCCAAAGGCGAATATTCCAAGCAACACCAAAAAGGTTTGGCACTTCGTAAGAGCTGCCAAACCTTTCGGATTATTCGTTCCCCATCAATATTTCCACAGCCTTATCGTACTGTGTATCGTTCTCCGTAAGGACTTCCCGCAATTGTTCGACTATCGCCAATGCCGTGTCACCCGTTACGATACCGGTTGTTTCCAGCTCGTTTGCAGCTTGGAATGACGCTACCTGCTCGGCAGTGTCTTCATCATAGTAACCGTCCGCCTCGACTGCGTAGCCGATGGCATTCAGCATCGCTTCGACATTCTTGACCTCTTCCGAGACAGTTCCTTCTTCATAGGTTGCTGTGGAATCGATGATCGTCAATGTGGCGTATTCAGGAAGTGCGACTTCGTAGTCGACTGCGATCCCTTTTTCATGGATCCAGTTGCCGTTCGGCGTCAGCCACTTCGCTACAGTCAATTTCAATTCGCTGCTTTCGGTCAACGGATACACTGTTTGCACAGTGCCTTTGCCGAAAGTCGTTGTCCCGACCAATGGTATCTCGGAAGATTCCTGCAGTGCCCCCGCAACGATTTCCGAAGCGCTGGCGCTTCCTTCATCGACAAGCAGGACGGTTGGTTCGGTTATCTTGAAATCACCGAACTCGCTTGCGCTTGCCACTATTTTATTCGGATCGGCATCTTTTTCTTGCGTCTGCATGATGACGTCTCCGTCGTTAAGGAACATATTGCTGATTTTCAGAGCCTGGTCCAATAAACCGCCTGGATTCTGTCTGAAATCAAACACAAAGGATGTGACTCCCTGTGTGCGCAGATCCGTTACAGCACTGACGATATCGTCATAGGTCGGTGTTGAGAAACTGGAGACATGGACGATGCCGATTTCCGGATGTTCTTCATCGAGTTCAAATGTCACTGTTTCGATCGGAATCGTGTCCCTGATGATGTTCACTTTGAAAGTCTGATCACCGCGGACTATTTCCAGAACCACTTCACTGCCCTTTTCGCCCCGGATCAGAGCGACTGCTTCACTGGCTGTCAGGCCCTGCAATGCCTGGCCATCCGCACTGAGGATGATGTCATTCGGCAAAAGCCCCGCTTTTTCGGCAGGCGAGCCTTTGATCGGCGATACAATGACGATCTGTTGATTCAAGGACATGATCTCAGCTCCGATGCCTTCGAATGAGGCGGAGATCGTCTCATCCAGGTTATCGCTCGCTTCTGTGTTCAAGTATTGACTGTAGGGATCGCCGACTGCTTCCACCATGCCGCTCAAGGCGCCTTCGATCAGTTCTTCTTCATCGACACCTTCGACATAATTATTGAGAAGCGTCTGATAGACGGCTCCGATGCGGTCCGCTGCAGCCGAATCCAACGTCGAACTGTTTGTCCCTTGGATGATCTCTTCCGTGGAGGGAAGCGTGACGCTTCTCCCGATCCACGCATACGTTCCGCCGATTGCCGCAGCAGCGACGATGAGCAAGGAAAGGAAATAGAAGGAGAGTTTGACTCCGCGTTTTTTGCCGTTTTTAAGTTTATGCCCGTTGTTGCCCATTCATACTACACCTCTTTATGATTATAAGATAGATTCCAAAGCAACGAGCATCATGTCGTCGAACGTTGTTTCACGCTCTTCGGCAGTCGTTTCTTCCCCGGTCAGGATATGATCGCTGATCGTCAACAAAGCCAAGGCTTTCCGGTTATATTTGGCGGCCAGCAGGTACAATCCAGCAGCTTCCATTTCCACGGCCAGCACACCATAGTCAGCCAATTTCTGTTTATCCAACTCTTCGTTGTAGAAGCGGTCCGAGGATAGGACATTGCCGACGTGGACGGATAATTTCCGTTCCTTCGCGACCATATAGGCATTGTGCATCAGCTCAAAGTTGCAGATCGGCGCAAAGTTGACTTGGCCGTTGAACGTGTTGCTGACGACGCTGGAATCTGTTGTCGCGCCTTGGGCAATGACGATGTCGCGCACATGGATATCTTTTTGGATCGCCCCAGCCGAACCGACCCGGATCAGATTCTGCACGTTGTACTCGGTGATCAATTCATTGGCGTAGATCATGATCGAAGGCAAGCCCATGCCTGTGCCTTGGACAGAAACGCGCTTGCCTTTGTATGTCCCTGTGTAACCGAACATATTCCGGACCGAATTGTACTGCTCGACGTTCTCCAAATAAGTCTCCGCAATGTACTTCGCTCTTAAGGGATCGCCAGGCAACAGGACTGTTTCCGCGATTTGCCCAGGTTTTGCTGCGATGTGTGTACTCATTTCATTTCCTTCTTTCTTTATCTAATTTCTGTTCCTCTCGACGTATACGTCAAACAACTCATCAAAGACGGACATGAACTCTGTATACTCTCCGCTCAACTCCAGGTAATCGGCAAGTTCGTGGTAATCGGTCATTTGCTTCGGAAAACCGATATCCTCGGAAACCCGATTTGCAAATGCTGTTTTGTCGTCTTTTTTGTATGGGTCTCTATACGTGAGAATGAAAAGGTAAAAAGATTGTCTCATAAATTAGGCCTCTTTCTATTCTATCAAATTTTCTGTTGGTATGGTTACTTCAAATGAATATTCTTTCGTCCCTTTATCGATGGATAGCAAACGGATGGCGCTCTCTTTCGGCAGCTCCATGCTGGCCAAGTTCATCAGCACCGTTTCCGAGCCCGCATCCAAGTTGACGAATGCCGGCAGCGTCAAAAATTGAGCCAACAGACTCAAGGCTTCTTTTTCGGGTAAAGAAAGCCCGCCCAGGGAAATGTCCGTCACCTTCATCTGCAGATTGCCGTCGGTTGTCGCATGCGGCTCCCCTGACAATGCGAACGGGACCGTAAATCCCAACAGGACAGTTTCACCTTTTAAAGTCACCACATCCGTGATTTCTACCGAATAACCGGCCAGGCTCTCCTCGGACTTCATATATTCGTTGGCGATGGCAGCCAATTCGGTATTGCTCAAGGACAATCCTACCGAAAGCTGATCCTCTGATTGCGCAGTGACTTGTGCATCAGTTGCAGTTTGAGCGGGTTGTTCCATCGTGATTTTCGAGAATAGCCAAACCACCGCGATGACCAGCACGAGCGACAAGGTGATGAAAGCAATTTTCCATGGATTCGGGCTGTTTTTCGCACTTCTTTGTTGATTGGTTCCCATTCTATTCGCCCCTTTCAAAATATTCCCGTGAAACTTTCTGTCATTTTCAGGTAGGAGAGATACTGTTATTTTCTTAAATCTTACCATTTAATGTGCTATAATGCATTCAGAAGGACGTTGTTGGAGACTGTTTTTTTCTTTGGCCAAAAAACAATTGCTGACAGGCAACAAGGAGGAATGAATGTGACTACTTTTCCGCAAACAGAAGGCAGACGCAAAATCATCGTAAACGAAGTGTTGAATGCCGTAACACATGGAATCGGAACCTTGCTTAGCATCGCAGGATGCGTCTTACTCATTTTGAAGGGGTCCCAATCAGGAAACGTTACAGAAGTCGTTGCTTATGCCATTTATGGTGCTTCGATGATTTTGCTTTTTCTGTCGTCGACGCTCTATCACAGTTTCAGTATGACCCGGTTTCAAAAGATTTTCCGCTACATCGATCACGCAGCCATATATTTGTTGATTGCAGGGACGTATACGCCGTTTTGTTTGATTGCGGTCCGTAACGGCCAAAGCAGAGCTTTGTTCATTGCCGTTTGGGCAATCGCAATCATCGGCATTATCCTGAAGATCTTTTTCGTCGGAAAATTCAACGGGATTTCCACCCTCTTATACCTGGGTATGGGATGGATGGCGCTGTTCATCATTCAACCGATGTACCAGACACTCGGCCTGAACGGCATTGTGCTCATCGGGTTGGGCGGTTTGAGTTACAGTTTGGGGACTATTTTTTACTCGAACAAAAAATATGGCTTTATGCATGTCATTTGGCACCTCTTCGTTTTGGCAGGCGCAGCTTTCATGTACTTCGGCATATTGCTTTACGTGTGATAAAATCAAAAAATGCAAAAAGCGGGCTGACTCCAAAAAACATTGGAGTCAGCCCTTTTTGCTTATTCCACCCGTTTGAACACTTTGAATTCATGTTCATAGCGGTTTTTGTCGTCGACAATGCCTGCGGTTGACGAGACTAATTCCCACTCGTTCCAGTCTGTTGTCGGAAAATAAGTGTCCCCATCAAAGTCTGCATGGATGACGGTCTGGTACAGGATATCCGCGAAAGGCAGGAACAGCTCAAAGATCTCGCTACCGCCAATGATGAATAGCGTCTCCTCTTCGTTATCCAGCGCCAATACTTCTTTGACGTCATGCAGGACAGTAACACCCGGATGAGTGTAGTCGGTTTGCCTCGTCAGGATGATGCTTTCCCTTTTCGGCAGCGGGCGTGACCCCATCCCCTCGAACGTTTTTCTGCCCATCACAATTTTGTGGTTCAGTGTTTTTTCCTTGAAATACTTCAGATCATTCGGCAGGTGCCAAGGCAACGTGCCGCCTTTTCCGATGATTCCGTTGTCGTCTTCAGCCCATAATAATGCGATCATCTCATGTTTTGCCGCGCAGCCGAGCCAACGCCCGGATCGATCAGGAACCTATATGGATCCTGATGGCGGCAACCTCCTTTTCCTCAGTATGGTAATCAGTAAATTATACAGCGATCGGTGCTTTGATGCCCGGGTGACTCACGTAGCCTTCCAGGACGATATCTTCTTTTTCCATTTCAAAAATGGATTTCTCCGGATGCTTCAGCACGAGCTTAGGCAAAGCGAAAGGCTCCCTTGTTAGTTGCAGCTCGATCTGTTCGATATGATTCAAGTAAAGATGGGCATCCCCGAATGTGTGGATGAATTCCCCGACTTCAAGACCCGTTTCGTTTGCAATCAGATGCGTCAACAAAGCGTAGCTGGCTATGTTGAACGGCACCCCCAAAAAGATATCCGCGCTTCTTTGGTACAGTTGGCAGCTGAGCTTCCCATCCGTCACATAGAATTGGAACAGTGTATGGCAAGGCGGCAAAGCCATCGAAGGGACATCTTCCGGATTCCAGGCCGAAACCATCAACCTTCTTGAATCAGGGTTCGTCTTGATCATCTCGATGACATCGCTGATCTGATCGATGAATTCCCCTTGCGTCGTTTTCCAGCGGCGCCATTGGGACCCATAAATATTGCCCAATTCACCGTGTTTGGCTGCAAAGGCTGCATCCGTCAAAATCGCTTCCCGGAATTTGGCCATTTCGGCAGCATAGATTGCTTTGAAGCCCTCTTCCTTCAGGACCCGATGGCCGAAGTCTTCCATATTCGGCCCTGTGTAATCTGCTGATTTCACATAACGCTCGAATGCCCACTCATCCCAGATGTGGTTGTTGTTTTCCAACAAGTATTTGATGTTCGTGTCGCCCTTCAGGAACCACAGCAGTTCGCTCTTGATGAGGCCGAAAGCGACTTTTTTGGTCGTCAGGATCGGGAAGCCTTCAGCCAGATCGAAACGCATTTGATGGCCGAAGATGCTTTTCGTGCCGGTGCCGGTACGGTCGTGTTTCGTTGCGCCTGTTTCCAGGACAGTTCTTGCTAAATCTAAATATTGTTTTGTCATCTTTGTTCTCCTATGTGCATTAATCTTTGGCGAACTGGCTGAGATATTCCCAGCGTTCCCATTTTTCGGTAAGCGCAGCTTCCGTGTTGTCCAGGTCCTGTTGCAATTGGGTCAAATTTTCAAAGTTCGAAGCATTTTCGGCCATCGCGGTCTGCAATGTCTGCCCTTTTTCCTCAAGTGCGGCAATGTCGTCCTCGATTGTTTCCCATTCCTTCTGCTCTAAGTAGGTCCATTTGGTCTTTTCCGTGACCGCATCCTGAGACGGAACAGGTGCTGCTGCTTTTTTATTTTGCTGTTTAGCGGTTTCGCTGTCCTTTTGACTGGATACCAGCAAATATTCGCTCATATCCCCAAAGAATACGCCCGGTTTGCCTTCATCATTCAGGATCAACAGCTTGTCGGCCACTTTATCCAAGAAATAGCGGTCATGTGAAACAGTGATGACGGCTCCGCCGAAGCTGTTCAAGTAATCCTCCAATACCGTCAGCGTATCGATATCCAAGTCGTTCGTTGGCTCATCCATCAGCAGCACATTCGGTTTTGTCATCAGCAACTTCAACAAGTAAAGGCGACGCTTTTCCCCTCCGGATAACGAACTGATCAGGCTGCCGTGCGTTTCCCGCGGGAAGAGGAACGTTTCCAGCATCTCCTTGACGCTGACGATGATGCCGTCGCTTAATTTCACCTCTTCGGCGATCTCCTGCAGGTAATTGATGACGCGCTTATCGTCAGGGAGCACTTCGGAAAGTTGTTTGTAGTAGGCTATTTTGACGGTCTCTCCGATGATCAGATTCCCGCTGGCAATCTCTATTTCGCCTGCCAACATATTCAGCAAGGTTGTCTTGCCTGCTCCATTCTTGCCGACGATGCCGATGCGATCGTTCGACTGAAATATATAGGAAAAATCGTTGAGAACTTGTTTGTCTCCCGCAAAAAGCGAAATATGTTCCAGATTGAAGACGCGTTTGCCCAAGCGGGAACCATCCAACTGGATTTCGAGTTTGGCATCGGTCGTGCTTTGTTGCGTTACCTTTTCCAAATCCTCAAATCGGTGAATCCGTGCCTGTTGCTTAGTCGTCCTCGCTTTGGCGCCCTTGCGCATCCATTGCAGTTCGCTCTTGTAGAGTTTCAGCTGTTTCTCATCCATTTTTTGCTGGATGGCTTCGCGTTCGCTCTTCTGAAACAAATAGTCTTCGTAGTTTCCTGTGTAGACTTCCACTCCGCCGTTCTTCAGTTCGATGATTTTCGTTACGGCATTCTCCAGGAAGTAGCGATCATGGGTCACCAAAAGGACGGAGCCTTTGTATTGGGCAAGATAGTTTTCCAGCCAAGTGATCGAATCCATGTCAAGATGGTTGGTCGGTTCATCCAGCAACAACAGGTCCGGCGCTTGGATCAGCACTTGCGCCAAGCCGACGCGTTTCCGTTGTCCACCGGATAGCTCGCCTACTTTTTTCGTGATGTCATCCAAACCCAACCTGTTCAGGATGGATTTGATCTGAACCTCTGTTTGCCAAGCATTTTGCGCATTCATGTCAGCTTCGGCCTTGCTGTATCGGTTCTGATAATCCGGATTCAGACTGTCGTTCACCAACAATTCCAAAGCTTCCTCGTAGGCGCGGACCGTCTTGATGATGGGCGCTTCGCCTTCATAGACCGCTTCAAAAACAGTCGATTCCTTGTTCAGTTGTGGTTCTTGCGCCAAGTAACCGACACGATAATCACTGGGCACGTCCAGGCTGCCGGCATCCAGGGTTTCGATTCCCGCGATGATCTCCAGCAAGGAACTCTTGCCTGTTCCGTTCTGACCGATCAGGCCGATATGTTCACCTTCACGGATCGTGAAGGATATTTTATTGAAGAGTTTCTTCATCCCGTAGGATTTTTCTAACTCAATGGCGTTAAAGTCTTTCATATGTCTTAATCATCCTTTGTTTTCAATCCATGTCGTTTTATGTTCAGGGATCTTGATAGTCTCTTGACATTGTAACATATCCGGCTGGGCTGCGGGACATTGAAGGCCTAAAAATCAAGCCGTATTTCAGGAGCGCTTTCGTCAAAAAAATAGAGAGGTTTCCCTCTCTATTTTTATAGTTTTTATAAAATTAGAACAATCCGGTAACGACTCCGTCCTCGGTGACATCCATACGAAGGGCGGCCGGTTCTTTCGGCAGACCCGGCATGGTCAGGATATCCCCCGTCAACGCAACGACGAACCCGGCTCCAATTTTCGGAACAAAGGAACGGATGGTGATGTCGAAGTTTTCCGGACGGCCGATCGCTTTCTGGTCATCCGACAAGGAATACTGTGTTTTTGCCATACATACAGGCAAACGGTCCCAGCCATTCTTCTTGTACTGACGCAGTTGGTTTTTGGCTTCTTTGGAATAGATGACACTTTTGCCGCCATAAATTTTGGTGACGATCGTTTCGATTTTTTCTTCGATGCTGCTGTCTTCCGCCACATAAAGCGGAACGAAAGCTTTTGTGTTTTCGTCGATTGCTTTAACGACAGCATTCGCCAACGCTTCTCCGCCTTCAGCGCCTTTTGCCCAAACCGCTGTCTGGATGCATTCGACTTCCAGTGCCGCACACAAGCTGACGACTGCTTCGATTTCCGCCGCGGTGTCGTTCGTGAATTCATTGAGCGCCACAACGACAGGCACACCATATTGTTGCATATTTTCGATATGCTTCTGCAGATTTGCGAAGCCGGCTTTGACCGCTTCGACATTTTCGCCGCTGTTGAGGTCTTTCACCAATACGCCGCCGTGCATCTTCAACGAGCGCACGGTCGCTACGATAACGACTGCATCCGGGCTCTTGCCTAGTTGTGGTACTTTGATGTCCATGAACTTTTCAGCACCCAAGTCGGCTCCGAAACCGGCTTCCGTGATGACGTAATCGGCCAATTTCAAGGCAGTTTTGGTTGCCAATACGCTGTTGCAGCCGTGCGCGATATTTGCGAACGGTCCGCCATGCACAAATGCCGGCGTATGGTAAAGCGTCTGCACCAGGTTCGGCTCCAAAGCATCCTTCATCAGCAAGGTCAATGCGCCTTCCACTTTCAAGTCTCTGACAGTGACAGGTACGCGGTCAAACGTATAGCCGATGACAATGTTCCCGATCCGGTTCTTCAGATCAGTCAGCGAAGTCGATAGGCATAGGATCGCCATGATTTCGCTCGCTACAGTAATATCGAAGCCGTCCTGGCGGGGAACGCCTTGGATCGGTCCGCCCAGCCCGATGACGATGTTGCGCAAAGCCCGGTCGTTGATGTCCAATACGCGCTTCCAGGTGATCCGGCGTTGATCGATGTTCAAGGCATTGCCTTGTTGGATATGGTTATCGATCAAAGCTGATAAGGTATTGTTCGTCGCCGTGATGGCATGCATGTCGCCGGTGAAATGCAGGTTGATGTCCTGCATCGGTTGCACTTGCGCATAACCGCCGCCTGCCGCTCCGCCTTTGACTCCCATCGTCGGCCCTAATGAAGGTTCGCGCATCGCGATCATCGCTATCTTGCCGATGCGTGTCAGCGCATCGCCTAGGCCGACTGTTACGGTTGATTTGCCTTCGCCAGCCGGAGTAGGATTGATGGCAGTGACAAGGATCAACTTGCCGTCTGCCTCTTCACTCAAGGAATTGATTTTTTTGATGTCCACTTTTGCCTTGTATTTGCCGTACAGTTTCAGATCATCTTCTGTCAGGGAAAGGGTTGCCGCTACTTCTTTGATCGGAAGCATCTCATTTGCTTGAGCTATCTCGATATCCGTCTTCAAAACCATCACTCCAAATTCTTCATGTTTACATACATTTTAGCACATAGACCAAGAGAAAGAACGTGTTTTATGGCTATTCCATTGATAAAACTGCTTACATTTACGGCAAATCAAAAAATCCAGAAAGGAATTCAAGATGAAATCCCTTTCTGGATTTGAGCTTATTGACGGATCAGGTGATCGAATGCGCCCAAAGCGGCAGTCGCTCCGGCACCCATCGAGATGATGATTTGTTTGTAAGCACTGTTTGTGCAATCTCCGGCAGCAAATACGCCTTCCAGATTGGTTGAACCATGGTTGTCGACGATGACTTCGCCACGTTCATTCAACGCAACGCCGGAATCCTTCAACCAAGCTGTGTTCGGAACCAAGCCGATCTGAACGAAGACACCTTCAAGTGCGATGGTGTGCTCTTCATTCGTAGCGCGGTCCGCGTAGGAGATGGCTTCCACTTGATCGGTCCCGGTGATCGCTTTTGTCGCCACATTCGTTATGACTGTGACGTTCTTCAAAGCATGGACACGGTCCTGCAATACTTGATCAGCTTTCAATTCCGGCAAGAACTCCAGCACGTATACGTGTTTCGCCAAACCGGCCAAATCGATCGCCGCTTCTATGCCGGAATTGCCGCCGCCGATGACAGCGACGTCTTTCCCAGCAAACAACGGACCATCGCAATGCGGGCAGTTGGTGACGCCTTTCGTGCGGAACTCTTCTTCACCGGGCACGTTGACATTGCGCCAATGCGCTCCGACTGTAAGAATAGCGGTCTTCGCTTTGAGCACTGCACCGTTTTCCAGCTCGACTTCGATCAGATCATTTTTGCGGATACTTTTAGCTCGTTGGCCTTTCATGATGTCGACCTTGTACTGATTCACATGTGCTTCCACTTGCGCCATCAGTTTCGGTCCTTCCGTGTAAGGCGTCCCGATCATATTTTCGATGCCGACAGTGTCCATCACTTGTCCGCCGTAGGTCTCGACGACCATGCCGGTGTTGATGCCTTTACGGGCAGCGTAGATGGCCGCGCTGTTGCCAGCTGGTCCTCCACCTACAACAAGTACGTCGAATATGTCCTTAGCGGAGAATTCATCCACGCTTGCCGGACCGGCGGCATTGTCGATCAGTTGCTCGATCGTCATGCGCCCGCTGGCGAATGATTGGCCATTAAGATAAACAGTCGGAACAGCCATTATTTTCTTCGCTTCGATTTCATCCTTGAACATCCCACCCTCGATCATTACGTGAGAGATTTTCGGATTCAGGACGGACATGATGTTCAGTGCTTGGACAACATCCGGGCAGTTATGACAAGTCAAGCTGACATAAGTCTCGAAATGGAGTTCCTTGTCGATCGCTTTGATCCGTTTGATGATGCTGTCATCCACTTTTGGCGCCCTTCCGCTTACCTGCAGCAAAGCCAGGATAAATGAAGTGAACTCATGTCCTAACGGAAGTCCGGCAAAGGTAATGCCGCTTTCCGTTCCTGGGCGTGTGATCGTAAAACTGGGTGTGCGGGGTAATGTTGCATTCTCAAGAGAAATCTTCGCCGACATCCCGGCTATTTCCTCCAGAAACTCCCTGACTTTACCGGAATTCTCATCATCGCCCAGACTGGCTTTGAAAACTACATCCGACTCCAACAGTTCAAGATATTGGCCAAGTTGCCCTTTTATTTCTGTATCTAGTGCCATGGGAAGCCTCCTTAAATTTTACCTACCAAGTCCAAGCTAGGTTTCAATGTTTCCGCGCCTTCTTTCCATTTCGCAGGGCAAACTTCGCCTGGATGGGTGCGGACATATTGGCCTGCACGGATTTTGTCGATCAAACCGCTTGCGTCACGGCCGATGCCGTCAGCATTGATTTCCACTGCCTGCACGATGCCATCCGGATCGATGATGAACGTTCCGCGTTGTGCCAAACCTTCTTCATCCAAGACATCAAATCCGATCGAAATCGCATGCGATGGATCTCCGATCATGGTGTATTCGATTTTCCCGATAGCTGGTGAATGGTCGTGCCATGCTTTATGCGTGAAGTGTGTGTCGGTTGATACAGAATAGACCTCTACTCCCAAGCCTTGCAAGGTTGCGTAATGGTCCTGAAGATCTTCCAATTCAGTCGGGCAAACGAAAGTGAAGTCCGCAGGGTAAAAACAGACGATGTTCCATTTTCCTTTTAGGTCTTCCGATGAAACTTCAATAAATTCACCTTTGTGATAAGCATTCGCTTTAAATTCCACTATTTCTTTTCCGATTAATGACATTTCAATTCCTCCAATTATAATAATTATTTTAGAATAATCCCTATCAATAACTATATAGAATCCGTCATTAACGGTCAAGTTTTAACACTTGATAACTATAATTATTTTCCCATTTTTGGAAAGCGTGGATTTTGCCATCTAAAAACCTTTAAATACATAGGGATGCCCGATTCAAAAAGTTGCCTGCCCTTCAGGGGGATGTCAGTGGAAATGTAATATCAGACGAATTATTGCTTTAAAGGACCCGACTGTCTGCTGAACAGAATAAGTATCATTCTCAATTAGGCATGTGCATTCTCAATTGAAAAAGAACGTACCTGGATTGTATGCTTACCCAGGTACGTTCTTTAATTGTATTTATTCCAAAGAATCTGCAGACTCCTTTTTGGGTTAATCCTCGTCCATCTTCAGGACGGCCATGAAGGCTTCTTGTGGAACCTCGACGGATCCGACTTGCTTCATGCGCTTCTTGCCTTCTTTTTGTTTATCCAGCAATTTGCGCTTACGGGAAATATCCCCGCCGTAACATTTAGCCAGTACGTTTTTGCGCAATGCTTTGATGGTGGTCCGTGCCAGGATCTTGTTGCCGATCGTCGCTTGGATCGGAACTTCGAACTGTTGGCGTGGAATCAATCCGCGCAGTTTTTCTGTGATGATTTTTCCGCGGGCATAGGCGAAATCGCGATGCACGATCAAACTCAAGGCATCGACAGCTTCCCCGTTCAAGAGGATATCCATCTTGACCAATTTGCTTGGACGGTAGCCGATCAATTCATAATCAAGGGAAGCGTAACCCTTCGTGCTTGATTTCAATCTGTCGAAGAAATCAAAGATGATTTCTGACAGGGGCATTTCATAGACGACGTTGACGCGGAAATCATCCAAATAATCCATCGTGATGAAATTGCCGCGTTTCTTCTGGGCGATATCCATGACGGCACCGACATAATCATTCGGCACCATCATGCTTGCTTTGACATACGGTTCTTCGATGCTTTCGATGGTTGTCGCATCGGGCATTTCCGAAGGGTTGTCGATTTCCAAAAATTCGCCATCGGTTTTGTTGACGCGATAAATAACCGATGGAGCTGTCGTGATGATATCCAGATCGAATTCGCGCTCGATCCGTTCCTGGATAACGTCCATGTGCAGCATGCCCAAAAATCCGGTACGGAAACCGAATCCAAGCGCTTGCGAAGATTCTGCCTCGAACTGCAAGGAAGCATCGTTCAATTGCAGTTTTTCCAAAGCTTCGCGCAAGTCATTGAAGTCCGACGCATCAACTGGGTAGATACCGCAGTATACCATCGGGTTCATTTTGCGGTAGCCGGCCAAAGCTTCGCTGGCAGGATTGTTCGCCAACGTAACCGTGTCGCCGACCTGTGTATCTTGGATCGTTTTGATGCCGGCAGTCAAATAGCCAACGTCCCCGACCATCAAAAAGTCGCGCTTGATCGGTTTCGGGGAGAAAATCCCTACTTCGATGACTTCATACTCTTTGCCGTTAGCCATGAATCTGATCATGTCGCCTGGGCGGACCACGCCATTTTTGATCCGGATATTCAGCACGACTCCCCGGTATGGGTCATAGATCGAGTCAAAAACCAAGGCTTGCAAAGGTGCTTCCAGATCACCTTCCGGAGCCGGGATTTTTGCGACGATCTGTTCCAACAGCTCAGGTATGCCCAAGCCGATTTTCGCGCTCGCCAAAACCGCATCGCTGGCATCGATCCCGATGACATCCTCAACCTCAGCTCTGACGCGTTCAGGATCTGCGGCAGGCAAATCGATTTTATTGATGACAGGCACGATTTCCAGGTTATTGTCCAAAGCCAAATAAACGTTGGCGAGGGTCTGTGCTTCGACCCCTTGCGCCGCATCCACTACCAGAATAGCTCCTTCGCAAGCTGCCAAACTGCGGGATACTTCATACGTAAAGTCGACGTGTCCAGGTGTGTCGATCAGATGGAAGATGTAATCTTCACCGTCTTCGGCCCTGTAAGTCAATTCGACGGCGTTTAATTTTATGGTGATGCCTCGTTCTCTCTCGAGGTCCATGGAATCCAATAATTGTGCTTGCATATCACGATCGGCGACTGTATCAGTCATTTGGAGGATTCTATCCGCCAATGTGGATTTCCCATGGTCAATATGGGCAATGATGGAAAAATTTCTGATTCTCTTTTGTCGTTGCTTCATCTCTTCTAAGTTCATTATCGTTGCTCACTTTCTCTGACGTCCATTCGTTCACTTGGAAATTATACCAATCTAAAGCATTTATGACAAGATGCCGCCTCAGATTGGCAAGTCTTTCTCGCTTTTGTTTGGCTAATGTTTGGCTAATAAGCGAAAAAAGAATCCGGAGGCTCCCCACCGGATTCTTTCCCATAGAAACTTAAAAAGCATCAATGATATTTTGCAACGCTTGGATGGATTCATCAGGCAGCGGCATACTCGGATGAATAGCATTGAATTCTTCCAAGAAATCTTCCCGCAGCTGCATGCGTCTTCTCACCAACTTCGTATAGTCTTTGTCTTCAAAATCGGGATTGAAGCCTTCCACCGGCAGATAGCTGAGATGCGGTGCGGTACCGAATGGTATGAATGATGCGGTCCCTTCAACAACACTTTCGATAACGCCCAAAGACACTTCCTTCGGTATTTTTTTCCCCATGAAAAATCCCGTATTGATGATGTAGCAGTCCACTCCTTCGTGAGCCAACAGTTCTTTGAAGCCATCATAATCCTCAACCAATGGATAAACCCGGAACGGATTTGCGAATGGCTCGATGACCAGCGTGTCGGTCGATTCACCTTTCTTCAGCGTTTCCGCAGTCGTGCGTTTCGTGGCCAGCGTCGTGCCGAAAGTTGCCGCCAAGACCGCATCGTCCACCTTCACCAAAGGCGGCAAGGCATCGTCCTTCATGATCCAGTAGACAGCATTGATCGGCTCTTCGAACTTATCAACGCGGTTCGGCGTGGAATAGCGTGATTTGACCGTCCGGCCGTTGCCGTTGCGGATATCTTCGGTGACCAACACAATTTTGCCATCGTTGTCCTTTGTCACGCCCACATTCTGGACAGTAACGAAATAGTTCTGTTCAGGGTGATCGGCGGGATAATCCTGGGTTTTATCGAAATAGGAAGGTTCCAACGCGATGGATGAGCCATCCGTCAAATCGATCAGGAAGGCATCGTCATGCAGCACTTTCACTTCATATTTGTTATCGTGCTTCGAATGGGTCAAAGTCGATTTGCCTGACCCCGAAAGCCCGAAGAAGGAAGCAACATACGAACCGCCATTAGGCAGAAGGAAGTGTTTTTGGCCACCATGGCAAGCAACAAAGCCATTGCGATGGCCGGTTCCCCAAGCAAGCGTCAGTGTGCCTTTTTTGAACTCACCGAAATATTGCATTCCGAGGATACAGGCCACGTTTTTGTCAGGCTCGAAGATAGCCACACCTAGCGGATAATCCGGATGGCGCCAGTCGGGATCTGTGTAGATGTAGATGTCGCCTTCATTGTATGCTTTTGAATGTGCATACATTTCCTGATATTCCGGGCTGTCCCACTGGAAGTTCAACAGCCAGGAGTAAAGATTGTTTTCGTTTCCTTCAGGAAAAGCGATATGCGCCTTGATGATGAAATCTTTATCCAAACCTACATAGCCTGTCGCTTTATAATAATGGCGCAGTCTATTTTGGTAAATGACATCCATGATGATGGCTTGAAGTTTTTCGTCCTCTTCCTTGTTCTCTCCGATGATCCGTTTGGCGCGGGCAGTACGGCCGATGATTCTGCCGCCGTTTTCGACAAGTACCTTGGCATCATCCGGCAAGCCCAGTTCTTTTGCATGTAGCACAGGGAGGTCGGTCACGACCACACCGCCAGCGTTCAGTGCAAGTTCATAGGCTTCCGTCATGTCCGTGACTTCCTGCATGTTTTTGCCATAAAAAGCTGTTTCGACCGTTGTCCGGAATTTCGTAAGTAAAGGGTTGGACTTCTTTAATTCGGATCTATTGAACGATTCTATAGTAGCCATTTAAGTCACCTCTTTTATTTGATAATTCCATTATAATCCTATTTCCCTGAAATGTAACCCCTTACATACCGAAATTAGCGAATATTTACTCTTTTTCTATAAAAAAAGTGTTGTTTGACCTCATGTTAGTTACAAAAACTCTAACAGAATAGTCTAGGGACAAAAAAAGAACCGGTGCTTGCTGTTTCCAGCGCCCCGGTTCTTTTGGTTTATTTATTTTTTGTTTTTGAAGGCGTCCTTTACTTTATCAAAAAAATTGGCGTCGTCTTCCACCAGCGTATCGCCGCCTGCTGCTGCGAATGCGCGGATTGCCTCTCTTTGCTTCTCGCTAAGGTTCTTCGGTGTGACGACAGTCACTTTGACGTGCTGATCACCATTTCCGGTTCCACGCAAGCGTGGCGCCCCTTTGCCTTTCAGTCGGAAATTCGTGCCCGTTTGTGTCCCGGCAGGAATCTTCAGCTTGACTTTTCCGTGCACAGTCGGCACTTCAATCTCATCACCCAAAGCTGCTTGGGCGAAGCTGATCGGAAGTGTGTAATGGATTTCTGTCCCTTCGCGATCGAAAATATCGCTTGGTTCTACTTGGAAAACGACATAGAGATCGCCATACGGGCCGCCATTGCTGCCGACTTCGCCTTGGCCGTTCAAGCGCATCTGTTGTCCATCGTCGACGCCTGGAGGGATAGTGACTGCCACAGAGTGGTCAGTTTCGACATGCCCACGTCCGTGGCACGTTGTACATTTATCGGTGATTTCCTTGCCTGTTCCGCTGCAGACATCACAGACTGCTTGTGTCATTACGCGGCCGAAAGGAGTATTCCTTTCGACACCGACCGCACCTGAACCATGACATTTCGAACATGTTTTCGGTTGCGTGCCGGGTTTTGCTCCGGAACCACTGCAGGTTTTGCATTCTTCATCACGTTTGTAACGGATGGTTTCTTTCTTCCCGAAAATGGCTTCTTCAAATGTAAGGTGGATACGGTACTGTAGATCAGAACCTTGACGGGGGGCATTCGGATTTCTGCCGCGACCGCCTCCGCCGCCGAAAAAGGAATCAAAGATATCTTCAAAACCGCCTGAGAAACCGCCGAAGCCGCCGCCACCATAACCGCCGCCTGCGCCGAAGTTGGGATCGGTACTGGCATGGCCGTATTGGTCATAGGCTGCGCGTTTATTGCCGTCACTCAAGACTTCATAAGCCTCAGCAAGCTCCTTGAATTTGTCTTCTGCGCCCGCTTCTTTGTTGATATCCGGGTGGAACTTCTTGGAAAGTTTCCGGTAAGCTTTTTTTATCTCATCGTCTGTGGCATCCTTCGACACACCCAAGACATCGTAATAATCTCTTTTCGCCATTGTTTCGCCTCCATTGATTGGCTTCATCTGAACATTTTATCTCTATACAGTGAGAGAAGCCAATGCAGTTATGCGTTGGCTTCCTCTCGTTAGAGTTGACTATTTGTCGTCTACTTCTTCAAAATCGGCATCAACGACACCGTCGTCAGTTGCTGTGTCATGCGCGCCTTCTTGTTGCGCTTGAGCAGCTTGCTCATAAAGTTTGACAGTCAGGTTTTGGACAAGTTCATTCAACGAATCGCGCTTCGTTTTCATTTGTTCCAAATCATTTGCTTCGACTGCTGCTTTCAGTTCGTCTCTAGCTTCTTCAGCTTTCTTCACTTCATCAGCGTCGACTTTTCCGTCAAGCTCTTTCAAAGTTTTGTCAGTCTGGAAGATCAATTGATCCACTTCGTTGCGCAATTCAACTTCTTCTTTGCGCAATTTGTCTGCTTCAGCGTTAGCTTCTGCATCTTTCACCATTTTTTCGATTTCTTCGTCAGTCAGACCGGAAGAGGATTTGATGGTGATTGTTTGTTCTTTTTGAGTTCCCAAGTCTTTCGCGCGAACATTGACGATACCATTTTTGTCGATATCGAATGATACTTCGATTTGCGGAACACCACGAGGAGCTGATGGAATATCCGTCAATTGGAAACGACCCAATGTTTTGTTGTCGTTTGCCATTGGACGCTCACCTTGCAGGACATGCACATCAACAGCTGGCTGGTTGTCGGCTGCAGTCGAGAAGACTTGTGATTTGCTAGTAGGGATTGTTGTATTGCGGTCGATCAATTTAGTGAACACGCCACCCATTGTTTCGATACCCAATGATAAAGGTGTTACGTCCAATAATACGATGTCTTTAACGTCACCGGAGATGACTCCGCCTTGGATAGCAGCGCCCATTGCGACAACTTCATCCGGGTTAACGGATTTGTTAGGCTCTTTGCCTGCTTCTTTACGGACTGCTTCGATGACTGCAGGGATACGTGTTGAACCACCGACAAGGATGATTTCATCGATTTCGGAAGTGGATAGACCTGCATCCTTCAATGCTTGGCGCACAGGACCTTTTGTACGTTCAACCAAGTCATAAGTGATTTCATCGAATTTAGCGCGGGTAAGCGTCAATTCCATGTGCAACGGACCTGCATCGCCGGCAGTGATGAACGGCAAGCTGATTTGCGTTGAAGTAACGCCTGATAGATCTTTTTTGGCTTTTTCAGCAGCGTCCTTCAGACGTTGTTTCGCCATTTTGTCGTTTGAAAGATCGATTCCGTTTTCTTTCTTGAATTCCGCAACCAAGTAGTCGATGATTTTGTTGTCGAAGTCATCTCCGCCTAATTTGTTGTCGCCGGCTGTACTCAACACGTCGAATACGCCATCGCCCAATTCAAGGATGGAAACGTCGAATGTACCGCCGCCCAAGTCGAATACAAGGATTTTTTCGTCTTTATCTGTTTTATCCAAACCGTATGCCAAAGCTGCAGCAGTCGGCTCGTTGACAATACGCTCTACTTCCAGTCCGGCAATTCTTCCGGCATCTTTAGTTGCTTGACGCTGCGCGTCATTGAAGTAAGCTGGAACTGTAATAACGGCTTTATCAACTTTTTCGCCTAGGTAGTCTTCTGCGTAGCCTTTCAGATATTGCAGGATCATCGCTGATACTTCTTGCGGTGTGTAGCTTTTGCCTTCCACTTCCACTTTGTAGCCAGCATCGCCCATATGGCGTTTGATTGAGCTGATTGTGTTAGGGTTTGTCACTGCTTGGCGTTTTGCAACCTCGCCCACTTGGATTTCGCCATTCTTGAATGAAACGACTGATGGTGTCGTGCGATTTCCCTCTGGATTTGGGATGATTTTAGCTTCTCCGCCTTCTAATACAGCGACAGCTGAGTTTGTTGTACCTAAGTCAATACCGATAATTTTGCTCATGATGTTATTCCCCTCTATATGAAATTTTTATGTTTATCAATAAAATTATTCTGCCACAATAACCATTGCGGGTCTTAAAACGCGTTCTTTCAAGGTGTAGCCTTTTTGGACTACCGCGACGACTGTATCAGGCGCTTGACCTTCAGCAGCCGGCTGCATTTGAATGGATTGATGGAAATTCGGATCGAAAGGCTGGTCGATCGGATTGATCGGAGAGATCCCTTCTTTGGCGAAAGCTTCCGTGAATAGGTTCATGACCATTTCCAAACCTTTTTTCAGGTTCAAAGATTTTTCATCTTCCACTTCAATCGCTAATGCACGCTCCAAACTGTCCATCACCGGCAACAATTCCTGGGCCAATGACTGGGAACGGAATTTCGCCGCATCCTGTCTTTCTTTCGCGTTGCGCTTCTGGATATTGGCAAGTTCTGCCTGCAGGCGCAACAAACGGTCCTCCGTTTCGGACAAGGTTGCTTTCAAGGTTTCAACCTCACTTGCTTCCGCAACCGTCTCTTGACCCTCCACAACCGTTGTATCAACGGTCGCTTGTTCCTGGTCCACTAATTCTTCGTTATTATCCACTTCAAAATCTCCTTTGTCGTGCTTATTTGTTCAGATCATTCAAGCTATCAGAAAGTTCGTAACGCATAAATTTCATGATACTGATCATTTTTTGATAAGGCATATTGGTTGGCCCCAGTAATGCGATCAGGCCCTTACCGTTGCCGGCTGTGTCATAGGTAGCCGTAATCAGGCTAAAATTATGCAACAGTTCATTGTCCAATTCCGTTCCGATCTTGACGCCGACGCCATCGTTGGGGTTTGAAAAAAGCGCATGGATGTCCGGAGACCCGTTCAGCATGCTTAAAATGGCTTTGACTTTATTCTTGTCCATCGTCGCATCCAAATGATTCAGGAGGTTCATGCTGCCGCCTACATGGAAGCGGTCATGCTCCAACTTCGCCACGATGTCATTGAAGATCGCTGTGAAATCGATTTTTGCATCGACGTACTTCCGGATGATCACCGGAATGTCCGTTTGCAGTTTGATGAATACTTCCTGCAGCGTGCGGCCTACAAGTTCCTGATTGAAGATGTTGACGATTTTTTCTATCTCAGAGGCTGAGAAGCCTGGCGAAACAGAAAAAATTTGGTTTTCCACATGTCCTTTATCAGTCACCAAGATGGCCATCACATGGCCTTCATTGAGCGCGACCAAGCGGAAGCCCGTCAATCGGCTGTCCTTTGTTTCGGGGCCGATCGCCAAAGCGGTATAATTCGTCAAAAAGGAAAGCATTTCAGCTGATTTTTCGACGACCTGCTGCACTTCCCGGTAAGGATTCTGAAAACCATGCTTGATCGTCTGTTTGACATCGTCAGCGACTTCTTCGCTTTCTTTGCCCATTAGTTGATCGACATAGTAACGGTAGCCTTGGATGGACGGTATCCTGCCGGATGAAGAATGCATTTTTTCCAGGAAGCCCAGTTCTTCGATCCGCATCATTTCGTTGCGGATCGTAGCGGAACTCAAGGACAATGCAGATTCCTTCAGAAGCGTCTTCGAACCGATCGGCTCCTCGAATTCGATGTAATGCCTGACAATTAAATCCAAAATTAGCAACTGTCTTTCTGTTAACAAGATTTTCACCTCACTTTAGCACTTGACCATAATGAGTGCTAACCATAAATAAATTTATCATGGGTAACAGGCTTTGTCAACGGAATACAATCATTTTTCATAAGATTATGGGCACCCTACAGGCAACGAAAGGATTCACATCAAGAAAGAGCGGAATACTTCGTTACCGAGGAAAACACCTCTTTGGGTCAAACGGATCCTGTCGCCATCGACCAGAAGCAGGCCGTCCGCAACCAAATCCGCGATGACGGCAGCATACTGGTCCAATAGAGGGGTCTGGAATTTATCGGCAAAATGTTTTTGGCTGACGCCAACCATCGTACGCAGACCCAGAATCATTTCTTCTTCCATCTGTTCCTGTTTCGACAATTGCTGCTGACGGATGATCGGCAGATTATTTTCGCGCAATGGCGCCAAATACTGTTGGATCGGTCCATGGTTATGGTAGCGGATCCCATCGATATAGCCATGCGCACCTGCCCCGAAACCGAAATAGGATTCATTTTTCCAATAGGTAAGATTGTGCTGGGATTCATAGCCCGGCAGCGCAAAGTTGGAGATTTCGTATTGATTCCTGCCATTTTTTGACATCGTCTCGATGGCAAGGGCGTACATATCTGCCTCTGTGTCTTCCGAAGGCAACGGCAGTTTCCCCTGACGCATCAAGTTATAGAAAACCGTTTTATTCTCGAGGATCAAAGCGTAGATCGAGTAATGCGGCAAATCCAATTCCAAGGCTTTTTTAAGACTGTCTTCAAAATCGGCCATCGTTTGGTTCGGCAGGCGGAAGATCAGATCGATGGTCATATTTTCGAATCCGGCTCTGCGGGCATCGGCCACGGAAGTGTACACTTGCTCGGCTGTATGGATGCGGCCGATCTTTTTCAGGATGTCGTTATTGAACGATTGGACCCCCATACTCAAACGGTTGACCCCATAATCACGCATGATCTTCAGCTTCTCGAAAGAAATACTTTCCGGATTGGCTTCCATCGTGAACTCGGCGCCCTTCGGCAAGGAGTAGGTGCTGCGGATTCCGTTCAGCAGCCTCTCCAGCTGGCGCTCATTCAGTGTCGTCGGTGTGCCGCCGCCGATATAGAAAGTGCTGATTTCTTCTCGCGGGTGCAGCTGTTTCGACAGCTGCATTTCCTTTATCAAAGCATCCACGTATTCATCGACCGGTTGGCCTTCCAAGAACACTTTATTGAAGTCGCAATAGAAACAAATATGTTCGCAGAAAGGGATATGCATATAAGCCGCTGCCATTTAGAGGGTCACCTCATCCAAGGGGTGCTCCTTAAAATAGGCGATCGTATCCGCTTCATCACTTTTAAGCTGCGAGATCAGTTGGTCGACGCCTGAAAATTTGATTTCGCTGCGGATAAAATGATGCCATCTGACAGTTACATCCTCACCGTAGATCATTTTATCGAAGTCCAGTATATATACTTCCACGGATTTATCGCGGCCAGCTTCAAAAGTGATGTTGTGCCCAATCGAAGCCGTGCCGCGGTACCAGGTTCCGTTC
Source organism: Trichococcus alkaliphilus (assembly GCF_003008695.1). Taxonomy (GTDB): domain Bacteria; phylum Bacillota; class Bacilli; order Lactobacillales; family Aerococcaceae; genus Trichococcus; species Trichococcus alkaliphilus. The sequence goes on from NZ_PXZT01000001.1 coordinate 65,916, forward strand.
ACTCTGATGCTCACGATGTATACGCCATTCCTTGGCAAGCGTGTGTGTTTTTCGGTCTGGATATTGGCAGTCGGAAAACCCAATAGCCTGCCTCGCGCATCGCCATGGATGACTGTACCGTCGATCTGATAGATATAGCCTAAGTATGCATTCGCTTTTTCCATATCCCCTTCGGCTAATGCTTCCCGGATATGGGTGGAGCTGATTTTTTCGGCTTCGTTCTTCAATTCGGAAACTTCGATGACTTCGAAGCGGCCTTTTGCATAGTTCACCAATTGCTTCATATCCGCGATTTCTCTGGGCCCATAGGTGTAATCGAAACCGGCAACGACTGCGGCAGCATGCAGGCCGCTGATGTATTGGTCGACAAATTCCTGCGGTCTCAAAGAGGCAAAGGCAGATGTGAATGAGATGACGAAGAAATAATCAACGCCCAAGCTTTCGAATATTTCGGCTTTGCGGTTGACTGTCGACAAATACTGCATCGTTTCCGGGTTCATCTTCTGGAAAACGATGCTCGGGTGATGATTGAAGCTCATGACGGCAAGTTTGAGGTTCTTCTTTTCGGCAACTTCCTTTGCCCTTTTGATCACTTCTTGATGTCCTCGATGGACTCCGTCAAAGTATCCCAACGCCAACACGACTGGCTCGTCTGGTATCAGTTTTTGGTCATAGGGATGATGTATATGCATTATTTCCATTGCTAAGGCAACTCCTTGCTGTTTATGATAGGAACATTTTTCTGGGTTTGATGAAACCGGATTTGGTCGGATGCGGTTCGTACATCGCCACGATTTTGCCCTGGTAGGTGAACAAAACGGGGGCATCCATGGTTTCAAATAGTCCCTCTTTCGGAAGAACCGCACCATTTTTCACCTTATCCCACAGTTCATCGTCAAGCGCAATCTGATGATACGTTTCGAATACCGAGTCGATCGGCTTCAGGTGCGCGTCAATTTCGTTGTTTGCCATTGCTTCAGCCACTTGCTGCAGCGTGAGGCAATCATCCTTCGTGAAGGATCCGCTCATCGTGCGCGTCAGGCTGGACATGTACGCCGGATAACCCAATGATGCGCCCAAATCGACAGCTAAGGTCCGCACATAGGTCCCTTTTCCGCATGTTACCCGGAAGCTCCAGGACATCGTTTGCTCTTCCGCATGATAGACGGGTTCTGAAATCCGCTCGAAACTCATGACGTGGATGCTTCTTTGCGGCCTTTCGACGGTCAAACCATTGCGGGCATATTCGTACAGCCTTTTTCCGTTCACCTTGACCGCGGAATACATCGGCGGAACTTGGATGCTTTCGCCAACCATGGCTTCCATCGCAGCGTCGATTTCAGCCAAAGACAGGTCTTGCGCAACCGGCGCCTTCGCAATCGTTTCGCCTTGGCTGTCCTCTGTCGTTGTGGCGACTCCGATAGTGATTTCCCCTTCGTAAGCTTTGTCCGTGTCAGTCAAAAATTCGACAACTTTGGTGGCTTTTCCGATGCAGATCGGCAAAACGCCATCAACTTCCGGATCCAGTGTACCGGTATGCCCCACTTTTTTAGTTTTCAGTATTTTTCTCAGTTTGAATACGCAGTCGTGACTTGTCATGCCGCGTTCTTTCCATAAAGGTAATATTCCGTCCATATGTCTGCAACCTACTTTCTTCTACAACTAACCTATTATAGCATAATCTATTCTACACGAAAAAACATCAACAATAGAAGAATATGCTTACAATCATAGTGATAACTGCGTTACTTTTCCTGGAAAATCTGCTATGCTTAAGGAAATAAGACTGCAATGAAGGAGAATCATCATGCCAAACTTCAAAATTGTGACCGATTCCACAACGGAATTGTCCGCAGAAGAAATTGACAGATATGGAATCACCGTAATCCCACTTTCATCCATGATCGATAACGTGCTGTATTACGACGGCGTCACCATAACCAAACCCGAATTCCTCGATAAAATGATGAACAGCAAGGAATTGCCAAAATCATCCCAACCAGCCATGGGCACTTTTTTAGATAAATACAATGAATTGACAGCTGATGGCAGCGAAGTTCTGTCCATCCATGTCACCGAATCATTGAGCGGAACCGTGAATTCTGCTCTTCAGGCGGCTAAACTTGCCCACGGTAAAGTCACTGTCATTGATTCAAAGTTTTGCGCAAGAGCAGCCGCCTTCCAAGTATTGGAAGCAGCCAAATGTGCCGTAGAAGGATTGACGGTAGCTGAAGCATTGCCTCGGATCGCTGCCGTTAAGGACCGCACCCTGCTTTACATCTGCGTCGTCAACCTGGACAATATGGTCAAAGGCGGACGCATCGGAAAAACAATGGGACGCATCACGACGTTGCTGAACATCAAAGCCAACCTGAAAATGATCGACGGCGCATTGACTACTGATATCAAAGGCCGCGGCACAAAAGCAATCGTCAAGCGCTATGAAGAGATCATCGAAGAGCTGAAGCAGAAATACTTGGATGTTGAAGCAATCGGCATTACGCATGTCGGGCTATCGGAATATTCGAACCAAATCATCGACATGCTGAAGGCTGCGTTCCCCAACGCCCAGATGTACACGTCCTACGCCAGCGCCAGCGTCATGACCCACGCCGGCCCTGAAGCCGTATCCCTCCAATTCCTAATGAAAAACAAATAAAAAAATGCCGCTATCTCCTGAATGGGAAATAGCGGCATTTTTTTTCATAGGTATAAGAAGTAGGATGTTATCCCCGTTAAAATTGTTCCCAAAGCGAAGACTACCTTGAAACTCAGGTGTTTCGTCTTATGGCGGAAGTGATGCATCCCCAGCAGGCCACCCAGGCCGCCACCAAAAAATCCGAGCAGGAGCAGATTGCGTTCCGGTATGCGCCAAGCTTTTTGCCGCGCTTTCTTTTTATCGATGCCCATCAAAATGAATAGCACAAGGTTCACCAGGATGAAGTAAATGATCACTGGATTTCTCATTGTTCTCCGTATCCTTGGCTCTGTCTGATGATCTCCACGATTACCGCAACTGCCTTTTCCATTGATTGGACAGACACAAATTCATAACGTCCGTGGAAATTTTCTCCCCCGGCAAAGATATTCGGAGTGGGCAGACCCATGAAGGACAATTTGGATCCGTCCGTCCCGCCACGGATCGGTTCGATGATTGGGGTGATCCCCAAAGACTTCATCGCCGCTTCGGCCAGATCGACTGGGCGCATATCTTCCTTCAGCACTTCACCCATGTTGTAGTACTGATCGTGCATTTCGACAGAGATGCGTTCTTCAGCCAATTCCTTGTTCATGCGCTCCGCCAATGCAAGCATAGTGGTTTTTCTGTTCTCAAAAAGCTCTTTGTCATGATCCCTGATGATGTAGGTCATCTTGCTTTCTTCCACATTGCCTTCGATACCCAATAAGTGATAAAAACCTTCGCGCTTTTCGGTTTGTTCAGGCACTTCCTTTTGCGGCAACGCGCTGTCGTAAGCGATGGCCAACTTGATTGCATTCACCATCGTGTCTTTGGCAGTGCCTGGATGCACATTTTTGCCACGGATCGTCACGATAGCTTGCGCGGCATTGAAGCTTTCAAATTCAAGTTCTCCCAATGGTCCGCCATCCATCGTATAGGCAAAGTCGCAGTCGAAACCAGCCACATCAAAAAGATCAGCTCCACGGCCGATTTCCTCATCCGGTCCGAAAGCGACTTTGATGTCCCCGTGTTCCAAATCATCCGCTGCTTTTATCGCTTCCAACGCTGTGATGATTTCGGCGATGCCGGCTTTGTCGTCCGCACCCAGCAATGTTTTCCCGTCGGTAGTGATCAAAGTCTGGCCGATGTAGTTCTTCAAAGAAGGAAAGTCCTTCGGTGAAAGGATCAGCTGTGTTTCAGCATTCAAGATCAGATCGTTGCCCGCATAATGGTCCCAAATAAGCGGATTTACATGCGCCGCTTCAAAATCAGCTGTATCCATATGGGCGATGAACCCGATAGTAGGGAACGCTTTTTGGGAGTTGCGCGGCAAAAGTGCCGTCACGAAGCCATTGGCCTCATTGTATTGGATATCCGAAAGTCCGATGGCTTCCAGTTCCGGCATCAAAACCGTTTTTGCGAATTCCACCTGGTTTTGGGTAGAAGGCACCGTCAGACTTTTTTCATCCGATCTCGTCTCAAATTTAATGTATTTCAAAAAACGGTCCACTAATTTTTCTTGCATTCATTGACATCCTCTCATAATTGACTGTCGAAAATGAAAGGATCCGTGTTGATTTCGGAAGCGATGACTTCCAGATCCCACTCATTTTCCTTTTTCCATTCATTGAATAATTCCAATAATTTCGGTTTGCAAATCTGTTCGATGTGATGGCCCGGATCGATGACGGTCAGCCCATCAGCCTGCATATCGTGGGCCGTGTGGTAGTAGACATCGCCAGTGATATAGACATCCGCACCCTTTTTGATGGCTTTCCGATAATATTTGCCGGCATCCCCGCCGCAGATGGCAACACGGGTGATCGTCTGATCCAAATCGGCTGCGATGAAGCGCATGCCTTCGATCTGGAAAACATCCTTCACGTACTGGATAAAGGAACGCAACGACATCGGCAAGGCTAAATTACCGACCCTCCCCAGACCGTATTCGCGCTGGAAATTATTGATCGTGTAGATTTCGTAGATGGGTTCTTCGTAAGGATGCGATTCATACAGCGCCTCCAAAACTTCCGCCAAGTATTTGTCTTCGACGAGCATCTCAATTTTTTTCTCTTGCACCGCTTCGGGTTCATTGATGTGTCCGATGGCAGGTTTTGCGCCTTCAAGCGGCGTGAAGCGGCCAACTCCTTGCGCCTCATAGGAGCAGTGGCTGTATTCGTCGGAAATGTTCCCCGCGCCAGCATCTGTCATAGCCACACGGACACGATTGCATTCCGCATTGGGCACGCAGACGGATATTTTTTTCACAGGCACGCGCTTCGTGACATCCATGATTTCGACATCCAACAGCCCCAACGATTCAGAGAGCCAATCGTTCATCCCGTTGTTCGCATTGTCCAGATTCGTATGGGCCGCATAGACGCTGATGTCATGTTTCAGCAGATCCACGTACATCTTTGTTTGCTTGTCTGAAACGTCCAGATTTTTTAACGGTCTGTAGATCGGCGGATGATGGGAGAAGATAAAATCGACTTGCTTCTCGATGGCCTCCTGAACGACTTCCGGACGGACATCAAGCGTCACCAAAATACTACGGACCGGACGGCTTAAGTCTCCCAAATGGAGTCCCACCGGATCCCCCTCCTCTGCCAGCCAAGTCGGAACATGCGATTCGAATAACTCGATGAATTCATAACCAGTAATGCTTTTCATGACTTCAGCACCTCTTTAATTTCATTGATTTTATTGATCACTTGCTGTTCTTTTTCGTTCAGATCATTGCTTGCTTTTTGCATGCTGTCCAATATGTATTGGCATTTGTCGATTTCGGATAACCATTTTTTGCGGAAAACTTCATTTTTATTCTGAAGCAGGAAACGGCCGAAGCTGTATTCCAGATCAGTGTAGTTGTCCGGTGTCTCTGCCTTTTCGGCAACGATGATTTCATAAATCTTTCCGTTTTCTTCCAATATCGTTTCGTCGATGATTTTGTATTGGTGGGCGATCAACCATTCACGCAGTTTCTTTTCTCCATTATTGGGCTGAAGGATCAACCGTTCCACACCGTCCAATTTATCTTTCAGTCTGCCTTTTTCCAGAATTTTGGAAATCAAGTCCCCACCCATCCCGCAGATGGTGACGACGTTTATATGATCCGTCGGCTCAATCACATCCATGCCATCGCCAAGTCTGGCGCTGACACGATCGCCGACTCCTGATGTTCTGATCTGTTCCGCTGCCGATTCGAAGGGGCCTTTCACAACTTCCCCTGCCAATGCGTAACTGATGACCTCGCGCGCTGCCAAAACACAAGGCAGATAAGCGTGATCCGAGCCGATATCGGCCAATCTGGCATTTTCAGGCACAAAACCTGCGACCGTCTCGAGTCTTACGGATAATTGTTGATTATTCAACCTCATCCCTCCATTTCCATTTTTGCTGATAGTACTATTTTAGCATAATTCCAATTCATATATCCCATTAATCCTAACATCGTTCCGAAAAATGGCATAAGAAAAACCCGAGTGCAATACCTCGGGTTAGGGTGCTTATTACTCAAGAAAATCTTTTAATTGTTTCGAGCGGCTTGGGTGGCGCAGTTTGCGCAACGCTTTCGCTTCGATTTGGCGGATCCGTTCGCGGGTGACGCCGAATACTTTCCCAACTTGCTCCAATGTCCGCACATTGCCGTCATCAAGGCCGAAGCGCAGACGCAGGACATTTTCCTCGCGGTCGGTCAAAGTGTCCAACACTTCCTCAAGTTGTTCCTTCAGAAGCGTTTGGGCAGTATGGTCAGCCGGACTCAGGACTTCCTGATCTTCGATGAAATCGCCTAAATGGGAATCATCTTCTTCCCCGATAGGGGTTTCCAAGGAAACTGGCTCTTGGGCGATTTTCAGGATTTCTCTGACTTTTTCAGTCGGAAGGTCCATTTCGGCACCAATTTCTTCCGGTGTCGGTTCGCGTCCCAGATCCTGCAGCAATTGCCGTTGGATACGGACCAATTTATTGATTGTTTCAACCATATGCACAGGGATACGGATTGTTCTGGCTTGGTCGGCGATGGCACGGGTGATGGCTTGACGGATCCACCAAGTTGCGTAGGTGGAGAATTTGAACCCTTTGGTGTGGTCAAATTTTTCGACAGCTTTCATCAGACCCATGTTCCCTTCCTGGATCAGATCCAAGAATTGCATTCCACGGCCCACATAACGTTTTGCGATGGAAACGACCAGACGCAAGTTGGCTTCAGCCAATTGTTGTTTCGCTTCCTGATCGCCTTCTTTGATGCGGAGAGCCAAATTGACTTCTTCCTCAGCGTTCAACAAAGGCACACGGCCGATTTCCTTCAGATACATGCGGACCGGGTCGTTGATTTTCACTCCGGGAGGCACAGCCATCGGGTCTTCTTCTTCATCCTTTTTGGCTGCCGCTGGTTTTTCAGGCTTCACTGTTTCTTTGGCAAGTTGACGGGCAGTCGGACCGCCGTCTGCGTCTACGACACTGACACCGCCATCTTCCATTTTTTGTATCAGCTTATCCATTGCATCCGCGTCCAATTGGAAAGGTGTAGCTATCTTATCGGCCAATTCGTCGTAGAAGACTGACCCCAATAATTTGTGTTCTGCGATCAGCTTTTTGGTTACCTGTTCTAACGTGAAACCTTGATCATTTTTTTCGATTGCCATAAAATGATTCCTCCATTCGATGCGGGCTATTTCTTTGTTGCTTTTAATTCTTTTGAGAGGGAAACGATTTCCAACATGATTGTCTTCAGACGCTCGTTGTCATTTTTCTTTCGGGCTTCCTTCATTTCTGCCTGTTTCTTGGTCAGCTGGTCCTGAAGGGACGACTTATCCCGGATGATATGGACGAGATCCTGAATTTCCTGATAGGTGACTTCCGAATCCAATTGGAACCATTCAATCTCCGTAATCACATTTTGAAGAGCTTGATTATTGATGCGGTCCAAAAATTGGTCGATATTCCCGACCAACCCTGTCTGCCTGAAAAACTCTTCATACAGAATGTAGATCGTCTGATAGTCATCGTGGATGAAATTGAAATCTGCGTCAATCTCATTCAGATACGACCAGACTTCCTCGAAATGAAACAGACGGTAAAGCAGTTGCTTTTCACTTTGCTCTGCCTGGGTCACTTTGCGTTTGTTCGTGCTTGGATACATTGCATGAGGGGCGGCATCATGCGGCGCGGTTCGCCTGACCGGCTCGCGTTCAGGCCGCTGCTGAATCACTTCTTGTTGGTATCCCTTCAATTGCTTCTGCAGGATATCTACCGGAATACTGAATTCATCCGCGATATCCTTCATGTAAAGCTCTCTTTCGATCAGAGAATCCAAGGGAGCCAATGCCTTAAGCATGGTTTCGATATAAGTGATGCGATTTTTTTCGGAATCCAGGTTCAGATTCATCTTGAGGTAGCGTGAATAGAACTGAATGACTGTTTCCCGGCTGTTTTTCAGTGCTTTAACGAATGACTCCGGACCTTTTTGTTGGATGTATTCATCCGGATCCATGCCTGCTTCCAGCGGAAAAATCGAGATATCGAAGTGCTTGTTGCGTTCCAATATTTCTATGGCGCGCTTAGTCGCTTCGACACCGGGACGATCGCCATCATAGGCAATGACTATTTTATCGGCCGTCTTCGTCAATATCCGGTTCTGTTCATCCGTCAGGCTGGTTCCCATCGAGGCGACGCCATTTTTAACACCCGCTTGCCAAGCGGATATGACATCCATGTACCCTTCAAAAAGGATCACTTCTGAATGTCTCCGAATTTCACTGCGGGCTTTGTCGAAGTTGAAAAGGAAATCCCGTTTGTTGAACAAAAGTGTTTCGGGGCTATTAAGGTATTTTGCTTCATGGTAACCTGTGTCATCCGCAGGGGTAGCCTGCAGAATCCGGCCGGAAAAAGCGACGGTCTTTCCTTTCGCGTTCCGCAACGGGAAAATGATCCGGGCTGAGAACCGATCGAAAAGTCCGTTTTGGCCTTGCCTATCCGTGAAAATACCACTTTCCTGAAGGAGTCCTTCATCGAATGCCTTCGCTTTCAGCATTTGAAAGAGCGCCGTCCGATTGGATGGAGAAAAACCTATTTGATATTCTTTCAGTGTCTCCGGCGTGAAGCCGCGTTCGATCATGTAATCCAGCGCAGCTTGCCCCGTAACGGTATTCATGAGGACCTGATGGTAAAAAGCCGCCGCTTCCTCATGGATTTGGATCAGTTTTTCTTTCTTCGACTGCAGTGGATTATCCTGCGCATTGTTTTCGTATGAGAAATCCAACTCAATGTTGCTCAATTCGGCTGTCTTAATGACTGCTTCAACGAATGAAATACCCTCGACATCCATCAAAAAAGTAAAAACATTCCCTCCTCTTCCGCAGCTGAAACAGTGGAAAATCTGTTTTTCTTCTGCTACAGAAAAAGAGGGGGTCTTCTCGTCATGGAACGGGCAAAATCCAAAATGATTCTTGCCTCTTTTTTTTAGTTGTACATATTGGCTGACGACATCAACAATATTAGTTTCGGTTCTGATCTGCGCTAATTTTTCTTCTGAAATACGTTCTGCCAAATGTCTCCCACCTTGAAGAAATATCTTCATTTTATAAAAACGCGCATAAAGATGCAAATTAGATTTTACCACATCTGCGCAACACATGCAAATGTTTTTTCAGACGGTCATCAAGCGTTCAGCTCTGCTGTTCTCCTTTCAGATTCGGGACTTTCACAAAAAACAGCAGTATCCCGCCGATCACGAACAGGATGATCAGGGAAAAAACGCCATCCAACGAGTTTCCGGTCAGCTGCGAGATGAGTCCGACTATCAGCGGACCGACCACAGCCGCAAATTTCCCGAAGATGTTGTAAAATCCGAAGAATTCGTTCGCTTGCTCTTTCGGAATCAGTTGGCCGAATAAGGATCGGCTCAACGCCTGCACGCCTCCTTGGGCTGTACCCACGAGCAGAGCCAAAATGATGAATGTCAGCAATGAGTCCAACTGCAAAGCGTAGATGCAGATAAAAATATACGTTACAATACCTACAAAAATCATGTTCTTGTTGCCGAACCGTTTGGATGCACGGCCGTAAAGGATGGAGAACGGGAAAGCCACGAACTGGACAACCAGCATGACAACGATCAGTTCATTCGAGGAGAGCCCGATATCCGACCCGACCGCAGTCGCCATTTTGAAGATGGTCCCAACCCCATCGATATAGAAGAAATAAGCCAACAAAAACAAAAAGGCTTGTCTGTATTCCTTGATGTTCTTCAGCGTTTCCCATAATCTGATGAAACTCTTGCGGATCACACGCGGTTCTTTTTCGATGTAATAGTTCTGTTTGACATTCTTCCAATAAGGGATGGTGAAGACGAACCACCAAATCGCGGTAAGGATGAAGCCGCCTTTCACGATGCCGCTCGTGCCCACTGGCAAAATACCTGTCAATTGGAAAAAAATGAAGATGACGAAAGGGATGGAACTGCCGATATAACCCCAGCCGAATCCCGCAGAGGAAATGCGGTCCATCCGTTCATCGGTCGTCACGTCCATCAAGGAGCCGTCATAGAAGATATTCGCTCCGGAAAAACCGACAACAGACAACATGTACAGTCCCAACAGAAACAGCCAATTTGCAGCAGGCACAAATACGAACCCGATCGTTGCGAAAATACCGGCCAATGTAAAGCCCGTAAACAGCGGGTTGCGGAAGCCTTTGTAATCCGCGACAGCTCCCAGTACAGGCGCAAGCAGCGACACAACAAGCGTAGCGGCCGCATTCGCATAACCCCAATACGCTGTCGAGTCAGCGTCCGTCAATCCGCCACTTTCCGCAATCGACTTGAAATACAAAGGGAATACTGCCGTTGTGATCATGATGGAGTATGCCGAATTCGCCCAATCCTGCATGATCCAACTTTTTTCTTCAGTCGTGTAACGGCTTAGCTTTTTTTCAGTTCCCATATTACCCTCCCCTGTCCTATTCGGTTTGACGACAAGCACCTTGTCTATCCCATCATAACGAATGAACGAAGAATGGGCAACATCCAATAGTAGGATGTTGCCCATTGTTTTTCTCTTGTTTATCTCTATTCCTGTGCCGCTTCATCATACTCGGCCAATATTCCCTCAATAAAGGTCCAGGCTTTTTCAAAACCCTCACCCGTCTCCTTTGAGAACATGATCAAAGACTCATCACTTGGAAGATTCAAAGCTTTCTTGATGCGGTAGAAATGTTGATTCCATTTCCCCCGCGGTATTTTATCGCATTTGGTGGCGATGACCGAATAAGGAAGATTATAATATTCGATGAAATCCTTCATTTGAATATCGTCTTCGGTAGGCTCGTGACGAAAATCGACGATCAAAAAGACATGTCGCAACGTATCCCTTTGTGTGAAGTACGTCTCCAACATTTGGCCCCATTTCGCCCGTTCCGTTTTCGAAACTTTCGCATAGCCGTAACCCGGAACATCCACAAAATAAAATGAATTATTGATCAAGTAGAAGTTCAAAGTCTGGGTCTTCCCCGGTTTGCTTGATGTCCGTGCCAACGCTTTGCGATTGATCAGTTTATTGATGAACGATGACTTGCCCACGTTGGACCGTCCCGCCAAAGCGATTTCAGCAAAGCCGGTGGTTGGATATTGTTTGGGATCGACCGCGCTCATTACGATTTCCGCATCTTTTACGTGCATTTATTTCCACTCCTTTTCAAAGCCGTCTGCAATTGAAACGACGCTTAAAACTATTTCTGCAACCGACTGCCTTGATTATGCGAAAAAATCCGGAAATCAGATTGGAAATTGTCTGATTCGCCGGACTTCAAACGCAAGCTCATGTTTAGTTGATCTGTTTGCCGTCTTCATCGAACAGCATCGGCGTACCGATGCCGTTCACTATGTTATCCGTTATGACGCACTTCACGACATCATCTCTGCTAGGGATATCAAACATGATGTCCAACATGATGTTTTCGATGATGGAGCGCAATCCACGGGCACCCGTGTTTCTTTCCAGTGCCTTTTTGGCGATGGAGCGCAATGCGTCATCTTCGAATACCAATTCGACGCCATCCAACTCAAGTAATTTTTTGTATTGTTTTACCAAGGCATTTTTTGGTTGTGTCAGAATATGAACCAAATCGTCTTCTGTCAACTTTTCCAACGCAGCCATTATCGGTAAACGACCGATGAATTCAGGGATCAAACCGAATTTCAATAAATCCTCCGGTATGATCTGCTGCATGATGCTCTTGTCTTCCAAATGTTTGGCTTGAGGTGAGCCGAACCCGATGACTTTCTCGCCAAGACGCTCTTTCACGATCGTTTCGATGCCGTCAAAGGCACCTCCAACGATGAACAGGATGTTCGTCGTGTCGATTTGGATGAACTCTTGCTGCGGGTGTTTTCTGCCCCCTTGCGGCGGAACGTTCGCAACAGTGCCTTCCAAAATTTTAAGCAGCGCTTGTTGAACCCCTTCGCCACTTACGTCTCTTGTGATCGATACATTTTCACCTTTACGGGCGATTTTATCGATCTCGTCGATGTAGATGATTCCCCGTTCAGCCCGTTCGACATCAAATTCGGCAGCCTGAAGCAACTTCAAGAGGATATTTTCGACATCTTCCCCAACATAGCCGGCCTCCGTCAAACTTGTCGCGTCTGCAATCGCAAATGGGACATCCAGGATACGCGCCAATGTTTGGCCAAGGAAGGTTTTACCCGAACCTGTCGGGCCTATCAAACAAATATTACTTTTTTGTAACTCTACATTATCGTCTTCTGACATCATGCTCATTTGGCCGATACGCTTGTAGTGATTATAGACCGCTACAGACAGCGTCCGTTTGGCTTTTTCTTGGCCAATCACATATTCGCCCAAAATCTTTTGGATTTCCTGCGGTTTTGGCACCTCGGTGAATACCGCTTCGCTTGGCGCATAGATCTCTTCTTCGATGATCTCTTTGCATAGATCTACACACTCGTTACAAATATATACATCCGGCCCCGCAATAATCTTTTTCACTTGGTCCTGAGATTTTCCGCAGAATGAACAATGTATTGTCCCGACACTTTCATCATGGAACACAATCATTCTCCTCCCTATATACTTACTTTCCGATCCAGCAGAACTTACCAGGATCCGCCAATTGTTGTGGCGCGGTGACCCTGACCGCTTTCGAACGGTTTACATCTTAACACAGAAAGGAAAAATTGAAAAAGAATATGATTCGTTTACCTTGTGGGGTTACAGCCCGAATATATCCCTGAATATAAACAGATGGGACACTGACTATGGAAGACAATGTCCCGATCTCTTTATTCTATTTCAACTTTTCTTATTCTTCGATTGCTGAATCAGTGATGATGCTCATCGCTTTCTTCATTTGGATGTCGTTAGTCAACATATCAGGGCTGACCAATCCACGGACACGGTCTGCATCCATGTTGTATTGTTTTGCTAATTCTTCGATTTCTGCAGCGACTTCTTCTTCAGAAACGACGATGTTTTCATCTTTGATGATTTGTTCCAATACTAGTGATGTTTTCGTGCGTACATCAGCATCAGATTCCATTTGGACGTGCAAGTCTTTCTCTGTAGTACCTGTGATTTGGTAGTACAATTCAGGAGAGATCCCTTGACGTTGCATATCATTCAGGAATAGATCCATTTGACGGTGCACTTCATCGTGAACCATTACGTGCGGCAATTCAACGATTTCAGCATTGTCCACTGCTTGTCTCAAAGCCAGATCCTGAACTGCTTCATCAGCTGCAGCCGTTTTGCTTTCTTCCAATTCCCTGCGGATTTTAGCTTTCAATTCGTCCAATGACGCTACTTCTTCGTCGACATCTTTTGCGAATTCGTCATCCAAAGCAGGTAATTGTTTTGTCTTGATTTCGTGTACGATTACTTTAAACGTAGCTTCTTTTCCTTTAAGATCTTCAGCTTGATAATCTTCAGGGAAAGTCACGACAACTTCTTTTTCTTCTCCAGCTTTAACGCCGACCAATTGTTCTTCGAAACCTGGGATGAATTGATTAGATCCCAACTCTAAAGAATGGTTTTGATCTTTGCCGCCTTCAAAAGCCACACCGTCAACGAATCCTTCGTAGTCGATTACAGCTGTGTCGCCAAGTTCTGCGCCTTCTTCTTTAAGGACTAATTCAGCTTGACGCTCTTGTTTTTCTTTCAAGTTGTTTTCTACATCCTCATCTGTAACGACGCGGTCTTGTTTTTCAACTTTAAGATTTTTGTATTCTCCAAGCTTCACTTCAGGTTTCACTGTAACTTCAGCAGCGATGACCCAAGGTTGGCCTTTTTCCATGCTCTTGATGTCAATTTTTGGTTGAGAAACAGGATCCAATCCAGCTTCTTCGATAGCTTGTGAATAAGCATCAGGCAAAGCGCCATTCAATGCATCTTCGAATAAAGACTCTTCACCATAGATATTGTTGAATACGTGACGAGGAACTTTACCTTTACGGAATCCAGGAACGGAAACGTTCTTTTTCACTTTGTTGAAGACCTTATCCATTTCTTGTTTGATGATTTCTTCTGAAATTTCAAATGTTAAGACACCATCGTTAGTGCCTGTTTTTTCCCAGTTTGCAGTCATTTACTTTCCTCCAAAAATCTTGATTTTATTGCAATTAATTTGATATTGCACACTCTCCAATACTACACTAGAAAAGCGGTGTTGTAAACAAAAAGTGCTTAATTATTCCGTATTCATGCAAAAAATGTGCCCGCTATCAACGCTTTGACCTTCGATTTTAATGCTTTCTTAGATTTCTTTCAGCATATGTTTTTGGTATAATCATTCAATGGGGGTGATCGTCAGTGGCCGTAAATTATCCGAACGGCAAAAAGTTCCATGCCGAGTCGCATATACCGAAAACTGCAAAGAGGAAAGACTTCGTATACAGCAACCGGGGAATGACGCTTGAAGAAGAGATCAACAGCAGCAATGAGCATTACCTTTCATCAGGCAAAGCCGTCATCCATAAAAAGCCGACGCCTATCCAAGTCGTCAAAGTGGATTACCCCAAAAGAAGCGCAGCCGTCATAAAAGAAGCCTATTATCGGCAGTCCTCCACTACCGACTACAATGGCGTCTACAAAGGGCTATACCTGGACTTTGAGGCCAAAGAAACAAAAAATAAGACAGCCATACCTTTGAGCAACTTCCACGAGCACCAGATTGTCCACATGAAAAGGTGTATCCAACAGCAAGGAATCACGTTCGTACTGATCCGGTTTTCCTGCTTTAACCGCGTTTTCTTACTGAACAGTTCCTATCTGATTGACTTTTGGGAGAATACATTGAATAATGGCCGTAAATCGATTCCATTGGCTTTTATTGAGGACAATGGGATCGAAGTGGCATACGGATTCAATCCCCGACTGGATTATCTGGATGCAGTGGATAAAATGCTTGAACGCACTATCAAATAATTAAGAGGTGAACCACATGCCGAATGAAGGCAATAATACACGATCACGCGCAAACAACAGGAAGAAGAACGGAACAACGCAAGGCCCACGCAAAACGGCCGTGAAAGCTAAAACGAAAGCGAAGGCGAAGAAAACCGGGATGCCGCTCTGGAAGAAAATTTTCTTAGGTGTTTTGGCCTTGGGGATTATCGGACTCGCTTCCGGAGCAGGTCTCTTCTTCTACTATGTTTCTTCCGCTCCCGAACTGACCGAAGAAAAGTTGGTCGGAACGGTGGCATCGACCATTTTGGACGCGGACGGAAATGAGATCAAGGAAATCGGAGGCAACGATCAGAACCGGACATTGGTCACCGCTGATGAAATCCCGCAAGTCTTGAAGGACGCCATCGTATCGATAGAAGATCAGCGTTTCTACGATCATAACGGTGTCGATCCGATCCGGATCATCGGCGCCCTGTTCGCGAATCTCCAGCAAGGCGGCATCTCGCAAGGCGGAAGCACCATCACCCAGCAATTGATAAAATTATCCTATTTTTCAACCAGTTCCGAAGACCAGACATTGGAACGAAAGGCGCAGGAAGCCTGGATGTCCATGCAGCTGGAACGCGAATATACGAAAGACGAGATTTTGGCATTCTACATCAACAAAGTCTACATGTCCAACAACGTCTACGGCATGGGTACAGCCGCTGAATACTTTTTCGGCAAATCCATCACCGATGTGACGCTCGCAGAAGCAGCCACTTTGGCGGGCATGCCGCAAGCCCCTTCCCAGTATGATCCGATCTATAATCCGTCGGCCACTCAAGCCAGACGCGATCTTGTTCTGGACATGATGGTCGAGAACGAAAAAATCACAGCCGAAGAAAGCGCTGAAGCTAAGACGGTACAAATAGAAGGCAGCATCATCGATCACACCGGCGATGTCAACACATCACTTGTGATCGACCCTTATATCCAACTCGTCATCGATGAAGTCACGGAGAAAACCGGCTTGGACGTCTACGAAGGCGGACTGACGATTACGACCAACATCGATATGGATGCGCAGCAACATCTGTACGATATCGTGAATACTTACGACTATATCGAATTCCCTGACGATCTGCTGCAGACCGGTGTTTCCATGGTCGATGTCAACACCGGCGCCATCCAAGCAGTCATCGGCGGGCGCAACCAGAATGTCCAGCTTGGGCTCAATCGCGCCTCCACGCTTGAGCGCAGCATCGGTTCGACAATGAAACCATTGGCGGTCTACGGACCGGCAATCGAATACTTGGATTACTCGACAGGCACATTGGTCGTCGACGAGGAATACAGTTACTCTGATGGCAGCGAAATAAACAACTACGACAACGAGTACAAAGGCGACCAAACCATCCGCGAAGCATTGGTCGATTCGCGCAATATTCCGGCATTGAAGACTTTCCAGGAAGTCGGCGCGGATAACGCCTTTTCGTTCCTGCAAAAATTGGGTATCACGATCACAAACGATGACCAGGAATATTTGGTTGAATCCAATGCCATCGGCGGTGAAGCGACACCGATCGAGCTTTCTGCAGCTTATGCTGCCTTCGCCAACGGGGGCACTTACTACGAGCCTTATACGGTCCAATCCGTAACGACTGCTGAAGGCGAAGAATTCACCTTCGAACCGACCGGAACCGAAGCGATGAAGGAATCCACGGCCTACATGATCACTGATATGCTGAAGGACGTCATCACCGAAGGAACGGCTAAGAACGCCCAGATATCCGGCTTGCCTCAGGCCGGCAAAACCGGTACAACCAACTACACGGATGATGAATTGGCCGCAGTCGGCGGGACAAACGTGCCTTATGCCGCTCCTGATGCCTGGTTTGCCGGATATTCGACAAGCTACTCCATTTCGGTATGGGTCGGTTATGACAATTCCAAGGAATACGGAAACTTTTTGGATTACCCGACTCAAAGTCTGACGCGCGATATTTATCGTGAGTTGATGTCCTACGTCTCCGAGGATACCGATTATGCCGATTGGACGCTGCCTGCATCGGTCAGCCAAGTCTCAATCGAAAAGTACACTGATCCGATCATGAAGCCCGGTCCAAATACGCCGAGCAGCCTGATTGCCACAGAACTTTTCGTCAAAGGAACGGAACCTACTTCCACATCCAAGAAGTACGGTGTGACGCTGTTGGCGCCTTCCGGTTTGAAGGCCAGCTACAATACTGATAAGGACGAATTGACCGTCGAATGGGATAAATATTCAGCCAGCGGCACCGACTCCAATGCACAAGCGCAATACACGGTGACAGCAGGCGGCACATCCGAAACGACAACGGATACCAAAGTCGTCATTGATAATCCTGATAAAGGCACAATCACGATTTCGTTGCTCGTCAAAGTCGGCTCAAGCACATCACCGGCTTCAACCATCCAGTTGACCATCGCCGATCCGGCGCAAGAATCGTCCGAAGAGGATTCCAAAGACGACGAAGCAAGTGACTCCTCCTCTTCTTCATCATCCAGCTCTTCAGCGGAAAGCGACCAAGCATCCTCCGTTGCACAGGATGACGAAGAAGAAAATCAGAATCCATAAAAAACAGCCAGTTCCTTTATCGGGAACTGGCTGTTTTTTTGTTCCGGATGCCGAAAGCTACACGGATCCGTATCATTTCAAACCCAAACGCTTCTGCCCTTCCTGGCACATCGAAAGCAATGGGCAAACGTCGCACTTGGGGTTTCTGGCTGTGCAATGATATCTGCCGAAGAAAATCATCTGGTGATGCGCATCTGACCATCGCTCCTTCGGAATTTTTTTCATCAGCAACTCTTCCACTTCCAGAACCGATGCTTTCTGGGGAGCGATCCGCAATCGTTTGGATATCCGTTCCACATGGGTATCCACCGCGATCGCCGGGATATGGAAACCGACACTCATGACGACATTAGCTGTTTTGCGCCCCACTCCGGGCAACTTGGTCAATTCCTCAAGAGTGCGCGGCACTTCGCCGCCGAAGTCCTCCAGCAGCATTTTGCAGCATTTTTGGATGTTGGCGGCTTTGTTCCGGTACAAGCCGATCGTCCTGATTTCTTGCATGATCGACTCAAGCGGGGCCGCAATGAAAGCCTCGGGCGTAGGGAATCGGCCGAACAGGCTTGGCGTAACTTTGTTGACGGAAACATCCGTTGCCTGGGCGCTGAGGAGCGTCGCAATCAACAGCTGAAACACGTTCTGATGCAGCAGTTCGCACTGCGCGTTCGGGAATAGCGCCGCCATCTCATCCAGCGCTTCTACAGTCTTTTTTTTCGATAACATATTTCACCCACCTATGCGTCCGCGTCAGTGTCCAGCCAATTGTAAAGCGGCACTTCCATCGGCGCATCCGTTCCTGCTTTTTCATCGAACTTGTCCTGATTGCTTTGGGGCCGCGTCGACTGTTGCTGGATCAGATCTTTTACGCTTTTGATGTTTTTCTTCTCCCAGGCCAACAGGATGCGGTCGATGTATTTAAGGCTGTAGACGCGATTCAACACCGCTTCTTTCAAAGCCGATTCGATCAGTTCGAGCGGATAGTGGTCCATATCGATCCAGCTCGCAATGGTCTGCATCTCGATGGGCGATAAATTCCGCCCGAATTCCTGTTCGAACATGGTCATGATATTCTTGCCCTGTTGCTGGATGGGCTGTTTTTTCTCGGAACGCTCCATCAATTGGAAAAGCCGTTGATAGATCGGGTCCAAGGAATAGGAATCCTCCACTTTGCCGGCGAGATCATTTTTCGTCTCCATCAAGATCATTTGCTTCTGCATCAGATTATGCAGCAAGGAAAAGACATCCTTTTCGGCAATGCCCATATTTTCGGCGATCAGTGCCAGATTCGGAAACGGTATGTTCTTATCGATGTACGCTTTCAGCTGCAGCACAAAGATGAATTCCGTATCCGCAAGCCCGATCCTTTTGTAGTTCTGCAGCAAAAAATTAGGGATCAGCGTCTGCCCAGATTCGATCCATTTGGTTAATTCATTGTATGACATCTTATCAAAAAACTCCTTTGGGAAAACAGAAAGTGGAACAAATAGCTGCTATTTGCCCCACTCCCATTCTGTTGTGATTAAATTCAGATTTACGAAACGCCCTGATTAAGGGTAGATTCTGTTCAGTAGACGAGGGAACGGAATCGACTCACGGATGTGTTCGGTTCCGGAGATCCAAGTCACCATTCTTTCAAGTCCCAATCCGAATCCGGAATGAGGCACTGAACCGTATTTGCGCAGATCCAAATACCATGAATAGTCATCCTTGCTCAGCCCAAATTTCTCGATCTGTTCGCTTAGGCGTTGGTAGTCTACTTCACGTTCGCTGCCGCCGATTATTTCTCCGTATCCTTCCGGAGCGATCATATCCGCGCACAGAACGACTTCCGGACGATCCGGATGCTCTTTCATGTAGAAAGGCTTGATCGCTTTCGGGTAATTAAGGATGAATACCGGTCTTTCCGATTGGTTCGCGATAAAGGTTTCATGAGGCGAACCGAAATCATCGCCCCAGACGATATCGTCGAATCCATTAGCGTTCAATAAGGCCACGGCATCATCATAGCTGATGCGCTCGTACGGCAACTGCGTGTATTTTTTCAGCAATTCCTTATCGCGCTCCAGCGTATCCAAGTAGATTTCACAATTATCCAGCACCGATTGGACCAGATAAGCGACATACTTTTCCTGGACTTCCAGACTTTGGTCCTGATGCATGAAAGCCATTTCCGGCTCCATCATCCAAAATTCGATCAGATGGCGGCGCGTCTTCGATTTTTCGGCACGGAATGTCGGACCGAATGAAAATACTTTTCCGAAGGCCATCGCTGCCGCCTCCATGTACAATTGTCCACTCTGGGACAAGTATGCTTCCTCATCGAAATACTTGGTATGGAACAACTCGGTCGTCCCTTCAGGTGCGCTGCCGGTCAGAATCGGCGGATCCACCTTGATGAAGCCTTCTTGATTGAAGAATTCATAAGTGGCGCGGATGATTTCGTTGCGGACCTTCATGATGGCGTGCTGTCTGGATGAACGCAGCCAGAGATGACGATGGTCCATCAGGAAATCTGTCCCGTGCTCTTTAGGCGTGATCGGATAATCTTGGCTTTCTCCCAGCACTTCGATACCGGTGACGAGCAATTCGTATCCAAGCTTTGAACGGGTATCTTCTTGGATGATCCCTTTGACGATCAAAGAAGTTTCCTGCGTCAGCGATTTTGCGACGTCGAACAACTCTTCGCCGACATCATTTTTCATAACGATGCCTTGGAAATAATGAGTGCCGTCACGTAATTGCAGAAAAGCGATTTTCCCGCTGCTTCTTTTGTTGGTTACCCAAGCACCAATGGAAATCTCTTGCCCTAAATATTCTTTCGCTTGATCCATTGTGATAAGTGTCAATCTAGTCTACCCCTTTTTCCACAAAAAACAGTTTATTTTTTATGGGTTTCGATAAATTTTTTGATGCGATCTACTGCTTCTGCAAGTAGCTCTTCTCTGACAGTATAACTTATTCTGGCGTAATCAGGGTATCCAAAACCATCGCCTGAAACCAAAGCGACATTTGCCTCCTCGATCAGAGCCAGCGTAAAGTCTTTCACTTCTGCAAAACCGCACATCTCGGCGGCTTCCTTCACATTCGGGAACAGGTAAAAGGCTCCTTGAGGTTTCGTTACCTTGAAACCAGGAATGCTCGCAACAAGCGGATAGAAGAAGTTCAATCGCGCCTCGAATGCTGCGCGCATTTCCTCAACAAAATCCTGTGGTCCGGTCAAAGCAGCCAGCGCGCCATATTGGCTTGGTCCGGCAGGGTTGCTTGTCGAATGGCTGGACAATTCGATCATTTTGCTGATGATTTCCGCATTTCCGATTGCATATCCGATTCTCCAGCCTGTCATTGCGTAGGTTTTGGAGATTCCGTTGATGATGATCGTTTGGTTCTTGATTTCTTCTGATAGGGAAGCGATTGAGATGGCTTCATTTCCGTTATAAGTCAATCGATAGTAAATTTCATCGGCGATGATCAAGACATCGTGTTCAACTGCCCACTCGCCGATCGCCTTCAGTTCTTCAGGCGTATAGATCATACCGGTAGGGTTCGATGGCGAATTCAAAAGCAAAGCAACCGTTTTTTCGGTGCGATGTTTTTCCAAGTCTTCAACAGTCAGTTTAAAGCCTTTTTCAGGCGCTGTTTCGACAAGAACGTTTACGCCGCCAGCCAGTTTGATCTGTTCCGTATAGCTTACCCAGTACGGTGCAGGGACGATGACTTCATCTCCGGGATTAAGAATGACCTGGAATAGCGCAAACAAAGCATTTTTGGCACCTTCGGTCACGATGACCTGATTGACGGCGAAAGTGACTCCGTCATACTTCTGATGATAATCAACAATTGCTTGACGCAATGGCAGGATACCGGCAGTCGGGGTGTAGTGGTTTGCTTTGTTCGATTGGATCGCCTCTACTGCAGCATTCAGAATTGAAACGTGCGTATCGA
The DNA here is from genome assembly GCF_003008695.1 of Trichococcus alkaliphilus. Classification (GTDB taxonomy): domain Bacteria; phylum Bacillota; class Bacilli; order Lactobacillales; family Aerococcaceae; genus Trichococcus; species Trichococcus alkaliphilus. The sequence continues at coordinate 87,559 of NZ_PXZT01000001.1, forward strand.
AGTCCGGTTCCCCTACGGTCAAGTTCAGGATATCCTTCCCTTGCGCTTTCATGACGTTGACTTTAGCTGACGTCGCCAATGTCGGGGATTCGCTTATTTTTTTCATTCTTTCAGAAATTTTTACCATCTCAATCACTCCAATTTATATGTTTTCTATATCTTTGAGCCATTTACCAGAAATAGCGGATATCAAATAGTAACCAATCGTATCATTTGCATTTTTGTAGGTGACTTCCCAAACCGGTTCTTCGTTCTCTATCCCCAGTCTTGCCTCCAGAATCCGTTCAGGGTTCTTGTCCGCTTGAGTGATTGACTTGGCTTCACTTTCGGTGATGACTTCCGCCGTGTTCAGGATAGTGGTTTCACCGCCGTCTTTCTTGATGATGACATATAATTCTTCGTTGTTGTCATCGATGCCAGCTAGCGTGAAATAAGTCTCCGATCCATTGTACCAATAAAAATCCTGGACTTTCTGGATATTGGCGTTCGTTTCCGCAATGGCTGTTGCTTCTTTTTCCGCTTGCAGCATCGGCTGCTGGCTTCGGTAAAATATCGTGTAGGAGCTGACGATCATCAGGAAAAGAAGCACAATCGTCCCAACAATGACATTCTTCTTCACATCTTCCACTTCCTTGTCTTTGGTTGAAATTTAATCGCAATCTCACCTAATTATTAATGATACCTTAAACTTCATGCTGATGGAATATCCCGCCGCATTATTTTTTCAGAAATTCTTGAATTTCCGCATTTATTTCCGCTTGACCGGCTACTTTTATCCCTACGCCCTCCGGAAGCATCTGTTGCATCCGTTTGGAATAATTGCTTTTAATCAATCTGTCGTCCAGGCAAATGACGACACCTTTCGTATTTCTGGAGCGGACGAGCCTGCCTATCCCCTGTTTCAGGCGGATCATCGCTCGCGGAAGAAACTCTTCATAGAATGCCTTCTTGCCTTTGTCGTGGTGATACGCTTGGAAGGCGGCATTTTCCGGACGATGCGGCGGATCGAACGGCAGTCTGGTGATCACCAGGATCTCAACAGCTTGATCGGAAAAGTCGATGCCTTCCCAGTAAGAAGCAGAGCCCAGCAAAATCGCAGCCTCAGCCGACATGAAACGATTGTGCATCCTTCTCCGGCTGCCGGAGAAACCTTGCGCGAGTATTTCCGTACCCGGGAATCCGGAAGAGACAGCATTTTTGAGCTGGTTATGGACTTCCTCCAGCAAGCGGTTGGAGGTGAACAGAACCAAAGCTTTGCCTTGTTGCGGGAGTACGATTTCCTGCATAGTCGAAACGATCTGTCTGGCCGCTTGTTTGTCATCCAACGACGTGATGGCAGCGATGTCTGTCGGAAGGAAGATCCGTAAGCGTTCGCTCAACTTGTAGGGTGAAGCAAAATACGCTTCCTGTAATTCGGCTTCGCCGATTTTGTTTTTGAAATAGTCGATCGAGCCATCCACTCTGAGCGTCGAACTCAAATAAACGGTTCTGCTGAATCGCTCATTTATTTTGGAGTGGATTTCTTCCGAAAGGTCGATCTGGTTGATTTCGATCGCCAACGAAAGCAGGTCATTATCCCAAGTGTAGTGCAGCACATGATACGTGCCTAAGCGATCTTCAGAAAAATAGTGCAGATTGCTTTGGACCGCATCCAAGTCATCCAGCAGCGCCTTTGCGCGCGGACCCATAACCGGATCATTCCTCAAGCCGGCTTTATCCAGGCAACGCGTGGCGGCAAGCCTAGTCTCCTGTATGTACTGGTACATTTTCTTGAAGATTTTCTTCAGGCCGTTTTCAACCAGAAAATTCTCATCGAGATAAACTTCACCCTTTTCCCCCACCTCATGGATTAGGGAAAGCATCAATACTTCTTCTGACTGGGCACATTCCTGCTGTAATTGATCGATTGCGAATTCGAGGTTGAACAAATCATAGTCCAAGGAATCGCCATTCGGCGCCTTCTCTATTGCCTCGCGATAATCCCGCAGGAAGTAGCCGAAGCGCTTCAATCGCCGTTTCAGGAGGGACAGAGCCACACTTTTCTTGTGCGCATCCTGATAGACGCGCGGAAACTGATGTGCTTCATCGAGGATCAGGTTTATGGATTCACAATGGTCAAAAATAGCCAAATCATCGATGTGATGACTCAAAAAGGAATGGTTCGTGACGATCAGGCTGGATTGTTCCGCTCTCTTGTTGTTGAAGGCAAAAAAATCGTCAGCTGCCCATTTTCCCTTCAAAGGGGCCTCGTGGCTGTCAAAGGTCAACTTTTCCCCGAGAAAATCAAAGTTCTGGGCTTGGCTCAATTCGCTGATATCCCCGGTTTCCGTCTCGGTCAACCAGACATAAATGCTCATCATGATCAAGGATTCTTTTTTGGTGAGGGCTTCCAGGGTCAATTCGGCCAATTTCTCCAGATGGATGATGTTCGTCTTCCCTTTCAATGAGCTTACCTGCAGCTCAAAAGGCAGCATTTTGCGCAACCGGGTCATCTCGTTATCCATGATCTGTTCCTGCAAAAGGAGCGTGGAGGTGCTGATAAGGACTTTGTTTGCGGGCGTCGCCTGATAAGCGGCAGGCAACAGATAGGCTAAAGTCTTCCCGATGCCAGGCGCAGCCTCGATTGCCAGATTTTGGGAAGTTTCGGCTTGGTGGAAGTCAAAAAGCGATTGCATCATCTCGATCTGCTCTGAACGGATTTCCAAGCCGTGATTTCCCATCAGGCTTTTTGCCACTTCCGAGAAATCGGAAATTTCTTTTTCCCTGTAAGCGGTCTGTTCCAAGAGTAAGTCCTTTTCCTTCAGCGCCAACCCATTTTTGACGTAGATTTTCTGCGGAAGAGGCGAGCGCATCTCTTTGGCGGTTTCATAGCTCTCATAGAAAAAGGAATCGTTGTCCACCTGACAATGCGCCGATAAGAAATTCAGCTTTTCAAGCGTGACCAACGGCAAGTTGTTGGCCTTCTCCTTCAAATGGAGAAAAAGTTCCGCAGTTGCATGCGCATCGCTTGCGGCATCATGAGCACTGTCATGCGTCAGAACGAAGTGGTTTGATAAATCACCCAACCGATAGCTGGACAAGGTCGGATACAGGATTTTCGTCAACTCCACCGTGTCCATCGCGCGCAGCGAAAGCGGCGGCATGCCGACTTCATGGAAGGAGTTGTCCAAAAAATGGTAATCGAAATGCACGTTATGCGCTACAAAAATGCAGCCTTCGAGCGTGTTATAGATGAAATCGCAGACGTCCTCAAAATAAGGCGCCTCTTTGACGTCCTTATTCCTGATTCCCGTCAACTTCTCGATGATATCCGGGATTTTTCTGCCCGGATTGATGGTTATATTGATTTCCTGAACTATTTTGCCGGCCTGAAGCAAGGTACACCCGAATTGAATGATCCGATCCCCCCGCTTGAAGCTGGATCCCGTTGTCTCAAGATCGACAATGGCATAGGTTTTCTTCATAAAAACAATCTCCTAAATAAACAGAAGCTTCTCCTGTTCCGGTATTTCTTTCTGCAAGACTTTCCCTGAAAATATCTCATAAAAACAGGAGCCTCTCCGATCAAACTGTGCATTGTATGCAGCTGACCTCATTATATCCTATGTCGTGGATATTGTTACCGTAAAATCGATAATTGTCGGATTTTTTTGATGGCTTGCAGGGATAGGTTGCCTAGCCGACACCACAAAAACGGGCCCTCGCTTTATCAGCAAGGGCCCATTTTTTAAGATCCGTTAAACGATGTCAGGATAAATATCTTTTACATTTTTTTCCGGATCGATTACGATATATAATTTGTTTTCGGATGAAACGAATGAAGATTGATGTTCATTGTCGAATCCATCGGTATCCGTAGCTTTATACGGGAAGTAGATGCGGTCCACTTCCACAATGACGTCGGATTTTGGGTGATCCTCATCCTGGTACAGGATATCCATTTTTTCGATGTCTTGATGGCTCGCAACGCGATCGAACATGCCTTGCTCAAGTCCGCCCAAGTTGATATCGCTCGTGTTGACATGATCCGCTTCTTGGTTAATTTCGATACGCAAAGATTCGCAAGGGTGAATTTCTTGGAAATCACTGTTTCCGATTCGGCCATAGCTTGTTGTGACTTGTTTGATCCATAGATCTCCGATATATTCACGCTTGATCGTCCATGTTTCGCCGTTTCTAAAAATAAATCTCAAACCTGTCATTACTTTTTTCATCGAAATCACTCCTGATATATTTACTTTTTGAATATATAACTATTTTATCATATTTTTTAAAAAGTGGGTACAAATACACTTCCGAAGACTAGAAAAAAGTAAGTTAAGCTGCTACAGGCTAGCCATGAATTCATTTGCGTTGACGACTGCCCTTGTGTGCTTCGCCGATGCGATTTCATGACCTTGTGAATGGGCTGCGCATTCGAAGAAATATTTGTTTCCTCTGTGCTCCGTAACTCTGACCGTCACCGTTATTTCTGCGTGGATGGGAGAAGCTTTTTTATGATGCAGATCGCAGTGTATCCCGACTGTCGTGTCGCCTTCGGAAAGATGTTCCTTAACGATTCCCATGCAGGCATTTTCGATCATGGCCAGCAATGCCGGAGTTGCCAGAACCGACAATGTCCCAGAACCGATTTCGGAAGCTAAATCTTTTTGCCCGACGGTATAAACGGCGGCGAATGTCTCATCCAAATAAATCATCCTTCTTTTCATAATGAAATCCCTTAGCGCGGGGTGATTATTCTCCAGTTTGTTTGCCAAGACCAGCGTTTTCAATTCTTCGAATATCTCGCCCACGAAAGGGCCGCCACGTTGGATGCCCAATAAGGACATCAATTCTTTTCCGTCCAAGGCCAGGTCTTTCAGCGTATGGATCGGCATGGACTCATTCAATTCGATCAAATTTTCGCTCTGGTTCGGCAAACCGAACCCTTCGATGATGGCTTCTATCTGCATGGCGATTTCGATCCCTGTTTCGAATAGGAGTGGATAGTCCCAGAATTGTTGCAGGCGTTTGTTGAGTGCCTGCACGCCTATGCGAATATCCATGATTTCCTTGCGGGAACACTTCCATTGGCGCAAAAATGGCTCGATTGCTTCGTCCTTCAGATCAAGGAAATGGATCAACACAGTCCAAGCGATCGTCGTCCCTTTGAATTGCAGCGGAAACAGGGCCAAATCGATCAATGCCTTCTCCCGATTTTGGAAGCCTGGACACATCTGGAATAAACGTGTTTCGACAAAAAACTTGATTCCGCCCTTGCGGTTCCTTCCGATGAGAAGCTTGTTCCACTCTTCGCGCACACGCTCTACCGCGATTTTTGATAGGAGCGGATGATACTCAATGATGGCTTCCTTCGTCGCTTGCTCGATTTCAAAATCCAACTGGCTCACAAACCTGGCTGCGCGCATCATGCGCAAGGCATCTTCCCTGAAGCGTTCTTCCGGATTGCCGACTGCCCGAATCAATTTATTCGCCAAGTCCTCCTGCCCGTTGAAGTAGTCTTTTATGTTCCCGTGGCGGTCGATCGCAATCGCATTGATCGTAAAATCGCGCCTTTTCAAGTCGTCCTGCAGACTGCGCACATACTGGACTTTCTCTGGTCTGCGGAACTTTTCATACTTTGATTCTGTCCGGAAAGTTGTTATTTCGTATGTCTCACGCTCATGTAAAACCATCACCGTTCCATGTTGGATGCCTACATCAAAGGTGATCGGGAATATCCGCTGAATTTCTTCAGGCATGGCGCTTGATGCGATGTCGACATCCGAAATATCCAGATGCAGCAGCGTATCACGCACACTTCCCCCAACAAAGTAGGCTTCATATCCAGCCCGTTCGATGGCTTCGATGATCGGTATCGCTTTTTGAAATTCCGGTGCGTTTATGATCATAGGAAGTTTTCCAATCCATAGATCAGACGATCGATTTCCATTACTTTTCTGCAGGAAAGGGCTACACCGTTCATGAAAGAGTCACGGTCATATGAATCGTGGCGGATGATCAAACCTTCACCGGCACTTCCGAATTGCACTTGCTGGTGCGCAACCAGGCCCGGCAGGCGGACACTGTGGATTTTCATGCCGTGGTAATCAGCCCCTCTTGCACCTTCGATCAATTCTTTCTCTTCCGGATGCCCTTGTGGATGGTCGCCCCTCACTTCGTAAATCAATTCGGCTGTTTTGATGGCTGTTCCGCTCGGCGCATCCAATTTGTTCTCATGATGCAATTCCATGATTTCCACATCCGGGAAATATTTCGCTGCTTTTGCTGCGAATTCCATCATCAACACGGCACCGATCGCAAAATTCGGGGCAATCAAGCCGCCTAAACCCAACTCTTTAGAGTAGTTGGTCAATTCCTCAAGTTGTTCGCTGGAAAAGCCGGTAGTGCCGATTACGGGGCGCATGCCGTTTTCAAGTGCGAAACGCGTGTTGTCATAGGCTGCGTCCGGTCTTGAGAAATCGATCCAAACATCAGCTTCGACTTCCTTGACGAGCGTCGCTTTGTCACTGAACACTTTCACAGGATGTCCGGCATATTGCGGTAATTCATTCAGTTGTTTCTCTGTTGCGAAAGGATCGTATACAGCTGCCAGAATAAAGTCTTCCTGACGCAAGACCATATTTGTGCAGGCTGTTCCCATTTTGCCTTTAAATCCCGAAACTACAATTTTCATTCTACACGTTCCCTTCCGTTCAACGCTGCCGGCACGCTTGTTCCGCGCCATATCCACGTTGTATCAGATCATATTTTTTTCTTCCAACTCTTTTAATTCTTTCGTGAACTTTCTGAAGCTGGTTTCATCGTATTGGATCAGCGCGATATCGATCTGTTTTTTCAGATAATGGATGCGATCCTTCACCGCCAACTTTTCCAATGATTTTTCTACAATCTCTTCCAGATCCTTATCGAAAATTTCGGATTCTTGGATGTACGGATTGTCCTCCAGAACACCAAAAAATGAAAGGACTTGGTAGGATTGATCAAAGAACAACTCCAGATAAAAATCCTCTTTCCAATTCAAGCGCAGATCGTGGAATGCCTGTTCGGGATCTTCGAAAGTCTTTCCTTCTTTGTAGTACATGAAGGCATCTCTTGGATTACCGACTACGGCAAACCCCATTCCTCTGTTCGTTGTATGGACTTCCTCAATCAGATGGATATTCTTCAATAAAATCTCATGATTGAGCAGGTAATTGAGTATCCATAGGGACTCTCTGCGCTTCAATTGATAATTCTGAATAAACCAAGAAATAAAATTTTTTTTCTCCTCCAAAGTAGGATTCATCATTTTAAAACCTCCTATCCGATGGGATGATGACTTATTGATCTGAATCGTGCAGATCATCATGGAGTTGAAGCAACTCAGTATTGGCCGGATAAAGAGCCAAACCTTGGTGGATGACCTCACTCAATTTTTCCCAATTGCCTTCTTCTCTCAAGAATGCTGCATACTCCAGTAAAAATGACTCATTATCGGCAAAATGCGGATAAGCCGCCATGTATTCTTTGTTTGCCGAGTCAAAGTCCTCCAAGGCATTATGGCTGGCTGCCAGCAACCAATTGTATTGCGGATCGTTGTCTTCCTGATCTGCCCGGTCTGCAATCAAAGCAATCAATTCCTCAAACCTTTCTTGTTTCAGCAACAGATTTCCCAGGGCCAAATGGATACTGGCAAGATCCGGTTCAAGCGCTGCGGCTTCGCGCAAATTACGTTCCGCATCCTGCTCTCTGTTCAGTTTCAATTGCAGTTTGGCCGCTGTCGTATAAAATTCATGCTGATAAGGATTCCGTAGGATGGCCTGCTCCATCACTGCGAGCGCTTCTTCCAACTCCAATTCAGCCTCAAGTGCATTCGCCAAATACAAATATGCGCTCAGGTAAGCATTGTCTGCTTCGAGCAATTTATTAAAAATGGTGATGGCGCGTGCATATTCCTTAAGTTGGAAATAGGTGAAGCCGAGTTGGAAATAGCTGTCCGGGAAATGTTCATCGGCCGGGATTTTTTCCAGATACTGCAAAGCCGTCTCGAACGCACCGATAGCATTGTGGCAGTCGCCCAGGAAAAAATTCAGCTGGGTTGCGGATGCGATTTCGCCGTTTCCGTATGAAAGTTCTTCATAGATCGGGATTGCCTTCTTGTACTCCCCGATCGAATGGTAAAGCTGCGCCAAAGCATAATCCAATATGGGTTCATCCGGCAACAGCGCCATTGCTTCAAAAATTTTCTTTTCGCTGACTTCGTACAAACCTTGTACTTGATAAGCATCAGCCATCGTCAACAAAGCCTGAGGATACACGTCACTTTCTTTATCGATCGTTAGGAGTATATCCAAAGCTTGATCGTAATCGTCTTCGTCGATGGCGATTTCTGCCAAGGCGATATTCCACTCCTGTATATGCGGGGCAAGGTAGTTCAATGCTCCATATGCCTCTTTTGCTTCACTCAGGAAGCCCAAGGCATGCATCGTTTCTGCCAATTCGGCCAAATCAGCGCTGTTGTTCTCCAGGACGGATTGCTCAACTGATTGTTTGAACAGTTGAACAGCCGCATCCAAATCATTCTTTTGAATGGCTTCTATCATTGCATGTGCTTCATTATTCATTCGTCTACTGCTCCTTCAAATACACTCTGCTTGCTGGTGCTCTTCCTTTATATTTTATCATAAAGTTCAGCATCTGTATCTATTTGTTCCTCAGGCTTTTCTCCGTCAAGGCCATAGCAAACACACCTGAAAGACGCACTCATCAATGTCAAAAAAAAATAAAGTTGAAGCCCCGTAAGGCCCCAACTTCATTTTTACTGATTATTTAACTGCATCTTTCAATGCTTTACCTGGTTTGAATGCAGGGATTTTGCTTGCTTCGATTTGGATTTCTTCCCCAGTTTGAGGATTGCGTCCTTTACGAGCTGCACGATCACGAACTTCAAAATTACCAAAACCGATGACTTGAACTTTTTCACCGTCTTTTAATGCTTCTTGAATCACTTCAAATAATGCATCAACGCTTGCTGTAACATCCTTTTTAGTCAAGTTTGTTTTTCCAGCAACTCTTTCGATTAATTCAGCTTTGTTTGCCATGTTGTCCTTTCACCTCCTTTAAAGAAGAAGAATACATGCTTTCTTTGATAACACAACAAAACATGGAATAACTATTTTTGAGTGGTCCAAAAATAGTTCTGAAATACCGCAGTCAAGTTGAAAAGATATTTCTAATAAAGAATATCACACAAACCGTGCTACTGCAACGATTATAGTGTATTTAATGCCTTCGGGAAGGTAATTTATTTTTTTTGTCGGGCAATCAAATGGAATGGTGTTCCTTCAAAATCAAACGAATCCCGAATTCTGTTTTCAAGGAAACGCTCATAAGAGAAATGCAGCAATTCCGGGTCGTTGACAAAAACAACAAATGTCGGCGGTTTTACGGCCACTTGCGTCATGTAGTAAATCTTCAGACGACGTCCTTTGTCGGACGGCGTCGGATTGTGCGCGACAGCATCCATCAGGACATCATTCAATAAGGATGAAGAAATACGACGGTTTTGATTTTCGCTGATTTCCTTGATTTTAGCGGGAATGTTTGATAATCGCTGTTTCGTTACTGCGGAAACATACATGATAGGCGCATAAGAAAGATACTGGAATTCTTTACGGATTTTTTCCTCGAATTCCTTCATTGTATGATTGTCTTTTTCCAAGGTATCCCATTTGTTCACAAGAATGATGATCCCTTTGCCTGCTTCATGCGCGTATCCGGCAACCTTTTTGTCCTGCTCCTGGATGCCCTCTTCCGCATTCAGCACGACCATAACGATATCCGAACGCTCGATGGCACGGATGGCACGCATGACGCTGTATTTTTCCGTTGATTCGTATACTTTGCCTTTTTTGCGGATTCCGGCTGTATCGATCATTCGGAATTTGGCACCTTCATCATCAATGAACATCGTATCGATTGCGTCACGGGTAGTGCCCGCAATATCCGATACGATAACGCGCTCTTCTCCCAAAATGGCATTCACCAAGGAAGATTTGCCTACATTCGGACGGCCGATAAAGCTGAAGTTGATGATGCCTTCTTCTTCCGCATTCTCTTCTTCTGATGGGAAATTCGCTACAACCGCATCAAGCAGATCCCCAAGACCTAAGCCGTGGCTGCCTGATACTGGATAGGGTTCGCCTAATCCCAGACTGTAAAAATCGAATATTTCGGCGCGCATTTCCGGGTTATCCACTTTGTTTACCGCCAATATGACAGGTTTATCGGATTGGTACAGGATTCTTGCGACATTTTCATCTGCATCCGTCACACCTTCTCTGACGCATGTCAAAAAGATGATGACGTCTGCTTCCTCGATCGCCACTTGCGCCTGCAATTTGATTTGGCTCATAAAAGGCTCATCCGTGATATCGATCCCACCTGTATCGATGATATTGAACGTTTTGCCCAGCCATTCTCCTTTTGCATAAATTCTGTCGCGTGTGACACCTGAGACATCATCGACTATGGAGATTCTCTCTCCTGCCAGTCTATTGAATATTGTTGATTTTCCTACGTTTGGTCTGCCTACTATGGCTACTACTGGATTTGGCATCTAACCTCCGCCTTTCTTTTCCTCTACAACACAAAACTTTTTGGGTATTTGCTCACTGTGTATGGTTTTCTCAATGTTTTCGTCCATGTCAGTTATAACACACATCCGTCAATAATAACAACAAAAAAAGGGCATGGATGGAATTCCATGCCCTCACATGTTCATTTTCCTTGCTGATTAGGCTTCAGAATCGTCTTTCAAACCTGAAAGCTTGTCGCCTAATAAATCTGCTAATGTGAAGTTTCCGTCCGAATCGTCAGCAACATATTCTTCGGTTTTCTTCTCTTTTTTCTCTCTTTTTTCTTCAGCTGCAGGCGCTTCATTCGCAGCTTTTTCTTCCAAAGCCTTGATGCTTAAAGATAGGCGTTGTTCATCTTCTTTTGCATCCAACACTTTGACTTGAATTTCTTGCCCTTCTTGCAGCACTTCATGCGGAGTAGCAATGTGTTGATGGGAAATTTGGGAAATGTGCACCAAACCTTCAACGCCAGGGAAAACTTCCACAAATGCACCGAAGCTTGTCAAACGTTTGACAACACCAGTCAATACAGCTCCGATCGGTGCTTTTTCAGCGATCGCATTCCAAGGACCAGCCAATGTGTCTTTGATGCTTAAGGATACACGGCCATTTTCTTTGTCGATGGATAAAATTTTGACTTTGACGGATTGGCCGATTGCCAAAACGTCACCAGGATTTTTCACATGCTCGTGGGCAATTTGAGAGATGTGGACCAAACCATCCACGCCGCCTAAATCGACGAATGCACCAAAGTTGGTCAGACGAGCGACAGTTCCTTCGACAATGTCTCCGGCAACCAATTCGTCCATCAATTTGCCTTTATTGGCTTCTTTTTCTGTTTCCACAACCGCTTTATGCGATAAAATCAGGCGGTTTTCGCTAGGTTCAAGTTCAACGATCTTGAAGGTCATTACTTTTCCTTTGTAAGAACTGAAGTCTTCCACAAAATGGTCTTCAACCATTGAAGCCGGAACAAAACCTCTCACGCCGACATCAACGACCAATCCGCCTTTTACGACGTCTTTGACTGGCGCTTCGATGATTTCGTTGTTTTCGAATTTATCTTGGATATCTTTCCAAACGATTTTAGCATCAACGCGACGCTTCGAAAGTAAAAAGCTTCCATTTTCTTTATCTTTGATTTGTTTTATGACAACCAGATCCACAACGTCACCTACGTTTAGGATTTCTGTAACTTCATCGAATGGTTTTGCAGATAATTCGTTGTAAGGAATGACTCCTTCAACCCCGCCCCCAATGATTCCTACGATGGCTTGTCTATCTTGGATGCTTAAAACTTCCCCCTTGACAGTATCGCCCACCTCAATGGATAATGCTTCATCCAACACATCTTGCATAGTCTGCTCAACATTATTGGACTCTTCTTCATTTAACTCTGGGTTTTCAATGTAATCTGACATGTAACTATTCCTCCTAAAAGTCTGCGGCAACCGATTGGCTAGTTCCCTTAACTCCTCGCCTTACGGCTAAGAAATTAATCCTTGACTCTATATTTTTGAAAGCGTAATACTGCATACAATCATTCTAACATCTTTGCTTAAAATCGTCTAGTATTGTTAATCCAATGTTTGTAAGGGTTTTAGGTTCGCTTCGATAATGCCGAGAATCCTCTTCACCACTTCGTCGATTTCCAGATGCGTTGAGTCCAAAACGATGGCATCATCCGCTTTTTTCAACGGTGAAATCGTCCGGGTGCTGTCCAAATGGTCGCGGCGCTTCATGTCTTCCGTCAACTCTTCCAAGGAAGTGGTCATACCCTTCGCCATGTTTTCTTTGTAGCGACGCAGCGCTCTTTCTTCGGCTGTGGCTGTCATGAATATCTTGACCTCAGCATCAGGCAACACGACAGTCCCGATGTCCCGTCCATCCATAACGACGCCGCCGGACCGTGCGATGCTTTTCTGGCGGGCAACCATCTCTTCACGCACTTTCGCAAACGACGAAACCAGCGAGACGTTTTGGGTCACTTGCTCCGATCTGATCGATTCGGTCACGTCCTCCTCATTCAGAAAAACACGTTGCATTTCGTTTTCGGCAGTCGAAAAGGTTATCCTGATTCCTTGCAACAACTTATGCAATGCCTCTTCATCTTGAAGATCGCTTCCGTTGGATAAAGCCGCATAAGTCAACGTTCGGTACATCGCGCCTGTGTCCAGATAGATGTATCCCAACTTTTCCGCAACTTTTTTCGCTATGGTGCTTTTTCCTGCCGATGCTGGACCATCGATGGCAATATTCATTTTTTTCACAATAAACCTCCGACTTCGTTCTGTTCGATTTCATTGAAAAAGCCGCCTTGTCAGACGGCTTTCGCTATTTAACTTTCAATGCCATACCGATTTGTGCTTCAGTGCTGCTCAACCCGTTGGCCTGCATCAATTCATCCAATGTCATCCCATGGTTCAGAGCAATCCGGTAAAGGTTGTCACCCGCTTGGATGGTGTATGAATTATTGTATACCCCGGTAGCCGTTTCCGGTTCTTTAACTGTTTCAACCGGTGTTTCGACCACTGCAGGCGCTGCGCTCGAACTTGGTGTTTCCGCAATCGAAGATTCGGGCTCCACTGTGCTCTCCACAACTTCGCTCGAAACTACTTCTGAGGTCTCTTCGGAAGACGCTTCTTCACTGCTTTCGACACTGGAGCTGGCCACTCGTTTGTTGATCATCACTTGTTCAGCACTCTTGGGTGCGGGAGTATTTTGATTCTGTTTATTAAAATAGATGGTTGCAAAAGGAATAATCAGAATAGCCAAAAAGAGAAACAGCAATACTTTTAATAGAGGTGCTACTTCTTTATTTTTTGTATTTCTGGCCGAACGTGAATACTGCCGGCTCTTCAGATTTTCATCTTCGCCGAATTTACGTGACCATGGCTCTCCATTATTGCGATTGCGATTCTTTTTATCCATTCGGGTTCCTCCTATAAGTGATTCATGCTAATTGTAGCACATTTTCGCAATTTTTGGGTTAAATTTTATAAAAGAAAAAGGTCTGACAGGATTTTTTCCCAATGCGGCGCTTCTGTCATTGGAACCGTATTCCTCGACCTGACTTCCCCTGATAGCGATGGATCCTCGTTCCCGCAGCTATCACAGCAGTATTCAGGTTTGCCGAGATTGTTTTTCCCGAAATAGGCGGAGATGTAATCACGTCTGCATGCGTCGGTTTCGGCAAATCCCTTCATGCTCCTCAGCAAGTTTTTCTTCAGATTGTGGCGGGCGGCAATAAATTGCTTCGCTTCCGCTTTTGTGAAATTTTGACGCAGGATATGCAACAACAAAGTGTGCTCGGTCGGACTCCCATATTCTGGATTAATCGCCTTGTTTTTGAGGGCACTTTCAAGCGCATAATCATTCGGAAAATCGCTTTGCAGCATCTTCACTTTAAAGTTGAAGTCCGTTTCCGAATACAACAGTACCGCCGTGCTCTGTTGCCCATCCCGCCCGGCTCTCCCTATCTCCTGCACATATTCCTCAAGCGAATTCGGCATATGGTAATGGATTACGTAGCGGATGTTCGGCTTATTGATCCCCATTCCGAATGCACTGGTGGCGCAAATGACGTCCAACTCATCCTGAAGGAATTGATGCTGGATGGTGATCCTGTCTTCATTTGTCCGGTCGGCATGATAGGCTTCCGCGCGCAAATTTGTTTTTTTCCGGATCATGAATGCGACCGCATCAGCTTGTGCCTTGCTTGAGAAGTAAATGATGCCCGGAGATGGATACTTCTCCAAAAGTCCCAGGAGGTACTCGTTTTTCCCTTCTGGAGGCACTGCGGCGACTTTGTAGTATATATTGGCACGGTCGACCGGGCCCTCAAATACGTTCAAGTCATTCCCGTCGATATGCAGGGAAGCGATGATATCGTCCATCACGGCCGGCGTCGCTGTCGCAGTGAGCGCCAACGTCAGAGGATTGCCCAATGCTTGCCTTGCCGCCCCCAAAAATAGATAATCGGACCGGAAATCCAAGCCCCACTGGGAAATGCAATGCGCCTCATCGACCACAAACAAAGCGAGCGGGATCTGCTTGAGTTTGTTCAATACAACTTGGTTCTGCAGCATCTCGGGGGAAAGGAACAAAAACTTGATCTGATCCAGGTTGCTCAATAATCTTTGCCTTTCCTCGAACTGCAGCATGCTGTTCAATGAGGCCGTCCTTTTTTCACCCATGAATTTCAGTTGGGCCACTTGATCTTCCATCAAAGACAACAGAGGCGAAACGATAACGACAATCCCCTCCAAAAGGTAGCCGCTCAATTGGTATATCAAGGATTTCCCTGTTCCCGTCGGCAGAGTCGCCAAGGTGTGCTTGCCTGCCAAAACGGATTGGATGGGCTCCAATTGTCCTTCCTTGAATGCCGTATAGCCGAAATGTTTCTGAAGTTCCGATTTCAATTTTGCTTCATCCATGTTTAGCAGCAACCTCACTTCTTATTTGTATCAACCGGGACTCGAAAAAGTTGATTTCGGGAAATACTTTTTGGATTTCCCGGTAATCGACACGAACTTTGTGTTCCACGAGTTGTTGCAGATACTGTATTTTCTCTTTATCCAAAAATTTTTGCGTCGGGAATTCCGGATAGATCAGGGCGATTTCGGCAAAGTGATCTTGGATCGTGCTCTGTTTCAATCCCCGCATTGAAATGATTTCCTCCATGCCATGCCCGTTCATGAAATAACCCATGGTCGTTTCAGCGCTGGCGGAAGCCAAGCCGTTTTCCTTTATTGTCATCAACATGACCGAAGAAAGGACAGGGAATTTTCCCGGTTCCTTTTCCAATGCGCCATACAGCCTCAGCCAATTTTGGTGCAGCAGTATTTTCACTTCCGCTTCCTCGAACGAGAACAGTCCAGCCATTTGACCGGTCGTTTTCCTCAAGTGGTCAGTGCCTTCAAATTGCAGCGCAAAGAGCCCGGCATCCCTTTCGGGCAACCGTGACAAGTAGGTACGCCATTCTTCTCCATAAGCGCGTGCAAAAGTGGCTTTATCTCCGGCATGCTGCGTCAACAACCGCTTCATCCAAAGCTGTTCCTTCGCTTCTCTCTCAATGGGATAATAGTGTTTATTTTTATGCAGCATTTCGGAAAGGATTTGGATCAGAAACAGCATCCGGCGGCGTAAAACGCCTTGCACGAGGGCAAATTCCATTTGGCTTCCTAAAGAAAAATGCGCGTGACGGCTGAAAAAATCTGCTTTTTTCGCGCTGCCGGCTTCGGTGAGAAGAAAGCCCTCGCCATCGTTGCCGCTGATCAGACCATCCGAAACCAAACGCTCGAGGCCTTTTTTCAACGCTGTCGGTTTCATGCCCGGCATGACAGTGAAATAGGCTTCCAGATCATATTGGCGGCACTGGAGCATGGTGGACACGGTCCGCTTGCCGATCAGGTTATAGAAAAGAGTCGCTTCCTTGATGGGGCGCCCGGTTGAAATGCAATCCAAAAAAAGATACTCTATGTATGTCAAACCTTTCATATCATCACCACCAAATTTTTGTAAAGAAGGTTACTGTATGTATTATACCAAAGTAAATCAGGATAACTGCATCGCTTGTGGACTTTGCCAAATAATTTCACCGGATCTCTTCGACTACACTTCCGAAGGGATAGCTTTCACCAAAATGGATTCAAATGCGGGAAACGCACCGATACCTGCCGAACGCTTTGATGCGTTTCTGGATGCCTACCGCAAATGCCCGACCGGTGCCATCTTGCGTTCAGAATCACCGTTCCCTCCAACGGAACAGTGATTCTGAACTCTCTTTGTTGTACCAAAAGAGGCTGCACCCGGAATCATCACTGATTCGGGTGCAGCCTCTTGTTTTTGAAAAGATCAATTCAGAAACCGAAAATTATTACTGAGCAAACGGAACTTTATTATGCGCCAGCCAAGGTTTCAACTTCGGCATCACCAAGAGGATGACTGCACTGACGACAAGTCCTTTGATAATATTGAAAGGCACTATGCCAGCCAATACCAACTCTTTGACAGAACCCATTTCAAAATTCAACAAGTACATGTACAACGGGGTGATGATGAACCAGTTGGCTACCGATAAGACAACCGTCAAAACCAAAGTACCCGTCAACAGCGCCAGAATGACGGCTGTTTTTGTTTTAGCTTTGTTCAATAGGTAGTAGACAGGCAAAGTGTAAGAGAGCGTCGCCAACAGACTTGCGAAGTCCCCGATTGGATAGCCCATATCCCCGCCTGTTTGAAGGTAGTGCAAAACGGATCGGATGACAGCGGAGATGATTCCCCCGGCTGGACCGTAAAGGAAAAATGAAAGCAGAATCGGTAAATCGCTGAAGTCAATCTTCAGATACGAAAATGCTGGAATTACCGGGAATGCGATGAACATCAGCACAAATGCCAATGCCCCAAATAGTGAAATACCGACCAATCTTTTTGTTTTGTTTTGTTGCATGTTAATGAATCCTCCCTGTTGACTGTCTCAGAGATGGGTTTCTCCAAATCCAAAAAGACCCTATCCTTATCATCCGCTAATGGACACATAAAAATAGAGCCTTTGAAATTGCAATTCAAAGAAACCCCATCTTCTTCCATCCAGACTGTACTGTCGGTACTGGAATTACACCAGTTCAGCCCGCAATGAAACATTGCGAGGTCGTGGACTTTTACCACCGGTCGGGAATTTCACCCTGCCCTGAAGACGAATCTTATTTATATTTTGTTATATACAAACTATAAGCGATGCACGCATGATTGTCAAGAAGAATATCACAGTTTCGAGATATTTATTTTAAGACTATCTTCGGATCGCTTTCCTCAACCCGCGTGGAATGGAAAACGGGCCAAGAAAGTCGTCCCTACACCCGGTTCGCTATGGACTTCTATTTCCCCGTCATGCGCCTCCACGATTGTCTTTACGATCGAAAGCCCGATGCCGGTTCCTTTTTGTTTCGAGTATGTCCGCGATTTATCATTTTTGTAAAAACGCTCGAAAATGAAAGGCAAACTTTCCGCTTGGATACCGATGCCGTTATCGCTGATTTCAAAGACAACTTTATCCAACATGTCCTCCAAACGGACAGTGATATGGATGAATTTTTGCCTGCGGGTGCCGATTTCGGCTGAATAACGTACCGCATTGTCGATCAGATTGTAAAATACCTGATTCATTTTCTCTTCGTCAAAAGGATAGGTTTTGATGCCATCCGCAAGTTCATAAGAGAATTGGATGCCTGCTTCTTTGAAACTGTTTTCGAACCTGCCCGCCAAATGGTTGAAGAAAGTTGCGAGATCGACAGTTTGCCGGTTCAGGTCAATATACCCCGCTTGCATGCGAGACAGATCAAGAAGGTTGTTCACCATTTTGTTCATTTCGGTCGTTTCGTCCAAAATGATTTGGGCCATTTCAATTTTCTCGTCATTGCTTTCGGCAATGTTGTCGATAATGGCTTCGCTGTACCCTTTGATCATCTGCAACGGCGTCCGCAAGTCATGGGATACATTCGTGATGAAATCACCGCGGATAATATCCAATTGCCGTTCATTCGTCACATCCTGCAACACAATCAGGACGCCGGCAGTTTTTTGCAGATCGGTTTGGATGACCGGCGTCACTTTTACGTTGTAATGCCGCTGAGACCAGCTGAGATCCGCTTCCGATCCGGCTGTCGTGGTGAAGGCTTGCTGTACCATTTCCTTGAACTGATGCGGTATCGCTTTAGCTTCCGCATCGGGATCCACCCTTCGCCAAAAATCCAAAAACTCTTGTCCAGGTCCGTTCACTAATTTCAGATGAAAATTTTGGTCAAAGTAAAGGATCCCTGCCGGCAAAGAATCAAACAGATGATTCAACAGTTCGCGTTCCTCCCTGTTCATCAGCGTCGTGGCTTGGAGGGTCTTTCCCAACTTATTCATGGCGGTGCCCAATCCGGATATCTCATCATAGGATTCGAACGTGATCCTCTTGGAAAAATCATTCCGTGAGTATTTGAAGGCGATGTCCGTCATGACCTCCAACGGTTCGGCAACATTCCTGATCAGATACTGATAGTAGATGATCGTCCCCATGAGATAGACGGTCAACAACAACAAAGTGATGCTTTTTGCGTTCAGATCATAAGCCTGAAATTCATCCAGCTCGTAACCGATGACGAGCATTCCGGCTTGTCCCTGCAATTCAAAAGTATGAACAAAAACCATCAAAAGCAAGGGATTATTTTCCTCATCCTCTATGGTGATCCTGCTGAAATCATCAACGCTACTGTCGATCGCATCCAAAATTTCATCATTCGCCAGAATGTTCTCGAGAAGCAGCTCGGACTGCCCTTGCAGATCCGGGTTTTGTACGACAAAACGGCTCTGATCCGCTATTTTGATGAAATAGGACAATTCTGGATCCAGCGATTGCGCGACCTCAGCTTGGGTGAGATAAACTTCAGGATCGGTCATAATCGTATCCTTGTACGCTGTGATTTTCTCCTGCAGCAGTTTGTTATAAGTATCTTCGATCGAGTTCACACTGATGATTGCGTGGCCGATATACATCAAAGTCATGATGGCTACAGTCAAAAAAGTCAATAGGACCCATGATTTGAGGAATATGCTCGTCCTTTTCATTGTTTGTCGTCTGCTGCTTGGTCATCATTCGGAGAAAATTTATAACCCATCCCCCAAACGGTCACTATCATTTTCGAAACAGCTTTCGATTGCTTCAACAGCTTTTCACGCAACCGCTTGACGTGCGTGTCGACTGTGCGGAGATCCCCGAAAAATTCATATTTCCAGACTTCTTTCAAAAGAACTTCCCTCGTAAAAATTTTCTCTGGGGACTTTGAAAGATAAAGAAGCAATTCAAATTCTTTGGGCGTCAAATTGATGGCCACCTCGTCAACCAGCACTTTTCTGGCATCCGGAAAAATCTTCAGCAGCGGATATTCGATTGTGCTCGATTCCGATTCTGAAGGCTTCGTCCGCTTCAGGATGGCTGCGACCCGCAACATGACTTCCCTTGGACTGAACGGCTTCACGATGTAGTCATCCGCTCCGGACAAGAATCCTTCCACGCGATTGTTCTCTTCGCCGCGGGCAGTGATCATCATGATCGGTATTTCTTTTTCCTTGCGGACAACTTTGGCTACTTCAATGCCTGTCATCCCAGGAAGCATGATATCCAACAACACCAAATCGTAATGGTTGTTCAAGATCATTTCCACCGCTGTTGTTCCATCCTCTGCCTCGGCTGTTTCGTAGCCATCCTTTTCCAGATAGAGTTTCAATAATCTACGGATACGTTCCTCGTCATCCACAATCAATATTTTCCCGCTGGAATTTGTCATCATGATCATCCTCTCTGATTCGATAAGAAAACTACCTTTTCGATGCCTTTTCGTTCGCAAGAGCCATGTTCTTCAGCTTCTCGATTTCAAACGCCTTCAGCTCTCGGTGTTGCCCCGGTTTCAGATCGCCGAGCGTAAGGAAACCGAACGATTCCCTTTTCAGTTTTTCGACGGGACAATCAATTTTTTCGAACATTTTTTTGACTTGATGGTTCCAGCCTTCATGGATGGTCAATTCAATGATTGCTGTATTTTTTTGGGAATTGGCAGAAATCAACTTAGCTCGCGCTTTCGCAGTTTTTTTGCCGTCGATCACGATCCCGTTCTCCAATTTGTTCAGATCGGAGCGCGTAGGGATGCAACCTACCTTAGCGACATATGTTTTGTCGATGTGGTATTTCGGATGGGTCAGCAGATTCGCAAACTCGCCATCATTGGTCAAAAGAAGCAGACCGGTCGTATCATAGTCCAATCTTCCGATCGGATAAATCCGCTCTTTTACATTAAAGAAATCAGTGACGACAGTCCGATCTTTATCATCTTTAACGGAAGAGAGGGTATTCTTTGGTTTGTAGAACAAGTAGTAAACAGGCTGTTCACGATAAATCGGTAAGCCATTCACTTCCACTCTGTCATTTTTTGAAACTTTTACGCCTAATTCCGTTACCTTGATTCCGTTTACGCTGACTGCACCAGAAGTGATCAGTTCTTCGGCTTTCCGCCGTGAAGCTATTCCTGCATGTGCAATGACTTTCTGTAATCTTTCCATTTATTCACCTATTATTCTTATTTGTTTTTTTCGGTCATTCTTGTTCCGATATGATGGAATCTTTCTTAAAAAAAGCAAGTTGGTTATCTGTATCTTCGTCCGCAGGAAAATCAAAAAGATCGAAGGATTCATTATCCTGCATCTGGAATAATTCGTCCACATTCGGCAGATCATCAATTGTGGTCAACCCGAAATAATTCATGAAATAATCGGTTGTGCCGTAAATGATTGGTCTTCCTGGTGTTTCCGAACGGCCGATTTCCTTTATCAAGCCTCTCAGCAACAGCCTTTGGACCAATCCTGCTGACTGCACACCGCGGATCTGATCGATTTCCATCCGCGTCAAGGGTTGCTTGTATGCGATGATCGCCAGCGTCTCCAGGGCAGCTTGCGACAAGTGGGTCGCGAATGGCGAAACAGCGTACATTTTTATGAGCTCTGCATACTCTCTTTTTGTGGCGAGTTGGTATCTTTTGCGGGTTTCGATAAGCGTCAAACCGGAGTGGATGTTGTCGTTATGACTCGCCCGCATTTCGGTCAACAAATTTTGCGCTTCCAATGGGGTGGTCTCCAATAAAGAGGTGATTTCATCCATACTCAAGCCGTCATCCCCTGCCACAAACAGCAGACTCTCCAGTGCCCCTTTTTTATTCATTTGCTAAAACTCCCATATTGCGTAGTATATAAATGTCTCCATATGTGTTCTCTTGCGAAAAATTGATTTTTCTTTCTTTGACCAATTCCAGCATCGCCAAAAATGTATTCACGATCTGCGATTTGGTCTGCACTTCAAAGAAAGCCGTAAATGGTAGCCTTTGGTCAGAATCATGCGGCAGGTTCTCCAACTTCTCCATGATCCAGCTCATCGTCTGATCCACCGTATATTGATCTTGTTCCATTCTGGCCTGAAGCGGCTTTTTCTTCTGCAGTTTCTGATACATTTTCTGAAGAGCGGCAATCAGATCCGCCGCAGAAACTTCGCCTGGAGCAAGCGGGACTGCTTGTTGGAGGTCCTCCAGATCCGTTGCCGGCTTTGTGAAATACAGGCCGCGTTCTTGTTCCATGGTTTTCAATGCCTTGGCGGCTTCCTGGAATTGCTTGTATTCCACCAATTGTTGAATCAAGCTTTCCCTTGGATCTTCGCCCTCTTCATAGAACTCCTCTTCGAAGGTCACTTCTTTTTTCGGAAGCAACATGCGGCTCTTTATCTCCAACAACGTCGCAGCCATCAGCAGATAATCGCCGGCGATATCCAATTTCATCTCCTGCATCGTGTCCAAGTAACGCAGATATTGAAAAGTCACTTCCGCAATCGGAATATCGAAAATATCGACTTTCAGCTCTTTGATCAAGTGCAGGAGCAGATCCAGTGGCCCCTCAAAATCCGGCAATATGAGGGTGAGTTCATTTTGTTCGCTCACAATGATCCACTCGTTTCCTCATCGTTTCGGTTCTGCTGTTTCTGGTTCCATTTGGCGATGAACGGCGCGGTTTCCAGAGTCCCGTTGATTGCGCTTGTTGGATAGTTTTGCTGCAAGCCATCCAGCAACCGATGCACGATGCCTTCCTTCCGGAAAGAAGGCGAGACAGCGATATGACGAACCAACACCATTGCTTCATGTATTTGCACACCTATCAAAGCAACGATGTTATCTGTCTCTTCATCTTTCCACAAGAATAGTTTCCTATCGACATTTTCAATGTAGCTTTCCATTTCCGGCTTCAGCCTCGCTACATTTTTTAGATCTGTCACATAAGAAAGCAGACCCATAGCTATTTTTTCACATGATTGATTATAAGAAATGAACACTTCAATCTCCTTCTCACTTTGTATTTACCCCGACAGCCGTTCTGGGATGCATCATTCTGAACGGTTGCGACTCTTCGCAGCGACGCTGTGCGAGAGAGTTGTTTTCATGACCCGTCTGTTACAGAGCAGCCAATACATTCTTCAGTAAGGCTTTGAATGTTTCTTTGACTCGGGTAGTCGTTTCGACGACTTCTTCATGATTTAGGGTCGCTTGCATGCCTGAAGCTAAATTAGTTATACAGGAAACACCAAAAATGCGCAAACCTGCATGACGCGCTACTATGGCTTCCGGCACTGTGGACATGCCGACAGCGTCAGCACCCAGCCCCCGGCACATGCGGATTTCGGCTGGCGTTTCATAAGTCGGACCTGTCAGTCCAAGATAAACGCCTTCCTTCAGATCCAATCCCATCTCAGCAGCGACTTGTTTGACTGTCTCTTGATATTCGGCATCGTAGGCTTGGCTCATATCCGTGAAACGCGGACCCTGCTCGGGGTCATTCGGACCGATCAATGGGTTTTGGCCCGTCAGATTGATGTGGTCCGTGATCAGCATCAGATCCCCGGGCGTGAAGGCATAACTGATACCTCCGGCCGCATTTGTCAGCGCCAAGGAATGGATGCCCAGATGCTTCATTACCCTGATCGGAAAAGTGACCGCTTCGAGCCCGTAGCCTTCATAGAAATGAAAGCGCCCTTGCATGGCAATGACTTTTTTCCCGCTCAGGTTCCCGTACACAAGTTGGCCTTTATGTCCTTCAACCGTCGATACGGGGAAATAAGGGATTTCCTCATACGGGATCGCAATCGCATCCGTTATTTCATCAGCCAACTCACCCAAGCCTGAACCCAAAATCAGGCCGAATTCAGGTTCCAATAAGCCTTTTTCTTCCAAAAATTCGGCGGCTATCCGCACATTGTTTTGATCATTTGTCATATTCCCACACCTCACTAGTCCAATTCATCCAAAAAGCTGCGGCCATTTTGAGTAGCGGCCACCCGAAAATTATCGGATACGGTCGCGCCGATATCCGCAAACTTGCCTTGATCCATCTTACCGCGGCCTGCCATTTTTTTCGAATAAGCCAACAATGGAACATATTCGCGCGTATGATCTGTTCCCGGAAACGTTGGATCATTCCCGTGATCTGCTGTGATCAGCAGCAAATCATCATCCGCTAAAGCAGCCAATATTTCCGGAATGCGCGCATCAAAATCTTCGATTGCCTCAGCATACCCTTTCACATCCCGGCGATGCCCGAACAGAGCATCGAAATCAACCAAGTTCAAGAAACTCAGGCCCCGGAAATCTTTTTCCATGACCATCAGCAGCTGGTCGACGCCGTCCATATTGCTTTTCGTACGCACATATTCCGTGATGCCTTGGCCGTTGTAGATGTCATTGATTTTACCGATTGCGATGACATCGTAGCCGGCTTCCTTCAAATGATCCAATGTTGTTTGCCCGAATGGGTCCAAGGCGTAATCGTGCCGATTGCTTGTGCGGGTAAAATGACCTGGAGTCCCGATATACGGTCTGGCGATGATCCGGCCGATCATATAGGGGTCTTCCAAAGTGATTGCTCTGACATATTCGCAGATTGCATACAATTCTTCAAGCGGAATGATGTCTTCGTGTGCAGCAATCTGCAGCACCGGATCCGCCGAGGTGTAGACGATCAGATCACCGGTCTTCATTTGGTGCTCACCGAACTCATCCAGGATTTCGGTCCCGCTTGCCGGCTTGTTCCCGATAATCTTCCGGCCTGTATGGTTTTCGATTTTCTCGATCAATTCCTGCGGGAACCCTTCAGGAAAAACGCGGAATGGCGACTGAATGTTCAGCCCCATGATTTCCCAATGGCCTGTCATCGTATCTTTACCGACGGACTGCTCCTCGAGTTTTGTATAGTAGCCGATGGATGCGCTGTCCGGCTTGACGCCGCTCAGTTCGCGGATGTTGCCCAAACCCAACTTTTCCAGATTAGGAATTGCCAGTCCGGCAACTTCAGCGATATGCCCAAGCGTATCCGAGCCGACATCGCCGAATTTGTCGGCATCAGGGGCTTCACCGATTCCGACTGAATCCAACACAATCAAATGGATGCGATTAAATTTCATGATCCTGTTCCTCCCTTATCCTCAGCGGACTTGATCCGTTGCGCTTCAAGCACGAGGATGATACTTTTGATAGATTTCTGCCATTCTTTCTGTTGTGATGTGCGTATAAATCTGGGTTGTGGAAATATCGGCATGCCCCAACAGTTCCTGCACGATCCGCAGATCCGCCCCGTTTTCCAGAATATGCGTCGCAAAGGAATGGCGCAGCATGTGCGGCGATACATTTTTTTGGATGCCGGCATCCCGCACGGTTTGCTTAAGGTTTTTCCAGATCCCTTGACGGGTGAACCCATTGCCATGGAAATTCAGGAACAGGAAGGCCGTTTCTTTCCTCCCATGCGCCAAAGCCGGACGACTGTCCGACAAGTATTCCGCAATCCAGAAGGCGGCCTCCTCCCCCAAAGGCACGATTCTTTCCTTATCGCCCTTGCCGATCGTTTGGATGAACCCGATATCCAGATGGATTTCGCTCATCGTAATGTGGATGAGTTCACTGACGCGAAGACCGGTGGCATACAACAGTTCCAATATGGCGCGATCCCTCAGGCCCAGGACGGTTTTGACATCCGGAGCAGCCATCAAGCGTTCGATTTCAGCCATCGAGAGCACTTTCGGCAACTTTTGTTGTTTTTTCGGCAGCTGGATGGTGACCATCGGATCGTTGGCGATCAATCCTTCTTGCTTCAAATATTGATGGAATCTCCGGAGACTCGTGATCATCCTGCCGATAGAAGCTGTCGCCAATTTTTCTTCATTCAAAAATTGAAGATACAAAAGCACATCCGGCTTGGTCACATCCCCGAATGCGTGAATGGCATTCTTTTCCAAAAAATGGCTGTATTTTCTGAGGTCCCGCTGATAACTGATGATTGTATTGTCGGACAACCCGCGCTCGATCCTCAAATAACGCCCATATTCATTGATTTCTTCTTCCATGTCGGTAACCCATTTCATCCTTTTGAGGCTATTTATTCCTCAGTTTTTGTTGGCATTCGCGGCAGATGCCATGGAAAGTCAAGCGATGGTCTTTTACCACGAATTGATAGCGGGCTTCGACATCTTTTTCGACCTCACCCAGCAGATCCTCGTGTATTTCCTCGATGTTGCCGCATTCGATGCACAAAAGATGATGATGGAAATGCTCATTGCTGGTCCTTCTTAAATCGTAGCGGGATAAGCCATCTTCGAACACTACTTTGTACGTGATGTTCAATTCGGTCAAGATTTCCAATGTACGATAGACCGTCGCAAGGCCGATATCAGGATGTTTAAGCCGCAACAGCAGGAAAATCTCCTCCGCACTGAGATGCTCCTTTTCCTTTTCCAGCAGCACGCCGACAGTCGCTTCCCGTTGTGGAGTGAGCTTGAATCCTGCCTCTTGCAATTGTTTTTTGATGGTGTTTAATGACAATTCCGTCACTGCTGTCGGCTCCTTTGAGGACAGGTTGAAGACCTAATCCTTTTTGATTAATTTAGTGTGTCCATCTTCTTGGATGATCAGTCTGGCCTTCAATAAATGGCCCAAGGCTCTTTTGAATTGCGCTTTGCTGATGCCAAAGTATTCTTTGATTGCTTCCGGATCACTCTTGTCCCAATAAGGCAAACTGTGCGTGGGGCTCTGCTCCAACAATACCAAAATCATGGCTGCATCCTCACTGATCGCTTCATGCGCACGCGGCTTCAAGGACAGATTCAGCATGCCGTGTTGACTGATGCCGACGACCCGCCCGCTGACGACTTCGCCCAAGCGCGGTTCAATCTCCCGCTCGGATGGGTGGATGAATCCGATGTAACCATCGTCCGTCAAGATGAACGTCCCTATTAATTTCAAACGGAAGACGGTTCCGGTAATGTCCTTGTTTTTCAATTCCTCACCCGGAATACGGGAAATGGAACGGAATACCGGTTCGTCGGCGATGATGCCCCACAAACGGTCTTTGCTGTCCTGCTCCAGGGCGATCAGAAGTCGGTCTCCCTTTTTCGGCCAGAGCGATTTGATGTCGGGCAAGTTATCCAAGGAAACAACAATTTCTTTGTCGTCCAGGCCGATGTCCACAAACACGCCTAAGTCTTTCCGGACAGCCACAACTGTTCCCCAACCATATTGGCCCACTTGGCTCGCTGGCTCCTTTAAGGTCATGCGAAGTTGCTTGTTCATCCCTTCGTACACAAATCCTTTGACAGTGTCACCCAATTGCAATGCCGTTTCCGACTCTTCTTTATCCAATCTGTAGGTGATGCCGTCTTTCTGAACGAACACACTTTTTTCGTTCTCGTCCACGATCACACCTGTAATGATTGTACCCAGTACTTTACTCATATTTTTCCTCCAGACGGTCTTTCCGTCGCTGTATTTCTTCCATTTTATCATATCACAAAATGATTTCCAAAGCGTCGTTGTTGTGAGCTTGTCATATTTTTGATATTTATGCATTATATCCCATCGGCCTGTTGAAACAGAGGCCGATTATGCTTAAGCAAAGCAAATGGGTCCGAGACTCTCGTCCCAGACCCAAAGATGCTCTCTAATTTAGTTAAACTTAGATGGTAGTAGTTGCACCGCGGTAGATGATGCCGCGACGAGAATCGATCGTGATCAATTCATTGTCTTGCACTAATGTAGTCGCATTTTCTGCTCCTACGATTACCGGAATGCCGCTTGCGATGCCGACTACAGCAGCATGACTTGTCAAGCCGCCAGCTTCAACGATTACCGCTGCAGCTTTTTCAAATGCAGGCGTATAGTCTTTATCAGAGTTCTTCAACACTAAGATGCAGTCCTCTGTCACTTTAGCGATTGCTTCTTCAGCTGAAAGGGCCACGACAGCTTTACCGATGACAGATTTGTCGCCGATACCTTGGCCGGAAGTCAATTTCGTTCCGATCAATTGGATCTTCATCAAGTTGGTAGTGCCGCGTTCGCCTACTGGTACGCCGGCAGTGATGATGATCAAGTCGCCTTCTTTAGCGAAGTTTTCTTCTTTGGCAACTTTTGCAGCCAATTCCATCATTTCATCAGTGGAATCTGGTTTTTCGGTTACGAACGGATACACACCCCATGAAAGGGCCAATCCACGTCTTTGACGCTCCGAGAAAGTGATTGCAACGATGTGTGATTTCGGACGGTATTTAGAGATCATGCGCGCTGTATGTCCAGACTCAGTAGCGGCAACGATTGTTTGAATGTTAAGATTGCGTGCAGTATGTCCAACTGATTGACCGATTGCTTCAGCCATATCTGTGTTGCTGTATGCTTTCAAAGCAAATGCATCTTGTCCAACGATCGCTTCTTCAGTACGGATAGCGATTGTAGCCATTGTCGTAACAGCTTCAACCGGGTAATCACCAGCAGCTGTTTCTCCGGATAGCATAACTGCATCCGTTCCGTCGAAGATAGCGTTGGCAACGTCTCCTGCTTCAGCACGTGTAGGACGTGGGTTGCGTTGCATAGAATCCAGCATTTGAGTTGCTGTAATGACTGGTTTGCCTAAAGCGTTACATTTTTTGATCAACATTTTTTGTGCGATAGGAACTTCTTCAGTAGGGATTTCCACTCCTAAGTCACCACGGGCAACCATCAAACCTTGAGAAACTTTCAAGATTTCGTCGATGTTATCAAGACCTTCTTGGTTTTCGATTTTAGGGATGATTTGGATGTGGGTTGCATTATGTTTTTCCAAAATTTCAGTGATAGCCAATACATCACTTGCGCGACGCACGAAGCTTGCTGCGATGAAATCAACATCATTTTCGATACCGAAGATGATATCGTCAGCATCTTTTTGTGTAAGACCAGGGAAGTTTGTTTTGATACCAGGAAGATTGACACCTTTTTTGTTTTTCAAGATACCTGAGTTTTTGATCAAAGTAACAATTTCATTGTTCTCTTTGTCAAGTTCAGTCACTTCAAGGTCAATCAAGCCGTCATCCAATAGAATGTGGTTTCCGACAACAACATCGTTGATCAATTCTGGGTAAGTGATAGAGAATTTATCTTTCGTACCCTCAACTTCTGTCATGGAGATTCTTACTGTTTCGCCGGTGATCAAGGAAACGATGCCGTCCTTCATGTTGTTTGTACGGATTTCAGGCCCTTTTGTATCCAATAGGATAGCGCACATTTTACCTGTGATTTTTGATGCTTCGCGGATGTTGACGATACGAGCGCCGTGCT
Source organism: Trichococcus alkaliphilus (assembly GCF_003008695.1). GTDB lineage: Bacteria > Bacillota > Bacilli > Lactobacillales > Aerococcaceae > Trichococcus > Trichococcus alkaliphilus. The sequence continues at coordinate 116,384 of NZ_PXZT01000001.1, forward strand.
CTTCAAAGTCACCGTGCGAGAAGTTCAAGCGGGCAACGTTCATGCCTGCGTTCATCAATTTAACAAGTGTTTCTACAGATTCACTGGCAGGCCCGATCGTACATACAATTTTTGTCTTTTTCATAGAAAATAAGCACCTCATTTTATATTTTGTAAAACGTAATCAACTTCTGGTTAGAAAGAAATTTCTTTGTTGATTTGGTAAAGCGACAATAATGGCAAGTGTTTTTGGTTCTCAAGTGTATCGATGATATCGTTGAAAACAACTTCATCGCCCTTGACGCCCACACAGATTCCGCCTCTGCCTTCTTCCAACATTTTAACGGCATTGTAGCCGAAGATGCTTCCCAATACGCGGTCCTTCGCTGATGGGGATCCGCCTCGTTGCACGTGGCCCAAAACAGTGACACGTGTATGGAATTCTTCGAATTTGGAAAGTTTCTCCGCAAATTCATTTCCTGACATTACGCCTTCAGCCAACATGATGATCGTATGTTTTTTGCCGCGCGCTCTGCCTTCCTGGATTTCAGCAACTACTTCTTCCATTGTAAATTCTTTCTCGGGAATGACGATAGATTCCGCGCCACTGCCGATACCAGTCCATAAAGCGATGTCGCCGGCATTTCTGCCCATTACTTCAACAACGAATGTACGGATATGGCTTGTTGCCGTATCTCTGATTCTGTCCACAGATTCCAATACTGTATTGATCGCAGTATCAAAACCAAGCGTGTAATCCGTTCCTGGAATATCGTTATCGATTGTTCCTGGGATACCGATTGTCGGGAAACCTAACTTAGTAAGCGCTGCTCCTCCACGGTAGGATCCATCTCCCCCGATTACGATAAGGCCATCGATGCCGAATTTCTTCAACTGCTCGATCCCTTTAAGCTGTCCTTCGAGTTTTGCGAACTCCGGATAGCGGGCAGAATATAAAATTGTGCCCCCACGGCTGATTGTGTCTCCGACGTCATCAATCGTCAGACGACGGAAATCTCCGGCTACCATACCTGCATAGCCATAATTGATGCCATATACTTCCAAACCGTCATAAATGCCTTTGCGCACAACTGCGCGAATGGCGGCATTCATTCCTGGTGCATCTCCACCACTAGTTAATACTGCAATACGTTTCATTAGACTTCACCTCATCAATAAAGTTAAAAACTCTCAATTTCCAAAAAAATCCGTGCATTAAATATTTTTTGAATTTGTCCTTCACTATCTTATCATCTTTTTATGAAAATGTCTTTTAATTTCACGTTTTTTTGATTGTTAAAAAAGAAACAATGAAAAATAATGGCTTCTTGTCCGGAATATCGCCACATTCGGACAAATTGTTATTACTACCGCCTGACTCCAACGAATCCGACGCAGATAGGATCAACCAATACCGCAGAACAAGTCTAGGCAGCTTTCGCTTTTATGAAAACAGTATACGGATATCAACTTTTCACTTTCATTTGACAGCAACATTTCCGCTCCCAAAAATGGCCTGCAGTGAATCAAGCAGATCGGCCGAAATGTCGACCCAGTTTTCTGCCGTCAAGCGCATCGTTTGTTTTGTGGCCTCATTGTAAAGGATGACAGGATGATCCCCTGGTTGCTTGTTCAGGATCCGATACATTTTTCCGAACAATTCAGGCGTGTTGTTTTCCGCCGTCAAACGGATGAAGACATTCTCCTTTTTTTTACCCATCATTTCCTGATAGGCTTCGGCATCCCAAATATGCGTGACCAAAAAATTCGTTTTGTCGGCTTGTTTCGACCGCTCCAGCTTGCCTTCGACGACAAGCAACTGGTTTGCTTTCAGCAGTTTCATGAACCGGATATAGTACTCGGGGAAAATCGTGACGCTGATTTCGCCGGTACTGTCTGTCATGTTTGCGAATGCCATTGGGTCGCCCTTCTTTGTCTGGATTCTTCGGATGTCTTTGATCAATCCCATCGTGCGCATTTTTTTGTCGTATGCCAGCTCGGTGATGTACACAACTGCACCGTTGTTGTACAAATTGCCGAACTGGTCGATCGGATGGCCCTTCAAAGAATGGCCCAGTGCAGCTTCCTCCAAATCCAGCAATTCCAACAGGGGCAGTTCTTCCGTTTCGACATATTTCGGTTCCAGTATCGAAAAGAGATCGATGTTGTTTCCGCTGTAATCGATGCTGTTCAGCATACCCGGCAGCGACTCAAGCAGCGTCGCGCGCGAATGCCCGAAACTGTCGAACGCCCCGCTATAGATGAGCGGTGTGATATTTTCGTTCCTCAGCCACTTCGGATGGATCCTTCTCAAAAATTGAACGAAATCCTTATAGTGCCCATGACCTTGGCGTTCTTTGATGATTTCCTGGATAAAATCGCGTCTGAGACCTTTGATCCCGCCCAAGCCGAATTGGATTGTCTGCTGCTGCAGCGCAAACTTCCAGTTGCTTGTGTTGATGTCCGGATAGGAAATGCTGATGTTGCGCCTTTTCAGTTCGATGAAATACTCCCTCATCTTATCCGAGTGTTGGTTGACGGAATTTAGCAAAGCGGCGAAAAATGCTTCCGGGAAGTGCGCCTTCATGTAGGCAAGTTGGTAGGCTATGAAAGAATAGGCGACCGAATGCGAACGGTTGAACCCGTAATTGGCGAACCGCTCGATGTAATCGTACACTTGCTCGGCTGTCTGCTCGGAATAGCCTTGTTGCAGCGAACCTTCAATAAAGTGTCTTCTTTCTTCATCAATGGCCGATTTTTGTTTTTTGCCTATCGCTCTTCTGAGGATATCCGCTTCCCCCAAACTGAAGCCAGCCATCCGGGAAGCCACCTGCATGACCTGTTCCTGATAGACCATTACCCCGTAGGTTACCTCGAGGATCGATTTCAGATCGGGATGGAGATAATCGATTTCGGCCAACCCTTTTTTCCGCGAAATGAAGAGGTCGATCTGTTCCATCGGACCCGGCCGGTAAAGCGCATTGACGGCGGCGACATCTTCGATCGATTCCGGCCCGAGCTTGCGCAACACATTTTTTATGCCTGGGGATTCAAACTGGAACACCCCGTTCGTATCCGCTTTTCGGAATATATCGAGCGTCCGATCATCATCCATCGGTATTTCCCAAATGTTGATGCTCTCATTGTGCGCAGCGCTGGCCAACTGCACCGCATCGTTCAGTATCGTCAGATTTTTCAGCCCCAGGAAGTCCATTTTGAGCAGGCCGATTTCTTCGATGTTGCCCATCGTGTATTGCGTCAGATACAGATCGCTGTTTTTCTTCTGCAAAGGCACAATGTCCCTTAACGGATTGTCGCTGATGACGACGCCAGCCGCATGAGTGGAGACATGCCGCGGGACGCCTTCGATTTTTTCGGCAGTCTCATACAGGAGGCGATTCACATCGTTCGTGCTGATCAGATGCTGCAGTTCTTTCGATTTCTGTCTTGCCTCCGCCAGACTGATGCCCAATTGATTCGGGATTGCATTCGACCAGGCTTGCGCCTCCGCAACCGTTAGTCCGAATACTCTGGCGGTATCCCGCAAAGACATTTTTGCTGCCAGCGTCCCAAATGTGGCTATCTGGGCGACATGGTCCGAACCGTATTTGTCCCTGACATAATGCAGAATATCATCCCTTCGGTTATCCGGGAAATCCAAATCGATATCCGGCAGGTTGTAGCGTTCTTTGTTCAAAAAACGCTCAAACAACAGATTGTATTTGATGGGATCGACATGGGTGATGCGCAGGACGTATGACACGAGCGAACCGGCGGCAGATCCCCGGCCGGCTCCCGGCATGATTTTCGCTTTTCTGGCATACGCCATCACATCCCAAACGATAAGGAAGTAATCATCGAAGCCCATTTCATGGATGACTTCCAATTCGTATGCCAAGCGTTTTTCATATGCTGCATCCGGGGCAGTGATCCGCTGACGCAGCCCTTCTTCGCAGAGTCTCCTGAGGTATGCTTGGGGTGTCGTCCCGGCAGGCAGCGGGTAGCGCGGCAACAACGACTGATGCAGCGGCAGATCGATTTCGATTTCGTCCGCAATTTTCTGGGTCGTTTCAGCCGACTCGACCAAATCAGCTTCCCGGAATTTTCTTTCTATTTCTCCGCAAGACGGCAAGTAATACGTACCGTCCAAAGCTTCCGACTGCAGATCCACCTTTTCGTTCGCTTCGATCGCTTTCAGGACACGGCAACTGAAATTGTCGCTCGGTTCCAGATATCTGACATCATGCATAGCTGTTGTCGGAATGTTTGTCGCCTGCGATAAACGCTTCAATTGCGGAATGATCTGTTTCATTTTCTCGTGGAGCTGAACGCCTATATAAAAATTGCCGTGGTTGAAGATTTTTTTCCAGGCCAAACTGGCTGCTTTGGCGTTCTCCTGATCGTTTCCGTTCAAAAAGCTTTCGATCTCGCCCTTTTCTCCTGGGGTGATCGCGATGATGCGGCTTGAATCATCCTCCAAAAGGGAAAGCAATTCCCTATCCGAAGCGTCCTGATTCCTGACAGTCGACAAAGCCATCAACTTTTTGTAGCCCTCAAAATCCTTCGCCAACAAGACCAGAGGAAAGGGGCGATCTTTACTGATGATTCCGGGCAAATCCAGTTGGATCCCCAGAATGGGTTGGATAGCGTACTTTTTGCAAAGTTTGAAGAAGTCGACTTGACCATAAAGGACATTTTGGTCCGTCAATGCGATGGCCTGATAGCCTTTTGCCTTGGCGCTGCGCACCAAATCCTCTATTCGGGTAGTCGTCTGCAAAAGAGAATAGGCACTGATGACCTGCAAATGCACAAAAGACATGTCTGAGACCTCCTTTTTCTAATCAATATTATCATTATAGCGTACCCGTCCTAATCCAAGAAGCGAAAAAGTCGTTGGGCAAGTAATGCTTGTCATCTCCAAAAAAAGTGATAAAATGAATTTCGAGAAGAGGTGTAAACGACATGAAATATATTGCAATCATTTTTTGGGGATTTATCTTAGGGCAAGTATCTGTTTATCTGGGCAGCGCCTTATCCGGCGGCAGCTACGACTTTATGATCGCAACCATGACGGGTATCTTTACCGCGCTGATCGTAGTTCTTGTTTCTGCGTTGATGCCGAAGACGGCCTCCGATAAATAACCGACAGTTCGTTCCAAAGTCGGCATTAAAATCGAAAAAACCTTCAGGGATCAATTTCCTGAAGGTTTTTTTCTATTTGATGAACATGGCATCGCCGAAGCTGAAGAATCGGTACTTTTCTTTGACTGCGTGCTCGTAGGCGGACAGGACGTTGTCTCTGCCGGCAAAAGCGCTGACCAGCATGACCAAGGTCGATTTCGGCAGATGAAAATTGGTGATGATGCCTTGGACAACCTTGAATGAATAGCCGGGCGAAATGAAAATTTTGGTCCATCCGCTATCCGCCTTGATTTCCCCATCAAATTTCGTGCCGATCGTTTCCAGTGTCCGCACGGAAGTCGTGCCCACAGCGACTATTTTGCCTCCGTTGGAACGGACCTCATTCAGCGTTTGCGCCGCCTCGTCCGTCAGCTGGTAGAATTCCGAATGCATTTCGTGGCTGGCGATATCATCGACCGATACCGGACGGAAAGTCCCCAAGCCCACATGCAACGTCAGATAGACGATCTTGACGCCTTTATTGGCTACTTCCTCAAGCAGTTCGGGCGTGAAATGGAGCCCTGCTGTCGGGGCAGCTGCGGAGCCGACTTCTTTGGCGTAAACGGTCTGATAACGTTCCTGATCATCCAGCGTCTCTTTGATGTATGGCGGCAAAGGCATTTCGCCCAGCGATTCCAGTATTTCCAAAAATACGCCGTCATATTTGAAATTCAAAATGCGGCCACCGTGATCCAACGATTGCGTCACTTCCGCAGTCAAACGTCCGTCCCCGAAAGAGATGACTGTCCCGACTTTGACCCGTTTTCCTGGTTTGACGAGCGTCTCCCACTCATCCCCTTGGATATTGTTCAAAAGCAGGACTTCGATATGCCCGCCGGTATCCGGTTTGACGCCATGCAGTCGCGCAGGCAGCACACGTGTGTTGTTCAGTACCAACGCGTCACCTTCCTGAAGTTCCTCCACCATGTCGGTGAAATGTTTGTCCGTGATTTCTCCAGTCTTGGAGTCCAGGGCAAGAAGCCGGGATGACGAACGATCCATCAGCGGTGTCTGCGCAATCAGTTCTTCCGGCAAATAAAAATCAAAATCACTTGTCCTCATTGATAAAATACCTCACTTATTTTTCTGTATCATACGTGATCCCCAAATGGTCATATGCCATAGGGGTCGCTACCCTGCCGCGCGGGGTGCGCTGCAGGAATCCCAATTGGAGCAGATAGGGTTCGTACATGTCCTCTATCGTTTCCATTTCTTCGCCGATGTTGGCGGCTATCGTCGAAAGACCGACGGGGCCGCCGTTATAGAATCGGATCATCGTCATCAATATTTGCCGATCCAAGTCATCAAGCCCTTTGTTGTCCACGCTCAAAATGGACAAAGCTTTGTCAGCGATTTCCTTAGTGATCAGGCCATCGCGATAGACTTGGGCGAAATCGCGCACACGGCGGAGCAGCCTGTTGGCAACACGCGGGGTGCCTCTGGATCTCAAGGCGATTTCGACAGCGCCTGACTCATCGATTTTCGTGGACAAAACATCCGAAGAGCGATGGACGATCTGTCGGAGATCTTCAAGGCTGTAATATTCCATCCGCGAAACAATCCCGAACCGGTCACGCAAGGGGGCCGACAGACTGCCGGCTTTGGTCGTGGCACCTACCAGCGTGAACGGCGGCAAGGTAAAGTGGACGGGATGGGCTGTCGGCCCTTGCCCGATGATGATGTCCACATAATAATCCTCCATGGCAGAGTAGAGCACTTCTTCCACAATCCGCGGCAAGCGATGGATTTCATCGATGAAGAGGACATCCCCCGCTTCCAGCTCATTGAGCAATACCATCAAATCGCCTGGCCGCTCGATTGCGGGCCCGCTCGTGCTGTGGATGCGGACATCCAATTCCTTGGCGATGACCATTGCCAGTGTCGTTTTCCCCAACCCGGGCGGCCCGTACAACAACACATGATCCAAAGCTTCACTTCGCGCTTTAGCGGCCTGGATATACACTTTCAGTTCATTTTTCACTTTATCTTGGCCGATATATTGCGCCATCATTTGCGGCCGCAATGTTTTTTCAATCAAATCTTCAGTTAGGTCTTCCGTATTTCCGGAAACGATCCTGTTTTCAGCTGTCATCTATATCACCCTTTTAAAAGTAGCTTGAACGCCGTACGAAGCACTTCTTCTGCGCTGGAATAGTTTTCTTTTTCTAATGTCGGCAAGATTTTCTTCACTTCACGGTCCGAATATCCCAACCCGGCCAATGCCTCCAATGCTTCCGTCAACACAGCGGACTGTCCGCCAGCAGTTTCGTGGACAGGATGCTCTTCCATCCAATACGTATCGGGCAGCAATTCGCCTAGTTTGCCTTTCAAGTCCAAGATGATCTGCGAGGCTGTCTTTTTGCCCACACCCGGGAATTTCACCAAATAACCCACATTATCCGTTTCGATCGCTTGGATCAGACCCAGATGATCATCGCTCGCCAATATCGACAAGCCGCTTTTCGGTCCGATTCCGGAGACGCTGATCAGTTTCAAGTACAACTGCTTTTCCGTGTAGTCCTTGAAACCGAACAGTGTGATCGCATCCTCGCGGACCGCCTGATAGATGTAAAACGTCAGCTCTTGGTTTAGGCTTCCGGAAAACCGGAAAGGATTAGCCACCTGCAATTGGTAGCCGATGCCACCGTTCTCCAGCACCACATAAAGCGGCCCCACATAGACTAATTTACCTTTTATATATTCGTACATCATTTGGCTCCTACTCTTCATTTCCTGATTGTCATTCATTTTCTATCATAACATAAAACGGAATGGAAATGACAGCCGTTGTGTCATCTTCTGTGCGGGAACATTCGTTTGGCAGGTGCAAGCAACAAAAAATCCCAGGACCGGTAGCCATGGGACTTTCCTTTGCTGCTTATTCGAATAATTGTTTGTATTCAGAGTAGCCTTCCGCGTCCAATTGGTCGTAAGGAACGAAGCGCATCGCTGCCGAATTGATGCAATAGCGCAGACCGCCCAACTCTGCAGGGCCGTCCTCAAAGACATGCCCCAGGTGGGAGTCGCCTTGAGGGCTGCGGACTTCTGTGCGTTTACGCATCAGTTTGCGGTCCTCCAACTCCTTCAGAGTGGAAATCGGTTTTGCAAAAGAAGGCCAACCGCAGCCGGCATCGTACTTGTCGGCAGAACTGAACAACGGCTCTCCGCTCACGACATCAACATAGATGCCTTTTTCATAAAAATCATCGTACTCGCCGGAAAAAGGTCTCTCCGTAGCTTCGTTCTGTGTCACTTCATATTGTAAAGGCGTCAAGCGCTTCAATTGTTCCTCTTTATTATCCATCGTGATATCTGACCCCTTTCTTTTCATTGCTTCAGTATATCAAAAAATACAAAAAAGCAGAACAAAAAAGTCTTGTTCTGCTTCAACCATGTGTCATCAGGAGTGGATCAGAATAGGTTCCCCAAAATGCTTCCCAGAATGCCGCCCAATCCGCCCGTTGCAGCTGGCGTCGTCGTTCCGGATTGCTTAGGGAAGAGGTCGGTGATGTCGAAATTTTTCGTGGCTGCTTCTTCAGCTTCTTTGGAGAAGATGTCGGTCTGTTTGGCCACACCGTCGGAATCCAATCCGTCAGCAGCCTTTTTGTCCGCCAGCATGCCCAGAATCATCGGCGCCATGGAAGCCAAAACCTTGGAAACCTCGGATTTGCTGATGCCTGTTTGGGCAGCAATCTGATCCACGACCTTATCTTTGTCACCGAAGGCATGATCCAATATTTTATCGCCATCATCCGTATCGGCTTTCTTGACCACATCTTCGATCGAGGACACGTCTTTGGTTTGACCTTTGTGTTTTTCCAATGCATTTGATAAGGAATCTTTCCCTGCTTTTGACTCTGCGTTTTTACTTAATGCCCGAAGGATCAAGGGAATTGCAACGACAGCCAATTTCGGCAAAATGCTTGCATCAACGCCCGTCTTGCTGCCCAAGGCCTGGATTGAACTTTCTTTGTTCAGCTCGCCCATCATTTCGGAAATGTCATTGATTTGCACCATTTTTTCCACTCCTATCTGTTATTTAACTATCCTGATTTTACAATAAATAAGCAGAAATAAGAAATGATACGCTCTCAGTGCGGGTCCTGGATCCGCTTGAACATCTTCTCCATATCCTGGTTGGAGAATTGGATCAGCACCGGTCTGCCGTGCGGGCAATTGTAGGGATTATCCGTTTGGGCAAGATCGGCCAACAGTTGGCGCGCTTCTTTGTCGCTGAGGAAATGATTCGCCTTGATCGAGCGCTTGCAGCTCATCATGATGGCTGTTGCTTCCCGAAGTTTTTTGATGGAGATATCGCCTTCAGCCAAAAACATCTCCACCAGCTCCTTCAGAATGTCTTCCTCCTCACCCGGAGTGAACCAAGCAGGATGCTTTTCGACGATGAAACTGTTCTGGCCGAACGGTTCCAGGAACAAGCCCATCGATTCCAGCACCTCGCGGCTTTCCTGGATCAACTGGAATTCATTCGCCGGGTAATCCAGTATGATCGGTATCAACAAACCTTGGAGATCGGTGGAAACCTTGCCGATTTCCTCACGGTAGTATTCATATTTGATGCGTTCCTGGGCAGCATGCTGATCGATGATATAGAGGCCATTTTCATTCTGCGCGAACAGGTAAGTGCCGTGCATCTGGCCGAAAAAGTGCAACTCCGGGAAAGGCCGCTTGCTAGCCGGACCCTTTTCTGCCTCCGCTTCGACTTTCTGGACGGTTTTCATGATCGGTTCTTCATGGGCAGCCGGATTTTTTTGTTCGCCGGACAAGTAAGGCGCGCTTGGTTCATTGCGGTCCTGTTTTGGCTGGCCACTGAACGGAACAACGTAAACTTCTTGTTCTTCACTTGGAATTGGAAGGCCCTCCGAAGGCGCGGTTTCTTCAGAACCCATATAATCTTGTTCGCGTTCTGCGTTTTCATTATGAACCGGCCCGTTGTCCCATGCTGTCTCCAAAGAGCGGAAATCCTCATTTTCGCTTGTCGGCGGCAGCTTCGTTTCCGTTTCTTGCACGAGCTCTTGATCGAATGACCGGAAAGAGACGCTCAATTGCTCGGTCCGAACCGGTTCAACAGGACTTTGGCGTTTGAATTTCAGATTTTCTATGCCGCTCGGGATGCGTTCTTCCGTCCGCAAAACAGCAGCGATTGCGTTTTCGATCAATTCGCCTAGCTCTTTTTCTTTGCTGATCCTGACTTCTTTTTTCGATGGGTGGACATTCACATCCAAAAGCAGGGAATCCGCATCCATCACAATGACGGCTAGCGGATAGCGCCCGACCATCAGCTTGGATCCATAGCCATCGATGATGGCTTTGTTCAAGGCGTAATTTTTTATGAAACGTCCGTTCAGTATCAAGGTGATGTAGTTGCGGCTTGCCCGCGTCGTGTCAGGCAAACTGATGTAGCCCTTCACTTTGAAGTCCAGATTTTCGTTCTCGATCAGTTTCATCTTCTTGGCCGTCAGTGTCCCGTAGACGCCCGCGATGGTCTGGCGCAGATCGCCATTCCCAGCCGTATGCAGAAGTTGGTTGCCTTCATGATGCAAACGGAAAGCGATCTCCGGATGGCTCAAGGCGATCCGGTTCATGATGTCTGTGATGTTCGACAACTCAGCCTGCAGGGAACGGATGTATTTCAGCCGGGCTGGCGTGTTGTAGAAAAGGTCTTCGACGATGATTGTCGTCCCTTTACGGGATTTGTTCGGCCTTTCCTCTCCGATGACGCCGCCCTTTATCGACAAATAGGTGCCGCTTTGATCAGCGACAGCCGTTTCGATCGAAACTTTGGCGACGGAAGCGATACTGGGCAAAGCTTCACCCCGAAACCCCAGCGAGTGGATGCGGAAAAGATCATCCTGCGTGTAGATTTTGCTGGTCGCGTGCCGCGTAAAGGCAAGTTTCACCTCGTCCGCCGCGATGCCGTCGCCGTTGTCGGTTACCTGCACCTTTTTTAATCCCGCCTCCTCGATGAAGACATCGATCTGCGTACTGTTCGCATCGATCGCATTCTCCACCAATTCCTTTACGACCGATGCCGGGCGTTCGATCACTTCACCGGCAGCGATTTGGTTCGTCAATATTTGGGAAAGTTCCCTGATTTTGGCCATCGTTCTCACCTACTTTTTTTGCGATTTCAGCAACTTCTTCCAACTGTCTATCATCAGCATGGCTTGCATCGGTGTGCAATCCTCCAGCGCCAGGTCCGACAATTCATCCAGGACGTGCTTCTCGTTCGGAAGCATCGCGCTTTCCTGGAACAGTGCCAATTGTTCGACCGTATCATCCGGAACAGGTATGCCCGTTCCCGCATGCAGCACGTGCTGTTCATTCAATGAATTGAGGATGATCTGCGCCTCGGCGATCAATTCATGCGGCATGCCGGCCAACTTGGCCACATGCAGGCCATAGCTTTTGTCTGCTGGTCCCTGCATCAGTTTATGCAGAAACACCAATTCTCCGTCTTTTTCGATTGCCCCTACATGAACATTCTTCGTCCCCGCCAAATCGGCTTCGAGTTGGGTCAACTCATGGTAATGCGTCGAAAACAGTGTCTTGCCTTTGATTGTGCGATCGATGTAACGCAGGATCGCTTCGGCCAAGGCCATGCCGTCATACGTTGCCGTCCCCCTGCCGATTTCGTCGAATAAGATCAGGCTCTTATCGGTGGCGAATCGCAGCGCTTGGTTCGTTTCGACCATTTCGACCATGAATGTGCTCTGACCGGAATAGAGGTCATCAGCCGCGCCTATGCGGGTAAAGATTTGGTCAAAGATAGGCAAATGGGCTTTCTCGGCCGGTACAAAACAACCCATTTGGGCCAGGATGACAATCAGGGCAACCTGGCGCATGTAGGTGCTCTTGCCTGACATATTCGGCCCGGTGATCAGCAGGATATGGTTATCCTTGTCCATGGAAATGCTGTTTGGCACAAATTTATCTTTGCCGATGACGCGTTCCACAACCGGATGGCGCCCTTCTTTGATGGAAAGATTGCGGTCGCTGTTGCTCAATTCGGGCTTGGAAAAATGATAGGCTTCGCTGACGTGGGCGAACGACTGCAGGACATCGATCTCCGCCACCAGTTTGGCAAGTGCCTGCAACTGTCGGCTGTATCCTTTTATCTCTTCCCGTAAAGCGACAAACAGCTCATGCTCCAATTCGACAGACTTTTCCTCAGCCTCCAAAATAAGCGTCTCTTTCTCCTTCAATGCAGGCGTGACGAAACGTTCCGCATTGGCGAGCGTCTGTTTGCGCTCATACGTGCCTTCAGGCAGCGCCGCAAGGTTCGCCTTCGTCACTTCTATGTAATAGCCAAAAATGCGGTTGTAGCCGATTTTCAGCGTTTTGATGCCAGTCTTTTCTCTTTCCTCTTTTTGCAACATCGCTATCCAAAGCTTCCCGTTGTTCATCGCATCGCGGTAGCGATCCAATTGCTCATGGTAGCCATCGCGGATAATGTTGCCTTCCGTGATCTGGATAGGCGGATTATCCGTGATCGCCCGCTCGATCAGTTCGATGACATCGGGGTAAGCTTCCAACTTGTCGATGACATCCTGCCAAACATCCGGTTCGTCGATTGCAGCGATGGCTTGGACCAATCCTGGAATCTGCTGCAGAGAGGTTTTCAGCTGGATCAGATCGCGGCCGTTGACATTGCCTAGCGATACTCTGGCGACCAAACGTTCCAGATCATAAACCGATGTCAAAGCGTCGTTGATGTCCATTCGTTCAAAGTAGTGATTGACCAATGACTCCACTTTCCGTTGCCTTTCGAGTATGTCGCTCAGGTTGATCAGCGGCTTTTCAAGCCATTGTTTCAGCATGCGCCCGCCCATAGCCGTTTTTGTTTCATCCAGCGTCCACAACAGGCTGCCTTTCTTCTGCTGCGTCCGGATGGATGCGGACAACTCGAGGTTGCGCCGCGCATAGGTATCCATCTTCAGGAAAGCATCCGTTTGATAGGCGACGGCTTTCTGAAGGTGGGACAGGCTGCGCTTTTGGGTTTCCGAAAGATAGCTCAACAACAGAACAAGCACATCTTTTTCAGACTGTTGCGGCAATTCCGCAACCAGATCGTGGAAGTCCGTTTCCGGAATCAGCTTCGCCTGAATGGAAACCAGGATACCAAAATGTTTTTCCAACTTTTCCGTCAGATCGTCAGCTGTTTTTGTGTCCAGGACGATTTCTTTGAAAGGCAATGTCTGGAGCTCGTTGAATACGGCGTCTTCGTTGGTCAGGAGGGTCACTTTCAGCTCCCCTGTTCCGATATCGACATATCCCAGCGCATACCCGCCTGCTTCGTTTTGGATGACACTGGCCAAGTAATTATTTGTTTTGCTTTCACTGCCGTTCTCATTCAGAAATGTTCCGGGCGTTATGACCCGCACAACTTCCCGCCGCACCATGCCTTTCGTCAGGTTGGCATCCTCCATCTGTTCGCAAACGGCGACCTTGTGCCCCATTTCCACGAGTCTCCGGATATATTCCGCTGCAGCATGATAGGGAACCCCGCACATGGGAATCGGCTCATCGGCATTTTTGTTGCGGCTCGTCAGCGTGATTTCCAGTAATTTTGCGGCCTTCATGGCATCATCATGGAACAATTCATAGAAATCGCCCAAGCGGTAGAACAAAAACGCATCCGGATACTGTTCTTTTATGGATAAGTATTGCTCCATCATGGGCGTATTTTTAGTCTTCTGTGGCATTCTTTCACCTCAATTAATATATCTCTTCAGTCCTCATGCTTCATCTTTTTCGATAGCGTCATCGACGCCGCGTTGGATGATGCTGATGACATTTTCCAATAGTTCGTTGGCATCCCATAAAGCTTCGCGGTATTGTTGGACCGCTATGCTGTCCTTCAATTGCTTGTTCAGCTCCGCTAGTTCAGCGGCTGTTTTTTCTGCCGCTGCCGGTTTAGCATAATGTTCAAAAGCCGCGGCTTCTTTTTGCTTGCTTTTGAGGGTTTCGACCAATTGCTCCAGCGCTCGATTGTCTTTTGTGTTTTCTTCGGCCTCTTGATAGCGGACAATCACTTCATTTTTTTTCAGCATTTCGATCAGTCTGTTCAATTCTGCTTCTGCCGGGCCTTCGATAGGCAGTTCTTGGGTCAATAGAATTCCCCTCCAAATGGGCGATCTTCATTGATCACGATGTTCTCGATTTTTACGCACTTGCCGGTCTGATCATTGATTTCAATATAGCACCCGGAAAGCAATTTCCTGCCTTTTTCGGGCACTTCATGCCGAATCGGCATTTGCGTCAGAAATTTTTGGATGATGATTTCTTTTTCGACGCCTAAAATGCTGTCGTAAGCCCCGGTCATTCCGGCGTCCGTCAGATAGCCTGTCCCTTCCGGCAAGATACGCGCATCATTTGTCTGTACATGCGTATGCGTACCGACCACAGCAGAAACGCGCCCATCCAAATACCAGCCCATCGCTTGTTTTTCACTGGTCGTTTCGGCATGGAAATCGACAAAGATGCAATTCGTTTCTTTCCGTACCTGCTCCAGTATTTCATCCGCTTTGCGGAAAGGGTCATCCAGACTGTTCATGAAGACACGGCCGTGCAGGTTCACCACAGCCAATTTCAGTTGGTTCACTTTTATGATCGTAAAGCCGATGCCAGGAGTCCCTTCCGGGAAATTAGCCGGACGGATCATCTTATTCGCTGTTCCGATGAATTCGAATATGTCACGGTTATCCCACGTATGGTTCCCCATGGTGATGACGTCGACACCGGTCTGCAAAAATTCTTTGTAAATTTTTTCCGTTATGCCTCTTCCGCCTGCAGCATTCTCTCCGTTCACGATCGTAACTTGCGGACGGTAATGTTTCTTCAGTTGTGGGAGTGTATCCTGCAGCATCTGTCTGCCGATTGAACCTACGACATCCCCAATAAATAATACTTTCATCTTCAGCCTCTTCTCTAAATTCTAGTCTTTTTATAGTAACATATTTTGTCTGTTTAGATAAGCCGTTGCACCCTTGCCCATCAACCGGGATATACATAAAAAAAGCAAAAAACGGGACAATAGGATGTCCCGTTTGGTATTTCATTATTTGGCATATTCAATTACTCTTGTTTCGCGTATAACCGTAACCTTGATGTGTCCCGGATAATCTAGTTCTTCTTCGATTTTCTTTCTAATCTCACGAGCTACACGAATAGCTTGAGAATCGTCAAGTTGGTCTGGCTTGACCATGACGCGGATCTCTCTTCCTGCTTGGATAGCAAAACTGCTTGCTACGCCTTCGAAACTGTTCGCAATTCCTTCCAGTTTCTCCAAACGGCGGATGTAGTTTTCCAGAGATTCACTTCTTGCGCCCGGACGAGCAGCAGATAAAGCGTCAGCAGATGCGACCAATACTGATATGATTGAGTTTGCTTCAACATCGCCATGATGTGAGGCAATTGCATTGATGACAACCGGATTTTCTTTGTATTTCTGGGCGATTTCTGCGCCGATTTCAACGTGTGAACCCTCTATTTCATGATCGAGAGCTTTTCCGATGTCATGCAACAGACCTGCACGTTTGGCCAGATTGATGTCTTCGCCTAGTTCCCCAGCCATTACGCCGCAAAGTTTTGCGACTTCGATGCTGTGGTTCAGGACATTTTGTCCATAACTAGTGCGGAAATGCAGACGTCCCAAAATTTTAATCAGGTCAGGATGCAAAGAATGGATGCCAACTTCAAAAGTTGCTTGTTCGCCGATTTCTCTTATGCGTTCATCCATATCCTTACGGGCTTTCTCAACTGCTTCCTCAATTCTCGCAGGATGGATACGTCCATCTTGAATTAATTTCTCCAAAGCCATTTTCGCAATTTCTCTTCGGATAGGATCAAATCCGCTTAACACGACAGCTTCTGGCGTATCATCGATGATCAGGTCAATACCTGTCAAGGTCTCCAAAGTCCGAATGTTTCTCCCTTCGCGGCCAATGATTCGGCCTTTCATGTCATCGTTAGGCAGTGTAACAACTGAAACCGTTGCTTCCGAAACTAAATCGGCTGCACTTCTTTGAATCGCCTGCAGGATAATGTTTTTCGCATTACGATCTGCTTCATCTTTCGCTTTTTGGTCGGATTCTCTGATCATGACCGCAATTTCATGCGAAAGTTGATTTTCCGTTTCGTCCATGATGATGTTTCTTGCATCTTCACGTGATAAGGTAGCGATTCTTTCCAGTTCATGTTGTTGCTCTTCCACCAATGCTTGAATGCGATTTTCCTCAGAAACTAAAGCGTTTTGTCTTTTGACAAGATTATCCTCTTTTGACTCGATAGATTGCTCACGTTTCGAAAGACTGGTATCTTTTCTATCCAAATTTTCTTCTCTTTGGATCAATCGATTTTCTTGTTTTTGAACCTCACCGCGTCGTTCGCGTAATTCATCTTCTATTTCTGAGCGGTATTTGTGGTTCTCATCCTTCGCCTCTAACATAGCTTCTCTTTTCGCTGTTTCTGCTTCTTTACGAGCATCTTCAAGAATTTGGGAAGCGGTATTTTTGGCACCAGCTATTTCTTTTTCGTGATTCGATTTTCGATATAAATATCCGACAACGACACCAAAAATTAAAGCTATGATAGCGAAGGCTAAAGTCCATATATCCATAGTTTCACCTCCGTATCTATTTAATTTTGTTGTCAAAAAAAATGAATAAAAATTAGTTTTACAATGTGCAGAATGAAGCGATACACATAAATTCATTCTAAACGTAGAATACTGACATGTCAACGATAAAACGGTAACATAACCAAAATACATTTAATCCTGTTTCGATATTGCCCTTTTTTCCGCTTTTGAAAAAAGAAAGAGGCCCGGATTTTGGTCCCGGCCTCTTGAAAAATATTTTTTACTCGTCCAACAGATCGACCGATTCAACGGGCTCGTCTTTTTCTTTTTCTTTTGCATCTACCGCTTTTTTATCGCCTATGCCGTATTCGTCACGGACAAGTTTCTCGATTTCAGCTCTCATCTCTGGATGATCAGTCAGGAATTTCTTGGCATTTTCGCGGCCTTGGCCGATGCGTTCCCCTTTGTAGGCATACCAAGCGCCACTCTTGTTGACGATATCCTTCTCTGAAGCCATATCGATGATTTCACCGACTTGGGAAATGCCTTCCCCGTACATGATGTCCACTTCAGCTGTCCTGAATGGTGGCGCAACTTTATTTTTCACCACTTTGATTTTTGTGCGGTTACCCATGATCTCTGTTCCGCTCTTGATCTGTTCCGCTCTTCTGACTTCCAGACGGATAGTAGCGTAAAATTTAAGCGCTCTTCCTCCTGGAGTCGTTTCCGGATTTCCGAACATGATGCCGATTTTCTCACGGACTTGATTGATGAAGATTGCGATCGTTTTTGTTTTGTTGATCGATCCGGACAGTTTCCGTAAAGCTTGGGACATCAGACGTGCTTGCAGACCCATATGGGAGTCTCCCATTTCGCCTTCTATTTCAGCGCGCGGAACCAATGCGGCAACCGAGTCGATGACCACAATGTCGACAGCCCCTGATGAAACCAAAGCATCAGCGATTTCCAGGCCTTGCTCACCTGTATCCGGTTGGGAAAGCAACAATTCGTCGATATCCACACCCAAAGCTGCAGCATATTTTGGATCCAAAGCATGCTCAGCATCGATGAAGGCAGCAACGCCGCCCTTTTTTTGCACTTCGGCAATCGCATGCAGCGCAACGGTTGTTTTACCTGATGATTCAGGACCGTACACTTCGATGATACGGCCTCTCGGATAGCCGCCTACACCCAACGCAACGTCAAGAGCCAATGAACCACTTGGCACAGTGGATATTTGCGTGTCCACTTTTTCGCCGAGCTTCATGACGGAACCTTTACCATAATTTCTTTCTATCTTTTTCAGAGCCTCATCCAAGGCTTTTTGTCTATTTTCATTTAAATTAGCCATCTATTGTTTCCTCCAAGCTTTCATTTGCATGCATTAACACCACAACGTAATACTATCCTTTTCCGGACAAAAAAGCAAGAATAAAGTGAACAGATGTTCGTTTTTTATTTTTCAAAATCAGGATCCAGCAAATACCGCCGAATCATATCAAAACCCTGCATGACTGCCTGTTCCCTGTTCCCGAGGCGATCGCGGGAAAATCGGAAGCCTTGGACGGCAGTCGGTCCCTGTTTTTGGCTTAAGGCAATCCATACCGTCCCGGCTGGCTTGTTCTCCAATTGGTCAGGCCCGGCAACGCCCGTGAAAGAAATGGCCAACTGAGTATCAAACAGTTCGCGCGCACGTTCCGCCATCGCAACCGCGCACTCCGGGCTGACCATTCCGTAAGTCTCGAGAATGTGTTCCGGAACGCCAAGGACCTGTTGCTTAGCGCCTTCTTGGTAAGAAACGACGCCGCCCGCGAAGACCTCGCTTATGCCGGGAACCTTGACAAGTTCAGCTTGAAAAAGCCCTCCGGTCAAGCTCTCAGCCGCGCTGATGGTTCTTTTGCCCTTCAACAATTTCTTCCCTACCACTTCGGCAAGGCTGGATTCGTCGCCGTCGCCGTAATAATATTCCCCGACGAGCGCCAATATTTCCGATTTTTTTTCATCCAATAGCTGCCCGCAGATCGCCTCTGTTGCAGCGTTTGCGGTGAGTCTCAAGGTCACTTCGTATTTCCCGGCATATGGGGCTACCGTCGGGTTGGTCTGATTGCGGATCAGTTCATCCAACACCGTTGTCAATGTAGATTCGCCGATTCCGAAAAAGCGGAGCGTCTTCGATGAGATGACTTGCTGATCTTCATACTTGCTGGAAAGGAACGGCTTCACAAATTGCAGGAACATCCGCTCAAGTTCCCTTGGCGGGCCCGGCAACAGCAAATAACCTTTCCCATCCTTTTCGGTATAGGTGCCGAGCGCTTGTCCGATCGGGTTCGGGAAGACAATACCGCCCATGAACACTAAAGCTTGAAGCTCATTGTTTTTTGTCATACTCCTTCCCGAACGATCGAACCATTGCCGAATGTGCGCCAATCCCGCTTCATCCATGACAAGCTCTTCCTCGAGGTGATCCGCCACTGTCTGTTTGGTCAAGTCATCCTGGGTGGGTCCGAGCCCTCCAGTGAAAATTAACAGGTCGCTTCGTGATTCAGCTATTTTGATCACATCTTTTATTTTTCCCGGATTATCGCCGACAACCGTCTGAAAATAGGAGTCTATGCCCAAACCTGTCAGTTCCTTGGCGATGAATGCCGCATCCGAATTCACTATTTGCCCCATCAATAATTCCGTTCCGACTGAAATGATTTCTGCATTCATATTTAATCCCTCACATCCATAGTATTCGCTCAAATAAAACAAAAGCTTCAATCACATAAAAAAGATAAAGAAAAAAGAAGGGCACAAAAGAATCGCGTTTCCTTTTGTTCGGATTGCAACCTGATGCAACCCAGCCCTTCTTATTTATAAAAAACTACATGGATCCGACAAAAACATGTTTATTCTTGACGAAATAATCCACCCCTGAGTAAATGGTGAAAATTAAGCAAAGATACAGCATGATGTCCGCGACCGGGATGCCGGTCGCCTGAAAAGGAAAATTATTCAGGAACAACAAAATGATGGCTACCATTTGCGTCACTGTTTTGATTTTCCCCGGCCATGCTGCTGCCATGACTTCGCCTTCCTTCACAAGCAAGAGGCGCAAGCCTGTGACCGCCAACTCACGGCTGATGATGATGCTGACGACCCACGATGGAGCCAGCCCTTGGCCGACAAGTACGATTAAGGCAGTGGCGACAAGCATCTTGTCCGCCAACGGATCAGCAAATTTCCCGAAGTTGGTGACCAAGCCGTCCCTTCTGGCGATATAACCATCCAGCCAATCCGTAAAACTGGCGATGGCAAAAATGATGGCTCCGACAAGTTGGTTGACGGCAATCTGTGATTGGGCAACCGCAAGCGTACCCCAATCGAAAGGAACCAAAGTGATGATCATGAACAACGGAATCATAAAAATCCGCAACGCTGTCAATTTATTAGGTAAATTCAACTTCTGCAACTCCTTTAATGTTCCCTGACTTATTCTACACCTTTTACGGTAAAGGATAAGGTTTGGGTCTGAATCTCTTGATGATCGGCTGGCATCGCGACAACTGTCCCATCCAGTTCGATGATTGTTGCCGGCATCACGCCGACTACCACTTCGATTTCGCTTGTGTTCAACGGTAGTGTGACCGTCAACGGGTTTTCACTGCCTACGATGCCGGAAGGCTCTTGGACGATTCCGTTCACGCTTACGCTGATCCAGGAACTTCCTCCTGCCACAGCCGAGATTTTCAACTCTGATGGCAACGACAAACTGGTGACGTCATATTCCGCATAACCATCGGCAGACGAGACCAAGGTCACCTGCGCAGTTTGTTCTGCGACAACGGCACTGTCTGCCTGCTCTGTGCCGCTAGAAACCGTCGCTTGCGATGCCATAGTTGTTTGGCTGATGTTCGAAGCCACTTCGATCTGAACCTGCTCATCATCATCGTTCAATGTAGCCCTCCAGACCACAAGCACGATGGCAATTACCGACACAGCCAACAGAAAAGTAGGCAACTGGCTCTGGACGGAGCCGCCATAATTAAAATTCGTCTTTTTTGAAGCTCTTTTAGTTTCGGAGCGACTGGGAGAAAAAGAACCGGAATCCTCCGCTTGGCTGCTCCCGTGTATTTCCGGAATCACACTTGCATGATCCCCCAACAAGCGATCGCCATCCAAGCCCACAGTATCAGCATACTGCTTGATGAAGGCACGAACATAGAAATTGCCCGGCATAATCTCAAAATCGCCTTCTTCTATCGCAATCAGATACCGCTTCTGTATTTTAGTCATCTGCTGTAGATCATCCAATGTGTATCCTTTGGAAAGTCTAGCACTTTTTAGGATTTCCCCAATTTGAACCATTTCTTCACCTGCCTTCACTTGCAAATCCTGAAGTTACCATGGATATTATACCATAAAATTCCCTCACCAGAAGTTCCAATGCTGTTTTACCTGAGCCAGCCACCTGATACGTAAATGGCCTGTCCCGTCATATAGCGACTCTCTTCCTTCAGGAGTTGGGATACCCAGAAGCTGATTTCATCCGGTTTCCCCATCCTCCCCAGAGGGATTTCCTCAAGAAGAGCCTCTTTTTCATCGTTTTCCAGATGAGCGTTCATTTGCGTATCGATTGCTCCCGGGCAGATGGCATTGACTGTTACTCCCAGTGAGGCTACTTCTTTACTATAGGCTTTAACGAAGGCGATCTGCGCCCCTTTGACGGTACTGTAGAGCACTTCGAGCCCGCTGCCTACTTCTCCATAGACGGAGCTGATGAAGACGATGCGGCCGTTGCGCGAGCGGGCGATTTTTTCCTGTAGCGCTTGGATGATCAAGATCGGCATTTTGACGTGCATTTCCCACAAGACGTCCATTTGCAGGGACGTCATATCCTGAAGCAACCCATATTCCGTCGTGCCGTGCGCAAAAACAATCGCTTGGAGCGAGAAAATATGGTCAGCAAGTGTCGAAACGCCAGCTTCTTTGGTAAAATCCAGGCAAATCGGATAAAATTCCTGTTCCGGATAGGCCGATTGCAGTTCTGACAGCAGCAGATTGATTTTTTCTTGATTGGAATGATAATGCAGGTAAAGCGACCAGCCTGAACTGGCCAAATCCCTTGCGATGGAGGTCCCGATGTCACCGGAGGCCCCCGTCACCAAAGCAGCTTTCATTGCTGTTTTGCTCCCTTCTGGAGGATCACATAGGTGCTCATGCTTTGTTCTTTGAGATAGCCCTCGGCGAACCTGCGGATGTCCTCCAGGCTGGTTTCTTCGATCAATGGAACGACTTCAAAAAGTTCCGCTCCAGAAAACAGCAGCGTGCTATAGTGATTTGCGATGTATTCCAGGGAATTGAAAGCCTGCAATTGTTCTCCGATCATGCTCTTCTTCAGCAAATCAAATTTCTCATTCGTCAGGTTAGCATCCGTTTTCCAATCCAAGAGAATCCGTTTCAGCTTATCTTCCAGCTGTTTCGGTTCTTCCGTATCCGATTCGACAGCCATAAAATGGAAGGAACGGTCCAAATTGAAGGAGTAGCCAAAGCTGTCATCGATCAAACCATTGTCATAAAGCTCAATGAAATGCGTGGAGCTCCGGCCAAAAAGCAATTCCAGCAACAGCGAACCATAGATTTTGTATTTTTCGGCTTGGTTTCCGGTCACATCCGCATCCAAACCTTTCACACCAAGCATCACTTTCGGGCGCTGCACATCCATTTCGATTGCTTTGTACGGGATGATGTCCTGGATCGAGGCTGGCGGCAAAGTGCGCTGGATCGGTTTTGCGGGAAGAAATGTCTTGCCGGCTTGGTTTTGTCTGATCGTTTCCATCATTTCTTCGGGAGCGAAATTGCCGATCATCAATATATTCATATTGGATGGATGGTAGAACGTGTCATAACAGATTTGGAGCAGTTCCGGCGAGATCGCTTGGATGCTGTCCACCGTTCCGGCTATATCGACGGAAAGCGGATGTTCGGGATAAAGATTACGCAACAGACCGTAAAATAGTTGCCATCCCGGATTATCTTCATACATGCGGATTTCTTGGGCGATGATGCCTTTTTCCTTTTCAGTGCCTTCTTCCGTGAAATGCGGATCTTGAACGAAGTCAAGCAGGCTGTTTGTGTTTTCTGTAATATTATCCGTGGCTGAAAAGAGATAGCTTGTCCGAGTGAAAGAAGTGAAAGCATTCGCTGAAGCGCCATACTTCGCGAAGTCTTCAAAAGCGTCATGATCCTCGCCTTCAAACAACTTATGTTCAAGGAAATGTGCGATGCCGTCCGGAATTTTGATTTCCTTGTCTCCGTTTATCGGAACAAACTGGTTGTCGATTGAG
This sequence comes from Trichococcus alkaliphilus, assembly GCF_003008695.1. GTDB lineage: Bacteria > Bacillota > Bacilli > Lactobacillales > Aerococcaceae > Trichococcus > Trichococcus alkaliphilus. The sequence goes on from NZ_PXZT01000001.1 coordinate 139,472, forward strand.
CCGAAATCGGTGGTGAAGATGCCATAGGTTTTGGAATACTTATTTTTCGGAATCAAAACTACCTGCAATCCGTTTTCCAATACTTCCGTATAGACTGTTTCGTTCAGTGCCTCATAGTGTACTTTATTCATCTGTAGCCTCGCCTTTCAAGAAAAATATCGCCTGCAAAGTCATTTTTTCCGCAACAGCCATGATCTGTTCCTTCGTCACCGCATTCAAGCCAGCAATCCATTGCTCCTGCGAAAGAGGGTTTTCTATGATGAGGATATCCTGGTACTGTTTCGCCAAGCTTCTGCCTTGATAATCATCATTTTGTTTGTAGTGGTTGATCAGCATGCTTTTGGTTTGAGCGATCAATGCATCCGAGAAATCCCCTGCTTGCATATCCTGCAGTTGAGCCAGAACGATATTCTCGACCTGCTCCCGTTTATCAAACTCGATGCCGGTGCCGACAGTCATGACCCCACGCAAAAAGTCCAATCCGCTTGAAGCCGAGTAAGCCAAGCTTTCCTTTTCACGGACATTCTGAAACAATTTTGAATGAGGGAATCCCCCAAAAAGTCCATCAAAAACCAAGCCGGCAAAATAGTGGTCATTCATGTAATAGACGGGTGAAGAGAAGCCAAAAAACAACTTGCCTTGATTGATGTCCTGGGATTCACTCGAAGTAACGGGTTCCGTGTTCTTTGCGCGGAAATAGAATACCTCTTTTTCGATTTCTTTCCTGTCCGAAAGCTTCTGGGCTGCCAATATTTTCAATATCCGTTCAGGTGCAACATCACCCGAGACGAGGATATCCAATTGATTCGATCCGATCATCTCTTCGTAGCATTCGAACAGGCTGCCCGCAGTGATATCCTCAAGGAACCCGGCATCACCGATGCCTTGATAAGCTTGATCCGTCCCCTCGAACAGCACTTGGTTCAAGCGATTGCGCGCATAAGCTGATTTGTCTTCGATCAGAGATTCGAAATAGTTGTTCAGATTTTCCTTTTCCCTCAGAAAAGTCTTCTCGTGGAACTTGCCGTCCTGAGCATTGGGCCTAAAGATGATTTCTTCCAGAAAAGCGAACGCCTCTTCCAAAAGTGTATCGTCGCCTCCGATGAATTTATCATTGACGACGGACAGGCTCATCGTCACCACATGCTGCTTGCCGAAGCGCTGGGATTGCGTATGCAGCGTCGCACCGTAAAGGCTGGCCATTTTCAGATCCATCTCGTTTTGGCTAGGGTACTGCTTGCTGTTCGTTTCAAGCATGTTCTTCACCAAAGAACGTTCCGTAGCAGTTTTCCCGCCGAAACTCGTCCTGAATTTGTACTGGATCATTACGGTTTTGTATTTGTCGGAAGGCTCGATATAGGCCGTAACGCCTTGCTTTAATTTATATTCCATCCATTTCACGTCCTGTAAGCTATTTTATTTGTCGATAGGGAAAACTATACTCTAGTTCAGACTATTTTTCAATTAAGCCATTCCTTGTCCACTCTGCTCCCATGCTTAGCGCAAAAAGAAAAGGCTGACTCGTCTTGAGCCAACCCTTCTTGCTGTCAGAGATTACTTTGATTTGATGTAAGTCGTACCGTTAGCGGCTGGGCCTCTGGATTTACCAATAAAACCTACAAGCACAATGATCGTAATGACATAAGGCGCAATCTGGAGGTAGACGGAAGGGATATTCTGGATGATCGGAATATAGCTGCCGATGACCCCCAAGCTCTGGGCAAAACCGAAGAAAATTGCCGCACCCATAACACCGATCGGATTCCACTTGCCGAAAATCATTGCAGCCATGGCAATAAAGCCTTGACCGGCAATCGTTGATCCGGAAAAATTCAGACTGATCGACTGGGAGACGATGGCACCGCCCACACCGCCCAAAAATCCGGAAATCAAAACGCCAGCGTAGCGCATCACGTAGACATTGATCCCCAATGTATCTGCCGCTTGTGGGTGTTCCCCGACTGAACGCAGACGCAAGCCGAAAGTCGTCTTGAAGATGATGAAGTAGCAGACAAGCGCTGTTGCAATCGCTGCATAGGCTGGAGCTGATGTGTTCGTGAAAAATATCTGACCGATGATCGGGATATCCTTCAAGATAGGGAAACTGGTTTTCCCGAAGTTCTGGATGATGAAGGCTGTTTGGCCTTTCCCTTCATAAAGAACCTTAGTCAAAAACACCGCCAGCGCAGGGGCAAGCATATTGATGACCGTTCCGGAAACGATGTGGTTCGCTCTTAAATTGATGGTCGCAACTGCATGGATGATCGAAAAGAAGATGCCGACTGCCCCAGCCACCAACAACGCAACCCAAGGAGTCATCTTGCCAAGATTGTCGGCGTAGTTCAAATTAAAAACTATGGCTGAGAAGGCTCCCATGACCATCGTGCCTTCCAGTCCCACGTTGACGATACCGCTCCGTTCCGAGAATGTTCCGCCAAGGCCGGTGAAGATCAAAGGCGCTGAATAGATCAAAGCCGAGGATACGATAATAGATAGAATCGCTAGCAAGTCCATCTCACGCCACCTCCTTTTTATTGACTTTGGACAGTTTGTTGACCAATAGTCGGATGATATAGCTCGCGCCGACGAAGAAGATGATTGACGCAATCACGATATCGACGATTTCCACCGGTACGCCGGACATAAGCGGCATACTCGTTCCGCCGATTTTCAGCGTGCTGAACAGAAGTGCAGCAAAGAGGATGCCAACAGGACTGCCGATGCCCAACAAGGCTACGGCCATGCCATCGAATCCGACTGCCGGCATCGCACCTTGAACAAACATGTTTTGGAAATTCCCCAAACCTTCCATTGCGCCTCCCAAACCAGCCAATCCGCCGCTGATCAACATGGCCAAAATGATGTTCTTTTTGGCGTTCATCCCTGCGTAATCGGCTGCATCAGGATTCAATCCGACTGAACGGAATTCGAAGCCATAAGTTGTTTTCTTCATCAGCACCCAAACTACCGCAATCATGATGAGGGCAATGAAGATACCGGCATGCAGCGTCGAATTGCGCGTCACTTCTGATAAGAATGGCACCCTTAGACTGGCATTTTCTGTGATTCTGGCTGTGGAGTCCCCGGAATCCGTCAAAACATTCCTGACGATGTGGTTGTTGATGTATAGAGCTGTATGATTCAGCATGATGGTGACAATCACTTCACTTGTATTGAAATAGGCACGCAAAACGCCGGCGATGCCCGCCCATAAAGCTCCGGCGGCAACACCCGCCAAAATACATAAAGGCAACAATACGATTTTCGGCAATTCAGGCAGCATCTGGGCGACGCTGACGGATGCCAGCCAGCCGAATAAGGTTTGGCCCGCTACACCGATATTGAAGAAACCCGCTGTATTGGCTACCGCAAAACCCAATGCGACCAGAATCAAAGGGGTAGCTTCACGCAGTAATTCGCCTATATAAAACGGCGATCCGAATGCTCCCTTCAGCATGGCTGAATAACCCGCGATGGCATCATAACCGAAAGACCACATGACGATTGCGCCGATCAACAGACCTAATACGACTGAAAGCAAAGGTACGATAATCCCCTGGATGCGATTCGCTCCTTGTTGATTACTCATGAATGCTTCCCTCCTCTTCCTTGTTTTTTTCCAATTCTTCACGGGCCTTTTCCAATGAAGAACCGGCCATCAGTAAGCCCAGTTCTTGTTCGGAGGTTTCCTCCGGCTTGACGTAGGCCACAATCTCGCCTTCAAACATCACGGCGATGATATCGGAGAGATTCAGGATTTCATCCAACTCGAAGCTCATCAGGAGGATCGCCTTGTCCTTATCCCTTTGCTCGATCAAGCGTTTATGGATAAATTCGATCGCCCCCACATCCAATCCTCGGGTTGGTTGGGCCGCGATCAACAACGAAGGATTCCGATCGACTTCCCTGGCGATGATCGCTTTTTGTTGGTTCCCGCCGGACAATGAACCTGCCGTCGATTTTTCACTTTGGGTTCGCACATCAAACTCTCTGATCAATTCAATCGCATGGCTCTCGATGGCTTTATCGTTCAGAAAGCTGTTTTTGCTGTAAGGTTCCTGATAATAAGTCTGCAGGGCGATGTTCTCATCCAGACGCATCGGTAGGATCAGACCGAACTTTTGTCGGTCCTCAGGGATATGCCCTAAACCTGATTCAGTGATTTTGCGCGGAGCCAAGTTCGTGATGGCTTCACCGTTCAGCTTGACGGTTCCGCTCTCGGCTTTCCGCAAGCCAGTGATGGCTTGGATCAGTTCGCTTTGGCCATTCCCGTCTATCCCGGCGATTCCGACGATTTCGCCGGCTCTTACCGTAAGATTCAAATTACGCACGGCTTCCAGACCGCGGCTTTCCTTGACCGTCAATCCCTCAACTTCCAACACGGCCTGTTTCGGTTGGGATGGTTTTTTGACTGTGCGGAACAGGACGGAACGCCCCACCATCATATCGGCCAGTTCTTGCTGGGATGTCTGCTTCACGTCGACGGTGCCGATGCTCTTGCCCTTGCGGATTACCGTGCAACGGTCAGCCACAGCTTTGATTTCGTCCAGTTTATGCGTGATCAGGATGATTGACTTGCCTTCTTTTGTCAATTCCCGCATGATCGACATCAATTCGTCGATTTCTTGGGGTGTCAGCACTGCCGTTGGTTCGTCAAAAATGAGCACGTCCGCCCCGCGGTACAATGTTTTCAGGATTTCGACCCTTTGTTGCATCCCGACAGTGATGTCCTCGATTTTGGCGGAAGGATTGACTGCCAAACGATATTTATTGGACAGATCTGCAATCACGTCAGCGGCTGCCTTTTTATTCAAAACGCCGAGTCTGCTCGGCTCGCTGCCTAAGATGATGTTCTCCGTGACCGTGAAGTCCTTGACCAGCATAAAATGTTGGTGCACCATTCCGATCCCCAATTTATCGGCAACACCCGGGGAACTGATTTTGACTTCTTGCCCTTTGACTTTAATGGTTCCGCTGGTCGGTTCCAAAAGTCCAGAGAGAATATTCATCAAAGTCGACTTGCCCGCCCCATTTTCACCCAACAAAGCGTGAATTTCACCTTTTTTCAAGCTGAGAAAAATATCATCATTCGCTTTATAATTGCCGAAAGCTTTTGTTACGCCAATCATCTCAATGACATAATTTTCTTCTGTCATGCTGATTCCACCCCTTACTAATATTGAATGCATGCATTCCCTCATGCAGCAGTGAGACACGCTTATAAAATATAATACCGTAAAACACCATTTCACACCTATTATAGAGTATTTCCAAAATCCTATCCACTTTTGTTTATCACGAAAACTAAACAATTGTTTAGTTTTCGGAACGGTTTAAATTGGGGACTATGCGCGAAAAAAAGAGAAGCAACTCAATATCCTAACCGGAATCAAGTTGCTTCATAAAATTTTAAAACGTGATTAGTTTTCTGGAGACTCCGGAACAGCAAGCGTTCCTTCCAAAATTTCTGCTTTCGCATCGTTGACAGCAGTCAAAGCTTCTTCGCTCAATTGGCCAGCAGTCAAATCGACGCCTTCTTCAGCCAACCCGAAATTCAACACTTCTCCTGCCGGGAATTCGCCGTTCATCGTTAATGTAGCGATATCCTTGGCTGCAGTGCCTACGCCCTTCAATGTTGAAGTCAAAGTAAGGTTTCTTTCAGTGCCGTCATCAAGAGTCAGCAAGCCTTCTTCTGTTTGGTCACGGTCAACACCGATTACCCAGATTTCTTTTGATGGATCAGCTTTTACGATATCCTTAGCTTCCGAGAATACGCCATTGCCTGAATCTCCGGCAGCTTGATAAATGACATCGATTCCGCTTGCGTACATTGCGGCAGCTTTTGATTTTCCGCCGGCAGCATCGCCGAACGAGCCGACATATTCAACTTTTACATCTATATCAGGATTTACTGATTGTGCACCAGCTACGAATCCAGCTTCAAAGCGATCGATTACTACACTCTCTTGTCCGCCGATGAAGCCTAATTGGTTGGTTTTGGTTGTTTTAGCAGCAGCGACACCAGCCAAGAAAGCAGCTTCATTGTCTTTGAATGATACAGAAACTGTATTTTCGCCTTCGATGACATCATCGATGATGGCGAACATTGTATCCGGGTTCTGTGTTGCCACATCTTGCATCGCTGATTTCAACTTATATCCGATACCGAATACTAGATCAAAATTGCTGTTTACGGCAGTGTTCAAGTTCGTCACAAATTCCGAATCGGCGTTTGATTGGATATAATCATATCCATCGATTCCTTTTTCTTTGCCGTTCTCTTCGCCCCATGCAACAAGGCCTTCCCATGCGCTTTGGTTGAATGATTTGTCATCCACGCCGCCGATGTCGGTAACCATTGCGATAGTGAAGTTATCTTCCGTTCCCCCTGCTGTGCTGGAACCTGTTGCACTGCTGTCAGCCGTGTCGCCGTTGCCGCCGCAAGCTGCCAGGATTGTGCTGACACCTAACCCTAATGCCAATAAACTAACATATTTTTGCTTCTTCACCATGACCCCTCCAATAAACTTCAATTTTTTGAACTTGTAAGTACAAGCTTCTTACAAAAAATATCATATCATGTATTCTTTAAAAAATAAATAATATTGACTTGTTTTGTAATCGTTTTTTCATTTAATATCCATATATTTGTCGGAATCGACCGGATCAAACCTCGGAATCGTAAGGTATATCCGTATCATTTTCATATATCCCCTCGCTAATGTTCACCTTTCTGGGCTTGCTTCCATCAGCCGGTCCGACGATCCCTCGCGCTTCCATCTCGTCGATCAGCCGCGCTGCCCGATTATAGCCTATCCGGAATCTCCGCTGCAATTTGGAAATGCTTGCCGTTTCATCCGATCTGATGAATTCTACAGCTTCCCCGAAGAGATCATCTTCCGGTTCCTCACTTGCAACCGCAACATTTTCAGTCGGCATCATCTCCTCGACATAGTTCGCTTCTTGCTGATTTTTGACGAAAGTGACAATGTGCTCCACTTCTTCGTCGGAAATGAACGCCCCTTGCACACGGATTGGTTTGTTCTCACCCATCGGACGGAAGAGCATATCGCCTCTGCCCAATAACTTCTCTGCTCCGGAGCCATCGATTATCGTTCTGGAATCGATCGAACTGGATACAGCAAACGCGATCCGGGAAGGAACGTTCGCTTTGATGATGCCGGTGATGACATCGACACTCGGCCGTTGCGTAGCCAAAATCATGTGAATTCCTGCAGCCCGTGCCATCTGCGCCAATCGGGTGATCGCATCTTCGACTTCATTGCTGGCCACCATCATCAAGTCGGCCAACTCATCCACGATGACCACGATGTATGGCAACGTAGGATTATTTTCCCCATTCTCCAGATTGTATTCCACAATCAGATTGTTGTAGCCGTCGATGTTACGCATGCCGGTACCGGCAAACAATTCATATCTTCTTTCCATTTCCGTTACAACTTTATGGAGTGCTTGCGCCGCTTTGCGGGGATTCGTGACAACCGGCGTCAGCAAGTGGGGAATCCCGTTATAGACGTTCAATTCCACCATTTTCGGATCGATCATCATCATCTTCACTTCGTTCGGTTTGGCTTTCATCAAGATGCTTGTAATGATGCCGTTGATGCAGACGGATTTTCCGCTTCCGGTCGCACCCGCAATCAGGAGATGGGGCATCTTCGTCAGATTCGCGCTTTGCACGACGCCCGAGATGTCCCGGCCTAACGGTACCTCCAACAGCTTGTCCGTGTGCTTTTGACCTTCCATGACATCACGGAAGGATACGACACTGACTTCACTGTTCGGCACTTCTATGCCGATGAAGGATTTCCCGGGTATCGGCGCTTCGATGCGGATGTCTTTCGCCGCCAACGCCAAGGCCAAATCATCACTCAGGCTCACAATTTTGCTGACCTTCACCCCGACGGCTGGTTGGATCTCGTATTTTGTCACGGCAGGTCCAAGGTTCGCTTTCGTGACTTTGGCATCCACACCGAAGCTAGCAAAGGTTTCTTCCAGCTTTTTGACATTTTTTTCGATTGTTGCATATTCATTTGATTGATCGATCGCTTCGATTTCATTCAATAAGGTGACAGGAGGCAATTGGTAATCCCTGTTCTCCTGCTCGGCATTGATTTCGAACTCAAGATCGCCGCTGTTGTCTTCCTCGTTGCCTTCCGCCGTTGTTTTTGCTTGGGCGGAATGTTGGGCGGACACGCTCTTTTCATTGTCCGCATATTTGTGTTCGGCTGCTTTTTCAAGTTGCTGTTGGAAACTGTCGATTCTCAGCTGAACGGGTTCGCGCTCTTTTTCGGCGAGCGTTTCTTTTTCCGTTGCTTTCAAAGCTTCCGCTTCCTCCTTCATCAATTTCTTCGCTGCCGATTCGCTCTTGATCTGATTTTTGGCTTTTTCGACTATTGAAGGTTTCTTTTCAGCCGGAACACTGTTGGACCTGGTCGGTTTTTTCACTGTTTTCGACTCGATGATCGAGCTGGCCACTTTATCTTTCGTGAAAAGCACCGCTCGCTTGCTGTTGTGCCCGAAGATCAAGGCAACTTTTCGCACGACTTCCATGACGTCATGCGTCGTGAAGCCGAATATGACCGCCACACCAAAAAATACAAGCAGGCCGATGATGATGTAAGTGCCCCATTGCGAAACCAAAAAATGGGTTCCTGTATAAAAGGCTGCCCCGATCAACCCCCCGCCCATTTCTGAAGCCGTATCCGCTTGCCTGACGTCGACCAAAAAGCGGGCAAGCGTAACGGACACGACCGACGCGCCCTCCGTGACGACTGTCTCAAAAGCCAGTGAATGGAGATAAAGCAGCGCTGCTGAATAAAGTAGGATGCCACTGATCAGCCAGTTCTTTCTTATTTTTGGTTCTTTCCCTCTCAAAATCAGGTACAGACCATAGGCGCCGAACAGCGCCAGGCTGACCGGATAGGTTTCGCCGACAAAAAAACGGAAAAAATTCGCCAGCGCTATACCGGCAAAACCGAGTTGCCCGATCCCTAGGGCTGCACTGAAAAGAAACAGCACGCCGATAAGCTCGTAGGATATCTTCTGCCCGGTCGCCTTCTTTTTCTTTCTTGTTGTCGTCGTTCGTTTCGCCAAACATGTCAACTCCTTTTTATCATTTACTCAAAACCACTGCCCGTCTGCATAAAACAGCGGCCCATAAATTGTTCGTTTGATTACCCGTATCGGTTCATTATACTACAAAACGAACCCTTTACGAGGCTATTTTTTAATCAATCCGCGCGGACAAAAAGCTTCTGTTTCCCGTCAATGCAGGCAACAGAAGCTTTTTGGAATTTGATCCGTCATTCTTGAAGAAGTTTTTTCCTGTCCTGCAGAAGCATCAGTCCATGATATAATTGCACATCGTCATCGCAATTCTCACAAAACCGGATTTCTCCGTCTGACCAGTAGGCAGTCAGATAGGTTTCCTTTGTTTTTTGGAATGGGTAAACTACCGATAGTTTTTCCGCTGCCCGCTCATAGGCAGCGACTGCCTCCTGGAAATCGGCATAATCTGTCGATTCCACAATGAAATCCATCCAATCTTCAAAAAACCACCAAGGTTCATATTCTCCCTCGGTCCGTATCACCTGGTACACGCTATCACCCTCTTTGTTGTAAAAAGTATAGCATAGCCCGGAAAATTATTCCCGCGCAAGGTATCGGGATTGAAACTTCTTGACGAAGACGGTAAACTGAAATTAAAAGTTGCAGCGTATGCTCATCCTAGAATCTGGAGGTAATCTGAATGAAAAAAATCAAGATGACCGTAAGTGGTCGGGTACAGGGCGTCGGGTTCCGTTACATGACAAAAATGGTGGCTGACCAGATCGGTATTGCCGGCATCGTCAGGAACGAGGATGACGGAAGCGTCTATATCGAAGCCGTCGGACCTAGCGATAAGATTGACGCCTTCATCGCGGCAGTCAAACGCAGCCCTTCGCCAAGCGGAAGAGTCAATGCCTTTACTATCCATGAAGACGCTAACATTGAGAATTACATAAGTTTTCGCGTAACCAATTGAATATATTTCCCCCTTCAGGTATAGTGGTAATGTTATCGAAAAATTGTAAAGGAACGTGAACGATGAAACTTAAAAAGAAGTTATTGCTTTCCGCGGAAATGATGGCCTTATTAGTGGTCCTGACAGGCTGCATGCAATATGATGAGAATAAAAACCCAACCGGCTTCATATACGACTATTTAGTGGTGCCTACAGGCAATTTGATCGTTATGCTAGCGGAAATGCTTAACGGCAATTATGGGCTGGCCATCATCGCCATCACAATCATTGTCCGCTTGGCCATCATGCCCTTGAACTTTAGCCAGATCAAAAAAACGATGGTGCAGCAAGAAAAAATGAAGTATATCAAACCAGAATTGGAAGATATCCAATTCCGTCAAAAAAATGCCCAGTCGCCTGAAGAAAAAGCGGCGGTTTCGCAAGAAATGATGGCCTTGTACAAAGAAAACAACATCAGCATGACAGGCGGCGTCGGTTGCTTACCGATTCTGATCCAGATGCCGATCTTTACCGCCATGTACCAAGCCGTCAATTTGACGCCGGAAATTTCTGCAAGCACATTCCTTGGCATCAACCTTGGTGTCAGCAGTCCGTTGCTGGCAATCTTGGCAGGTGTGGCTTATGTGATCCAAGGCTATGTTTCCACAATCGGCATGCCGCAAGAAACCAAATCACAGATGAAATCAATGATGCTGATGAACCCGATCATGATTCTCATGTTCTCTTGGTCTTCACCAGCAGGGTTGGCACTTTATTGGCTGGCCGGCGGTATTTTCGCCGCAGCCCAGACCGCCCTTCAAAATCACATGATCAAACCTAAAATCCAGAAGCAAGTTGAAGAAGAAATGAAGGATCGTCCGGTCAAGAAGAACGTGAAAATGGCTAAGCCGGCTTCCTCTTCAGCACCTACGCAAGCCGTAAAAGCTTTGTCCTCCAAGAATCAACAAACGGACGGCAAAAAAGGCCGCAACGCAGGCAAACAATCAAAATTTTAATCTTAGCTAATTAAAAAGCAGGAAGCGGCTCACTTATGAGTTCGCTTCCTGCTTTTTTTATTTCAGGCTTTTTTTGATAAATGGCGTTCTTCTGTCGGGATCCTATAACTCCTCATCCGGCACATAATTCTTCAGAATCGGCAGTTGGATACGGAAAACAGATCCGTGTCCCAATACGCTTTCGACGGTGATGTCGCCTTTATAGCCTTCCAATAATTCTTTCGCAATCGACAGGCCCAAACCGTTCCCGCCTTTATTCCGCGATCTGGCTTTATCAACGCGGTAAAAACGCGAAAAAATCTTCTGTTGATCTTCCTGGGACATCCCCTCGCCAAAATCTTGGATGGCAATCTGGACATAGGACATGGATTCGGAAATCGAAAGATGGATTTCATGCCGGTCAGTCGAATACTTAACGGCGTTGTCCATCAATATCACCAAGATTTGCTCAAAATGGTTGCGATAGATGTTCACATAGATTTCGCGGTTCAGATCATCATCCAGATTGAACACGAAATCCGGATACAGCATCTTAAAATTATGGAACGTATGCAGCACGACATTCCGGATCGGTGTCACTTCATTTTTATAATGGATTTCGACCTGTTCCGCACGGGAAAGATCCAGCATCTCCTGAACCAAAGTCTTCATTCTCTGGATTTCGGTCAAGGATGCGGCAAGCGATTCATCCAGTATTTGCGGATCTTCCTTGCCCCAACGGTTCAGCAATTTCAGATGCCCCTCGACAATGGCTGTGGGGGTCCGAAGTTCATGCGAAACGTCTTCCACAAACTGCTTTTGCTGGGTGACGTACAGCGCCATCTTATCCAGGAGGCCGTTGATGTGGACAGAAAGGTCAGTAAATTCGTCCTTGCTTTTCGATATTTTGATGCGGGTCTCCGACAGCGTGTCCTCCTCGATCGCATCCATCGTGTCAACCATCTGTTTGATGGGCTTGAAGAAGTAAATCGCGATGCCGTAGCCAGCAGCCGCCGACAAAACGAGCACGATTGCCGTGACTAACCAGAAATACCGCGTCATCTGTGAGACGATTTTATGATAATCATTCAATCGGAAAACGATCTGGACATACCCCAACAGGAAGGAGTCCTCTTGGCTGAGGATCGGACTGCCTGCGACAAATGCTTCAAGATCGTTCAGTTTTGTCTCGCGCAAATAAGTATCGGGATTTTTGATGAATGTCGTATAGCTCTTCTGCGTCTCATAGAGCAACTGTCCATCTGTATCGAATACGCGTATGTTCGCCCCTCTATCCTTGAGATCCTCCAAAAACGGGTAGTTCCCTACAGACTGGAGACCCTTCGTCACGGTGGAAACAGAAATTTTCTCGAACATGCTTTCGACGCTGTTGACCGAAAGCTTCGTATCGATCTCAGACAGCGCGTTTTGGACCGAAGACAGCAGCTTCTCGGCATCGTCTTTTTGTTCGTCGTATTGATAGCCTTTGTAGACATTCAGCATCAGCATGGCGGACAGAAAGTACAGCAGGAAGAAAGCTATACTTAAAAGAAAACCCCATTTCCACCGAATGGACTTGGGATTTCCTCTTTTTTTGGTTGGCATATAATTGATTCTGCGCATAGTATTATGAGCGCATGACGTATCCGGTGCCACGAACCGTTTGGATATAACTTTCTTGGCCGGCTACATCGATTTTGTTGCGCAGATATCGGATATATACATCCACTACGTTTGTTTCCACTTCTGTTTTGTATCCCCATACTTTATTCAGCAATACATCCCTTGAAAGGACAACGTTGATGTTTTCCATCAGGATCAACAATAATTCGTATTCGCGTTTGGTCAATTCGATGTGCTCGTCGCCACGGCGCACGACGCGGTTTTCTTTTTCGATCGTCAAATCACGATAAGTGACTGTCGTCTGCTTCACTTTGCGTTGCTCTTCTTCGATGTCGATGCGGCGCAATAAAGCACGGACCCTTGCCAAAAGCTCTTCGATGGCAAATGGTTTCACGATATAATCATCGGCTCCGTGGTCCAAACCGGATACACGATCGATGACGGAGTCGCGGGCGGTCATGATGATGATAGGCGTATCTTTGACCGGGCGCAAACGACGGCAAACTTCGATGCCGTTCAATTCAGGAAGCATCAGATCCAACAGGATGACATCCCAGTCCTGGTTCATGGCAGCTTCAAGGCCGGCTCTGCCGTTGTAGCAAATTTCCGTTTCGTAGCCTTCGTGCTTTAACTCAAGCTCGATGAAACGCGCCAGATTTTTTTCATCTTCGATAATCAATATTCTTTGTTTGTCTCTATTTTCCATAGAATTCTCCCCTAATGTCTCATTTGAATAATAACAACATGCCATTACAATTTCATTTTATTTTAACATACTGTCGGGAATTAGTCTTAATTAAATGCTCCTGATAGTAAAATGTCATCCGAAGCACGGCTTCGGATGACATAAGTGTAGGCCAGAATGGCGCTATATCGCTTTAGTCTTGTGGAACTTCCACTTCTTTATCCCACTCGAAGTGATAAGAACCAGCTTTGTCTGTGCGTTCATACGTATGCGCTCCAAAGTAGTCGCGTTGCGCTTGAATGATGTTTGCAGGCAATACAGCTGAACGGTAAGAATCGAAATAAGCTACTGCAGATGAGAATGTCGGTACAGGAACGCCTGCAACCACAGCCGTAGCAACTACTTCACGTACAGCTCCCTGGTATTGTTTCGTGATTTCCACGAAATAGTCATCCAATAACAAGTTCTGCAGTTCAGGATTCTTCACGTAAGCATCGGTAATGTTCTGCAGGAATTGCGCACGGATGATGCAGCCAGCACGCCAAATTTTAGCGATTTCGCCATAATTCAGATCCCAATCATTTTCTTCGCTGGCAACGCGCATTTGAGCGAATCCTTGCGCGTAACTCATGATTTTGCTGAAGTACAGTGCCTTGCGGATACTCTCCACAAATGCTGCTTTATCAAGACCCTCTTTAGCTGTAACAGCAGGAGCAGTCAGAATTTCGCTGGCAGCGACACGTTCTGTCTTCAAAGCGGAAATGTAACGGGCAAAAACGGATTCGGTGATCAACGGCAACGGAACACCCAAGTCCAACGCACTTTGGGAAGTCCATTTACCCGTGCCTTTATTGCCGGCGCGGTCCAAGATGATCTCGACCATTGGTTTCCCTGTTTCAGGATCGTATTTAGTCAAGATGTCAGCAGTGATGTCGATCAGGAAGCTGTCCAACTCGCCTTTGTTCCATTCGATGAAGACTGCAGCAATTTCTTCCACTGACATGCCAAGGTACTTGTACATGATGTCATAGGCTTCTGCGATCAGTTGCATATCGCCGTACTCGATTCCGTTGTGGACCATCTTAACGAAGTGTCCGGCGCCACCTTTGCCGATGTAAGCTACACAGGGTTCGCCATCCGGAGCTTTAGCGGAAATCTGTTCCAAAATCGGTGCCACCAGATCGTATGCGTCGCGTTGTCCGCCCGGCATGATTGATGGGCCTTTCAATGCGCCTTCTTCACCACCGGAAACGCCTGTTCCGATGAAATTGATGCCTGAGTTTTCCAATTCTTTGCTGCGGCGGATTGTATCTTTGTAGAAAGTATTCCCTCCGTCGATCAGGATATCACCTTTATCCAAATGAGGCAGCAACGATTGGATCGTTTTGTCGGTTGCTTCCCCAGCTTTTACCATCATCATGATTTTTCTTGGTTTTTCCAAAGACTCGACAAATTCTTCAATCGTATAAGTAGGAACCAGTTTCTTTTCTGGATTTTCTGCGATTACTTGCTCAGTCTTCGAACCTGAACGGTTGAATACAGATACGGAATAACCTCTGCTTTCAATGTTCAATGCTAGATTTTTGCCCATTACGGCCATACCGACAACGCCAATTTGCTGTTTTGACATAAATAAATACTCCCTTCATGATGAACACATCATTTTATAATCTTAATCCTAACAAAAATTCGCCTAAATGGAAAGCAAACAATTGAAAATAATGGCTTTCTTTTCTTTTGCCTGGTTCTCCAACGTTTACTTTTAGATGTTATTGTTGTAAACTATGCCATGTAAAAAACAAAAGGTGGGAATAATGTTGATAAAGAAAACTGGCGCTACCTCTTCAAAATTCAATAAATTCAGTAAATTCATCATCTGGGTCATGTTGCTGGCCATGGTCGGCGGAACGATCCTTTCTGTCTTGTACTCTTTGTTCATAAATATCTAAGAAGCACCATTCAAAAAGGTTCCCGGAATCCACTAGCTGATTCCGGGAACCTTTTTAATTGACTCAGATGCCTTTTTTGACTTTTCCGTCCCAGCCGGCATAGCCGCCTTTCAGGATGAAAATATTTTTGTAGCCATTTTTTTTCAAAATCGCTGCGCAGCGTCCGCTCAACATGGAATTTTGATCATACAGATAAATCGGTTGGTCTTTGCGGATTTCTTGATAGCGTTGCTTGAAAGCTGAATAAGCGATATTTCTCGCTCCCAAAATGTGGCCTGCATCGAACTCCGTTCTTTCTCGGACATCGATCAATTGCGCTTTACGCAGATCTTTTCTGAATTCCTCTGCAGTCAGCGTTGTAGCTGCATTCTTTCTTTGGAAATAAAAATAAGCTTGATAAATGGCATATCCGATGATGAATATCCATAATGCGATATTAAAAATATCTATTCCTGTTAAATTCAAATAAATCCATCCTTTCGATACTCTTGCTCTCATATTTTACACTTGTAGAAGGCGCATTGCTACAGTTTTAACGACTTTTTTTCTATTCCGCCAATTGTACCCAGCCATTGCGTTCCACATCGTACAGATACTCATAACGCTTTCCGTAAAGCACATAGGACCCATCCGGCGATGCCGAAATCGGATCCATTCGCTCGACCTCTGTCAGCTCCTCTGAAGCGTTGCCTGAAAAATCGACCTTCGCAAGTTCGAAGCTGATGCCAGCAACACTCTCCGGCTCCTGTTTCGGGATGACAGCAAACATTTCATCCGAGTCATTCCCTTTTGTAAATTCCGGGATGACAAGTCCGGTTCCATCGGGGATGCGCGGCAGGGTAACATAGCCTTGGGTAATCAGAAGCGGATAGTAGGAAATGACAAGCAACTCTTCCTCATTGAAATCTGAAGGTGTCACTACCCATACGGATTCGCCTTCCAGTCCGTAAGCGAGTATTTCCCTATCAATGACCGTATCTTTGCCTGGAAAACGAATGTCACTCAATACCAGCACAGAAGCGCCATCATTCCCGTTTTTTTTGTGGAGGTACATGTTTTCTGAATACCAAACCGGCATATCCTCTGTATCCAGCATTTCAATCCATTCGCTATTCGATATATCCCAAAGGTAATTGACGGGCCTTCCCATTGTTTTTTGGACGGAAAGGAACAACTGCCCTTCGTTTGTCGGATTCCAGGAAACGCTCTTCAAAACACCTTCAGAAAAATGAAAATCAGCCAGTGATTTCCCTGACTTGTCGATCATCATGACGTTATTTCCTTGTTGCGTTGCGACTTGGACCAGCATCCGCTGGCCGTTTGCGGAAAGCGCAGCAAAAACAAGCCTATCTGAAAAAGCCCGGATCAGCAGTTCTTCCCCCGTGAGCAGGTCATGGCTGTACAAACCGTATTCTCCATTTGATTCCAATGCGACAAGAATAGTTTTGTCGTCCAACCAGCCTACAGCATAAAGGAATTCATCCTTGGAAATCGTTGAAAGGCTGCTGCCGGAGGAAAGATCCGGCTCACTTGCGTCAGGCTGGTCGGGATATGTCAACCGTTGGGTACAGGCCACCAGAATAAGAACACTTGAGAGTGAGAGAATAAACCATGCTAGTCCTCTTTTCCCCATGCCACCCTCCATCCTCCCGCATTTTCTTTTTTCGAAAATGTTCAGGCTCTATTTGCTGATTTCAGTCAGTGCAAGATAAGCTGCTCCAACTATTCCGGCATCATTTCCAAGTGCGGCTAATTTGATATGCGTAGTCTTCTTGACGTTCGGAAATGAGAATTCAGCAAAATAGGTTCTTACTTGCTCCAAAAGGTATTCCCCGGCTGCGGATACACCGCCACCGATGACGATATAAGCCGGATTCAAAAGATTGCCGATATGGCTGCAGGCCAAACCAAGATAATAGGCAGCGCGATCGACTATAAGAACAGCCAACTCGTCTCCTTCTTTCGCCAAATCAAAAATCATTTTTGAAGTGATCTCCTGTCCATCGTCGATGATGAACTTTAGCTGCGAGTTGCCGGCATATTCTTCCGCATGTTTGCGGGCCAATTTGACAACGCCTGTCGCGCTGGCGACAGTTTCCAAACAGCCTTTCTTCCCGCACGTACAGTCAAATCCGCCTGGTTCTACAGTCATGTGGCCGATTTCGCCGCCGGAACCTGCAGTACCATGGATAAGATTACCTTCCGCAATGATTCCCCCGCCGACACCTGTGCCAAGTGTCACAAATACGACGTCGCGATCATCCGCACCGGCGCCTCGCCATTTTTCCCCAAGCGCGGCAACGTTTGCATCATTATCAATAAAAATAGGGATGCCGATTTCCCGCACGATTGCTTCACGGACAGGCTGCGGCGTTTTCCAGTTCAGGTTGAAGGCCCCCTCGACGGTACCCGCTTCACGGTCCACCGCTCCTGGCGAGCCCATGCCGATCGCCTGAAAGTCCTCAGCTGTCATTTGGTAGAGATCCAGATGGTGTTTGATCGAAGCAATGATATCAGGTACGATGTGCGTCCCCTCATCATTTATGTTCGTAGGGATGCTCCATTTTTGCTGGATATCGCCTTCTGCTGTTAAGATAGCTAATTTCACTGAAGTGCCGCCTAAATCAATACCGATAAATTTTTTATACACGTCATTTCCTCCAATTGTTCAATTTGTATCTAGTATAACGCAAAACCGGTCCGCATTAAACCCGAATAAGCAAAGAATATAGCGCTCACAAAATAAATGATAAGAAAAAGAAGTCTTAGTCCATTTTGGCTTTTGGCAGTGCGCGGCATCGCGATGAACACGGCCGAAAGCGCTCCGCCCAGTGCCCCGCCAAGATGCCCGAAATTGTCGACTGCTGATGAAAAAAATCCGAAGAAGAAATTCAGGAAAATCAGCATCGTAAAATTCCGGGCCATAAGCTGGATCCCGGAGTTGTTCGGAAACTGACGGCCCAGAACGATGGCTGCGGCAAACAACCCGAATAAAGAGGTGCTTGCCCCGGCTGAAATCGAATCGTTGAAGGCGAAACTCATGAGATTACCCATCAAGCCGCTCAGGAGATAGATCAGCGCAAAACGCAAAGAGCCGTAGAGAATCTCCATCTGCGTACCCAAATAATACAAGGTAATGCTGTTCACCAGAATGTGCGTGAAGCCTATATGGATGAACATAGGCGCAATCAAACGCCACCATTCCCCTTGCGCGATGGCTGGGTTGAATTTGGCGCCGAACAGGATAAGGGTCAGTACATTGGTGCTTCCCCCGTTCAGGGTCATCAAAAGGAAAATGAGGATCTGAATGGCCAAGAACAAGTGTGTTACAGAAAATTTATCCGGTAAATAGGATCTTTTGGTATTATATGCCCGCATCGTGACACTCCCTTCCATTATTATCCTATTTTATACTAGAATGCTGTCGTCAACAACTTTTGGATCGGTACATCAAACGCTTCGATTTCCCAATGAGGATCCTTGAACAATTGGAAAGGGAACAGCACCGACAAGGTATGACCGTTGTATGCAGCGAGATAGCGATCATAATAACCGCCGCCGAACCCGATGCGGTAACCCATTTCCGAAAACGCCAATCCGGGAACAAGCAGCAGATCGATTGCTTCGGGCGGAACCGGGTTACGCTTGTCGACAGGTTCCATGATGCCGAATTTGCTCCTTGACATGGCAGTATCCGGCAAGTATTCATGAAAGGTCATCACGCGGTCCTTGCCGGAATAGGGAACGACAATCCGCTTGCCTTCTTCAAGCCCCGTTTGGATGATTTTGTGCGTATCGATTTCCGGAAAATTGGACCATGTGACGCCGATCGTCTTTGCGTCATGCCACTCTTCGCTGGTGCAGACTGCTGTCGTCAGCTCTTGCTCCATCCGGATCCGATCTTGGGACGGCAAATCCCTCAATCTCCCCAACATCTCTTTTCTTATTTGTTCTTTCATCAGAATCCCTCCTTAAGCGGTCTCTCACAAGCCGTTTTTACTGTATAAAACATCCTTCCGGATAAAATAAAAAAACAACAGGATATCCTGTTGTCGTTTTAATTATTTTGTTTCACGATGCAAAGTCACGCGTCTTTCACGTGGACAATATTTTTTCACTTCAAGACGGTCCGGGTTGTTACGTTTGTTTTTCTTTGATAAGTAATTACGTTCTTTACACTCCGTACATTCCAATGTAATATTTAACCGCATATTCTTCCCTCCAAACATAAAAAAATTGAAGATCGAATCATCTTCTGCGTTTCTCATTGTATCACTTATGGAAAAATTATGCCACTTTTTTTTGAACAACTTCTGCGCAAGTCCAATTTTTTTGAGCTTTAAGCCAATAAAATCCCAGATAAGGTTGCAGAAACAAGCGAATTTCATTAGAATGTTATCAGGCGTCAAAAAGAAGAATTGAGGTGACAAAGATGGAACAATGGACCATCGTGATTGTCTTACTGACAATCGCAATCATATTGCTGTTTGCATCATTTTTCGTTAAGGATAATGATCGCAAATTCGCCGATGAGATGAGTGAATACACTTTACAATTAACGGAAGAAATCCATGAATTGAAGCAACGACTCATCGCTGTGGAGGAAGAATTAGGAAAAGAAGTACCCGTTTCCGAAGATTCGCAGAACGTCAAAAAAGTACACAATCTGACTAAGCAACACATCATCACTTTGTATACAAGCGGAAGAACGTTTGATGAGATTGCAGAGCAACTGTCCGTCCCTATCACCACCGTGCAACTCGTTGTCGATAACTACATAGAGCAATCAATCGTATAGAGGAGAAAATAAAGTGAACAAACAAAAGCTTCGTTTTATATCCATCGGTTTTTTGTTGTCTGCCGTACTGTTGGCCGGCTTCCAGCTCTTCTATCCGGAAGCTCTCCCTGGCAGCACCCTCAACGGAGAAGCAAATGCCGATTCAACGGATTATCAAGAGAAATATGAAAGTACTTTGGCGGAATTGGAATTGCAGAAGCAACTTAATGAAGCAACAACAAGCAGCGCTCCTGCCGAGGGAGCTGAAGTGGCCTCCAGTGCTCCGGCTGAAACAGCGAGCATTGCCGAAAGCTCAGCTGCCCCTGCCGCAAACACACCCGTCACGTTTGTCATCACTTCCGGACAACCGACGTCCGTCGTCATCGACAATCTGGTCAGTGCGGGACTCATTACCGATCGGGCTGTCTTTGAACAGTACCTGAATGACCGGAATCTTGTCACGAAAATCAATATCGGAGAGTACCAATTGTCCCAGGACATGGGCTATGAAGTCATCGCCGATATGATCACACTGGAATAATAACCCAGCCCACAAAAAAGAAGGTGCCGGAACAAGGATTGCAATTTCCTTGTTCCGGCACCTTCTTTTTGTCCATTTGGTAGTCGTCAGCCGATGGTGCTTCCGAGCTGGCCGGTTACTCCGCTGGCGTTGCGTAATCCCCTGTATTGAAGTAGGCATCAAAAACTTTCTTGGCTATCGGTGTAGCCCTTCCCGTTTCCGTGCTGAGATAAGGGACCACAACGGTTACAGTGATTTCCGGATTGTCGAATGGCGCATAACCGACGAAGGTGGAGTTGAAGACACTTTCACCCTTCAGATTCTCGTTGTTGCCGTCATAGAAGGCCTCTGCCGTACCTGTCTTGGCGGCAACGTTGTTCGAGTCCTTCCCGAAGGTCGAATATGCCGTTCCGGTCGCGCTGTGGGTCACTTGGTAAAATCCTTGTTGGACACGATCCATCGCTTCCGCGTCGACGTCGACCTGATTCATCACTTTAGTCTCCAGTGTCGTTTCCAAAGCCCCTAGCGATCCGTTCGCATCCGTGCTCCGGATTTCCGAAACCAGTTGGGGAGCATAACGGGTGCCGCCGTTGGCAATAGTATTGACGTATTGCGACAATTGCAAGGTCGTGTACAGATCGTACTGTCCAAATGATTGGTCGATTACGTTAACCGCGCCTTGACTGAACCCGGTAAGTCCGCTGCCTTCATTCGGCAGGTCGATCCCCGTCTTCACACCCAAACCGAACTGGGCAAAGTAGCTGCGCAGTTCGTCGATCAGATCCGCGGAAATATTCAAGGTACCTCCCGATTCATAGGAGGATTGTCCCCCCATCAGCATCGCCAATTTGATCATGTAAACGTTCGATGAGCGGGCTAACGCGTCGATGTCGTTTATGGCCACTTGGCTGCCGACGCTCGGGTTGAAAACTGATTTTTTCAGATTTGAACCTTGGAATTGCAGCGGTTCATCGACGAGGACATTGT
Source organism: Trichococcus alkaliphilus (assembly GCF_003008695.1). Taxonomy (GTDB): domain Bacteria; phylum Bacillota; class Bacilli; order Lactobacillales; family Aerococcaceae; genus Trichococcus; species Trichococcus alkaliphilus. Next base: position 161,035 of record NZ_PXZT01000001.1, read on the forward strand.
TGTCCGTACTGATGACACCGCTCATGTATCCAGTCAGCACCATAGCGCCCTTGACAACCGAACCCATCCCGTAACTGGAATTGATGACGCCCAATGCATCATCCACAATTTCGTTGGATGTCGAAACTTGCTTCCCGGTCATGCCCAGAATTTCACCAGTATTCGGATCCGATGCCACAATGTAAATCCGGTCGTTATAAGGATCGACATTGCTGTTCAGGAAATCCGTCGCGATCTGTTCGATTTCCTTCTGAAAATCGATATCGATGGTCAGAACCAGGTTATCCCCGGCTTTTCCTTCGTAGGATTCCTCCCGCGTCACAACCTCGCCTGATTGATCCGTGATCGTTTCCCATTGTGATTTCGTGCCTGAGAGAACGGATTCGTATTCTTGCTCCAAATAGGAGTTGCCGACGCGATCGTTCCTAGCGTACCCTTTTGCCAAATAGGTGGCGACTTTGTCGCTCGGCAAACCGATTTTCTCGCTGGTCACCCCACCCAAAATACTCTTCAGCAAGTCGGATTCGGGATAAATCCTGACCCAATCGGTGGCGACATCCACTCCGGACAAACCGGACAGATTTTCGCTCACCTGTGCCAGTTCTTCATCCGAGACATCCTTGTTTTTGATGCTGGTGGTCGACAAGGCGTACGCGCTGTTCATCCGCTTGAAAATGGCGGCAATTTCTTTTTCTTCATCCGAATAGGCGATATCCTCCGCCGTTATTTTTGCGAGCTCCACTTCATACAAGTCGGAGCCCGGCAACAACTTTTCATCATCCGACAGACGCTTCAACATGACCTCGTTATTTACGGCCATCCAATAATCCTTCAGATCACGCTCCGTCAGTTCATCAATGCTGACGTTTATCAGACCAGCCAATGAAGAGGCGACCTTCGCCATTTCCTCGGCTGTTGTGTTTGCTCCTCTGGTGTAGGTTATGGAATGCTGGGGTTCATTACCTACAAGGATGTTGCCGTCTCTGTCATATATCAAACCGCGCGGCACTGATTCCGTCACAAGTGTCGTTTCTGTGCGTTTCACGATGGCTTCGAATTCATCTCCGCGAACGATCTGTAGGTATCCCAACCGGAATATCACCGCAGAAAACAGCGAGAACACGATAAAAAAGAGCAGGTTCAAGCGAAACGGGATATGCGATTTTCTCTTTCTTTTGCTTTGGGTATTATCTTCCAATTTTACACCTTCCTAAAACCATAGTTCGACAACCTATTATAGCAAAAAAAGCATGCATTACAAACGACGCAATAAATATTTAAAGATGTGCCTTTGTTGGATGTGCCCAGGCAACCTCGGATTCTTCATAAAACCAGCGGGATATGCTAAAATAGCAGAAGCACTTGTGAAATTTTCGATTCAACTATCCCGAGCGTCCACTCATTGTCAGGCGACTCTGCAGGAACGCCGCAAAAATTTCATTTTAAGGAGGAATGTGCAGCATGCTGAAGCGTTTCACTTTCACAACCCTATCCCCGCAAAAAAATATGCTTTACCTTTCGTTCTTACTGCCCTTGTTTGTGATGATGGTCATTTATGCCACCATGGGCGTTTATCCTTTCAGCAACAGCACCTTGCTGACGGTCGATCTCGGCCAGCAATATGTGGATTTTTTCAGTTATTACCGTACTACCTTATTGTCTGATCCTTCCGCCCTTTTCTTTTCATTCACAAAATCATTCGGCGGCGAGATGTTGGGGCTGTGGGCTTACTATCTTATGAGTCCGTTCAATCTCATTTTTCTGCTTTTCCCGCAGTCCCAGTTGCCATTGGCGGTAACCATTTTGATTCTGATGAAGGTTTCGGCGTCAGGACTGACTTTTGCTCATCTGTTGATTTCCCGGTTCGAAGGCAAAGGCTTGTTGGTTCCATCCTTCGCCTTGAGTTATGCCTTGATGGGTTACGTCATCGTCAATCAATTGAACGTCATGTGGCTGGACGGGATCGTTTTCCTGCCTCTGATCATTCTTGGTTTTGAGAAACTGATGTCGGGTGAAAGCGGCCTGTACTATAGCCTACTTCTCGGAGTGATGCTGATTTCCAATTATTATATCGGATTCATGATCTGTGTTTTCCTTGTCTTCTATTACCTTTTCGCATTTTCCAGACAAGAAGTTGTCGGCCCGAACAATCTGAAAGCGCAGCTGAAGCACTTCTTCACCCAAGCAGCCCGATTCATCGGTTATTCCTTGCTTGGAGCTGGCTTTGCCGCCGTCCTGCTGCTGCCCACCTTTTATTCGCTCTTGGGAAGCAAGGCAAGCTATGCCAACAACCTGATCGATTGGAGTTTCGCCTATGATCCTTTCGAAGTCGTTTCGAAGTTTTATATCGGAGCGTTCAATTTTGACCAGATGCCCAGCGGACATCCCAATCTCTTTATCGGCACTGTCGCTCTGACTGCGTACATCTATTACTTTTTTCATCCCGCCTTCTCAAAAAAAGAACGGTTCACCTCATTTGCGCTGACCGCCCTCTTTTTTCTGGCGATGAACGTCCAGTTTCTGAATAAAATTTGGCATGCCGGACAATATCCGATCTGGTACCCTTATCGTTTTTCGTTCACCGTTTGTTTCTTTTTCCTGCTGAACGGGTTTCGAGCATTGCGTTCCTATCGTCCTTTTCCCTTTTCGCTGGCCTGCTGTCTTTTGATCGCCAATGCAGTCACTGCCATCTATGTACTGAAAAAGGACTTTGAATTTCTGGAGCCTGTCCAGGTATTGATCAGTGCAATCGTTTCCGTCCTTGTCCTGGTGTTGCTGATGCTCAGGGACCAGCCCCGAAAATGGCTGACCTACGCTTTGCTTTTCGTGGTCACCGCAGAGATGACGGCAAATGCAGCCATCGACCTGTTTCGGTTGGGCTACGTCAAGCAGGACGAATTCTCCGATTATCAAGCGAATCTGAATACGATGTTGGCGGATGTGCGGACACCCGAAGACACATTCTACCGGATCGAAAAAACGTTCCAACGCTCCAAAAACGACAGCTTCCAAGCCAATTATGCGGGAATCAATCATTTCAGCTCCACTTTCGAAAAGGAGATTCCCGGCTTGTTCGGATCATTGGGATTTCCGGACGGGAACGGATTTATCGTATACTCAACCGGGACTTTGTTTACGGATGCATTGTTCGGCATAAAATATTTCATCCAGGACAAGAAGTTGCCGGAAACATTTTATGACCTCAATGACGGCGTGTACCGTTTGAAGCGCAACTCCACCCGCCCGGATTTGACCCAATACAATCTTTATTCCGAGACCGACCGAACCACCACCTTTGAGAATCCCTACGCGTTGTCATTGGCATTCGGGGTTTCCGAAAGTGTATTGGATCTCGAGTTGATCGAGGATCAGCCCATATTGATGCAGGAACAGCTGTTGGATGCCTTCAACAATCAGGAAAGCATCGAACCTTATTTCTCATTGCGTCCGTTCGATTCCAACGTCTTCCAGAATGTCACATCCGCTGCTGAGGATGCACAGAACACAACCTACTATCGGTCTGTGGATGGGGCAATCTCCAGGATCGAATTCCAGTTCACCCCTACCAGCGACAATCCTTATTATCTGATACTGGATGCGGGCATCGACGACGATGACGCAACCCTTTATGTGAATAATGTGAAGTTGGATTATTATACGACCTTCCGGAACGATCAGGTCATCAACATCGCAAGCAACCAGCAGGGTGAAAACATCACCTTCACGATCGAACTGCGCGAGGACTCTATTCGGGTTCAGGACCTGAAACTTTACGAATTGAACAAAGCTCTGTTCGAGGAAACCATTTCAGATCGTCAGGCTGAAGCCATGACAATCACTTCTTTCAGCCAGACGCACATCACGGGTTCCGTCACGATCGAGGATGAAGATGAAATATTGTTGACGACGATTCCCTACAGCGAAGGCTGGGAAGTGACGGTCGATGGGGCAACTGCAGAAACAACCGCCGCTCTGAATGGCCTGCTGGCGGTGCCGATCAGCTCAGGCAAGCATACCATCGCGTTGACGTACCGCACCCCTTATCTTATGACCGGCTTGTCCATCAGCGGGGTTTCAATCGCAGGCGCCTTATTATTGAGAAAATATCGTAAAAATAAATAAGAAAAGCGGTTGGGACACAATCCCAGCCGCTTTTCTTATCTTTTGTTCGTCATTTTGGGAACCATGGGAAAAATCTTATAATTCCTCCTCACACATATATGAAATCGCCACAGTGCCGACACCGGCACTCATTCCGACGATTGTAGAAATGTTCATGATATATTCAGGTTCCTTGCCAAGTAAGGCGAAGCTGCGCTTACGATATTCTTCAGCTTTTTCGGGATTATTGGCATGCACAATCGCATATCTCGAAATCTTCTCCTGTGCATCCACTTTTTCCAGCAATCGGAACAGCTTCTTTTCATTTCCTTTTTCGCTGAAAGCCTTCTCAGCTATTGAACCTTTGCCTTCTGCATCGATGGAAACGACAGGTTTGAGATTGATTGTCATCGCCGCCATCCCGGAAACTTTACTTAACCGTCCGGATCTCACCATGTATTTTAAGTTGTTCACGCTGACTAAGATATTTGTACGGTCCCTCAAGCGTTCAATCGCTCCAACGATTTCATCAAAAGGCGTTTCCGCCGCAATCATTTCTGCCGCTTTCATGACAAGCAACCCTTCCGCACCGGAATTCCGTTTCGAATCGATCACGGCAATTTTTTTGCCTGCGTGCAGTTTTTTCGAGACGGCATTCTGGAACACACTGTTGGTTCCGCTCTGCTCTTTTGCGACAGTCAAAATGATGACTTTATCGTAATGGGAGAGCACCGTTTCCAGATATTTCTCGACAACGATCGGATTCGGCTGTGAACTTTTCGGATATTCGATGGCTTCTTCCAACAAAGGATAGAAAAGTTCAGGCGTCATCGTCACCTTATCGAGATAGGAAGTGTTGTCAAAATTCAGGTTGAGCGGCAACATATGCACTTGATAGTGATCGAGCATTGCCTGCGGAATGTCCGCAATCGAGTCCGTGATCAATGCAGTGTCGTATTTCCGGTCAAAAGCGGATTCGTTCTGTCTGACCATATCATCCGCCTTCTGCTGCAGGATGATGCCTTTTTTGCGCAAAACCTGGAATACCTGTTCCGGCGCATTGGCGTGGATATGGATCCTGGCTTTGTGGTTGTTGCCAGCCACAATCAAGGAATCCCCGTAGAGTGCCAGTTCCGCTTTCAATGCTTCCAAATCAATCGAATCCCCTGACAATAGCGCTTCGGTACAGTAGCGATGGCGTATCTCCCCTTGGCTATGGATCAATTCCTCATTGAAAGAAAGATCTTCCGGTTCATCACTGACCTCCAAGTCCACTTTTCCGGTGCGTAAAAATGTCGCAAATCCTTGCAGAAAGTAGACAAACCCCTTTGCGCCGGAATCGACGACTTTGGAATCCTGGAGCACTTTCAAACGGGAGGTCGTCGCTTCCAAAGATTTGTTGGCCGCGATCAGCGATTTTGAAAACAATTCGGAGAAGTTAGCCGAAAGGTCTTTATGGCTGTAGACCGCATCCGCCCATTCCCGGATGACGGTGATGATTGTCCCTTCCACCGGATCGGAAATGGCCTGATAGGCATAAGGAACCGCATTTTTCACCGTTTCCGCAAATGAAGGGATGGTTATCGTCTCCTCATCCAACAGGCTGAGAAAGATCCCGTTGATGTATTGGGCAATGATGATGCCGGAATTCCCCCTGGCCCCCGTCAAAGCGGCATCGGCTATGCTGTTCATCGTTTCCTTGACGGATCCGGAAATTTTCGCCTCCAAGATGATCGCATGCATGGTTGAAGAAAGGTTGCTGCCGGTATCCCCGTCAGCAACCGGAAACACATTGATTTCATTCAGGCTATTTTTGTTTTTTATGACCTCCTGTGCACCCGACACAAAAGAATAGTAAAGCTTTTCGCTGTCCAATTTTGAAATGTCCATTAGTCTTCCCCCGTCCGCTCTTAGGCTTATTTGGTTGCTCAAAGAAATCTTTGTGCCGCAACATACGTGATGCCGGCAGTTGCCGCATTCAAAAAAGTTCCCCACGCCAAATCGATCAGGGTAATCGTGATCGGCCAATCCTTCAAAGTGGCCAAATTGGTCAAATCATACGTCGCGTACGCAACCAATCCGAAAAAACCGCCAGCCAAAATGGCATACTGCAGGCTTTCCTTCAAAAGGGCCGGATGGACCACAAAAAATACGAGACCGCCTATGAACAACAGATAGAAGATTATTGCCGCCATCCAGTTGACATTCGGAGCCATGAGATGGCCCAAATACTTGCTGTAAATATTTTTGGATAGCACTCCTAGCCAGACAATATCCACTAAAAAGAACACAAAAAATGTCAAGAAATACAATTTGATGCTGTCCATCATTTCTTCCTCCCTTTCCGTAATCCGATGTTGCTTCAGCTTCCGATTCTTTCCGTCAAAATGCCGTCTTTCATTACATAAACTTTATCACAATAGTCTATCAAACGTTCATCATGCGTCACCATGATCGTAGCCTTTTTCTTCATCTTTGTTTCCCTCGCCAAAATCTCCACCACTTCGAATGCCTTTTGCGTATCCAGACTGGCGGTCGGTTCATCCGCAAGAATGACAGCAGGGTCATGGTAGAGGGCACGGGCGATTGCGACACGTTGCCTCTGGCCGCCGGAGAGGTCACTCGGAAATTTATTTTTCAATTCGAAGATACCCAATTCTTTCAATAATTCATCCCGTTTTTGTTTATCCACTTTGCTACGTTCGACTTTATTGGCTAAGTGTAGCTGATCCTGGACAGTCAGAAACGGGACCAGATTGGAGGCTTGGAGGATGAAGCCGATTTCCTCGAACCGCAATTTTGCCCGTTTTTTCTCGCTCACATCACTGAAGGGATTGCCGTTGATCAGTACCCGACCTTCGGAAGGGGACTGCAAACCACCCGTAATGGTCAAAAATGTACTTTTACCCGACCCACTCGGCCCGATGATTGCAACAAATTCTCCGGCTTCAACAGCAAGATTGGTTGACTTCAATGCGTCGATCCTTAATTCGCCTTCCCCGAATGAACGGGATACATCTATCAATTCGATTAATTTCATATGCTCACTCCTATCCGATTGCTTTCAATGGATCGATTTTGACTACTGCCCGTACTGAAAATGCACCGCCGACCATAGCCATGATGACCAACAAGGCCGCGATGATGCCCAGGAAATTCAGGTTCGTTTGGTAAGGTACGGCTGCTGGCAAGACCATTGCCGTTGCGCCCGTCAACAATAACCCGATGCCTACTCCGATAGCAGCCAATAAAAACGTTTGGATGACGACCGATTTTGCGATATAGCCGCTCGAAATCCCTTGCGCTTTCATCACACCGAACATGCTGGTTTTCTGCATAGTCAGCACATAGATGAAGATGCCGATCACCACGGCAGCGATGACGATCAGAAAGCCGATCATCAGTCCGAACGTCAACACTTGCGCAGTGTAGCCCGGAATTTCACTGATGTAGTCCGCTATCGAATAAATTTTCAAGTCCGCACTTCCAGTGTCCACCTCTGCGATGGCATCACCATTGTCCCTAACGACAATGGCACTGACACGCCCTTCATCCGATTCGTCGATTTGCTCGAAGCGGACTTCCTGATAAGAACTGACTGTTGTATAAAGCACTGGTGCGACGCTGAATCTGGCATCTTCCGTGAATCCGACAACCGTCACTTCTTTGTCGGAACCCGCGAGCTGCAGGATATCGCCCAATTCGATGCCCTCCTCTTCTTTCAAGCTGATGTCGGCGACGACCTCATCATCGTTTTGGAAGGAATCCCCTTCAATCACTTCAGGCATCAGGAATTGATCCGCTTCGATTCCGAAGAAAGTCGTATCGATTTTGGCATCATCACCTGATGTTCCTTTTTTGTTGACGACACTCGGTGCTATCCCGATTACTGCAGCCTCATCCGCCGCAACTTCATCGATCGCGCCTTTCGGAAGCATCGACATGTTGATGTTTGTATTCGATTCGTCCGTCAGAATGATGCCGTCCGCATCCCATTTATCTACGCTGGTCCGGTTGTCCTGGGCCAAACCATAGGCAAGACCCACCAAAAAGAACACCAAGTAGGACACCAGCACCATGACGCCGATGATCAGCGAAAACCTTGTTTTTGCATGCTTAATTTCTTTCCAAGCTAAGAACATTTTTGCAACTCCTTCATTTCTTCTGTTATTTTATCTATCGTTGACGAAAAATAGATTGATTCCGCAAGTAGGATGCCTACACACTCCTAGCTTGCACCGGCATCTCCCTGATTCATCGCGCTGTTCAGCATTTTCAACTGCTTCATCAAAAACAAGCCATCGATGCCTTCAAGGTTGCAGGCATTCACTTCGGACAAAATAGCCAAATTGATCGCCTTCTTAGAAGTGACCCCTTTTTCACTCAATGAAATGATCGTAGCGCGCTTATCCAAAAGAGACGGTTCCTTCGTGAGCCAACCCTGTTTTTCGAGACGGTTCAATATGGGGTTCAACGTCCCGATCCCCATCCCTAACCGCTCTCCGATGTGTTTGATCAATATATTGTCCTCATCCCATAGAGCAAGCAAAACGAGGTATTGCGGGAATGTCAAATGGAAATCTTTCAATGCACGATTATATATTTTGCCGAAACCATTTGAAGCCCGATAGACTTCGAAACAAAGCTGATCCTCAAGCGGCCATTCAAAAATAGATTCATCCATCCTGATACCGCCTCCTTTCCAAATTTATCTCAACGATCAATATACATCTTACAAGATATATATTAATCGATAAAATCTGGAAAGTAAAACAATCGCACTTGGAAGTGCCGCAAACTAAAAAAATTCCGAAAAAGCAATTTTACGATAGCAAGAAAAAAAGGATTCAGAGCGGGTGCCCTGAATCCTTTAAGTGGATTGCAATAACTTTGTTGCTTATTTTGCTGCAGCTAAACGGCTGTTGACTTCATCCCAGTTCACAAGGTTCCAGAATGCTTTGATGTACTCAGGACGCACGTTCTTGTAGTTCAAGTAATATGCATGTTCCCATACATCAAGGCCCAAAATCGGCGTTTTGCCTTCGCTGATCGGCGAATCTTGGTTTGGTGTGGAGGTGATTTCCAATTTACCATCGGAAACTACCAGCCAAGCCCATCCGGATCCGAAACGGCCTACTGCTGCCGCAGCGAATTTTTCTTTCATGGCATCAAAGCTGCCGAATGCTTCTTCGATTCCGTCCTTGACAGCTCCTGTAGGTTCTCCGCCTGCATTAGGCGCCAAAACTGTCCAGAATAAGCTGTGGTTTGCATGTCCGCCACCGTTGTTGCGGACAGCCGTACGGATGTCTTCCGGAACGCTGTTCAAGTCAGCCAATAATTCCTCAATCGTTTTTTCAGCCAACTCAGGGTGTTTCTCCAATGCTGCGTTCACATTCGTAATGTAGGTATTATGATGTTTCTCATGATGCAAATGCATCGTTTCCTCATCGATGTATGGTGTCAAAGCGTCGTACGCGTAAGGTAATGCTGGTAATGTAAAAGCCATGATAAATTCCTCCTAAAATAGTTTAGTGATTTCTGACTGATTTCACTGTATCATCAATTGCTCACTTTATCAAAAATAAAGCCTCGAAGCCGTAGCAATTTTTGATTGCTAAATGAATCCATTTTCGATAGACTGGACAAGTATGATGCAGAAAGCGGTGATCACAATCTCAATCGTTAGTTTAGTCAAAGACAGTTTTATGGATCCAAAGCAATTGTTGGGTGCCAAGACATTAAAAAAAGGCCCTGCCTTTTTGCTCTTCATCTTGCTCTCACTGACCGTCAGCATCCCCCTGTTTCTGGATGGGTATGCCACGCTGCAAAAATTTTCGGCAGATGCGGGCGTGATAGCAGACAAAATACCTTCATTCACTATTTCGGACAGCGAATTGCAGTTGGAGAATCCCTCGGAAAGAGGTTTCATTTATAAAACCGACACAGTCCTGTTGGCTTTCGATAGTCAGGAAGTTTACACACAGAGAGAAATCGAAAAAGAAATGTCATCCCCTATTTTGATTTTGAGTCTCGTATTTTCAAAGGATGCCTTCACTCTCTACGCTCAAGATGTCCCATTCAGGTTGCCCTATGAGCAGTCAGATGACCTTACGGACCAGTCGTTCAAAAAGTTGCTGGGAAATTTTTCCAGCGATCAGCTCTTTTCCGGCGTAATCATGCTCTTGTTCAGTCTTTTCATTTCTTCGTTCAGTGTGCTTCTGACGCTGTTGATTATCGCGCTGTTCGCGAATGTATTGACAGGATTCATGCGGAAAAAACTCCCGTTCCGCGAAATACTAAGGATGGCGCTGATAGCCTCCGTCGTCCCGGTGGTTTTCTTCAGCCTATTGAACGGATTCGGCCTCTACCCTATGATTCAGGATGAAGCGATTGCGCTCATCGGTATTTTCTATTTCTACAGAGCCCTTAAAGAATAGCAGGAAAGCCGCAATTTTTCGGCAACGTCCGGTTCCACCCCAAAAAGAGGCCGCAGCAAATGATCTTTCGATCATCTGCTGCGGCCTCTTTTCTTATTTTTTACCCGTGGTTGCGGGTTTTGCTTGCTCTTCGTTTGCGTTTCTGTTGGCTGGCGATATTTTCTTTCAATTTGCGTTTGTAGCCAGGCTTCACTTGTTTCTTAGCCTTGTTTACCATTCCGCGGATGCGGTGATCGGGTTCCAATTGACTCGGAGCGTTTCTCATCTCACGGCGTTTTCTTTCGTAAGTTTCAACAAGTTGATCTTTTTCGATAGCGACTGGTTTGAAAACAACACCATACTTCTCCAGATCATCGATTGCCTTTTCTTCACCCGGTGCGTACAAAGTGATCGCAGTTCCTTTTAAGTTGCTGCGTCCCGTTCTGCCCGTACGGTGTACGAAGAATTCCATATCCTTCGGCAATTCATAGTTGATGACGTGTGAAACGCCTTCGATATCGATGCCGCGTGCCGCCAAATCAGTAGCCACCATGAATTGGTACTCCAGATTATGGACTCTTCTCATGATGCGTTTGCGTTCACGAGCCGGCACATCGCCATGCAAGACAGCCGGCTGGATGCCACGTTGTCTCAGTCCATCAGCGATTTCCTCGACATTTTGTTTTGTATTGGCAAAAATCAATGCCAGATACGGTTCTCCCATCGTCAACACTTGATACAGAACATCAATTTTTGCTTGTCCTTTAGTGGACAGCAACAGATTATCGATTGCCGGTGCAATGATATGTTCCGGTTTCAATTGGACAACGACAGGGTTTTCGACGTATTTCTTCAAGAAGCCCTTCAGTTTTTCTGGGATCGTAGCGGAGAATACAAGCATCTGGAGTTTCTCCGGCAAGCGGCCGGCAATCTGATCGACATCATGCAGGAAGCCCAGATCCAGCGTCATATCAGCCTCGTCAATGACCATCTTTTTAGCTGTATGGATCTTCAGTGCTTGCTCATTGATCAGGTCAAGGATCCTGCCGGGAGTTCCGATGACGATATGCGGTTGGTTGTTGACCAGTTTCGACATTTGACGTTTTTTGTCTGTGCCGCCTACGTAGCTGACGATACGGATTTCCTCGGGAGCATTTGAGACCAGCTGACTGGCTGTTTGATACAGTTGCTCAGCTAGCTCACGGCTAGGTGAAGTGATGACAACTTGGACTTCATTTTTTGTTGGATCGATGTCATCTATCAGTGGCAGCAAAAAGCTATGGCTTTTCCCTGTTCCTGTCTGCGATTGACCAATCACGCTCTTGCCTGTTCGAATGATCGGGATAATTTGTTTTTGGATATCGGTCGGTTCTTTGAAATTCAATTTGCTGATTGCCTCCAGCAAAAATGGCTTCAATTGAAAGTCTTTAAATTCCACGTTTACACCTCTTGTTTTTCTTCTGCGTATTTTATGCCTTACCATTATAACACATGCGCAAGGTTTAAACCTTAATTTCAAATAAGAATTTGAAAACCAAGCGCGTAAATTTATTCGCAATATGTTTATACACACTGACGAAAGCACCCCGGCAAAGATACAGTTAACATGAAAACAGACGCTTTCTTTCATTGCCAACAGTAAATGATAATAGTATAATGATATAATGAATAGAATCTAATCACAATAAAAGGGGGGCATGTAATGATTACCCAAAATACTGCTCTGTTCACTATTTTCGGAGCAACAGGTGATTTGGCTCACCGAAAACTGTATCCATCATTATTTCGCTTATACAAAAAAGGATTCATCAAAGATAATTTTGCCGTTATCGGAACAGCGCGACGGGATTGGTCCGATGAACATTTCCGTGATGTGGTCTTGGATTCCATCAAAGATTTGACTGAGGATAAGGCAGACGCTGTTTCTTTTGCAGCCCATTTCTATTACATCGCCCACAACGTCAACGACTCGGAACACTACGTCAAATTGAAGGTCTTGTCCGAGTCCTTGGACGCCAAGTATTCGCTGTCAGGAAACCGCATTTTCTATCTGGCTATGTCTCCTGAGTTTTTCGGCATCATTGCCGAAAAACTGAAGGAACAAAAACTGATCACAGAAGACGGCTTCAACCGTTTGATCATCGAGAAGCCTTTCGGGCGCGATTTCGAATCCGCAGATGCGCTGAACACTAAGCTGCGCAAATCGTTTGACGAGAACCAAATCTTCCGTATCGATCATTATTTGGGCAAAGAAATGGTGCAGAACATCTCTGCCGTACGATTCTCCAATATGATTTTCGAATCGTTGTGGAACAACAAGTACATCGACAATGTTCAGATCACCCTCTCCGAGACTGTAGGCGTTGAGGAACGCGGTGCTTATTACGACAACAATGGCGCTTTGCGCGATATGGTGCAAAATCATATCCTTCAAATCGTTGCCTTGTTGGTTATGGAACCGCCGCTGTCTTTGCAAGGCGAAGATGTCCGTTCCGAGAAAATTAAAGCACTTCGTTCCCTGCGTCTGTACAACACACCCGAAGAGGTCAACCGCAACTTTATCCGGGCCCAGTACGCCGGAAACCCGGCAAAAGCGTTGCAAGCCTACCGGGAAGAACCTAACGTCAATCCTGCTTCATCAACCGAAACCTTTGTTGCCGGCAAAATATTAGTCGATAATTTCCGTTGGAAAGGCGTTCCTTTCTACATCCGGACCGGCAAACAAATGGCTTCAAAAGAAACATACATCCATATCCAGTTCAAACACGTATCGATGAATATCTTCCCTACAGAAGGCGTCGACGAAATTGCTGAACCAAACGTATTGACCATCCATGTTTCTCCGCTGGAAGGCTTCTCCTTACGCCTGAACGCCAAACGGGTCGGCCAAGGAACTGAGATGAAAAATATTCGCATGCACCACATCTATGATGAGGAAACGCAGGCAAACAGCCCTGAAGCCTATGAACGCCTCTTATTGGATTGCCTGAACGGCGATCCGACAAACTTTTCCCACTGGGATGAAGTCGCACAATCTTGGCACTTCGTTGATGAAATCCGCAAAGTTTGGGACGCCCAAGAAGATTGCACGGATACCCTTTTCGCGTATGAGAGCCACTCGATGGGACCAAAAGAAAGCGAAGCTTTGCTTGAGCAGGACGGATTCCACTGGACTGAATTCAACTGGAGTCAAAGTTATAAAGAAAAACAGGAAAACGAATAAACTAAAGGCCGGACAAAAGCGTCGTTTCGCTTTTGTCCGGCCTTTTTCGGTTCAAATCTGCTACATCAATGCGTATTCTGCCATTCGATCGCCAATTCTTCCAATTCCAAAATGATGTCGTTTATTTCCGCCTCATCCTTAGCATTCGCTCCGCTCGCAAGCGGGTGGCCGCCTCCGCCATGCCGTTTGGCTACTTCATTGATGATCGGACCTTTTGAGCGCAATCGGCAACGATAGGTACCGTTCGGTTGCTCCACAAAAATTCCCCAGCATAAAACGCCCTCTACTGTGCCCGGCAAAGGGACAACCGGTGCGGTGTCGCTGTCGATTGCGCCGAATTTCCCAAGGATTTCTTGGGAGAGGATGATGCTGGCGACCCCGACGTCATTGATCGTCAAACTCTGCAGGACGAACCCTGATAAATTGGCCGTTTTCAAAGAATTTGTGTTCATCATTTGACTGATGTCCGAAGCGGAAAAATCAAACTGCATCAATTTCGAGGCAATCTCCATAGTCACTGCCGTAGTCGCCGGATAGAGGAATCTGCCCGTATCGCCGACGATGCCGGCATATAAAAGCCTCGCCGCTGCATCATTCATCGGCAGCGTATCCTCAGTTGAAAAGGAAATCTTTGCGATGATTTCGCTGCAGCTGCTGGCATGCGTCTCCACAAGGCAAATATCTCCGTAGGGGTCTTCATTCGGATGGTGATCGATTTTGATCAGATAATCACCTTTAACAAAACGTTTGTCGCTGACTCTTGGCTGATTCGCTGTGTCCGTGACAATCACCAAGGCACCTTCATAGGCCTCATCCGGAATGCTGTCCATGCTGCCGAGGTAGGAAAGGCTGTCTTCATTTTCGCCGGCAACGAATACTTTTTTCTCAGGATAGGCTTGCTTGATCAGGCTGGCAAGGCCGTTCTGCGAACCCAAAGCATCCGGATCCGGACGCAGGTGCCGGTGGATGATGATGGTTGCGTACTCTTGAATTTTACTGACTATGTCTGCATAAATCGGATTTTCCACTTGCTGACCTCCTACGATTTTTCCATCAGTTGGCAAATGACGATTGCTTTGCTGACCAGTGAATTTTCTAAATAGACCTCGACATCCAATTTGGATGATCTTCTGCCCAATTCCAATATTTTTGAACGTATCTCGATGACGCTGTCTATCTGGATCATCTTCAATTGATAGATGTCCATCTGCTCGATGACAGCATTCCGTTTCTGTAAGGTATACAAGATTTTTTTGGTAGTGCTCGCTAACACCTCGCTCAGCACTCCGAACGACACAGTCCCGAGACTGTTCGTCATTTGCGGTGTGATCCGGAAGCGATAAGCAGGTAGGCTGTCGCCTTCTTCCGAGCTGGTCAAGGATAGGTTTTCTACGACTTGGTCCTCAATCGTGTTGCCGACTTGCGGCTGCCGCTGCGCAAGCTGCATGGCCTTCATGACATCCTGACGCGAAATGATGCCTAGCAGCTGCAGGTTATCTTTCACGACAGGCATCACTTCCAAGCCATCCCAGATCATCCGGTGCGCTACGCTCGCCACACTCATGTGCGTTTTTGCGACTATCGGATCCCGGGTCATTACCCGTTCCAGCGAAAGAGTATCTGCTTTTCCAAGGATGTCCTTCGCCGTGATGATGCCCACAAGACGCATATTATGATTGACGATTGGGAAACGCGAGTGGGTGGTTTCGGTATTGAGATTGCGGTATTGGAAAACGGTGTCGTCCAATGAGAGAAATTTCGTCTCATCAATCGGGGTGTAGATGTCCTCCACCAGCATAATTTCCTTTTTGATCAGTTGATCCGTCATGGCACGGTTGATCATTGTCGCTACGGTAAAGGTGTCATAGGTCGTGCGCAGTATCGGCATTTCGACCTGATCCGCCAAATGGACGATGCTCTCATCCGTATCGAATCCCCCCGTAATCAGGACTGCTGCGCCTTTCTCCAATGCGAATTCCTGGATGTCATTCCGGTTACCGACGATCATAAGTGATCCGGGTGAAATGTATCGCTCCATCGCTTCGCGTTGCATCGCGCCGATGATGAATTTGCTCAAAGTCTTGTCCAGGCCTTTCTTGCCGCCCAAAATATCCCCATCGATGATTTTGCAGATCTGACCGAAAGTCAGCGTTTCGATGTTTTCTTTCGACTTGCGTTCGATCCTGATGGTGCCTACACGCTCGATGGTTGAAACCAATCCGATGTTCTCTGCATCCTTGATGGCTCGGTAAGCTGTGCCTTCAGACATGTTCAAATTCTTTGCTATCGTGCGGACGGAAAGTTTTTCCCCGACCGGCAGCGTTTCGATGTATTGAATGATTTGCTCGTGTTTCGTTGCCATAGTGTACTCCCTTGCTTTCTCTATTATAATGAAATGAAATCTCCCGGTTGCATGATGAGTCCGACGCCATCATCCAGCAGGGATAGAAAATCATTCGGATCCTGCTTGATCAACGGAAACGTGTTGTAGTGGATTGGAACTGCAATTCGGGGTTCCAAAAACGTAACCGCTTTGGCGGCATCTTTTGGCCCCATTGTGTAGTTGTCCCCGATCGGCAGAAATGCCACATCAATCGGATAATCTTCCCCTATCAATTTCATATCGGAAAACAGCGCTGTATCGCCAGCATGATAGATCGTTTTCCCTTCAGCGTTCAGGAGGATGCCGGTTGCCAACCCCAATGTATAAGGCAGGCCATCGACAGTCATTGCCGACCCATGGATAGCCTGTGTCAGTTTCACATATCCGAAGTCGAACTGGTGACCACCACCCGGTTGCATGCCATGTGTACGGAATCCCTTCGAGGCAAAATAGCCAGTTAGTTCAACCGTCGATATGATCAGCGGATTTGTTCTGCGCGCGATCCTTTCTGTATCACCGACATGATCGCCGTGTCCATGTGTCAACAAGATCACATCACAAGGAACCGTTTCCGGATCCAAGTCGCTCAATGGGTTTCCTGTTATGAATGGATCGATCAGCAGATGCTTTTGTTCCGCTGTTTCAATGCATAAGCAGGATTGCCCGTGAAAAGATATCCTCATGCGGTTCCTCACCTTTCTCTGTGACAAAAAACTGTATTATTCAGTGTCCATCGTATCATGAAACAGTTTATTAGTACAACGAAAAGCGAGCGATAATATTTTGTTCTGCATACATTAAAAGGCCTTCCGCACAGAAGGCCTTTTAACTGACTATTCATCATCCTAAAGCGACGTCAAGGATCATCATGACTGTGAAGCCGACCATAAGACCCATCGTGGCAATGTCGCTGTTGCCGTTCGTTTGCGACTCCGGTATCAGTTCCTCGACGACAACAAAGATCATGGCACCGGCAGCGAATGCGAGCGCGTATGGTAGAATCGCACTCATCGAAATGACGGCGGCTGCCCCGATGACGGCTGCGATCGGCTCAACGATGGCAGAAAGCTGGCCGTAATTGAAAGCCTTCAGCCTGCTGTTCCCATCAGCCCGTATCGGCATGGACAAGGCTGATCCTTCAGGAATGTTCTGGATGCCGATACCTATAGCCAGACCGATGGCACTCAATAGCGTATTATCCTCGGATATGCCGGCTGCGACCGCTCCAAAACCGACTCCGACAGCCAAGCCTTCGGGAATGTTATGGATCGTGATCGCAAGGAACAACAACAAGTTGCGGGAAGCTTGTGTCTGCGGACCTTCCCTGTGTTCCATCGGTTCACCCAAGTGCAGATGGGGAACGATTTTATCCGTCATGCGCAGGAACACGCCACCCAACAAAAAACCGATCGATGCCGGAACCCACGACAAGACGCCGTAGCCGTTCTCTTCGGCATGGGAAATGGATGGAGCCAATAATGACCAAAATGATGCCGCTATCATGACCCCGGCAGCGAAGCCGCTCATGACGTCAAGAACTTTGCGATTGACGGATTTGAAGAAAAATACAAATGAGGCACCTATGATGGTACAACCCCAAGTGAACAATCCCGCTATGAATGCTTGCATAATTGGATTTAATTGACTGAATGACTCTAACATGATTTTTATCTCCCCTTTATAATGGAATAATGAATGATTTCTGTTACAGATGCGTCGTGTCCCATAATGGCAACTGAATGTTCTCGTAGTGGATCGGGTCAAGCTGTGTTACGGTTATCCCCAATAAACGCACGTGCCGTTCGATCTTGCCGTTGTCCAACCAAAGTTCCCAAGCATGACGGAAAATATCCTCCGCTTGGGAAAAATGATCGACCCGGGTTTTTCTGCGCGTTATGGTATCGAAATCGGCGTAGCGGATCTTCAGCACAATCGACCGACCGTGCAACTTGTTGGTGTGCAGCGCTCCTTGGACAGCCAGAGCGATTTGTTTCAGTTCCACCCTGACCTGTTCCTCATCCGTCAGGAAAAGGGTAAAGGTGTGTTCTTTCCCAATCGATTTCCTTTCCCGCTCGGGCTCCACCGCTCGGTTGTCGATGCCTCTGACCCGTTGATAGAGGATATATCCGTGCTTCCCGAATTGCGAAAGCAATTCACTTTGATCAAAAAGATAGAGATCCTCTCCGGAATGGATGCCCAACAGTTTCATCTTTTCGACGGTCTTCTTGCCGACGCCATAAAACTTTTCGATTGGCAGTCCCCGCAAAAAGCGGGCTGCATCATTTGGTGTGATCACAGTCATGCCAGCCGGTTTCTGGAAGTCGGAAGCAATCTTTGCAATGAACTTATTGTAGGAAACACCGGCCGAGCAAGTCAGACCCGTTTCCTGCCAGACTTCCCTTTGGATTCTTCGGGCAATCATTGTCGCACTCGACAGATTCTGTTTGTTCTTGGTGACATCCAGATAGGCTTCATCCAACGACAACGGTTCTATCAAATCGGTGTAGCGCGCGAATATTCCCCTGATCTGTTGGGAAACGGTCTTGTAATGGCTCATCCGCGGAGCAATGAAGATGGCTTCCGGGCAGATTTCAAAAGCCTTCTGCGCACTCATCGCCGAATGGATGCCGAATTTCCTGGCGGCATAATTGGCTGTAGTCACGACCCCTTTGCGCCCGGTATCTCTCGGATGATTCGCAATGACGATAGGTTTGCCGCGATGTTCCGGATGATCCCTTTCCTCGATTGAAGCGTAGAAGGCATCCATATCCACGTGGATGATTTTTCTGCTTTTATCATTTTCGGGTTCCTTAAATGTCAAGATCCCAATCTGCATACTGTTCTCCTTGTTTTGAACTGCTTTATTGAACGTGAATTTTGCTTGCCGCTTTGAAACTGATTTGGTAAGACTGATGATTCTGGGACTCAAAAGTATATGGGCCTTCGTACGGCTCCACGTTTGTCAACAGATATGGGACGCTCAACTTTACGTCCTTGTTAAGCAGATAAGCCAGAAATTCCTGATCGTCATCAACTTCCCGGATGATGAAGCGGCTGCCGATTTCCAGCTCGATCAATGGTTTGCTCTCATGAACTTCGATCCGGCCCTCTTTGTCGGGGATCACGCCCCCATGCGGATCATATTTGGGAAAACCTAGATAGGCATCCAGCCTATCGATCAATCGATCCGATGAGACATGCTCCAACAGTTCCGCCTCTTCATGTACTTCGTCCCAGTTGAAATCCAATTTTTCCGAGAGGAACACTTCCCAAAGTCGATGTTTCCGGATCAGTTTATTTGCGATCAATTGGCCTTTGTCGGTGATCTGCACCCCTTGGTACGGGATGTGGCTGATCAGGCCGTCCTTAAGCAATTTGACGGACATTTCGGTGACAGAAGCGGCAGATACTGATAAAGCCTGCCCGATCTGTTTATTATTGACAAGCTGTTTGTCTCCACCCAATTCCATGATTACTTTCAGATAATCCTCTTTGTGCGGCGTCATGCGCTCCCTCCTCTTTTTAGGTTAACCTAAACTATATTTTATATTATACGGCAAATTCGCTTGATTACAAGCCTAAAACCCACATTTTACCGTAGTCTTCGTCTGTTATTGGATCGTAAAAATTTTTTTGAACAACAAAAAAAGCCGGGAACTTGTCCCGGCTTTTCCTTATCAACTATTAACCTTTGTAGGCTGCGTAGATGATTTCTTTCAATTCTGAGATTAACGGTTGTTTAGGGTTAGCAGTCGTACATTGGTCTTCGAATGCCAATTCAGCTAAGCGGTCCGCATCGCGATCAAGCATTTCATCAGTGATGCCTTGATCCTTGAAGTTCATCTTGATGCCGATATCTTGACCTAATTTAGTGATTTCAGTAGCCAAAGCTTCTACCAATTCAGCAGTCGTGTTGCCTTTGAAGCCTAGGTAACGAGCGATTTCAGCGTAGTCTTCGTCTGCACGGAAGTACTCGTATTTAGCCCACAATGCATGTTTTTGCGGATCGAGCGCATTGTAGCGGACGATATGCGGCAACAGGATAGCGTTCGTACGGCCGTGGATCAGATCCCATTGTCCGCCGATTTTGTGTGCGATCGAGTGGGAAATACCCAGGAACGCATTCGCGAAGGCCATACCAGCGATTGTTGAAGCGTTGTGCATTTTTTCGCGTGATTCTTGGTCGCCGTAGTTGTATGAATTTCTCAAGTTTTCGAATACCAGTTTGATGGCTTGCAAGCTCAAACCTTTAGTGTAGTCGTTTGCCAATACGGAAACAAAAGATTCGATGGCATGCGTCAATACGTCCATACCAGTATCTGCAGTTACAGATTTAGGAACACTGTATACGAATTGTGGATCCACGATGGCAACATCCGGAGTCAATGCGTAGTCAGCCAATGGGTACTTGATGTGTGTTTCGCTGTCTGTGATAACCGCGAATGGCGTTACTTCCGAACCAGTACCTGATGTGGTAGGGATGCAGACAAGTTTCGCTTTTTCCATGTCCTTGATCTTGTAAGTACGTTTGCGGATATCCAAGAATTTTTGTTTAGCGCCGAAGAAGTCGCTTTCTGGGTGCTCATAGAACAACCACATAGCTTTGGCAGCATCCATAGGGGAACCTCCGCCGATTGCGATGATTGTATCCGGTTTGAAGTCGCGCATTTTTTCAGTACCACGGTTTACAGTGTTTGTTGTCGGGTTAGGTTCAACATCTGAGAAGATTGCGTAAGATACTTTGTTGTTGCGTTGTTTCAATTGTTCGATGACTACATCCACATAGCCGAATTTGACCATGCCGTCGTCGCAGACGATGAAGACTCTTTCGACATCTTTCATGTCACGTAAGTATCTAACTGAATTTTCTTCGAAGTAAACCTTCTCTGGCAATTTAATCCACTGCATATTATTTCTCCTTTTAGCAACAGTTTTCACGTTCAATAAATCTAATGCAGAAACGTTATGAGAAACTGAGTTTCTGCCGTAAGATCCGCAACCCAAAGTTAATGAAGCGATATTATTGTTGTACAAGTCACCGATACCAGCTTGAGAAGATGGAGAGTTGATCAGAACGCGGCAAGCTTTCATTTCTTTTCCGAATTGCTCAATCAAATCATTGCGGCGAGTATGCAGTGCAGCCGAGTGACCCAAACCACCCAAATCCAGCATTTGTTTGCATAGTTCGAAGCCATGCTCTGTGCTGTCTGATTTCATCATAGCCAATACTGGAGATAATTTTTCTCTTGACATTGGGTATTCTGCTCCGACGCCCGGTAATTCAGCGATCAACAATTTAGTGTTTGCAGGAACGTTCAATCCAGCCAATTCAGCGATTTTACGAGCGTGCATGCCGACAACATTCGGTCTCACGCCAGTTTTGGCGTCATTCATCACGACGTCTTCCAATTGTTGGATTTCTTCAGGTTTAGCGAAGTATACATTGTGCAATTGGAATTCTTTTTTGACTTCATCATAGATTTCGCTGTCGACGATTGCAGCTTGTTCTGAAGCACAGATCATACCGTTGTCGAACGTTTTTGAAACGATGATGTCGTTTACAGCGCGTTTAACGTTTGCTGATTTTTCGATGTAAGCCGGAACGTTACCAGGACCAACTCCCAATGCTGGTTTACCAGTAGAATAAGCAGCTTTAACCATTGCAGCTCCACCTGTAGCCAATACGACAGCAACTTCTGGATGGTTGATCAATTCAGCTGTTTTTTCCATTGATACGCCTTCTACCCATTGGATACAGTCAGCAGGTGCGCCTGCTTTGATGGCAGCATCGTAAACAACTTTTGCAGTTGCAGCCGAACATTTTTCTGCGCTTGGGTGGAAAGAGAAGATGATCGGGTTTCTTGTTTTCATACAGATCATCGCTTTGAAGATTGTTGTCGAAGTTGGGTTGGTTGTTGGGATGATACCGGCAACAACGCCTACAGGAGCGGCAACCTTCATGATTTGATCAACTTTATTGTCTTCGATGATTCCGACTGTTTTATTTTTTCTGATTGAATGCCAAATGTTTTCAGCGGCATACATGTTTTTGATACATTTATCTTCATAAACGCCTCGGCCTGTTTCTTCAACTGCCATTTTTGCAAGTGGCATATGTTGCTCCATTGCAGCTAATGCCATTTCGTGGACGATGTGGTCGACTTGTTCTTGGGTATAATCTTCAAATAGAGTCAAAGCTTTTTGGGCTTTTCCAGTGTAGTTGCTGATTTCTTCTTTTGCAGTCATCATGGGTTTTTTCTCCTCTAAAACTACTTTTTCTTTACTCATGTGAGATCCTCCTAAAAATGTATGTTATCCTTTTCACATGCTTATTATATTTCATGGAATTTCGTTTGTAAAGCGAATAAATGTGATATTCTTCACTTATTTCCCATACAGGCCCTGTAAGCGTGTTCAGCCGAGCTTTTTGTCACTGTTTGTTTTCACAAATAGTTATTGGAAACATTCTGTTTCTCAACCTTTTGATTGTGAAATTATTATCATTGTTCGGAATCAGTGCCTTTAAAAAGTTTTTTTGGAATATTTTTTATGGCGGAAATATATATGGTCGTCCAACGTCCCTCTTCGATTGATTTCCGCATTATCACGCTGATCAATCTGCATAAATCCGCTTACTAATTGTCGAATCCGACTGAATCAGCGATTAACTTTGAATATTCACGCGATAAGAATATTTCGCTCGATTTCCAGGGCTAAAATTGTCCCGGTTAAATGACGACATTTCAAAAATGGATTATCACGGCACTGCTTGCACCGCAAACTCAGATTTACTTTTACAAAAAAAGCACAATACTCTGAAGTATTGTACTTTTCGCGTGTAACGTTTCATAGGAAATCATCAAAATTCATTTCATCCAATGAGGACACCTTATAGACTTGGGCTTCCAAAGCAACAAAGTCGAAGTAGTGGTTTACCGTCGTCTTCATGATATCCCGGATCTGTTGGTAATAATGCGGAGGGACTGTATGCTTCCAAGAAAATTCCTTGAAATAGCGATAGATATCGTCGACTTGGATGTTCTCGTAGCCCAGTTGATTGAACTCAGTTGCTTTCAGTTTGAACCAAGGCTCCAATTGATCATATTGCTTCTCTGATATATTCGGCAAATGCCGTCCCTCCTTTCCGATGAATCAAATCGCTTTACTCTTCGCTTTTATCTTCTTGTTCTTGCTCTGATTCGGTTGCTGAATAATCTTCGACAATCGCATCATCAGTTGTGATTGTGGCAACCTTTGAAATACGTGAAATAGAACGTTTTTCAAAAGTCAGGAAGATCCCTTCACAATCCAATACGACTGTGTTATCAGCGGAATTGATTTCTTCGACAATTCCGTGCAGGCCGCCGATGGTGACTACTTTATCCCCTGGCTTGATTTGACTCAGCATATCTTGCGTTTTTTGCGCTTGTTTCTTTTGTGGTCTGATCAGGATGAAATACATTACGCCGAACAGCACCCCATAAAAGGCAATCATGATTACTGTATCCATACATTTTCCTCCATCTGTGGATTATTTTTATCTATCATCCACTTTACCAAACTTTAGGATAGACTACCACCCAAAACCTAAAACTTCTTCGGATTTTCAACGTTGAAGCCATATTCTTCCACGAACGCTTCCCTGAATTCCAACAGATTGTCATCCATGATGGCTTGGCGCACATTGTTCATCAGGTTTATCAAGAAATGGAGATTATGATACGAGGTCAAGCGCAAGCCAAATGTTTCATCAGCTTTGATTAAATGACGAATGTACGCACGTGTATAGTTTTTGCAGGTGTAGCAATCGCATTTTTCATCCAATGGACGGAAATCCCGTTCGTATTTCGCATTTTTGATGACCAAACGGCCGCTGCTTGTCATGCAAGTGCCGTTCCGCGCTATACGGGTAGGCAAGACGCAGTCGAACATATCGATTCCGCGGATGACGCCGTCGATCAAGGAATCCGGCGCACCTACGCCCATCAGATACCTTGGTTTGTCCTCAGGCATGACTGGCGTCAAGTAATCCAACACGCCATTCATTTCTTCCTTCGTTTCTCCGACCGATAGTCCGCCGATCGAATAACCTGGAAAATCCAAGGAAATCAGTTCTTTGGCGCTCTGCAGCCTTAAATCCTTGTAGCCTGCCCCTTGGATGATTCCGAACAAGCCTTGTTGATCGGGCTTTTTGTGGGCTTCAAGGCCACGCTCTGCCCATCTGGTCGTTCTTTCGACAGATGCTTTGATGTAATCATAGCTTTCGCTGTAAGGAGGGCATTCATCAAAACTCATGATGATGTCGGCACCCAGTTGATTTTCGATATGGATCGCTTTTTCCGGTGACAGGAACATTTTCGAACCGTTCAGATGATTGCGGAAATGTACGCCGGCCTCGGTGATCTGTCTGTTCTGGCTTAAAGAAAAGACCTGGAAGCCGCCTGAATCGGTCAAGATCCCTCTGTCCCAATTCATGAATTTATGCAGGCCTCCTGCCTCTTCAACCAAGTCTGAGCCCGGTCTGAGCCATAGGTGATAAGTATTGCTCAGAATGATCTGAGAGCCCATCGCCTTCAGTTCTTCAGGAGCCATCGTCTTCACAGTGGCCAAAGTACCTACCGGCATGAACATGGGAGTCTGAAAAGTGCCGTGGGGGGTGATGATTTCTCCCAAACGCGCACCTGTATGTTTTTCTTTTTTGATAAGACGATAACGAATCGCTGGTTCAGTCAATGTATTCACTTCTTTCTTATAGATATCCGGCAATCAGTATACCACAGTCGCACACTATTTTCTTGTATTCGCTACTAAAAAAATGCAATCCGGATGCTTCGGATTGCATTTCTGATTCATAAGGATATAGTCAAAAGCATGTTCACCAAGATTGGATCTTTTTGTGATCAGCGCTGATGGTTTTTGTTACTTCGTCCCCAACGCCGCACGGATATTCGATGCTGGCGGGCACAGAGTCCGGGAACAACGACAAAAGACGGCGCATATCCACTACCCCTGATTCCAGCCCGGATAAAACAATTCCTTTGTCAGTAATGGCAACGTTCTTGATGTGGATGTAGGTTACCGCTTCGCGCATTTGCTCTGCCGCTGCGAAGGGATCACTTTCGATGTAAACGAAATTGCCCGTGTCAAAAGTCAACCCGATGTCCAATGAGGCTTTGCGGACTTCAGCAATGAAACCCATCAGGACAGCCGGGCTACCCTTCTCTGTGCTCTGGTCATTTTCGATAGTCAAATGGATGGAATAGGCCGTCAACAATTCGCGTAATTCTTCAGCCAACTTAGCTGTGAATCCCCGAAATTCCCCTAAGGTCAGTTTCAGCTGGACTGCGTTCAATAGGGCGGCTTCCTCAAAATAACTGCCTAGTTGTCCATTCAACACACCTGCTGTAAACAGTTCTGCCGGAACGGAATAGAACACCTTCAAGCCAGACTCCGAGGCTTGCTGGGCTATTTCCTTCATTTCCGTTTTGCCGGACAGGATGTATTCTCTTCTGACTTCCACTATCGGGAAGCCCATTTCCTTGATTTCCTTCAATATTTCTTTTTGTTCCACTTTATTGTCCGTAGCTTTGTGCATGTACGCTAAAGTGTTCAATCCAATCTCTCTGGGCATCCATCTGTCTCCTTCAGTTTCCTATTTGCGGTCAAAGTCCGGCCTATCGAGTATTTCTTTGGCAATGATGGCTCGCATCAATGCTTTTTGATTGCCGGAATATTTTTTCTTGTTATGAATGGTGGATTTCTCCATTCTTTTGGCAGTCTTCAATTCCTTTTTGTCTTCAGAAAAGACGGTGAAGTCATCGGCCAACCCCACGGCAGGATCCATATTATAGTCCGTAAACACCGGTACTTCAACCGTTTCATCCGCAGGTTCCGTGTCCTTTTGGTCGCTGCCTGTTTTTGGCGGATTCGCGCGCAACAGCAACTGCCATAAATTCTCGCGGTTAACGAAAATCAGGATTTCCCTCCGCCAATTTCTGTTGGTCAAAATCCGGCTGACTTCCCTCAGATATTTTTCAGGCAAGCGATCTTGGAAAAATCCATAGACCTGTTCAGGCTTCAATGTAGCCAGTTTTTTGATCAGTTGTTTCGCATTCTCATTTCCGGCACCGTCCAACGACTGGCGAAATGTCTGCTGCAGGGCAGCTGCTTGGGCTGTGCCCACTCGAAGTCTGGCGTTCTCCGATAGCCGATTAATTCTCTTGACTATCGATACGAGCACAGAGAGAAAGAACACCAGGAAAAGGATCGGCAACAGGATCGGCAATAGAAAGGCTAGGCTAGTCATTCCGGTTCGCTTCTATCTGTCGGAAACTCCGAAATGCTGCTCCTCATTTCAGTATCCGCTATGATATTTTTCATTTTATAATAATTCATCACGCCTAGATTTCCGTTGCGCAGCGCTTCAGCCAACGCCAACGGCACCTGCGCTTCGGCTTCGACCACTCTCGCCCGCATCCTTTGCACCTCAGCGATCATTTCCTGTTCTTCTGCGACCGCAAAAGCACGGCGCTCTTCCGCTTTCGCTTGGGCCACACGCTTATCCGCCTCCGCTTGTTCGGCCTGCAGTTTGGCGCCCACGTTACGGCCGACATCAACATCGGCGATATCGATGGACAGTATCTCAAAGGCGGTACCCGAATCCAGTCCTTTTTTCAGGATTGTTTGGGAAATGGAGTCCGGATTTTCCAGGACGGAAGTGTGCATCTTGGCAGAGCCGACGGTTGTGACGATCCCCTCGCCGACACGGGCGATGATCGTTTCTTCGCCAGCACCACCGACCAACCGTTCTATGTTGGCACGTACCGTTACTTTTGCTTTGGCTTTTACTTCAATCCCGTTCATAGCGACACCCGCGATGATCGGTGTTTCGATGACTTTTGGGTTAACGCTCATTTTCACTGCTTCCAATACATTACGGCCGGCTAAATCGATGGCTGCCGCTTTTTCAAAACCTAAATCAATATCGGCACGCTGCGCCGCAATCAGCGCGTCGATGACCATATTGACATCACCCCCAGCAAGATGATGTGCCTCCAGTTCATTTATATCAATTATCAGTCCCGCTTTTGTGGCTTTTATCATCGGTTGCACGATCATAGAGGGTATTACCCGGCGCAATCGCATGCCGACCAGATTTGAAATTTTGACTTTCACTCCCGAAAAGTAAGCCGTGATCCATAGACCAACCGGCACAAAGCGGAAAAACAAAGATAAAAACAGTACGACAAACAATGCAATAAAGATGATTCCTATCAATCCTTCTGTCATTCTCCATCCAACTCCTTGACTGTAATTTTGACCCCTTCAACCTGGATAACCTGAACCTGTTTTCCTTCAAATATAATCTTCCCGTCACTGACTACGTCGAGCACCACACCTCCGATAGCGACTTTGCCGGCCGGCCGCAACGTCGTCGTAGCTATGCCGATCATTCCCAAGAATTCGGAATAGTCTTTGCTGGACGAATACCCGCGCTCCCGATTCAGGGAAGTATCCAAAATCAATTTGCTGCGGTCCGGCAGGAATTTATAGCCTTTTTTCAACAGCACCGACGTCGCCACACCAGAAATGATGATCGCCAAGCTGACATCCAGCACACTTTCCAAAATACGTTCATTGTTCAAAAACAGGCCGGCTACGACCATCAGGAAACCCGCGATCCCCACCAGCCCGAAATCGGGTATGAACAATTCAACCACCAACAACATGATCCCGAACAAGAACAGCAGCAAAGTCAGCCAGTTCCCGCTTCCGAAATACAGAAAATACAACAAAAAACTCAGGATGGCCGCAGCTCCGAAGACATAATACCTCGAAGTGAACAGCATAAAAACCAGACACAGAAACCCAATGACCAAAAACAGCAAAATGAACGCCTCCTTTGGCTTTGTTCCGATTAAAAACAACAAACGGTCATACTCTTGAAGATAAAAATAAGAAAATTTATATTATCATTTTACCGCAAATACAAAAATAACAAAAGGAAATCCCTTTCAGGACTTCCTCTGTGTATACTGACTTGTCAAATTATTGTTGAAATTCATCAAGATCGACTGTCTGGAACCCAACCTGGTCCTCCACCAACATCACCGTCACCGCCTGATTTTCATGGATATTGCCCTTTATGATGGCGCGCGCCAATGGATTCTCGATCTCAGCTGAGATGAATCTCCTGAGCGGCCGAGCGCCGTAAATCGGATCGTAAGCATTATCCGCTATCCAGGCTGCAACTTCATCAGAAACGGAGAGCTGGATCTGTTTGTCCGCCAGCCGGCCGGATAGTTCCTTGATCATTTTGACGATGATCTTTTTGACATCCGCTTTGCTTAACGGCGTAAAGAGGATGGTATCATCGATCCTGTTCAAAAATTCAGGCTTGAACGACTCTTTCAATAGCTTCATTACCTCATTCGCCACAACTTCCGGGATGGTTCCATCAGATTGGACGCCTTCCAGCAAGTGCTGAGACCCGATGTTGCTGGTCATGATCAAGACAGTGTTTTTGAAATCGACCACGCGCCCCTTCGAATCAGTCAAGCGCCCATCATCCAATACTTGCAGCAAAATGTTGAAGACATCCGGGTGCGCCTTCTCGATTTCATCCAAGAGAATGATCGTATAGGGGCTTCGGCGGACTGCTTCCGTCAACTGGCCGCCTTCCTCATATCCGACATATCCCGGTGGTGCTCCGATGAGCCTGGAAACCGAAAATTTTTCCATGTATTCGCTCATATCGAGACGGACCATATGTTCATCGGAGTCGAAAAGATTTTCTGCCAAGGCCTTCGCCAATTCCGTTTTCCCGACCCCTGTAGGCCCCAGAAACAAGAAGGATCCGATCGGCCGGTTAGGCGACTGCAGACCGGCACGCGAACGCAGAACGGCATTCGTGACGCTTTCCACCGCTTCCTCCTGGCCGATGACCCGTTTATGCAGCGTTTCCTCCAATTTCAGGAGTTTGTCCCTTTCACCCTCAACCAGCTTCGTCACCGGGATGCCGGTCATCCGTCCCACAACTGTTGCGATTTCGTTCTCGGTCACTGATTCCTGGACAAGATTGCCTTCTTTATTCCTGCGGGTTGCATTCTCTTTTTCGAGAGCCGCCAATTCCTTTTCAATCTGCGGTATGCTGCCGTGGCGCAAAACTGCTGCCCGTTCCAGGTCATAGTCTGCTTCCGCATCCTCCAACTGCCTGCGCGCGTCCTCCAGGTCCTCCCGTTTGGCACGCAGTTTTTCGACCTCTTCCTTTTCGTTGCCCCATTTCATGCGCAATTCGTTTGATTCTTCGCGCAGATCGGCCAACTCGACTTGCAGCGTCGCCAATCTTTTCTTGCTCTGATCGTCGGATTCCTTCTTCAGGGCCGCCTCTTCGATCTCCAGTTGCATCAGTTTGCGACTCACTTGATCCAACTCGGTGGGCATCGAATTCATTTCCACTTTTATGTTCGCACACGCCTCATCGACAAGGTCAATTGCTTTATCCGGCAGAAACCGGTCAGTGATGTATCGATCGGATAAGGTCGCTGCCGCAACGAGGGCATTGTCATGGATGTTGACGCTGTGGTGGATCTCATACCGTTCCTTCAATCCCCTCAAGATGCTGATCGTATCGGCAACTGTCGGTTCTTTCACCAATACCTTCTGGAATCTTCGCTCCAACGCCTTGTCCTTCTCCAGATTTTGGCGGTATTCATCCAGAGTGGTCGCTCCGATGCAGTGCAATTCGCCTCTGGCCAGCATAGGTTTCAGCAGATTGCCGGCATCCATGCTCCCCTCGGTTTTCCCTGCCCCGACGATCGTATGGATCTCATCAATGAAAAGGATGATGCGGCCGTCGCTTTTCTTCACTTCTTTCAATACCGCTTTCAGGCGTTCTTCGAATTCTCCGCGGTACTTGGCTCCCGCAATCAATGAGCCCATATCCAACGAAAAGATCGTTTTGTCCTTTAGGTTATCCGGCACGTCTTTTTTCACGATCCGCTGGGCCAAGCCTTCCACGATGGCGGTCTTGCCGACGCCCGGTTCACCGATCAGGATTGGGTTATTTTTTGTTTTGCGCGACAAAATGCGGATAACATCCCTGATTTCTTCGTCCCGGCCGATGACCGGATCTTGTTTTCCGCTCCTTACCGCCTGCACAAGGTCTACGCCGTACTTTTCCAATGCTTCATATTGATCTTCCTGATTTTGCGAAGTCACGCGTTCTCCCCCTCTCATTTCCTTGATTTTTTCGGCGATCATTTTTTCCGTCAGGCCTTGGTTTCCCAGGAATTTGGTCAAAGGATGATTTTTTAGTGTCATCAAGCTCAAAAGCACCGTATCCGTGGAGATGAAATCATCCTTCAATTCTGACCGCTTGCGGTCTGCTTCCAGAAAGAGATTGTACAGATTCTGGCTGAATGTTTGCCCGTACTGGACGGAAGTGCCTTCAATCACCACTGATTTATCCAGTTCCTTATCAACGGCTGATTCAAATGCATCGATTGCCACCCCTGAATCGATATAAAAATTGCGCGCAAAACTATCCGGCTGCAGAAATATTTTCCACAGATGGGCGACATCGATGGTCTGGTGCTTGCGCACCATGGCGATACGTTGCGCTTCTGCGATTGCCTGCTGCAGGGCTGTCGTCATTTTTTCCATTTCCATGCTAGGACCTCCTCAAAAAACCTACTGTCATTATGCTTTATAGGACAAGTATACGACTATGGTCAGAATTGGTCAAATGATAACTCGAAAAAAAAGAACAACAAAGGTGATTTCCTTTGTTGTTCTTCTCATCATCGGATTCCTAGCGCGATGCGTGCATATCGGGACATTCTGTCTGTCGTCCAGGCAGGATACCACACCAATTTCACTTGCGTTTCGGTTACTTCAGGAACGCCTTTCAAAGCACGGTGAATTTCATCGGTGATGACATCCGCCAATGGGCAGCCCATCGTTGTGAGTGTCATTTTGATCAGGCAGAAGCCATCCTGTTCCAATTCCACTTCATAGATCAAACCTAAATTGACGATATCTATCCCTAATTCCGGATCTATCACTTGCTCAAGCGCCGCCAGGACGCGTTCTTTTATGCTTTCCAATTCTTCTTGCGAATATTGGGGATTTATCTCTTCAGTCATTGCATACACCTCTACCCTTTCTGGATTAATTTGATGATAACAGTTTGTGCATAGAAATTCAATGCTAATATACGTTCCCCAAAAATGCAGCCATTTCCTCAAAAATAGCGTAAGGAACCCGATGCCCTGCGCCTTCCGTGGACCGGAAGCAAATGTTATCCGCAAAAGCTTCCTCGCTGATGGAGTTGACGAACTGAGCCATCTGTTCGTACGGGACGCTTTCGTCGGCCGTTCCGTGCCAGATGTAAAACGGCGTGTCCACGAGCGATTCCGGATTTTCTTTGAGGCTCAGGCTTTCAAAAGGCGCCATCAAGGCTTTGACTTTCTCGTCATCAATCGGCGGCAAGCCTTCCACCCAGCGGGACTTCAATGCCCAATGGGACAAACCGATCGGATCCGGACTGCCCATCAGACAGGCTGCCGAATGGATCCAAGGGTATTGCGTCAAGGCGATGCAAGTCGTGATGCCGCCCATTGAAAGACCCGTGACCGAAACCTTGTCTCTTTTTGCCAAGCCAGCTTCGACATAGGCTTCCACAAGGTCAGGAAGTTCCTTGATGTTTTGCAGGACTACCGACCAAAACTCTGCCGCCGGTTCGCCAGCATAGGCTTCATCTTTGCGTTCTCCATGACGATAGGCATCGGGGATGATCACACGCATGCCGTTGTTGGCTAATGCATAGCCTGGCTCCAAGCCTCGCTCCTTTTGGTTCGTGATGCCATGATAAAAGAATGCGAGCGGAATGGCCTCGGTTTTCTTGTCTTCTTCAACGATTTCCAGAATCGGTATATTATTTATGATTTTTCTTTCGATTACGATCAATTGGATCCCTCTTTTTCAGCTCTGATCGACTGCTATAGGCAAAAATATTTTTCCAGATAGATTGCCAAGCCGTCCTCATGATTCGTATGCATCGTTACATCGTCGGCAATATTCTTTAATGCCGTGATCCCATTCTGCATGACGACGCCGTGACCAGCATAGCGGATCATTTCCATATCGTTGTCCTCGTCACCGAAGGCAAGAATATCTTCCCGCTTGATGCCGTAGTTATTCGCGACCACTTCAACGCCAAGCGCTTTTTGGACGCCGGCGGAGACGATTTCAAGACAGGGCATCGTGCCACCCCACGTACGGATTTCGATGGAATTCCCATAACGCGCCAAAATCCGGTCACGGATGGCTTCTAACTTCCGTTCGTCCGAAAACACATTCATGGAAGTAGGATTTTCCGACAGCGTATCCTTCGAAGTGATCTGCGTCGCCAGCAAATTCTTCGGGAAATATTCGTTTGACGGCAGCGTTGCGGTGGATGCGAAAAGCTTGTTTTTGCCTTCTATGCAGATAAAATCGATTCCCATCTCTTCGCGTTGTTCGATCAGATCCATCGCAAAATCTTTGTTGAGTGTCTTATGGTAATAATTACTCCAATTGCTGTCATGGGGATTATGGCATAAGGCACCGTTGAAGTTCACCAACGGAGTGGTCATCTTGAGTGTCTCATAAAATTCTTTGCTGTTCCTGTAAGGGCGGCCAGTTGCAATCATGACCAGATGATTATCCTTTTGCAGAGTTGCCAGCACATTTTTGGTCCGATCGCTCAACAACGACTGATTGTTGAGTGTGGTTCCATCCAAATCTAAAGCGATTAATTTTTGTTTCATAGTTCCTCCTGCGGTTTCCGCCTCAGAGACGAATACTCATTCGATCCCAAGCGACGGAAATTTGCTTTTTAATTCTGCTGTCATGACCTTTGCGATATTCGATCCGATCACGAGCATTTCATATAGTGGTTTGACATCCGTTGTTGAGCGGCCCAAAAGTCGAAGGAAAATTTCGCCATCCCCCGCCAGGCAAAGTGTGTAATAAAAAGTCTTGGTTTGGTTCAATTCATTGATCAGTTCCAACAGGTTCACTTTATCAGCATAATTGTTCAGGTAAGCCAATTTTCTGTAGCTGATCTGAAAATCACTTTCGGCCTCATCTTTGGCGATGACTACACCAAACGGCAAAGAATGTTCTTTATCAAGATTGAATTTCCCTTGATACAAATACTGACCATTTTGGATGGGATGACTTTTCAGTGGCATGCCTTTTTCTTGGAATTTTTGATCAAGCGCTGCTAATATCGTCAAAACTATCACTCTTTTCATATATGGTGCTACAAGTATAGCACATTTTCCCCAATAAATACGCTTATCGCGGTATACAAAAAAGGTCCGGAACCGAAGTCCAGACCTTTCCATATGTCATGCGGAATATTAACGACGTTTTTCTCTGATACGAGCAGCTTTTCCGTGTAATGCGCGCAAGTAATAAAGTTTTGCACGACGCACTTTACCGAAGCGAACAACTTCGATTTGAGCTACACGTGGTGTGTGCAATGGGAATGTACGTTCCACACCGACACCGTTGGAAATTTTACGTACTGTATAAGTTTCGCTGATTCCGAATCCGCGACGTTTGATGACTACGCCCTCGAATAATTGGATACGTTCTCTTGTTCCTTCGACTACGCGAGCGTGGACGCGGACAGTGTCTCCAGGACGGAATGTAGGGATATCGCTACGTAATTGTCCTTGTGTGATTGCTTCAATCAATGGTAATTGACTCATGTTTTTTTCTCCTTCCAACCGACATTCATACACAATCATTCAGCACAGCGGAATATCGTATTATGGAGCAGTCTCTCTGCTCACCTGTAGAATTCTACCACAATAATTTTGACGTGTAAAGTATTTTTCGTTTACATTGTTTGAATTTTCAAGTGCGCTATTGCGCTTGATTATCAGCCTTTTCTTCAAGCAGTATCTCCGCTAACCAGGCTTGCTGTTTCTTCGACAAAGTGATCTTTTCCAACATTTCCGGACGTCTCAGCCAGGTTTTGCGCAAAGATTCTTTTTCTTGCCAATCGGCGATTTTCTGGTGGTTGCCGCTGAAAAGCACTTCAGGGACGACATCCCCCCGGAAATCGCGCGGTCGCGTATATTGGGGATGCTCGAGCAAGCCGGTCGAGAAAGAATCGGTCTTGTTCGATTGTTCATTGCCCAATACTGCCGGCAACAGCCGGACCGTCGCATCGATCATGACCATCGCACCCAATTCGCCGCCCGTCAGAACATAATCACCGATCGAAACTTCATCCGTCACATGTTGCTTGATGCGTTCATCGAAGCCCTCGTAATGGCCGCAGATGAAGACAATGTGCTCTTCTTCGGCAAACTCTTCCGCCAGTTCCTGATTGAAGGTTTTTCCGGATGGATCCAAAAGGACAATCCTTTTTTGGGTTTCGGGAGACTGGACATCGATGTCCGTCAGCGCGTCCACGATCGGCTGCGCCCGCAGCAACATGCCTGCCCCGCCGCCGAAAGGATAATCATCGACGGAATTGTGTTTATTTTCGGAATAATCGCGGAAGTTCGTGCAAGTGATCGAAACACGACCACCCTCGATCGCCTTTCCGATGATCGACTCGGACAAAGGACCTTCGAACATCGCCGGAAACAACGTCAATACATCTATCTTCATCAGTCCATCATTCCTTCTAGAATGTGGATTGTGACCTGTTTATCTTCCAAAGATACCTTTTCCACTACGGAAGCGATATACGGAACCAATAAATCTTTTCGGCCTGGTTTGGATACAACCCACACATCATTCGCCCCAAGCGGCAAAATTTCTTTGATAATACCCAATTCTTCGCCGGCATCACTGACGACGGACAATCCGATGATCTCATGATAATAGAACTCATGATCCGAAAGGTCCTCCAACTGTGTTTCCGAAACCCGTAGGATTCCCCCTCTGAACGGCTCAACCTCTTCGATCCGGTTATATCCCTCGAATGTCAGCATATTGAAATTCTTGTGCACGCGGTGGCTGGCTACCTTTAGAGTGATTGGCTCACTGTTTTCGCGGAACAAGTAGAGCGTAGCCCCTTTTTTGTAGCGTTCATCCGCAAAATCAGTGCTGGAAATGACACGCACTTCACCTTTAAGCCCTTGCGTATTCACAACTTTTCCGACATCATAAAATTTTTCCATTTTTCACCTCTCCTTACATAAATCGTACTGTCAAAGTTTCTGTACATAATAAAATAGAAGGGATAAGTGCTACAATTGTATCATCATCCGCTTCTATCTATTCGCTATTAAGTTAGGCATCCACCGAACGGAAAAGACCGGATCCGCAATTGAAGCGGATTATTCGGCCCCTTCGATCACAAGGCGGACACGTTTTGTGCCTTTGGTTCTGACACTGTATACAATTGTACGGATCGCTCTGGCGACACGTCCCTGTTTCCCGATCACACGGCCGACATCCTCGGCATCAAGATGCAAGTGATATTCCATGAACTCACTTGTCTCTTTGATTTCGATGGACATCTTATCATCGTGGACGATCAAAGGTTTGACAATTGCCAGGATTAAATCTGAAATTTCAGGCATTTAAACCACCCTTTTATTTAGCTAACTTAGAGTCGTGGAATTTTTTCATAATACCTTGTTGAGAAAGTAAGTTACGAACTGTATCAGAAGGTTGTGCACCCTCAGCTAACCATTTCAAAACTAACTCTTCGTCAAATTTAACTTCAGCTGGTTCAACAACTGGATTGTATGTACCTACTTTTTCGATGAAACGTCCATCACGTGGAGAACGTGAATCAGCTACAACGACGCGGTAAAACGGGTTTCTTTTAGAACCCATACGTTTTAAACGAATTTTAACTGCCATTTATATAACACCTCCATATATCTATATCTCACATTTTTATATATTACCAGTTTTCCATTTGCTTGTAAAGTGTTTTCTCTTTACACTTGAAATTATTTTTTCTTTTTCTTCTTTTTGTTCATCCGTCTGGCCATTTGCTGCATGGCCATTTTGCCCATTTTGCCTTTCGGGCCTTGTCCAAGGAGACCTTCCATACCTGCAAAATTGCCTTTGGACATCTTGTTCATCATTTCCCTGGATTCGTTGAACTGCTTGATCAGACGGTTGACTTCCGCCAATGATCTTGCGGAACCTTTCGAGATTCGTCTGCGTCTGCTCTGCGACAGAAGCTCAGGGTTTTCGCGTTCAGCGGGCGTCATTGAAAGCACGATCGCCTTCATGTGGGCCACATCTTTGGGATCGATCTTCATTTTGTCCAGTCCCGGAACGTTGCTCATGCCCGGAATCATCTTCAGGAGGTCTTCAAGCGGCCCCATGTTGGTGACTTGATCCATCTGCTCGATGAAATCATTGAAGTTGAAGGTATTCTCGCGGATTTTTTCGGCCATTTCTGCCGCTTTTGTCTCATCAAAATCTTGTTGCGCACGTTCGATCAACGTCATCAGATCGCCCATGCCCAGTATTCTGGAAGCCATGCGTTCAGGGTAGAACGGTTCAAAGTCTTCCAGTTTTTCGCCTTGACCCGTAAATTTGATTGGCTTACCGGTTACGGAACGGATGGATAGCGCAGCCCCGCCGCGTGTGTCCCCGTCCAATTTGGTAAGGATGACACCGGTTATGCCGAGCTGTTCATTGAAGGATTGCGCCACATTGACGGCATCCTGTCCTGTCATCGCATCTACCGTAAACAGGATTTCTGTAGGATTGACGGCAGCTTTGATGTTCTTCAACTCTGTCATCAATACTTCATCCACGTGCAGTCGTCCCGCCGTATCGATGATGACCAGATCGCGTCCATCGAGTTTGGCTTGTTCAACGGCTTGCTTCGCTATATCGACCGGATTTGCTTCGGTACCCAATGCGTACACCGGGAAATCCAATTGTTTGCCCAAGGTCTGCAACTGATTGATTGCTGCAGGACGATAGACGTCGGCTGCGACCAGCATCGGGCGTTTGTTTTCTTTTTTCTT
The DNA here is from genome assembly GCF_003008695.1 of Trichococcus alkaliphilus. GTDB lineage: Bacteria > Bacillota > Bacilli > Lactobacillales > Aerococcaceae > Trichococcus > Trichococcus alkaliphilus. The sequence continues at coordinate 198,169 of NZ_PXZT01000001.1, forward strand.
CATGTAATTGGCCAGTTTCCCGGCCGTGGTGGTCTTACCGGCACCCTGCAGGCCGACCAGCATTACGACAGTCGGTGGCTTGGCAGAGAATTGGAATGGCTCCTGCTGCCCGCCCATCAATTCCGTCAGTTCTTCGTTGACGATTTTGATGACTTGTTGTGTCGGTGAAAGCGACTCGAGCACATCCGAACCTAAAGCTCGTTCATTCACTTTTTTGACGAATTCTTTTACGACTTTAAAATTCACGTCAGCTTCCAGCAAAGCCAGACGTACTTCACGCATCATTTCCTTCAGATCGGCTTCCGTAATTTTACCTTTTTTGCCGATTTTGGTCATCGCGCCTTGGAGACGCTCGGATAACCCTTCAAATGCCATATTTGCCACTTCCTTACTGTTTATTCGTCTTTGTCATCCAGTTCTTCCAGATTGTTGATCAAGCTCTGTAAAGTTCTGTCTGCGGGATATTTTTCTTCGGCATAATTCGCCAATTCGTCCAATTTTTTGTTTCGGAGGCTATAGTTTTGCGCCAATTTCAATTTCTGTTCATAATCCATCAAAATTTTTTCGGTGCGCTTGATATTATCGTACACTGCCTGCCGGCTGATCGCGAATTCTTCAGCGATTTCACCCAACGAATAGTCATCGCCATAATACAAAGAAAGATAGCCTTTCTGTTTGTTCGTCAACAGAACATTATAGAATTCATAAAGAGTATTCATATTATTGGTTTTTTCCAGCTCCATCAGAATACCTTCCTTCTCGTACGGATTGTCAAGAAAAAAACTTTACACTTCACTAGATTACCGATTTTGCTGAGCTTAGTCAACCATAAATTGCACTGAAGCGGTGTTGCCGCAACAAAAAGTAAGGTCAGGCCGGCAATCACATCGGGATTGCCGGCCTGACCATGCTTCTGTCGCCTTTTGCTTATGAAGCGTTCCTTATTGGGATGAACAAACCGCTTCGTTATTTTTTCTCAAGCAGGTCTTTCACCAGTCCGTAGATGTACTGTTCCGGATCGAACACCTGCAGATCATCCAAGCCCTCACCCAAACCGACGAATTTGACGGGTATATCCATTTCCTGGCGGATCGCCAGGATGACGCCGCCTTTCGCCGTGCCATCCAACTTCGTCAGGATCAAGCCGGTGACATCCGTCGTCTCCTTGAATTGCTTGGCCTGTATCAAAGCGTTCTGACCCGTCGTGGCATCAAGCACCAACAACGTTTCGGTTGCGCCGCCGGGTATTTCCCTGGCGATGATCCGATTGATCTTCTCCAATTCCTTCATCAGGTTCACTTTGTTCTGCAGTCGTCCTGCTGTATCGATCAGCAGATAATCGTATTTTTCTTCTTTGGCTTGCTTCAACGCATCGTAAACGACGGAAGCGGGATCGCTTTTTGCATCGCTTGTAACGACCGGCACACCGACACGTTCGCCCCAAACTTCGAGCTGTTCGATTGCGCCGGCTCGGAAAGTATCTCCGGCAGCCAACAAGACGCTGTTGCCTTGTTTTTTCAACTGATAAGCGTACTTACCGATGGTCGTCGTTTTCCCCACTCCGTTTACGCCTACAAACAGGATGACGGTCGGCCCGTCTTCATTTATTTTGATGGTAGGCAATTCCGTCTGTCCTTTTTCGTAGATTTCGACCATTTTTTCGATGATGACATTCTTCACTTGTTCTCCGGTGCGCACGTTCTTCATCTTGACTTCATCACGCAGCACATCCGAAAGTGCCAACGTCATATCAAAACCGACATCTGCGGATATCAGCGTTTCCTCCAAGTCGTCAAAAAAATCTTCATCCACCTCTCTGAAGCCGGCGAAAAGTTCATTCATCTTATCCGAAAAGCTTTTGCGCGTCTTCTCCATGCCTTTGTCGAATTTGTCGATGACGATCTTATTTTCTTCGGTTACCGGTGTCTGAACGACATCTTCACCTGTAAATGCGCGTTTTATTCGGTCAAATAATCCCATTTGAACACTTCCTCTCTTATGGCAGCCTGTTTTTACGCAAAGACGAATGTTTCGATTGCGTGTGCGACGCCATCTTCTCCGTTTGTCTTCGTGACGAAGCTCGCCCGTTCCTTGATCTTATCGGGGGCGTTGCCCATCGCGACGCTTACGCCCGCAAAATCCAGCATCGCCAAATCGTTCTCTTCATCTCCGCAAGCCATGACCTCATCGGCAGTGATGCCCAGATGAGCGCATAAAGCCGCGATACCGTTGCCTTTGTCGACTTCGGGATGCATGACTTCAAACAGAAGCGGACGTGATTTCATCATCGAATATTTGCTGTAGAAGTCCGCCGGTATTTTGGCGATCGCTTCATCCAAAACAGCAGGCGCGATACAAAAAACAACTTTATTGAACGCATGCTGTTCCTGAAAGTCTTCGATCTTTTTTTCAACGAACGGCAAGCTCGAGCTTTGCAGGCTCTTGTACAAGGACTCTCGGCCTTGCGGATACTCCGGTTCGTATACAGACTCCAGATCCAGCATGTTCATCGGGATGTTCAGATCTTTGCTCAGATTATAGAGTTCCACGATCTGACCGTAGTTCAACACTTTTTGGGAAATGATTTCCGATGTTTTGTTTTTTTGGACCAAACCGCCGTTATAGGTGATCGAGTAATCTTCCGCTTGAAGAAGGTCCAGTTCATCAACATAATCCTTGATGCCCATGAGCGGGCGTCCTGTACAAAGGACAATCTTCACGCCGGCTTCCCGGGCGCGGTGGATTGCCTGTTTATTCGCATCGCTGATTTTTTTGTCAGGATTCAGCAAGGTGCCATCCAAGTCGAGTGCTATCAATTTAATCATTTATCTTCATCCCCTTAACCTATGTCTTCGTAATCTTCAAATTTGACTGATGCCAGGCGGGATACGCCGGAATCCTGCATGGTCACACCGTACAATGCATCCGCTTCTTCCATCGTGCCTTTGCGGTGGGTGATCACGATGAACTGGGTCAATTCGGTTGATGCTGCCAGGTATTTCCCGAAACGGGATACATTCGCTTCATCCAAAGCAGCCTCCACTTCATCCAAAATACAGAACGGCACCGGTTTGACCTCGATGATGGCGAACAGGAGCGCAATTGCCGTGAATGCTTTTTCCCCGCCGGAGAGCAGGCTGAGCTGCTGGAGTTTTTTGCCTGGCGGCTGCGCGACAATTTCAATGCCGGTCTCCAACAGGTCATTCGGATCCGTCAGCTCCAACGTCGCTTTTCCGCCACCGAATAATTTCGGGAAGGTTTTTTCGAATTGCTTTTTGATCTGGATGAAAGTCTCCTTGAAACGCAAGCGGACTTCATCATCCATTTCGTTCATCGTGTTCAGAAGGTTCCCACGGGCAGACAGCAGATCCGTCTGCTGTTCCGAAAGGAAAGTGAACCTTTCGGAAATGCGATCATATTCCTCGATCGCGCCCATATTGATCGGACCCAGCTCTTCGATGTCTTTTTTCAATTGTTTCACTTGGCGTGCTGCCTCTTCGGGCTCTTGGGTCAACTGATGGTCCTGTTTCGCGGCTTCAAAGCTGAGCCCGTACTCCTCGCTTAAATGCGCAAGGTGATGGTCGATGGCGATTTCATAGCGCCCGGCATTCGTTTCCAGCTTGGCGTGCTCACTCCACAATTTTTGGAGATTTTTATTTTTTTCGCTCTGCTCGGTTTCCTGAGCGGTACGGTTTTGTTCGGTTTGCTTTTTTTGCTCCCGTAGCTGTCTCAAATCTGCATCGAATCCAGCTTTTTCTGCAGTCGTGGACTTCAGCTGCGTCGTGATTTCTTGGATGGTCAGCGTCTCCGTATCGGCCAGCTTGGCGACTTGATCTTGTTTGCCTTTCAGCGAGCTGATGGCTTCCTGCTCCGTTTGGATGCGCTCGGTCGACAGTTTCACGTCACGCCGCAATTGCTTTTCCTGCTCCTGCAGGACCGCAAGCTCTTGGTCTGCTTGCTGGCGGTTTGACTGGACGTCCTGCAGCAGTTTCAAGCGCTCCTCTTCATCCAGGCTGGATTCCGCTATATCCTTCTGAAGCTGGTCGATTTCGCTGTTGAGGACGAGCAAATTTTGTTGGGCTTGTGCCAGTCGCGTTTGTCTGTCCTCTTTCTCTTCAAAGAACATGCGCTTTTCATATTCATGTGCGGCCGATTCTTTTTCTTTTGTTGCGATTTCAGCTGTCACTTGCTGCAGGGAAGCTTCCCTTTGCTGCAGTTCGAACTGTTTGATGGTCGCTTTTTGGCGCTTGCCATCCAGTTCCTCCTGCAGACTTTGTTGCTGTAGCGACCATTTCTCTTGCTCGCGCTTCAGCTGATTGTATTGGACGGACAACTGTTGCACATAGTCGGTCAGCTTGTTCAGATTGTTCTTACGGGCCAATAAGGATGCCTCTTGTTGACGCCTTGTCGCGCCACCCGTCATCGATCCGCCGGCATGGATGACATCCCCTTCAAGGGTCACGATCCGGTAACGGCTCTGCAATTTCTTGGAAATCTGCAACCCTTCCTGGATATTTGACGCTACGATCGTTGTCCCTAACAAACTGCTGACGATCGCCTTGTACATCTCCTCATGATCGATCAGCTCATTCGCGATGCCGATATATCCGGGGCTGTTCGCCAATGTCGTCCGCACAGCCGCGGGCAAAGTCTTGCCTTGGATGACTGTCATCGGAAGGAAAGTGGCGCGTCCCAAGTGTTGGGCTTTCAGAATGCCGATGCATTGGGATGCCGTGCGTTCATCGGCCACCACGATGTGTTGCATCGTGGCTCCCAGAGCGATTTCTATGGCTAAGGTGTATTTTTCGGGAACTTGGATCAATTCGGCGACGGGACCACGGATACCCGGAACGCTTTCCCTTCTCCTTAGCATTTCCTTTACGCCTTGATAATAACTGGCATAACTGTCGTCCAACTCCTGCTGGCTTTCGCGCCGGGCTTCCGCCTGCTGCAGATTCCGGGTTACGGTATCCAGCTCCGCGTTCAGTTGTTGGAGTTTGGAGACGAGCTGGAAGCTATTTTGTTTGCAGTCCTGCAGTTCCGATTCCAGATTGGCATTCTCTTCAACAAACAGGACGTATTCCTCATTCAAAGATTGCTGTTTGGCCTTTAATTGGCGCAGATTCTTCCTGAGTTCGTCGCCTTTCGAAAGGAAACGGTGCTCCTGTTCGGTTGCGAGCGTCATTTCTTTTTTGAGATGGACGGTTGTGTTCCGGTTGCTGGATTGTTCCTGCAGCCTGTTGATATAATCGTTCCGGAGTTGCTGGACAAGTTCCGCCTTATTTTGCGTCAGCTGGGCTTCTTTTTCGGAAAGGCTCGCTCTTTTTTCCGAAAGTTCCTTCCTCGCTTCCACTTTCGCCGCAAGCTCAGTACGCAAGGCCGCCAGATTGGCTTTTTCCGTCTTGATCAGCGCCTCTTTTTCAGCGATGATCTGGGCTTGCTCTTCTTGATTTTTTGACGAGTACATCGCCCGTTGCTGGAAAACTTGCTTTTGGCCTTCCAACTGTTCCAATTTCTGGATGACAGTGACATAGCCGGTCTGCAGTGTTTCCAACTGTTCATCGCACGCATCCAACTTTTGTTTCAGTTCCTGCAAAGCAGTCTGGGTGCTGGCAAGAGAGCGTTCTTCCGTGCTGATTTTCCGGTCATACTCGGCCAGCTCGCGTTTGCTCATTTGCCACTGCGCATTCAGCCGCTCGATTTCGGAAGCGGTCAAAGCGATTTCGATCTCGCTTAATGACGCTTTTTTATCCTTGTATGCCAAAGCCGTTTTCCGTTGGATTTCCAGCGGAGCGAGTTGGCTGTTGATTTCGTGCAGGATGTCCTCGATCCGATTCAGATGCTCTTCCGTTTGGGACAGCTTCCGTTCGGCGCTCGTTTTGCGGTTTTTGTATCTGGCTACCCCGGCAGCCTCTTCAAGGATGATCCTTCTGTCCTCGGGTTTGTTCTGAAAAATCTGTTCCACTTTCCCTTGCGAAATCATGGAAAAAGAGTCTTTTCCGATGCCCGAATCCATCAGTAATTCTGTTATGTCTTTCAATCTGCATGGTTTTTTGTTGATGAAACAATCACTGTCGCCATTGCGGTTGTATCTCCTGGTGATGCTCACTTCGCTGAATTCCAGCGGCAGGAATCCGTCCTCGTTGTTCAGGATGAGGGTAACCTCGGCAATGTTGACAGGTTTGCGTGTCTGCGATCCGGCAAAAACGATGTCGTCCATTTTTTTCCCGCGCAGATTTTTTGCGGATTGTTCCCCCAACACCCAGCGGACAGCTTCCGAAAGGTTGCTCTTCCCACTTCCGTTCGGCCCTACTACTGCTGTCACACCTTCATCAAATTCGATTACGGTTTTGTCGGCGAATGATTTGAAACCCGACATTTCTATTCTTTCAAGATGCAAAGAAAACATCCTTTCCGGTGAAACTTGCTTTTCATTTTATTAGAGATTCCAGAGCGTTCTGTGCCGCTTTCTGTTCGGCGGCTTTTTTGCTTGGTCCTTGTCCCTGGCCTAACACTTTTCCGAAAGCCCGCACTTCCACATCAAACTGCTTTGCATGCGCAGGACCGTCTTCGTTCAGGAGGATATATTGGATATCCACGTCCCCATTCTTTTGCAGTTCTTCCTGGAGGCTGGTCTTGTAATCCATCACATGTGAAAAAGCATCCTCGTTTAACTTCGTGATCATGACTTGGTCAATGAATTTTCTGGCGGCTTCGATCCCTTGGTCAAGGTAAACGGCCCCGATGAACGCTTCGAATACATCACACAGCAAAGCCGGACGCTGCCTTCCGCCCATATTCTCTTCCCCTTTACCCAAACGGATATAGGAGTCGAAATGACAGTCCTTCGCGAAAGCGGACAGGCTTGGTTCGCAGACGATCTGCGCCCGCAGACGGGTCATTTTGCCTTCATGCCACGTATCATAGGTATGAAACAAATAATCGGAGATGACGACTTCCAAGACCGCGTCGCCCAAAAATTCCAATCGCTCATTGTCCTGCAATGCCAGATGACGATGCTCATTCACATAAGATGAATGGGTAAATGCTTCATGCAAAAGTTTCTCATTCTTGAAAACAATCGAGAAATCAGTTGCTATTTGTTTGACTATTTTTTCCAATTCGTTCCCTCCTTCCCTTGAATGGACTCCTTGCTGTCAAGGTACTTTTGAAAATAAAGTCCTTTTTCATTATACGACAAATGCGTGCCATAAGCACGCAAATTTAGTTAACGAACAGTCTGCCGCTGTTCATGCGAAAAGAGGCCTGGACAAAAGTCCGGGCCTCTTCCTCATTTCTGGTAAATAAACGGAACTCGTCTTACCGGACTGGTTCTTCTGATGTCAGTTCGATTGTTTCCCAGCCTCTGGTTGCACCATAGCGGATGTTGAAGTTCTTGACGCGGTTATTGACGGCAAAAATCTGCGTACGCCAGAAAGTGGGGATGACAGGCGCTTCCTCGAACAGCAACGCTTGCCATTCTTGATAGATCCCCGTCCTCGCATTTTCGTCCAAGGCAACCGCAGCGTTGATCTGATCCAACAAAGAATCATTCTCTTCGTTGGCCCAACGGGTGTAGTTGAGAGCACTGGTACGACCGAACATTTCGGTCGGATTGGGATCCATGCCTGTCCCCCAGGTTGCCTGATAGACATCAATGGCCGGACTGTCGGATGCAAGCATGTCATGGAACTTCTGATATTCAATCAATCTTCCTGTGGCGAGCGAGACATCCAAACCGATCTCTTTCCATTGCTGGATATAGTAGGCCACTACCGTTTCCGTCCCGTCTCCCCCTGCAACAGCCGCAAAGTTGATTTCGAGCGGCTCTCCGTCCGGTGTTTCCCGAAAACCATCGCCGTCCCTGTCCCGATAGCCAGCCTCATCCAGCAGACTTGAGGCCTTCACAGGATCGTAACTGAAGCCAACCGCCTCATCATCACTGAATCCTTCGAACGCTGGAGGAACCATAGCGTTTGCCGGCTGCCGCAACCCGTCGAAAAGGACCGCAGCGACAAATTCGTTGTCCAGCGCATATGCCATCGCTTGCCGCAATGCCGCATCCGCCATTTTCGAACTCAGATTAAGGGCGTTGTCGCCTGATTCAACGTCTTGGGATCCCAACTTGAACCCGATGTAAGTTGTCGCCAATTCTTCTCTGCCCAGCAAGGTTATATTGTCGAAATCTTTGTAGCTTTCGTAAGAACTTGCCGGCATGACAGCGACATCGTAATTTCCCGCTTCCATTTCGGATACGATCGTTGCCGAACCGACTACTTCAACAAGGATATTATCCAACTTCGGTTTCCCTTTCCAATAATATTCATTGGCTTCGAAAAGAACCGACTCGCCTGGAATGATCGACTTGACCCGGAACGGGCCCGTCCCTACAGGTTGTTCCCGCAATTGGGACGAACTCATCATATCAGCTACAGGGACACGTTCCAGTTGGTGCCTTGGCAGCGGTTGGCTCCATAAGGCTCCTCCCGCTTGCAAAAGGGACGGATTCAATTCTTCGAAAGCGATGGTGAGGTGCGTATCATCCAAAACTTCGATACCGACAATCGAATCAGTTGTGCCTTCATGGTATTCGGTCATGCCCACAACATTCGCAAAGACCTCTCCATAAAGGGAACCGGAATAGTCCGGATGCCCGATCACCTCATAGGCATAAAGGATATCGTCGACCGTAAGTGCCGCTCCGTCCGACCACTTCAGGTTATCCCGCATAGTGATCGACACTGTTTTTAAATTTTCATTGAGAACAAAAGTGGCCATGCCATCTTGCGTAAGCTGAAACTCCTCATCATACGAAAAAATGGATTCATGTGAAAAACCCATGAGTTCCTCATCATACGCATCCTCTGAAAAAACAGGGTTGAAGACACCCTGGAAGGAGGATTCGGCGACCAGAGCATATTTCAACACTCCGCCGGCGATGGCGGGGGCATCGCTGTTCATGACCGTGTCGAATTCCTGTATGACAGCTGATGAACCAGGCAAGTCCCCGTTCGTTTCCAATAGAACCTCCTTGTTTCCACAGCCGGCCAGCAGCGTAGCAAACAAGAAGGGAACGATCATTTTATTCAGCATAGCTCAGCCTCCTTATTATGCTTGCATTTGTTTAGCATCTGCCGCACGCCGCAATGCCTGTCCGACATAAATGATGCACAACAACAATGCAAAGATGAGTGTGGATGCTGGTAACCATACCCATACATAGTTCTCAAAAACTGCGGGAGAAATGGCATAGCGCAGCAAATTGCCTATACTAGGCACGCCGGGAGGCAAGCCTAAGCCCAGAAAACTCAAACTTGTCTCCATCCCGATATTCCTTGCCAAAGACATAGTCGTATTGATGATGACCAGTGAACTTAAATTAGGCAGGATTTCGCGGAACATGATCAGCAAGTCGTTTGTCCCTGCAGTTCTGGATGCCCGCACATAGTCATGTTTGGCCTCCGCACGCGTTCGGTTACGAAAAACCTTTGATTTCCCTGCCCAGCTGAATGCGCTCATAAGCACTATGAACGTAAAGAGATTGTATTCCGATACGATGGATACCAGCACGAGAATCAACACACTTGCCGGAAGAACCATGATGGATTCAATGGAGCCCATAAGCAAGCCATCCAGGAATCCACCGTAATAGCCGGACAGCAGACCCAAGCCGATTCCTATGAATCCGGTCAAGACTGTCACGGCTGTGCCAGTCAGCAGCGAGGTGCGCGCTCCCAGCAACAGCTGGCCCAGCACATCCCGTCCCGCTTCATCCGTCCCCAAAATATGGTTTTTGCCCGGCGAAGCATACCTGTTCAACAAGTCCACCTGCATGACTTGGCTCGCATCAAAAAAAAGGGAGCCCACAAAGACCAGCAACAAGAGCAAAACTAGCGTACCCAAAGCAATGACCGCCAACTTGTCTTTTCGGAATTCTCCAAGCATGCCGCGGAAATCGACAACAGTTTTTGTTTCCTCATTCACTTCGTGGCTCAAACGGTTCTCGCCCGCCGCAACGGAGGCAAGCTCCGTTTTCAACTCTTCTATTCTGCCTGCTTTCTTTTCTTCCTCCGTATTCAACATATCCCCCCTTTCCTCTTGCTACCTCACCCGGACGCGCGGATCCACAATTGTCAAAATGATGTCAGACACTAATGTGCCAATCAAAGCAGCCAGCCCATAAATAAGCAACAAGGCAACGATGACACTGAAATCGCGTGATTCTAAAGAACTGATGAACAATCGACCGATTCCCGGGTAGGAGAAGATGAATTCGATAAAAATGCTGCTCCCAATGAAACCGGTAATGTCATAGCCCAACAGAGAAGTTACCGGCATACTCGCGTTCCTGAAGATGTGCCTCCGATACACCATGCTCTCCGGAACGCCTTTTGAGCGGGCTGTCAGTACATAATCTTCTTGCTTTGCCTCGATGATACCCGACCTTAAACGTTGGATGTTGCCAGCGGATGCCGAGAGGCCAAAAGCCAGCGCCGGCAACGCTAAGTGTTGGAGCCTATTCCAAAGAGAGGCCAACACGCTCTTCGTTTCCGGCAACAAGGGCATCCCCCGCGTCGGAAACAATTCCAGTTGAAAGCCAAAAAGCCAAACCAGCAACAAGGCAACAATGAAGATCGGCAAGGCAAAACTGATGCTGTTCAAAAAACGAATAACTTTATCACCCAATGAACCGTTAAAACGCCCTGCATAAATGCCTAGCGGAACAGCGATCAGATAAGACAACAAGAGGGAGGCCATAGCCAACCAGAGTGTGTTGCCAAGCCTTGCACCCACAAGAATACCCACAGGCATCCGGTAAGTGTAACTGAGGCCGAAATCCCCTCTGAGCATATTTGCGATCCATTCCAGATACCGAATGTACCAAGGCCCATCCAGGACCGCGCTCGCTTGGATCGCGTCAATGCTGCTCTGATTCATCCCGGGAATGATCAGCCCAGTCAGCGGATCTCCAGGCATCAATTGCGTCAGTGCAAACACCAATAAACTGAACGCCAATAGTTGCGGAATGATAAAGAAGAAGCGTCTCAGAATTCTGTTCCACATCGTTAACGCTCTCCTTTCGATTGTTTACCGGCAATTCGATGCGTTTCCGACAACGGGATCAAATCCCCAACACGACCGTCCTTTGCCAGATAACTCTCCATGCTTTGTTTGTATTCTGATTCTATTTCCCGCCGCAAACGCTTATGCAACTCCCGGTTGCCTGGATCCAAGTTCGGAATTGCGGAAAGAAGCCTTTTCGTGTAGATGTGCTGCGGGTTGAGATAGATGTCCTGCCTGTCTCCGTATTCCACGAACCTTCCTCGGTACATGATGGCCAATTCATCGCACATCTGCTTCACAACGCCTAGGTCATGGGAAATGAACAGATAGCTGAGTTTGTATTGTTCTTGGATGCGTTTCATGTAATTCAGCACTTGCGCCTGAACGGAAAGGTCCAATACCGAAACGGGTTCATCAGCTATGACAAATTTTGGCCGCAGTGCAACCGCCCGTGCCAATGCAATGCGTTGCCTCTGTCCACCGGTGAATTCGTGAGGATACTTCCGCAGCGCATCTTCCGGTAACCCTACCATTTCCAGCAGTTCCAGCACGCGTTTTTTCTCTTCCTGCTGGGAAAGCTGCTCAAAATTGCGCAAAGGTTCGGAAATGATCTGTCCAATTTGTTTTTTCGGATTCAGACTCGCACCCGAATCTTGAAAAATCATCTGGACATTGCGTTTGTGGGCTGATTTCCGCTTGCCTATCGCAGCGGTTACGTCAGTTCCTTCATAAATGATTTGGCCGGCAGTGATCCGCTCCAATCCAACGATCGCTCTTCCGACAGTTGATTTTCCGGACCCTGATTCGCCCACCAGACCGTAATTTTTCCCTTCTTCCAGGGACAGGCTGATGCCGTCGACGGCTGCAAGGCTCTTTTTGCTGGATAAGAAGCCGCTCTTGAGCGGGTAGTGAACCTTCAAATCTTTGATTTCCAAAAGCCCCATCTTATTCACTCTCCCCTTCAAAACGGAAGGACTCATGGCACGTGCACCTGACAAAATGCCCTTTAGAAATCTCGTGCATTTTGGGTGATTGTTCATGTGCGGAAAATGGGATCCATGGAATCCGTCCGGAAAAACGACAGCCCTGTTTAGGCAACTGCTGCAGGGAAGGGACATCCCCTTGAATCACATAGAGTTCCCCGGAATCCGATTCGAGCGCGCCATTCGCTTGCGGCATCGAACGCAACAAAGAACGGGTATAAGGATGCTTCGGATCCGTGAACAGTTCAACGACCCCGGCTGTTTCGACAATTTGTCCTGCGTACATGACGGCTACTCTATCCGCAATTTCGGCTACGACACCTAAATCATGGGTGATCAGGATGATCCCGGCACCCGTCTCGTCCCTCACTTCGCTCAAAAGATCCAATATTTGAGCTTGAACAGTTACATCCAAAGAGGTCGTCGGTTCATCCGCGATGATGATCGGCGGATTACAGGCAACAGCAATGGCAATGCCGACCCGCTGACGCGCATCGCCGGACAGCTCATGCGGGTAGCGTGCGGCTGTTCCTTCCGGATCCTCCAGCTTAACTTGGAGCAACAATTCGCCCACACGCAGCGCACGTTCCTCTTTTGTCATCCTGGTATGATAAAGCAGCACTTCTTCTATCTGCTCACTTACCGTCATCAAAGGATTGAGGGCCGAAAGAGGATCTTGAAAAACCATCCCGATATCGTTTCCTCTTATGCGGTTATAGAGCGTCTCATTCAGATCGATGAGATTCAAGTTCTGATAGATGATCTCTCCCGAAATCCGCGTGTTCGCCTTATTATGGAGTCCGACGATCGTTGTTGCGAGGGTACTTTTCCCGCAGCCGGACTCTCCGACAATCCCCAAAATTTCACTTTTTTCCAGACTGAAGGAAACATCGTCGACTGCATCGTAATAGTTATCCTGCATCCGGAATGCGGTGTGCAATGCGTTTATCTCCAACAAAGGTCTTCCAAGTCTCATCGTGCACCTCCTCTCATGCTTATATAACAAACTTGATGAAATATCTCCTAACATTATACGTTTAAGCACATGCAAAAACAACCGCTATTCCATTCACTTTTAATGCATTTCATATTTTTGCCATAATCAGCCCTCTTGGCCTGAAAAAAAAGCAACATTGGCATTTGAAAACCGTCAACGTTGCTTCTGTCGTTAAATTATTGCGATCCTTATTTTTGAGAATCGATGTAGTCGACTGCATCTCCTACTGTGATTATCCTCTCAGCATCTTCATCGGAAATCTGTACAGCAAAGACATCTTCCAGTTCCATAACGAGTTCAACAATATCCAATGAATCCGCTCCAAGGTCGTTGTGGAAAGTCAACTCTCTCGTAACCTTTGCTTCATCGACACCGAATCGTTCAATAACCATCTTGGCTACTCGCTCAAAAGTAGTTGTATCTGCCAAGCGTTACACCTCCATTATCGTTCCATAACCAATTACATCACATTTACTGAAAATATTTTGTAAAGGCTCACATCTATTTTACCCATACGCTAATCTTTTGTCTATATTTTTTTATTCCTGCTCAGTTTTGTTTACGGGCTGGGCATTCATTTCATCAAAGTGCTTCACGACATCATCGATGACGTGGGAACTGATGATTTTACGGATTTGCTTCACTGTGTGGTAGACAGCGACTTTATCCGCAGATCCATGCGTCTTGACGACCGGCGCCCGCAATCCGAACAGCACGGCACCCCCATGCTTCGAATAATCCATCGTATCTTTGATTTCCGAAAAGGAATCCTTGATCAGCATTCCGCCGATTTTTGTCTTCAAACCGCCTGAAAGCAATTGGGTTTTGATCAACTTCAGCAATGACATTGCCGTCCCTTCCATCGTTTTCAGGACAGCATTACCGGTGAAGCCATCCGTCACGACGACATCCGCATCGCCGAGCAAAATTTCCCGTGCTTCGATATTGCCTGTGAAATTGAGTTCGGAGTCCTCTTCCAACAACACATAGGCTTTTTTGGACAGTTCGCTGCCCTTCGTTGCTTCGGAACCATTGTTCAACAAAGCGATCCTTGGGTTTTCGATGCCTTGCACAAACTTGGCATAATACGAGCCCAAAAGGCCGAACTGGTAGATGTTTTCCGGTTTGCAGTCGGCGTTTGCGCCTGCATCCATCAACAGGAACTGTTCATTTTCTTTGCCGATGACTGGCAGAATCGGCATCAAGCCGGGTCTGTCGATCCCTTTGATCCGGCCGATGATCAATAATCCGGCTGCCAAAAGCGCACCGGTATTCCCTGCCGAGAATAAAGCGTCGGCTTCTTTGTTCTTGACTGCTTGAGCAGCAAGCACCATCGAAGCTTGTTTTTTTCTGCGGATCGCTTTGACGGGTTCGTCGTCGCTCTCGATCTTTTCGGTCGTATGAACGATTGTGATTTTCCCGTTTTCGGCATATTGATCCCCTAAAGCCTTGCGTATTTTGGCTTCGTCGCCAAAAAGCAAAAACTCTAAATCATTAAATTCTTTGGCAGCCATTAAAATGCCCTCTACTATTGCTTGGGGCGCAAAATCCCCGCCCATCGCATCGACAGCGATTTTCATAGATTGTATACCTCACTTTTGTTAGTTTCACTGTAATCTCTTTAACTTCTCTTTTTCGCGTTCGACTGCTTCCCGCAAACTTTCGTAGGCTGGGTTGCTTTCAAAGTCTTGTTCGCGTGTGATTTGGATAGCGTCATTGTGCGCAATATCCAAGATGACGGCATCCCGCACGATATCTCCGGATTTGAAATCGGGCAAGCCGGATTGTTTGTTTCCGAAAAGATCACCCGGTCCGCGCAGTTCCAAATCCCGTTGGCTCAGGTAGAAACCGTCTGTCGACTCCACCATGATGCGCATGCGTTCCTTGCCGTTATCGGTTTTCGGATCGGCAACCAGCACACAATAGGACTCTTTGTCTCCCCGGCCCACTCGACCGCGCAATTGGTGGAGCTGGGATAATCCGAATCGGTCGGCATCTTGGATGACCATCACTGTTGCATTCGGCACGTTCAGGCCGACCTCGATGACTGTCGTCGATACAAGGACCTGCAGCTCGTTGTTTTGGAAACGGCGCATGATCTGATCTTTTTCTTCGGACTTGAGACGGCCGTGCAACAGACCGATTTGATATTTCCCTTTGTAATAGGCCGTCACGGCTTGATGCACATCTTCTGCATTCTTGACATCCAGCGACTCGGATTTCTCGATCAGAGGCGTGATGATGTACGCCTGTTGTCCATTATCCATCTGTTTCCGGATGAACTCAAGTACATTTTCGATCTTGTCCGATTTATTCCAGATCGTTTTGATCGGTTTTCTGCCGTCAGGCATCTGGTCAAGCACCGAAACATCCATTTCGCCCATCGTGGTTATCGCCAACGTTCTCGGGATCGGCGTGGCAGTCATGTACAAAACATTCGGGTTGTTCCCTTTTTCGTTCAGCTTGTGCCTTTGTTGGACACCGAAGCGGTGCTGCTCATCGGTGATGACCAAGCCCAGGTCGGCAAAAACGACATCCTCTTGGATCAGTGCGTGCGTCCCGATAAGGATATGCAAGTCCCCTCCTGCAAGCCGGTTCAACAATTCTTTTCGGTCTTTTGCCTTCGTGCTGCCGGTAAGCAGGGCAATGGAGACATCGGTGTACTCGAACAGGCTCTGCAAGGTGCGATAATGCTGTTCCGCCAAAATCTCAGTGGGAACCATGAAAGCCCCTTGGTACCCGCCCAGGACGGTAGCCATCAGGGCGATCACCGCTACGATCGTTTTGCCGCTGCCGACGTCCCCTTGCAACAAACGGTTCATTTCATAAGGTTTGCGCAGATCCCGGCATATTTCGTTGACGACCTTCTTTTGCCCATCCGTGAGTTCAAACGGCAAAGTTGCTATGAATCCCTTCAGCTTGTCCACATCATAAAGGATCGGAATGCCTCGGTTGTTCGTTTTGCGGCTCAGCTGCAGCATTTGCAGGCGCACTTGGTAAAGGAAAAACTCCTGATAGATGATTTGCCGTCTCGCTTGCTCCGATTCTTCATCATTTTTGGGAAAGTGCATCGCCCGGATGGCTTCCCTATGGCTCATCAGGTGATACGTCTGCAGCAGATGCTGCGGAAGTATCTCGGGAATGACCGGAGCATACAGCTCTATCGCCTGTTTGATCAGATTCAGGATGGTCTGCTGCTTGATCGTCTTGTTGACATGATAAATGGCGGCATAATCATCCTGTCCATTCGAACTGCCGAGGATCTTCATCCCTGCCAAAGTTTGGCGTGCGCGTTCCCATTTACCGAAGATCGCAACCTCATCCTCAAGCATGATTTTTTGTTTCAGGTAAGGCTGATTGAAGAATGTTACCGAAATGATGGCATCCTCGATGGCTAATTTGAATGATAGCCTGCTTTTTTTAAAACCGTAATGGTGGACGACCGGAGCCGTCACGACTTGTCCTTTCAGCGTCACTTTGTCCGAATCCTCGATTTCGTCCAATGTTTTGACTTTTATGTCCTCATAACGGAAAGGAAAATGTGTGATCAGATCATAGATTGTATCGATGCCCAATGAATGCAGCGCCTCAACTCTCTTCGGTCCTACATGGGGCAATTCCCCGACTGGTTCATAAATATCCAATTGCTTATTGTCTTCCGCTTCCATCCGTTCGCCTCCTTTCTTCCGGGAGCAGGACAGTTTCTTTGACCAACCGTTTTTGAAAAAGAAAAGCCGAACAGAGAAACTCGTTCAGCTTTTTCAGATTATTCTACAGAAAGAAGATAACTGTATACCGGTTGATTTCCTTCTTGCACTTCCACTTCCAAAAAGTCATATTCAGCTTCGATGACCGCTGCAATCTCTTTGCTTTCGTTCTCATCGCTGTCTTCCCCGAAGATGATGGTGACGATTTCGCTGTCATCCGTGATCATTTTTTTCAGGGTTTCTATCGTTGCGGCTTTTCTGTCCTTGTCGGCCGTCAAGATTTTCCCGTCGACGATCCCCATGAAGTCGTCCTTGGTGATGGTCAATCCGTCTATGACTGTGTCGCGCACGGCACTCGTGATCTGTCCGCTGACAACATTTTCCAGTTCAGCAGTCATGTTGGCTTTATTGGTTTCCAAGTCCTCTGATTCATTGAAGGCAAGCATAGCTGTCAGGCCTTGTGAGATCGTCTTCGAAGCCACTACAACCACATCCGCTTCGGATACTTCAGCTGCCTGATCTGCAGCCATGAAAATATTTTTGTTGTTCGGCAAAATGATTGTTTTTTCGGCGTTTGTGCTTTCGATTGCCTTAAGGATGTCTTCCGTGCTTGGATTCATCGTCTGGCCGCCATTGATGATCGTGGATACGCCCATGCTCTTGAACAGGGCATGCACACCTTTGCCGGCAGCAACAGCTATCACACCGTAAGGAACTTTTTCAAGTTTCTTGGAAGGCGCATCGGCTTTTTCAAGGACTGCATCATGTTGCATGCGCATATTGTCCACTTTGATTTTCATCAGTGAGCCGAATTTTTGTCCGTAGTTCATGACTTCCCCTGGATACTCGGTATGCACATGGACCTTCACGATTTCGTCATCCGCGACGACCAATAGGGAATCTCCGATTTCGTTCAGATGATTACGGAATGTATCGTAGTCAAAGGTGTCCGTCACGGTTTCGCCTTCACCTAATTTGACCATGATTTCTGTACAATAACCGAATTCAATATCTTCTGTCGCAATGGAGTGCGAAACGTTATGATAATTTTCCTGGTGAGCGATTTCGGTTACATCCGCTTGTGAGATGACCTTTTCGGCGGACGGCACTTTTTCGCCGGTCAAGGATTCCATGAACCCTTCATAAATGTACACAAGGCCTTGCCCGCCGCTGTCGACGACGCCTACCTCTTTCAATACCGGCAAGAGATCCGGTGTCTTATCCAACGCGATCTGCGCGACTTTAAGGACCGTTCCCATCAATTCGATGATGTCATCCGTATGTTCGGCTTTTTTCACACCGGCTTTGGCGGATTCGCGCGCAACCGTCAAAATGGTGCCTTCCACAGGTTTCATGACCGCTTTATAGGCTGTCTCGACGCCGTGGGAAAAAGCCTCAGCAAAATCAGCCGTATTCAAGATTGCTTTCCCTTCGATCGCCTTCGAAAAGCCACGGAACAGCTGGGATAATATGACGCCTGAGTTCCCTCTCGCCCCCATCAATAAGCCTTTAGCCAAGTCCGATCCTAATTGATCTATTTTTGTAGCATCCGACAGCCTGACCCGTTCAGCTCCGGATGTGAATGATAAATTCATGTTTGTGCCCGTGTCTCCATCCGGAACGGGGAACACGTTCAAAGAATTCACATATTCTGCATTCTCACTAAGACGTTCGGCGCCGATTGCGACCATCGCCTTAAAGTCTTCCGCTGTTAGTTGAGTTTTCTTCACCTTATAGTCCTCCTTCACCATATAAAACATGGTGATCTGTAATCTTTAGTCCTTTAATACTCTTACGCCTTGGACGAACACATTCACTGTATTTGCGGAAAAGCCCAACATCATTTCAAGATTATATTTGACTTGTGTTTGAACATTCCGGCAAATTTCAGAAATTTTTGTTCCGTAGAGTACAATGATATAAACATCAACAGCTACTCCATTTTCTTCTTGTCGAATCACGGCACCGCGTGAATAGTTCTCTTTTTTCAATATTTCACTGATATTATCTCTGATTTGATTTTTGCTGGCCATGCCGACAACTCCATAATTATCCGTCGCGGCGCCGCCTACTACCGTAGCGATCACGTCGTTCGATAAGTCAACCATCCCATATTGTGTTTGGATTTTAACTGCCATTTATAATAGCCTCCTTAATGTATGCACACAATCGTTAATTACAAATTATGATAGCATATTTTATACAAAAGAAATAACTTTTTGCGATTAAATTTCTTATTTCCGATCGATTTACGGCAATTCTGACTTTTTTCCGAAATATTTCCGGGGTTTTCCCAGCTCCCGTTCCTTGCTCTGTGAGGATAGTCAAATGCGGATATTTGATGAGGGCAGGATAAAAAAAACAGCTGTCAAGTATTTTTCCTTTAAAACAGTTGCATTCACTTTTGAATTATGATAAATTAATCAAGTGTATGAATTGGAAAGAAGCTTTGCTTCTGTAACAGCAAAGGAGGAAAGAAAATGTCAAAAGAATGTTTCGTAACAGGACGTAAAAGCCGTTCAGGTAATAACCGTTCCCACGCTATGAACTACACAAAACGTACTTTCAAACCAAACTTACAAAAAGTTCGTATCTTAGTCGATGGAAAACCTAAAAAAGTATGGGTTTCAGCTCGAGCTTTGAAATCTGGTAAAGTTGAAAGAGTATAAAAATATAGATGAGCCCAGGGACCATGCCATGATTCCAGCTCATCTTTTTTTTATTCAGAAAATCTATTATGTGCAAAGTAAAGGAAAGAGGCCGCGGCAAAAGCGCAGCCTCTTTGCTTTATTTGCGTTTGTCAGCACTTTGGATGACGGCCAGAACACCGGATTCAAAAGAAAAATGCATCTCGGCCTCTTCAAACTCATTGCTGACCAAAGCTATCGGGTAATCATAATCTTTTCCGCTCAAAGGATAGACAACTCCCGTCAGGGTCAATTTCTTGATGGGGGTCATGCCAATGAACGACAAATATTTTTTGCTCGTTTCTTTTTCCAGCACATAACTGCCGGGCATATAAAACCGCAAGGTATTATGCCGATCCATTAGACTGATTCTGCCTGCCATCCCTTTCACGACCGGATGGAACGCCAACCACAGATTGCTCATCAGATGGTCCAAACGCCCTCCGAAGGCACCCAAAAGAATGATTTCTTCCGGATTAAACGTTTCAAGCGCATAGGCAATGGCCGCCTCGGTATCCGTTTCATCTTTTTGCGCAGGAAGGATGCGGCAGACGCGGCTTTTCTTTTTGATTTCTTCCATTTCTTGCGGGGTGACGGAATCAAAATCCCCGATGGCCGCATCGAAATGTGTGCACAGCTGGGCAAGCGTCAACGCTCCGCGGTCTGCACCGATCAACCGATGACTTTCCGAAAAACGGTGGACCAAGGCGGCGACATCCGTCTGGTCGCCGCCGACCACAATCACCACTTTCTCAGACCGCATTATGGCAAGCATCCTTCAATCGGCTGATGGCCGCTGCTGGATTTTCATCGTCATAAATGTAAGAACCAGCTACGAATACATCCGCACCTGCCTGAATGCACTTGACGATCGTCTCATGGGTAATGCCGCCATCGACTTCAATTTCGTAATGATAGCCATGCTTTTCGCGCAAGGTAGCCAGCTCTTGGATTTTGTCCAAAGTGCTTTCGATGAAGCCTTGGCCCCCGAACCCCGGGTTGACGGTCATGACGAGCACCATATCGACATCGCCCAAAACGGGTTTGATGACGTCTACGCTTGTTCCCGGATTGATGACGACGCCGGCTGCGATGTTTTCATTTTTGATCATCTGAATCGCGCCATGGATGTGGGCAGTAGCCTCCGCGTGAATCGTGATGATATCCGCGCCGGCCCTGGCGAAAGCCGGGATCAGATTTTCAGGTGTGTTTACCATCAAATGGCAATCCAACGGTAATTTTGTGTGCGGACGGATTGCCTGCACAACATTTGGGCCCAACGTCAAATTGGCAACGAATTGGCCGTCCATGGCATCGATGTGGATATAATCGGCACCAGCTTGTTCGACCAACTTAACGTCCCGCTCTAAATTCGCGAAATCAGCACTTAATATGGATGGAGCAATTTTCATTTTCACACACACCTTATCTCTTATTTTTTTTTATGTACATCGGTTTGCGTCCGACGATTTCCTCATGGAATTGCAGATAGTGTTCGTATCTGTACGGGGCAACCTCCCCGGAGGCAACTGCCTCTTTCACCCTGCAATTCGGCTCGTTGATGTGCATGCAGCCGCCGAATCGGCATTGATCACGCAGCGCTTCAAAGTCCGGGAAAAAGGAAGGCAGATCGACCGCTTCAATGTCGATCAAGTCAATTGTACTGAAACCAGGGGTATCGGCAATCAGAGCCTCCCCAACCGGATGCAACTCGACATGCCGCGTCGTATGGCGGCCCCTGCCCAAAGCGGTCGAGATTTCGCCTGTCAGCAAATCCAATTCGGGCATCAGTTGATTCAACAAAGTGGATTTCCCGGCGCCGGATTGGCCCATAAACACCGCCATCCCTTTGCCCATGGTCCTGACCAGCTCCTCCAAAGACGAGGCTCCTTCAGGATAATCCGATAAGATCATTTTGTATCCGATCGATTCATAATAGGTTTTATATTGAAGCATGTCCGTCTTGGCTTTTTCATCCAACAGATCAATTTTCGTGACGTAGATGATGGGACTGATGTTGTTTGCTTCCAGGTAAACCAGGAAACGATCCACCAGATAGGAAGAAAAATCGGGTTCGATCGCCGACATCACGATAACGCCAAAATCGACATTCGCCACAGTCGGGCGAATCAATTCATTTTTCCTTGGGTAGATGTCCAGCAGAACGCCCTCCGTCAAGTTGTCACTTTCGAAATCGACAAAATCCCCAATAAGCGGAGCCATGTTTTTCACGCGGAAGTTCCCTCTTCCTCTCGTCTGATACGTTTGACCGTCCACATACACATAATAAAATCCGCTTATTGCTTTCCTGACTTGTCCTTTTTGCAAATCGACAACGCCTCCTAGTTTAGTTCTTTCTCTCTATTCTACACTGTTCTACAAAAAAATGACAAACCATTTTGATGTTTGTCATTTTTTGTAGCCTATTTGTTTCTATTGTGTTAGTTCAGAAGCTTCGTTGATGACTTCGCCATCCCTTTCGATCCGGTAGGAAGCAGAGCTGCCTTCCAGAATACGGAAATTCAACGTCACGACCTCATCCGCCGCTATATCGAACTCACGGAATACGTCACTGAGGGCATGATCCTCGTCCTCTATGTAGATGACGATATGGTTCGGCTCATTGGAAGAACTGCTGCTGGCCGCATTGCTGGCCGCATTTTCACTGCCTTGACTGTTGCTGCTCTCGGAAGCGGGTTCCGATACGGCTGCTGCGAGATAAGGAATCGTAATGGTGCGGCTGAAGGAAACAACTTGCGGCTCTTCAGGACCTATCGAAATCACCACACTCAAGGCATCACCGGATACAAAAGCGGATCCGCCTGCCAGACTTTGGCTTACGACCAGACCTGCTGCAATCGTGTCTGAGTACGCTTCAGTGACCGTCAATGAGAGCCCGTATTGCCCTGCATAATCCTCGACGCTTTTTCGCGTATATCCCGATAGATCGCGCATCGTATAGGATTCATTTCCGTCGCTCACAAGAAACGACAGCGTAGTTTCGCTTGGTCTAACTTCCGCGCCAGGCTCTAAGCTTTGGCTGATGATATTGCCTGAAGCGACTTCGCTGCTGAATTCGTGTGTCCTTTCGATCGTAAAGCCTTCTTTGCGCAAGTCTTCCAGAACACTTTCATATTCTTGGCCTTCATAGTCGAGAAGCGTGAACAATTCCTCACCCAGACTGATGACCAGGTCGATTTCAGCACCGGCTTCAACGGTTGCCCCGATTTTTGGTGACGTTTCAATGACAGCATCTTCTTCGACTTCATCGCTGTATTCTTCCGTTATATCACCTAAAACCAATCCTGCGTCTTCCAGTGCGAGCCGCGCGCTGGCTTGATCCATATTGGACACATCCGGAACAGTCAGCGCATCCGCTTCCTGGTTATTGTAAAAGAAGAAGAAAAAGCTGGCGATCAGACCCAGCAGCAACACGCCGAAGAGAACGAATGTCCAGTTCTTGCGTTTTTTCTTTCCTCCAGCTGCCTCTCGCCCTGACTCGTATTCGTGGATCGGTTCAGCTTTAACGCTCGGTGGCGGCGAAACGATCGTGTTCCCGCTGTCCGCTTTGGCCACTACTTCAGCGGATAGAGGGGTGAGTACTTTAGTTTCCTGCAACAGCGATACCGGCATAAAAGGTGCTTCGTGCAAGCGTTCCTCATTCAGGCAAGTATCGAGATCCGCCATCATTTCTTCACAGGTAGCGTAACGGTCCAACGGTTCTTTCGCCGTGGCCTTCAGAATGACATTTTCCAAACTTTGAGGAATCTCCGGATGGTTTTCCCGGATGAAAGGCATCGGTTCCTGAAAATGCTTCAAGGCGACGCTGACAGCCGACTCCCCATCGAAAGGAACCTTCCCGCTGAGCAATTCATACAGGACAACCCCTAAAGCGTAGATGTCGGATTTTGAAGTGGCCATACTGCCTCTGGCTTGCTCCGGAGACAAATAATGAACGGAGCCCAACAGCGTATTCGTCTGGGTGATCGATGTTTCCGAAAGCGCAACCGCAATGCCGAAATCGGTAATTTTGATGCGATCCTGATTATCGATCAGAATATTCTGTGGCTTGATGTCCCTATGGATGATCCGGTTTTTGTGGGCCAATGCCACAGCCGACAAAACTTGGTGCATGATATGGATCGACTTCTCCGGCGAAACCCTGCCTTGAATGTCGATGTATTTTTTCAGATCCGTGCCATCGATGAATTCCATCACGATGTATTGCAATTCATCTTCTTCATCCACATCATATACACCTACGATGTTGGGATGGATCAATTGCGTGGCTGAGAGGGCTTCACGTTGGAAACGGCGCAGGGCATCCTTGTTGTTGCGGAAGTCAAAGCGCAATACTTTGATGGCGACCGGACGATCCAGAATCAGATCATGGCCCAGGTAAACGTTCGCCATCCCGCCGCTTCCGATATGCCGGACGATTTTATAGCGGCCGCCTAATTTCTTTCCTGCCTCCACAGCGGTTCCCCCTCTCTATCCGTAAAATCAGCCAAAAGGGCTGTGATATTGTCCAGGCCGCCAGCCTCATTCGCTTTATCGACCAATGAAAGGACTTTTTCTTCAAGAGGAAGCCAATCCTTCAGAATTTGGGCGATTTCTTCATCATCCATCATATTGGTCAAACCATCGGAGCAAAGCAACAACAGATCCCCCTGCACAAGTGGCATGGCCATGATATCGATATCCAGTTTCCGGGAAACGCCCAAGGAGCGCGTCAAAATATTCTTTCTTGGATGATGCTGCGCTTCTTCCGGGGTTATTTCCCCTGATTTGATGAATTCATTCACCAAGGAATGGTCTTCCGTGATTTGACGGAGTTTATAATTTCTATAGACATAAGCCCGACTGTCGCCGATATTGGCAATAATGATTTCCTTGCCCACAACGGCTGCCGCCACCAAAGTCGTACCCATTCCATCCAGGTCGCTGTAATCCAATGATTTTTGAAAAACCAGATCATTGACGCGCTGGATGTTGGCGATCAGCCAACGGGACAATTCTTCGCTGTTCGTGAAGCGGGATCCTTTCCAGGCTGCACCCAGATGGGATACCCCCATTTCGCTGGCGACGTCACCAGCCTTATGGCCACCCATGCCATCGCATACGATCATGAGCGGCTGCTGGGCTTCATTCACGAAATAACCCACATAATCTTGATTGATTGCTCTATTTTTGCCTCTATCACTTTTGAAGGCTATCTGCATTCTTTCCCCTCAATTCTTTCTTATCATTTACCTTTTTACCATACAGCTGATGAAGAATCCATCAGTTCCGTAATCATGCGGATATATCTGCACAAATCCTTCAGGAGTGAAAGATTTTTTATCCAAATAATCGGATTGTATCGGGACGATTGCAAATTCGGCATGATTTCCAATGAATGACTGGACAGTCATTTGATTCTCTTCTTTAGTTAGTGTACATGTACTGTACACCAAACGTCCACCTTTTTTTAGCAACGAACTTACAGAGTCCAGTATCCGAAGTTGTTCTTGATGCAAGTCCAAAAAGTCCTGCGCATTTTTCACATATTTGATTTCCGGCTTTCTGCGCATCAACCCCAACCCCGAACAAGGGGCATCGACGAAGATGGCATCAAAGGATTCCGGTGCAAATGCTTTGCCTGCTTCTTTTGCATCCATCACCCGGGTTTCGATGCGATCGGCTACATGCAGACGCTCGGCATTTTGGTCGATCAAGCTTATCTTGTGCTCATACATATCTAAGGCGATGACTTTGCCGTTTTCCGAAGCCGAGAGATAACTTGCCATGTGCGTCGTCTTCCCACCCGGTGCAGCACAGCTGTCCAAAACCAGAAAATCCTTTTCCAGCTCTCCGACCGGTGCGACCAATTGACTTGATTCGTCCTGAATCGTAAGGACGCCCTCTTTGAATAACGGGGAGTCAACGATTTTTCCGCCGCGGATCCGGATACCCGAAGGTGAAACCGGACTTGGAACCACATCATAACCATCTGTTTGCAACAGTTCAAGAGCTTCTTCCCGGGACATTGCCTGCGACTGCAATCTGACCGATACGAATGGATCTTCCAATAAGGAAAAAGCCATTTTTTCGGTCTCCTCGATACCGATTTTTTCAATGAAATAGGTGACGAGCCATTTCGGCAAGCTGGCCCCTACGCTGATGCGTTTCTTGGCATTGCTGATCGATTTCCAATCGCGCAGCCCATTCCGCTGCACATTCCGCAGCACGCCGTTCACATAACTGGCGATGCCCGCATGGCCCTTAGCTTTAGCTATCTCAACCGCATCGAAAAGGACGGCATGATCCGGAACCTTCGTCAAATAGACCATCTGATAGGCGGAGACACGCAATAAATTAGTGACCCAAGAAAGTTGTTTTTTGGGATCTTTGATGTATGCCGAAAGGCCATAATCCAAAGTCATTTTCCGCTGGATGACGCCATAGACAATCTCAGTCAATAAGCCGGCATCTTTCGGCGACAACTTTTCGGATTGGATGACTTTATTCAGCAGCAGATTGGAATACGCGCCTTCATTCTCTACGCTTTCCAATATATCGACAGCCAGATAACGGACTGTGTGCTTGATTTTATTTTTAAGTTTATTGTCCATCCGCTTCAAACCTTGTACCTTCATGGATTTCGCAAGAGCTTCCCCGCAAATAGTCCGCCGCTGACATGCGTTTTTTCCCGGCAGGTTGCAGTTCCGTCATTTTGAAGACGGTGCCTTCCCCGCAAGCCACATACAGAGCTTCCTTGTCTGTTGCAAACACTGTTCCGGGTTCATCGTTCGTAGTGGGTTCGACAGCCTGTCCACCCCATACTTTGATCCTTTGCCCATCCAAAAGCGTATGCGCCACTGGCCATGGACGCATGCCCCGGACTTGGCAGGCCACTTGTGCGGCCGTTTTGGACCAATCGATGCGTTCCTCTTCGCGCTTGATGTTCGGCGAAAAGGTGGCTGCGGATTCATCCTGTTCTTGCGGCACGAGTTTGCCTTGGAAAAAATCAGGCAATGTATCGATCAAAAGATTTTTGCCCAGTTCGCTCAACTTCAGAAACATCGTCCCGACATCATCTGCCTCGGTGATGGGTATGGCTTTCTGCGCCAACACAGCCCCGGCATCCATTTTTTTCTCCATGAACATGATGGAGACACCTGTTTCTTTTTCCCCATTGATGATGGCGTAATGTACCGGAGCGCCGCCGCGATATTTCGGCAACAAAGAAGCATGCACATTGATGGAGCGGAAACGCGGAGCGTTCAGCAGCTTGACCGGCAGAAATTGCCCATAGGCCGCTGTCACAATCAGATCCGGCTTCAAGGCAATCAGCTCATCCATTTCAGGTGAACCGGAAATTTTTTCCGGCTGATAGACCGGAAGACCATGCTTCAGTGCAGCTTCCTTCACCGGGGAAGGCGTCAATATTTTCTTTCTGCCTACTGGGCGGTCCGGTTGTGTGACAACTGCGATCACATCATAACCATGCTTCAATAAAGCCTCTAAAATGGGCACTGAAAATTCCGGAGTGCCCATAAAAATGATTTTTTTCATTTGTTTACCTCCTAGAAGAAATTGACCGGCTCTGAATCGATCGAAATATAGAGACCGCGTGCATTTTCTTTTTGTGACTCATCCAAAATCTGTTTCAACGCCGGATGTAGTTTGGTTTCCTGTTTGTATTTCACTAATATCTGAAAATAATAGCGGTTGTTCACTCTCGCGATGGACCCTTTGGATGGCCCGAGCATGATTGTGTCAGGCTCAAGCTTTTTTTGAAGGATTTCATGGATTTCATAAATTTTCTTCTGCGCTTTCTTTTCGTCCGGGTTGCTTACGGTGATGAGCGCGGTGTAAAAATACGGCGGATAACCCGCTTTATGCCGGAGCGACATCTCGGTACGGTAAAAGCCTTCGTAATTGTGTTGTTGGGCAAAAAGGATGGCGTAATGATCCGGATTATAGGATTGCACGACCACCTCACCGGACAACTCCGCGCGACCCGCGCGTCCGCTGACTTGGGTCAGCAGCTGGAACGTCCTTTCCGAAGACCGGAAATCCGGCAGTCCCAATGAAGTATCCGCATTGATGACGCCGACCAAAGTGATGTTCGGAAAGTCCAATCCTTTTGCGATCATCTGCGTGCCCAGCAAGATGTCGGCCTCTCCTCTTCCGAATGCCGACAGGATAGCCTCATGGCCGCCTTTCTTGCGGGTGGTGTCCACATCCATGCGCAAAATGCGCGCATCAGGGAAGAGCGCCTGCAGTTCTTCCTCGATTTTTTGGGTTCCCGTACCGTAATAGCGGAAATTGTGGCCCTTGCATTTCGGACAGGTGTTGGGGATTTCTTCTTCATGGCCGCAGTAATGGCACTTCATCGTTTTGCTGTCCATATGCAAAGTCAGACTGATGTCGCAGTTCGGGCACTCGAGGACGAAACCGCAATCCCGGCACATGATGAAAGAGGAATAGCCTCTTTTGTTCAGCATCAGCACAATCTGCTGTTTCTTCTGCAGACGATCCGTGATCTTTTCCTGCAGCATCATGGAAAAGCTGCTGCGGTTGTTCGCTTTGAACTCATCACGCATATCGACAATCTCGACTTGGGGCAGCGCGCGTTGATTGAAGCGTCCCTTCAATTCGACCAATGTGTAAACCTTTTTTTGCGCTCTGGCCCGCGACTCCAGCGAAGGCGTGGCGCTGCCCAGAACAACCGGGCAATGGTTATGCTGCCCGCGCCAGATTGCTATGTTCCGGGCATGATACTTCGGATTTTCGTCTTGCTTGTACGTACTCTCGTGTTCTTCATCCATAATGATGATGCCGAGATTCTCAACCGGGGCAAAAATGGAAGAACGCGCGCCAACTACGACATCGGCATCGCCGCGGTGGATTTTGCGCCACTCGTCGTATTTCTCTCCCGATGACAAGGCACTGTGCATCACTGCCACGCGGTTGCCGAAGCGGCTCTTGAAGTGGTTGACCATCTGCGGAGTCAAAGCGATTTCAGGGACAAGCATCAAGGCGGTCTTGCCTTGTTTGATCACTTCAGCGATCAATTGAAGGTAGACTTCGGTCTTGCCGCTTCCCGTAACGCCTTGGAGCAGAAAAATCTCATGCCGTTCTTCCTTGATGCTGGCACCCATCGTCCGGAATGCTGCCGTCTGTTCGTCCGACAGGGGCATCGCTTCGGTTTTTTTGAACTGTCTATCCTTAAAGGGATCCCGGAGTATTTCCCGGTCAGCTACTTTGAGCCAGCCCTTTTCCACCCCGGTCCGGATTGTGCTTGAACCGATGTCGAATTGATCCTTGTATTCCTTGGACGTCAACGGGGTTCCGTTCATGGACATGATTGCCGCCAACAGGGCTTGCTGTTGCTTGGCCGTTTTTTTCAGGCTGCGGTATGCGTCTTCCAGACTGTCCATTTCCAGATCGGAATAATAGACCTGCACCGTTTTTGCCTTCGCCTGGTTTTTGAGGATGTAATTGACTTCAATTTTCCCGGCTCGCTTCAATTCGATCAGTTGCGGCAAAATGCCGCGGTCGACGGCGTTTTCCCAACTCATTTTGCTTTTCCCTTGAAAAAGTCCGTAGAAGGTCTCCTCATCCAATTCATCGACAATCTCTATTTCTTTTTCGTACTTCGCCTTCATCAAAGGCGGCAACATCGTCTGGTAACAATGGATCCGATAGGCATAAACGGTTTCCGCCATTTCCTCGCCCAACAGAAGCAGTTCTTCGGTCAATGCCGGCTCGATATCCAAGGGTTGGATGATTTCTTTCAGTTCCCCTTCAAAATCGGTGTGGTCAGAAATTTCCGTTATGAATCCTTGGATGATGCGCTTGTTGAAAGGCACCTCAACGCGCATGCCCTTGCCTAATTTATGCTCCATAGCAGGAGGGATCGCATAATCAAAGGGACGATTGGTCTGCATTGCAGGTATATCTACAATCACTTTTGCAATTTGCAAATAAAGCCCTCCCCTTCATATTCTAACCATTATAATACTAAATTATGCCGATAAAGTCTTGTAGCAGTTTTTGGCATCAAAAAAATAAAACTACTGATTTTGAAGTTCAAAAACAGTAGTCTTTTTTCATTCCTATTCTGTTATCTTTCAGGGATGATGGATTTCGGATCGATTTCCAATTCGCCGGCAACTACCTCTTCCAGTGCACGTCCAACATTCTTGAATGACTGGTAAGTGTCCAATAAAGGCTCGGAGCGATCGTGTAATTGGTGCGCTCTTTTGCTTGAAAGAATGACCATTGAATATTTTGAATCCACTTGCTCCAACAATTTATCGATCGAAGGATATAACATCATAATATTTTACTCCCTTTCATCCGCACAGATGGTATCCAGAATCCGTGAAACTTTCAAGTGTTCGCTTTGGATGATGCCAAGCACTTTCTGTACCGCATTCTCTACTGTGTCGTTTTCTACCGCATAATCATAATAACGCATCAAACTCAGCTCTTCAATAGCCTTTTCCATTCTTTGCTTGATGATCGGAGACTCGTCCGTACCGCGATTTACGATCCGTGATTCCAGTTCCGTCATATCAGGAGGCGTCAAGAAGATGAATATCCCTTCAGGCATCCGTTCCTTCACTTGCATGGCACCTTGAACTTCGATCTCCAGAAAAATATCTTTTCCCGTGTCCAACGTTCTTCTTACATAGTCGATTGGCGTACCATAGTAATTACCAACATACTCGGTATATTCCAACAGTTCATTATCGGCGATCATTCTCTCGAATTCTTCTCTTTCTTTGAAGAAATAATCTTTGCCATCCACTTCCCCTTCGCGCGCTTTGCGGGTCGTAGCGGAAATTGAATATATGAACTCCCGTTCACCACGAGAAAAAATTGCTTGTCTCACAGTCCCTTTGCCTACTCCTGAAGGTCCGGATAAGACAATCAACAATCCTTTTTCTGTCATTTAATGCCCACCATCCAATTATATTTTTACAGCAGCGTACAGCCTAATGCGGCCTTCTGTTTATTATTTCATAGTTTAACACAATTTCGTCAAGGTTAAAACCTTTACTGGAGTCTTCCGCCAACATTTTGTTAGTTACCGTTTTCAGCAACGGAAAGACAAAAAAGAACAAGACAAGGATATCCCTGTCTTGTTCTTGCGGCATCATGAAGCGCCCATGTCTTTGACTTTCATCATTCTGACGATGCTGGATCGCTCGTTTTCCTCGAGTTTCATCTGGATGTAACGGATCGTCTCCTGCAACTGGGGAATCATTTTGTATTCCAATGCATTTACGCGCCTTCTTGTCTTTTCGATCTCATCGGCAAGAAGTTGGCACGTTTTTTCGATTTCCGATAATTTAAGCAATTTCGGAAGGATATCTTCGATCTTTTTGATCGCATCATCCAATTCTCCGTTTGAGTTCACGTAGCCGTACTGCAAATCCGTTGATTTTTCGTCCTCAGCTGCTATCGAAAAATTCATTTGGGGTACGACAACACTCATGATATTTTTTTCTTGGATGTCCAATACCACTGCCGTAGCGGGAACAGCGAACAATTCTTCGATGAAAGCCTCATTCAGAAGCGACTTCGCTACCACGAAAGATCGCATGGAAGCAGTCAGTTCTTTTTCGACTTCATCCCTCAGGATATTGTTTTCGCGGATAAGCAAGATGAATTGACGCAT
The DNA here is from genome assembly GCF_003008695.1 of Trichococcus alkaliphilus. Lineage (GTDB taxonomy): Bacteria > Bacillota > Bacilli > Lactobacillales > Aerococcaceae > Trichococcus > Trichococcus alkaliphilus. Next base: position 229,284 of record NZ_PXZT01000001.1, read on the forward strand.
CAGTTCATCTTGCTTATCCTTCAGCAGTTTATGGCCGCGGATGGATAGCACCAGACGCGATTTCAGGTTGGACAGTTCCATCCGGGTTGGCTTCACATTCAATCTAGCCATGAACGATCACTCTCCCTTCGGCATAAACTCATCGATCATATCGCTCTTGATTCTCTTCAGTTCAGTAACCGGCAGGATGGACAACAGTTCCCAACCCAAAGCCAAAGTCTCTTCGATCGTGCGGTTCGTATAGAATCCTTGATTGATGTATTCTTCTTCGAAACGTTTCGTGAACTGCACATACAGTTTGTCTGTTTTGGACAAGGCGGACTCCCCTAGGATGACGGCCAATTCTTTTGCCTGTTTTCCTTTTGCGTAAGCCGCAAACAACTGGTTCATGGTCGGAGCATGGTCTTTTCTTGTCTTGCCTTCACCGGTGCCTTTGTCCTTCAGACGGGAAAGGGAAGGCAGCACGTTGATCGGCGGCTTGAAGCCGGAGTTGTTCAACTCACGCGAAAGGATGATCTGGCCTTCCGTGATGTACCCGGTCAAATCCGGGATCGGATGCGTAATGTCATCCTCCGGCATGGAAAGAATCGGGATTTGGGTCACTGAGCCTTTTTTGCCGATGATCCGACCTGCACGCTCATACAATGCGGCAAGGTTCGTGTACAAATACCCTGGATAACCACGGCGACCAGGCACTTCACGGCGGGCTGCCGAAATTTCACGCAAAGCTTCACAATAGTTGGTCATGTCAGTCATGATGACAAGGACATGCATGTCCTTTTCGTAGGCCAAATATTCCGCGACAGTCAAAGCCATTTTCGGTGTTGCAATCCGTTCGATAGCTGGGTCGTTCGCCAAGTTGATGAACATAACTGAGCGATCGATCGCCCCTGTCTTGCGGAAATCTTCCATAAAATATTCTTTTTCTTCAAAAGTGATCCCCATGGCTGCAAATACAACCGCAAATTTTTCATCGCTGTTCAAAACCGTCGCTTGACGGGCGATTTGAGCAGCCAATTCTTTGTGCGGCAAACCTGAGCCGGAGAATACAGGAAGTTTCTGCCCTCTTACGAGTGTGTTCAGATGGTCGATGGCGGAAATACCCGTTTGGATGAACTCATCCGGGTAGTCACGCGCTACAGGGTTGATTGCCTGTCCATTCACATCCAAGTTCATTTCCGGGATGATTTCCGGGCCCCCATCAATCGGATTGCCCATCCCATCGAACACACGGCCTACCATATCCTCAGAAACAGCTATGGAAAGAGGTTTTCCTCGGAAGCGGACTTTGGTGTCTTTGATGTTGATCCCGCTTGGGCCTTCAAAGATCTGCACCATCGCTTTATCTTTGCTGACTTCCAAAACTTGACCATGGCGGATTTCGCCGTTTTGCATTTGGATTTCAACCAATTCGTCGAATTTGACTCCTTCGATCTCCTCTACAATCATCAACGGGCCTACAACTTCGGTTACTGTTTTATATTCCTTAAGCATGGTGCGTCATCCCTCCTTCCGCAACGATTTCATGCAATCTTTTCTTCATGTCCGCCTTGATGTTTTTCATTTCGGCAAGGTCTTCTTCCCTGATGTATTTACTTCTTGCGATCCGGTCGCGCAATTCAACTGTGCCTTCAATGATTTCGTTGAAGTAAGCGCCTAAACGCATCGCTTCGCGTGCTTCTGTTTCGAAGTCCAGTATCATATCCAGCATCGCCAATTGCTTGTTGCGGGAAGTGTAAGTATCGACATCGTCGAAAGCGTTCTGCTGCAGATAGTCCTCACGCAGCGATTCCGCGACCGCCATTGTCATGCGGTCTTTTTCGGACAAGGATTCGATACCGACCAAACGGACGATTTCTTCCAATTCCGATTCTTCCTGCAGAAGGTTCATCGCATGTTGAACCATCTCTGACCATTTTGTCTGTAAGGCATTGTTCAGATATTCCCCGACTTCGGTATTGTAAAGGGAATAGGAAGTCAGCCAGTTCATGGATGGGAAATGTCTTTTTTGTGCCAACGTGGCATCCAGCGCCCAGAAAACTTTAACGACGCGCAATGTATTTTGGGTTACCGGTTCAGAGGTGTCACCACCAGGAGGCGATACCGCTCCAATGGCCGTAATGCTTCCTTCACGATCTTCCGAACCCAAAGCCAGCACTCGTCCTGCCCGTTCATAATACTCTGCTACACGGCTTCCTAGGTAGGCTGGATAGCCTTCGTCACCAGGCATCTCTTCCAGACGGCCCGACATTTCGCGCAAAGCTTCTGCCCAACGGGATGTCGAGTCAGCCATGATCGCTACACTGTAACCCATGTCACGGAAATATTCCGCGATCGTGATGCCTGTATAGATCGACGCTTCACGCGCCGCAACCGGCATGTTGGAGGTGTTGGCGATAAGGATCGTACGCTCCATCAATGATTCACCCGTGTTCGGATCGATCAATTCCGGAAATTCATTCAATACGTCAGTCATTTCATTACCGCGTTCGCCGCAACCGACATAAATTACGATGTCCACATCACTGTATTTTGCGATTTGGTGCTGTACGACGGTTTTCCCTGCTCCGAAAGGTCCCGGAACAGCGGCTGCTCCACCTTTTGTGATCGGGAAGAACGTATCGATGACCCGTTGGCCGGTAACCATCGGCGTGTGCGGGTTCATTTTTTGCTTGAATGGACGTCCGCGACGGACTGGCCATCTTTGCAGCATAGTCAATTCTTTCGGGCCATCTTCCGTTTCGATGACATATGCCGTGTCATCCAAAGTGTAGCTGCCATCCTGGATGGCAGTCAGCTTACCTGAGATGCCGTAAGGAACCATGATCCGGTGCTCGATGACTTTCGTCTCCTGCACGGTACCGACAATATCACCGGCTATGACATGATCGCCGACTTTCTTCGTGGCTTTGAATTCCCATACGTTTTCTCTCTTCAATGGTGGGATATCCGTCCCACGCACCAAATAGTTACTTTGGGTGATTTCACGGAACGTATGCAAAGGACGCTGGATCCCGTCAAACATCTGCGACAGGATGCCTGGTCCCAATTCGACCGACAAAGCCTCCCCTGTTGTGATTACCGGTTCTCCAGGACCAATACCGGAAGTCTCCTCGTAAACTTGAATGGATGCGACATCATTACGCATCTCGATGATTTCGCCGATCAATCCTAATTCGCCGACGCGGCAAATATCTTGGATGTTCGCTTCTTCCATTCCTTCCGCCATAACTAAAGGTCCGGAAACTTTTATTATATTTCCATTTTTCAAAAAAGTCCCCTCCAAATTATAAGATATTCTGTCCAACTGCTTTTTCCACATTCTCCTGAATGCGGCTTTTCCCGATATTCAACGTCCCTTTATGGTTCGGAATCAGGATGATGGCTGGTTGGACGCTGCTGTCATACCTGCTCACTGTATCAGGTATTTCTTTTGCCATTTCTTCCGTCAGATAAATGATTCCATAATTCTCCATCGCCAGGCGATCTACCGTTTCACGGGCAGTCTGGGCATTATGGCATGCAAATACTGCGAAGCCCAAAATCTTAAAAGGTAGGATGGAATCTTTATCTCCCACAACTGCAATATTATGAGCCATATACAGGTCGCATCCTCTCTCTCAATATTTGTTCATCTATCTGATTGTCTTTGCCCACCAAAATCAAGCGGATATTGGTGACTTCCTTCTCTTTGGCAAACAAGTAACCCAGCAAGGGAATCGGACCAAATGGTTGGTACAAGCCTTCCGCAACCAATTCATGGGTCAGTTCATCCACGAGTTTATCCAGCTTCTGTGTGTCCACTTCATTTGTTGTCTCAGAAATCATATTAGATAAGCGCGTGCCGTATTCTTTGCTGAAATAATGCTTGCGCATGACCGCGCTTGGTCCGTTGATTGATTCTTCGATCAAATCACGTTTCGAAATCGAACCTGAACTGGATAGGACCGTATAGAGAAAACCGCGGGGCTTACTTTGTTTCAGGCTTCGGATCATGGTCGAAAGATTATAGAGGTCAATCATGCCATCCACCATTTTCGTGATGCTCGGATGTTGGATTTTATCGCCGATGGAGCGCAGATGTCTGAAATAGTAAGTGTCCATAAAGATAGTGGCCGCTTCGATGCGATGACCTTCATCGAAATCGCGGATCGCCTCTTGAACCCCCTCTATCAGAATCGGATGTTCATCGTTGCCGTCGCCGGTTTCGACCAATTTCTTCAGACTGGCTATGGAATATTTGCCGATAGGAATCAACAGTTGCTCCAGATTTTCACCCGAAAAACGTTGTTTCAACAACACTTTAAGGTTGTGATAGGTATAGCGCAACGCGAATAATTCCACAATTTCAGCAACCGGCGTGATGCTGAACAAGTCCTGATAGACTTCCGCCAGGTGTTTCATGAGAAAACCTTCGAAATTTTTATTCACCAGTGTTTCTTTCTCGTCAAACTCATAACCGGTACCTTTCAGAACATCCAAGGCATCTTTTAAAGAAGAGGCTTTCAGCATCCGATCGTAATCCGCTTCCGCCAATAGTTTTAATTCGTAGGTGCGAAGTGTCGTATTGACGCCTTTGTAATCAATCTCTTGCATAGTGCCCCTCCTTTACTTTTCGTCTTGGAATGCTAAAATCGCCAGTTCCGCTGCAAAGTCGTTCTTTACATCTTCGATCAGATCATCGAAGCAATAGTTGTAGTCGACTCCGCCTTCCTGAAGGATGAATCCGGCTTTATTCGGAATGGACTCCTCAGAAATCTTGACAGCGGGGTATTTGACCAACAGCTGCTGCAGCTCTTTCCCCTTAAAGTGAGCGACCGATTTTGCGCCCGGAACAATGCTGTAGGCTTTCGAATCGCCAGCCTGAGCAAGCACCCCGTTCAGGAATTGCGCAAAATGGGTTTCATCCCACGTGTTCATTTTTTCTAAAGCTTGCTGGAAGACCGATTTCAGGATGACCTGTTTCTCTTTCAAAACAGCATTGCGCTCTTTATTCTTCAATGTTTGTTGCTCACGATCAAAATCGTTGGCAACTTTTTTCAAAATGGCAGCTTTGCGCGCCTTTTGTTGTTCAACCAGAGTCAATCTGCTCTCTTCTATCTTTGCGACAGAAATTTTTTCAGCATCCTCCAGCTTGCTTTGTCCTTTTGCTTTTGTCTTATTCAGGATCTGTTCAGACAAGGATTGTAGATCTTTCACGCTTTCTCATCTCCTTACTATTTCTTTCATTCTTCTGGAGCTTTTGAGAATTAAGCGTTCAATACCAACAAGAATGATGTAACGAATCCTAGGATCGCATACGTTTCAACCATGGCAGCATAGATGATCCCTTTTGTGTTGTGCTCTTCTCGCTTAGCCAAGATCTGCAGACCTGCTGTAGATACACGGCCTTGCGCGATACCTGAAGTCAAACCAGTGATTGCGATCGGAAGACCGGCCATCAGATAGTACAATCCTTGTGCAACAGTCATTTCAGGAGCCATTTGCAGATAAATCAGGAATCCGATAACGAAACCGTACAACCCTTGCGTACCTGGCAATAGTTGCAGGATCAATGATTTACCGAATTTCTCCGGTTGTTCCTTGATCAATGCAGCAGCGGCTTCACCACACATACCGACTCCTTTTGCCGAACCCGTTCCAGCCATTCCGACCGCTAAAGCGACGCCTAAAGCCGCGAACATCATACCTCCGTTATTGTCGATGAAATATTGTAACCATGTCATATTTTCCATTTTATAATTCCTCCGATAGTTAAGCTTCTTTTTTATTTTTTAAGTCAATGTATTTCTCTTCTGTCTTCAACGGCTTCAACGCTCTCCCGCCGCCCTCGTAAAACTTGCCGAAAAATTCGACAAAAGCAAGACGAGCTCCGTGCACATAGGCACTCAGCATGGACAAACCGAAGTTGATGGTGTGCAACAAAACAAACAATACTGCACCGATAGTAAATCTTGCCCATATTGGCATAAAATCGATGATCATATTAAAGGCTACCGCTATACTGCCCCCGGATACGCCTAAGGCCATCAGGCGGGTATAACTAACTATGTCGCCGATATAGCTTGTGATTCCATAAAGATTATATAACCCGGCGCCTGCACCCAACGCTTTGTTTTCCGATGCCATAGCTGTAGCAAGCACGATTGCGACCGCGCTAGTGATGGCGACGGCTGCTCCGACTGTCACAAGCACTTGGCTCGGGAATAGCATCTTCCCGAACAGGATGAAGATGAGGCCCACAAAAATCCCCAGCCAGCCGATGCTTCCGGAAATCGCACCTAGCGGATCTTTGTCGCGCAAGGATAAATATGTCTTGATTCCCAGACCGAACATAATCTGAACGACACCGAACACAACCGATATCAACAGAATCGTATTGGCGTCGTTGCTCGTTGACAAGAGCACAAACGGCAATTCCAGTCCGAAGAAAGAGCCGTAGACCAGTCCCCACAAAATGGATGGATAAGACAGGATGTGAAAGAAGAGCAGATTGGTGCGCATGTTTTTGTTGAAGTTCAAGAACTTCAATGCCAGTAATGTTCCGATAAGGAGCAACAAACCGTATCCGACATCCGCAATCATCATTCCAAAGAACAAAAGATAGAAAGGTGTCAATAGTGGCGTTGGATCAATTTCATCATATTTCGGCAAACTGTACATGGCAGTGATATTTTCGAAAGGAGTGATCCACTTATTGTTCTTCAAAACGGTTGGAATTTCTGAAACATCCGAACCATCAACATCATCAACCGTCAATGCGTATTCATTTTCCGACACAGTCTCAGTCAATGCCTGCCTGATTTCTTTGACTTTGTCTTCCTCAAGCCAGCCTTGGATGACGAAGAGATGTTTCTCATTGACCAGCAATTGCTGGCTTTTGATCCGCTGCAATTTTGCATAATAAAACTCGGACAGTAGCATTAACTGCCACTCTTCCGCTTTCATGTCGGAAAGGTCAGTCAGCAACTGCGTGCGCGCTTCATGGTTATCTTGAATCCGGCTCTGAACATCTGTCAATGCCTCTGCAGGAGGCAAATCAAACTCATAGGCTAATGGTTGGAAATGGTTGCTGTCCAACAAAGCGTTTACATCCTTTATTTGTGATGGATCATAGAAAATCACCGCTCCAAATGAATCTTTGTTTTGGAAGATTTCTTCCGTATAGACCAAGGGATTGGAAGTCACATTGGTGATGTAATCGTTGGAGAGCGTCTGAGGAATCGTGCCCACTTTGACCGCGATATGTTCAAATGCTGCTGTGTCCCTCGGATTGAATGACAATTTTTTCCATAAAAGCAGAAAGTCCTCTTGTTCATACAGATGTTTCTTGGCATCTTCGAGTTTCTTCTGTTCGGCTTTCAGACCCAAAACTTTATCCATGACATTGTCCGAAGAAAATTCACTCACAGCCTTTTCCAGTTCTTCCAAAGACAAGGATTGTCTCGGGGTTGTATACTGCTTGACCAAAGACTCTTTTTTCAGATACGACTTCAAGAAAGATAAGGCTTCCGTAACATTTTCCAGATAACTTTCGGTCTTCTTGATGCTTTGTTCAATTGACTCTCGTTCTTTAGGCGACAAGGATTGCAAATTTTCTTTTGCAGCAGGCAAATCGATGACTTCTAAGCTTTGCAATGTCTGGATAGCCGTCAACAGCTGCTCTTTTTTTTCGTGAAAAGAAATGAGAGTAATTTTTTTCATTTTAGCGATTGCCATATTTCCTCATCACCTCCCCAATTACGGCATTCACAAGTTCTTCTTCTTTCGCTTCGAACCGAGTCTGCAACTTCTCGATTTCCGATTTTTCACTTTCTGCGGAAGCGTTCTTGAGAATTGCCAGTTGCTCTGATTTTTTCGCAAGTTCTTCGGATTGAAAAGTAGCTAATTCTTTTTCGATATTCCTTTTCATTTCGCCTATTTTATCTTGCGTGTTCTGTTCCAGTTTGCGCAGTTTGTTCTGATAATCCAATTCCAGATCCGTTGCTTCCTGCTCAATCTTTTTTACTTCATCAAATATTTGCATCTTTCATTCCACCTCCGTCCCTCATTTGATTCTCCTTCGGAAAAAAATCTTTTTTCCAATCAGTAATTTCATTATACAGTTAATGTAAAGGCCGTTCAAATCTAATTGAACGCCATTTTCAGCGTTTTCAGCAACCACCGCAGTTTCATTAATAGGAAGAAACTTTCTTAAATTCTTTCAAAATATTAAAATGAACATTTTGTGAACAAAACTCCCCAAGAAGCATGCATGAATGCAAGCCATCCTTGGGGAGTCTCTTTTATGGCCTTTTTTTACGGTGATTCCTCGAAGTAATGTCAGTATCTTTTTTCCTCCTTCAAAAATAATATGTGGCTAACACATTCTTTCGATGCCTCTACTTTACTTGATAAAGAGGAATTTTTGGGCCATTTGCGGTCGAAACAACAAAACAGCAGGCTGAGTTGCAAGCCTGCTGTCCTGAAATTTTCTTGAGCGCAAAATAAATAGCTTGCAAAAAAGAACAGATGTTCTTATAATAGGGATACAAGACAAACACACGTTCGGAGGAACCAACATGCAAAACTACATCTATCCGGTATCCAATAATAATGAAACTCCTACCAAAAAATCATACCTGCGCCCACTATCATCCGTCCAATCCATCAATGAAGCCATCCTGGATAAAGTGATGCCGATTCATCAGGTTGTCCGTTTCGCTAATCAAGCCTTTGAAAATCACACCCCTGTTTATGTTGTGATCGAAGAAAAACAGGGACCGAAATCATATACAAGAACACTGGTCTGGGGCACCTTCAATTCCTGCGTAACCCCGAAAAGACAAGTCATGTTCACAACCGCCGACAAAAAAGTGACTTACTTGCTGAACATCAGCCAAATATTGGCCATCCAACTTGGTTGATTCCCATCAGCTGATGGAATATTCATTGACAAAAAAAGAGGAGTACAAGGCATGCCGCTAAAGACGGGGTGACTTGTACTCCTTTTTTCATTTCAATTCCCTAAAGTATCGGCGACAGCAATCTGGAAAAAGCCTGCTTGAATTTCCGGCCCTTCGATTGTTTCGCGAAGTAATCATGGGTTGCGCGTATGCACTTTTCCTGATCTTCTTCAAAATTCGCGATCAATTCTGCAGCCACTTCACGATCATAAATAAAGGCATTGATCTCAAAATTCAGTTTGAAGCTGCGTACATCCATATTTGCCGTGCCTAACGATACAATTTCATCGTCGACCACCATCACCTTTGAATGCAGGAAACCGTTCTGGTACATATAGACTTCAGCACCGTACTCTATGATGTCTTTGGCAAAATATTCCGTTGCCCGATAGACGAAAGGATGATCCGGCTTCGAAGGGATCATGATTTTGACGCTTACACCGGATAAGGCCGCGATTTTGAGCATTTCGTGCAGACTCTCGTCAGGTATAAAATAAGGCGTCTGTATGTAGATCGATTCTTTGGCTTGGCTGATCATCTTCAGGAAACCCATTTTGATGGTCTGATCTTCGTCATCCGGCCCGCTTGCCACAATCTGCATGGCTGTATCGCCTTTTTTATCGGCAATCGGGAAATAGGCCTCGGCATAATCTTTGCGATTCTTTTCTTTGGCAACTGCATTCCAATCCATGAAGAAACGGCTTTGAAGCGTCAGGACCGCATTGCCTTCTATCTTCATATGCGTGTCCCGCCATTCACCGAGTTCCCCTTTCCCCAGATACTCGTCGCCGATATTGAAACCGCCAAGGTAAGCAACTTTGGCGTCCACCACCATTATTTTGCGGTGATTACGATAATTCATCCGCAAATTGACGAAAGGTATTTTTGACCCAAAAAAAACTTCCGTCTTTCCGCCTAATTTTTCAAGGTTATTGAAAAATTTTGCATCATTCCCTCTGCAACCCATCGCGTCGTAAACGACCAGAACCTCCACACCGGCTGCTGCCCTGTCTTCCAAAGCCGCCAGAATGCGTTTACCCAACTCGTCTGAGCGAAAAGTGTAATAAAGCATATGCACATGATCTTCAGCTTTGTAAATGTCCTGAACGAGCGCATCAAAGACACCTTCACCGGTCTTGAATATTTCTAGTTTGTTCCCCTTAGTCAAAATGGATTCATCACTTTCCAGGAACAGGATAGCTGTTTTTTGTGCATAATCGGTTTCGACCAAACCTTGCGCCAGATCTTCATCCTCCAGCATCTCAATCTGAACCTTCGCCAACTGGGACATCCCCAAGCTTTTTTGCGTGCGCATATCATAGATGTTTTCTTTTGACATCTTTTTCCCTATAAAGAGATAGATGATGAAACCCGCCACCGGCAGCAGGTTTAAAGTCAGCAACCATGCCCAAGTGGCAGCGACGTCTCTTTTTTCTTTAAAGACGGTGATGATCGCACCGATTGTATTTAAAATGATGACTGCCGTAAATATCATTGACCAAATACTCATATAACCACTCCAAATCAACATAATGACAAAACATGTTACCCACTAATGATAGCACACGAGCCCACAAAAACAGAAAGACGAAGTCCGGATAATTAAAATCCGTCCTTCGTCTTCTATTTTTTAATCATTTAATAGTTTCGATTTTTCTTTTCTGCTCAGGAAACGGCTGCCTTTTGGAATGTATGCTTTAGGAGCGAATTTCGCAATTAACACCAGAACGACTGCGCTTACGGCAAAAGTTGCCGCAAATGATAGCGCCTGCCCCGGAAGAAAATGTGCAAAGGCAGAAACACCAGCAGGAACTGCTTCCTCGCTGAGGAATATGTCCGAAATCAGCGCCCAAACAAAATAGACAAGCGTTCCGAAAAAGGATGCCGTCACTACATTCAAGGCTGCATTCGGGAAACGTTTATTGTTCAATGTGCGTTGCGTGAATTTCGCGAAAAAACCAGCGATGCCCACGAAAACGAACGGTGCCGCTTGGGTCAGGATATCTGCGGCAACATCCGTCCCCTCTCCTTTCAGCGCAAACAAAGCGAGGCCGGTCAGTGTTCCTGAAACCAGTCCAAGCAAGATTCCTCTGCGGAGGGAAACGAAAAGCAATGGTAACAAAGCTAAAACAATGGTGTATTCTCCAAATGGCATGGCCACAAATGCCAAGGCGATTGCGAGGACAGCAAACAGAGCTGCCTCGATCCAAGCCTTCGTACTATTAGAACCCATAAAGATGAATCTCTCCTTTTCAACAACGAGCCGTTTCATTGCCTTTCCGGCAAACGGGCATCAGCTCTTCTTCTGATAATTGGATGCTTCCATGATGATCGGTAAAATGACCGGTTTGCGCTTCGTCTTTTCAAAAAGATAACGGCTCAACGAATCACGTATCTCTTGTTTTAACTTGGCCCAATCAAAATCTTTCGTATGCAGATTGTCTTCCACTACTTCCCGGACGATATTCGAACTTTCCTTGACAAGCTCTTCGCTCGCTTTCATGTAGACGAATCCGCGCGAAACGATTTCCGGACCCGACAAAATTTTGTTCAATCTTCTGGAGATCGTCACAACGACAACGAAGATGCCGTCTTCCGACAACAGTTTGCGGTCGCGCAAGACAATATTGCCGATATCGCCAACCCCGATCCCATCGATCAGTACATTTCCGGCTGGGACTTGTCCCGTCATATGCATACGTCCTTTTGCATATTCGATGACGTCTCCTTTGCCGGGGATGAATATGTTTTTGAACGGGATGCCGACTTCATTCGCCAACTGGGCATGTGCAGCCTGCATCCGGTACTCGCCTTGGACAGGCACGAAATACGTAGGTCTAAGCAGGTTGATCATCAATTTCAGATCGTTCGGCGAAGCATGTCCGGATGCTTTGTATGTTCCGGATATCTCCCGCACGGAGGCACCGGCGCGATAGATCAAATTCTTGGTTTTTGCGACTGTTGTTTCCATAGCTGTGGAAGGCGTAGTCGTGATGTAAACCAAATCGCCCTCTTTAAGATTCACTTGCTTGTGTCTGCCTTTGGACATCCGCTGCAATGCTTCCAAAGGTTCCCCGCTGTTGCCGGTTTCCAGAACCAAGACTTGACCATCACGGTAATCATTGATGTTTTTGACATTCACAAGCAGATCAGGAGTCGGCAAGACTAGTTTTCCTAGTTTCATGGCGACATCGACAGTCTCAACCAAAGTCGGACCTGTCAAAAAGATTTTACGGTTAGCTTGGAGAGCGACATCAAAAACTTGCTGAATGCGCAAAATATTGCTTGCGACACAAGACACGATAATGCGTCCCTCAGCATTGATGAAGGTGTCGAGCATCTCTTCCTCAATCTTACGGTCGCTGACATTTTCTGTAGTTGATTCGGCATCTCCGGAATCGCTCAATAGCGCCAATACTTTGCCTTCGCCGATATCCGTAATTTTGCCGTAATCGGTCCGATACATCGGGGATGCGCTTTGATCAAACTTGAAGTCACCAGTATAGACGACACTGCCTTCTTCCGTCTTCACACAGATCCCTACAGAATCAGGGATGGTATGCGTGGTTCTGAAGAACCGGACGCTGGTATTCTCAAATTCAATTTCAGTGTTCTCATCGATGACGTGGTAATCCTCAAAGCCTGTAGCCAATCCGGTTGACTCAACAGCCAGTTTAGCCAACGCGATCGTCAAACCTGTACCGAACACGGGTGCATCGATATTCTGCAATAAATAAGGCAATGCTCCTACAGCATCCGCATGGCCATGCGTCAGGAAAATACCTGCTATCTTATTTTTGTTTTCCTCCAGGTAAGTGAAATCAGGGATGACAACATCAATTCCCAACAATTCGTTTTCCGGATAGAGCAGACCGCAATCCAATACAAAAATTAAATCGTCCACTTCCACCAAATACATGTTTTTACCGCTTTCTCTCACACCTCCGAGAGAAATTATTCTTACTTTACTCATTGTACCACCTCTTATTTTTCAGCTTTCTATGCTGTTATCTATACTGATCGTTTGAATGCCTTTCTCCGTATTTTCGTCCCTGAAAATCAGCACTGCTGCTTTGCCGAACTGCCTTCAGGGTCTACAAGCGAATGCGTTTTCTTCGCATCCGGCTAAACGTGACCGATATCCTCTCTGTTATATTATACATGATTATCGGCAAAATTGTAGCATTTGCTTCAGTTTCTGTTCCGGTTTTCTGAAAGTGCAAAAAAGACCTGCCAAAAGGAACGGACCAGGAACGATGTTTTCAGCAAACACCATTCCCGGTCCATCCTTTGACAGGTACTGTCATATCCGATTATTCAATTTGACGCGGACTTGCTTATCCGTGTATTCAAAAATTCTAAAGCAGGCCCATTTCGATCATTTTTTCAGCGATCTGCACAGAGTTCCAAGCAGCGCCCTTCAACAGGTTATCGGAAACAACCCACATATGGAAACCATTGTCGACATCCACATCCTTACGGATACGTCCGACAAATGTTTCATTCTTTCCGACTGATTCACGGGCGGTAGGATAAACTTGATTAGCTGTGTCATCCTGAAGCACAACTCCTGGAGCATCCTTCAACACTTCCCAGATATCTGCGACAGAAACGTTTTTGTCGTCCACTTCAAAATAGACGGATTCCGAGTGTCCGGACATTACAGGGATACGCACACAGGTTGCAGAGACTTTGATGTCCTGGTCGCCCATGATTTTTTTGGTTTCATTGATCATTTTCCACTCTTCATACGTGTAGCCGCCTTCGCTGAACACATCGATTTGCGGTAATGCGTTGAACGCGATCGGGAAATGCTTCTTATCGCCGCCACAAGGTAAAATATTCGCAACCGGCTCTTCACCGTTCAGGACAGCTTGGGTTTGAGCTTTCAATTCTTCCAAAGCATGCAGTCCGGCTCCGCTTACCGCTTGGTACGTGGAAACGATGACGCGATCCAGACCAAATTTTTCGCGGATCGGTTGCAAAGCCACCACCATCTGAATAGTGGAGCAGTTCGGGTTAGCGATCAACCCTTTGTGTTTGCGCAAGTCTTCCGGATTCACTTCAGGAACAACCAATGGCGTTTCCGGATCCATACGAAAAGCACTCGTATTGTCGATGACTATGGCTCCAGCTTTGATGGCTGCGGGGGAGAATTGTTTCGTGATGCCGCCCCCAGCGCTGAATAAGGCAATATCGATGCCTTCAAATGAGTCATCAGTCGTTTCTTCAATCTGCAGTTCCTGTCCGCGGAAAGTCTTCACTTTGCCTACAGACCGTTTAGAAGCCAACAATTTCAAACTTTTTATCGGAAAAGAAGCATCCTCCAACAAGCCCAGCATTTTTTCTCCAACAGCACCCGTAGCACCTACAATGGCAACATTATACTCTTTCATCATTGATCCCTCACTCATTCATTTTCTGTACTATCTATTTTTTTAGGATTTGGATATCCTTCACTTAAGCATTTTACCATACTTTATTAGAATTTTTTAATCTATTTTTTGATTATCGGAAAAAACATTCCAAGCAGAAAACCCGCCCGGGCTCTCTGTTTGGAATGCTTAATGTAGACTATTTTGTTGTTGCCGATGGTTTTGCTGATTTTCTGGATGCAATAAAGAATCAGGTTTATTAATCCAAACGGACTCTTCCGTCCTCCTGCAGAATGGATTCGATTTTTTTCTGGATTTCTTCCCTGCTGTGCACATTCGCATTTTCGCATTCGAATGCTTCATCCCCACAAATCATGCACGTTCTCGGTTCATAGCCTATTTCCATTCGCTGCACCTCGATCATCTTGCCTTCTTCCAGATAAAACACGCTGATCGTGAACAGCTGGCCGAGCAAACTACCGTCTTCTATCATTATGGCGGCTTGCTTCACGGCAGTCGGATAGGTATCGACGACAACAAAGTATTCCGGACCTGTATCCAAATCCATCAACTTTTCATAGGTGACTTTCCATTTATTTGTTTGGATCGCATTTTTGACTTCTTGGATGCCGATTTCAGAAATCTGCCTTACGATGGCATTATATTTGACTGGTCCAGGAATATTGCATTTAAGGGAAATCAACGTCTGGTTTGCGTTCGTTTTGCTGATTTCCTCTTCAAAAAAGGCACGTTGTTCCCTTGAGGCTAACACTTCCTTGAGCGTCGGCATTTGACCTTGCGAGAAAATAGATTCTGGCACCATTGCACTCATCCTTTACTGTTTTATTTTGTTCTCTGATAATACCATTATTTGTTACAAAAGCTTACATGGAAGCTTCGCAATGTCCACAACTTTGCTGCAAAAGAGTCCTGGAGGCGAAATTGGAGCCATTATTTGACGTTGTTGCTGATTGCACACAAATGAATAATGAAACCACAAAAACATTTAAAGCGCTTACATTAACAAGGACGATATAATCGGAAAATATATTCATAAAATGTAGCCGTAAAAATTTGTTTCTCTTTACACTATAATAACGCTTTTATGGAAAAAATTCATTGATTTAATATTAAAATCTATTATTAATCAATATTACTCTATTTGTCAGGATTATTAGAATAATTTTGGCAAGCTTTCTTACGGGCGCGGACCTTAGCTACCACCAGCAAAAAGAACAGACATCGCCTTTTTGTGAAGGTTATGCCTGTTCTTTGCGGACAGTATTATGCTGTTAAAAGCAGATTATTTTTCTTCTTTAGTCAATAGTGCTTTACGGGAAAGATTGATTCTGCCTTGTCTATCGACTTCGATGACCTTGACTTTGACTTTGTCGCCGATAGCCAGGACATCTTCGACTTCTTTGACACGTTCGTTAGCCAATTCGGAGATATGGACCATACCGTCTTTGCCTTTTGTGATTCCGACGAATGCGCCGAATTTTTCGATGCGTTTTACAGTACCTTCGTATATTTCGCCGACCTTCACTTCGTGTGTCAACTCTTCGATGATTTGTTTAGCGCGGGCAATCATTGCAGTGTCAGCTGAAGCGATGCTCACGTTACCGTCTTGATCGATGTCGATCTTCACGCCGGTTTCTTCGATGATGCTGTTGATCGTATCTCCACCCTTACCGATGACGACTTTGATCTTATCAGGTTTGATTTGCATCATTTCGATCTTCGGAGCGTATTGGGACAATTCTTCGCGAGGAGCTGCAATCGTGCTTGTCAGCTCAGCAAGGATTTCCATCCGTGCTTTTTTCGCTTGCATCAATGCTTCAGTCAGGATTTGTTCTGTGATCCCTTGGATTTTGATGTCCATCTGCAAGGCAGTGATGCCTTCGCTTGTTCCGGCAACTTTGAAGTCCATGTCGCCCAAGTGGTCTTCAAGTCCTTGGATGTCCGTCAAGACTGTGTAATTTTCGCCTTCCATCACTAAGCCCATCGCGATACCCGCTACTGGTGCTTTGATCGGTACACCCGCATCCATCATTGCCAGCGTGCTAGCGCAGATGCTTGCTTGTGAAGAGGACCCGTTGGATTCCAATACTTCCGATACCAAACGGATTGTGTAAGGGAACTCGGCTTCAGTCGGGATGACTTGTTTCAATGCGCGTTCCCCCAAAGCACCATGGCCGATTTCGCGGCGTCCAGGGCTTCCTGCTCTGCCGGTGCTGCCGACCGAGAATTGCGGGAAGTTGTAATGGTGGATGAATCGTTTACTGTCAACCAGGCCCAAGCCATCGATGATCTGATGTTCGCCCAGCGGAGCCAATGTACAAGTGGACAATGCTTGCGTCTGTCCACGCGTGAACAAGCCGGAACCGTGTACGCGCGGCAACAAACCGATTTCTGAAGCCAATGAACGGATTTCGTCGATTTTACGGCCGTCAGGACGGATTTTATCGACTGTGATCAAACGGCGCACTTCGTCTTTTTCCATGTCTTCCACGATTTGGCGGACTTCTTTGGAGATTTTTGCAAAGTTGGCGTCATCCAGATACTTTTCGTTGAAGAACACGATTGCTTCTGCTTTCACATCTTCAATAGCAGCTTCACGAGCCAATTTCTCTTCTGTCATGATGGCTGCCGTCATTTTTTCGCCATAAGCAGCGGTAACTTCAGCTACAAGTTCAGGATTCAAAGATAAAAGTTTGACTGTCATTTTTTCCTTGCCGATTTCGGCTACGATTTTATCTTGGAAATCGCATAATTCCTGGATCGCTTTGTGGCCGAACATCAATGCCCCAAGCATATCTTCTTCATTAACCATTGCAGCACTGCTCTCAACCATGTTGATGGCAATTTTCGAACCGGCAACGGTCAATTCGATATCGGATGCTTCATTCTGTGGAGCGGTTGGATTCAAAACATATTCGCCATCCACGCGGCCAACATTGACACCAGCGATCGGTCCATAGAACGGAATGTCGGAAATCGCCAAAGCCAAAGAGGAACCGAACATTGCAGCCATTTCAGGTGCGCAATCCTGTTCAACGGACATGACAACGTTTGTGATCTGTACTTCGTTGCGGAATCCTTCAGGGAACATCGGGCGGATCGGACGGTCGATCAAACGAGCCGTCAACGTTGCGTTTTCACTTGGGCGGCCTTCACGCTTGATGAATCCTCCAGGTATTTTACCGACTGAATACATTTTTTCTTCATAGTTCACAGTCAATGGGAAGAAATCGGTATCTTTTGGTTCTCTTGAACCTACAGCAGCCGTCAACACAACGGTATCTCCGTATCTCACCAATACCGCACCGTTGGCTTGCTTAGCCAATTGGCCGATTTCGACTTGCAGCAAACGACCTGCCCAGTCCATTTGGAACACTTTTTTTTCTGACATGTTATCATTCTCCTTTTGCGATGCTTCCCATCTACCAACTACTAAACAAATGTCAACCTACTGATGACTATAAGCTCACATTTGTATAGTAGCGGTCTGTAGAGCGGGAGCCTCATTCCATTATAGCTGATTGCCCAGCATTTTTGCACTCATTGTCCAAAAAATCCCAAAAAATAAGCGAGATTCACAGTGGAATCTCGCTTAATATATCTTAGCCACGAAATTAACGACGTAAGCCTAATTTTTGGATTAGTTCACGGTAGCGGGGAACGTCTTTGTTACGCAAGTAAGCCAACAAGTTACGACGGTGTCCAACTTTTTTCATTAAACCACGGTAAGAATGGTGGTCTTTTTTGTGAACGCGTGCGTGCTCGTTCAAGTGGTTGATTTCATACGTAAGAACTGCGATTTGCACTTCAGGGGATCCAGTATCTCCTTCGTGAATAGCGTATTCTTTGATGATTTCATTTTTAAGTTCTTTTGAAATTGCCATTTTTTTCACCTCTTTCATAAAGTTACCTTTAACTGAGTAAAACGTTGGTGATTCGTTTAACCAAGTTGAAGGTCGTATATATAATACATGGAACAGTTTATCCTAATTCCTTACCGATTGCAAGTAAAAATCACTTTTTTATAAACCTTTGTATTCGGCTTTCAGCTCCAATACCATGTCACGGATTTCTGCCGCTTTTTCGAAATTGAGGGCTTTGGCGGCTTCCCTCATTTCCCTATCCAGTTGATCGAGCGCTTCGCGGCGTTGTTCCATCGTCATCGCCTTATAGACGCTCAAAATGCTGACGTCCCCGTCTGTATCTTCAGGTGTATGCGAGATGCTGATGCGGTCACGGACTTCTTTGATGATTGTAGTCGGTGTGATGCCATGCTTAATGTTGTAGGCTTCCTGCGTCGCACGGCGCCTGTTCGTTTCAAATATGGCCCGCTCCATGGAATCCGTTATGCGGTCCGCATACATGATGACTTTCCCGTTCTCATTGCGGGCTGCTCTTCCGATCGTCTGGACAAGCGAGCGCTCGCTCCGCAGGAAGCCTTCTTTGTCGGCATCCAAGATGGCGACAAGCGAAACCTCGGGAACATCCAACCCTTCCCGCAATAGATTGATGCCGATCAATACATCAAATTCTCCCAATCGAAGATTGCGGATGATTTCCGCCCGCTCCATCGTTTTGATTTCGCTGTGCAGATAATTGACTTTGATGCCGACTTCCTTCAGATAATCCGTCAAGTCTTCCGACATCTTCTTCGTCAATGTAGTGATGAATACCCGTTCATTGCGTTCGACACGCAAATTGATTTCACTGATCAGATCATCAATCTGGCCTTTGATCGGGCGAACTTCCACAATCGGATCCAACAAGCCGGTCGGACGGATGATCTGTTGGGCAACATAAGGGCTTTGTTCATATTCGTAAGGGCCCGGTGTCGCTGAAATATAAAGAATCTGGTTGACCCGTTCCTCGAATTCCTTCAACATCAACGGGCGATTATCCAAGGTGCTCGGCAGACGGAAGCCATACGCCACCAGCTGTTCTTTCCGAGAACGGTCCCCGTTGTACATGCCGCGTATTTGCGACATCGTGATGTGCGACTCGTCGATGACTGTCAAATAATCATCCGGAAAAAAATCAAGGAGTGTGTATGGCGGCTCTCCAGGAGCGCGTCCATCCATATGTCTGGAATAGTTTTCGATTCCGTTGCAGTAGCCCATTTCCATCAACATTTCCATGTCATAGTTGGTGCGCTGTTCCAAGCGTTGGGCCTCCAGCAGTTTGTTTTCTTCACGCAGCACCTTCAGGCGATCCTTCAGTTCTGCCCGGATCATGTCGACTGCATGCAAGGTCTTTTCTTCATTTGCCACGAAGTGAGTGGCCGGGAAAATAGGAAAATGTTCGACGTCGTTCTTGATTTCTCCGGTCAGCACATCGACTTCCCGGATCCGATCGATCTCATCCCCAAAAAATTCGACACGGATGGCCTCGTTATCGCGTGATGCCAGAAAAATTTCGACCACATCTCCGCGCACACGGAACGAGCCACGCCGAAAATCGATATCATTGCGTTCAAACTGCATTTCCACCAGCCTGCGCAGTAGTTCATTCCGTTCCATCTCCATCCCTTGCCGCAACGATAAGGTATGCTCTTTATAGTCCAAGGGATTCACCAGACCATAGATGCAGGATACGGAAGCCACAACAATAACGTCACGCCTTTCCAGCAAGGAACTGGTTGCGGAATGACGCAGTTTGTCGATTTCATCGTTTACGCTGGATTCTTTCTCTATATAAGTGTCGCTGGAGGGAACATACGCTTCGGGTTGATAATAATCATAGTAACTCACAAAATATTCGACGGCGTTGTTCGGGAAAAATTCCTTCAACTCGCCATACAATTGCCCAGCCAACGTTTTGTTGTGTGCAATGACGAGCGTCGGCTTGTTTACTGCCTGGATGACGTTCGCTACCGTAAAAGTCTTACCGGTCCCAGTCGCGCCCAACAATGTTTGCGCCCGTCTGCCCAGATTCAACCCATCGACGAGCTCTTTGATGGCTTCCGGCTGATCACCGCTGGGCTGGTACGGGGAAACTAATTCAAAATGATCTTTCATATGGACAATTCACCTCTTCACTTACTGTTACAACTATTTTACCACCCAAACATACTTTCGTACACTTTGGAGATTTTGGCATCCCTGGCGTGATTTTTACCCAAGAATTTTAAAATATGTGACTCGAAATTCAGGGTCGTTGGGATTAAAAAGGGAATCTCTTGCATTTTTTATTGCACAACCCTCAAAAATTATGTATAATATGGCATGTTGGCAAAACAGCCTAATAGTTATAGAAATAAGGAAAGAGGGGTGAACCCAATGCCAAATATCGATTCAGCAATCAAACGTGTTCGCACTAGCGAAAAAGCTAACCTACAAAACAACGCTCAAAAGAGTGCTATGCGTTCAACTATCAAGAAATTTGAAGCTGCAGTAGCAGAAGGCGCTGAAAATAGCGAAGAATTATTGAAGGCAGCAGTTAAATCTATCGATTCAGCAGCTTCTAAAAACTTAATTCATCAAAACAAAGCGTCTCGCGACATTTCTCGTTTAACTAAAAAATTAGCAAAATAATTTTTTTGATTTAAGAGACTTCAAAACGTAAGGCCGAAGACAGACCAGTCCAACTGGTCCGTCTTCGGCCTTTTTCGTATGTAAAGTAATTTGTATAACTTATCAAACTAAGAAGCGTATCACCGTAGGTGTTAAACTGATTTGCAACTTATTTCACGCATACAAAATGATGTCCAGCTTCACGGGTTAGCCCTTCTGAAATTAGATAAATCGTACCTATTGCGCTCTACGATGCTCAGTCGGCACGATTTCCTAAATTTCTTTCAGGGCTGACCGAACCCGTTCCGCTTTTCTCCTTTGATTTTATTGTTTGGGCATTGCGTTTGCGTAACGGATCAGAAACAACTCAAATTGTATTTCCTTCAGCCCTTGACCTGTCTTCATGTTGTATTCCGTCTCGACCAATCCCTGAAAAGCATCAGCCAAGACCTTTTCGGAAAGGTTCCTCACTTGTTGGAAAGCAAGTTTCACACGATAAGGATGGATCTTCAATACTTTGGTGATGTCGGTTTGTTGATACCCATTTTTTGAGAGCAGCTTCACTTGCAGCAACAGCCGGAATTGCCCTAAAAGGATAGCGTTTATTTTGATCGGTTCCTCTTTTTGGAGCAACAGATCCCGATAAATTTGGATGGCCAGATACGTGTTCTTGTTCAGAACCTGCGTCACCAATTCAAAAATATTTTGTTCCAAATTTCGCGGAATCAAGTCGATCACCATCTGTGTCGTGAGTTTCTTGTCTTCAGATCCGGCGAGAAACAGCTTAGGCAGCTCCCTCATTCCCCGCGACAGTTGATTTTCGATCCGCTCGTAAAATAGCTCTAGTGCGTCGCGGTCCATCTGATAGCCTTCATTTTTTATCATATCCCCCAAAAATTTGCGGGCTTCTTTTTCCGCTAAAGGAGAAACATCCACAGTGACGGCCTTCTTAGCCAGGAGTTTCGATATTTTTTTTCTGCTGTCCAATTTTTCGTAAGGCGCAAAAATAGCCAGAATTGTTGAGGGCGACGGGTTCTCCAGATAACCCTCCAGCCAACCAAGATCATGCTCCAGCCCATTTTTAGGCTTTTCGGCCGTCAAAAATAGCGGGTTTTCGATGATGACCAAACGCCTTTCCCCAAAAAAAGGCAGCGACTCCGCATCTTCAAGAGCCCGATCCAACAACGTCCCATCCATATTGAATATGCCGACATTCAAATCCTTGTCGGCTTCGTCAACCACCGTGCGCAGCAACAGCTGCTTCGCTTCTTCTATAAAAAAATCTTCTTTGCCCAAAAATAAATAGACCGGTTGAAGCTGACCTTTTTTTATTTTGGACATCTCCGTTGTATAATTCACGTTTGGACCACCATTCATCATTTTTATTTTTTGTTCTCCAAAATGGTTCGCCATTCTGTTTCCCCTGAACCGTACAGGAAATGGACAGCGCCCTGTAGATCCGTACGAAATATAGGTACATTCCGCAATTCCAGCCGTTCCAGTATTTCCGCATCCGGATGACCATACCGGTTCTGTTTCCCAGCGGATATCAAGGCCAATTCAGGTTGGACATGATCCAAGAAGCTTTCCGAACTGGATGTTGCGCTCCCGTGGTGGCCTATTTTCAGGATATCGGTCTTCAAATCAGGATAAGTACGCATCAGCAAATCTTCCCCTTCTTCTCCAAGATCGCCCGTGAACAGCCAATCCAAACCGCCTATGCTTGTTTGGATGACCAATGAATCCTCATTTCCGCCTTCGCCCGGCGCTAAAGGTGCCAGAATATGAAAAACATAATCAGCATCAATCTCTAGATCAACCTTGCCCAATAAAGGGAATAGACCCACTTGGTGTTGACTTTGCAGTTCAAGGAGCACTGCGGCGAACGCCGCATTCCCTTCCGCTCCTTTTGGGAAATAAACCGCATCGATCGGCAAACCTTCGGCGAGTTCCCGCAACGAACCGACATGATCCTGATCGGCATGCGTCAGAAAGACCCTGTCCAATTTTTTCACTCCTTCGGCTTTTATGATCGACACAAGCTTTTCTCCGGCTGTAGTCGCTGTTTCCCGGACTTGCCAGCCTTCTTTTTCAAAAGTCAGCATTCCTCCCGTGTCTATCAGCACGGCCCGACGATGAAAGCGCGTTATGATCAGAATGGCATCCCCCTGCCCCACATCAAGCATGACGACTTTCCCGGAAGGCTCGAGCTGATGGGCGAAGGAAAACAAACCGACAGCAGCCATCAGGAAACAGAGCACCCGGATATCCCTTTGTTTCTTTTCAACACTCAGCAAGATCAGAATCAAGGCGATCCAGACCAGCGCAAAATAAAAGGCGGGCGGTCTTCCTGTAACCAATGACGCAAAATCCAAATCCGCGGCTGCTCCAGCGAAGTTTTCCAGCAAGGTGAGCAACTTATCGGACACGGCGCAAAGCAAACCCAGCAACGGGGTTTCCGGAAAAAAAAGTACTGCAAAGAACAACAACCAAAACAGCGGAAAAAGCAACCAAGAAAAAAAGAACGAAAAGATCACATTCACAAAGATCCCGAGCCACGAGACTTCAAAAAAATGATAGGCGACGACAGGAAAGGATGCCAATGTCATCAGGGCCGTCAAGCAGATATCCTTCAATAACCCATTCATTCTCCATTCCGCACTGACTGGAGCAACAAAATACAATACCCCCGCCAAAAGATAGCTCAATTGGAAACTTGCTGAATAGATCAGTAGCGGATTGTAAAAAACAGCGATCATCACCGTAAGCGCGAAGGCATCTTTCGCTTCAACCCGATGGCCGGTGATTTTCCCCATCAAAAGGATAAAATGCGTACAGATAGCCCGGAAGACACCAATTCCCCACCCAGTCAACACACCATAAGCGATCAAACACACAACCAACAGCTTATCCGTGGTCTCATGGCTGACTTTCATCCGCAGCAGGATAAAGCGCATCTGGGACAGCAACAGCTGGATATGCATTCCGGAGATGGAAAAAAGATGCAATAAACCGATCCCACGATAGGCATCCAAAGTATCCCCCGCGATAGCATGCGACTGATTGAATAACATGGTTTGAATGTAGTCGGTCGTCTGGACAGCAGGCAACTTTTCCAACATCAAAATGATGGATCTCCTGATGTAGCTGGGCCAGGACCAGAAAGAACGACCCTCGCTCCGGAGCTGCAGCGCTTCGATCGTGACGACCCAATGGATGCTTTTCGCATTCAGATAATCTTCAAAATCAAATTGGTACAGATTCCGCTCAGCTTCCGGCTCCTCCAGCTGGACTGTGGCAAAGACCCGCTGGGGAAATCGCTGTTGTTCCCAGTTGACCTTCTCTTCTTCAGTTTCGATCGTGTAATAGAAATAAACTGTTTCTTCCTTGCCTTCCGATTGCAGCAGGGCTTCCCCTGTCAACAAATCGCCGTTGATCCGTATGTCGTTCGGATTCAACTGCAGCGTAGCTGTTCTGATCGATTCTGCTTCCTGAGCAGAGAACGCAGATGCACTTGACCAATGGTGGACCAGCAAGCTAAAAAAACTTGCGGTCACTACCGCGGCAGCAATGATGTTCAAAACCTTGGCTCGCATAAAGAAAAGGCGCGCAAAAATGGCAACTAGCAGTATCCATGCAAAAACGTTGGTTCCGTCAAACCCAATAATGGTTATCGGGAAGACGAGCAAGGCAGGCAAAAGCAGATAGCCTTTAATGGTCAGTCGTCATGATGACCGCAACAAGCAGCAGAGCCATCATCTGATTGTTCTTTTCGTTTCAGTAATTGAGAAAAATAATCCGGATCGAGAGGGACTTGTTCATACGGAATGTCCATTGCATCCAAAAGATGGACAGCGTAGGAGTCATTATGATAGTCTTCCAAATAGTAGATTTTCTTGATTCCGGCCTGCAAAATCATTTTCGTGCATTGCAGGCAAGGAAAATGCGTCACATATATTTCCGCATCCTGGGTCTGGGCGCCGAATTTGGCGCACTGCAGGATCGCATTCATTTCCGCATGGATGGTGCGGACACAGTGCCCATTCACAACATAGCAGCCCTCATCGATGCAGTGGACATCGCCGGAAACACTTCCGTTGTATCCTCCGGCTATGATGCGTTTGTCTCTGACGATTGTGGCACCAACCTCCAAGCGTTTGCAAGTGCTCCTCAGCGAGAGCAGCACGCTTTGTGCCATAAAATATTGATTCCAAGGAATTCTTTCCATGCAGTAACCTCCATCCATATATAAAATTAAGTATACAAGAGCCGCTCCCTTGATTCAATTTTATTTTGCTCCGACCGTGATTAGATTTTCAAACCCCTCGAAGGTTTTTTCACTGATTCCTGAAACTTCCATTATTTCCTCGATCGTCTGGAAAGAGCCGTTCTCCTCGCGGTACGCGATGATGAGCGCAGCTTTTTTTTCACCAATGCCATTCAATGTCTGCAGCAATACCGCATCTGCCGTATTGATATCCACTTTTTCGGTCCCAGACACCCCATTTCCGTTCTCTTGTTCGGCCAGCGGATTTTCCGGCACCGCCGCAATCGGCCGCTCCGCTTCTTCCCCGATTGCAGGGATATAGATCACCATCTGATCCGTCACGCGCTGGGACAGATTCACTGTGTCGGCATCAGCCGCTTCACTCAAACCACCCGCCAAATCAATTACGTCAATGACGCGCATATCAGCCTCAGCTTTGTATACACCCGGATTTTTTACGGCACCTTTGATGTCGACGATGATGATTTCCTGGACCGGCTCCGACTCTTCCGGCTGCTCTGGCGACTGATTTGACTCAGCAGAGCTTGCCGCCAGATAGGTTTCATCCAACTGCAGCTCCCCTGTGCCGGTTTCTGCCGTATTGCCGTATATCAATCTGCCCAAGCCAAAGAAACATACGGCGAGAAACATAAACAAAACAGCAAATCTGATCACTTCCTGTTTATGGCAATCAAGCCATTCCCGAATAGCATCCAATCTAGCCCTCCTTTCGCATCCATTGACAACATACGCGAAAAGGCACAGAAACATTCAGCTGTCCAAAAAAATATCCACCTGGTCATCAAAATCAATAAAATAAAAAGGTCGGGAAAAGAACCAATGGCCCCTCTCCCAACCTTATGCAAATGCTCGATTCATTCCGATATTTTTTTACCCTTCAACGCGCTGTCCTTGAATTTCTGAACGATAGCGGCGTTGATGTTGGCCGGCACCAAGGTGGATACATCCCCGCCGAACATCGCGACTTCCTTGATCAGACTGGAACTGAGATAACGATAGTTTTCCGAAGACAACAGGATCACCGTCTCCAGATCCGGGGCCTGCAGCTTGTTCATCGAGGCAATGCTGTGTTCATACTCGAAGTCCTTTACGTTTCGGACCCCGCGCAAAAGCGCGCAGGCACCAACATCCCTTGCCATTTCGATCGTAAGCCCACCGGTATGTCGGATGACACGGATCTGTGGAAAGTCACGTAAAGCTTCGGCAACCAACTGAATTCTCTGGTCACCGTCAAATAAAGATTGCTTGGATGTGTTGGTCGACACTGCAACAACGATTTCGTCGAAAACAATAGCGGCACGAGAAATCGTATCGATATGCCCGTTCGTCAAAGGGTCAAAACTCCCCGCAAATAGCGCTGTTTTTTTCATGGAATCAACCTTCCTGATAGTAGTCGAACATTTCGATAGCGATAGTCCCATAAACGGCACGCTTCCATTTTCCGTATGGGCCGATCTGTTCAGGCAACGTGTTCTCCTTTGCCATTTCACAGACAAATACGGTTTCCTCGTTGACCAGCTGTAAGGCAATCATTTCAGTGATGTCAGCCACTGTCTTTTCTTCAGCATAAGGCGGATCAAGAAAGACCAAAGAAAATTGCGTGTTCGGATTTTCCGAGGCGAAGACGCGCAGATTTTTTCGCGCATCCCCTGCATAAATAGTGAATTTCTCCGCTTCCTTCGTGACCGCGATGTTTTCCTTGATCGTATCAAGCGCTTTTCGGTTTTTTTCGAACAACACCGCTCTGTCGATCCCGCGGGAAACCGCTTCGATCGATAAGCCGCCGCTGCCTGCAAACATATCCAGACTGATTCCGCCATCAAAGAACGGACCGATGATATTGAACAAGGACTCCTTGACTTTATCCGTTGTTGGTCGTGTATTGCTGCCAGGAACGCTTGTCAATCTGCGCCCTTTGTATTCTCCTGCGATAACTCGCATCTGTCCTCACCTACAAATAAATTTTTTTATTTCAGAATGTATTCTAAAAAGAATAAGTCTTCGTTTCAAAAGCGGACACGTTGTATTCCGATTCAGGATTACTGCGATCTTTCCTGTCAGGAAGAGCATTCTTCAGGGTCATGTCGATTTCAGGACGATGCGACAATTCCACTTTCCTGACAAAATGCAGACTGTTCAATTTTTCTGCCGTAGCCTGTGCCTCTTCTTGGTCGACGTACAATAAGACATACTTCATTCTGTTGGAAACATAATGAATATAACCGTATCTCTTCAAATTTTTGATCTGTCTC
This sequence comes from Trichococcus alkaliphilus, assembly GCF_003008695.1. Taxonomy (GTDB): domain Bacteria; phylum Bacillota; class Bacilli; order Lactobacillales; family Aerococcaceae; genus Trichococcus; species Trichococcus alkaliphilus. The sequence continues at coordinate 256,674 of NZ_PXZT01000001.1, forward strand.
AAGGTATAGACCCAGACGACGATGCCCTGCCTTTTGGTCACTTCTAAGCTCATATGTTTACCCCCTACTGGAAATATGTATCTGACAAGCTGCAGGCATGTTTGAATCCCCTGATTGAAAAAATGGGTCCCCTGCAGAAACCAATATATTCGGTGAAATGGCATGCGCCAAGCGCTCGGAAACCTTGTCCAAAAGCACTTGTAATTCACGTTCCGCTGTCCGAAAGCGATAGACGGATTCATCCAAGTCCATGATCCGCTTCGCCTGGTAAACGCGTTGTTTGATTTCCGCATAATCCGGTGCAAAATCAGGGTAGGCCTCGACCCGCTCGTATGCCTCTTTCGCTTCATTGAATGCCCTTATCTTAGCGTTGGCTTCTTCATTTTTTGCCAGAAGGAGCTTTGCTTCCTTATAAGATGACATAGTTTCTCCGCTGCAGATTGCTTCCACAAGCCGGAATGTTTGGTCTTCCAACGCAAAGTACGCTTCATTGATGATCATCTTATTCCCCTGCCTCGTGTGTTGATGATGTCTACTTTGTAGTATAGCTTGAAACGACGGGCGACTCAACCGTTTTTTATGGACCTATCGGCTGTTCGCTCAAAAGGATCAATTGGTAATGCTCGTTGGCCGCGACGGCGTAGTGCGTCAGATAGTCAGCAAAGATCACGTTATCCACTTGCAGCAACTTCAGGAAAAGCGCAGGAACACTGTAGCCTTCGTCATCAAAAACAAAGGCCGTCCGCGTATCCGGGGAAACTTCCGCTAATTTCTTCGCGATGCGCTGATCCGATAAAGTGAAGGCTGCCGTAAAATCGTTGACTCCTGCCTCACTCGGCATAAGTTCGCCCGCAGCCGAAAGCAACTCTTCGGATTCCTGGAACATCGCCAAACCCCTGCGTTCCCGCAGTACGCCCAACATGCTTTTGATTTGCAGAACATTTTCCTCATCCGCAGCGACGCTTCGTTCCCAGTCGGCACGTCCGACTTCATAGGATTCGTCTGAGACGACGGAATAATATTCCAAATCCAGCAGCGCCTCATTCGAAAGGAAGTACATCCCATAAACCGTTTCTGTCACGTCATCAAACAGCAAAATCACAAAGCTGTCATTCTCGAACTGAATCAACGGCGTCAATTTTTGTTGTTTTTTGGACAATGCCAGTTCATACGGCGTATCGCCGACCGTAAGCTGGAAATTACGTGCCAGGTAACCCTCATCGAGTACATTCTCCTGCGTCATGCCGATTGTGTACATGCCCGTTTCGATTTTGTTCCCCAAAATATACAGGGAAAGGATGATATCATCCTTGACGCCTATTTGGATATAGTCCGCAGCATTTGTCCCGAATACCCACCACTCACTGTCTCCGTAGGCTTTGCCGACGCGAATCGGCTCCCCGTGCCTAGCCGTGTAGGCGGCAATGGGCTGACCGATATAGGATTCATAGCCCGTAACCGGCAAAGGATACCCTTCATTTTCATCAATGGATGCTTGCTCGTTCCTCACGATGCTTGCAGGCGGCGTGGTTCGTTCCCCATTGTCCACATAGAGAGGGAGCGCATAGGCTATGAAAGTGAACAAAATGAAAAGTGATAATACTTTGATGGAAAATTTCATCCCTATCCCTCCTTGTGATTTCTGAACGTAAGATGGCATAGAATACCACGATAAATCCTATTATACTCTATTTTTGTTCGATACGAAAAGCTTTCCGGCAGCTGATGCTCCGAGGCATCCGCTGGTTGCGGAATCGAGGTACCCATTCAAAAAAAGAGCCGGATTCCCGGCTCTTTTTCCTGCTTATTTTGGTTGTTTGGAAATCTGATCGTTGATGTACATATTGTTGACCAGTCCGATGGAAACGGCGGATACCAACAAACTGGATCCTCCGTAGCTGACGAACGGAAAGGTGACTCCGGTCAATGGCATCATTCCGGTCGCACCCCCAACATTGATGACTCCCTGAACCAGGAACATAGTGCCGATTCCGATACAGACCAGTTGGGCAAACGGATCTTTGATTTTGATCGCATCCTTAAAAATACGATAGACCATATAGAAAAACAGCACCAAAACGAATGCAACCCCCATCAGACCCAATTCTTCCCCAACGATGGACAAGATGAAATCGGTGTGGGGTTCCGGCAGATAACCAGACTTCTGGATGCTTTCACCGATGCCTACACCGAAAAGGCCGCCCCTGCTTAAAGCGTAGTACGAATTCACCACTTGGTACCCGGAATCCTGTATGTCAGCAAACGGATCGATGAACGATGTGATTCTTTCCATCTGATAAGACTGGAAGAATGGGATGCTGCTTCCGAATGTTTTCACCACGACGATGATCAGACCATAGATCGCTCCGATTGCACCAAAAACCATTACCCCATATTTGACCTTGACTCCACTGTGAAGGAACAGCACAAGGCAGATGAAAGCAATGATGGCAGCCCCGCCGAGATCGGGCTGCAAGAAGACCATTATCACTGCTGCAGCCGTAATCAGGAGCGGTTTCTTCATCGTATCGTAAAAAACATCATTGATGCGGGACTGGTGTTTGGAAATGAACCAGGACAAGTAAAGGATCAGGTTCAATTTCATGAACTCGGCGGGTTGGAATCCGATTGTTCCAAAGTAGATCCAGCCGCGCGCCCCTTTCGTTGCCGTACCCGGCCAAAGCAAAAGGTAAGCCAAGATACCGAAAAGAATATACAAAACCAACATCAGCAGCTTTTCATTTTTGAACAGACGTTTTGAGAGAAATGAAACGAACAGCGCACCGAACAGACCCAGGACGGCGAATAACATTTGCCTGTAAAAGAAGTGTTCCGAATTATTGTAATCCGTCATGGCGCGGTAACTGCTGGAACTGTAGACCATCAGTATCCCGAAACCCGACAGGATGATGTATGGGATCAGAAGACGCCAATCCATATAGGAGAACTTTTTCTTGATTGCATTTTTAATCATATAGACAACTAAACCCCTTTGTCGGCGGAATCGTTTTTCGATTGATCAAAATAGTTCGTGTACATGGCGTTCAAGGAAGCCTCCAAATCACTCAATATCTTGTGTCCCTCTTCTTTCGAGATGATTCCCAATTTCACAGCATACTCGACTTCACGGGAGAATCCGTACATTTGCGTATCCACCACATCCTCAAAGGCTGGACAGTTCGCAAAGCAGAGGTGTTCTTTTTGGCTATTGATTAATTTGTAGATCTTTTCAGCATCCTGCATCAAGATTTCCAAAGCAGTCGTTTTGTTGATGCTATCCATTTTAATTCCTCCCCTCAAAAGTTACTTCATTCTATCTTGAATTACTCCGCATTCCTTGCGGTTGATACAAAAATTGTATGGTCTTTCCAGTCCATTATACCAAACAAAGAGGCCGACGCCTACCGCCATTCATCCCCCAGCGGATTCCAGAGTAATGAAGAGAAAAAGGCCCGAGGCAATGATTGCCAAGGACCCTTTTCCAGAACTTGCTTTCGGATTATTCTGCTTTTTTCTTGCGTTTAGCAGATTTTTCGCGCTCATTTTTGTCTAAGATTTGTTTACGCAGACGTACACTTTCAGGCGTCACTTCGCAATATTCATCTTCTCCCATAAATTCAAGCGATTCTTCCAACGTCAATGTGCGTGGACGTTTGATTACGTTTGTAGAATCTTTATTTGCAGAACGGATATTCGTCATTTGTTTCGCTCTTGTGATGTTAACAGCGATGTCGGTGTCGCGGGCATTTTCGCCGACAATCATACCTTCGTAGATTTCCACACCAGGTTCGATGAAGATCGTTCCACGGTCCTCTACGCCCATGATGCCGTAAGTTGTTGTTTTGCCTGTTTCAGTAGAGACAAGCGCGCCTTTGCTGCGTCCGCCGATTTTGCCTGGCAATTCTGGCAAGTACGCTTCGAACGTATGAGCCATGATGCCATAACCGCGTGTGATGGATAAGAATTCAGTAGAGTAACCGATCAGTCCACGTGATGGAACAAGGAAGATGATACGGACTTGACCATTGCCGCTGTTTTGCATATCTTGCATTTCAGCTTTGCGTTGGCTGATCGTTTCGATTACGGAACCCATATATTCTTCAGGGGTGTCGATCTGAACACGTTCAAACGGCTCGCATCTTACGCCATCAACTTCTCTGATGATAACTTCTGGACGGGATACTTGCAATTCGTAGCCTTCGCGACGCATGTTTTCGATCAGGATGGACAAATGCAATTCGCCACGTCCGGAAACGATCCAAGCATCAGGAGAGTCGGTAGGATCAACACGCAAAGATACGTCAGTGTGCAATTGTTTCATCAAACGCTCTTCGATTTTACGGGAAGTGACCCATTTACCTTCACGTCCTGCGAAAGGAGAGTTGTTTGTTAGGAAAGTCATTTGCAATGTAGGCTCGTCGATATGCAGAACCGGCAAAGCTTCACGGTGATCAACTGGAGTCACTGTTTCACCAACAAAGATATCTTCCATACCGGAAATGGCAATCAAATCGCCCGCTTTTGCTTCTTCGATTTCGATACGGTCCAAACCAAAGTAGCCGAACAGTTTTGATACACGGAAATTCTTGGATGTGCCATCCAATTTAAGTAAGGATACTTGGTCCCCAACTTTGATTGTGCCACGGAATACGCGTCCGATACCGATACGGCCAACAAAGTCACTGTAGTCAAGTAAAGCTACTTGGAATTGCAATGGTTCAGCAGAGTTGTCGATTGGAGCTGGAATGTGTTCGATGATTGCATCAAAAACGTTATCCATTGTATCTTCTTGTTCAGTTGGATCATCTGACATGCTTGAAGTACCATGCATTGCAGAAGCATAGACAACCGGGAATTCCAATTGTTCGTCATCAGCGCCCAATTCGATGAATAATTCCAGAACTTCATCAACAACTTCAGCTGGTCTGGCAGTCGGTTTGTCGATTTTGTTTACTACGACGATAGGAATCAGTTTTTGCTCCAAAGCTTTTTTCAATACGAAACGCGTTTGCGGCATCGTACCTTCGTAAGCATCGACAACAAGCACTACACCATCAACCATACGCATGATACGTTCAACTTCTCCACCGAAATCCGCGTGGCCTGGTGTATCCATGATGTTGATGCGCGTACCTTTGTATTGTACAGCTGTATTTTTCGCCAAGATCGTGATTCCGCGTTCTTTTTCAAGATCGTTGGAGTCCATTGCACGTTCCATAAGCTCAGTTCTAGCGTTCAATGTATCCGATTGTTTCAACAATTCATCTACTAATGTTGTTTTACCATGGTCAACGTGGGCGATGATTGCAACATTACGAATATCTTTTCTAAATTCCATTTGTTGTTTTCCTCCAAAATTTTACTTGTTTTTCACTGCTGTTTGATATGCCAACTGCTACTGCCATTATATAGTCGATCACAATTCTGAATTTGAACTTCCCATCAGTTTTCGTTTGCGGAATAGGTGAAAACCCGCTGAAAACTCATGAAGACAACTATCAACTTGTCCAGTCTATCACCTCCTGAACCATTTGGAAAGAAAAAAGTTCAATGTAACGGCTTTCTTGAAAAAGTTTTTCTTTCGGATGACACTCCGCCTTGGATGCCCCTGGCCAGCACGGATTCAGGGCCCTGCCTTCTTTATGGATTTATCCGCAAAAAGAGACATAATCCAGAATGATTATGCCTCTTTTTTTTATTGGGTCCTACATGTTTTTGATGACCAGTTCCGCAAATCCAGAGCAGCTGACTTTTTGGGCAGCTTCGTCCTTCATCAGATAATAGAAATCGCGTGTTACCGTTTTGTTGGCAATCGTCTTTTCGATACCACGGGTAATCAAGGCACTGACTTCGTTCCAGCCGAGGTAATCAAACATCATGGCGCCAGACAACAACACCGACGAAGGGTTCAATTCATCCAAACCGGCGTATTCCGGTGCTGTACCGTGTGTTGCTTCGAAAATGGCATGCCCAGTGTCCTCATTGATGTTAGCCCCCGGCGCAATCCCGATTCCGCCCACTTGGGCAGCTAACGCATCAGAAATATAGTCGCCGTTCAGGTTCAATGTGGCGATGACGTCATAGTTCTCAGGGTTCATCAAAATCTCCTGCAGGAAGATGTCAGCGATCCGGTCCTTGATGATCAACTTGCCTGCCGCAACAGCTTCTTCATAAGCTTTATCCGCTGCCGCTCTGCCGTCTGCAGCTTTTACGGCATCGTATTGGGCCCAAGTGAAGACTTTGTCGCCAAATTCCCGTTCGGCTAAAGCATAGCCCCATTTTTTGAAGCCGCCCTCTGTGAATTTCATGATGTTGCCTTTATGGACCAACGTCACGGAAGTGCGTCCATTTGCCAATGCATACTGGATGGCGCTGCGAATCAAGCGTTCCGATCCTTCGATCGAAACCGGCTTGACGCCGATTGCTGATGTCTCAGGGAAGCGGATTTTGTCTACGCCGAATTGGGTCTGCAGAATCTCGATGATTCGTTTCGCCTCTTCGCTTTGCGCTTCGAACTCGATCCCTGCGTAGCAATCTTCGGTATTTTCGCGGAAGATGACCATATCGGTTTTTTCAGGTTCTTTCAGTGGTGTCGGCACGCCTTCGAAATAACGGACAGGGCGAAGGCAGACGAACAAGTCCAATGTCTGGCGCAAAGCGACATTCAAGGAACGGATGCCTCCGCCGATTGGTGTCGTCAGTGGCCCTTTGATGGCCACTAAATGCTCACGGATGACGTCCATGGTCTCGTCAGGTAACCAGGAACCAGTCAAATCAAAAGCCTTCCCTCCTGCAAGCACTTCTTTCCAGACGATTTTACGGGAATCGCCGTAGGCTTTTTCAACTGCGGCTTCAAATACTTTTTTGGATGCTTGCCAAATTTCTGGGCCGATGCCATCCCCTTCGATGAAAGGGATGATCGGGAAATCTGGTGTGTGCAAACCTGTTTCGTTCATAACAATTTTTTCGCCAACTGTCATTGTGCAGTACCTCCAATAGTTTCTTTTTCGGACAAAGGGATGTAAGTCAGGTTAACGGCTCCCACGTATTTTGAACGCGGACGGATCAAGGTAGCTTCACGCTTTTGCTCAAAAACATGCCCTAACCACCCGGAAACACGGCTCATTGAAAACAATAACGTGAAGAGGTCATGTTCGATCCCGAAGCAGTGATAAACAGTTGCAGAGTAGAAATCCACATTCGGAATCAAGCCTTTTTCCTTCAATAGATAGTCCTCTACTTCGCAGGAAAGATCATATAAATCTTCTTTTCCGAATTCCTGGGTCAATTCCTTAGCCATGCGTTTCAAATGTTTCTTGCGGGGATCTTCCGTTTTGTAGACACGGTGACCGAATCCCATGATTTTTTCTTTATTGTCCAATTTTGATTTCAAGTAGCCTGGAACATCTCTTGTGTCTGATTCAGCAATTTCGGAGAGCATATCGAATACGCGCTCATTTGCGCCACCGTGCAAGGGGCCCTTCAGAGCTCCGATAGCACCTGTGATACAAGAATAGACATCAGTCAGCGTAGAAGCTGCAACGCGTGCGGTGAAGGTTGATGCGTTAAGATCGTGATCGGCATGGAGTACCAAACAATGATTATACGCTCTGACCAAATCCGGATTCGCCTCTTCTCCTGTCAACATATACAGGAAATTGGCTCCGAACGATAGGTCCTCGCGTGGCGCGATCGGATCCAAACCTTTGCGTAATCGGGCGAATGCGGCTACAATCGTCGGAATTTTTGCTTGTATCGAGATTGCTTGTATATAGACAGAACGTTCGTCCATATCTTCCGCATACGGATCGAATACGCCCAATAATGAGACTGTCGTGCGCAATACACTCATCGGGTGCAGATTCTGGCGGCACTGAATTTTCAGGCAAGCAATGACACTTTCAGATAAGGCCATATGCGTGTGAAGATCTTGCTTCAACTGCGCAAATTCTTCCCGGCTAGGCATTCTTGAATTCCACAACAAAAAGATGATTTCCTCAAACGATGCATCTTTTTCCACTAATTCGTCGATATTATATCCTGAATAGGATAATTGTCCCTCAACAATTGCGCTTAGGGAGGTTTCTGATACGACAACGTCTGCTAATCCTTTATGTACTTCCATGATTTTTCTCTCCTCTCAAAAACCTCTCTTCAGCAAATTGGATGGCTTGCTGCTTAATAAGCAAGCCCCATTTTTTTACGGATCACCATCGGCAGGATGCCTCCGTTACGGTAGTAAGTCATATCCACTTCAGAATCAAAACGGGCAATGGTCGTGAATTTGATTTCTTGGCCATCCGATTTGACTGCCGTCACCGGAATTTCTGCATGGATGCCGACACTATCGTTCAAATCAATCGTGATTTTTTCCGATCCGTCCAGTCCCAAACTTTCTGCATCTTGGCCTGTTTGGTATTGCAAAGGCAATACGCCCATCATCACAAGATTCGAACGGTGGATTCTTTCATAGCTCTTGGCGATGACTGCTTCGACCCCAAGTAGTTTGACACCTTTGGCAGCCCAATCTCGGGATGAACCCATCCCATAATCGTCACCTGCAAAAATCACTAATCCGGTTCCGTTTTGACGGTATTTTTCTGATGCATCAAAGATACTCATCTCTTCGCCGGTCGGCCAGTAAATCGTGAAGCCGCCGTCTTTGCCGGATACCAGTTGATTGCGGATACGCATATTCGCCAACGTACCGCGCATCATCACTTCATGATTTCCGCGTCTTGCGCCGTATGAGTTGAAATCACGGACGCCCACGCCTTTAGAAGACAGATATTGTCCAGCTGGTGTGCTGATGTCGATGCTTCCTGCAGGGGAAATGTGATCGGTCGTAACCGAGTCACCGAATTTACCCAATACCGATAGCCCGTTCAAAGATACGATTGGTTTCGGTTCAGGCGATAAATTCTCGAAGAATGGCGGATTTGCGATGTAAGTCGATCCCTCTTCCCACTGGTACAAAGCGTCATCATTCGTTTCGATCGCATTCCATTCAGCATTGTCATCAAACACATGCAGATATTCCTCTTTGAATATCTCAGGTGTCACAAAATCACGGATCATCGCTTCGACAGCGTGTCTTTCCGGCCACAGATCCGCTAAGTAGACAGGTTGACCGTCTTTGCCGTTACCGATCGGCTCAGTTTTCAGATCGATGTTCATCGTACCTGCCAACGCATAAGCGACTACCAATGGCGGCGATGCCAAGTAGTTGGCTTTGACCAATGCGTGGATCCGTCCTTCAAAGTTACGGTTTCCGCTCAATGCGCTTGAAACCAATAAGTCGTTGTTTTTGATTGCTTCTTCCACTTCAGGCAAAAGCGGTCCTGAATTTCCGATGCAGGTCGTACAGCCGTATCCGACAGTATTGAAGCCCAGTTCTTCCAAATAAGGCAGTAATCCGGCATTATCCAAATAAGCAGTGACTACTTTTGATCCGGGTGCCAACGAAGTCTTGACGTATTTCGGAACGTTCAGTCCCAACTCTACAGCTCGTTTCGCCAATAATCCGGCGCTCAACATTACGTATGGATTCGATGTGTTCGTGCAGCTGGTGATGGCCGCGATCGCAATGTCTCCTGTTTTCATCTTCACTTCTTCTCCATCGAGGATCAGCGAAACTACTTTTTCTGTTTCATCTTCGGATAATCCAAATCCGGCATTGCCTTTCGGCGCAACCAAGGATCTTTGGAAATCTTCTTTCAATTTCGATACCGGCACCAAGTCTTGAGGACGTTTCGGTCCTGCAACATTAGCCTCGATTGTGCTCAAGTCGATTTCAACGACTGTGGTATATTCCGGTTCCGGATCTTCCACACGGTAGTAAAGATCGTTTGCCTTAACGTATTCTTCTACTATAGAAACATGTTTTTCATCTCTGCCTGTCAACGTCAAGTAGTTAAGCACTTCATCGTCAACCGGGAAGAAGCCGCAGGTCGCACCATATTCAGGCGCCATGTTGGCGATAGTCGCACGATCCGCCAACGTCATGGAAGATAATCCAGGACCGAAGAATTCAACAAATTTTCCGACTACTTTCATTTCACGCAATTTCTGGGTGACTTTCAATGCCAAGTCGGTTGCGGTAGCTGCTTCCTGCAATGAATTGATGAAGCGCACACCTACGACTTCAGGAACAGGGAAGAAGGAAGGCTCGCCAAGCATGCTGGCTTCCGCTTCGATTCCGCCGACTCCCCAGCCCAATACGCCAAGCGCATTCGCCATCGTCGTATGGGAATCCGTTCCCACCAAAGTGTCAGGGAAAACTAAGCTTCTGTTTTCATCGATTGCTTTTTCTGTGACGACTGATGCCAAATATTCAATATTGACTTGGTGGACGATACCAGTAGCAGGCGGTACAGCGCGATAGTTGTCGAACGCTTTTTGCGCCCAGCTCAAAAATTGGTAACGTTCCTGATTGCGTAAGAATTCCATCCGCATGTTAGCCAACAATGCTTGCGGAGATCCGAAGTTATCTACTTGTACGGAGTGATCAATGACCAGATCGACAGGCACTTCCGGATTGATGATTGCTGGATCTCCGCCTAAATCATGGACTGTTTTTCTCAAGGAAGCCAAGTCAACGACTGCCGGCACTCCTGTGAAATCTTGCAGGATAACGCGGGAAGGTTTGAAAGGTATTTCGCCCTCGTTCGTTTCAGTTGCACTCCAGTTAGATAAAGTGACAACATGTTCTTCCTTGATGCCGCTTTCTCCCACTTGACGTAACAATGACTCGAGCAGAACTCGGATCGAGTAAGGCATTTTAGCGATTTTTATTTTTTCATTGTTTTCTAATGTTTTTAATTTATAGTACTCATACTGATGACCATTTAAACTAAAAGAAGCTATGGCATTTTGATTAAATTCTGACATTGTATAACCCCCATTTATCATCTGTTTCACATTCAACTCACTTAATACGAAAATTATAACCATAATTTAATCAAATGTAAATGTTTTAAATAAAAAAAATACCGCAAGGACGCGCGAACAATCGGAAAAACCTTACATGAGTTTGTAAGGTTTTTCATTAGAAAAAATGAGAGAGTTGCTTCCGATCACTCCTAAAATGAGATTCGCCCTCATGAACCTTCATTAAAAAGGCTCTTATATACTCATTTATTTATCATTTTTTGATTTTTTCTCACATTTACTATTTTTAATCTAATTCTCTTTCTGAGAAAAGTAATTTCATTTTTCAACACAAGTGAATAAAATCGTTTAAACCATGCCTTTTGATGTCATGAATCCTGACATCATTCGTGAACCAAAAAAAAGTGAACAAAATACATCATTCTGTATCTTGTCCACTTTATTTTAATCTTAATGAGGTTCCAACACTCATTGCCATTCGTTCCGGATTTCCTGGAAAGCACATCTGTTGGCGACAATCACCGCATTATACTGCAGCAGGTTTATTTTTTCTCCCGTAACTTGTCTATAGACCAAGCCCACCTCTTCGGCTATGACCAACCCGGCAGCGATGTCCCATGGGGCCAAGGAAGGAGCGATATAAGCTATCAATTTGCCGGAAGCAACCCAGGCCGTTTCCAACCCGGCGGAGCCGTTCACGCGCAACCCACTGCTGTTTTTTGCGATTCTGCGTGCTTCATCTGCATCTGCGACCACCAATCGGTTGCTGATTGCGACCAACCCTTCCGATAAAGGCAGCTCCTCCGCCATCGGCAGCCTCCGATCATTGCAATACGCCCCGTTGCCGCGAACCGCAAAATAAAGCTCGTCCCTTACGACATCATAAATATATCCCAAATGACCGACACCATCTTCATAGATACCGATCATGATGGCAAAATTCGCTCTCTGCTTGATGAAATTGAGGGTGCCATCAATCGGATCGATAATCCAGACAATTCCATCCAGATCCTGTATATCATGTCCTACGCTTTCTTCTCCCAAAATCCGCTCATCGGGGAAATGCGCAGTGATTTTTTCATACAGGAACACCTCGATTTCCCGATCCATGTTTGTAACCAGATCAGTTCGCGATGTCTTTTCCTTAATTTCAAGTTCCTTGTTGAACGATTCCCGCAGCAAGTCTGCAGCTTCATGCAGCCAAGCCTTGATCAGGCTGTGTCTTCTATCGATCTGATCCATCCGGCGCCTCCCTTCTGCCGCTCCTCTATCTGCGACTTATCCAGTCATTTAACGCTCCCCTAGAAAGATTTTATTCTTTTCGCTTTTCTTTATTTCTTGCAGCACTTTGTACAAAGAATAACCAGATTCTTTCTCGAACTGATTGCCGTATTTCTTTTCCTGACCGACTGAAGGCAGCACCGTCTTAAATTCACGGTATGCTTGCATAAAGTCTTCTTTGCTGATCCCAGTTTCATAAGCACGTTCGACAGCATTCCATAAAGAGATGACTTTGACGATCTCCTCTTTGGACCACTCCACTTCGAACGGATAGTCGTAATGTTGCATCTTATTCCCTCCATCTGATTCCTGTTTCTACTATATTATACATGACAAAAAAAATAAAGAGAATCCGGACCCGGATTCTCTCTACTTGTGACAATTTTGGAATTAAATGTGGATCGGCATGCCCAAAGCCAATTCGGCTGCGTCCATGATTGTTTCGGATAATGATGGATGACCGTGGATCGTCAACGCGATATCTTCTGCGTTCATTCCAGCTTCAATCGCCAATCCAAGCTCAGCGATGACTTCGCTGGCGTTCACACCGGCAACTTGCGCACCGACCAGAACGTTATCTTCTTTTGTCGTAACCAAACGGACAAAGCCTTCTGTCTGGTTCAGTGACAATGCGCGTCCGTTACCTGACAGTGGGAATTTGGATGCTTTTACATCCAGACCTTTGTCTTTTGCTTCAGCAGCAGTGAAGCCAATCGTAGCTAATTCAGGATCCGTAAAGGCAACCCCTGGCATAGCACGGTAATCAACTGCAGAAGGATGTCCGGCAATCGCTTCAGCCGCAATTTTAGCTTCATAGCTGGCTTTATGAGCCAAAGCAGCACCCGGAACGATATCACCGATCGCAAAAATGTGTTTTACATTTGTACGGCCTTGATTATCGACCTTAACCAAACCACGGTCAGTCATTTCAACTCCGACTACTTCAAGACCCAAGTCATCTGTATTCGGACGGCGACCGACAGTAACCATTACGTAGTCAGCTTCGATAACTTCTTCTTTACCGTTTGCTTCATATTTGACGGTTACGCTGTCTCCGTTGTCGATGGCTTCTTTAGCCATTGCTTTCGTGACGACTGTAACACCTTTTTCTTGGAATGATTTTTCAACGAATTTAACCATATCTTTTTCGAATGTCGGCAAAATTTGTGGAGAACCTTCAAGAATAGTCACTTCAGAGCCTAGGTTAGCGTATGCTCCGCCCAGTTCAGTACCGATGACACCGCCACCGACGATGACTAATTTCTTAGGAACTTCAGTCAAATTCAATCCGCCAGTGGAATCGATAACGCGTCCGCCAAATTTGAAACCTTTGATTTCGATCGGACGGCTACCAGTAGCGATGATTGCATTTTTGAAAGTATACGTTTGTGCTGCATCTTCAGTGAAGACACGCAATGTTTCTCCATCATTGAAGAATGCATTCCCACGGATAATTTCAACTTTGTTTTTCTTCAATAGGTACTCAACACCAGACGTCAATGTTTTGACGACTTTGTTGTCTTTCCATTCTTGTGTTTTCGAGAAGTCCAGTTTCACATTTTCAGTCGTGATACCGAAAACCGAGGAATCCAAAGCTTCTTGATAATGATGACCAGCAGAAATCAATGCTTTTGAAGGGATACAACCGACGTTCAAACAAACGCCTCCGATCCATTCTCTTTCGATGATTGCTACTTTTTGTCCTAATTGTGCAGCGCGGATGGCAGCTACATAGCCACCAGGTCCCGCTCCAACAACAACTGTATCTAATTCAACTGCGAAATCGCCTACTACCATTGTCTATTCTCACCCTTCCATCAATAATAATTCTGGATCAGCCAATAATCTCTTAATGTTGTTCATTGCTTTTTGAGCAGTTGCGCCGTCAACGATACGGTGGTCGAAACTCAATGAAAGTTTCATAACGCGACCGACTGCCAATTCGCCTTCTGCATTGACGATAGCTTGTTGAGCGATCGTTCCAACACCTAGGATGGCCACTTCAGGGTAGTTGATGACTGGCGTGAAGAATCCGCCGCCAACAGAACCGATGTTGCTGATAGTTACAGAGCCGTTTCTCATATCCGCAGCTGCCAGTTTGCCGTCATGGGCTTGTGCAGCCATGTTGTTGATTTCATCGGCAATTTTGAACATGCCTTTAGAATCAGCATTTTTAACGTTCGGTACGTAGAGACCGTTATCGGTGTCTGTAGCGATACCGATGTTGATGTAGTTCTTCAACACGATTTCTTGGGCTGCATCGTCGATGGATGCATTCAAGATAGGGAAGTCGCGTACAGTCGCTGCCAATGCCTTAACGACATACGGCAAGAAAGTAAGTTTTGTTCCTTGTGCTGCAGCAACATCTTTGAATTTCTTACGGTGATCCCATAATTTGGACACTTCTACTTCATCAAACAAGGTTACGTGAGGAGCTGTATGCTTGCTGTTGACCATTGCTTTCGCAATCGCTTTTCTTGTTGGAGACATTTTTTGGCGTGTTTCCGCTTCGCCCATATTTGAAGAAAATGGTTGAGCTGGTGCTGCAACTTGTGCTGTTTGAGCCGCTGCTGCTACTGGAGCTGCTTGGACTGCAGCTTGTGCCGAAGCTTGAGCTTGGACTGCTGGAGTCACAGCTTTTGCTGCCACTGGAGCCACTCCGCTGAAGTTATCGATATCTTCCTTCAGTACACGTCCGCCTTTTCCTGTCGGTGCAACTGCAGTGATATCGATGCCTTTTTCGCGTGCGTATTGACGGACGGATGGCATAGCCAAAACTTGTTTGTCAGGATTTGCTGCTGCTGCAACCACGCCTGATGACGCAGGTGCATTTGAAGCTGCTGCAGGTGCTGCGGCTGTTTTTGGTGCTGGTGCTGCTGCAGCCGGGCCGTTTTGGCCTGGTGCATCGATTTCCACCAATACATCGCCAATGACTGCTACTGTGCCTACTGGCGTTACAATGCGGACTACTCTACCTGTTACAGGAGATGGAATCTCTTCAACAGATTTGTCGTTCTGCACTTCAACCAATGTATCGTCTTCATTGATCATATCGCCTTCTTTGATAGGCCAAGAAACGATTTCGCCTTCCATAATGCCCTCGCCTAAAGCAGGCAATTTGAATTGGAACAGTCCTCCTGTTGAAGCTGCTGGTGCTGGTGCTGCTGGCGTTGATGCCGCTGAAGCTGTTGCCGGTGCAGGAGCTTCAGAGCCTTCATTTTCATAACCCGGAGCATCGATTTCCACCAATACATCACCGATGACTGCAACCGTGCCTACTGGCGCAACGATCTTCAAGACTTTCCCGGTTACTGGGGACGGGATTTCTTCGACTGATTTATCATTTTGTACTTCTAATAATGTGTCATCTTCATTGATGGTGTCGCCTTCTTTGATTGACCAAGAAACGATTTCACCTTCCATGATACCTTCGCCTAGAGCAGGCAACTTAAATTTAAAAGACATTTTCTTAACTTCCCTTCATTTGTCTATTTTTGGATTTCCGACGCACAAAAGCGAACAAATACAATTCTCTGGGATATGGAATTGTATTTGTTCAAGCTTTCAGCTTTTAGAAATGATAAGTTTCTCTAACTTTGTTCTCGATATCAGTAGCATTCGGTAACCAAATGTTTTCTGCTTGACCGAACGGGAAGACAGTATCCGGAGCAGCTACACGTCCGATAGGAGCATCTAACGATAACACTGCACGTTCAGAAATTTCGGACATGACCATTGCGCCCACACCAGCTTGACGCTGTGCTTCTTGGACTACTACGACACGGCCTGTTTTTTGTACAGAGGCAATGATCGTTTCGACATCAAGTGGAGCAACCGTACGCAAATCGATTACTTCAACCGAAATGCCTTCTTTTTCAAGTGTTTCTGCAGCTTTGATAGCTTCGCGGACCATTGCGCCATAAGTGATGACGGACACGTCAGATCCTTCTTTTGTAATGGCAGCTTTGCCGATAGGAACAGTGTACGCTTCTTCAGGAACTTCATCACGGAATGAACGGTACAATTTCATGTGCTCCAAGAAGACAACGGGATCGTTATCACGGATAGCTGAAATCAGCAAACCTTTTGCATCGTATGGGTTCGAAGGGATAACCACTTTCAAACCTGGTGATTGAGCCATCAAGCCTTCCAAGTTATCCGAGTGCAATTCAGGTGTATGCACACCGCCACCGAAAGGAGAGCGGAAAACGATTGGCAGATTACGCGTGCCTGCCATGCGGTAACGTGTACGTGCAGCTTGCGCTACAACAGTATCCATTACTTCAAATACAAAACCGAAGAATTGGATTTCCGCAACGGGACGGAAACCTTCCAACGCCAAACCGAATGCCAAACCACCGATACCGGATTCAGCTAAAGGAGTATCAAACACGCGGTCTTCGCCGAATTTCTCTTGAAGTCCTTGTGTCGCACGGAATACACCGCCGTTTTTACCAACGTCTTCTCCGAAGATCAAAACGTTTGGATCGTTTGCAAGTTCAATTGCAAGCGCATCAGTGATGGCTTGGATCATAGTTAATTGTGCCATGATTATTTAGTCTCCTTTGCTTCATAGTACGCGATTTGTTCTGCCATAGTTTGGTTCGGTTCTTCGAACATACTCTTCAAGAAGTCAGATACTTTTTGTTTAGGAGCTTGGTCAGCTTCCTTGATGGCATCTTTGATTTCTTCTTTAACTGATTCGATTACTTCATTTTCTTTTTCTTCAGACCATAAACCTTTTGCCGTCAAAAATTTGCGCATGCGGATCAATGGGTCTTTTGCTTGCCAGCCTTCCAATTCAGCAGTGTCACGGTAACGTGTTGGATCATCACCTGACAAAGTGTGTGGACCAAAGCGGTAGCAGATTGTTTCGATCAATACAGGGCCATTTCCGGCAACAGCATATTCTCTTGCTTTTTTGGTTATGGCGTATACAGCCAAGATGTCCATTCCATCGACTTGGATACCAGGAATTCCGGCAGCCATAGCTTTCTGTGCCAATGTTTGAGCAGCTGTCTGAACGTGGCGAGGTGTTGAAATCGCCCATCCGTTATTTTGGATGAAGAAGATAGCAGGTGCTTTGTAGGATCCAGCAAAGTTGATTCCTTCATAGAAATCCCCTTGTGAGCTTCCACCGTCACCAGTGTAAGTGATAGCTACATTTTTCTTGTTGCGTTTCTTCAAGCCCAACGCTACACCGGCAGCTTGCACGTATTGTGCGCCGATGATGATTTGCGGTGGTAAAGCTTTGATGTCGTCAGCGTATTTATTGCCATCCACGTGGCCTCTTGACCAAAGGAAAGCTTGGGTCAACGGCAAACCGTGTTTGACCAGTTGAGGAACATCGCGGTAACCAGGCAACAAGACATCTTCCTTGTCGATTGCTGCTATACTTCCTAATTGGCTCGCTTCCTGGCCGGCTGTCGGTGCATAGAAACCTAATCTGCCTTGACGATTCAACGCAGTTGAACGTTCATGTAAAATTCTGGACCATACCATATCTGTCATGAATTGAACCAATTGTTCATCAGAAAGATCTGGCATAAGGTCAGGGTTTACAATATTCCCTTCTTCGTCCATGATTTGGACCATGCGAAAATCTGTGTTCGTGCTGCTTAATAATGCGTCAATGTCGATTTTTGTTTGTTTTGTAGCCATGCTAACACTTTCCTCTCTATTCCCTTGATATTTCATCTCTGTCGATGAGGTTTATACAGATGATTTCAACTGTATCAATTCACAGTTGTTACATGAATAATTTACCACGCATCCGAGATATATGCAAGGCAAAAGGAAAGTTTTCGATTTTTGTGCACAAAATATCTATCGCTACTTAATTGTAAGCGTTTAACATCGGGGTTTTGTTCATTATTTAACGAGCATTCTTTTTGTCTCTATGTTTTTTTATTGATTCATTATTATTACGTATGTTTACAGATTGTCGCAATCAGACACAAGGACTCTGTACTAAAATTCCGCGAAAACTGTTTCTATTATAATTATGAATCATTGATGGAATAGGCTTTCATAAGTATAACAGCCATTTTATTCTAACTACCCTTTTTTGGATAACCAGTTTCAGCAGTTTTTCATAACCAGTTTGCTATTTTTTTGCGGCTTATGGCCCGCCTTTCCATTCATTCACGAAATCACAATCTCGCCACTATGAAAATAGGATTAAAACGCATGTATATTCCGCTCAAAAACAAAGAAAAAAGGTCATTTCAATTAAGAAATAACCTTTTTATAAACATTTATGCTGAAACTTATTTTAAACTAAACCTTGATAAATCATAGCATCGGCAACTTGCACAAACGCTGCGATGTTGGCACCCGCCAAATAGTTGCCTGGTATGCCGTATTCTTCAGCTGTTTTTTCAGCTGTCTTAAAGATGTTTGTCATAATCTCCTGCAGCTTGCCGTCGACTTCTTCGAATGTCCAATGACTATGGGCACTGTTCTGAGCCATTTCCAGCGCGGAAGTCGCTACTCCGCCTGCATTGGCTGCTTTAGCCGGGCCATAAAAAATGTTATTGTCTGCATAGATTTCCACAGCTTCCAAAGTGCTCGGCATGTTCGCGCCTTCGCTGACACAGTAAACGCCAGCTTTGACTAATCTTTCAGCTTGTTCCTTGTCGATTTCATTTTGCGTTGCGCTAGGCAAAGCAATGTCATAGTTCAGATCGAAGTCCCAGACACTGCCATCTTTATATACCGCAGTCGCTTTTTCAGCAGCATATTCAGTCAATCTTTCGCGACGAACTTCTTTGATGTCCTGAAGCAAAGCGACATCGATGCCTGATTCATCGTAGATAAATCCATTTGAATCGGAACACGCCACAACCGTACCACCAAATTCATGAACTTTTTGGATAGCATAGATTGCAACATTTCCACTTCCGGATACTACCACTTTTTGGCCGGCAAACGATTTACCGTTCGCTTTCAGCATTTCTTGTGTGTAGTAGACCAAACCGTATCCTGTCGCTTCTGTACGCGCCAAACTTCCGTTCATGACGACCGGTTTGCCGGTCAGAACACCTGTCTCAGCGCCGTTCAAGCGTTTATATTGACCATACATGTAGCCGATTTCGCGTCCGCCGACACCGATATCGCCAGCAGGAACGTCCAAAGTAGGGCCGATGTGTCTTTGCAGTTCAGTCATGAATGATTGGCAGAAACGCATCACTTCAGCATCCGTTTTGCCCTTAGGATCGAAATCAGATCCACCTTTACCGCCGCCGATCGGTAATCCGGTCAGGCTGTTTTTGAAGATTTGTTCGAAACCTAAAAATTTCAGGATGCTTTCGTTGACGGTCGGGTGGAAACGCAAACCGCCTTTGTATGGTCCGATTGCTGAATTGAATTGGACACGGAAACCTTTGCTGACTTGAACGTCCCCTTTGTCATCCATCCAAGGAACACGGAAGGAAACGATGCGTTCAGGTTCTACCATTCTTTCAAGGATGTTCCATTTTATGTAATGCGGATTCTTCTCCAAAGCTGGTTCGATCGTGTCGAACAACTCCCTTACCGCTTGTAAGAATTCTTTTTGATGCGGGCCTCTATCTTCAACCTTCTTATAGACTTTTTCAATATAATCTTTAGCAATTGTCATAAAAATCATCTCTTCTTTCGCTATAGAATTAAAAAAACCTCACACCGTCGTGTAATCATTTTTTCATTTTTCTATTTTACACATACCCCTTGTTTATTACAAGGGAAAAGATCGGTCTAGCTTTTTTTTTTCGAAACGTGTACTATGTAACGAGAAGTGTTTTGTAGTTTGCTAGCCCAATCATTTCAATATAAAAACCAGCAAAAGGAGGAATGCATGCATGATCACTATGGATAACATCATCCGGGAAGGTCATCCTACATTGCGGAGGTCGGCTGACTTGGTCACTTTCCCTTTATCCGCGGAGGATCGGAAAATCGCCGCAGAAATGATGGAGTTCCTTTCGAACAGTCAGGACGAAGAAATCGCCGAGCAACTCAACTTGCGCGCAGGTGTCGGTTTGGCAGCTCCACAAATCGACGTATCCAAGCGCATCGTTGCGCTACTGATACCAGGGGAGTATGAAGATGATCCTCCGGAATTGGCTAAAGTGATGTTCAACCCTAAAATCGTCAGCCACTCGATCGAAAGTGCCTGCCTTAAAGGTGGCGAAGGTTGCCTTTCAGTGGATCGCGAAGTACCGGGGTTTGTCGTCAGACACAGCCGTATTACGGTATCTTACCAGGATGCTGAAGGAGTGACACACAAAGCCCGCTACAAAGGCTATACAGCCATTGTGGTCCAGCACGAAATCGACCATCTCAACGGAGTCATGTTCTACGACCACATCAATGAACAAGCACCCTTTGCCGTTGCGGACGACGTTATCATCATTGAATAGGAAATGAAAAAGAAGAACGGAACTGCAGCTGCTGCAGTTCCGTTCTTCTTTATTTTTATTTTGTAAGATATCTTTCCAGGAATTGCTTCGTGCGAGCCTCGGTTGGATGATAGAAGATATGATCAGGGGATCCCTGCTCCAGAATGACGCCTTGATCCATGAAGATGACGCGATCGGAAACTTCCCTCGCGAACTCCATTTCATGCGTCACGACAATCATCGTCAAGCCGCTGTTGGCAAGATCCTTCATGACCTTCAATACTTCCCCCACCATCTCCGGGTCCAAAGCCGATGTCGGCTCATCGAACAACAGAGCATCCGGCTCCATCGTCAAAGCGCGGGCGATAGCGACGCGTTGTTTTTGGCCGCCTGACAATTGATCCGGTTTGGCGTTTATGAAGTTCCCCATCCCAACCTGTTCCAGATAGCCCATGGCGATCTTTTCGGCTTCCTGCTGGGATTTTTTCAGGATTTTCACAGGCCCTACCGTGCAATTATGCAGCACGTCCAAGTTGTTGAACAGATTGAACTGCTGGAACACCATACCCAATTTGCTGCGGTACTTGAAGATATCGTGCTTCGAGTCCAATACGTTCTCGCCGTTGTAGATGATTTCTCCTGCTGTAGGTTTTTCCAGCAAATTGATGCAGCGCAACAGAGTCGATTTACCGGAGCCCGATGAACCGATGATGCACACAACTTCTCCTTTATTAACGCTGAAATCGATGTCCTTCAGCACTTCATGTTGGCCGAAGTTCTTCTTCAGATGCTGTACGTCAATTACTTTTTCCATCAAATGATTCCTCCTGTGGCAATTAATTTGCTCTGTCTCTTCCTGCTTGTTTTTTGCGAGCCATTAATTCGGGTGTAGTCAATTGGTCTTGTCCTGCACCCATCATCTGATAATTATCAGGGCCTTGCATTTTTCTTTCGATGGCACGCAGGATGCGCGTCACCGTGAAGGTCATGACGAAGTAAATGATTGAAGCCACGAAGAATGATTCGAAGTAACGGAAGTTATTCCCGGAAATCGATTTGGTCGTAAAGAACAATTCCGAAACGGAGATGACGTTCAATACGGACGTATCTTTGATATTGATGACGAATTCGTTCCCTGTCGCCGGCAGGATATTCCGGATCACTTGCGGCATGACGACGTTGCGCATCGTCTGCAGATGATTCATCCCGATCGCTTGAGCGGCTTCGAATTGCCCTTTGTCGATGGAAATGATCCCACCGCGGACAATCTCCGACATATAAGCGCCCGTATTGACCGATACAATCAGCAGCGCTGCGAAGATGCGGTTCATATCGATATCAAACGCCAAAGCCGCTCCATAATAAATGACCATGGCTTGCACGATCATCGGCGTGCCGCGGAAAATTTCGATGTAGCATGACAGCAAAAAATTCACCACGTTGTAGACGTGTTTTTTCCATCCCGATTCCGCAACCGGGATCGTACGGATGACGCCGATCATAAGACCGATTCCCAGTCCGATGATGGTTCCGATTAAAGCTATATATAATGTTGTCCATGCACCTGATAAAAACTGTCTCCAGTTTTCTTCGATGATGCGGATAACCCAACTAAACTCCATTTAATGTATGCCCCTTTTTGATGTTCCGTCCGCCTTGATTATTCAGCTGATGGTTGGTTTTGGATTGCTTCATCCATCATTTGGATGCGTTCTTCTTCGGTGATGCCGCTTAGGATCTCATTGATCTGATCTTTCAATTCGCTTCCTTTGATCAACCCGATTGCGATTTCTGAATCAGCCGCTGACAATTCAAACGTATCCGCTTCATCCAATGAGATCATTTTGAACGCGGAATTGGCTGCTGAAGCGCTGATGGCTTCCGGACGTTCCGATACGTAAGCATCGATTGTGCCTGACTCCAAAGCTACGCGCATGGAAGTGAAACTGTCCATTGCCGGTTGCTTTTGCACGCCTTCAATCTGATCAATGACACCATAGTGCAACGTGTTCAACTGTGCGGTGACTTTTGCGTCCGCGAAATCAGCTAAAGCTGTTGCATCTGCATAAGCGCCATCCGCTTTGACGACAATTACAAGTTCAGTCGTATAGTAGGAATCCGAGAAATCGATTGCTTCTTTGCGTTCCTCTGTCGGCGACATACCTGCAACGATAGCATCGATTTTGGATGAAACTAATGCCGGCACCAAGCCGTCCCATTCTGTCTTGACGATGACCAGTTCTTTGCCTAAACCATCTGCTACTTTTTGTGCCATCTGAACGTCATAGCCGTTGGCGTAACCGTCAGCGCCGTCGATTTTCACCGCGCCGTTGCTGTCGTCATTTTGGGTCCAGTTGAAAGGAGGATAGCCCGCTTCCATTCCGACCGTGAATGTTTCAGAATCCGCTGAACCATCAGCCGTGGATGAATCATCAGTTGCTCCGTTTCCGCATCCCGCCAAAATAAACAAACCTGTCAATGCCGCCAATGTCTTTTTCCATGTTTTTACTGTCATCTCTATTTCCTCCTAATGTATATAGTCCTTTATTATGCTAAAAAAATTATAAAATACCCCTTCTTATCCGGCTGCTTTTTTGTCCACCTTTCGACCCATAGAGCGTCATAACAATGCTGATTCAGTCCGTTTTTGTGCAAAAAAATAGACTATAAAGCAAAAGGCCCTATAATCCAGCTTCCTTCTGCCCGCAATACCGAAAGTACTCCACAAACGATTTTGGGCAAATCGTTCTGACAGTGTCAGGATTCTTAACCCTGACCCCAACACAGCAAACGCTGTATTTCGGCGAACACCCCTTTCAAACGGGCATTTTACTCTTGATGTTCGCAGCCTCTTCCATTATTGTATGATCGTATGACATTATTGTATGTTATTATACTGTACGGATTTTTAATTTGCAACAAAAAGCGCTTTGCTCCGCCATCCGATGCACTACTCTCGTCGACGGGCACCACGGCTGGCCGTCCCTATTTTTTCCGTTTCAAAAAACCGGTTTCGGATGCTATACTGACTGCAACGACAAAAGGAGGAACTACCTTAATAATGTTTACTATCTTATTCGATTTGGATGATACTTTATATGACACAGCAAGTCCATTTTTCCAAGTATTGGAAAATTACCGCTTTGAGAACAGCCACAGCGACGAAGCCACTTTCGCGCTTTTCCGCGAGCATTGCGATGTCGCTTTCGACCTTTTCGCCAATGGAGATCTGACGCTGGCCGAATCCCATATCATGCGCACGCAGCATACATTCGCCGACTTGGGTCATCCCCTTACTAGCGAAGAAGCGTTGCACTTCCAGGAAACCTATCAAAAAAGGCAAGGAGAAATCACGTTAAGCCCAGGGATCGAGCAGCTGTTGAATGAGCTGAAAAGTCGGAACATTCCGATCGCGGTTTTCACAAACGGTCCTGAAAAGCACCAGATGAAAAAAATTAACGCCTTGGGTCTGGAGAAATGGGTGCCGCCAGCGCGCATCTTCATTTCCGAAAAAATTGGTTTCCCAAAACCCCATGCCGAGGCGTTCACGCATGTGCAGGAGGCTTTGAAGGCCAGTCCTGACGAGTTGCTATTCATCGGGGATACCTACGAAACGGACATCATCGGCGGTCAGGCTGCCAAGTGGACATCGTTGTGGTTCAACCATCGCCGGAAACCGGAGGATGAAAAGATGGTGCTGGAGCCACCCTTCTATTCTGTAGCGGAAATGCACCAAGCCATTCATGACAACATCTCAAAACGAAAGGAAATGTGACTTATGATCCAAACAAAATTAGCCATCATCGGGGTCGGCCATGTCGGTTCGCAAGTATTGACCGACTGCAGCCACCTCAATTTATTTTCTGACATCGTCCTGATCGACAGCACCGAGGAAACGGCAAGAGGCGAAGCCCTGGACCACCGCCATGCGTTGGCCGCCAGCTACCGGACAAACAGTAAAATATATGCCGGCGTCTATGCGGACTGCGCCGATGCCGACGTCATCATCATTTCCGCGGGCGTCAGTGAGAAGCCGCGCCCGGGTGAGGAGATGCCCCCAAGAGCGTTGATGGGCAAGGAGAATGCCATTGAAATACGCAAGATCATGGCTGGCATCACCAAGCACACAAAGGACGCCATCATCATCCTGATAACGAATCCGATCGATACGATCACCTATATCGCCGAGAATGAGTTCGACTATCCGAAAGGCAAAATTTTCGGCACCGGAACGACTTTGGATACTTTCCGCTACCGTCAGATTGTCGCTTCCCATTATCAAGTCGATCCCAAAAACGTCAGCGGCTACATCATGGGCGAACACGGCAGCACCGCCTTCCCCGCTTTCAGCAGCACGACTGTGGGTGCACTCACCATTTCCGAATGCGATGCTTTATTAAACCCTGCGGCACCATTGGACCAAAAATTCGTCAGCCAAGAAGTGGTTCACACGGCATCTGATGTCTTCAACTGGAAAGGCTGGACCAATTCAGGCATCGGGGAAGTGGCGGCAGCCTTGGCCCGCTCGGTCATGCTGGACGAGAAAAGCATCTTCCCTGTTACCGCAACTGTCACTGGCTTTTACAACTGCCATGGCGAAGCAGCCTTCAGTATGCCTTGCATCATCGGCAAGAACGGCTTGGAAAAACAGATCCCCTTGCCGCTGGATGATGCGGAATACGAAAAAATGCAACTCTCCATTAAAGATATTCAATTTACGCTGCAATCCGTGAGATAGGAAAAGCGCAACCGCATCAGGGCCGATTGGCTCGATGCGGTTGCGCTTCTTTTTGTTCCTATATGGACAGCCTACATGCTGAGTCTGCCATGCTCTTCATATCTTGTTACTGTTGTGATGGCATTCTGCTCATCCACAAACACCACAAGCGGTTTGTGTTCCTTCGCTTCCTGTTCATCCATCATGCAGTAAGCCATGATGATGATTTTGTCGGACACCTGAACGCATCGTGCGGCTGCACCATTCAAGCAAATCATGCCCGAGCCGCGTTCGCCTGCGATGACGTAAGTTTCGAACCGGGCCCCGTTGTCGATGTCGACGATCTGGACCTTCTCATATTCGATCAGCCCTGCAGCATCAAGCAGATCCTTGTCGACAGTGATGCTGCCCACATAGGAAAGCTCCGCCTGGACAACGACGGCACGGTGTATTTTACTTTTTAGCATATTTAGTTGCATTGTTTTTCCCCCCACTTATTCCGTGATAAAATTATCGATCAGACGCGTTTTCCCGATATAGACTGCCAAAGCCACCAATACAGGTCGCTTGACGCTATCCACTTGCTGCAGCGTTCGCGCATCCACCAACTCCACATAATCGATCTTCGCCATCGGTTCGGCTTGGATCCTTTCCGAAATGGCCTTCAGGATTTTGGCAGCGTCCTGCTCGCCATCCGCAAGCAACTGCTTGGCGACTTCGAGCGCTCGGCTAAGCACCAACGCTGCCTTGCGCTCATCCGCTGACAGGTAACTGTTGCGCGAACTTTTCGCCAATCCGTCCGCTTCCCGGATGATCGGGCAACCGATGACAGTGACGTCCATATCGAGGTCGCGGACCATCTGCTGGATGACCGCCAACTGTTGGGCGTCCTTCTGTCCGAAATAGGCACGGTCCGGCTGTACGATGTTGAACAGCTTTGTCACGACTGTGCAGACGCCCCGGAAATGGGCCGGCCTGCTTTTCCCGCACAAGCTCTCCGTCAGGCCATGCATGTCCACAAAGCTGCTGAAATCGGAATGGTACATCTCCTTCGGCTCGGGATGGAAAATCAGGTCCACTCCGCTGGCTTCGCACAAAGCGGCATCCTTTTCCAGATCCCTTGGATAGCTTTCCAAATCTTCGGATGGGCCGAACTGCATCGGATTCACAAAAATGCTGACGACCACCCGATCGTTTTCACTGACGGCTTTCTGCATCAAGCTTTGATGGCCTTCATGGAGATAGCCCATCGTCGGCACGAAACCGACCGACAAACCTTCCTTTTTCCAGGCCTTCACGGCACTGCGGATTTCTTCAACTGTAGCTGCAATCTTCATTAAGTGATTACCCCTCTAATATAATTTTTCGATGACCGCATCGGAAAGCGCAAAGGTGTGCTCCGCTGCCGGAAACGCGCCGCTTTTCACTTCGGATATGTAGCCTTCGATCGCTGTTTGCATCTGCGGACCGATTTCTGCATAGCGCTTGACGAATTTCGGCGTGAAATCGGAATAGAGCCCCAGCATGTCCTGGTAGACCAACACTTGGCCATCACAGCCGTTCCCCGCGCCGATGCCGATCGTCGGAATCGAGATGCTCTTTGTGATCAGATCGGCCAGCTTGGCCGGGATGCATTCCAGCACCACCGCAAAAGCCCCTGCCGCTTCGACAGCCTTCGCCTGCTCAATCAAGCTGCGCGCCGCTTCTTCATCTTTACCTTGGACTTTGAATCCGCCGAAAGCATTGACGGATTGCGGCGTCAGGCCGATATGCGCCATGACCGGTATCGAAGCTTCCACGATCGCCTTGATCTGCGGGCAGACTTCAAGGCCGCCTTCCAGTTTGACTGCCTGCGCTCGGCCTTCCTTGATCAGCCTGCCTGCATTGGAGACCGCATCATAGACGGAAGTCTGATAGGACATGAACGGCAGATCGCTTACGACCAACGCATCCTTTACCCCTCTGGCGACAGCTTTCGTGTGGTGGATCATATCCTCCATCGTTACCGATAAAGTGTCTTCATACCCCAGCATCACCATCCCCAGCGAATCGCCCACCAGTACCGAGTCGATCCCTGATGCATCGATCAGTTTGGCAGTGGAATAGTCATAAGCAGTCAGCATCGTCAGCCGCTTATTCTTCTGCTTGGCATTGCGGAAAGTCAAAACCGATTTCTTCACCCGAATCCTCATCCTCTCTTCATCCAATATAATATATTATTCACACATTACGTTCTGCAGGGAATAAAGTCAACTACTTTTTGAAAATGGAAGCCCTACCAAAAACATTTACTGTCATGACAGCTAAATACTCCGGTTGGAAAATAGTCTGAAACGCATTCAAAAAGGTATTAAATGCAAAAAAACAACCTTTAGATAGCCGAAGGAACAGTGTCCTGTCGACGTTTCTAAAGGTTAATCTTGTAATCTGATGGAGATGATGGTTATATAATACCACCAAATAAAAAGCCACAATAAATAGTTAAATTCAAGACGAACGCTGATAAATCAATTTATTACATAAATAGGCAATCATAGTATTTAAGAAGAAATCGTTATGATTGTCGTAACGTTGCTCAGGATTTAATCACCTAAAATTGAGTAGAAAATTTGGTGGCGAATGCCATCCTTTTTATTTGCAATACCCTACTTACAAATTCTATTAATAAACACAAACGTTACAAGGGTCAGTTTTTGGACAGTTTGAAGCCGGTCCTTCTAAAATTGTTGTACTTCTCGCTAGCGTATAGCAATTCCTGTCATAATGGTACGATTTACCACCAGGTGTCCAATATACTGTCATGGTTCCTTGGGCGGGATCATTAGTAGTTACATCGCCATTTCCTGAGAATGGAACAGTTGATGGATTATTTGAAGCAGCAGATTCCTCTGCTGCAATTCTAGCAGATTCCTCTGCAGCAATTCTAGCAGATTCCTCTGCTGCAATTCTAGCAGATTCCTCCGCAGCAATTCTAGCAGATTCCTCCGCAGCAATTCTAGCAGATTCAGCTTGAGCAGCCTGTTCTTCAATAGTTCTTTCTACATTGACTATACGATCCGTAAAGTCCTTTTGGCGAGTAACAACAACAGCTAGATAGGTTTTCGCATTTTGGATTGATTCACTAGTTAAATTAGCTTCAGCTGAAGCTATTGCTTCTTCCGCTAACTGTATGTTTTCCTCTTCACGAACCACTTTTTCCTCAACAGACTTCAATTTATTTTGAAGATCATCGGTGGGTTCTTCTACTTCATCAAAAGCTTTTGAAGCAGTTGTAAAATTAGAACGGGATGGCCATATATCAGCTACATTAATCGCGGCAGAAGCACTTTTCAATAATTTTTCTTGTTCAGATTCTGCTTTCGCTTTTTCTTCTTCTGCAAGTTCTTTCTGTGTCTTTTCTTTTGTAGAAGATTCTGTTTGAGATTGTTTTGCTGTTGTTTCAGAAGCGGAATTTTCTCCTCCAGATGTCATTAACGCGAAGGTTCCAAACAAACTGATGACCGTACCAACAATAGCAAGTTTCATTCTTTTAGGATTGGGTGTCTTCTTCATGTAATACCAAATACCATATCCAGAAAGTACTAAGAGTACAGGGGAAATTAGCTGGAAAATAGCAATAATGAAGATGGAAGCAACTAATACGCCAAAAACTTTAAAAATCCTTTTCATTTTTATCACTCCTTCATATATAACAAATATGTTAAAATGTTATAATCACATTTTAATATTAATATATATAAATAGCAATTTTGCTAAGGGAAATATTTCCGAATGGTGTTAATATATAAATAGTAAGCTAAAGGAGGACAAGTTAATGTCAAAAAAAGGTGGGGAAAACCCATTTTTCGGTATGCTAGGGCTTTTACTTGTGCCCGCCATTGTTTTTTGTGTAGTAATTAGCAACGATTCATTAAACAACACGGTAGTGAAGACGGCAAAAGAAACACAAGTCGTAGTTGAAACAGAATCTGAATCACACGAGCTTATTTCAGCGGAATCGGTTAGTTCAATAGATTCGGAAATATTATTTGAATCGATAGAAGAACTAGAATCGAAAACTTCAATAGAACCGGATAATCCGGATTCCAGCCAAGTGGAATCAATTGACCCCTCACTTGAAACACCAATTGAAATCCCAATCGAAACTCCGATTGAACAAGTAAATTCTGCTATTTTAACAGCAGTAGACGTTCCAAAATACACTGGGGCAGATGAAGTAATATTGAATGGTGGAAATAGTACCTTTACAGCAGCAGAGTTAGAGTATGATGGTGTAGGATGGGTTGTGTATAGGAATTTAGATGATTGGAATCGTGTGACGAATATGGATGCTATGGTAACACCTAACATGTACGACACCGGTACAGATGCAGACAGCCGTATATTGCCTACTGGATGGAAAAAAAGTGAACAGAATGAAGGCAATCCGGAACAACTTAATAGAGGGCATCTGTTAGCAGATGTTTTGGGCGGAAGTGGAGAAGACTGGCGTAATCTGGTCACTCTATATCGTAATGCTAATTATCCAACTATGTATTTTGCTGCAGAAGATATTGTTAAGACAGCTATTCAACATGGTTCTGTTGTTCGTTACCGTGTTACGCCAATATTTATGGGGGACGAATTGATGAGTCAAGGTCTGCATATTATGGCAAAAAGTGTAACGGATAATTCAATTGACTTGAATGTGTATGTATTTAATGAACCTAAGGATGGAGTAGATTGATATCTTAAAATATCAGTGGATAACATGATTAACATAGATTTAAGTAAAGCCAATGCAGGCGGCGAATTTTTCGGCGCCTGCGTTGGCTTTAATCGTGTATATATCAATTCTTGGTGTTTTTCTGATTGCTGGATCTCCTGAACACGCATCTACGCATGCGCACTAAAAATAATCCCATGAGTAACAACAAACCTACTGCTTGTTTTTTTCCTTAACAGATATCGATTTTCAGCAAAACATTTGCCCACCCGCAGTCGAAGCGCTTGAGAAAGATAGGCGCACTCGGTACGCGGTGGTTGTCGTACTCGTTTTGATACCGAATCATGCTCGGGTTATGCAATTGCCTATCCGCTCCAGTTGCATCTTCAGTAGAGCGAATTCATAACATTAAGCGACAATAATGTATTAGGGTTTACTTCATAAAAATAAGGTATAATATATTTGATGAAGCGATTCTCATTAAGGACAAGAAAAGTAGGTGAACAAAGTGGGAAAATACCAATTGGATTACAAAGGTCAGGCAGCTGTGACGAAGTTTCATGAAAAACAGACGCCTACCAAATTTGATAAAAAGCAGCAACTTGAAAAATTACGTGCGGAGTATTTGAAAAAGAAGCAAAAATAAACAGGTGAACCATATCGGCACTGAAGTACCGATCTTCTGGGAATACCCATAACTTGTCTAGCGAGCGTTTCAGCTCCAAGACTGCGGTTTAGGCTGGTTTTACCAAGCTAGTCCCAAGCCCATCGAGAGAATATTTTTTGCGGTTTTTACATCGTGGTCGTGATGCGCGTGGCAGTTTGGAAAGTCCCATTCGCGGATATCCACACGCTTAAACCTCTCTGTGTCCTCCGCCTCCCCTTTTTGTCTATTACTGTAATATGGGGATGCCATAGATGCTGCTCCACTTTATTTTGAACACAAAAATGAGTACCTAATTTTTAAAATTAGGTACTCATTTTTGTTATTAAATTTGAAAAACGCCATCATTTGCGATTATCTTTTTCGCTCGCTCCTCGGTTATTTCCTCAAAATCTGTAGAAGCGTTCATGATGATTTCTTCGTACCAATAATCGGATGCTTCCCAGGTTTTGCTCTCCGGGACGTACTTAAACATCCAGTCGCCGTATTTCAAAAGGAAATTTTTCCGATCCGCCCTCGTCGTTATGTAATATTTTGTCTTTCTCATCATTTCACCTCTTCCTTCTAGCTAACCTCTTTAAATTAATTATACACCTGTTCTTATTCAAAACTTTCATTGCTAAACATGCCCAACGATGTGATTATGAATATTTATGCTCATGTAACCGAAAAAGAAAAAGGCAAAACAGCTGATAAATTTGCCGCATACGTTAATTTTTAGCGTTACATAGTCAATTACATGGTCAAAATAAAAAAACAGACCACAGAAATCTACAGAATTGGCTCTGTATCAACGTTTCTAGGGTCTATTAATTTAATATGATGGAGACGATGGGGCTCGAACCCACGACCTCTTGACTGCCAGTCAAGCACTCTCCCAACTGAGCTACGCCCCCGAAATAACAGGGTATCAACGACGTCCGGCAAAAACGCCTTATGAATGATATGATACCCTATTTTCGCTCCTATAACAAGCCTAATTTTTCAAGTGCATAGGCAATTCCGCCTGAATTGCAGTCTTTCGTGACAAATTTGGCGACATCCTTGACGGGATCGACCGCATTCCCCATTGCGACGCCATAGCCGACACTGGAAATGAGTTCATAATCGTTGTTTCCGTCACCGAAAGCTATTGTATCTTCATGCGCAAAGCCCAGATGCTCAGCCATCCACAGGGCAGTCTGTGCTTTTGAACCAGGATTCGGCAACACATCGACGCCGGCATCGTGCCAACGCACAAAGCGGAATTCCGGAAAAGCGCCGGCTTCATAGATTGCTTTCTCTTCTTCTTTATAGAAAAAAAGTGCTTGATAAAGCGGATTGTTCAGATAGAAAAACTCATCATGGTCAGGAACTTCGAACTCGATGCTCTGCATCGCTTCGCTTGCGTTGTTCTCGATCGATTCATGGCGTCGTGCCAGAGCATGCGCTGATTCGTAGACAACCTGATGGCCGCTCTCGTCGGAAATCTGCAGCAATTTTTCGAATGCATTCAGATCCAATTTGTTTTCGTATTTGAGTTCATGCTTGAAGTAACCCGCAGCGCCGTTGCAAACGATGTAATTGTCCAATTGGAACGTATCAATGACCTCTTGGGCCAGAAACAGATTCCGCCCCGTCGCGATTGCGATTTCGTGCCCGTTCTTCTGCAGTTGGCGCAAGGCTTGGACAGTGCTCTCAAGCGGCATCTTTTCATCGTTCAGCAATGTTCCGTCGATATCAAAGAAAATGAATTTTTTGTTGTTCAAAATTTCTGCTCCCCTTATTCTGACTCGTTTTTGAATTGGCTGGTGTACAAATCGTAATAAAATCCTTTTCTTTCCAACAACTCTGCGTGTTTGCCATGTTCGATTATTTCGCCTTGGTCCATGACGAGGATCAAATCGGCATCGCGGATGGTGGAAAGCCTGTGCGCGATCACAAAACTGGTCCTACCTTGCATGATGCGTTTCATCGCTTTCTGGATCAAAGCTTCCAGTCTAGTATCTACGGAACTAGTCGCTTCGTCAAGTATTAAGATTTTAGGATCCGCGATGAAGGCGCGGGCGATTGTCAGCAGTTGCTTTTGCCCCAAGGAAATATTGGAGGCCTCCTGGTTTATGACCGTGTCGTAACCTGCACCCAAAGTCTGGATGAAATGATGGACATTGGCTGTGGTCGCCGCATCCACCACCTCTTCGAAGGTCGCATCCAGTTTTCCGAAGCGGATATTCCCTGTAATCGTATCCTTGTAGAGCCAAGCGTCCTGCAGCACCATGCCGAATTGGGAGCGCAAGTCAGCACGGGTCAGTTCTTTCGTGTCGTAACCATCTATTTTGATGGCGCCCGAATCCACCTCATAGAAGCGCATCAAGAGATTGATCATCGTAGTCTTGCCGGCGCCTGTCGGACCGACGATTGCCACAGTTTCCCCGCTTTTTACGTCGATATTGAAATTCCTGATCAGCGGATCTTCTTTGTCATAGCTGAAGCAGACATTTTCAAAAGTGACATCGCCGCGGATTTCCTTCGGCAAACTCATTTTCACTTCTGCTTGCACCTCCTCTTCTTGATCAAGGAGATCGAAGACGCGTTGGATGGAAGAAGCAGCCGATTGGATGATGGCCGATAATTGTGTGATCGTCGAAATCGGCTGGTTCACTTGCCAGACGTACTGCACCATAGCCTGCACATTACCGATCGTCATCGCTCCAGCCATCGCTTGCAGAATCCCGAGCACAGCTATGATGATATAGGAAGCATTGGTGACAAGTGCCACAGCCGGTGACAGCAATCCGGAAATGAAAGCCGCCTTAAAACCATTCTTTTTCAGGGATTCATTGATGGAATGAAACTTATCGAAAGCATCCTCTTCTTTGCCATAAAGCTTGATGATGGAGAAGCCGGTGAGCGATTCCTGGACAAAACCGTTCAGCTGTCCGAGATATTTCGCTTGCCCACGGAAATACGGCTGCGACAGCTGCGTGATCTTTTTGGAAAGGATGGTGGCCAATGGAATCAGCACGACCATAGTGAGAGCCAGCTTCCAACTGATCGCGAACATCATGATGAGCGCGAATGTGATCCCCAAAACGGCATTCAGCACCTGCAGCAACGACTGCTGCAGCGCATTGCCGATGGAATCGACATCGTTCGTCACTTTGCTCAATATGTCTCCGAATTGGTTGCGGTCAAAGTAGGCAATCGGCAGCCGGTTCAATTTGTCGCTCAGATCCTTGCGCAAATCACGCATGGCATCCTGAACGACATCCGTCATGAACAATTGCGAATAGAGATTCGTAGCTTGGTAAAGCAATGCCCGAATAAAATAGATGATCAGCACTTTCGACAAATAATCGTAATTAATGCCGGCACCTTCCACGCCTTTCAACATATCCGAAACATTTCTGCCGATTTCCGTAATGGCAAATCCGATGATGAATGGCTCCAGTACGTTCAGTATCGTCATCGCTATGCTCAAAAGGATGGAGCCGAAGAACTTCATTTTGTAAAATTTGAGGTAATCCCATACCCGGAGCAACGTTTTTTTGTCCACTTTTTTCATGCGAGTTCCTCCTTGCTCATTTGCGAGGATGCAATATCATAATAGATTTCACAATTCTGCAACAGGTCTTTGTGGGTCCCCTGACCGACGACCTCACCTTCATTCATTACAATGATCTTATCTGCATGCATAATCGTGCTGACGCGTTGGGCCACAATGATGACTGTCGCTTTTCCGGTCTCTTTTTTGAGCCGCGCGCGCAAGCTCGCATCCGTCTTGTAATCCAAGGCCGAGAAACTGTCATCGAAAATATAGATATCCGGTTTGCGGACGATTGCCCGGGCAATGGATAACCGCTGCTTTTGCCCGCCGGAAAGATTGCTTCCGCCCTCAGCCAAATGTTCATCAAAACGCTTCGGTTTGCGCGCTATGAATTCCTTCGCTTGAGAAATATCAGAGGCTTCCTCGATTTCTTTTTTCGAGGCATCCCACTTACCGTAACGAAGATTTTCGGAGATAGTCCCGGTGAAAAGCAAGGCTTTCTGCGGAATAAAGCCGATTTTCTTGCGCAAAGCTTTCAGATTATAATCGCGTACATCATGCCCATCGATGAGGATGCGCCCTTTTGTGACATCATAAAAACGCGGAATCAACTGAATCAACGTAGATTTGCCGCTCCCTGTGCTGCCGATGAAAGCGACCGTTTGTCCCGGTTCAGCCGAAAAGGAAATATCCTTGATCACCGGAGTGTCTGTGTTCCCCGGATACGCAAAGCTGACCGCTTCAAAACTCAGATAACCATGCGTCAGGGTTTCCGTGATCCCCTCTTCGTTCGGGGAAATGCTGCTGGTTGTGGCCAACACTTCCTGAATCCGCTTCGCGGAAACCGAGGCCCGCGGGTACATCATGAAGACGACTGCAAAGTTCAGAAACGAGAACAAGGCATGGAAACTGTATTCGATGAAAGCTGTCATGTCCCCTAATTGAAGACTGCCTCCCTCGATCTGTTCGGAACCAAACCACATGATGGCGATGATGATCAGATTGATGACATGTGAAAATACAGGCTGGTTCCAGGCCATCAGGCGAAACAGTTTCTTTGAAACCACGCTGTAGGCGTTATTGACTCCCTCAAAGCGTTCAGCTTGAAAAGCTTCCTGGACAAAGGCCCGGATGACGCGCATGCCGGAAAGCGATTCCCTTAAATTCCCGTTGATGTCATCAAGATTTTGCTGTTGCGCCTCGGATAATGGTTGCGATTTCTTGCCGATCACAATGATCATCACAAGCAGTGCCGGAAAAGCCGGCAACAGGATGATCGATAAGTCAGGACTCGTGCGCGCAATCATAAACGCACTGGCGAACATCATGATGAAGGTCATCAACCCCATCCGCAACAGCATCTGGGCGAATTGCATCAGGATGAAGGCATCATTGGTGACCCGCGTCACCAATGATGAAACGCCGATGCGATCATACTCTTCGTGGGAAAAAGTCTGGATATTTTGGTACATGTCATTGCGCATATCCGCTACCATGTTGGTAGTGATTCTGCCGGTTGCATAGGCGACAATGATTCTCCCCACAAACCCGACCAAGGCCAAGCCGACCATAACCGCAGTCGTGCGCAGAATATTCTCTTTTCCGCCGCCTGCAACCGTTTCGTTGATCAAGCCTGCAAGCATCGTGGGCAATCCCAACTCCACAAGCACAAAGCCGAAAGCTCCCAACACATTTAATAAAAATAATTTGTTATACCGACTGATATAACGCCAAATTAAAGACATTTTGATACACCTACCTTAATGGAAACGATTCGTCGGGTTTCTTCAGGGCAAAAAAAAAGAACGTTCTCGATTTTCTGTCCAGCCTTCCAAACCCTCTGTATCCAGTCTAGCCAATTACTGTGTTTAAGTCTACAAAAATATTGATTGCTTTCGTTAAAAAAAACAAAAGAGAATTGCCTTACTATTGGAAAGGCTTGCACCTCTGCAAAAATGATTTTACCAGTCATTTCTATACTAACTGCCTTAATTGTGGTAAACTTACAGTACCGATTGTATGAAAAAATACAACTATTGACCAAGTTAACAAACTAAGATTGTAATTTTTAAGTACAGTACTATCAAAAACAAATAAGAAAAATGGAGTGAACTATATGATATTTAAAGTAACATACCAACCAGCAAAATTTGATGCACCTACCAGAGAGAACACGGAATCTCTATACGTGGAGGCATCCGATATCGTAATAGCCAGAAGATTAGTTGAACAAAATACCCCCTACAACATTGAATTCATCCAACCTTTGGAAGGCAGCCATTTAGAATACGAACAAAAAGATCCTAATTTTAAAATCACGGAGTTCAATGTATGAAACCTAACATAAAAAACAATGAAGTCGGTGTATTTGCTCTCGGGGGTTTAGGGGAAATCGGCAAAAATATGTATGGCATACAATTTCAGGATGAAATCATCATTCTTGATTCCGGTATCATGTTTCCGGAAGATGATTTGCTTGGCATTGATTATGTAATACCCGACTACAGTTACTTGGTGCAAAACCAATCCAAAATCAAAGGGCTGTTCATTTCTCACGGACACGAAGATCACATCGGTGGTGTCCCGTTTCTTTTGAAAGAATTGAATGTTCCTATCTATGCTGGCAAACTGGCGCTCGCCATGATCCGCAACAAACTGGATGAGCACGGCTTGCTCAGGGATGCCATCCTGCACGAAATCAATGAAGATTCTATCATCAAATTCCGTAAAACCAGCATCAGCTTCTTCGGAACAACCCACAGCATACCGGACACCATGGGGATCGTGGTCAAGACTCCTCCAGGCAACGTTGTGTTTACAGGGGATTTCAAGTTCGATTTCACGCCTGCAAACGGCAAACCGGCGAATATCCATAAGATGGCTAAAATCGGGGAAGAAGGCGTCCTGTTGCTTATGAGCGACAGCACCAATGCAGAAACGCCTACATTTACGCAATCAGAGCAAATTGTTGGTCAATCCCTTAAAAACATCATTCAAAAAGTTTCGGGAAGAATCATTTTTGCTTCCTTCTCGTCCAATATCTACAGATTGCAGCAAGTCACTGAAGTCGCGCTCGAAACGGACCGAAAAATCGCTATATTCGGCCGCAGCATGGAGACGAACTTCCGGACAGCCAGAGAATTGGGCTTCATCGTGGCTCCGGACGACCTGTTCATCGAAACGCGCCAATTGAACAGTCTTCCTGCGGATAAAGTGCTGATCATGTGTACAGGTTCCCAAGGTGAACCGATGGCTGCATTGAGCCGTATCGCCAACGGTACACACAGACAGATTTCCATCCAACCGGGTGATACTGTGATTTTCTCAAGTTCACCAATACCAGGCAACACAACCAGTGTCAATCGCGTCATCAACCTGCTGTTGGAAGCTGGGGCAGCCGTAGTTCACGGCAAAGTAAACAACGTCCACACTTCCGGACACGGTGGGCAGCAAGAGCAAAAACTGATGTTGACCCTGATGAAACCGAAATACTTCATGCCTGTCCACGGCGAGTACCGGATGCTGAAGATTCATACAGAATTGGCAGAGGCAGTCGGCATTCCAGCGGAAAACTGCTTCATCTCCGACAATGGCGATATCCTCGCTTTGACGGCGGATTCCGCAAGACGCGCCGGCAACTTCACGGCAGCTGACGTATATGTTGATGGAAAAGGCATCGGCGATATCGGAAACATCGTCCTGCGCGATCGTCGTGTCCTTTCTGAAGATGGACTAGTAGTCGTGGTGTTGACCGTCGATTTCCGCAACAAGGATTTATTGGCAGGACCGGACATCCTTTCCCGCGGATTCATCTATATGCGCGAATCAGGCGATCTGATTAATGAAGCACAAGCAATCGTCCGCCAAGATGTTCTTTCTTTGCTGAAGGGCCCTGACGCGGTCACCGAGAAGAAATTGAAGGACACCGTCACGAACGCCATTCAGCCTTACCTGTATGAAAAAACGAAACGTCGTCCGATGATTGTCCCAGTCATTATGGGCGTCTGAAACTGAAAACCTGAACTGAACACAAAAAGAGGGCCTGGATCAAAAATCCAGCGCCCTCTTTTTATTTGTCCTCTTTATTTTGTGCGATGAAGTTATACTCCGGTTCGCGTTGTTTTTCATCGAATCCGACATGCAGATCATAGCCATTAAAGAACCAATCATCCGCATCCTCGACATAATATAAAATACCATTGTATTCGGCTTTTCCGATCGGTGAAACTGGCTCATCCACATCAAGCCCAACGGAGAACCCTTCATGTATTTGGCTGCTGCCGTATACTTTCCCAAGGAAACGGACCCCTTTTTTGCCTGAAATGCCCATTTCCTGTTCAAACCACTTTTGTGCGCGTTCACTGATTTCTATTTTCATCTAGTCGCTGATCGGATGATCAGCCTGCCCCCCTCACTGCTATCTATCGTATTCATCTTATCATAAGGAAGCATCATTTTATAACACTTTGCTCAAAGTCATTGAATCAGATGATGCTTGAATGCGTAGATCGTAGCTTGGGTCCTGTCATCCACTTCCAACTTTGTCAAAATGTTGGACACATGCGTTTTGACTGTCTTCAGTGTGATGAACAGTTGGTCGGCAATGTCCTGATTGGAGTAACCTTGCGCGATGAGCAGCAACACTTCCCGCTCTCTAGCGGTCAGCTCTTCATGCAACGGCCGGATATTTCTTTTCGAGAAGCGCTCCAGCATTTTATCAGTCACTTCCGGTTCCAGGACAGACTCGCCGTGGTAAGTGGAACGGATCGCGTCGGCAATTTCATGCGCTGAAGAGGTTTTCAGCATGTAACTGGAAGCCCCAGCTTCCAATGCCGGGTAAACCTTCTCGTCATCGATGAAACTGGTAACGATGATAATTTTCGCTTTGGGCCATTCATGCAATATCGCTTTGGTCGAGGCAATGCCGTCCATTACTTCCATGACCAGATCCATCAAAATGATGTCCGGGCGCAAATCCAGGGCCATTTCATAGCCGATCAGGCCGTTTTCCGCTTCCCCTATTACTTCAATATCATCTTGGATGGATAAATAAGCCGAGTACCCTAGCCTCACCATCTCGTGATCGTCGATAATCAATACACGTATCAAACCGAACCCTCCTAAAGGAACTTTTTTCTGAAACTTCAGTCATCCTATTCAGCACTTGCATCTTTCGTATTCACATTGGTGTTCGGGATGCGTATTTCAATCACGGTCCCTTTTTTGGGGAAACTGATAATTTTACAGCTCCCGCCCATCCCCTGCACACGTTCTTTGATGTTCATCAGGCCATAGCTGCCGGATTTTTCAATCGAGGTATCGAAGCCAACGCCATCGTCGTAAACGCGGAGACTGATTTCCTGCAAGGTTTGTTTCAGATACACTTCCAGATGGCTTGCCTTTGCATGCCTCAGGGTGTTCGAAAGCAACTCCTGCACAATACGGAAAAAATGATCTTCGATGCCGCTCATCGTGTGGACATCGTCGATTTCCCATTTGATCGCGATTTGGACTTTCGACTTCAATTCCACCAACAACTGTTCGATCCCTTTTTTCAGGGATTTGCCTTCGAGTTTGGTTGGACGAAGATGCAGGAGCAATGCTCGCATCTCCGACTGGGATTCGTTGATGATGCCTTCTATGAGACGCATCTGTTTCTGTATTTTTTCAGGAAAATCATCGGCTCGTTCATTGACCGCCGACAACATCATCATTGCGGCAAAAAGTTGTTGACTGACGGAATCATGCAGCTCCCTCGCTATGCGGTGCCTTTCCTGCTCGAGAATTTCTTCTTTTGTTTCATTGCCGAACTGCTGCGGATGTGCACTCAGATGCTGCACTTCCCGGGACAGGCTGAGCATCTTTTTCCTGAGCATCTCGATCTCAATATGGATCGTGTGGCAATACTGATCCATAAATAATGATTTATCACGCTTTTTTGTGAATGCCGTATGCTCATAATTGCCAAGATAAAGCCAATGCAACTTGTCCTTGATGCGGTTTTCTTGATTTTTCAAATAAAAGTGGGCAATCCAAGTTACAACGATTGCAGCAAAAAGCAGCAATACGATGATGTAAAGGAATGCAGGCACATAAAAACGATCCACCTCGAGCAGTTCCTGATAACTTAAATAAGGTCTCAGGGCAAACAAAACGCCGGACGCGATAAAAGCAAAGACGCCGAGTATCGTGCCGAACAGAATCAAAACCGCGCTTCTCCTCATAGGTAGATCACCTCCAGATCACCCAGCAGGTTATTGGATACGATCTTGATCTTTCTGTTTGTCTCATCGTAATCCCGGCTGTATAATTTGACCGTTTCGTTGATCAGGTCTAGTTCAGTTTCATTGAACATAAGCTGGCCTTTGATGGTGGAATGATGGACAGCCACTCCAATTCCCAACGGTACGATTACCCTGGTCTTTCCGAATCCTTTGCGGATCAGAATGACATTTTCCTCTTTCGGCAACAACGTATTCCCCAAATCGATTATCGTATCCCCCATGAATACGGTTAGATTGACATCATCCCATTCATAGACATCCGACCCGATACTGGTGTTTCCGATCCATTTCTGGCGCTTTCTGGAACCGTTCCGCTGTTCCGGTTCTTTCGTTTTGACTGTACGGAACGCTTTTTCTTCCCAAGGAACGTCCACAAAAGTATCCAGTTTCAACTCAGACCAGATGCCTTTTCCATTGATGACAACGAACAGTATGAAAAGAATCAACATCAGCCACACCGAGAAAGTGGAGAGTATGCTCATGCCTACCATAAACCATCCGATCAAGCCTAGAATCTGACGACGCTCACCTTTTCCGGTGCCGAATTTGATGAATATCAGCCCGAACACAAAGACCAGCAGCAAATCTGTGTCCTGAACCAATTGGAACAGGACAGCCAACCCCAATAGGCCTTCAATGAGCATAAATAATTTCAAGGCTCCCTTTTTCATCCTAAGCCCCTCCTTCCTCTTCGAGGTTTATACATTTCCGCTGAACGCTGACTTGCAGGCGCTGCAAGCAGGAACGTAAGTATCTGCTTCCATTATAGATTACCTGGACCACTTTGACAGTGCGCTAAGGGTGGATAATAGGCTAAGACTAAAGTCGTACAGCCCAACTGATTACATGTACTCTGTCATTATACCCGATGAGCCAAAAAGAAACATAAGCAAATAGAGGATAGGACAAGAATCATTCGGAATGATTTTTGTCCTATCCTCTTCTTGAATGCTTTTTTTAAGCTTGTTCGATTCTGACGATTTTCACGTTCATATCGCCGCCCGGTGTGCCGATGGCGACTTCTGCTCCGATTTGCTTGCCCAACAAGGCTTTAGCGATCGGAGAATCGTTTGAAATCTTACCTTCAAGCGGATCTGCTTCTGCACTGCCGACAATGGTGTACGTTTCTTCATCGCCATCCGGCAATTCCATGAATGTCACTTTCAGTCCAATCGAAACCACATTGCTAT
The DNA here is from genome assembly GCF_003008695.1 of Trichococcus alkaliphilus. Taxonomy (GTDB): domain Bacteria; phylum Bacillota; class Bacilli; order Lactobacillales; family Aerococcaceae; genus Trichococcus; species Trichococcus alkaliphilus. The sequence goes on from NZ_PXZT01000001.1 coordinate 298,312, forward strand.
CAACGTTTTGTACTTCAATGATTTCCGCAAAACGGATCATTTTTTCCAATGTTGTGATGCGGCCTTCGACGAAAGCTTGTTCGTCTTTTGCGGATTCATATTCCGAATTTTCGGATAGATCTCCGTAGCTTCTGGCAATCTTGATGCGTTCAACGATTTCTCTTCTTTTGTTCACTTTTAAGTCTTCAAGTTCAGCTTCTAATTTGGCTTTACCTTCAGCTGTCATCGGATATGCTTTTTCAATCATAAGAAATATGCCCCTTTTAAGTAATGATTCAATATTCAATATGCAGCACAGGACTACAGTTCCCTTTTTTTATTGATAGCTGTCCTCGAAAGCCAAACGGATCTGGGACAGGTAGCATGTCATCCAAAGAGAAATAATCATTTCCTGTGGCTCTACATCGTTTATTGGCTGCCTAATTAATAGTGAATTTAAAATACCATTTAATTCCAGTAAAAGCAATTATATTTTTAAAATATTACAGGTATCTATTATTATTCTGCATTTTCAGACAAAATTGAAGCAATTTTGGTAGTCATCAGATCGATTGCGACTTGATTTTGTCCACCTTCAGGAATGATGATATCCGCAAATTTTTTGGTTGGCTCGATGAATTGCTGATGCATCGGCTTGACCACTGTCAGATATTGGTGGATGACAGAATCAAGTGTCCGGCCTCTCGATTCCATGTCGCGTTTGATTCTTCGGATGATGCGGATATCATCATCTGTATCCACATAGACTTTGATGTCCATCAGATCGCGCAGGCGTTGATCCTCTAAAATCAGGATTCCCTCAACGATTATGACTTCTTTCGGCTCGCGATGGATCACTTTGTCGCTGCGCGTGTGCTTGGAGTAGTCGTAAACAGGTTGCTCGACACTCTCGTATTTTATCAATTTTTTAAGATCTTCGATGAAGAGATCCGTATCAAACGCAAACGGATGATCGTAGTTTGTTTTCAGGCGCTCCTCAAACGGCAGATCGCTTTGATCTTTGTAATAAAAATCCTGTTCCAACAGCAAAATGGAAACATCGGTAAACTTGTCTAAGATGGCCCGGCTGACACTGGTTTTCCCGCTTCCCGATCCCCCTGTCACCCCAATAACGATAGGTTTTTTCACTGGTGTATTCTTCCTCTCTTCATGCAGCTCACTTTATTCGTCTTATTCGCTGTCTACGTATTGGCTTTGCAATTGCAAATGTTCTTCATATGTTTCGGAAAAATAAACGATGCCTGTTGTTGTGTCCGCAACGAAATACAGATAGTTCGTGTCAGCTGGTGACAGAGTCGCTTGAATGGATCCTTCACTTGGACTATTGAATGGCCCAGGCCCCATGCCTGTGTTTCTGTACAGGTTATACGGCGAATCTATTTCAAGATCCTCGAAAGTCACTAATTCCTTGTGCTCATTCAGCGCATACAAAATACTGATGTCCGATTGGATCGGCATATCGATTTCCAGACGATTAAAGAATACGCCGGCAATGTTCGCACGATCTTCCGGAGTAACGCCTTCTTTTTCGACAAGTGAAGCAATCGTCAGAATTTCATGAAGGGTATGGCCTGAAGAAGCAATCTGTTCTGCATAGGGCGTAAGCACTTCATTCGTCTTCTGCAACATCTGTAAAACCACTTCATCCAAAATATTTCCGGTCATATAATCATAAGTCGCCGGATAGAGGTATCCTTCCAAACGATAACGCGTATCGGTGCGTTGGGATGCTTCAGTCAAAATATCAGGGTACTGTGCAGCTGCATTCGTCAGGAATTCCGGTTCATTCACTTTCGCCAAAAATTCATCAGCCGTGAAATCCGTCTTCTCTTCTACTTCCGCTGCGATTTCTTCGATCGTATTGCCTTCTCTTATGATGATTTTGTGATCGCTCGATTGCGGCACAGGACTTCCGCCCGCTTGAAGCGTCGCAATGATGTCGTCCAGGCTCATGGAAGGCGATAATTCATAAAAGCCTGCTTGGAAATCAGAAACATTTTGCGTCTTGATGTAGTAGTTGAAGATGGTCGCGTTTTTGATGACGTTGCCTTCTTCCAACAGTTGTGTGATCCCTTTTGTGGACGTCCCTATCGGAATTTCCACTTCGACGACTTCCGTACTTTCTGGCTCCAATGGCTGAAGTGCGTCTGTTATATATTTGTAGCCGGCAAAGCCAACGATGACTCCTAACAGGATCCCTATCGTTACGATTGCAAAAACAATTTTCCGCACTAGTGACCGTTCTTTTTTGCGTATTTTCATTTTGTCTACGGCTTCTTTCTCCAACGTAGGCCGAATGAGTTTTTGTTGCTCTTGAGGTTCTTGCTGATCATTTTGTGACAAAGACGAGGCCCTCCTTACTTGAGTATATGGCTATTTGTGGACTATTAGCCATTCGACTTCCGTAATTATACACGAAAACCTATATAAATTGAATCTTTTTCGTTATTTGCATAGACATATGGAGCATCTTGGACAGTTTTCTCATCATTTTATCAGGGCGGATCCTACTGGATGCCAAAAGCTCGAAAAAGCAACGCAGCAACCGCAAAACAAAAGAGGACCCAGACAATAGTTGTCCCGATCCTCCATTATTATCCTTGCAAGTCAATTACAAATTTATTGAAGGTCTTCGTCTTCCATAAATGTGTTCAGGACTTCTTCGATCATGTCCCATTCTTCATCCGATTCGATCGGCTCTAAATCGCCTTCTCCGCCATCTTCGGTTTCAACATAGGAATAAGCCTGCAATTCGATTTCTTCTCCTTCAGGAGCTCCTGCTGGATAAACCAGCACGTAAGACTTTCCGAAATCTTCTGATTCGAAAGTGAATAAGATTTCGAATAACTCTTCATTTCCGTTCTCATCCACGATTGTGATGTGCTCGTGGTTATCTTCGTGGTCATGATCGTGGTCGTGATTGTGGTCATGATCGTGATCGTGATTATGTTCAGTCATGGTATGCACCTCTTTATCTAATTATTGTTTTTCATCGTTCAAACAAAGGATATTGTAACGCAAACAGGGCAAAAAAACCACTCTCTTTACTGGCTGTCCAAATAATTCTGAAGAAGTATGACAGCAGCAAGTTTGTCGATAACCTTTTTCCGTTTTTTGCGGGAAACATTTCCTTCATTGATTAACATTTTTTCTGCTTGAACAGTGGTAAGTCTTTCATCAACGTAATCGACAGGTAAACCCAGCTCTTTTTCAAGCAAATTTCCATAGGCGATGGAAGCCTCCGCCCGGAAACCAATGCTGTTGTCCATATTTTTTGGCAAGCCGAGTACAAATTTCTCAACTTCATACTCTTTAACCAATTCGGCAATCCGTTCAAGACCAAATACGCCATTAGCTTCGTCGATTTTGACGATTTCGATCCCCTGTGCGGTCCATCCCATCGGATCGCTGATGGCCACTCCTACCGTTTTTGATCCGACATCCAAGCCCATGAGCCTCATTGGATAATTCTGCCTGTTCCAGAAAGATAGCTCTTCACTAATTCCTCCATTATTTCATCACGTTCGTGACGGCGGATCAGGTTTCTGGCATCGTTATGACGCGGGATATAAGCTGGATCGCCAGAAAGCAGGTAGCCCACAATCTGGTTGATAGGGTTGTATCCTTTTTCTTCCAATGCGTCATAAACAAGGGCTAATGTCTCTTGGATATTCTTTTTCAGATTATCATCAAAATTGAATAACATCGTTTCATCTTTCGAACTCATAGCGACACCCCAGTTTTCTTTAGTATAATTACCATTTTACAAGAAATGACTAAAAACTACAACAAAGAAATGCCGTTGCCCTCTGCTGATGGGCGTCACGACTTGTCTGATTATCCCTCCTGTTTGTATATTCCGCATTTTATTTCATTCGGATTGGCCCAACAAACAGGGACGGGCATCTTTTTTGGATGCCCGTCCCTAAGAAAGGATGCTTATTTTGTATTTTCCGCGATCCAGGCCGCAACGTGTTTCAGGGCATCAGGGATGCCTGCTGGGTTATTTCCGCCTGCTTGTGCCATATCCGGACGTCCGCCGCCTTTGCCTCCAGCAAATGGAGCAAGCGTCTTGATCAGATCGCCGGCTTTCAGACCTTGTTCCAATTTCTCTTGGGAGACTGCCGCCAGCATATTGACTTTGCCGTCTGTAGCCGAAGCTGCCACGAAGAGATCAGAGACAGCTTTTTGACGCCATTGGTCAGCCAATTGACGCAACGCATTCATATCCTGATTCTTCGTTTCATAAGTGATATATGTGACACCATTGACGGTCTCCACGTTCTCGAAGAGATCCTTGGCTTCGGCATTCATGATTTTCGCTTTCAAGGACTCATTTTCGCCTTGCATTTCCTTCATTTCTTGCTTGAGCTGATTGATTTTACCGGCTACTTCTTTTGTTTGTTGGGCTTTCACAAGCTGAGCCGCCTCGCTCAATTCAGCTTCTTTTGTGCGGAAATACTGATAAGCTGCCTGGCCGGTCACTGCTTCGATGCGTCGAACGCCTGCACCGATTCCGGATTCGGACAAAATCTTGAAGACGCCGATGTCCTGCGAATTTTGCACATGAACCCCGCCGCATAATTCGACAGAGTAGCCGCCAACATCAACGACCCGGACTTCTTTGCCATATTTTTCACCGAACAAAGCCATGGCTCCCATTTCTTTCGCTTTATCGACGGTTGTTTCGACCGTTACGACAGGCAATGCTTCCCATATCTTTTCATTCACGATTTCTTCCATGCGCACCAACTCTTCTGCTGTGACTTGCCCGAAATGGGTGAAGTCAAAACGAAGTTGATTCGGGTTCACAAGCGAACCGGCTTGATTGGCATGATTCCCCAAAACATCCTTCAGCGCTTGGTGCAACAGATGCGTCGCCGTATGGTTCTTGGTGATGCTTCTTCTGCGCGCTTCATCCACGTGCAGGACATAGGTTTCGTTCGAATGGATTTCCGTCAGGACACGCGCGATGTGCATCGTTTGGCCATTAGGGGCGCGTTTGACGTCTTCGATTTCTGCGATCACTTCACCAGCTTCGGTTTCGATCGTTCCTTTGTCCGCGACCTGTCCACCCATTTCTGCATAGAACGGTGTTTCGCGGAAAATGATCTGAACGCGGTCATCTGCAGCTGCTTTTTCGACGATTTCGTCATTCGCAACCATCACTGAAAGCTCGGACGAAATTTTTGTTTGTGCATATCCGGAAAACGTGCTTGGAACCAGTACTTCAGCCCAGACCGGGGATTGCACGGAGAAGGAGTCTTCCACTTGTCTTGCTGCACGGGCGCGGTTACGTTGTTCCTGCATCTCTTGGTTGAACCCTGCTGTGTCAACTGTGAAGCCTTTTTCTTCAGCATATTCGCTCGTCAATTCCAACGGGAAGCCGTATGTATCATACAGTTTGAAGGCATTCTTGCCGTTTACGGCAGTTTCGCCCTTTTCGTTCATCTCTTCAAAGACGCTGTTCAGGATTTCCATCCCTTCATGGATCGTTTCCTGGAAACGTTGCTCTTCATTTGTGATGACTTTGATGATGAAATCTTGGTCCGCTTTGACTTCAGGATAATAAGATTCCATGATGGCTGCCACAACCGGAACCAATTCGTTCAGGAACAGTTTTTCGATGCCCAATTTTTGGCCATGCATGACGGAGCGGCGGATCAAACGACGCAAAATGTAGCCGCGGCCTTCATTTGATGGCAAGGCACGGTCCCCGATCGCAAAGCTGACGGCGCGGACGTGATCAGCGATGACTTTGAAGGAAATATCCAATGTTTTGTTTTCGCCGTACTTCTTGCCGTTGCTCAGCGTCTCGATTTTTTCGATGATCGGCATGAACAGATCCGTTTCGAAGTTGGTCGGTGTGTTTTGGACTACGCTCGTGACACGTTCCAGACCCATCCCCGTATCGACGTTCTTGTGCGGCAGCGGCTCATAGGTGCCATCCGGCTTGTGGTTGAATTCGGAGAACACTAGGTTCCAGATTTCAAGGTAGCGTTCATTTTCACCGCCCGGATACATTTCAGGGTCTCCGTCAGGCAAATCCTGGAAGGCTGGTCCGCGATCGTAAAAAATTTCCGTATCCGGTCCGCACGGGCCAGCTCCGATATCCCAGAAGTTGTCCGCGATCGGAACGATATGATTTTCCGCCAAACCGACTTTTTCCTGCCAAATGCGTTTTGTGTCCGTGTCTTCCGGATAATAGGTGACGTAAAGCAGCTCCGGATCGAACGCCAACCATTTTTCATCAGTCAGGAATTCCCAAGCCCAAGGGATCGCTTCTTCTTTAAAGTAGTCCCCGATTGAAAAATTCCCCAACATTTCGAATAAAGTATGGTGTCTTGCCGTCACGCCGACATTTTCGATATCGTTTGTGCGGATACTTTTTTGAGCATTGGTGATGCGCGGATTTTCAGGAATCAACGTGCCATCAAAATATTTTTTCAATGTCGCTACGCCTGAGTTGATCCATAATAAGGTAGGGTCGTTGACCGGTATCAGCGAAGCGCTCGGCTCCACTTTTGAACCTTTCGTTGCCCAAAAATCAAGATACATTTGGCGGATGTCACTGCTTTTCAGATTCTTCATTATTACCTTCCTTTTCTCTTCATTTATTTTTGGAGTGTATAAAATAAAAAACACCCCACTGCATACAAGGACGAATCACGCGGTACCACCTTGTTTGCAATGAAATGTTTTGATCATTCATTACCTCTCGGATCCGTTAACGCTGGAAGCGATAGTATTTCTACTATATTCACGCAAAGGGAGCATAAACGGATGCGTTTCCTTTCACCAAACGGAAACTCTCTTTTGTTATCCATTCCTATATCCTCTGCTTCAATCAAAAACTAGTATAACCAAAATTGCGTCCGCATGCAAGCAATTCTTAAGAAAAGCGGATCCGGTCACATTTCTATGCGGATGGAACGTCTTGCGCAGTAATAACCGGGTGACAATGGCTCTTGCTGCTTCGCTTTCAAAGCATCCGCATGGTTTACATAATAGGTAGCGTAAGGCAGGAGTTTCTCAAGTATATTCTCGGCTTGAATGAAAATCCAGCCGCCTTTAGCCAACAGCCCGTCTTCGACGAGTTCTGGTCCCCAGCCCATGTTCGCGATTTCCAGACCGAACATATTTTTTTTGTAGAGGTAGCTTTCATCCGGTTCGAACAGGTTGCGATGCAACTGATTGCCCCAACGGAAAAGCCTGCGGGTGGATGCCCCGCAGCAATATTCCCATTCATCGCTGGACAACAGCCCCATACCATCTTTCTCCAATTGCTTGCGCATTTCTGCATAAGTTGTCTGGTAAGGAGCGTATACGGTGTACGTATCCAAATCTTCATTCTGCCTCAGGAAGAAGGCATCATTTTGGACCAGATGCGCCGGAAAATCCGCAAATACCGACGATCCGTTTGCACTCGGCATCAAGGCTTGATGAATGTCTTTCTCGTGTATGCTGAACCAATCGCTCTGGCCTTCAAATTTCCCGTTTATGACTGCATAATTCCCGACTTTCGTCATTCCCACATAAGTCGGACTGACTTCCACCAATAACGGCGGGATTTCTGTCGTCCGGAGCTGCGACATTTGGCTGTTGACCAATTCGTCCAATTCATCCAAAGAATGGATCGGTTCGATTTTCTTCTTCATCCAATGATCGTCATGCAAAAACTCAGCGCCTTGAACAGATAGTTTCAGGCAATTTTCGATGGCGAGGTACATCTCTTTCCTGTCGGAGCTGATGTCCAATGGGTCCAGGCCGTTGATTCCGCTGTCCCAACCGAGGACGGCCTCCTTGTGCCCGGGCACAAAAACAAACAGTGCGCCGTTGATGTCAACTGTAAACGTCTCTGTTTTGATTCCGCCCATCTGGTAATACGCCGGACGGATATCCGCGACAGGCAACAGGGGATTCACAAAATAACGGACAACGCTGCTGGCCAGAACAAGCTTGTGCTCCATCGGGATGTTCTTCCAGTTCGGATTCATCAATTGATCAAATAGTTCCATGATACCACTCTCTTCTTGTAGCTGTATTGGAAAACCAGTAAATTGCTTTACTGTCAGTATAGCAGAATATTGAGGCGGCGAGTAGCTTATTTCTTTCGCGAATCGACCGACTTCGGATGCGACCTTGATCGAAGCATTCTGCGTTGATTGATTTTCTGGCAGCAGAAAAGTCCGCAGACAAATTCTTCATTGTCTGCGGACTTCTCCCGGATTATTTTTCATTCATGAACGTTTCCGGCGTTATATTTTCCATGCCGATCATCGGATCGATGCTCCCATCGGAAATCTGTCCGATAGTCAAATGGTAGACGGGTATTAATTTTGGAGACTCTTTGTTTTCTGGCTTTTGGGTTGCGGATTCTGCAGTTGTTTCGGTGATCGATACAACAGTTTCATTCCCGGCGCCGGGCGCCTTCGTTGCCTTGCTTTCGGCGGGCTCTTCCGCAGTGAAGACCTTGTCATTGTTCAGGTTTCGTTCCAGTTTCTCGTGCAGCATCGTTTTCCGGATGTCGCCGGTGCTTACGACAGCCGTTTCGAAAGCTTCGTAATCGCCGCACAAAATCAATTTGCTTTTGCTTCTGGTGATGGCTGTGTAAAGCAGATTACGGCGCAACATCCGTCCGTACTGTTTCACCATCGGCAGAATGACCATCGTAAATTCGCTGCCCTGCGATTTATGGATGGAGCAACAGTAAGCCAGCACGAACTTGTTCCAATTATTCCGATTGTAGGTGACCTCGACTGTATCGAACAGGATTGTGATCTGGTCGACTTTCTCCTCCGTTTCCTTGGCGAATTGGATGGCAGTGATTTCACCCATGTCCCCGTTGAAGACATTGTTTTCCGGTTGATTCACCAACTGAAGCACCTTGTCGCCTACCCGATAGACGACATCAAAAAAAGCGACTTCCCGTCTTTTCTTGTTCCCTTTCGGATTGAAAATCTCCTGCATCATCGTATTGATGGCATCAATGCCGGCAGCGCCTTTGTACATAGGGGCCAGAATCTGGATATCCTTCGCGGTGAAACCTTTTGACTTCGCCTTTTCGACGACTTGCCGGATTACCGGCTCGATCTGGTGCGTTTGGCAAGGCAGAAACGACCGGTCCGCTTGATTGTTCCGGAAATCGCGGGGGAGGATGCCGTTCTTGATTTCGTGCGCTAACGGGATGATCGATGAATCGCCGGATTGCCTGAATATCTCATTCAGCTCGACCTGCGGCAATGATTTGCAGTTCAGAAGATCGAACAACACTTGGCCCGGCCCGACCGACGGCAATTGGTCCTTATCCCCCACAAACAGCACTTGCATTCCCTGTGGCACGGACTTCAGAAGCCTGTGCATCAACCACGTATCCACCATCGAAACTTCGTCGATGATCAACAGCTTGCCCTCCAGCTCTTGCGTATAAAGCTCCTCGGATTCCTTTTCCTGGCCCGTCAAACCCAGCAAGCGATGAATCGTGCTGCCGGGCAGGCCTGTCGTTTCCTGCATCCGTTTTGCGGCACGTCCGGTCGGAGCGGCTAGCAATATCGGGAAAAGTCCGTCTTTGTAATCGTGAGGGTCTTCCGGCAGGTCGTTCAATTCGGAGAACATGCGCACGATCCCTTTCAGAACGGTCGTTTTGCCGGTACCGGGTCCCCCGGTCAGGATGAAGAACGGTGATAGCAAAGCTGCTTTTATCGCTTCAATTTGGGAGGCACCGTAGCGGATCTGCAAGTTTGATTGCAGATGTTCGATTTCCAGATCCAAATCCACTCCCGGGTAAGCAATTTTCGTCTTTCGTTTCAGAAGCCTATCGATCGATGATGCGATGCCCTCTTCTGCGAAATAAAGGGATGGGATGGCAAAACGGCTGTGATCCTCGACCACTTTCATGTCCATCACCATCTCCATCAGCGCCTCAATGACGGGCGCATCCTCGATGATGAAGCGGCGGCTTTGCTCAAGCAAGTGGATCGTCCGCTCAAGCAAGACTGTCCCGTCGACATATGTATCCCCGTTCGAGAGGCAAAGTTCCTGCAACGTCGCAAACAAGCCACCCTTCAGCCGGCTAGTGTGATCCGGAGCGAAATTCAACTCCTCCGCCAATTGATCGGCCTTCTTGAAGCCGATGCCTTCGATGTCCTCGAGCAGTCGGTAAGGATTTTCGTTAAGGACAGTCAGCGTTTCGGTGCGGTAAAAATGGAAGATATTCGCTGCTTGATTATTGGAGAAACCATAATTCCCCAATGCAATCAGGATCTTCTCGGTCCCTTGCGTCTGCATCAGGACATCGCGCATCATTTCCCTTTTTTTGGGTGTCATACCGCTGATATTTTTCAGCGCCTCCGGGTCATCAAGGATGACGTCGACCGCTTCCTCGCCAAAAGTCTCGACGATTTTTTCAGCAGTCCGTTTACCGATGCCCGGGAACCGTTCCCCTGACAAGAATGCAATCAACCCATTCTTGGAGGTTGGTTTTTCCTGTTGATAGGAATTGGCTTGGAATTGGACCCCGTATCTTGGATGCTCCACGACCTCACCAAAAAAACGGTAGGCTGTATCTTCGGTTATCTGCCCGAAGCTTCCCGTGACGACAATTTCATCATGCTTTTGCGGGAGATTCGATTCACTGACTGAAATCAGCATGACTTTGTAGAAATTACTCGCGTTTTCAAAGAAAATCGCTTTGATTTCTCCAACGATATAGCCTTGTTCTGTATCCATCCGGATGATCCCCTCCCTTTTTTTGACTATACAGACTTGTTACAAGATTCCTTAAGAACGATACCACAATTCCCGACCAAATTAAAGAGAGGCCGGAGAAAAAAACCGGCCTCTCGCTTATTGTTTAGATGTACTGCAGGGTACGTTCGGCTTGATAAGCCTTGTCGATTGTTCCCCCACCCAGACACTCCATGCCGTCATAAAATACGACTGCTTGGCCTGGTGTGATGGCGCGGACCGGTTCCGCAAATTCCACACGGGCGGTCGTTTGGTCTTCGTTCAGGTAGACAGTGACCGCAGTATCTTGTTGGCGATAACGGAATTTAGCCGTGCAGGTGAAGACGGATGGTTTCTTGCCTTCGGAGGTGAAATGGATATCGGTCGCATCCAGACTGTCGGCATACAGGTTCTCGTGATGGTAGCCTTGGCCCACGTAGAGTGTGTTGGTAGTCAGGTCCTTGCCGATTACGAACCAAGGATCATCGGATTCCCCGCCGCCGCCTATTCCCAATCCTTTTCTTTGCCCGATCGTATAGTACATCAATCCGGCATGCTCACCCATCACATCGCCGCTCAAAGTGACCATTTTGCCCGGGATCGCCGGCAGAAAGTTCGTCAAGAATTCTTTGAAGTTCTTCTCACCGATGAAACAGATGCCTGTCGAATCTTTTTTCTTGGCTGTCGCCAAACCCGCTTCTTCAGCGATGCGGCGCACTTCCGGCTTTTTGATTCCGCCCAGCGGAAACATCGTTTTGGAAAGTTGCTCTTGGGAAAGCTGATTCAGGAAATAGGTTTGGTCCTTGTTGTCATCCACGCCTCTGAGCAGATGAGCGGTGCCATCTTCGTCACGGACGACTTGCGCATAGTGCCCGGTTGCGACATAATCCGCCCCCAGTTCCATCGCATAATCCAAGAAAGCCTTGAATTTGATTTCTTTATTGCACATGACATCCGGATTCGGCGTCCGGCCCTTCTTATATTCGTCCAGAAAATATTGGAAGACCTTATCCCAGTATTCCTTTTCGAAATTGACGGAATAATAGGGAATACCGATTTGCTGCGCAACGGCTTGCACATCCTTGTAATCTTCGGTTGCCGTACAGAATCCGAATTCATCCGTATCATCCCAATTCTTCATGAAAATGCCGATGACGTCGTAGCCTTGTTCCTTCAAAAGCAACGCTGTGACAGAAGAATCAACGCCCCCGCTCATTCCGACCACCACGCGTATTTTTGAATTGTCTTGCATGCCTATCACACCCTTACTTGATTTGTGTATTTTATCACTTCTTACAATATATAAGTTAAACCCGATACAAAAAAACAGTTTACACCATCCCGGCGCATATTTCAAGCTTTCTTGCCTGTCCGCATACAGCCCGACCGTCACATCAGCCTGGCGATAAGCATCAGGATAACTTGATGGATAGGATAATAGGCATAACCGGCCCATTTCGGCAGCGGTCTGATCTGGAAATCAACCGGCAGAAGCATGGGAATGAGCGCCACTGCAGCGAGTGCCTGCAACGAGGGGAATTGCAAAGCATTCACCAACAAAAACAGGGCAATTCCCGCTGCGACATGTTTTTCCGACAGCACATAGATTGTCCACCCCATCAACAAGCCATACAAGCCGTATTCCGTAAACTTGACCAGAAAAATTGCCGGCAAGATGAAACGGTAGTCTTTGATCGATAAGGCAAAAAGTGCCAAGGTGAACAGGATATTGAATACATTCCCTGTTTGGGCGGTTATCGGCATGCTGATCAGCCCGGTAAGGACCAGTCGCAGCAGATACTTGCGAAAATCACGCGTTTCCCTTACCCCTTTCACGGTGGTATACAAAAAACAAGGGAAAGCGATGCGTCCGACAACACGCAGAAAAAGCAGTGAGGGAAACAGATAATAGCCGATATGGTCGATCGTCATGGTGAGGATCGCAATCCATTTGATGAGTGCCGTTTTGTTGTTGTACGCCATTCCGTCACTTCCGATCTTCTTGAATTGTATGGATTGCCAAAAAACTTTTGCAATAAAGAAAACAAAGCAGAAAACCTTGGAAGGATTTCTGCTTCATTTTCAGGGAAACTTTCGATCAGACTGTATAAGGCTTAGCATCCAGATTCAGGTGTGCCAAAGCTTGCTCGATATCTTCGATGATGTCTTCAACGTTTTCAAGCCCTACCGAAAAGCGTATCAGGCCTGGTGTGATGCCTGCTGCCGCCAATTGTTCATCGGTAAGCTGTCTGTGGGTCGAACTTGCCGGGTGGAGCACACAAGTCCGGATGTCGGCCACATGGACTTCATTGGACGCCAACTTCAGGCTGTCCATGAATTTGATGGCATTTTCTCTGCTTCCTTCGATCGAAAGCGAAATGACGCCGCACGTTCCGAGCGGCAGATATTTATTTGCCAATTCGTGGTACTTGTCTCCTTCTAAGCCAGGATAATTCACAAATTCGACTTTTTCGGATTGTTTGAAATATTCAGCGACTTTCAAGGCATTGCTGCAATGTCTGTCCATCCTCACAGGCAGTGTTTCAAGCCCCAGATTCAACAAGAAGGCAGCATTGGCGCTTGGGTATGCCCCCATGTCCCTCATCATCTGTACCCGTGCTTTAGTGATGTATGCAGCGTTCTCGAAGCTTTCCGTATAGACGATGCCGTGATAGGATTCATCCGGTTCGGTGAATTCTGGGAAATTGCCGTTCTTCCAGTCAAAATTGCCGCTGTCGACAATGACCCCGCCCATCTGCACAGCATGGCCATCCATGTATTTAGAGGTGGAATGGACCACGATGTCTGCTCCAAACTCGAACGGTCGGCAAAGGTACGGCGTCGGGAACGTGTTGTCCACTATCAAAGGCACGTTGTTGTTGTGAGCAATCGCTGCCCATTTTTCGATGTCCAGAACGGACAAAGCGGGGTTTGCGATGGTTTCGCCGAATACAGCTTTCGTGTTCGGTTTGAACATTTTTTGGATTTCTTCCTTAGGCAGTTCTTGATCGACAAATGTGCATTCGATTCCGAATCGCTTCAAAGTCACGGCAAACAGATTGATGGTTCCGCCATAAATGGAGGCGGTGCTGATGAAATGATCGCCTTCCTTCAGGATGTTCATCAAACTGATCATGGTGGCTGCCTGTCCGGAAGTTGTGCACAAAGCCCCTGCGCCACCCTCCATCGCTGCAATTTTCTCTTCCACGGCCGCAACAGTAGGATTGGAGATGCGCGAATACATGTGTCCGGCAGCCGTCAAGTCGAATAATTTACCGATATGCTCCGTCGAGTCATATCTGTACGTGGTGCTTTGGTAAATCGGAAGCGCACTTGGCTCACCGTTCCCTGGGTGATACCCTTCGTGTAAACATTGTGTTTCAATTCTCATCATTGACCCTCCTCATTAAGATAACGCTCATAATCTCATATATATTTAACATTTTACCACAATTCCAAAAGGCTTTGTGGAGATGTTGAGGCGAAATTGAAAGATCCTGAGGAACAAAAAAAGACAGAGCGTGTCTGTCTTCCGGACTTGCTATTCTTCGATGAACTGTACCGTACCGTTTTCAAAAGCCTTGATGCGCGCCAATGAATAGACATCCATGCCTTGCTCTTCCAGAATTTTTCTGCCTTTTTGGAAGGATTTCTCGATGACGATACCGACACCCGCGATCTCCGCTCCAGCCTGCTTGCAGATCTCCATCAAGCCGTTGGTGGCTTGTCCGTTCGCCAAAAAGTCGTCGATGATGAGGACAGTATCGTTCTCGTCAAGATATTGTTTGGAAATTGTAATTTCGTTGGTGACATCTTTTGTGAAAGAGTACACGGTGGCCGAATAAAGATTATCTTTCATCGTCAAACTCTTTTGTTTTCTTGCAAAAACAACTTTCACTCCCAATGCCAAACCTGTGAATACTGCGGGCACGATGCCGGATGTCTCCACCGTCAATATTTTGGTGATTTTTTTGGCAGCAAAATACCTTGCAAATTCATCCCCCAATTGTTGCATCAATACCGGATCGATCTGATGGTTCAAGAAATTGTCCACCTTCAACACGTTGTCCCCCAAAACGATGCCGTCCTTCAGTATGCGTTCCTCCAGCAATTTCATAAAAAAATCCTCCTTGGTCACATTTCGTTCTATCTATCAGCCGCTTGCTACAATCGGCTAGCATGACTTATTTCCGTTAACAAATAACAGTAAAACAATACAGATAATCTTCGCTTTTGTCAACCGTCCGTAAGCGTTATCGCCGATTGGGGCAAGCATCCACCCGGAAAAACGAACAAATCTTCATTCGGACAGTTTTTTATCCGTAGAAGAAAAAACGAGAAGGATCCGGCTACCGGACCCTTCTCGTTTTCAGTTGTGAAGCTTAGTCTACGTATACTTCGGAATCTTTGTTCATCCATGCGTATAGCAAACCGATGATCAGTCCGCCGCCGATGTAATTGCCGATCATAGCGAAGAACCAGTTCGTCAGAACGCTGCCGACCGTCATCCCTGGCAAAGCGCCGCCGAATGCGAAAAACGCAAGGCTGAAGGACGAGAAGTTGGCGATTACGTGCTCAAAGCCTAAAAATGCAAAGATGAAGATGATGAAAATGGTCGAGAAAAGCTTGCCGGCGTCATCCTTCATATGCGCGCTCACAAATACAGTCGTATTTACGATGACGTTTGCGAAAATACCTTCGGCTACCATCTGGATAGGTGTTTTGAGCAACTTGCCTTCAACTGCATGGAAAAGGAAGTGCTCAGCCGGTAAATCTTGGAAAATGTTCGTGAATGACATGACGAATGAAGCGATTGTGCCGCCGATAAGGTTGAATAGGATACAAGCGAATAAAATTGCTAAAGCTCTTTTTGGTGCCAGCACCTTGCGGTAAATGGCTGCTGTCATGTACATCATATTGGATGTACCCAATTCTGTGTTCATGTAATTGATCATTACCAAAGACCATGCAAACATGAATGAGTAGAAAAATTTCCCGCTACCGGGCAGCATATGTTCTGCTTTTTCAGCGACCATAACGGCGATTGATGTACCCAACGTCAAAAACATACCGGCAAGCATACATCTGATGAAATATTTTACTTGTGAAGTCTCAAATAAATGTGACTTCTTGAGGGCGCTTTTATCAACTGTAGTCATGGCTGCGCCTTGATATTTTTGTTCCACTTTCTTCATCTCCCGAATTGTTTGTGCGATTCTGAATAAGTATATCATATTTCATAGGAATTGGAATGAAAAAAATAACGGTTTATATAATTATATTAATGTACTTATAGTGTGCATCGTGTTTTTTTGGTGCACATGCATCTAAGCAAGTTACGTTTTTCAATTTAATGCAAAAAAGACCGGCCGTAAGATTAACTCTCACAGTACCGGTCCGTTGTTTTCAGATATCGTAAATAAGTTTGGCTCACTCCGAAACTTCAGCCAGGACGCCGTTTTCTACCAGGCTGTCCAAAATGTATTCCAACTGCTCTTTCGCAGCTGACATGGTTGCCTTGCCGTAGACATCCACTGTCTGCAATCCGTTGCTCGTCGTTGTGGAAACTTTCAATGTTTTCAGATCGGCAGCGACGACAATTTTCACTTTGATCCCTTGTTTATGCAGCACGCTGCTGTCCAAATCGCGGACCATTTGGAAATTGCCGTTTTTGGTTTCTTCAAAACCATTGTCGCGCAAAGTATAGCGTTTTACCTCTTCATTCAATCGAAAGGTTTTTCCGGATCCTTTTAAAGATACATTTTTTTCGAATGCCATATGCAGTCCTCCAAGATAACGTTTTCTCTATCATAACATACTTTTTTTCTTTCGTTCAGCCGTTCTTGTATTGCTTATTGTGGATGCTTTCCAGCAATGCGATCAGTGTGTCGGCTTCATCGGTAGTGTTATCCGGTCCGAAAGAAATGCGCAAGGATTCGGTTGCGCGTGGATTCCCCTTACCGTACATCGCTGCCAATACGTGACTCGGTTCAAGACTGCCGGCTGTACAGGCGGAGCCGGCCGCCAGCATGATCCCTTTGAGATCGCACTGGATCAGCATTTTATCGGAGCGCATGCCGGGCAGCCAGATGTTCAAGATGTGCGGTAACCCTTCAGGATATACGCCGTTGCATTCGAATGGGATGCCGCTCTTTTCAAGTCCGCTCAGTAAATAATCGCCCAGCTCACGCTTCTTGCGGTTGCTTTCTTTGCGTTCTGCTTCCATCAGAGTGACTGCCTCAGCAAACCCCCTGATGTAGGGCGTATTTTCCGTACCGCCGCGGTGGTCGTTCTCTTGGCTGCCGCCATGGATGAAATTAGGCAGATGCAGGCTATTTTTGCGGTATAAAAATCCGATGCCTTTGGGCCCATTGATTTTATGCGCGGAAACGGACAGGAGGTCAATGTGCTGTTGCCCGACATCAATTGCCTCGCTGCCATATGCCTGAACGGCATCGGTATGGAAAAGGATGTTCTGCTCGGCCAAAAATGCACCGATTTCAGCGATCGGATTGATGCTTCCCACCTCGTTGTTGGCATACATCAATGAGACAAGGATTGTATCTTCGCGAATCGCATCCTTCACGGACTGCAAGGTTACTTTTCCGGCAGCGTCCACCGGCAGATAGGTCACCTCAAAGCCTAACGTTTCCAGATAATGCATCGGATGCAGGACTGCATGGTGTTCCGCTGCCGAAGTGATCAGGTGTTTGCCCTTTTCCTTCAGAGCCAACGCAGTCGGTATGATCGCTGTATTGTTGGATTCGGAGCCGCAGCTTGTGATGATGATGTCAGCCGGGTCTGCTTGGATGGAAGCCGCAAAAATCCTGCGTGACTCGTCGATATGCTGTCTTGTTCGTCTTCCCAGAGCATAGGTGCTGGAAGGATTCCCGTAATCTTCGATAAGCGATTGCTGAATGACCGCCACAACTTCAGGTCGCACCGGGGTCGTAGCGGCATGGTCGAAATAAATCAATTTGTTACCTTCTTTCTGTCGCAAGTCTTTCTAGTGTTCAAAATAACTGTTCAGCCAACGGTACAGGCGCAGCTCGATGCTGATTTCCATTTCCTTCGAGGAATCCTGGGCAGTTACCGGACCCTGTCCCAATAATTTCTTCGTTGCTTCAATATCGACAAGACAGAAAAACGCATAGGCCGCTCTTATTCTGTTGTTTGCGTACCAGTATCTTTTCAATAATGGATGAGCTTGTATTTGGATGTATTTTCCCTCTGCATCAGTGAGCCGACCGAACAGCGCATCGCAAAATAAAGATTCCATCACATAAATGGGCCAATAGACCGACTCTTTGACTGGGCGACTGGCTGAAAAAGTCTGCAGCAGGCTATCGGCTTCTTCAAATTCCAGTTCCCCCAAAGCGCGGACATACGCGACCATGTAGAAGTAGTCAACCAGAAAGGTTTTTTGATACTGAGCCTCTTTTAAGCCTTCGAAATAAGCGTCCGGTATGTCCGAAAAAGGGACTTTGCCTTCGATAAGCCGCGCCATTTTCAATTGCTGAAACAGGAGCTTGCGCGCGGGCAAAGATCGGCTCACTTCCCTCAGCACGGCTCCATCATTCTGCCCTTTCGGCAGCAGGTTCGCTAAAGCCATCCAGACAGGCACAAAACTGAACAAAACGAACAGGGAGCCTAATTTCGGCTCCATCAAAAAAGCCGAGCTGTACAAGGCTGCCCCCGTCAAAGCATTTGCCAAAATGCCACCCAGCAGATAACCGCGGTAAGGCAATTCTGCATAGTCCCCTTTCGGCGGCGCCATCAAGCATTGGCCCGCCAGCAACGGGGAGGCAGCCTGCATATGATGCAGACTGTGATCCGCTTGGCTGTACTTGAAACGTCTGACTTGGAAACTGACCAGCCGATAACCGCTCAGTTTTCCGAACAGAAAATGTCCCGCTTCATGAAGAAAGATGTGCACATAGATGGATAAGAACAGGCCGACCAACAATATGGGAATGAGGATCGGATCAAACGACAACAGTTGCCCCCAATTTTTGAATCCCTTCGCAATCAGGTATCCGTACAGCATGATGAAGGCAATTGTAATATGGCTGGCAATTCTCAGAAATGACTTTTTCATGAAGTTCCCCCCTACTCTTCCTCCAGCTGCATTTCCGGGAACAACAAGCGCAGGATTTCCATCGTCAAACGTCGGCTTTTCCCTTGGTACGGATAAATGTGGATCAGCATGGCTGGGTTGAAGTTCGCCTCGATCACCCCGTAGTTTGGTTCCACTTTCGTGGCCGGGACTGAATGGTCCGGGATGATGATATCCACTCCACAGACAGCAACCCCCAGTGAGGCTGCCATCTGCACAGCCAATTGCTTGTAGCTGTCGTCCATCTGATCCGTAAAATCAATCGAATCGCCGCCGGTACTGATGTTTGAATTATCCCGCAGACGGACAGTCGTGCCTTCAGGTGGGATACTGTCGAAAGTATACCCTTGGCCTTGGATCGTCAATTTTTCGAGCTCACCGGTTGCTATCAGTTCCAATGGGGAGCGGTGATTTTTCCCGCGGAGGCTGTCTTTATTCTTCTCCTCAACCAATTGACGGATCGTGTGGCTGCCATCGCCAACCACATTGGCGGGCACACGCAGCAATACAGCTTTTGTTTCATTGCCGATGACAAAGAATCGGTATTCGGTTCCGGCCAAGAAATCCTCGACCAATATATCTTCGTCCTCTTCAAATGCGATGCGTACCGCTTTTTCGTAGTTTTCAAATGTTGCGCCGTTCTTGAAGATGGAAATCCCTAAACCGTAGTTCGTTGACTTTGGTTTGACGACGATGCCTTTCCCGGAAAAGATAGAATAGTCGCGCAGAGCTGCAGCCACAGAATGGTATTCTCCGCTATCCGGAACCGCGAATCCGTTCTCCGCCAGTATTTTTTTGGTGACGACTTTGTTTTCCATAATGAGCGGGCCGATATAGCTGTCCTTTGCCGTCATATTGCCGTTCTTCACGTATTCGCGATGGTTCTTGTAGGTCAGCGAGATGAATTGGTCATAACGGTCAAGCATGTTGATCTTCAAACCTTTTTGGATAGCATCGAACATCAGGATCTGCGTGGAGAGTTCCATGTCCTCAAAGCCCCTCAAAGCATACGGACGTTTCCAGGCAGCTTCTTTGTATTTTTTGGCCAAAGATGCGGCCCAAGCCGTTTTGTCCTCTGCCGCGTCCACTGCTTTGACCATCTGACCCGCCACTGTTTTCTCAGGATTGTGGAATGCTTCGATTTTTTCTTTGACGATTGCGCTGATTTTCTCTTCTGCGCCGATCGCTTCCAGCATCTGCAGCATCCCTTCCAGGACGGACAGCCCTTCAACTTGGAATGCGGATGGCTGCAAAGGATTCTCCAAAGCAGTGCTGTAATTCATTTCTTTCCCGATCTTCATCTCTTCTTCGCTGGCATCTTGCTCGATCCACAATAAATAGAGCAGGAAATAATGGATGAAGTACATATCCTCTTTATGCATGCCGAACTCAGCAAACGGGTTCAGATCGAACAGCCTGAATTCAAGATAGGCGATTCCGTTCGTGAGCAAATCACGCGCTTTGTTGGCCCCTCTGAAGCGGACAGTGGAATAAAATTCTTTTTCGGCAATGAGCTTGCCGGTTGTCACCATTTCTTCGATATCCTGCACGTAGGCATCAATCGATTCAAAAGAAACATGCACGTCCGCTTTATTGACGTATCCGTACTTGCTGCTGCGGATACTTCTTGTGTACCTGTCCAGAGGCAAATCGTGCTGTGTTTCTTTTTCGAAGTAGGAGCTGTCGGCGGATATGGATCCTCCCATAAGATAGGTCATGATCCATTGGTGACGGATGAAGTTATGTGCCATCTTCAAGTAGACATCCGATTGGAACGCCTTAAGCGTCCCCGCAGACCCGGAAAGCTGATGAAGTTCTTTGATGAGGGCAGGATTCAACTCGAAGTTGAAGTGGATGCCGCTGACCATCTGCTTTTTGTTCCCGTAAACAGAGACCAAGTACTCCCGGTACGCCACATCATCCGCGCTGTCCAACTTGGCTACTTTAATTTCTTCGCTCGCCGGCATGGTCGGCGGGATGCTGCAAGGCAACAGATATTCATCTTCCGGCAAGGACCGCAGTACGACATCATGGATAGCCGTCAGCCATTCATGCGTTTCCTCTATCGACTGCATCGGCGGTGTGATCAATTCCGGTTGGCTTTCCGCAAAATCAGTCTGGATGTAAGGATGGAAACTGCGATTCCCGAATATTGTAGGATGGTTTGTCTTCGCGATCGTGCCTGCACCCGTTATCCGTTGGCTTTCTTTTTCGATTCCAAAAGAGGCTTTCGAAAATAATGCCGATAATTTATGTGTTAAAATAATCTCTTTGAAATCTGTCATTATATACTCTCACTTTCTGCTTCCAATTTTCAATGTATTCATTATAGCTTTTCTGCTTGTAAATAGTAAAGATGTTGCCTGCCTTTCTTTTCAATCAATTTTCAGAAATCCGCAAAAAATAACCGGGCGAATGTTTGTTCCTTTTTATCAGATGGCATATAATGGGTAGAGAAAAAGGAGCGGAGATCAATGAAACAACCTTTAGCATACCGTATGCGTCCCGTCCACATCGACGAAGTCATCGGCCAAAGCCATCTGGTCGGCGAGAATAAAATCATCCGCCGCATGGTCGATGCCAAGATGCTTTCTTCCATGATACTGTACGGCCCACCAGGAATCGGCAAAACCAGCATTGCGAGCGCCATCGCCGGATCGACGCATTCGGCTTTCCGCCAATTGAACGCCGCCACCGACACAAAAAAAGACCTGCAGATAGTCGTGGAGGAAGCCAAATTTTCCGGCCAGGTCATCCTCTTGTTGGATGAGGTGCATCGGTTGGACAAACCCAAGCAGGATTTTCTCTTGCCTCACCTTGAAAGCGGCCAGGTCATCCTGATCGGCGCCACCACCGAAAATCCATACATCAGCATCAGTCCCGCTATCCGGAGCCGGACCCAAATTTTCGAATTGAAGTCCCTTACCACTCAGGATGTCATATTGGCGCTGGAACGGGCCATTGCGGATGAAAAACGCGGTTTGGGGAAAGAAAAGATCGTGATCGACGAAGATGCCTTGCTTCATTTCGCCAGAAGCACGATGGGCGACGTGCGTGGCTCGCTGAACGCCTTGGAATTGGCTGCCCTATCCACCAAACCGGATGCAGATGGCACCATCCATATCACCTTGGACATCGCCGAGGAGTGTGTCCAAAAGAAGGCTTTGGTCCACGATAAGAACGGCGATGCCCATTACGATGTTATATCAGCCTTCCAAAAATCGATCCGCGGCAGCGACGTCGATGCGGCCATGCATTATCTGGCCAGGCTGCTGGAAGCCGGCGAATTGCTGATTGCCTGCAGACGTTTGATGGTCTGTGCCTACGAAGACATCGGCTTAGGCAATCCGCAGGCAGTATCCCGGACCGTTTTGGCCGTTCAGGCTGCTGAAAAATTAGGCTTGCCGGAAGCCCGCATTCCCTTGGCCAACGCTGTCGTCGATCTGGCCCTTTCGCCGAAATCCAATTCGGCCTATCTGGCCTTGGACAGTGCTCTCGCCGACGTGCGCGCCGGAAAGTCCGGCGACATACCGGATAGCCTGCGCGATGCTCATTACAGCGGTGCTAATAAGTTGGGCCGCGGCATCGGCTATCAATACCCGCACGATTTCCCGGATCACTGGATCAAACAACAATATTTGCCGGATTCGCTGAAAGATCGCCGCTACTACGAGCCCGCTTCGACCGGAAAATATGAACAAGCCTTGGCCAACCAATTGCAACACCGCTTCAATAAAGATTCCTGAAGATTGTTTGGCAGCGTTTAACCTGTTGCTGCTGTACTGTTTCCGGATTGAAACTCTTGTGTTTTGCTTGCCAACGATTGATTAGTATGCTACTATACGTATATAGATTTCTGAGGTGTTCGACATATTCTCAATGTGTTGACCGAACAATTTATTACTACCTTGGGATCCTGTTTATTCCGGTGGATAACACGCCTTATCATTTGGTAGTTAGAGACTGGATATTGGAGCCCACCTGCTTATATGCGGGTTCAAAACTAGTAGAATATAACTCACCGGCACCATCGGATTTCTAATAAAGTTTTATACTTTTGGAGCTGCTCTTTGAGCAGCTTTTTTTGCAGACTGGAAAGCACGGGAAAGCACTTCTTGAGCCATTATCCCGCAATTTCCTTGAGGAGGACGCACTTTGGTAGAATTGTTGATTGCCATTTTTTCATTATTGCTGGTTTCGACCGGACTTTTCATGACATTGAAAGGCCCCACTGTCTTCGTGTTGGCTCCGGACCGGATCACCGAACAGCAACGCCATCAGATCTGGCTCTTTTTCCGTAATGGCGGAGCCCTGTACATGTTGATCGGTTTTCTCTGCCTGCTGACGATTTTCTTCAGGAGTACCTTGCTTTATGCATTTGCCGTACTGATAGCTTCAGGGTATACAGCACTCTTCAGCATCCGGCTGGCCGGCATGATGAAAGATCAGGGCCGCTGACCAATAAATTCCCGGAAAGAATCGCATGCGCTTTCATTTTTATGTAAAGTGAAGTAAAATAAACTTGTAAGCGATACTAGTTTAGAGGAGTGGTTAATATGTTTCAAGAGTATAAGAAAATTTTGATACCGGTTGACGGATCGAGAGAATCAGAATTATCCTTCCGTAAAGCAGTGGAAGTGGCCAAACGGAATAAAGCAGCCATCATCATTACTCATATTATCGATACAAGAGCCATCCAGACCCCTACAGGTTTTGAAGGCAGCTTCACGGATGAAATCGTTCGCCAATCCAAAACGTTGATGGAAGAATACAAAACCTATGCTACGAATGAAGGCATAACCGATGTTCATACCGTCATCGAATATGGTTCACCAAAAGCCATCATCGCAAAAGATTTGCCTGCCGAATATGGCGTGGATCTGATCATGATCGGTGCGACCGGCCTGAATGCCGTCGAAAGACTGTTCATCGGCTCCGTATCCGAGTACGTCATCCGCAACGCACCTTGCGATGTGCTGGTCGTCCGGACCGACCTAGAGAATAAACCAAAACCAAAAAAATAAGTAAGAAAAAAAATTCCGTTATGCCAACAGTTGGCATAACGGAATTTTTATTTAGATTGAATATTTTTAGCTGAAACGTACGACGTCGCGAGCGATCATCAGCTCTTCATCTGTAGGGATCAACAATACTTTAACTTTTGAATCGTCAGTCGAAATGATTCTTTCAACGCCGCGGACATTGTTCTTTTCATCGTCGATTTCGCAACCGAACCAAGACATGCCATCGATGATGATTTTGCGGGTAGGCGCAGAATTTTCTCCGACGCCGGCAGTGAAGACGATCGCATCCACACCGTTCATGATTGCAACGTATTGTCCGATGTATTTTATGATGCGATTGTGGAAGATATCCAATGCAATTTGAGCTTGCTCGTTGCCTTTTTCAGCTTCTGTCTCAACATCGCGCATGTCGCTTGATACGCCTGAAAGTCCCAACAGACCTGATTTTTTGTTCAGGATGTCAACGAATTCATTGATATCCGTGATGCCCAGTTTGCCCATCAAATACGCAATCAAAGATGCATCGATGTCTCCTGAACGAGTTCCCATCGTGATACCAGCCAATGGCGTGAAGCCCATGGATGTGTCGATAGATTTTCCGCCTTCGACAGCAGTGATGGAACCGCCGTTACCGATATGGCATGTAACGATCTTCAACTCTTCGATCGGTCTGCCCAACATTTCGGCAGCGCGTTCAGCTACGTATTTGTGGCTGGTTCCGTGTGCGCCGTATTTTCTTGCAGCATATTTTTCATAGTACTCCATCGGGATGCTGTAAAGGTAATTTACTTTCGGCATTGTTGTATGGAAAGAGGTGTCGAATACAGCAACACTTGTGATTTCAGGCAACAATTTTTTGAACGCACGGATTCCGGTAGCGTTCGCTGGGTTATGCAAAGGCGCCAATTCAGCCAGTTCTTCGATTTGTTCCAGGACAAGATCATCCACAAGCGCGGAATCTTTGAAGATTTCGCCGCCGGCAACGACACGGTGGCCGACGCCAGTGATCTCATCGTAGCTTGAAATGATGTTTAGTGCCAATAATTGATCCAGTAAGTTATGTACCGCGATCTCATGGTTCGCAATATCTTCCGTTACTTGGAATTTTTCGCCTTCTCCGTGTTTGATTGTGAAGACGGAATCGTTCAAACCGATTCTTTCGATAATTCCGTTTGCAAGAACTTCCTGATCAGGCATAGCGTATAATGTAAATTTCAAGCTTGAGCTACCAGCATTGATAGCGATGATTTTTGACATTTTTTTCTCTCCTTTAAATTGACTGATTTTTCTTATATCTCTAATAAATATTATATCATCTTTGCGCTCCAATTGTGGAAAATATCCAGGAAAGATTGCATCTTTTGTGCGTTTTTAAGATCTGGAATTTCCCCCAAAAGCACTTGTTCGGCTTGAATCGATTTTTCACCATTTTTTTGAACAATAATGATTGATTTTTTCATTCCATTTTTGTGGAACAGATCTTCCGGAAGGCTCAAAAACGCCTGTATATGAACGTTTTCCTTCAACCACCCCATTAATACAGATGTTTTATCTGTTTCAAAAATGTCGGACGGAACGATAAAAATCCCCCAACCGGATTCTTTCAGATAGTTCACATTTTGTTCAAACATTAGGAAATGTGCAAAAGAATTTCCTTCCGGAAAAGCTGTTTTGTAGTTTTTTGCACGCTCGTTTACTGGATAATATCCGATTGGAAAATCCGACACCATGATGTCCGAGGGTTCGATCAACAGTTCCTGCAGGCTGTCTGAATGGGTATAATGGATTTTTTCGGACAATCCCATCAAGGATCCGCTGTTGGCCGCGACACTGATCAACAGGTCATCGTTGTCAACTGCTTCCGCAGTCACTTCATTGCCTCTGCTTGCCAAATGCGCCAGAACGATATTGAGAAGATTCCCTGTTCCTGCTGCCAAGTCTGAAACATGCAGTTTTTCTGTCTTATCTTTTTTTATTTCTCCGATGAAATAAGCGATCAGATACGCAATCGTGTCCGGAGTCATTTGATGATTCATCTGGAGCTTGTCTTCTTTCGTAGCTTTGATGAAAGTCAGTTGTATGCTCTTGCGGATGATTTCTTTGTCCAATGCTTCCAAATTCATCTTTTTGTAGAGGCTGTTCAGGCGCTCGATTGCCTCATTTGAGGGCAAACCTTCCACTTGTTGTGCTTTCCCTTCAAAGGAAAGATTTTCCAGCGTTTCGGACAACGCTTCTATGTATGATAGTTCAGCTTCCGTTTGAAGTAATTTGATTGCTTCATCCATTAAACCGAAAAGACTCTCAACATTTGTTGCTTTCAAGTCGTTCACCGTCCCTTACTTTTTGTTGTTCTGTAAAAAACAAAAAAACCTGCGAAGGAAGTGACTAATCATTTGCCCCCGCAAGGTTTTTTGTGTGTATGTAATTGGTTGATCGGCAAAAGTACAAGTATTATTTAGCTGTAGGGTATACAGAAACTTGTTTTTTGTCACGGCCTAAACGTTCGAAACGAACGACACCGTCAACTTTTGCAAATAGAGTGTCATCTCCACCGATACCGACGTTAGTACCTGGATGGATTTTTGTTCCGCGTTGACGGTACAAAATCGATCCGCCAGTTACTGTTTGTCCGTCTGCACGTTTAGCGCCTAAACGTTTAGATTGGGACTCACGTCCGTTGGTAGTAGATCCGCCCCCTTTTTTGTGGGCGAACAATTGTAGATTCAATTTCAACATGTGGTTTGCACCTCCTTATTAAGTAGTACAGTTTTTATTGCATTTTTATGGTCACATAATCTGGATATGTCTGAGCGACATCTTCCAGTGAATAGAATAGATGCTTCAGTAAAATCTGCGTAATGTATTGCTGTTCCGCTTCCCTTTCGGAAAGTATTTCTGCATAGAGATACCCGCCTTCATCATTTGCTTCATCAACAAGCATCTGGTAACCGGCTAAACGTTCAACGCTATTCACAGTTTCGATGGCCAGTACAGAAACAGCGGCACAGATAATATCTTCACCTGCTACCCCATACCCGGCATGTCCCGTAATCTCGAAAGAAAGCAGGTTGCCATGATCATCTTCTTTAAATTTCACTTCAATCATGATTATTCACACTCTTATGCTTTGATTGCGTCAATGATTACTTTTGTATAAGGTTGACGATGACCTTGCTTGCGGTGTGTATCTTTTCTTCTCTTGTATTTGAAAGTAGTTACTTTCTTTTCTTTGCCCTGTTTTTCAACAGTGCCTTCTACAGAAGCACCTGTTACGAATGGAGCGCCAATTTTGGTTTCTTCTCCACCTACAAATACGATTTCATCAAAAGTTACTTTATCACCAGCTTCAGCATCTAATTTTTCAATGTAGATCGCTTGTCCAACTTCAACTTTTAATTGTTTACCACCTGTTACGATAATTGCGTACATATTCTCTGCACCTCCTTATTTTACTTAGACTCGCCAAACGAAGTGCCCTTTAAGGTCTTATGACTCCCATTCGTGCGGTTGTAGCCGTGGTGCGCACATTTACAACATTAATAGCTTATCAAAAATCAAGCCTCAAGTCAACCCAAATCAAAACATTCGTCAAATAAGGCGCCATTTACCTCACTGAGGACCAAAAATGGTAAAAAAAACAGGGCAGCTGCCCTGTTTCTTGTTTGGACTGTCCAATTTTCTGCGGACATGTCCTAGTCTTCACAATATCCTTAACGGTTCTTGACGAATTCACTTGAGGATACGATCCGGGTACCATATTGTTGCCCGAACTCGGTATCATGCGTAACGATCAGGATGCCGGTTCCTCCTGCTGCAATTTCCTGGATCAGCTTGCCGATGCTGTCGGAAGATTCACGATCGAGCGCAGAAGTCGGTTCGTCAAAACAAAGCACGCGCGGATTCAGCATCATCGCCCGGGCGATCGCAACCCTTTGCTTCTGGCCTCCGGACAACGTCGACGGCATCGCATTCAATTTGTCTTCCAATCCCATTTGCTCCAATAATCCAGCTGCCTTCGCCGTCAACTCTTCACGACTGCCCAATTTTTGCGCAAGCGGCGCCTCAAGCAGATTGTCCAGCACAGAAAGGTTCGGGAACAACGCGTAGTCCTGGAACACCATGCCGATTTTATTTTGGTAGAGACGCCTTTGCTTGCGGTCCGCATATTCTGCGCCCTTCAATCCTTGCTTGCATAAGACAGCATCCTCGATAGAAATGGTGCCTTGGTCTGCTTTTTCAAGATTGTTGAGTAAGCGCATCAAAGTTGTCTTACCCGTTCCGGAACGTCCCACAAGTACAACGATTTCGTTGGAATCGATGTGGAATGAAAAATCATCGATAACGGTTATGTCATGGTAAGTCTTTTTTAAATTCATCGCATTTAATAACATGATTGCCGCTCCCCCCTAAAAGTTCCCTTTGGATTCAAGTTTATTCAGCAGCACCGTAATGACAGCCGTAACGGATAAATAGACGATACCCACTGCCAAGAAAGGCACTAACGAGGCATACGTATTCGCAGCAATCTGCCCTGCGCGCAACAGCTCCCCGAGGCCGATGACATAAACCAAAGATGTATCTTTTACTAGCGCAATCACTTCATTCCCTACAGATGGCAACACGATCTTGGTGACCTGCGGAATGATGATTTTGAAAAAACCTCTGACCTTACCGATACCCAACACCGAAATGGCCTCGAACTGTCCTTTCGGGACAGCAGTGATACCTCCACGGAAGATTTCCGCATAATAGGCGGCGTAGTTGATCATATACGCCAAAATTGCTGCCGAAAAACGATCCAATGTAATGCCTATCAGCGGCAATCCGAAGAAAACAAACATCAATTGCAACAGCAATGGCGTCCCTCTCATGATGAAGACATATATCTGGATCAGAAAACCCAGCCATTTGGGTCCGTAAACCCGGATGACGGCAATCAGAAATCCTAACGGAATGCTGGAGATCCCTATGATGAAGAACAACGTAAGCGTCATCTTCAAGCCGTCAAGCAATGATGGCAGTATCGTCTGTATCAAGTCCATTTCATAAACCTCTTTCTTACCCTTTATTTTCGTTATTCACTATAGAACCATTTGTCGTATATTTCATCGAAGGTTCCGTCTTCCTTCATGTCGGCCAAAGCTGCATCGACACGCTCCTGCAAGTCAGTGTTATCCTTTTTGAAGGCAACCGCCATCTCGTCTTCCCCGAAGTTATCCTCCAGGACACGGTAGATGTCTTTGCCGGACTGCTTCATGTAATAACGCCCATAGACTTCACCGACAACGATGGCATCCACGCGGCCTGATTCCAGGTCGCTGAAGGAATTATTATTGGAAGGATAAAGTACCAGATCCCCGCCCAATTTTTCAAATATCCCTGATGCATCCTCCATAATCTTATCCACAGAACTGGAAGATTGTTGTGTCGAAACCAACTTCCCTTCCAGGTCCGCTTTCGTTTGGATGTCGCTGTCCTTCAAAACGATGATGGATTGCGCATCCACGATGTACGGTTTGCTCAAGAGGACTTTTTCGGCCCGTTCCGGCGTGATGGCATAGCCATTCCAGATCATGTCGATGTTACCGGAATCCAATTCGGTTTCCTTCATTGCCCAATCAATCGGTTGAAAAACCATTTCGGCTCCGATCCGTTCACCGACCTCTTTCGCCAGATCGACATCGAATCCGATGATTTCATTATTGTCATCACGGAATCCCATCGGCGCAAACGTGTCATCCAAACCTACAATCAGCGTTTCCTCGGCAACAGCTTCCGAGCTGTCCGAAGCGTCATCAGCAGTCCCGACGTTGCATCCAGCCAACAACAATAAACCAGTTCCGATCAAGGCAGCTTTTTTTAGCTTATCCAACATGCGGCTTTCCTCCTTCAACAAACAATAATGTTATTCAGCGAACCAAGTTGTGTAGATTTCATCGTACGTTCCATCTTCACGCATGTCATTCAGCGCTCCGTCAATCGCTTCTTTCAGTGCGACATCTTCCTTGCGGAGACCCACACCATATTCTTCATCGCCAAAATTATCGGTAAGAACGACATACTTTTCCTCACCTTTCTGCTTCATTGTGTAACGGCCCAACACTTCATCAACTACGATTGCATCACTGCGGCCGCTTTCCAGGTCGTTGAACACGTCATTGAAGGTAGGATACAAAATAGCCGCGCCCCCATCAAACTCAGCGCCAATTCCCGTTTCGTCGGCGTTGATGGCATCGAAAGCTGCAGATCCTTGTTGCGTCGATACGACTTTCCCAGCCAAGTCGGCTTTTGTCTCGATATCACTGTCTGCCATTGTGACGATGATTTGGCTGTTGTTCAGATAAGGTTCTGTGAAAAGCACTTTCTCTTTGCGCTCATCCGTGATGGTATAACCATTCCAGATCATGTCGATGTTACCGGAATCCAATTCAGTTTCCTTCATTGCCCAATCAATCGGTTGGAAAGTGATCTCAACATCCAAGCGTTCAGCAACCTCTTTCGCCAAGTCGACATCGAAGCCGACAATTTCGCCGCTCTCATCTTTGAAGCCCATCGGTGCAAAAGTATCGTCCAGACCCATCACCAATGTATCTTTGATTCCTGAATCTTCCGATCCTGTTGCTGAAGAATCCTCAGAAGTTCCTCCACCACATGCAGCCAATAAACTTGTAGATGCCAACAACATTAATGCTAATTTTTTCATATTCTTCTCCCCCTATATATGTGTACTTTTTATTACCGTATTCTGTGGTGGCCCCTCATCAATCCGTTTCCAATAAAAAAAGCCCTTTAACTTCCTGCTGAAAGTTAAAGGACGATTGAAGTCGTGGTTCCACCTTTTTTTGCGGCATCTTCACAGAAACCGCCTCATAACGTTCCATTCGAAACGTCAGTGCTGTAACGGGCACAACCGAGTCAACCTACTGAGAACAGCGGATGCTGTCTTTTCGGCATTCTTGCTCAGAGACGTGATTTCACTGAATGCTATTGTTTGCTCACACCACCCGCAAACTCTCTGGAAATAGGCAAAAGTTACTTTTTCTCTTCATTGCATTTAGAATTTAAGACAATAATACCACAGCGTTCGTTAAATGCAAGCATTTCATTAAAAAAGATCTCATTCATTTCTCATCATGGTCAGTCGTACATCCAGCCCACAAGTTTAAACAATGGGTAATAAATTACAATGAACAGCACAATGTTCAACACGATGGTCGGTCCCAGACGTTCTGAAGCGAAAGCGCTGAAATCAAGCTGCGTAATGTCCATCAAGCTGTAAAAGCCAAAAACGAATGAATCTACCGCTACAATTGCCATGATGAACAACAGGGCCAACACGAAAACATTTTCCGTCAGATATTTCTGCATTTTCTTCACGAAATACACAATCACCGCAAAAGCCACTGCGTATACGCCCAAAATGCCGCTGTAATAACTGTCGAACAACAGCCCGAACAGAACTGCGTACAACTGCATCGGCTGTTTGGGGAAGTAGTAGGCAAAAAGCACGAATCCGAACAGCGCCAAGTGCGGCACAAGGATATACTCTTCACTGACGAACTGGCCAGGGAAGGCATTGATCAAAAAGCCATCCAAAATCAAAAGCAAGTAAAGCATCACGGGGATGAAATAAGTGTGATGCAAAGATCTGTTCTGCACCATCACTCACCACTCCCGCTCAGCCGTTTGATGACCGTCACGAAGCGGATATTATAAACCTCTCCGGCAGGCTCGATCGTCACTTGTTTGAAGAGGCCGTAGCTGTCCATGGATACTTCTTTGACGGTGCCGATCAGCAAGGCGCTTGGCGAAACGCCGCCCAATCCTGATGTGATCACACTGTCGCCCGGATTGATCACTGCATCCGGGGCAATCTGGGACATGGAAAGCATCTTCGTGTCCTCATCATAGCCATTGACGATGCCATGAACAGGTCCGGATTCCGTTTGGATTTCAGCTGACACGCGGTTGGTCGTATCGTTTGAAGTGGTCAACAAAAGCACTTTCGCACTTGTGGAATTGACTTCGGATACACGGCCAATCAGACCGTTTCCGGCCATCACCGACATGTCGACCTCTACCCCGTCCTGGGATCCTTTATCGATGACGATCTGGTTCAGCCAACTGTCAGGGTTGCGGGATACCACAGAAGCATTGATTTGTTCATATTCTGATAAAGTGCTTTTTAGTTCAAGTTCTTCCTGCATCCGTGCATTTTCTTGCTCCAGATTATAGACTTTCACTTGCAACTCATAAACGGTATCAATTTTACTTTTTAAAGATTGGTTTTCTTCATACGTATTCATCAGGTTATCGACTGAATCAACAAAATTCGCCACTACTTCCGCTGGCTTAGAAAATATTCTCGCAATGGAGCCCGTCACATCGTTCCCTACTTGTTGCGGTATCGATGTATCTTCTCTGTTGTTGGTGAGAGAATATGCTATCAAGCTGATAAAGGTGATCACACTGATCAATAGGATAATCAATTTTTTGTTGTTAAAAAACTGATTCACATTGACACCTCTTTTCGTACATCACTTTCAATTACATTCATTATCTTAATGCCTTAAATTTTTACGCTTGTACACGTTGATATTCTTCAATGTTTCGCCTGTCCCGATGGAAACGCAATCCAATGGATCGTTGGCGATAAATACAGGAACTTCCGCTTCCGCCGAAATGACTTCAGCAATGTTCTTCAACAAAGCCCCGCCGCCTGTCAAAACGATGCCATGATCGATTACGTCAGCAGATATTTCGGGAGGAGTCTCTTCCAGCACTTCCCTCACGGAAAGGATGATGTTCTCGACCACATCATGAATCGCAACCGCTATATCCTCGGCATAGATTTCCAAAGTCTTGGGCAGGCCGTTGACCATATCCCGGCCCCTTATTTCCATGGAGCCGTAGGAAGCTGCCTTTTCGATGTCGGCACAACCGATCGTTATTTTGATGTTCTCGGCAGTCCGCTCGCCGATCAACAGACCGTACTTTTTGCGTATGAACTGAATGATTGCCTCATCCATACGATCGCCAGCGGCTGTACTGGAACGGCTCGTAACGATTCCTCCAAGCGAAATTGTCGCGACATCCGTCGTCCCGCCACCGATGTCCACCACCATATTGCCTGTAGGCGCATGCACGGGAAGTCCGGCACCCACCGCGGCAGCAAAAGGCTCTTCTATGATGAAAGCTTCTTTGGCGCCGGCTGTCCGTGTAGCATCAAGAACTGCCCGTTTCTCGACTTCCGTCACTCCACTTGGTACGCAGACCATCACGTATGGTTTGATGAATGCATTTCCAGTCGCTTTTTTGATGAAATATTTCATCATTGCGACTGTTGTATCATAATCCGCAATGACGCCTTCCTTCATCGGGCGGGATGCCACAATGGTGCCGGGTGTCCTGCCAAGCATCTGGAAGGCCTCTTCCCCAACGGACAGAATCTCCCCCGTATGGATATTTTTGGCGACGACAGAAGGTTCTCTGATCACAATGCCCTTGCCGGCTATGAAGACGATTGTATTGGCCGTACCTAAATCAATTCCGATGTTTTTACCCTTAAAATTCAAACTTACCAAGTACTTCTCATCCTTCCGTCTGATTGACTACAAACTCTCCCACAAACAAATTCTTTTCTATTTTACCACAAACCGGAACAAGAAAAACATCAATGTAACAAACAAAAGAAAGAATTAATCTATTTGACAGGAATGCCGTCGATCAGTAATGCTGACGTAAACAACTCACCCTAATTGACACAATATATCTACACGAACCACAACGTCCCCTCCAGCAGGTCGGCATTTAAAAAGGCCCGAGACAGTGTCCCGGACCCTTTGATCGTTTAAGTTAAGGAAAATTAGATTTTTTCTACGTTAGAAGCTTGCGGTCCACGGTTTCCATCAACGATTTCGAATGAAACTGCTTGTCCTTCTTCTAATGATTTGAAGCCGTCGCCTAAGATAGCTGAGAAATGTACGAATACGTCGTCTCCGCTTTCGCGTTCGATAAATCCAAAACCTTTTTCTGCGTTAAACCATTTTACTGTTCCTTTTTCCATGAAAAATTCCTCCTCGTGCAAAGCACTAAAAATGTGATTCTTGCTTTTGGTACGATAGGAATGTTCAAGACAATCTTTTCTTTACCAAACAAAAACACTAATATAATGATATATCAGGTTTTCCGATATTGCAAGTTTTTTGCCATCAGATTTTCATTTTTGTCTGCGGAAATATTGGCGGCAATAGAGACTAAATGATGCCGTATTCCCGCAGGCTGAGATAGTCATCGACCCCGATGATGAAATGGTCAAGGATTTCGATCCCCATCATCTCTCCGCATTCCACCATCCTGCGGGTGAAGACCAGATCAGCTTCCGAGGGATCGGGGTTCCCGGAAGGATGATTGTGCGCGAGGATGATCCGAGCAGCAGCAAACCTTACCGCTTCACGGAAAATCTCGCGCGGATGCGCAACCGAACTGTTCAGACTGCCTATGAATATCGTCTTCTTCTTGATGATTTCGTTCTTTGTGTTCAGATAGACCGCCACTACGTGCTCCTGCTGGAGATCGCGCATCTCTTTCTGCAAAAGCGTTCCGGCGCTTTGCGTCGAGGTGATCGTTCCGCTCTTCAATTGCGTCGCATTGGCGATGCGGACTCCCAATTCGACACAGGCCTTGATCTCGATTGCTTTGGTACGGCCGATCCCGTTGATCAAGGTCAACTCTTCCAGCGAGGCCAACTTCAAGGAATGGAGATCCTCGAACTCATTCAGCACCCGTAATGCCAACTGCATGACATTGCTGTCCCTGGGTCCCGTCCGCAGTATGATCGCCAATAATTCATGCGTCGCCAGGGCTTTTTCTCCGAATTGATCCAATCTTTCACGCGGGCGCGAGGCTTTCGGAACCTCCATCAGCAGATTTGTTTCTTGCACCATCCTGTTTTACCCCTTTCCTTCCGTCTACTCAATAGATACGCAGGAAGGAGCGGAACAGGTTATTTCTCTTTCAGCCAATCCATGACCGCATGCAGGTCCGGCAAAATGGCAATCGTTTTTGCTTTCGCTTCGTCATCCGGAACGATCAGATCCGGAATCATGATCACTTCAATGCCCGCATCATAGCCCGCACGGATGCCGTTAAGCGAATCTTCCAGGATCAGACAGTCCTCTTTCGGAATGCCAAGGGGTTTCCAGGCGCTCAGGAAAATTTCCGGATCCGGTTTGGCGAAGGATACTTCATCCCCGCAGACTTGGTAGCGGAAATACTGCGAAATATCAGCCAATTCGAGGTAGAAGCTGACTTCTCTCCTCCGGCTGCTGGAAGCAACGACGCACACCACGCCTTCCTCCTTCAGAAAGGCCAACAGATCATAAAGACCTTTTTTGATCGGAAGCCCCTGCTCGGAGGCGATGTCTGTCTGCCTCTTCTTCATTTTCCGCAGGAATCGTTCCGCCAGTTCAGCGTCGCCGAAGTCGGATGCCAATTCAGGCATCACATCCTTATCGGATCGCCCTACTTGTTTCAGGTAATAATCGAAGTCGAACGCTATCGGCAAGGCCAGCTCTTCCGCCAATTCACCTTGTGCCTGATAGCCCAACGTTTCCGTATCGAACATCAATCCATCCATATCAAAAATGACCGCTTTTTTACGCATCTCAAAACTCCTTATCCTTCAATAAATAATGTCTTACTTCGGAAAGAAAATACAGTGAGCCTGTAATCAATAACATGCCATCTTCGGATTGTTTCGCCTTCAAATCATCGATCGCAAAGCGCCAATCTTCATAGGCTGCAGCTTCTGATACGTCCATCCGCTCGCACAGTTCCTTGACAGATGCCGCCCTTGGGAAATCGAAACTGGTCACGTACAGCTTGCTGTCAGGGATCGACTTGATCAACTGGCCCATTTCCTCCAAGTCCTTATCCGCCAACGCCGCCAACAGAATGGTGATATCTTTATCGGAAAACTTCTTCTTGATCGCTTCAGTCAGCACTTCCATAGCCGGGATATTATGGGCACCATCCAGCATGACAAACGGTTCTTGCGAAACGATCTCCATCCGGACTGGCCAAGCTGTCCCCAAAAGCCCTGCTTTGATTGTGGTCTCCGAGTAGCTTAAAGCGTATTTTTTGCAGAACAGCAAGAAAGCTTGCAACGCTGTAGCCGCATTATCGACTTGATGGCCGCCCATCAAGGTAATTTCAAGGTTTTCAAAGCTGCCCAATGGGGATGAGAAATCAAAGACTTCATGGTAATCAGAACCCTCATGCCAATTGACGATACTGAAATCCGGGCCGAATTCATACAAAGGCGCTGCTTTTTTTTCTGCAGTGTTCCGCATCACCGACAAAGCCTCTTCAGGCAATCTTCCGATGACGACAGGAGTCCCTTTCTTGATGATTCCGGCTTTTTGATAGGCGATTTTCCCAAGGGTATTCCCGAGAATGTTGCTGTGGTCTTTTCCTATCGTTGTGATGAGCGACAAGTCCGGCTCGGCAACATTCGTGCTGTCGTAAAGCCCGCCCAAACCGACTTCCAACAATACGACATCGCAAGGGTGTGAACCAAAATAGGAAAACATCATGGCGGTCACAACTTCGAATTCCGTCAGCGGACCCATATCCGTCAGGCTGATTTCCTCATAGAGTGCATGCAGAATGTTCGCTTGCTCCAGCACGTCTTCATCAGGGATGTTCGCTCCATTCACGCCGATCCTTTCATTAAAACTGACAATATGCGGAGAGGTGAAGGTTCCCACCGTATAGCCAGCCGCCATGAACAGACTTCTTAAGTAAGCAACATTCGATCCTTTTCCATTTGTTCCGGCAATATGGATGGATCTGAATTTACGTTCCGGGTGATCCAATTTTTCCATCAACCATTTCATCCGGACTATCCCCGGCTTAGGGCCCATGCCTTTGCGGGTATGGATCCATTCCATCGCCTCTTCATAAGTTGCAAACATCTACCTCTTCACTCCATTTCCATTTAAGAAGAACCCTATCCACAAAGGAGCTTGCTAATAGGGTTCTTCCTGTTCAATTCGATTCTCTTATCAAGCTAGCTGTTCTTTTAGGGCAGCGATGCGTTCTTCCACGGCCGCCAATTTTTCGCGGTATTCTGTTTCTTTTTGTTTCTCCCCGTCGATTACAGCCTGCGGTGCTTTGCTGATGAATTTTTCGTTATTCAATTTGCTTTCCACCCGATCGACTTCTTTGGTCAATTTCTCCGCTTCCTTCTCGAGACGGGAAATCTCATCCTCCAATTTGATCAGACCGGCTAACGGCATGTACACCTCTCCGCCTGAGAAAACTGCGGTGACAGCATCGCTGGCTGCCTGGATGTGTAGACCGATTTCCAGCGTATCCGGATTGCAGAAACGGAAGATGTACGATTCGTTGGCGCGGAAAATCGCTTCGGTTGCCTCGTCATTCACTTTCAGCTGCATCGGAACTTTCTTGGACAACGGTGTGTTCATTTCTGCGCGGACATTGCGGACGCCGCGGATCAATTCAATCAGTTTTTCCATCGCTTCTTCAGCTGCTTCATCGATATAGCTGTCATCCGCTTCCGGATAGGCTGCCGTCACGATGGAATCGCCTTGATGCGGTACATTTTGCCAAATCTCTTCGGTGACGAAAGGCATGACCGGATGCAATAAGCGCAAGACATTATCCAAAACATACGCCAAGATGCTGCGGGTTGTCTGTTTTGCCTCTTCATTTTCCCCTTGCAGAACTTCTTTGGACATTTCGATATACCAGTCGCAGTAATCATCCCAGATGAAACGGTACAACAAACGGCCTGCTTCACCGAATTCAAATTTCTCGAACAGGTCCGTCACTTTAGTGATGGTCTTGTTCAGGCTGGAAAGGATCCATTTATCGGCGATCGTCTTTTCCCCTGAGATGTCGATAGCGTCGAAAGTCAGATCCTCTAAATTAAGCAGCACATAACGGCTTGCATTCCAGATTTTGTTGATGAAGTTCCAGGATGCATCCATCTTTTCATAGCTGAAGCGGACATCCTGACCAGGTGCGGAACCGTTAGCCAAGAACCAACGCAAGGCATCCGCCCCGTATTTTTCGACCACATCCATCGGGTCGATCCCGTTTCCGAGCGATTTGCTCATTTTGCGGCCTTGCTCGTCACGGATCAGACCATGGATCAGCACATTCTCAAACGGACGCTTTTCGGTGAACTCCAGACTCTGAAAGATCATCCGGCTTACCCAGAAGAAGATGATGTCATATCCGGTAACCAACGTGCTGGTAGGGAAATAACGTTTGAAATCTTCCGCATCTTCATCCGGCCAGCCCATCGTCGAGAACGGCCAAAGTGCTGAACTGAACCACGTATCCAGAACATCCTCATCCTGCGTCCAGTTTTCGCTGTCGC
Organism: Trichococcus alkaliphilus; assembly: GCF_003008695.1. Taxonomy (GTDB): domain Bacteria; phylum Bacillota; class Bacilli; order Lactobacillales; family Aerococcaceae; genus Trichococcus; species Trichococcus alkaliphilus. Next base: position 336,587 of record NZ_PXZT01000001.1, read on the forward strand.
TCGGAGCTTCCATGCCTACGTACATTTCGCCGGTTTCTTTGTGATACCAAGCCGGGATTTGATGTCCCCACCATAATTGGCGAGAAATGACCCAGTCATGGACGTTGCCCATCCAAGTCAGGAAAGTATTCTCAAATCGTTCAGGATAGAAGGAAACTTTTTCTTCTGCGGATTGGTTTTCGACCGCACGCTCAGCCAATGGTTGCATTTTGACGAACCATTGCGTCGAGATGCGCGGTTCCACAATAACGTTTGTGCGTTCCGAATGTCCGACGCTGTGGGTCATTTCTTCAATTTTGACCAAATAGCCCAGTTCTTCCATATCTTTTATGATCGCTTTGCGCGCTGCAAAACGGTCCATTCCTGCATATTTTCCGGCTGCTTCGTTCATCGTCGCATCATCGTTCATGACGTTCACTTGCGGCAAATCATGGCGCAAACCGACTTCAAAGTCGTTCGGGTCATGAGCGGGTGTGATCTTAACGACACCAGTCCCGAAGTCCATCTCGACATAATCATCAGCGATGACCGGAATTTCCCGATTCACCAGCGGCAAAGTCACGGTCTTGCCGATGAACTGTTGATATCTTGCATCCTCCGGATGAACTGCGATGGCCGTGTCGCCCAACATAGTTTCCGGACGGGTAGTCGCCAACTCCAGGTAGCCTGAGCCATCCGTCATCGGATAGCGGAAGTGATAGAAGGCTCCCTGAACGTCCTTATGGATGACTTCAATGTCGGATAAGGCCGTTTTCGCTTTGGGATCCCAGTTGATGATGTAGGCGCCGCGGTAGATCAAGTCTTTTTCGTACAAGCCGACGAAGACTTTGCGGACCGCATCCGACAGACCCTCATCCAGCGTGAAACGCTCGCGGTCATAATCAACGGAAATGCCCATTTTTCCCCATTGCTCGCGGATAACGCTAGCGTAATCCTCTTTCCATTCCCATACCTTGTCGACAAAGGCTTCCCGGCCCAGGTCATAGCGGGTAAGTCCATCCTCGGCTAATTTCGCTTCAACCTTGGCTTGGGTGGCGATGCCGGCGTGGTCCATCCCAGGCAACCACAGCGTATCGAATCCTTGCATGCGTTTTTGGCGGATCAACATATCCTGCAGCGTCACATCCCAGGCATGGCCCAAGTGCAGTCTGCCGGTTACGTTCGGAGGCGGAATTACGATCGAATACGGTTTTTTGCTCTTGTCGCCGCTAGGTTTGAACAGCCCCGCTTCCACCCATTTTTGATATTTCCCTGCTTCTACTTGCTGGGGTTGATACTTTGTCGGCATTGCGTCTGTTTTAGACATTCAGCCACTTCCTCTCTCTTTTACATTGATTTGTTGCGAAAAAAAATCGCCCTGCATACGAATATGCAGGACGATATGAATCGCGGTACCACCTAAATTACAGGAATCGGATCCCTGTCTCTCTTTTTGATAACGGAGAATACTCCGAGCTGCGCTACCCAGTCCACGGACCTTCACACAACTTGCTCACAAGCTACTTCACTTTCCTTCCCCAAAAAAGCTTTCACCAAACGCTTTTCTCTCTTGTGTGGTTCCGGGTAAGCTACTCTTCTTGATCGACGCTTATTTATACTTCACTAGTTTAGCACCTTTTGATTGAAATCTCAATGCGATTAAAGTAAATTTTTTGCAGCTGTCAATGCCGCTGCTTCATCTGGTTCCGTCGCGATTTCAGGTACGATCTCCATGTAGGAAAGGACGCCTTCTTTGTCGATGACGAATACACTGCGGGCCAACTTGTTGCCTAATTTGGGCACTTTCAGTCCATAAGCTTCCCCAAACTCGCCTTCATCGTCATGCAGCATCTGCATATCGATGCCATTTGCCGAGCACCAGTTGATCAATTCTTCTTTTGTATTTTTCGAAACCGACAACAAGGTCAAGCCTTCGATATTCGCTGCCGTCTCGTTGAATTTGCGTGTTTGTTTGTCGCAGACGCTTGTGTTGATGTCCGGGAACACACTGATCAGAACAACCGAACCGCGCAAATCATCCAAAGATACCTTTTCGTCTTCAGTGTTGTACAACGAAAATGCCGGCGCCTTCTCCCCAACTACGGGCTGATTCCCTAAAACTTCAACAATCTCACCTTTTAATGTCACTTGCATGAAAACATTCCCCCTTATCCGATAGTACTCTCATTATACAGATAAGCGGTGATTTATGGTAAGGATACGCTCTTGCATTGGCAGGTTACAGCAAATCCGAAAAGAGCGCTTCGTCTTGGCTGGCTGTATCTTCGCGGCCGGTTATGCTTGATACTACGATACCCGCAACCGCGCGTGCCACGAGCGGTTCCACATCAAGGATCGCTTCAAAACGTCTGGCCTTGTCCAAATGTGGTTTCGTTTTGGGTGACGGTGGCGCAAAAATCGTGCAGCAGTCTTCGAAAGGTTGCACCGACAGATCAAAGGTATCGATTTTCTGTGCCAAATCGATGATTTCCAATTTATCCATTGTTGCGACAGGACGAATGATCGGTGTCGTTGTGACATCGTTGATGGCAATCATGCTCTCCAGCGTCTGGGAAGCGACTTGGGCCAAAGATTCCCCATTAAAGATGGCCAGCCCTTTGCGTTCGGCTCTGATGGCATCGGTGATCCGCAGCATCATTCGGCGCGTGATCGTCATCAGATAATCCGCAGGAATTTTCTCTTTGATTTCTTCCTGGATCTCCGTGAACGGCACTTCGATGAACTGGATTTCACCGCCGAATTTAGTCAATTTGGCAGCCAAATCTTTGGCTTTCTGCAACGCTTGCGGACTTGTGTAAGGTGGGCTGTGGAAATGCACCGCCTCAATCTTCACGCCGCGCTTCATGGCAAGATAACCGGCTACCGGTGAATCGATGCCTCCGGAAAGCATAAGCATGCCTCTGCCGCTGGAGCCGACAGGCAATCCGCCAGGTCCTTGACAGGTTTGCGTGCTCAGCATGATGCCGTTGGTTTTGATGTCTACACGCACAAGGATGTCCGGTTGCTTCATCTTGACTGAAATACCTGGGAAAGCATCCAGCACAGTGGCTCCCAGCTCGGCATTCATGAAGGTCGTGTCATGCTCGTAGGCGTGATCCGCGCGACGCGTAGCTATCTTGAATGTCTTTCCGGCAGTCTCCATTTTGGCAAGCAACTCCACCAAAACCCGTTTGACTTCATCGAGATCACGCGAAACCAAATAGACCGGTGAATAGTTTTGGATTCCGAACACATGCTGCAGGCGTTCGATAATGACGGCCTCGTCAGCTCCGTTCAGATCCAACAGCATAAAATCGTGCTCGGGTTTGATTTTGATCTGCGGATGATCCTTTGTGACCATCCTGACATTTTGCGCCAACTGTTGGACAAAACGTTTTTTATTTTTCCCTTTGGTCGACAATTCGCCAAAGCGGATTTGAATGTGCGTTTCCATTTATGTTCTCTTCCTATCTGTCAGTTATTCTATTGTATCTTTTTGAATTGTTCATGCAGCGTCCGGAAATGTTCAATGAAGGCTTCCGCTTCTGACTCCGTATTCTCGCCGGAAAGGCTTATCCTGACCGCACACTGGCTCCAGGAAACGGGTATGCCCATCGATCCCAACGTATAGGGCGTGCCTTTCTTTCGGCTTGAGCAGGCGCTGGTAGTTGAAATGAAGATATCCTGACTTTCGAAAGCATGGACCATCACTTCTCCCCTGACGCCTTTCATGGCAAAACAAAGGATATGGCCGGCGCCATCTTCAGGTGAAAAAATCCGGACATCTTCATATTCCGAAAGGGCCGCAACCAACTTACTCCGGACCAGCCGTTCTTGTTTTCGGCTGGATTCGCTGCCTTCAAGAGTCATGCGCAGGGCTTTCGCCATCGCTGCGACTCCCCCGACATTCTCCGTCGTGCTGCGCATGCCGGATTCTTGCCCGCCTCCCGTCAACAACGGTGCAATCCGCTTGCCATGTTTCTTGTAGAGAATGCCTACGCCTTTGGGGCCGTGGAATTTATGCGCTGAAAGCGACAGGAGATCCACTCGTGGGTGTCGGATCAGCGGCTCGCATTCACCGACTGCCTGCACGGCATCCACATGGAAATGGACCCAAGGATAATTTTCAAGCAGCTCGCCGATAGCCTCGATCGGCTGGATGCTGCCGACTTCATTATTGATGGCCATGACACTCAGCAGGATCGTATCTTTCCTTATGGTTTTCTCGAGCTCCTTGATGGATACGATTCCGTTCGCGTCGACAGGCAAGTAGCTGATTTCAAAGCCTAACTTTTCCAGTTGCTCCAACGACTTTGAGACGGCAGGATGCTCAACGGAAGAAGCGATCATGTGTTTCCCTGCAGCGAACTTCTCCATCGCGGTGCCTTTGATCGCCCAGTTGTCGCTCTCCGTACCGCCGCTCGTGAAGAAAATTTCATCCGGCTGGGCACCCAGTAAGTGCGCAATCTGTTTGCGCGACTGCTGAAGCAAAGCATCGGCTTCATTGCCTAATCTGTGCAGACTCGAAGGATTACCAAAAAATTGTTCGTTGACCTTCCGGTAAGTATCCAAAGCTTCCGCATACATTTTTGTTGTTGCGCTGTTGTCAAAATAAATCATCTTTATCTACACTTCCTTAATAACTTTGCACTCTCATCGGGACATCCTATCCATTATATAGAAAATGCCTGACCATTAAAAGCATACGGCTGAATTTTATTTCCTTCTCATAAATAAGTGTCCAAAAAAGGGCCGAGACAATGTCCCGACCCTTGCGTTTTGTTTGTTCTGTATTTAATAGTAGCGACGATTTTTTTCTTCCTGGTAGGATTCTTCCACTTTGCGGGCAGCACCTGCTTCGACGCGATTCAGCGGGATTTTGACAGCCTCCAACGCACCTTCGTAGTCATATTCGCGATGGAAAAGCACCAAAGCTTTGTTGATGGCATTTTCGATTTCCACATGCGAATGACGGAAACGGTTTGCGTACTGGATCATATATTCAGTCAGCATCGCATTGTCCACGATCGCTTGCGTTTGGTTATCCAACATTTCGATGTCCTCTTCGCACATCTTGGAAATGGCATCGATTTCGTCCATGTCGATCTTCACGCGGTTCAGCTTGGAAGCCAAATCCTCGATGCGATCCGTGACTGAGAAGAAAAGATCCAAATAGATTTTCGGCAAACCAGGCAGATGGTATTTTTCGATGGTCCGCTTCATGTTGCGCATATCCAACTCGTACAGATCGATGCTGTCCTTGATTTCTTTTTCGCGGTTGCGCAGATCACTGAGGTTGCTGACCAATTCAGACTGTTCCTTGTCGATTTCGGAAAGGCGCTGGCTGATTTTTTCGTAATATTCGCGGACAACCGAGTAGGAAATTTCATGTTCCTTCATCATCTTATCGTAATAACGCAAAGCTTCATTTTCCTTCAGCAACTGCTCTTCGAACTCTTGCGCGCGGCCCAATTCATTCTTGTTCAAGAAATAATTCTGAGAAACGCGGTCGATTTCAAGCAGCACATAGCGGTTGCTCTGCAGGACATGATCCATTTTCTTCTGCAGATTTGCCGTATGACGGCCCACAAAATCCTTGGCTTCCATTTCCTTCTCCATGATGGCATAGACCGCTTCGATATCGCGTTCGACCTTATCCATCTTCTTGCCTGCTTCATTGATATCAGCAAGGCCAATGGAATCTTTAGCTTCCTGGATTTCTTTTTCGACAGCAGCTATCTCAAAGGAGACATCCACACCTTCGAAAATGTACTTTTCATCCAACAAGCGTTGGTAGCCGTCTTTCATATCATTCACTTGTTCTTCATACTCTGTTTTGATTTTTTCGTTCAGCTGAGGGATCTTTTCAACGACTTCTTCCATAATAAGCAGATCCTGCTCGATTCGCGACAAGATTTCTTTGGCTTCCATATGGTCGCCTTCGTTCGTCAATGAATTGAATTTTGTGAAATCCAACTCCATGTAATTCAGGTTCTTCTCCAACGTTTCGATGGCTGGACCGAATGTAAAGCTGTGCGCCAATAGCTGTTTGCGGATTTTATTGTAGCGTTCCTGGATTTCTTCCAACTCTTTGCGGTTTTCCTGTGCACTTTCCAATAATTTTTCGAGTGCCTTGTTCACTTTCTCAACACTGTTTTTCGTTTCGTCGATCAGTTGATCCGCTTGCGAAATGGCTTGCTTCGCCTTGATGAAATTCATGCGTTGGATGTATTGTTCGGCACTGACCAGCGCCGCCTCGATTTCAGGATACTGAAAACGCGTGATGGTCTGCCAAGTAGCCTGCCAACTTTCATACGTGCGCTTCGTTTGGCCTGTCAAATTCATATTTTTCAATGTGAACAGGTTATCGGCCACAGGTATGGCCATCGCTTTTTGTTTCTTCTCATCGATTGCCTTGATCCGATTCGCTTGTTGCCTCGTCAAATACATGATCGCACCATACCCGATCAACACTAACAATATTATCGCTACTAACCAGTATATAAACTCCATCAATAAATCCTCCACCTATTCCGACAATTTCGTTTATTTGATCTTAAAATTGAAAACGCCCAATATATCTCATTTTTTAGTATAACATAGAAAGAACCAATCAGAAACCAGAAAATAATAAGGGAACTGAATTCCTTTACTTGGAACAGTGAAAGCGTTCCGCTGCTGGGCAAAGTCCGTCAAATATCACCTTTTCATTGCATTAACTTCTGTTGTTTGGTACAATAACCTTTGTGTAAAATAATGCAGCGAGAAAGAAGCACCCGCGTCAACAGTTCATCGCCATCTTTAGATGGTTCAATTGCGTACCCTTGCGGCTGCATAAGGTGAAGATTGAAGGATCAACTGCACGCATTGCTGACTTATCATTCTTATTTTACTCCAAAAATCAAACATTTATTGGAGGAATTTTATTATGTCACGTTATACAGGACCAAGTTGGAAACAGGCTCGTCGTTTAGGCATCTCCCTTTTGGGAACAGGTAAAGAATTGGAGCGTCGTCCATACGTTCCAGGTCAACACGGCCCTAACAACCGTAAAAAATTATCTGAATATGCTATGCAATTGCAAGAAAAACAAAAATTGCGTCACATGTACGGCATGAACGAACGTCAATTCGCAACTTTATTCAAAAAAGCTGGTAAAATCAAAGAAGGTAAACAAGGTGTTAACTTCATGATCTTATTGGAACAACGTTTGGATAACGTAGTTTACCGTCTAGGTTTAGCTTCTACTCGTCGTCAAGCACGTCAATTAGTTAACCACGGTCACGTAACTGTCGATGGCAAACGTGTTGACATCCCTTCATACGAAGTATCTGTCGGCCAAGTAATCGGCTTGCGCGAAAAATCTAAAAACTTGGTAGTTGTTAAAGCTGCTGCTGAAGCTTTGTTCGGACGTCCGGACTTCATCACCTTCGACACAGAAACATTCGAAGGTTCATTGAACCGTCTGCCAGTTCGCGAAGAATTGCCAGCTGAAATCGATGAGTCATTCGTAGTAGAATACTACAACAAATTAGGTTAATCTCCCCGGAGATCAGCTTCAATGAAACGGCAAAGCAATTTGCCGTTTTTTTGTACAAAGAAAAGGACTGAACAGCGATCAATCCCGCTGTTCAGTCCTTTTTGCTTTGTCTTGGGTTACGCGTTTAGCGATACTGTTCCATACAGGCCCGGTAGATCGGCAGCAGTTCACGCAGCGTTTCCTCCAACACTGCCAGAGTGCCTGCTTCCGTCGCTAACCGCGGATCGGCTGGCGCCAACTTGCGGCCGATCAGCAGTTCAGCCTTCTTCACATCCCGCAGTCGGACCAGGACAGGCTGCCAATTGACAGCCTCTATCGGCTGCACAGTCGGTACGGTATGGTCGACCGAAACTACGTAATCACGCGGTAACTGCTCCAAGTCAGGAATCCGTCCCAATAAAGCAGCAGCCATCTCTTTTTCTTTGACGGGTTGATCGATCAGGCAAAGATAAAAGCTGACTCCCTCTTTCGCAATCCCGATCTGGAAATGGGGATACTTTTTGTAGCCCCTCGAATCCCCTCCGATGGCGCACCAAGTATTCTCGGGCGCATGTTTCGTGCGGCGCAGATGCTTAGCGACATGCACGGGCACGGGCACCGACTCAGCATCCTTTTCCGAAACGATGAGACGGACCCCCGCTGCCGCGAAATGCCGGAACTTGGGTTGGATCCGTTCACGGATGCCTGCCATCCTCTCATCGAGTCCCTGAATGTCAAAAACGTCGAAGTCTTCCTTACTGAAGTGATTACCTTCCAAACCGTGCACCTCTTTCTGATTTCCTTCCATTATTATAGAGAAAAAAACAGCAGATGGACAATCTTTTGATTCCGCTTATGATTACTGGAAATCCGCTGCGACCTCTTCGACCATCAGGTGGATCGATTCTATCCCGCCTCCGGAAAGATACCACAAGTCAGAGGACAAGTTGATGATTTTATTATTTTTATAAGCATCCGTTTGATAGACGAAATCATTCTCCAACAACGCCGCATTTTCATCTGACGCTGTTCCGATTGCCGCTGTGCGGTCGACGACGAACAAGATCTGCGGATTGATTTCCAGCAACCCTTCATAGCCGACGGACTGTCCATGTGTGGAATCCTCGATCGCTGCATCGACAGGCGTGAAGCCCAATGTATCGTAAATGAAGCCGAAGCGTGAGCCTGTGCTGAAAGCGGACATGCTGCCATCGTTCAAGAGCAACGTCAATGTTTTCTCGCTGATTCCGGCTGTCTTCGCTTGCACGGCCTCAATCTCATCGTTCAAGGTAGCGATGGCTTCATCGGCTGCAGCCTCTTCGTCAAAGATAGTCCCTAAGGTAGTGATGTTCTTCTGGACCGAACCCCAATAATCCGTGTAATCGACACTGAGCACGACCACAGGCGCGATTTCCTCCAATTGTTCCGCAAAGTCCAGCAATCGGTTCGAAATGATGATGAGCTCCGGCGCCAAATTCGCCAACGCCTCCACATTCGGTTCTTTAAGTGTCCCTACATTCTCGAATTGATCTGCCTTATCCGCCAGATAAGCCGGCATGTTTTCGGTCGCTGTACCCGTGACTGCATCCTCTTTACCCAATGCGATCAATGTATCCAAATGCCCAAAATCCAAAACAGCCACGTTTTTGGGGTCTTTGGGCACTTCTACGGAGCCGCGTGCATCCTCGATGGTCACCGTTGCTTCGGATTCCGCAGTCGCTGTTGTTGAATCTGCCGCATCGGCAGCCCCTTCCTGGGCGCCGCAAGCCGCCAGGGTGAAGATTGAAGCCAAACTGATGATTGTTTTTTGCCATTTTTTCATTTCCCATTCTCCTCTATGTCAAATTGCTTGATACGTGCAATGTTTTTTTCCATCCGCAGTCGTGATGACTTCCAATGGCACTTCATATAATTCCTGCAAAACTTGTGTCCGGATGACTTCCTCGACCGTGCCGCTCCGGAACACCTTTCCGTTTTTCATGGCGATGATGTTGTCTGAAAAAACGGAAGCGAAATTGACGTCGTGGATGACGACCAGAATGGTTTTACCCAATTCATCAGCCAGATTCCGGATGGTTTGCATCGTCACGATGCTCTGTTTCAGGTCGAGATTGTTCAGCGGTTCATCCAATAAGATGTACTCCGTGTCCTGCACCAGTATCATCGCGATGGCCGCCCGCTGGAGTTGCCCCCCAGACAAAGTATCCAAATAGCGGTTTGAGAATTCTACCAGGTTCAGATAGCCCAAAACCTTATCTATCATGGCATGATCCTCATCATTCAGCCTGCCCTTCGTATAGGGGAACCTGCCGAACGAGACCAGTTCGCGGACCGTCATGCGCACTTGATAGGCATTCTGTTGTTTCAGGATCGAAAGCTCCCGCGCCAGTTCATCGGATTGCCAAGCCTCGATTTCTTTCCCGTGTATCGTCAATATCCCCTCGTCCTTTGTCAACAGACGGCTGATGACCGAAAGGAGAGTGCTTTTGCCTGCCCCATTCGGACCGATGAAAGCCGTGATTTTCCCTTTCTCAATCGCCAAAGAGATGTCATCCAGTACTTTTTCATCCTCATAGGCTTTGCTGACGTTAGTGATTTTCATAGTTTGCTCCTTTCCTTCCATAATAACCAAAAGAAATAGATTCCTCCGAACAGTTCGATCAGAATACTCAAATTCGTCTGCAGCTTGAAGACTTCTTCAGCCACGAATTGTCCGGCCACGACCATCACAAAACTGAGCAGACTCGCACCAGGCAACAGGTAGTTCAAAGAATACGTCCTGAATAGCCGATAAGCGATGTTCGCCGCCACAAACCCGAGAAACATCATCGGTCCGACGAGCGCCGCGGAGACTGTCATCAATAGGATGACATGCATGAAGGTAAGCTTCGTCTCCTTTTCGACGGCGACCCCTAAATTTTTGGCCGTTTGTGTACCCAGTCCCAAAACTTCCAATACCTTCCGCTTGCGCCACAAACTGATGATCGAAAACACGGCGATCGGAACAGCCAATATAAGTACGGAATCATTGATGTTCTGAAAACTGGCATACAGCTTTGTCTGCAGTTTGTCGTACTCATTCGGGTCCATCAGCACTTGCATGAAAGAACTGATGCTGTTGAAGAAGGTCCCCATGACGAGCCCAATCATCAGGATGACCTGCATATCGTAATTTTTCCGGTTCCACGAAAGCCGGTACAGCAAAAAGTAACTGCCAAGCATCAGGAACAACAGGAAAATGAACTGCCATTCAGCATTCATTTGGCTGCCAAACAGCGAGAAACTGAAAAACATCAACACTGTCTGCAGGAGGCGATAGAATGATTCGACCCCAAGAATGCTGGGGGTCAAAAAATTGCTGTGCACGACAGTCTGAAAGCTGACAGTTGCAAAGGCGGTGCTGGTGCTGATGACCGCAAACGTCAAAAGCTTCGCGCTCCGCAACTTCATGATGAACAGATTACCGTTGCCTTGGTTCCAAAAAAAATAAACAAAAGCCACAGCCAGTGCAATCACAGCCAACCGTTTCATGATGATGCGGTTTTTCAACACGTTTTTCATGCTGTCCGCCCTCCCTTCAGCAACAGCCACAGGAACAAGCCGCCGCCGAAAACACCCAATACCGTTTCCACCGGTATTTCGTATGGAGGAATGACCAGACGCGAGAACACATCACACAGCAACAAGAAAATCGCTCCGAACATCGCTACCTTGCCATGTGTATTGCGGATGTTGTCGCCGAAGCGCAACGAGACGAGGTTCGGGATGATGACTCCCAAGAACGGCAGATTGCCGACTGTACTCAGGATGACCGCCACAGCCAAAGATACGAACAGCGTCCCGATGAACAAGACTGTCTCAAAAGGCAGGCCGAGGTTTTTGGCAGCGTCTTTCCCGAAGCGGGCAATCGTAAAATGATCGGCAAAAAAATAAAGTGCCAAAAACAACAGGAATATAAGGTACATTCCCTCATATTGTCCTTTGATGACCAATGAAAAATCCCCTTGCATCCAGGCGGAAAGATTTTGCGTAACGTTGAAGCGGAAGGCAAAAAAATTGGCGATCCCTCCCAAAATATTTCCGTACATCAGACCCAACAAAGGGATCGTCATCTGGCTCTTGAAAGGCAAGCGATTCACGACAACCAAAAACAGGAACGTCCCCGCCGCCGCAAAAAGGAAGGAAAGAGTCATCTTCCCCACAACCGATAAGCCCGGAAAGAAAATCATCCCGCACAGCATGCCTACCCTTGCCGCATCCACCGTGCCGACTGTATCGGGAGCGGCAAATCGGTTCTGCGTCAATGATTGCATGATCAAGCCGGATAAGGACAAACCCGCTCCTGCCAAAAGAACCGTAATCGTCCTCGGCAGCCGTGACGACAACAATATCAGGCGGTCCGTGTTGCTCCCGACCAGAAACTGTTCCACCGAAAAAGCAGCAGTCCCCACTCCGAGGGAAAGCACGATCACTCCTGCCAACGCCAGAACAAGCAGTAATTTCTTCAACATCTATTCACCATCTTCCAAAAACAACTCCTTATTGATAACGATTCTAATTGAGAATCATTCTCAATTAATGGTATAGGTGCTATTCTACTTGATGCAGAAATAAAACACAATACCAAATATGAGATTTTCATGAAAAAAAGTAAGTAGCTCCAAGGGGAGCGTTTTCATGTCTTCAGTTCATCCAAAAAAAGAAACCAAAAAGGCCAGCCCTTGTGTGGGACTGGTCTTTTCGGTCTGTCTTTATTTTTTGGTTCTATAATAAATGGTGTTGATGAAGTAAATTTCATCAACGCCTTTTTTTGTGAAAAGTGCATAAAAAAGGACAAATGAAATACTCTGTTAAAATAAAGGTGACTAAGCCAGATATTTTAAGGAGTGATTTCATTTGTCTATATCAAAGTATATGCGAAATGTGTTGAATATAAAAGACCTTAATATCCATTTCGGAGAAAATTGTTGCCAGGATGTCGTAATCAAGGGCCAAATTGCGAAAGTTTTCTCTGCCGTCTTGACCTTCGAGGCACTACGGTGCCCTAACTGCGGGATGGAAAACCAGCAGTCAATCGTAAAAAATGGAACCAAGAAATCCAGGATCATTTTACCAGAGGTTTCTGGCTATCCAGCCTTCCTCGACTTGAATAAACAGCGGTTCCTTTGTAGGGAATGCTCGTCTACCTTTAGCGCGCAAACAAATATCGTGGAGAAAAATTGTTTTATTTCCAGGGCCACAAAGGTTTCGATTGCCCTATACGCAAGGAAAACCATTTCAGAAAAGGACATCGCTGCCATTCATCATGTCTCCGCGAATACAACCAGCCGTGTCTTCAAAAATTCTTACAACAGTTTCAAACAAGGCTATCATTACTTGCCGAAGCATCTTTGTTTCGACGAATTCAAGTCGGTAAAGGATTGTGTTGGGGCGATGAGTTTTGTCTGTTGTGATTCGCAGACACATCAGTTGTTTGATGTCCTTCCGGATAGGCGGTTATTCAAATTACGAGAATACTTCCTCCGTTTCCCTTATGAAGTACGGGCTCGTGTAGAGACGGTTGTGACCGATCTTTATTCTCCGTACATGATTTTAGTTAAGGAAGTCTTTCCTAACGCCAAGATTATCATCGATCGGTTCCACATTATTCTGCAGGTGAATCGCGCGTTAAATCAAACCCGTATTCAAGTGATGAATGGCCTTAGGAAGGCATCCGAATCAAAAGATCGTCGCGATTATACAAAATTGAAGAACTACTGGAAATTACTGCTTATGGACCAAGACAAGCTGGACTTTACCAATTTCCGCTACCATAGACTCTTCAAAAAGGGCATGTGCGATAAAGATGTAGTCGA
>NZ_PXZT01000020.1 GCF_003008695.1 Trichococcus alkaliphilus
CCCTTATTTCAACAGATAGAATGTCTCATCAACACCATTTGACAGAGAGCCCTTTTTTTATAACGTGTTATTTTATTAAAGGTGCTCTTTTTGACTACGCTTGTTGCGCTGCAATCAATTGTTCCAGTTCATTCAGACGTTCCTCGAACACTTTCATAGCATCCTCGATATAAGCGGACTGGGTCATATCCACGCCTGCTTTTTTCATCACTTCAATCGGATAGTCGCTGTTTCCTGCTTTCAGATAGGAAAGGTACTTCTCCAGCGCGCCTTCTTCACCCTCCACGATGCGTTTTGCCAATGCCGTTGCAGCCGAAAAGCCGGTAGCGTATTGGTATACGTAATAATTATAGTAGAAATGCGGGATGCGGGTCCATTCGATGCCGATCTCAGGATCCTTTTCGACTGTCGGACCATAATATTTGGCATTCAGTTCTGCATAATAGGAAGTCATGAAATCTTGCGTCAACGGCACACCTGCCAAGGCTTGCTGATGGATGTAGTGCTCGAATTCAGCAAATTGGGTTTGGCGGAAAATCGTCCCTTTGAAGCCGTCCAGGTAATGATTCAAAATATAGATGCGGACCTTTGGATCGGTTTGGGTCTTCAGCAAATAATCAGTCAAAATATTTTCATTCGTCGTCGAAGCGATTTCGGCCAGGAAGATCGAATAATCGCCGTACACATAAGGCTGATTTTTTCTCGTCAGGTAGCTGTGCACACTGTGACCCAATTCATGGACCAAGGTATACAGTTGATTCAATGAATCTTGCCAATTCATCAGGATATACGGATTCGTGTCATATGCGCCGGAAGAGTAAGCTCCGCTGCGTTTGCCTTCATTCTCAAGCCAGTCGATCCAGCGGTTGCCGAATGCTTCCTTGAGTATAGACAGATAATCTTCTCCAAGCGGCTGAAGACCTTTCAAGGTTTCTTCCGTCGCCGCCTCGATGCTGTATTTGATCGGAGCTTCCCCCGTCAACGGCGTATACATATCGTACATATGCAACTCCTCTACACCCAACAACTCCTTACGCAAGTCCACATAGCGATGCAGCAAAGGCAGATGTTCGTTGACTACATCCAGCAACGTATCATAAACCGATTCCGGAATGTGATTGTTCGCCAGCGCCGCTGCCCGGGCGGATTCATATTTATGCACTTTGGCTTTGTAATTGTGCGCCTTCACGTTCGTGGACAAGGTGGTCGCAAACGTATTTTTTAGACCCTCATACGTTTGGTAGAGCGCTTTGAAAGCTCCTTCGCGCACTTCCCGATCCGGACTTTCCATCAATTTACCATACAGACCGTGAGTCAGTTGGACATCTTGGCCCTCTTCGTTCTTCACTGTCGGGAATGTGATGTCTGCGTTATTGAGAACCGAGAAAGTTTTGCTTGGCGCAGCAAAAATTTCCCCAGCCCCCGCCAACAGCTCTTCTTCTCTGGCGGACAGGACATGCTCACGAGCAGAGGTTAGGCTATCCAACAGATGCGCATACGGCTGCAGCTTTTCGTTTTCTGCCAAGTATTTCTCCAGCTCGTCCTCCGGAATCTCCAATATTTCCGGTTCGAACCAAGAAGTCGCTTCACTGACGCTCGTCAAGATCGAAATGGCTTTGTCGTGCAGATTTTGGTAAAGGTTATCTGCGGTATCCTGATCATTCTTCAGATGGGAGTAAACATAGACCCGTTCCAATTTCTGGTTAATCTTGAGGACTTCTTCAATCCCTTTCAGCAAAGATTGACTGCTTGAGCCGATGGATCCTTGCAAGGCCTTCACGAACGGCACTGCACCCGCTAATTCGTCCAACGCTTTCTCGAAAGCTTCATCTGTCGCAAAGATCGCTGTCAAATCCCATGTGGAAGTCTCCGGGACATCCGCTCTCTTCAGTCGTTTTTGTGTGTTTGTCATGCGGTTTCCCCCTCTAATTTCTCAATAGTATAATTTTATCATACCTTGGGACCGAAAGGATACTGGCAAGAATATACAGCTTCTAACCCAAGCAAGAATGATGACCATCCGTTTTTCCTTCCAACGGTGCGGACAGCAGGACCCATTCTTCCCTGCCGATGGCTGCGGCATGCCCATCCTCGACCAGTCGCATCATGAATTGGAGCAACGGTTCCCATAAATTCGCCTCATCAGTTTCCTTCGACGTCCTTGTCCGGATCATGTTCATGCGTATGCATTTTGACAGCCAACCAAGCAACTGCTTTTTTGTGAGAGGTGTTGTCGTTTCCGGATCGCTGAAATCCCGGAGAAGATAGTACCGCCAAATGTAGGCCGGTGTGCGGATGCCTAATGTTCGGCAAGGCAATTCGAACAGGAATGCCGGCAAATGATAAAGGTCCTTCCGATCGAGATAGACCGCCAACAGAAATTTCCGGTGCTCCGGGTCGGTGCGGTACCGCAACAGATTGATATCCTTCGCCTGCATATGCTTTCGTGGGACATTTTTTTCGTAAGCTTTAGGCATCAAATCGTCGCAACCGGGTAAGCAACCTTTTCTGTAAAGACTTTCTAAAGTAGCAACTTTAAGGTCATCCACCGGAATCGCCGTCTTCACAAAATGAAAACGATCATCACTCCCCAACTTGAGGTGGTGATAGATGGCTATTTCTTCTGTCTGGGTATCCAAAATACCGATCCAACTTCCAAGTTCGATGGAATGCTTCAAGAATTGATAGACAGACTGCGTCATTTTGATGCTACCTGGTTGATAATTCATCCCGCAAATCCACCATACTTCGTAGCCGAATCGTTTGTATCCCCTGGTCCGTTCCAACAGATCTGCAGGCGAAATCGGACTGCATTGGTACTCCAAGGCGATTTTCTTTCCATCTGCAAGAACTAGCAGGAGATCCGGACGCTGCTGCAATTCCGGCAGCCAACACTCCAACATGATTTCAAACCCTTCACTTTTGAATTTCTCCAAAAGCAACTGCTTCCCTTTCAGGTGGGGAAGCGTTTCGCCTTCCGAAAAAACGGCGCAATTCGAATGTTGGTGGTGTGCAAAATGCGCAACCATGATGTTTCCATTTTTCAGCACCAGCTTCCCCTTGCAGGCCGGGCAATAATACTCCTCACCATTCTTGTCTTTTTGTTTTGAGGCTTGGTAAGCTTGAACCAGTTCCCCATTAGCATTTCTAGCGATCAACATAAGCAGCCGCCCTTTCTGTCTCTTTCCCATAATATCCGCGAATGGACAAGAAAAAATCCGACCCTTTTCGGGGTCGGATCAGATTAGTTATTTAAAGTAGTGTCTGGCTGATTCCAATGCATTGTCTTGGATGACCAACTTGCCGTATTCGCCTAATATCTCAACAGCGATATCAGATTCCTCCGCAAATTCCAAGGCCTTCAAAATTTCATTGTCGATATTCGTTTCCGTCATCTCATCGATGAAGTAGACAACCGTCAAATAATATTGATTATCATAATAGTAAAGCGAAGATACGCCGCTCTCCAAAAACATCCGTTTCGCCAGCTCCAAGAAGTCATCAAAACTCTGGAATTTAAATACGACTTCCAAAGGTGCCATATCATCTTCTTCAGATTCAGCATCCGTTTTGTCGCGTGCGTTGAAACTCTTTGTCTGTTTTTTGATGTAATCCACTACATGCTCCAATTGATTGGAGCCATTCGCCATGTCGAAGTCGTCTTCATTATTCATCCCTTTACTGATGAATAACTCTAACCCATTCCCATTAGGCAGCACTTGGAAAGTAATTGCATCTGATTCATGAAATTGATTATCAACATCGACTTCCTCGAGGATGCTGTAGAAAAAGCTCTCGATTTGCTTTTGATTTCCTAATAAATCCAGAAAGGTGATGCCTCTTTCCTCTAAATCAGAATTCTCAATCAAAACGCGAATTGTGTTTTCGTTGATGTTTTCCATTTCCATCATGCTTCACCCCACTTTTCTTTCCCTATTTTTCTTATACCCATTGTAAATCAAATCGCAAAAATGTAAAGACAAAAGCACAAAATCTTTCAACTTCTCATTTGTTTTCTCATCTGAGCGTTGCTTTCCTGTCAAAATACTAAAGTTTAGTGGTCAAAAAAGACAAGTACAGCCGTTTGTCCGGTGCACTTGTCTGCCATATCCTGTTTAATTGCTGTTGACTAGAAGTTTGCCAATCTCTGCGCTTTTTGTAATTCCAGCGCACGGACTTCCCTCGGCAAGAAACGACGGATTTCGTCTTCGTTGTATCCCACTTGCAAACGCTTCTCGTCCAGAATAATCGGACGTCGCAACAGGCCGGGATTATCCTCGATCAAAGTGAATAATGTATTTAAAGGTAATTCGTCTAAGTCGATGTTCAGTTCTTGGAATGCTTTGGATCGAGTGGAAATAATTTCCTCAGTGCCTTCTTCAGTCATTTTCAGGATGCTTTTTATTTCAATTTCTGTCAAAGGTTCGGAGAATATATTCCTTTCAGTATAAGGGATGTTATTGTCTTCTAGCCATGCACGTGCCTTACGACATGAGGTACAACTTGGGGAAGTATATAATGTTACCATCTCTGATCTCTCCTTTATTCGTAAGTTTTATTTGTGAACCACTTACAACTATTATTATAAACCAATCCAAGCACAATAGCTATCCTTTTTTTAAGGGCTCTGCAAATTTCTGTCACATTTACGACACATTCGCACTTTTTAATAGTCAGTAAATAGTTTGTGAAAACCTTATTTAACGGCGTTTTCGCCTTACATATCTCAATTCCGAAATTTTTCAATTTATAATAAATATCGTTTGATAATTATTTTTTTCCGAATTAAGCCTAAATTTTAAAAACGCTTCCATTCTCTCTGCTATCATCCGATTTTGTGCACCAGAATTAAATCGTGAATACAAACCTGATTTGCGTTATAATGAAAAGTGACGTACTTAAACTAGGAGGCTTTCTATGAAAAAGAAAATATTTTCCGGCGTTCAGCCCAGCGGTATCCCGACAATCGGGAACTATATCGGAGCGATGAAACAATTCGTGCAGCGTCAAGAAGAGTATGACTGCACCTACTGCATCGTAAACCAGCATGCGATAACTGTTCCACAAGATCCCGCCACTTTGACCGAACGGACACGTGGTTTGGCGGCTCTTTATTTAGCGCTGGGAATCGATCCTAACAAATCGACCATCTTCATCCAATCCGAAGTCCCTGCCCATGCTCAAGCTGCGTGGATCGTCCAATGCAACACTTACCTGGGCGAATTGGAGAGAATGACCCAATTCAAAGATAAATCATCCAAACAAGAGACGGTTTCGGCCGGATTGCTGACCTACCCTCCTTTGATGGTAGCGGATATCGTCCTCTACAATACGGATTTCGTCCCTGTCGGCGAAGATCAGAAGCAACACATGGAATTGACAAGGGACTTTGTGCAGCGTTTCAACAACAAGTATGGAAAAGGCAAAAAAATCCTCTCCATGCCCGAGCCTATGATTCCAGAAGACGGCGGCCGGATCATGAGCATACAAGACCCTACAAGTAAAATGAGCAAATCCGACAAAAATACCAAAGGGTATATCTCTTTGCTGGATGAGCCAACAGTAATCCGCAAAAAAATCAAGAGTGCCGTCACCGACTCAAGCGGCATCATTGAATACGACAAAGAAAACAAGCCTGGCATCTCTAACTTATTGACGATTTTCTCAGCCTTTACCGATCGCTCGATCGATGACTTGGTCAACGAATTCGCCGGCTCGGGCTACGGTAATTTCAAAGAAAAATTAGCCGATGCCATCATCGCTGAATTGGAACCGATGCAGAATCGCTATTACGAATTATTGAGTTCCAAAGAATTGGATGACATTTTGGATGCAGGCGCAAAACAAGCGAATGCAATTGCCTCTGAAACATTGAAACGCATGGAAACAGCAATCGGCCTCCACAGATAGACAATAAAAGCTGAACGAGTTGGTTTAGCCCTGAAAGAAATTTAGGAAATCATACCGTATGAGCATCGTAGAGCGCAATAGGTATGATTTATCTAATTTCCGAAGGGCTAACTCGTGAAGCTGGACAAGAAATGCTGAACGGGTTCGATCAGCCATAAAGATGTAAAAGAGAAGCTCCGCTATTTGCGGGGCTTCTCTTTCTTTATCAGTACAATTCTTCAAGCAATTCTTCCGCTGTCACATTGCCGAAATATTTTTTGATGTCAAGTTCATTCAATTTAGCCAGGATATCCTCTTTGGCATATTTGACCCCGATAAAAGCATCCTCAACATCTTTGATTTCTCCCAGTCCAAAGAAATCTCCAAAAACCTTCAGCTGTTGGATATGACCGTCCTCCACGTTCATGCGAACTTCAATGGACCCGATCGGAAAACGATGATGTTTTTGGATCTCGAATTTAGGTGATTTGCCGTAATTCCAATCCCAGTTGCCGAAATACTCTTCGCGGATTTCATATACGCGTTTCCAATCATCATCGGTCAAATGGTACTCTTTTACTTCTTCACGCGTTTCGACATCAAAAATCGACAACAGCATCAAATCTCGGAATTCTTCCGTAGTCAGGTTTTGATAAGCCTCATCAACAAAAGGTTTGATGTTGGTCACGCGGCTGCGGATCGACTTGATGCCTTTCGATTCGATTTTCTCTTTGCGTGGTTTCAATGCACCGGTTACGGCATCCAGATCAGAGTCGAATAGGATCGTCCCATGGGCGGTCATCCTTCCGTTTGTCGCATACATGGCATTCCCCGAGAATTTTTTCTCTCCGATTACCAAATCGTTTCTGCCTTTTAATTCAGCTTCCTTTACGCCTACGCTATGCAAAAAGGAAATGACCGGCTTTGTGAATTTTCCGAAATCGCGGAAAGAATCACCGTCATCCTTCGTGATGAAGCAGAAAGAGAAGTTCCCCAGATCGTGGTATACCGCGCCGCCACCGGACATACGGCGGACGATGTGTATCTTATTCGCTTCGACATAATCCGCATTGATTTCTTCGATCGTATTCTGGTTGCGGCCGATGATGATCGACGGCTCATTGATATAGAACAATAGGATCGGCTCGTCCAAGATTTTTTCCTTCAATAAAAATGTCTCCAAGGCAATGTTTACGCTGGGATCCAACTGTCCTTGATTATCCACAAAATACATAAGTTTTTCCTCTCCCATTCTTCATTCGATTTGTTTTTTCGTACTGTTTCGCTTCGTTCTGGTTGATGGACGCGATCAGATTGTGATGATCCGGTCCTTTTCGGCAAGCGTGACGGACACGGACGGTGCAGCCTCTTTCGCTTGATCCAGCAGCACGGAAAGCTCGCCTTTTTGAGGCAAATGCGTCAGGATCAGCTGTTTGACTGCTGCCTCTTCGGCTATCGCCCCGACTTCGCCTGCAGTCATATGCGCATGGTGACGCTCATTGCCATTGAACAAGTTCGCATCAGCCAAGAACAGGTCAGCAGCCTTCACAAAGGGCACAAATGCCTCCAAATAGGCCGAATCCGCACCGAAAACGAAGACTTTCCCAGTGGCGATCTCTTCGATCCGCAACGCATAGCACGGAACCGGATGGATGGTTTTTAAAAATTGGATCCGGAATGGCCCCAATCCCAATGTTTCCTCTGGCTCATAGGCAATCCCTTCACTCACTCCCGTCATCGCCAACAAGCGAAAGAATTCCGATTCAGTATGACCGTATATCGGCAGTATTTTTTTTGACTTGCCTGCTGCAGGCTCTTTAAGCTGAAAAGTATATTGCAGGACACCCAAATCCGCAATATGGTCCGCGTGATAGTGCGTCAGGATCACCGCATCCAAATCCAACGGGTCCAGATGATGCTCCAGCGACAACAAAGCGTTGCTGCCGACGTCGATCAATAATCTGAAATCATCGGATGTCAGCAGATAAGCTGTCGTACCGACATCTTTTGTGGGATAGCCGCCCATGCAGCCCAAAATAGTCAATTCCATTAAACGTCCTCCAATCCAATATCTGATAAGCAAAGAATCCTATCCAGATTATATCATGCCTCTAGCCATCCTCAACGGTAAACTCTTTCACGGCAACGAAAAGAAACAGTTTTAACACGAAAAAGAAACAGTTTTATATCATTGGATTCATTATAGCACCAAACAAAAACAAACACTATATGAAATTAAAAACAGTCCGCCATTATCTGTAAACACACAGATCGGCTGACTGTTCCATTATGCATTCGGAGTGTCATTATTTTCCATTTTTTTCATGTAGCGGATTGCCTCATGGGCTAAGCGTTTGCCCTCAATGACGGCATTTTCCATGCCATAACCAGTGATTCCGTTCCCCCCGACAAAAACGCCTCTTTTTGCATACTCTTGACAGACTGGATAGCTTGCATCCAGCATCTCTTGCCGTTGCTGCAGACTGAAATGGGGCACAGCCTTTTCCCAGCGATAAAAAGTGGACTGCAAAGGTTCCTCGCTCAGAGCCAAAATTTCCTTCACTTCATTTTTGATGATATCCATCACAAGATCATCGGCTAATTCTATCAATGTTTCTTCAAGACGTCTGCCGAATTCCACAAGCACGTAATAATAGTCCGCTTGTTTAAACAGCGGCCATTTGTTGTTCAAAACGACAACCTTCGTGCTATGGAAGGAACTTCTTCGCGGAATCACAAACCCTTGCCCTTCAGGCATATTTTTGACCGATTTTTTATTTATTTTGAAGAAAACTGTACCGACACTCGTACTTTGGGCCTTCGGAAAAGAAATTTCACTAGAGAAGCCCTCCAAAAACCCAAGGGATTCCTGGGGGTTTGTTGTGACGACAACACTACCTGCCCGCATGGATTCGCGTCCGTTCAATTCAATCAACAGAAGGTCTTCTGACACAGTGCTCAACGACTTCACTTTCTGATTCAGGTATAGATGGCCTTCTGTATGTTGGGCCAGACGTTTAGTTAAAGTTGCTAAACCTTCCTTGAAGCTATACTCCTGGCCGGACCCATCGGCATAGCGCATCAGCTGCTCTTTTTTGTGCTTGCCGATATGCGCCTTCCCGTAGATGGTCACCAAATTTTCATCGAATAATTTTATCGGCATCAGTTCCATGGAGCCATAGACGTTATCCGGATAGTAGGGCTCAGCCATGTAATCGACCACTTCCCGACCCAAACGGAACTCCAAAAAGTTGTCGGTTGAATATTCCGGGTTCTCATGCAGGCTTTTGGACAGAAAAATGCCGTTCATGAATGCCCGCAGCTTTGCATCCAAGGTCAGTCCATTGGCCTGCCAAATATCGTTAAGAAAAAGGGGCATGCCGTGGTAGGTTGGCATAACATCATCAATGACTGCATTTCCATCGAACAACACCAGTTTGCCCCCAGTGCTGAATTGTTTTTCATTTTCCAAGCCCAATTCCTGCAGAAAACCAGAAATATCCGTCCGTCTCGAATCGAAAGCCGTTGCTCCTACATCAATCGCATACCCGTCCATATCGATCGTGTGGATCATGCCGCCGACAGAGGATCGATCCTCCAGAACGACATATTCAAACGGGAGGTTTTGTTCCCGGATGGCTTTATCGATTTCATAAGCGGCCGTCAATCCTCTCAACCCGCCGCCGATGATCGCGATACGTCTTTTCATCTTCTCCATCCTGCCATCCCCTCCTCACTCTTTCTTGATACCCACTTTATCATTATCTATATCTTACTCTATCCATCAACGAAAATATGTGGATACTTTTCGACAGATATTCATACTGCTCTTGTTTTTATACGTTTTCGCGGATCTGTTTGACTGTATCGGCATCCAAACGTTTGACTAATTCCGTGACCAATTTGACTGCATTCAGATAGTCGTCTTCATGGATCATGGACGTGTGCGAATGCAGATAACGTACCGGCACCGTGATTGCAAAGGAGGGAATGCCATCCAAGCTCTGATGCTGGGCACCGGCATCCGTGCCGCCGCCCGTTATGACTGTGTACTGGAATGGAATTTCACATTCTTCGGCAACGGCGACGATGAAGTCGCGCAAGCCACGATGCGGGATCATCGACGCATCATAAATCAATAATTGTGGCCCTTTTCCTAATTCGGAATCCGCTTCTTGAGGCGTCATTCCCGGGGTATCCCCTGCCGTACCTGTGTCCAAGGCGAACGCGATGTCCGGACGGATCATGTGCGTGGCCGTCTTCGCGCCGCGCAGACCTACTTCCTCCTGGACATTCCCGCCGCTGAAAATCACATTCGGGTGCCCGGCTTTGGCGACATTTTCCAACACTTTGAGCGCCACAGCCAATCCGATGCGGTTATCCCAAGCTTTTGCCAAAAGGAATTTGGAATCGTTCATGCGTTTGAAGGAAATGTAAGGCGTAATCATATCACCGGGCTTAATGCCCCATTCCGCTACCTGTTCTTTCGAAGAAGCGCCGATGTCGATGAACATATCTTTGATTTCATATGGCTTTTTGCGCGCTTCCGGTGTGAGAACATGCGGCGGTTTGCAGCCGATGACCCCGTGGCAGCGTTCGCCTTTTGAGTTGGTGATTTCCACTTGCTGCGCCAGCATAACCTGATTCCACCAGCCCCCCAAAGTTTGGAATTTGATGAAGCCTTTTTCGGTTATGCTCGTGACCATGAACCCCACTTCATCCAAGTGCCCCGCCAACAAAATGGTCGGCCCCTCTTCCGTGCCTGTGTGTTTGGCAAAAAGACCGCCCAATCCGTCCTGTGAAAAACTTTCGGCGAAAGGTTCGGCATAGCCCCTAAAGACTTCGCGGACCTCCCCTTCGTTGCCCGGAACGCCTCTAGCATCCGTCAAATCGATCAGCATCTGTAATTCTTTCTCTTCCAAAATGATACCCCCATTGATTTAATGACATAATATAAGTATAGCATTTACTCTAAGAAAAACAAAAAAATCGCCGCACTCCCAGTCAAAGACCGGGGAGGCAACGATTCAAAAATTATTTAGCTAATGCAGCTTTAGCTTGTTCAGCTACTGCAGTGAAAGCTGCAGCGTCTGTAACAGCCAAGTCAGCCAACATTTTGCGGTTCATTTCGATACCAGCAAGTTTCAAGCCGTGGATCAAAGTGCTGTAGCTCATGCCGTTGATGCGAGCAGCCGCGTTGATACGAGTGACCCATAATCTACGGAAGTCACGTTTCTTTTGACGACGGTCTCTGTAAGCATAAGTATAAGATTTCATTACTTGTTCTTTAGCTGTTTTGAATAATGTATGTTTTGAACCGTAATAACCTTTAGATAATTTAATAATCTTTTTGCGGCGTTTACGGGTTACTGTCCCACCTTTTACACGTGGCATAGTGATTTCCTCCTTATTAGAACCAAAGTTCTATCTCGTATTGTTGTTTAGAATTATTTCATTTGTGATAATTGTTGGCTGATGCGTTTCATATCAGATGCGCTGACCATTGAAGCCTGACGCAATTGACGTCTTTGTTTCTTCGTTTTTCCGTGGAATCTATGGCTTGTAAAAGCGCTCCAACGTTTTAGTCCGCCGTTACCAGTTCTTTTGAAACGTTTAGCTGATCCACGGTGAGTTTTTTGTTTTGGCATTTGTCTTTCCTCCTAAATTAAGTTACAAATTTATTTATCGGCTTTGGGCGCCAACATCAAGAACATGCTTCTTCCGTCCATTTTAGGATGAGATTCAATCGTCGAAACGTCAGTAAGCTCAGATGCAAGGCGATCAAGGACCCTTTGTCCGATCTCTTTGTGGGTGATTGCACGTCCTTTGAATCGGATGGATGCTTTCACTTTGTCACCTTTTTCTAAGAATTTGCGAGCATTCCGCAATTTCGTTTGAAAATCATTTTCGTCGATGGAAGGACTCAAGCGTACTTCTTTTAGGCTTACCACTTTTTGGTTTTTACGGGCTTCACGTTCACGTTTTTGTTGATCGAAACGGAACTTGCCGTAATCCATAATACGGGCAACGGGCGGGTTTGCATTTGGCGATACCAAAACTAAATCTAAATTTGCTGCTTCTGCAATCTGCAATGCATCACTTTTCGATTTGACTCCTAGTTGCTCGCCGTCACTACCGATAATGCGTAGCTCGCGGGCACGGATGCCGTCGTTAACCATCATATCTTTTGCTATGGTCGTTCACCTCCATGATATTTGAGAGAAAGAACGCAGAAAAAAGTCGGCGGGTCATAATAACCCGCCGACAATACTCGCATTGCTGCAAGTTACTTGTACATATCTGGCCCAGGGACGCAATTGTCCACTTAGGCGAGAAGCGGGTGCTTCTGCTTAATTTCTCAACTTTTATAGTATACCTTGTTGAAATGAAAACGTCAAGAACATTTCAACAAAAATCTTCATTTTCAACATACGTTCAGTCATTCAGGATTCCGGTACGTATTTCCAGATTTCTTCGAGATCATTCGCTGGCAATTCCGCCACCAATTCGTTAACCGTTTTGTCCCATTCCGGAACGACATACTCCGGATTCAGTTCCTGCAGCGGCAACAGCACAAAGGAGCGTTCCTGCATCCTCGGATGCGGCACGGTCAGGCGTTCTTCTTCAATAATTTCAGCTCCATACAAAACAACGTCGACATCCAAGGTGCGCGGGCCGAATCGGATGGTCCGTACCCTGCCGAGCTCCTGCTCGATGCTTTGGCATCTGTCCAACAAGTCCAATGGCAGCAGATCCGTTTCCGCTTCGAACACAAGGTTCAGGAAATCCGGTTGGTCGAGGTAGCCGACGGGTTTCGATTCATAAATGGATGATACTCGTTTCACTTCCACATCCGCCAAAGACCGGAAGAGCTCCAAAGCTTTTTCGAGATGGGCTGCGCGCGGTTCCAGATTCGTGCCTAAGGCGATGTACACGATAGGCATGCGCTTAGCTCCCTTCCCTTTCGCGGTAGATTTCAACCGCAACCGAATCATAATGGCCGACGATCGGAGGATCCGGTTTGATCACTTTCACTTGGCAAGCCTGCAGCCCATCGAAGCGCGCAAACAAAGCGATGGCGATATGTTCCGCCAAAGCTTCGATCAGGTTGAAGCTTTCCCCCTCTACTACCGCTTTGACGGCCTTGAAAGCATGTCCGTAATGGATCGAATCCTCCATTTTGTCGCTGTAGCCGGCTTTTTTTGTATCGGTGTGCAGCACAACATCTACGTTGAAGCGTTGTCCCAACACCTTTTCTTCCGCATTCAATCCATGAAAGGCATAGAACTGCAGATTATTCAAATAGATTTTATCCAATAGGGCTCTCTCCTTTTTTCAACATGATATCCATCATCCGTGCCATTTCCGCATTGGCCTTCACATTGTGTACGCGGAACAGCTGGGCGCCGTTCACGATGCCCAAAGCAGTCGTTGCGGCTGTCCCCAGATCGCGCTCCTTGAAAGGGAGATCCCCCAGAGCCGTTCCGATGAACCGTTTCCGGGACGTTCCCAAGAGCACTGGGTAACCAAGATCCACAAATCGCTTCAGATGATGGACTACATTCAGATTGTCTTCATAGGTTTTTCCGAATCCGCAGCCGGGATCCAGTATGATGTTTTCCCTTTTGACGCCTGCGGACACTGCGATCCGCACACTCTCCGTCAGATCAGCCAGCATATCTTCGATCAAAAAGGCATAATCCGGCTTTTCCCGATTGTGCATCAAAATGATTGGTACATCAAATGCCGCCGCCACCACTGCAATCTCGGGATCATACTTGCAGCCCCAAATATCGTTTATGATATCGATGCCCGCTTCACAAGCCGCGCGGGCAACCGCCGACTTGTAGGTGTCGATCGAAAGCGGCACATCGACTGCCTTTTTGAGTGCTTCAATGATTGGTACCACTCGGGCAATTTCCTCTTCATCAGAGATCTGGGTGTGGCCAGGACGGGTGGATTCTCCGCCGATGTCGATGATGTCGGCGCCATCCGCAACCATTTCGATAGCGTGGACGACAGCTTTTTCGACCGTGTTCCACTCCCCGCCGTCGGAAAACGAATCGGGCGTCACATTCAGTATCCCCATGATGTAGCTGCGCTGCGACAGGTCATATATTTTTGTCTTTGTCGTTAATTTCAAAATCCATTCTCCTCATCAGCGTGTAATTTGTCTACAGTTTGATCAATTCCAACACTTCGCTTCTGGATTTGAATGATTGTTTGAATGCGCCACGGACTGCGGATGTCACAGTTTTGCTGCCCGGCTTTTTCACGCCCCGCATCGTCATGCACATATGCTCGGCTTCCAAAACCACCATGACTCCCTGCGGTTGCAGATGCTCCATCAGGATATCCGCAACCGTCGTCGTGATCCGTTCCTGGATCTGCGGCTTTTTGCTGACCTCATCCAGGATACGAGCCAGCTTGCTCAAACCGATCACCTGTCCATCCTTCGGCATATAAGCGATATGGCCTACCCCGAAAAACGGAACCAGATGATGTTCGCAAGTGGAATAAAAAGGAATGTCCTTCACTAATACAATTTCGTCGGTGTCTTCATGGAAGACCACCTTAGCGTGATCGGCAGGGTCTTTCTCGACACCGGAAAAAATTTCCGCATACATGCGCGCCACCCGCTTTGGTGTATCCTGCAATCCTGAGCGGTTCGGATCTTCCCCGATCGCCTCCAAAATCATTTGAACGGCGGTTTCTATTTTTTCTAAATCCATTTTTATCCTCCTAAACGCTCATTCCCCGGCCAACGCCGCAAGAGTGATGTCAGCGACTGCTTTAGCCGCTACCAATAGAGCTTTTTCATTTATGTCGAATTTCGGGTGATGATTATTGAAAACTTCTGCCTGGTTCGGACGGGCGCCGACATTCAGGAAAGCGCCGGGGATCTTCAGCAGATACTGTCCGAAATCCTCCGCTCCAGTGTTGGCCGAAGTTGCGATGACCTGCTTCAAGTACGACCCGACACCATTTTTTTCCAGAACAGCGGCTGCTTTCTCGGTCTCTTTCGGATGATTGTACAAAGGCGGGTAATCGGAGTTGTAGTCGATTTCCACTTTCACGTCGTACATCTCCTCAAGACCGCGGCCGATCCGGTGGAAATGTTCCTCGATGACCTTTCCCACCTCAAGATCCATGTAACGGGCATCCCCGCGCAGAATCAGGCTGTCCTTGATGACATTGCTGCTGCCGACCGCTTCGAAGGAGCCGATCGTCACGACAGCCATGTCATAAGGATTGATGCGCCGGGAAACGATGGTCTGCAGATTCATCACGAAGCTCGAAGCCGCCACGATTGTATCGTTGGAGCGGTGCGGCTGTGAACCATGCCCGCCCGTCCCTTGGATCGTGACTTTGATGTCGCTGCAGCCTGCATAAGCGTAGCCGCTAGTGTAAAAGACGGTGCCGACTTCATAATCCGGATAGAAATGGATACCGTAGATTTCATCGACATCATCAAGCAAGCCGGATTCCATGATGCTCTTGGCACCTGCCGGGGCCATTTCTTCGGCATGCTGATGCACGATTTTGACGGTCCCTTCCCATTGGTCCCGCAGACGGATCAGACAATCTGCCAAGACCATCAGATAGGCGGTATGTCCGTCATGTCCGCAGGCGTGCATGACGCCTGGATTTTTGGATGCGAACAGCAGGCCGGTCTGTTCCTCGATTTGGAGCGCATCGAAATCCGCCCGCAGCGCGATGGTGCGGCCTGGGCGTTTCCCGTTGATCGTGACGACGATACCATAGCCGTTCCCGACGTTCGTCTGCACATCAACCGGTTTATCTTCATAGAAACGGGCGATGAACGCAGCCGTTTCCTTCTCGTCGAATGACAGTTCAGGATGCTCATGGAAATGACGGCGCAAAGCGATCATGTCATCTTCGCGGCCATCCAGCATTTTCATCAATTCATCTCTTAACATAAACCCTTCATCCCCTATCAAGCAAAATATATAAGAAAATGAAGGCCCTGAACACAAACTGCCATGTTCCGGGCCTTCATCAAGCTAACAGAATCAAAGCTACATCACTGAAACTTATTGTATCATGATTTGCTCAGAAAGATGTGGATTTGATAAGATTATTTGAAGTTTTTGATTTCAGATTGAACCTCAGCCAAGAAATCATCCATGCTGAAAGTAACCATTTCTTTCGAGCCATAACGGCGGACAGTTACGGTTCCGTTCAGCAATTCCTGATCGCCGATTACCAATTGGTAAGGTATTTTTTGAGTCTGGGAAGCACGGATTTTGTAACCCATCTTCTCGTTGCGGTCATCGACTTCGACGCGCATACCCAACTGTTCCATTACGGCTTTCAGTTCATATGCTTGATCGGCATGCAGATCAAGGTTGACAGGGATGATTGTTGCTTGGACAGGAGCCAACCATACCGGGAATGCGCCTTTATACTCTTCGATCAGATACGCCACAAAACGCTCCATTGTGGAGATGACGCCACGGTGGATGACGACCGGACGGTGGTTATTTTCGCCGTCTTCGCCGACATAAGTCAGGTCAAAACGCTCAGGCAACAGGAAGTCCAATTGGATAGTGGACATCGTTTCTTCCAAACCCATCGCTGTCTTGAACTGCACATCCAATTTAGGGCCGTAGAAAGCAGCTTCGCCGATTGCTTCGAAGTATTCCAAACCGAATTCGTCCATCGCTTCCTTCAGCATCGCTTCCGCGCGATTCCACATATCGTCGTCATCGAAGTATTTCACTTTGTCTTCAGGGTCGCGGTAGCTCAGACGGAAACGGTAATCGCTGATCTGGAAGTCGGCGTAAACATCCATGACCAACTGCAACACTCGTTTGAACTCGTCCTTGATCTGATCCGGACGGACAAATGCGTGGGCATCATTCAGAGTCATTTCGCGTACGCGTTGCAGACCGGACAAAGCCCCGCTCTTTTCGTAACGGTGCATCATGCCCAATTCGGCGATGCGGATCGGCAACTCGCGGTAGCTGTGGATGTCGTTCTTGTAGACCATCATGTGGTGCGGACAGTTCATCGGACGCAACACCAGCATTTCGCCATCGCCCATATCCATCGGCGGGAACATGTCCTCATGGTAGTGGTCCCAGTGGCCGGAAGTTTTGTACAATTCCACGTTCGCCATGATCGGTGTGTAGACGTGCTGGTAACCCAGGCTCACTTCTTTGTCGACGATGTAACGCTCAAGCGTACGACGGATCGTTGCGCCTTTCGGCAACCAGAAAGGCAGGCCGGAGCCGACTTCAGGAGCGATCATGAACAGATCCAGTTCTTTGCCTAATTTGCGGTGATCGCGCTCTTTTGCTTCTTCGCGCATCTTGATGAATTCAGCTAAGGCTTTCTTGTCGAAGAAGGCTGTTCCGTAGACACGTTGCATCATTTTGTTGTTCGAGTTTCCTCTCCAGTAGGCACCCGCCAACGACAGCAATTTGAAGACTTGGATTTTGCCGGTTGCCGGCACGTGAACGCCGCGGCAAAGGTCCGTGAAGTCATCTTGCGTATAGACAGTGATGATGTCAACTTCAGGCAATGCTGTGATCAATTCGACTTTGTATGGGTCATTTGCGAAGATTTCCAACGCTTCCGCACGGCTGACTTCACGTCTGACGATCGGATAATTCGCCTTCACTATGTTCATCATTTCCGCTTCGACTTTCGACAAGTCCTCTTCGGCAAGCTGCACTTCCATATCGGTATCATAGTAGAACCCCGTTTCGATCGCTGGACCGACACCGAAATGGATTTCAGGGAACAGGCGCGTCAAGGCATGCGCCATCAAGTGGGCAGTCGAGTGACGCAGGACACCCAATCCGTCTGCGTGATCCGGTGTCACGATTTCAAGTGAACCATCCGTCTCCAACTGGCGTGTGAAGTCGACCAATTCCCCGTTGAATTTTCCGGCCAAAGCCTTTTTAGCCAGGCTGTTGCTGATGCTTTTTGCTACTTCTTCCACTGTGACGCCGGCTTCGAATACTTTTACGGCGCCATCAGGAAAAGTGATTTTGATTTCTGACATGCTGATTCCTCCAATTAATTAAGTTCTGTGCGTTCGGTGATGACAAAAAGGCAATAAAAAAAGCCCATCCCCAGCTTGTGCCGGAAATGGGACGTGTCTACGTGGTTCCACCCAAATTCAAAGAGTGCGACAGGCATCCGCTTAAGATTCTGTCTCATCCTTACTTGAACGCGATAACGAGCGTACCGTTTCCCCCTACTGCATGTTCAGGGAATCTCTCGAAAGGGGTCGATACATGATTGATTAGGATGTTCCACCAAGCCATCCCTCGCTAAAAATCAGTTCATCCATCGGTGTCTTTCTCATCGATTTGTCTTTCATTTCATCTGTAGTCCATTTAAACACAAAAAATAATTGTTTTCAAGTTTAATATAAGAAAAGCTGAACGTCAGCCTATTGCTCGAAACGACGGTTCTTCCCGATCAGAGGAATCTCGCGCGATAAGAAGCGGATCCGCTCCATCAGACGTTTTGCCTTCATCGGCTCGTCATCGCCCCGGTTGCCCATGCGTAAATGCTCCTCCAACTGTTGCATCGTAAAGTTGGAACTGAAGAATGTCGGCAAGTCTTCCTGCATACGGTACTGGAGGATGACGCCGAGCACTTCATCGCGGATCCATGTGGAATTGGCTTCTGCTCCGATATCGTCCAACATCAGAATCTCTGCTTTCTTCACGGCATCAATCTTTTCGTTGACCGTGTTGCTCTGGATTGCCTGCTTCATCTCCATCGTGAAGGTCGGATAATGCATCAATGTTGTCAGATGGCCGCCCATCGCCAATTCATGCGCAATCGCACCCAGCAGATAGGATTTCCCTACCCCGAATGGACCATAGAAATAAAGCGCTTGGTGATGCACTTTCGGATTACCATTGAATGAATCAATGAAATTCAACGATTCCAGAATGGCCGGCATCCGCTCGTTTGATTGGACAAACCGATCCAATGTCGCCGTGCGGACATCCTTCGGCATCGACATTGAATGGACGCGGCTCCGCAATTCTTTTTCTTTTTCCCTCGCCATCGTCTCATCGGTCGGTGTATAGACGACATCTATGTAACCGGCATTCAATACAAGGTTCGGCTCATAACCGGGGTTCTGTGATTCTTTCCCAACACGTATCTTCTCTTTTTCCTGCACATATTCGTGCAATTTGGAATAACTTCTCTCGACGATTTCCCGCGTCAGGCGCTCTTCGTGTTTCTGGAAGAACGCCTGGACATCGGCATCCTTCATGATTGTGTCGATCATGCCTTTGTAGCGTTGGCTGATTTCGGGATTATTCATATATTTGTAAAATGCTCTTCCGATATGATCCATCACTCATCCCCTGCCTTTCCGCTACTTTTTAATTTTTTGATGCGTTCATTCAATTTTTGTTGTGCTTCCGGCGTCAGCGGTGTTTCCACAACCGCTTTGTGTTCCTCTTTAGCCCAATCCGGCAAGTTTTCTTTCTTGCGCGCCACCGTTTTCCCGTAATTCTTTGCGGTTGTTCGGCTGGCTGCCCGCTTCTCAGCTTTCGCTTTCATCTCGCCGGCGAATTGTTTCGCTTTCGCCAACGCTTTTTCGGGCGAATCGACGCCGTCCTGCAGCCAATCGTTTGCGATGGCTTCCACATAGGCCTTGGAAAGATGCGGATTGTTGAGGATGACCAACACATAGTGCGTCAATACGTTGAGCACACTCGGTTTGAAATCAGCCTTTTCCATCAGCGTGCGCAGCAATTGCGTCTCCGAGGCGGTCACGATGCCGCCTTTCTGCTTTTTGATGCTCGTCAAAAATTGGTGCGGCGTCAATTGTTCGCACGCCTTGATGAACGAGATCTCTTCACTGGAAAAGCGTGCCTGGATCAATTTTTGTTCCCGGCCTTTTTCAGTATCTTTAGCCAGTTGGATGCTCTGGGTGACCTTGTCCTTAACTTCCAAACGAGTGCTGTGTCTCTGTTCATAGGCATCGGATACAATTTTTTTGAGAGCTTCTCCATCTACTTTACCCGATTCGATATCTGCGGCCTCCAGAATGAATTGAGCCATCTGCAGTTCGTCGCAACCATACAGCGTGTAGAGGATAGTGATCGTGTGCTCCAATTCCTTTGTGATGGAATCACGTTTGACGAATTGTTTGTTCAACAACTGTCGGAAAAACGAGAAGTCAAACCCATCGTTCTCGATCACGGGCAGACTTGCCGCGTTATCACCCAACAACGTATTATCGTTCTGCCTCATCCGCGCTTGCTCCGTAAAGGCGCTTTCCGAGAACGAAAAAACATCCAAAAAGGACTTGGTGATGTTTTCCGCATTTTTTACGTCGCGGACTTGTCGGCTGAACCGCTGCTGCAACTCGCGGTATTTCCGTTCCCCGACTTTTTCATACAACAGCAACCCCATCAGGTCATCACTGAAAAAAGCATGACTGGACAGCGGCTGCTGCAATTCGTATAGGTACTGCTTCTCAGGCTCGTTTACCAGAAATGTCTTCAGCAAACCGATCCCTTCCAATTTCACGCGCGCTTGATAGAACTCTTGGATTCCGCTGTTCGATAAAGCCAATAATTCGGTGTGAAGCAACCCCTTACTCCAATAGCTCTCCTGCGGAATCTCCGCAAGCAGCGTCAAATAGAGGCTGAATGCTTGCGGCCCGATGATGGGCTGATACAATTGCGTCAGGATTTTGCGGTCCACATCGGAAATCAAGTTCGTCTGGCTTGCTCTGAAAGGATCCTTAGGACTTATATTTTGCCATGGATAGCTCATTGTTCATTGTCTTCCTTTCCGGGGGCTGCCTCGTTGGGAGGAGCATCGGATGGTTGGATGTCTGAAGATTCAGCAGCCGCTTGTTCGGCTTTTTTCTTCTCCATGTTCTTCAATTCATCAAGGAAAGTTTTCCGGTCCGAAAATTGGCGGTATACACTTGCGAAACGGATATAGGCGACGTCGTCTATTTTGGACAACTTATCCATGACGTATTCCCCGATGACGATGCTGGATACTTCATTTTCTCCAAGCGCTCGGATTTCGGCTTCCACATCATTGACGACAGTCTCCAGTTGTTCGAGGGCGATCGGCCGTTTTTCGCAGGAGCGGATCAATCCCCGCAACAACTTTTCACGGCTGAATTCTTCGCGTGCGCCATTTTTTTTGATGACAAGCAACGGCGTTTGCTCGATCCTTTCGAATGTAGTGAAGCGGAAATGGCATTGTTCGCATTCGCGACGGCGACGGATGGCTTTCCCGTCATCAGCCGGACGACTATCGACAACACGCGATCCGTGATAGTGACATTTTGGGCATTGCATCGGCTTTCCCCCTTTTCTTTCCTTTATTATCACTTCATTATAACATACTTGTGGCTCAAAAACCTTGAAAAGATGGTCTTTCCGGGACCATCAGGCTAGGCGGAAAGATGTCCGCGCAGCCATTCGTTGACTTGTTTTTCGGTTTCTTCGATCGTCCCGGAATTGTCGATGACAAAGTCCGCCAGCGCTTTTTTCTTTTCGATCGAAAGCTGACTTTGCATCCTTCGGGTGGCTTCATCCGCATCCAAATGATTGCGGCTCATCAGCCTTTGCAATTGCAGTCCTTCCGGAACATAGACGACCATCACAGCATCGCAGCTGTCCTCATATCCGCCTTCGTACAGCAATGGGATATCCAGCACGATCAGTTCGTGCCCTTCCGAAATATAACGTTCCTTTTCTGCCTGAATCCAATGATTGATACGCTCCTTCAGCAACGCATCCAGTTCTGCCCGCTTCTCCCTGTCCGAAAAGATCAGCGCTCCCAAGCGTTTGCGATCCAGCGTGCCATCAGGCAGCAGGTAGGCTTCCCCGAAATGTTCGATGATGTCCGCTAACCCCGGCGCACCCGGAAGAACGACAGCCCTTGCTCCCAAGTCCGCATCGACAACCGGAATGCCCGCAGACAAAAACAGCTTCGCTACAGTCGATTTCCCTGTAGCGATGCTTCCTGTAAGTCCCAATATATAACTCATGCTTGTTTATTTCGCCCCTTTGTACGCAATATCAGTGATGTCAGCTGCCTTCGAACGCGTCTTTGGCAGTTGTTGACAATGCGGACAATAATGCGTTCCTCTCTGTGCAACCCTTATTTTTTCAATCGGATGGCCGCAGTTCGGACAAGGCTGTCCGGTCTGGCCGTAAACGGCAAGGGAGACTTGGAATTTACCTGCCTCCCCCAACGTGTTTTTGTAGGTCCGGATAGTCGACCCTCCGGCTTCCACTGATCTGCTGATCACATCGATGATGGCTTCGTGCAGTCTTTTGGCTGCAGCCGGTCCGATTGTGTCGGCGGCTTGCAGCGGATGGATCTTGGCTTGGAAAAGCGACTCATCCGCATAGATATTTCCGACGCCGGCAACAATGTTCTGGTCGAGGATGACCGCTTTGATTGCACGATGCGACTTGGCAAGATCCTTTTTGAATTTGCTCAATTTGAAGAAATCCGCGGTCGGCTCCGGCCCCATCTTTTTGAAAGGCTCATATTCATCCCGCTTTTCGATCGGCAACAGCGTGAATTTACCGAACTTGCGTACGTCAAGGTAACGCAGTTGGCGGCCATCGGCGAGATAAAAAATGACATGGGTATGCTTCTTGATCGGTTCACCGGATTCGCTCACCTCATATTTGCCTTCCATCCGCAAATGGGAAATCATCGCCCAGTGGTCCAACAAGAAGATCAGATACTTGCCGCGGCGTTCGATAGTGTGGATCTGTTCCCCCCGCAGGACCGTCTTGAACCGTTCCGTGGAGAAAGGCGGCGTGATCATACGATCCCAAAAGACGGCTACATCTATAATGACGGCTCCTCCGACAAGGCTGATGAGTCCCTTACGGATGGTTTCTACTTCTGGCAATTCCGGCATAAGCAGCCCCCTTTCTTTTATCGGTTTTTTCCTTGTTTATTTTGCTTCATACCAGCTGTCGCCGAAGTTACTGTCCACTTTAAGCGGCACAGCCAAGGAGACGGCATGCTCCATGATTTCCGGCACCAATTTTTCCAACACCGGAATTTCTTCTTCAGGGCATTCGAAGATCAGTTCATCGTGAACCTGCAACAGCATGTTCGCTTGAAGGCCTTTTTCTTTAAGGACTTTATCCATCCGGACCATCGCTACTTTGATGATATCGGCGGCAGTGCCTTGGATCGGCGAATTGATGGCAGTCCGTTCCGCAAAGGAGCGCAGATTGAAGTTGCGGTTATGGATGTCTGGCAGATAGCGGCGTCTGTGGAATAAGGTTTCCACATAACCGTTCTCCTTCGCCTCTTTGACGATGTCCTCCATAAATTGCTTAACACCTGGATATTTTTCGAAATAACGGTCAATGAATTCCTGAGCGGCTTTTCGGGTAATGTTCAGGTTTTGGGACAAACCATAGTCGCTGATTCCGTAAACAACCCCAAAATTGACAGCCTTAGCTTGTCGGCGCAGGTTGGCGGTGACGTCTTCCGGATTCTCTATGCCAAACACGCGCATCGCGGTCGAGGTATGGATATCCTGCCCTTCCAGGAAGGCTTCCTGCAGATGTTCATCCCCGGAAATATGCGCCAATACACGCAATTCGATCTGTGAGTAGTCGGAAGCGAACAGCTTCCAGCCTGCTTGTTGAGGAACGAAGGCTTGTCTGATTTTCCGGCCTTCCTCCATCCGGATCGGGATGTTCTGCAGGTTCGGATCGACGGAACTCAAACGGCCAGTCTGCGTCAACGTCTGTTGATAACGGGTATGGATCTTGCCGGTTTCCGGTTTGATGAATTTCAGGAGTCCTTCCACGTAGGTCGATTGCAGTTTTGCCAACTGTCGGTAATTCAGGATGTGCTCCACTATCGGCGCTTGCGCCTGTAGTTTTTCCAGCACATCGACCGCTGTCGAATAGCCCGTTTTCGTCTTTTTGATGGCGGGCAGTCCCATCTTCTCGAACAGGATGACACCCAGCTGCTTCGGTGAATTGATGTTGAACTCTTCCCCCGCTTCGGCATAGATGGTCTTCTCGATTTCCAGCAAACGACCGGCAAATTCCTCTTTCATGGTCAAAAGACGCTGTGGCTCCACTTTTATCCCTTGGATTTCCATGTTCGCCAACACAAACGACAATGGCAGCTCCATTTCATAATACAGGTCTTTTTGTACGTTGCTTTCCAGCTCAGTGTTCAATTGGGCAAACAGCGCTTGGATCGCTTTCACTTTGCGCGCCAAATGATCGTGCAGCACTGCGTCCTCGGGAACTGCCGTTTTAGCGCCTTTCCCGTAGATGGCCTCATCAAAGGAGACATCGTTGTAGCCATATTCCTGAGCGACTTGCGCAAGGTCTTTGCTGTTGTCCTTTGCATTCAGGATGTAGGAAGCCAACAGGATATCAAAATCGATGCCTGCCAGCGCGATGCCGGCATAATGCAGCATGACCATCGTCCGTTTGCCGTCGTACACAATTTTGTTGGCTTCGGCGTTCTCAGCCCATTCCTTGAAAGCGGCACTTGCCGCCACGGTTTCCAATGAAGCGGTATAAATCTTCTCATCCGTTCCCCAGCTGACTGCAAGGATTTTCCCGTCGTGGTAGTTGTCTTCAAGCATCTCCACATACAGGGCCATCCGGTCCGTAAAATGCTCGGGACGGATTTCGGTCAAGACTTCGAAGTGGATGTCCTCGAAGGATTCCGAGCGGTCTTCCGAAGCCACGCCCAGTTTATCAAGGAAACCATTGAAATCCATTTCGCGATAGAAGTCGGTCAGCTTGTCGATCTGTTTGCCTTCAACCGCAAGTTCATCGAGCTTCAATGTCACGGGCGAGTCCAGATCAATCGTAGCCAGCGTTTTGCTCATGAATGCATTTGCTTTGTCATTGATGAGATTTTCTTTCATCTTGCTTTTCTTCAGTTCATCGACATGCTCGTAAAGGTTTTCGATGGAGCCGTATTCGGTAAGAAGTTTCAAAGCGGTCTTCTCGCCGACTTTGGTGACGCCCGGATAATTATCCGAAGAGTCCCCCATCAGACCTTTCATGTCGATGATCTGTTTCGGTTCAATGCCGTATTCTTCACGGATGACGTCCGGGGTGTAGGATTTCAACTCCGACACGCCTTTGACGGTGATGTCGACCCGGATATTATCTGTCGTCAATTGGATCATATCCTTATCACCAGAAATGATGACGACATCATAGCCGGCCTGATCGGCCATCCGCGAGTAGGTTCCGATGATGTCATCAGCTTCATAATTGACCAATTCATAAGTTTTGCCGCCGAAAGCATGGACCAAGACGCCGAAATAAGGCCACTGTTCTGACAACTCCGACGGCATGCTGGCGCGCCCACCTTTGTAATCATCATAAAGGGCATTACGGAAAGTCGTTTTCCCTGAATCGAATGCCACCAACAGATGCGTAGGCTCTTCTGTCTGGAATATGCGTTCCAATATATTATTGAAGGCGTAGAGCGCGTTCGTATGCAATCCGTTCTTGTTGCGGAACCCATCCAGATTCGGCAATCCGAAAAAGGATCTGAAAGCCACACTGCTGCCATCCACCAATAGTAATTTTTTCTTTTTATCAGTCATTTGGTTACATCCTAACTCTGCTTATTCTGAATCGTCTTCTGTCATGGATACGGAATCCGCTCCCGAATCGATAGCTTCCTCGACTTCAGTTCGCTCGTTCATGATCACGTTCTCTTCCTCATCAAAAATCAACTTGCGAGGCGTCTCTACGATCAATTCAGCATCCAACACACGTTCATTTTCCATATTCGTTCCGACCACACTGATCGTCACTTGCTCACGGCGTTCATCCACGCGCTCCACTTCAAAATTGAACGTGATCGTGCTGTTGTGGTAGATCGGTTCAATCACATTCAAAGAAACGTCCACAATATGTGAACCCGGACCCGGTAAATGTTTGGAAACGTTGCTCGTCAAAATCCCCACCAACAAAACGGTAGGCACAATCGGTTTATGGAACCGAGTCGTCTGCGAATAATCATGTTGAATATAGAGCGGGTTCCCGTCATTCGTCAATCCAAGATATAGCAAAATATCTTTGTCTTCGATGATTTCCGTGACGGTCAGCGAATCCCCCTCTTGAATTTCATCAATCGATTTTCCAAGCTTTATATCTTTCAGACCCATTTTCACTTTTCCTTTCTTTGAACACATATATGTCTATCATATCAAAAACGCCGTTCCGATAAAAGCCGTTTAGCTGTTTGAAACCATTTATTGCAAAAAGCGATCCAAGCCGTTCCCCTATTTGCATCAAAAAAGCCCAGGAAGCAATCCCTGGACTAATAGTGTGTGATGAATCCTGAGCTCAAACTCTAGGATTCAGAACCGTTCTACTGTATTAATTTGTTGTCGGTACGCTGTGGCTCAGCAGTTCTTCATAAGCCAGTTCAAATTTCTGAACATCCCCAGCGCCCATGAAAATGGCGACTGCATCATGGAACTGCAGCAGCGGGGACATGTTGTTGACGTTCAATACCGTTGCGCCTTTTTCGATTTTGTCGGCCAAATCGCCGATCGAAACCTGTCCGTCCTTTTCGCGAGCGGAGCCGAAGATATCGCAGAGGAAAACCTTATCGGCCAATTCCA
Source organism: Trichococcus alkaliphilus (assembly GCF_003008695.1). Classification (GTDB taxonomy): domain Bacteria; phylum Bacillota; class Bacilli; order Lactobacillales; family Aerococcaceae; genus Trichococcus; species Trichococcus alkaliphilus. The sequence goes on from NZ_PXZT01000020.1 coordinate 26,522, forward strand.
ACGACTCAGCGAACTCGCTAAGCAGAGCAACCGTGCGCGTGAAGGTATGCGGTTGGAAAATCGCAATGATTTCCTTTGTAGGGTATTTCTGTCTGGCTGCATCGAGTGTAGCGCGGATTTCGGATGGATGATGGGCATAATCATCGATGACGACCATATCCGAAATGTATTTCTCGCTGAAGCGACGTTTTACGCCTGTGAAAGTCTTCAGCTGCGCAGCTACCTTGTCATTGTCCAAGCCTTCCAACCAGCAGAATGTGATGATTGCCAATGAGTTAAGGATATTATGCGTGCCGAATGACGGGATTTCAAAATGACCGTACCTTTCGCCATTTATTTCCACATCGAATTGACTGCCGGTCGTATCCTTCGTGACATTTTTGGCGACAACATCATTGTCTTCAGCAAAGCCATAAAATGTGATTGGATATTTGCCTTTCAATTCACGGACATACGCATCTTCGCCGCAAGCGATGACGCCTTTTTTCACTTGGGATGCAAATGAATCAAATGCGCTGTAAACATCATTGATGTCTTTATAGTAATCCGGGTGATCGAAATCGATGTTCGTGATGATGGCATAGTCGGGTGAATAAGCCAAGAAATGACGTCTGTATTCGCAGGCTTCCAATACAAAATACTCCGCATCTTCCCGACCGAAGCCAGTTCCATCGCCGATCAGATAGCTTGTCGGTGCAATCCCGTCCAACACATGGGACAACAAACCGGTCGTGCTTGTCTTACCATGTGAACCGGTAATGGCGACGCTCGTATAGTTTTTGATCAAGTCGCCTATGAAATCATGGTAGCGGATGACCGTCAAACCGAGTTCTTTCGCTTTCGCGATTTCCTCATGGGAATCAGGGAAAGCATTCCCTGCGATGACCGTCAAACCCGGTGTGATGTTAGCTTCGCTGAATGGCATGATTGTGATGCCAGCATCATCCAAACCTTTTTGTGTAAAGAAATAAGTTTCGACATCCGATCCTTGGACGCGATAGCCTTTCCCATGCAGGATCAATGCCAACGCACTCATCCCAGAACCTTTGATGCCGACAAAATGATAAATCGTTTCCGTTTCCATAATTACCTCCAAGTGAATAAGAAAGGTTAGTCTTTCGGCTACCTTCTGATGTTTGTGTCTCAAAACAATCGTTTAGGACCTGATGACTTGCTGTCCATTTATTGAATCGGAACCAGTATAGCATGTGCAGATTAAGAAAATACTTAAAATTATTTAAAATTTGAGGTCAAACATGTCAATAATTTCATTGTAACAGTAAGTGCTGCGCACAAATCGGCCTGATGTTACAATGCGATGACTAAAAATAAGAGTGGCTTACCGAATCGGCAGGCTCATGAACGAATTTTCCGGCTACATCATAAGAGCGTTCCTGCTCCATGATGCCCAACAGTGAGCGGTTCATTGCCCGTTTGGCTTTGCCTTCCAACGGCTGCAACTCACTTGTTTCCACGCCGTCTTCCTCCCGGACCTCATCGTCTTCAACAGGCGACTCAAGCTCGAAAATAAGCAAGTCCGAACTGTTCTTCTTCAATACTGCAGCAATCGCGCGATAATCGATTTTCTTTTCTTTCAGGTTTTCCCAGCCCTTCAACGGTTCCGGTACTTCTGTCAGTTGGAAAGGCCTTCTGCTCTTGTACGAAGCGAAAGGGTGCATGCCCAATTCCGTGCGGCGTTCCTTCTGCTTTTCGTCCTTCAGTCTTTTTTTCTCGACCGCAAAAACATCTTCAGCAGGCTTCGCAGCTTGATCCCTGAAGGATACGAATGCCTCCTTGTTGTGGCGGATGTACGGAACCGTGTCCATCGGGTGCAGCAAATCTTGCGAGATGTAGGAGGACGGTTGTGCAGAATCGCCTTTTTCTTCCAGGATACCATGCCCTTCGTCCTCTTTTTTCAGGTAATTCGGAAAATCATACTTATTTGTTGCAGGATGACTTCCTTCCACCCCTGAACGATGGTCATGCCGAAAAAAACTTGGTCCATCATAGCGACTCATCCAGTCAACTCCTCTCTTGTTTTGCTTCCGGGAAAAACTATGCCCGGTTTCAATGGAATTCCTTTATAATAGTACTTCTTTTTCAGTAAAATTTCTATAGTCTTATTTGGAAAACGCTGCGCCTATTGCATAGCTGTCATCCAACACAAGGATACCTTTTTTAGGGCTTGCGTTTTCCAGTTGCAATTCTTTGGCTGAACAGATCATGCCATGGCTGGCTACGCCGCGCAATTCACCCGGCCAGATGATCAAACCGCTGGGCATGACTGCGCCCGGCTTGGCTACGACGACGCGTTGCCCTTTTTTGATGTTAGCTGCACCACAGACGATCTGCAGTACTTCTCCGTTGTCCACTTCTGTTTGCGTAACGGACAGATGGTCGGAGTCTGCATGCGGCACGCACTCTTTGACGTAGCCCACAACAAATTTAGGCGAGCGATCGACAACGACAGCGTCATTGAAGCCAGCAGCTTGGATCAAAGCATTCACTTTTGCCACTTCTTCATCGGATAACAACACTTGTCCGTTTGCATCCAACGCAAGCGTATCTGAAATCGAAAATAGATTATAGCCCATCGTTTCATTTGTACGGTTGTTGAAAATGCGCGTCACATTCCCTTTTGATTCGCAGGATTGTTCTTGGCGGACAGCGATATCCCCTTTCGTCAACATTAATGTATCCCCGACTGCTTCACGATTATAAAAACTTAACCACATTTTGTATTTGCTCCTTTATGCTTCTTCATTTATTTTTCCCAAACGAAATAGTATCACAATTGTTCCAAAAAGGCTTCAATCTCTTTTTGCGTCTTCCGGTTGCGTGAGACGAAACGACCCAATAGTTCGCCCTCAGCATAGACGACGAAGCTCGGGATTCCGGAAATCTGTAACGCTTCACCTAGAGTACCGAAATCATCGCGGTCTATTTCGACGAAACGAAAATCCGCGAATTTATTTTCCACCTCAGGCATGAACGGTCGGATGTAATGGCAATCCGGACACCAGCTGGTCATGAAGACGAATACCGTTTTCCCCGAATCGCGCAGTTCTTTGAATTGATCCAAATCTTTCAATTTATCCATAATCTGACTCCCCCTTAATTCGTGGACATGATGGTTTCATAAGTGCTCTTGTCCAATGCTTTGATGACTTGTGCGACCATTTCCTTGGCCGCCGCGTAATCGTCGATGTGGAACATTGTCTGATGCGTGTGGATGTAGCGGGCGCAGACGCCGATGACCGCACTCGGCACCCCATCATTCATGACATGGGCGGCTCCCGCATCCGTTCCGCCTTTTGAAACGAAATATTGATAAGGGATATCATGCGTTTCCGCCGTATCCAGCAGAAATTCGCGCATCCCTTTCAAGGTGATCATGCCGGGATCCTGGATCCGCAAAAGGAAACCTTCCCCCAGATGACCGAACGTATCCTTGGTCGTCGTCAGATCGTCCGCAGCCGAGCAATCTACCGCGAAGAACAGATCAGGCTTGAACTTATGTACGGCCCCTTTTGTCCCCCGGAGCCCTACTTCTTCCTGGACGTTGGCCCCGGCAATCAGCGTGTTCGGCAACTTTTCATTTTTCAATGCTTCCAGCGTTTCCAGAACGACCGTGTTCCCGTAGCGGTTGTCCCATGCTTTTGAAATGATTTTCTTTTTGTTTGCTGTCCAGATCGTTTCGACTTGGGGAACGATCGTATCTCCGGGACGCACTCCGAATGCCAGCGCTTCTTCTTTCGTATCGAAACCGGCGTCAAACAGGATGTCCGTCACTTTGACTTTTTTTTCTTCACCAGCCTCCCGCAGCAAATGCGGCGGAACAGAAGATGAGATCACAGGAATATCGCCTTTGGATGTCTGCAGCGTATAACGCTGTGCTGAAACGACATAGGCATTCCAGCCTCCGAGCGGCACGACCCGGAACAGCCCGCGATCCGTGATGCCTGCCACCATAAAGCCAACTTCATCCATGTGCGCCGCCACCATGATGCGCGGTGCCGTTTTATCTTCATGCTCCCTGATTCCGAAAATACCGCCCAAGCCATCCGTTTCGATGCGATCCACCAGTGGCGCCATTCTTTCGCGCATATAGTTACGGATATTGCGTTCGTTACCGCTTGTCCCCTGCAATTCCGTCAATTCTTTGATCATAGCAAATGTTTTATCTTCCATATTTGAATGGAGCAGGACACAACTTTATCCTTATGCCGCTCCCGGTCCCCCTTCATTGTCTGACTATCCTTTCCATTATAGCGCAGCATCCTTGTCATAGCAACGATTCCATTCGATCCAAAGCATTGTCCGGCACAGGAAACGTTTCCTTCACGAAGCCTTATGCAATCGACGTTTCCCTATTATTTTTTTCGTTTTATTGCTATACTTGAGGAAGAAAAAAGAAAGCGCATCAATTTGAGGAGGAACACATGATGAACTTTTTGGGAAAATGCATGTGCAAAAAACACAAAGAAGAAGTTTTGGGCGGTATTTTATTCGGAGCCGGACTCGTACTTGGCTCAGTCGTGACGGCCCTTTGCTATGAACAGAAACGGACCGTAAACGGCGACAAAATCCTGGAAAACGTAAAAAAGATGTTCTTGGCTGAAGCACCGATTGAAGGATCCTGGATCGAATTGCATCCTGTCCCGCTCAGTCGTTATTCTTCAAAAACGGATGTGTATTACGGCGGAATTTCCCGTAAAGAAGAAGGCGTGTTGGTGCAATATGAATTCATCGCCGACGCTTATACTGGAACCATCTTGGATCTTTATAAGCTTTAAAAATCAGAAAAAGGAAGGATCAAAGCAAACGCAGCTTTGGTCCTTCCTTTTGTTTTGGTCCTATTTTTCTGAATCAGCCGTTGCTTTTTTCGGGAACGCTGCTTCGACGCGGTAGATGCGGTCTCCTCTTGAAGAGAACTTCGCTTCGTACTCCGTCATGATGTTTCCTTCATAATCGCTCTTGTGCAGATCCAGCCACACTTGCTTCAAAGTCATTCCGTATTGCGAGAAGCTCGCCAACGAATATTCGAACAGGCCTTGGTTGTCCGTCTTGAAATGGATTTCCCCGCCTGAGACCAGGATTTGTTCATAGTTGCGCAGGAAATTTTTGTAAGTCAAGCGGCGTTTGTCGTGTTTGGATTTTGGCCATGGATCGGAAAAGTTCAGATAAACGCGAGCCACTTCGCCTTCTGCAAAGAAATCCGCAACATTCTCTCCGTCCGTATTCAGCAACTGGACATTTTTCAGCCCTGATTCGATCATCTTATCAAGCGTCATGACCGCCACGCTCGTCTGGCGTTCGATTCCGATATAATTCACTTCCGGATGCATGCGAGCCATTTCAACGATGAACTGACCCTTTCCGGAGCCGATTTCCACGTGGATCGGTTGCTCGTTGCCGAAGCGTTCCTGCCATTTCCCTTTCCAATCCGCTGGTTCCATCACTACATATTGGGTACTTTCAGCCAATTTTTCGGCAGCCCATGGTTTATTTCTTACGCGCATAATTCTCCTCTTTCTTAACTGTTTTTTTTCGAAAAAAGAAATCCTTTCCGTTCGTATAAGACGAAGAGGATTTCATAAATAACTGTTTAGGCGATTCTGATAAAGCTGTTTGAGCAACAGAATCAGTTGATTCATTTCCACATTGCGTTCCTGCGAATGGCTTTTTTTGATCATGCAGAGGCACACCATCATGCTGTACCACTCCAACCGGCGTTCCATATTGTCATTCATCTGCAAGCCATACTGCTCCAACCATACTCCCCATTCTTCATGGGGAACGTATTGTACCAGCAAGGTGCTGATGTCCGAGAACGGATCGGCAATTTTGACCATTTCCCAATCCACCAGATACAACCGGTCTTCCTCATCCAACAGGAAATTTTTCCGATTCACGTCTCCGTGGCAGACCGTCTTTTGCGAATCGTCGATGCTGGCGATGCTGTTCTTCACATATTCAGTCACCTGTTGAAGGACCGAATTGGATTTCAAGTCATCCGGCAGATCCGCAACGTACAGGTTGTAGAAATTGATTGGGTTGAAGATTTCACCCTTTACCTTCTGAAGCATCTTCAGAAGATTTTCGGAATGATGGATGCGATGCAGGATGTCCCGCACGGTCTTACCCTTCATCTCATCCGGATTCAATTCCCTGCCGTTGAGCCATTCCTGAGCTGTCAGGACATCCCCATTGCCGACCCGTTTGGTCCAGATCAATCGCGGTGTAATCCCCTCAACGGAAAGCGCAGCTAAGAAAGGCGAAGAGTTTCTTTTTAAAAAGACTCTTTCCTCGGCTCTGGTGCCCATATAAGCTTGTCCTGTGTCTCCTCCGATGGGATGTAGCCGCCACCCTGAGTCCATTTTATAATCCATCGAGCTCATTCCTTACTCTGTCATTAATTTTTCTATGCCGATGAAAAGAAGGAGCCGGGACGAAAGCCCCAGCTATCTCGGTCTGCTCTTCTGTTCATACGCTACGTGTTCATTAGGCGACTCAGCTCGTTTTGCTCTGAAAGCGCAACGGCCATCACTCGCATACAATTATCATTTTAGATTTCTTTACATATTCAGTCAAGAATATTCCATGTGCTTTCGGAACTGAAACGATTTTAACCCGTGCATCAGTAATTTGCCGCTTCTCTTTTTTCCGTACGCCCGCCCATGTAAAACCGGATGAACAACCAGATGAACCCGGCGTTTAAGGCTATTGAAGCCATTCCCGTCTGCCAACTGTTGTTGATGAAGATGATTCCCGCAAAAAGGAATCCTTCCACTCCCAAAAGGTAGCCGAGCAAACGCTTGAAGCCAACAAATTTATCTTCGCGCTGCGTCGGATAAAGCCGGTACAGCATGTTCTCATTGAAATGGAAATACAGCGGCAACAGCTGGAATCCTGTCAAATAAAGGAACAACAGACTGAGGCCTAAAGAAAATCCGGCTGACGGCGTGAACAGAAGCAACAGCATTCCGATGGCCGACAGGCGGAAAAACAAGCCGCTGTAATCCGTCCCGCGCACAAATGCCCGCGCGTATAAATACTGATAGGAATTGCCTTTGCCTTCAACGCGGCGCAACAAGCCGTCGAGATACTTTCTTCTTTTTGCTTTGCTCTTCACTTGCGGAACATCCGTAAACAGATTAATGACCCGGTTTATGCGAGCCTTTCGTTGTTCCTCCGAGGCGATCATCTGCTCCCATTGATAGAGCGGATAGCGCGCCTCATACGCCACTTGTACTTTTTTACGCAGAAACATAGTATACAGAATTACAAGTACCGGCGCAACCCATGGATGAAAAAATATCGCGACGCTGAAAGATAAAATCGCCGCGCAAGCCAAGTAGAGATCGTTTTTTTTGCGAACTATCCTATCGCCTATCTTCAGGCCAAGTTCCTGCAGATCCAAATGGATGATTTTCAACAGAATCAAGGTTGCATAAATCGGCAGCAAATCACTTGCCCCGATCGTTCTTCCGGCAAAAAGCATCGGCATTGCTGCAGCTGCCAAAAAGAACAACAGAATCGCCGGAAGGATCAGGCTGTATTTTTTCACTTTGCTGAAATAGCTCCCCCATTCCTTTTCCTTAGCCAAAAGGAACACTTGGTCGGCCGGCTCCAAAAAGGTCGCCAGCTTACCGATAAAAATGCTGCCTGAAAAAATAGCCACTATCAGAAGCTTTCCCCATAGGAAGTCCGGCGTCACAGTTTTCACGAATTCGGAATATTGGTAAGCCAAAGCTCCCAACAGAAAGAGGAGCACGAGGACGAAATGATCATTGAAGATATATTTGCTGTAGCGGCTGAATTTTTTCAGGTGCAGTTGCTGCCTTCTTTTCCAGATACTGTCCAGGTTCATGGTTGCGCCACTTCTTTCGTCAAGCTGATGTAAAGCTCATCAAGACTCGCTCCCGGCATACCCATTTCAGCCTGCAGGTCTGCCATCGTGCCTGTCACTTTGACCTCACCGTGGTGAAGCAGGACGAAATTATCACATTCTTTTTCGGCAGAAGCCAGCACATGCGTGGACATCAAAATAGCTGCACCTTGCGCTTTTTTCTCCCTGACCATCTCCAGGAACGAGTGGATGCCAAGCGGATCCAGACCCAGGAATGGTTCATCGATGACATATACAGGCACATCCAACATGAATGCGCAGACGATCATCACTTTTTGTTTCATGCCTTTTGAAAAATAAGCCGGAAACCAGTCCAGCTTGTCCTCCAGTCGGAAATCGCGAATGTAGCGCATCGCCTTTTCCATGGCGACCGCTTCCGTGATTCCGTAGGCCATCGCCGTGATTTCCAAGTGTTCCCTTAAAGTGAGTTCTTCATAGAGCACCGGCGTCTCAGGAATAAAAGCGAAGGACTGGCGATAACGCTCCGTATCTTCGCGCAACGTCCGGCCATCGATCGCGATTTTCCCGCTGAAAGGCATCATGAGACCGATGATGTGTTTGATGGTCGTGCTCTTACCTGCTCCGTTCAATCCGATCAATCCAGTCAACTCACCAGCTTTGACCTCAAAATTTATATTTTTTATGACAGGCAATTGCGTATAGCCGCCCGTGACATTCTCCAATAATAGTGACATTTAACCGTCCCTTTCGCATGCGTTTGTGCCTTATATTATAGCACAGCCTTGCCTCATCCCAAATATCTTGCTGACCGAAGCTCCATTTTAACCTCAGGATATCAAATAAACCTCAAATATGATAAAGTTATGCTATAGAATAAAGTAGATTATGGACAGAAAGAGGACAGGCATATGACAGATTGTATTTTTTGCAAAATCGCGAACCACGAAATCCCGAGCAGCATTGTCTATGAAGATGATGTCGTCATTGCGTTCCTGGATTTATCCCAAGTGACAAAAGGTCATACGCTGCTGGTACCCAAGAAGCATGTCGCTGATATTTTTGAATACGATGAAGAATTGGCGAAGGAAGTCTTTTCGCGCGTCCCTAAAATCGCGCGCGCAATCGAACGTTCCAGCGATGACATTCTGGGACTGAATATTCTGAACAATAACCGTTCAATAGCTTACCAGTCGGTTTTCCATTCGCATATCCACTTCTTGCCGCGTTACGAAGATTCGGATTCGGACGGTTTCGGTTTGAAATGGAAGACGCACGAAGGAAAATATTCGCAGGCAGAATTGGCAAAAGTAGTTGCATCCATCAAAGAGAGTCTGGAGGAATAAATATGCGCTCATTTATGGAAGGAATATTATTCGGCACGGTAGTCGGTGGTCTGCTTGGCTTACTGAACACCCCCCGCAGCGGAAAAGAAAATCGCGCGAAAGCGAAAGCTTACCTTGAAGACAACACACTTGCGGTCGAAGACCTCAACGTCAGCGTCCAAGGTCTGCGCAACGCGATCCATTCTTTGACCAACGAAGGCTTGGCTTCCGTCAACGCCGTATCAGAGGAAGTCACAAAATCAATTGAGAACTTTACGCAACAGGCTCAACCCAGAATCAACCGCATCAACGATAAGATTGCAGTATTGACTGAAGATATGGAAAAAGTCGCTGCGAGCATGGAATCGCAAATGCCTGCAGCGACAGATGCACCAAATCAATAATCGAAATAAAAAATACGACGTTCCAAATGCAAACCGGATAAACGGTCATTTGGAGCGTCGTATTTTTCTGTGTTTCTGTCGTAAGGAGTCCAGTCAAGCAACCCTATTTATTCTGATTATCGGATAGTTTGAAAAGCGTCTGTATCGGCATCGCCGCGAAAGATTCCGTGAGCACCTGTTCCACTGTCGCAGCCGCTGCAGCCAGTTTTGAAGCACCAGTTTTAGTCAAGGACGTATAGATGATCCGCCGATCCTGCTCGCAGACATTCCGCTCCAGTGCTCCGCAGCCCTTCGCCTCGAACTTGCTGACCAATCTCGATACCGCGCTTTGGCTTAAGCCGACCTTTTCCTCCAGATCCTGGAGCTTCAGTTTTTGATCCGGCTCCTGTGACAAGAAATAAAGGACGTAGAACTCTTTCAGAGAAAGGTTATGGTTCGTCTGCAAACTTTTTTCCAACGTGCTCTCGACTTTCAGATGAAAATTGTTGATCTCCAGCCATTGGCAAAACGCAGAACTCATTTCACATTTCACAAAGTTTCCCCCATTCCTTTCCTTTTATCAGCTTATGATACCAAATATTGGCATTTTGAGCAATCTGCCACGACTCGCGGACAGCATGCTTGCTTTTGTTCTATGTTGCATTTTTTAGCCTGCTTCCGAATCAGGCTTCAGATATGAATTTTCTGAGAAGTTTGCTAGCGTTTTTAAGGAATATTTTCCATAATCACGGCGTTTATGATATATTTATAATTGGTTATTCATGAGATAGATAAATAGAAATAGATAGGAAGTGCCACATTCATGAAAAAGAAATTAGCATTGACGTCCGTTGCTTTCTTGACGGCCATCACATTAGCAGGCTGCGCGACTGGCGAAACTGTCGCAACGACTCCAGCAGGCGATATCACAAAAGATGAATTATACGACGCAATGAAAGCCTCAATCGGCGAAACCGTCTTGCAACGTCTGATCCTGATCGATGTATTGAACGAGAAAATCGGCGACAATGAATTGGAAGCTGAAACAGAAGCTGAATTGTTGACTACCATCGAACAATACGGCGGAGAAGAAACTTTCAACTACATCTTGTCCCAATCAGGCTTCGCAAATAAAGAAGAATACCAAGATGTATTATATTTGAACAAACTGATCGAAGCAGCTGTAAGAGCTGAAACAACTTTCACTGATGAAGAAGTGGAAGCCTACTACGAAGCTTATCAACCACAAATCAACGTACAGCATATCTTGGTTGCGGATGAAGCAACTGCTGTAGATTTGATCAGCCAAATCAATGCGGGCGCTGATTTCGCGGAATTAGCTAAGGCCAACTCTACCGACACAGCGACTGCTGAAAACGGCGGAGAAACAGGATTGTTCGGAGCAGGCGAAATGGTCGCAGCCTTCGAAGAAGCCGCTTATGCGCTTGAAGTCGGTGAAGTGACACAAACACCAGTCGCTACCGAATACGGCTACCACATCATCAAAATGATCGAGAAAACAGAAAAAGGAACATTGGAAGAAGAACGTGAAAACATCGAAACAGTGATGATGGACGAAAAACTTGCCGACAATGATTACCTGACATCCGTCATGTCCACAATCGTCCAAGCAGCGAATGTTGAAATCAAGGACGAAGACTTGGCAGCCGCGATCGATCAATTCTTGCCTGCTGAAGAAACAAGCTCATCAGATGCAACATCCGAAGCAACAACTTCAGAAGAAGCTAGTTCAGAAGCAACTTCTGCAACTGAAGAAGCGGAATCAGCTACATCCGAATCTGCAACTGCTGAATCATCAAACTAATAACTATAATGTAAAACACGCAAGTTAACAGCCTTTTGCTGCTGGTGACTTGCGTGTTTTTTGTTGGAGTTTTTCTGAAATACGTATGTATTGCTGCTTGCCGGATCTCCCCCGGCAAGGCGACAGTGAGGTCGTCGACTGTTTGGCGCTCCCGCACCTCCAAACAACCGAAATTGGGGATTTGTCTCGACTGTTCCGCATTCCGCTCAAATCTAACAGCCGACGCACGAGCGTTGTCTCGACTGTTCAGCGAACCGATCTATCCAAAAGACCGACACCCTGACCATGTCTCGATTGTTTGACACCAATCAAGCACCTTTCAGCCGACATCTCACACTACACTCACAGCTGCGCCAAAAAGGACATAAGGCTGCTCACCGAAATGATATGCTCCCTCTATATAGGACAATGAATTACTTCAAGTCTTATATAGG
>NZ_PXZT01000021.1 GCF_003008695.1 Trichococcus alkaliphilus
CCCATATAAGACTTGAAATAATTCAATGTCCTATATAGAGGTAGCATATCATCCGAGACAGTCAATTCTTTATAAAATTTCCATTAATTGTTGATGTTCAGGTTTACGGGACTCAATTTGGAAACCAGATTGCGAAGACGCGATCCTGCGATTTCTTTGATCGGTTCGACGACCTCTCTGATCGCGACATATTTGTCCACGTAGGTTACAACAAAACTTTCTTTGTAACGAGGCAGGCCGCAACGGCTCACCAGGAACATATGCTTGAGGATGATGTCACGCTCCAACGAGCTGATTTCAGTGATGCGGCAAGCATTTTCGCAAGCTATTTTCGGATGGGCATCTGCATGGGCACCGATATTCAGCTGCGCGACAGCATCACGATCTTCATGGAAGAAGTCGTGCAACAAACCGGCACGTGCAGTGGAACGGGCATCCAGATTCCATTTTTTTGCAAGCTGGTAACTCTTATAGGATACGCGGATCGAATGCTCCAAACGATTGGTGAAGTGGTGATGGGTAATGGTCTCCATGTGCAATAATTCTTCGTGATAGATGAGATCTTCGACCAAAGCGACATATTCAACATCATTTTTCCAATGGGATTGTGGCATCTGCATGCTTATTCTATCATCCTTTGTGTAAGTAGTTGTGTTCGTATTTTTCATGATGCCCATACTATACACCCACAGCAGAAAAAAAGGAAGGTACTCGTTGTGTTTTTCTTCACTTTTACTAATTTTTAAATAGTTTGTCATTTGGCTGTCACATCCGCTGTTTTGCGAATTGGCATGTACTTTTCGGGATTCCGGAGTAGAATAGGGAATATAAGAACGGGAAGGGGCGTCGAATATGGAAAAAGTGGAAGGACCTTATTACTTATTGAACGATGAACTAGTAAAAAATACTGACGGCGAAAGCTATCCGGAATTTGAAGGCCGGACGGTATACGAAGTCATCCGTGTCGAGGATGGAATTGCAATATTTCTGGAGGATCATCTGGATCGTTTTTTCCGGTCCGCTGCTTATCTGGATCTGCCGCTGCCAGCTACGGCGAAATCTATCGAGGATCGCGTCTATCGCCTGATAGCCGCCAATCAGGTGGGGAATCAGAACCTTAAGTTCATCCTTGGGGAAACGTCAAAAGGCGAGAGTGTGTTATGGATCTTTTTCACCCAGAGCATCTACCCGCCAAAAAGCTATTATGAAGAGGGTATCACGACGAGTCTGTTCAGTATCGAACGACTGGATCCGAACATCAAGCTTGTCCGTTCGGATTACCAGAAAGCCGTGCTGCAGGAACGGGTGGATAAAGACGTTTATGAGCTGCTGCTTGTGGATGGTAATGAGGAAATCACGGAAGGCAGCCGCACGAATGTCTTTTTTGTGAAAGGGAAAGAATTATACACTCCCCCTGCAAAAGCGGTACTTCTGGGGATCGTCCGCAAGAAAGTGTTCGAAATATGTGAAAAAAGACAGATTCCGATCAACGAGACGGCCATCCCTGTCGAGTGGGTCAAGGATGCTGGAGGAGCCTTCGTTTCCGGAACCGGCAATAATGTGCTGCCGATATCGAAAATCGGAACGGTTGCGATTCCGACGATGGACAATCCAATAGTGCGGACGATCATGGCGGATTATGCCGAAATGGTCAGAGCGTATAAGGAATCAAAAAAACACTAAAAAAACATTGTTACCCTTTGTGTTTAACGGGTTGACAAGAGGCGGGGCAGCAGTTAAACTGAATACAGCATTGAGACCATCACTTCGGTTCAAGTGGTGGTTTTTTTATAGAAGAGAATGGAGGGAAAGGATGTCAACAAAGGAGAAAGTCCTGCAGTTTCTGGAGCAGCATAAAGGCGAAAGCATTTCCGGCCAAGATTTGGCTGATAAATTGGAAGTTTCCAGAACATCCGTGTGGAAAGCAATCAACGGCCTGAAAAAAGAAGGCTATCAGATAGAAGCAACGACGAATAAAGGGTATCAACTGTCAGTCGAAACCGATTTGTTGTCGGAGGCCGCCATCGTGCCTCTGCTATCGGAAGCGCTGAAAGCTCACCGGATCATTGCGCATAAAACGATCGATTCGACCAACCTGGAGGCCAAACGCATCGTCAACGAAGAAGCGACCTTCGAAGGCGTGATCTTATCGGAAGAACAGACAAAGGGCAGAGGGCGCTTGGGTAGAGTTTTCTACTCACCGAGCGAATCGGGCCTGTACATGAGTTTGGTTTTGAAGCCGGTTGCTGATCTGGATAACGCCACTTTGATCACGACTGCCGCCGCTGTGGCCGTCTGTCAGGCAATCGAAACATTGACAGGAAAAGAACCCCAAATCAAATGGGTGAATGATATCTTCCTGGATGGCAGGAAAGTCTGCGGCATCCTGACGGAAGGGATCATGGATATGGAATCGCGGACAATCGGAACGATCATTTTAGGTATCGGCCTGAACTTCCGGGCGCCTGAAACGGATTTTCCTGATGAAATCCAATCGATTGCCGGCACGTTGTTCGATTCAAAAAATGCCGTGGTGACACGGAACCAAATGGCTGCCGAAATACTCAACCGTTTTTATGTCCTTTACCCTGATTTGGCATCCCGTTCCTACCTGGACGAGTACCGCAAACGTTGCTTCGTCTTGGGTGAACAAGTCACTTTCCCCCAAGGAAGCGAAACGATCGAAGCCAAAGCGATCGCAATCGACGACGATGGCGGACTAGTTGTAGCCTTACCCAATGGGGAAACGAAAACCCTGACCTATGGCGAAATCAGCATCAAAATCAAAAAGAGAGAAGGAAAATAACATGAAATTATCAACAAGAGATTTGACCCAAATAAGCATATTTGCGGCTTTGACATTCGTCAGCGGCTTCCTGAGCATCCCCGTCGGACCCGTTCCTATCACTTTGCAGACACTTTTGGTGCTGCTGACCGGCTTCTTCCTGCGTCCGAAAGCTGCTTTCTTCGCGCAATCATTGCATCTGTTGCTGAAATTATTGCTTGGAGGTTTCCAATCCTTATTGTCGCCCAGCTTCGGCTTTGTTTTTGGCTTTGTCGCAGCCGCTACGTTGATTTCGTATCTTGTGCACAAAAAAGAAGGCAGCTTCCTGAATTACGGGATTGCTGCAGTTGCCGGCACAATCGTAATGTACGCAATCGGACTGCCTTACATGGCTGCAATCCTGAATGGTGTCATGGGCAATCAATTCGGCTTGGCGGAAATTTTCCAAATGGGCATGATTTTGTTCATTCCCGGGGACATCGCCAAAGCCCTGTTGGCCATCATCCTTGCTGACCGTTTAAAAGGTCGTGCGCGCGTATTTCAGCACTGATTTCGTTTTTTTGAAAAAATAAATGTTTTAAAAAGCATCCAAAACCGCATTCTGACGGGGTTGGATGTTTTTTTTGAAAAAATATCTCGAATTCGTGAATATATAACTTGAAATACATTCCGCGATGTGGCATAATGATATCAAGCTTACGAAATGTAAGAGAGATGAAGGTGAGTCCTTCATTGAAAAACAAGTGCATGGAGGAAAAAAATTGGAAAATACATCTATAATATCTCGAATTAGTAATGCTTTATTTGGAAGTAAAAATACAACAATAACAACAGACGAAAAGGGGAAAACAACTATGAAAATCGGAATTATCTCAGGAAGCGTACGTGAAGGAAGAAACTCAGCAGCAGTATCAGAATGGATCCATGAATTTGCCGAAAAACGCAATGACGGCGGCATCGAATACGAAATCGTAGCTTTAGCAAATTATGACTTGCCTTTGTTGGGCGCTAAATTGCCGGAAGAACGTCAAGCAGCAGCTGGTGCAGCGATCCAAGCTTGGTCAGAAAAAATGGCTTCATTCGACGGATACGTGTTTGTGACACCTGAATACAACCACGCAGTCGGTGGCGCTTTGAAGAATGCGTTGGATTTCCTAAAACCTGAAGTTGCCGATAAAGCAGCCGGATTTGTAGGATACGGAAGCTTGGGCGGGGCCCGCGCACACGAAAATATGCGCGTCATCCTAGGCGAATTGAGCGTAGCAACAGTGCACACAACAGTGAACTTCTCATTGATGACTGATTTCGAGAACATGAGCAACTTTGTGCCGAACGATTATCATGCAGGCAATGCGACAGCAATGATCGATGAATTGATCAAATGGTCGGGAGCATTGAAAACAATCCGTTAATAGTATAGAAGAACAAGAATGATGAGGGGAGGCCGCCATGCGCACATGGCAGCCTTTTCGTATTTCCGGAGACCGGCATCCTTCACCTTTCATCCATTGATTTTCTGAAAGCGAGCGTCTATACTGAAACGTACTGAGCTTGCAGGCAAGCAAGTTTTCGGATCATGTAATCAGCATAAACGTAATAAACAGTCGGAGGAGATAATTTGGTTTTGTTGGGGAGTTTAGTCAACAGCGCTGCCATCATTTTGGGTGGCAGCATCGGTTTGGTTTTGAAGAAAGGTTTATCGGATAGGTTAGCGAACGCAGTGATGAATGCTTTGGCGCTCTGCGTATTATACATAGGGGTCAGCGGCATGCTGAAAGGTGAAAATATTCTGATCACCATTCTGTCGATGGTTGCTGGCACATTGGTCGGCGAGGCGCTCGACCTGGACAAAAAAATCAATCAGCTCGGGGATACGGTCGAGAAGATGGTTGCTTCACCCAAAGAAGGGGTTTCCGTTTCAAAAGGGTTTGTGACGGCAAGTCTGTTGTTCTGTGTGGGCGCGATGGCAATCGTCGGTGCACTGCAGAGCGGTCTGACCGGCAATCATGATACGCTTTTCGCGAAGTCATTGATCGACGGCATTGCATCTATCGTGATGGCGTCCAGCTTAGGCATCGGCGTGCTGCTTTCAGCCGGTCTGATCCTCGTTTATGAAGGCGGCATTTCGCTTTTCGCCAATATTCTTGCGCCGCTGCTGACTGATTCTGTGATCAATGAAATGACCTGCGTGGGTTCCCTGCTGATTGTCGGTCTGGCTTTGAACATGTTGAAGCTGACGGATCTGAAAATCATGAATTATGCGCCCGCTGTCTTTTTCCCGATCCTTTTCGGATTATTTATGTGAATGCAGAAAAAAGACGTTCCTCAGCGGGCGTCTTTTTTGTATAATGGTCCATCCTTCTCTATAATCGGAATCAAGGAAAGCCATCGGAAAGGGGACGGTATCATGTGCGGACGTTATGCGTTGGAAGCGACAAAAAGGGAGTTATGGGAAAGGTATCTGTTGGGAGAAATGGAAGAGGACATAGAGGAGCGTGCGGAAATATTTCCGACCAACACCACGCCGCTGATAATGCCGGGAAACGAGTTGGTCCATCACAGATGGGGATTCATGGAGCCTTTCGCGAAGCGCCCCTTGATCAATGCCAGAGCAGAAACCATACTCGAAAAGCCGACATTCAGCCAGCCTTTCCGGACAGCGCGTTGTCTGGTGCCGGCGACCGCATTCTTTGAATGGGAGAAAGTCGGCGAAGAAAAGCTGAAACGAAAAATTACCGTATCGGATATCCCGATTTTTTCGATGGCCGGTATCCTCAAGACGTACCACGATGAGAACGGAAAACCTTTCTCGGCTTTTTCCATCATCACCACTGCCGCCAACGAGCAGATGCGAGCCATCCATGATCGCATGCCGGTTATACTGGAACCTGAAGATGAAGCCTTTTATCTGGATCAGAAGGCCGATCCGAGATTGGTTTGGAAGTTGCTGAAACCTACAGAGCATCGCCTGCTGATCCACTGATCAATCGCCATCCCATGATAATGAGAATACCCTCATCCAAATTTAATTTAATCGTTGACATCCTTATTTAATTCTTATAAACTGAAAGCAAATAACTAATGTGCTAGGAGGATTTATGCAAACGCAAACAAAAGTGCCGCAGTCCCATCATCAGTAAAAGCCCATTTGGATAATTCTATCTGAATGGGCTTTTTCATACTAGGGACTAGCGATTGATTGCATAAGCGGTTCTCGCACAATTTAAAAAATAGGGGGAAATGAAATGATTGGAATGGATTGGAAAAAGAAAGTAGCGACAACATTGGCACTGACTTCTGCCTTATTGCTTGGTGCATGCGCCGGCGGTACAGAAGAAGCGACGGATTCTTCCGCAGCAAGTTCAACAGCATCAGCGGATGCTGTGCATATCGGAATCCTGCAGATCCTTGAGCACGAATCGTTATCGGCAGCACGCACAGGTTTTTTGGAAGTTTTGGAGGAAGCTGGTTACGTTGAGGGCGACAATCTGATAGTGGATTACCAAAATGCTCAGGGTGATCAAGCAAACCTGCAGAGTATGGCTGAGCGTTTAGCCGGCAGCAATGACCTCATTTTAGCAATCTCGACACCAGCCTCACAAGCAATAGCGAATGCTGAAAAAGAAAATGCGGTCTTGTTCACTGCCGTAACTGATCCGATCGATGCAGGACTTGTGGCAAGCGCAGAGGAGCCGGGTGCAAACATCACCGGAACAAGCGATCAAGCACCTATGGACAAACAGATTGAATTGTTGCTGTCGATCGTACCTAGTGCGGAAACAGTCGGCATCATCTTCAACTCCAGCGAAATGAATTCCATTGTACAGAGCGATCAAGCGAAAGCATTGTTGGAAGCGGCAGGTGTGAACGTTGAAATCATGACTGTAACTTCCACAAATGATGTGCAGCAAGTTATGGAGTCATTGGTACAAAAAGTCGATGCGATCTATATCCCAACGGACAACACCTTATCCAGCACGATGGCTACTGTCGGCCAAATCGCTATGGAAGCCAAAATCCCTGTCATCCCTGGCGCAACTGAAATGGTGGAAGCTGGCGGATTGGCAACTTACGGAATCGACTTCAAGGAATTAGGTCGCCAGACAGGCGAAATGGCCTTGCAGATTTTGGAAGAAGGCAAGCTTCCTTCCGAATTGCCTGTCCAATTCCCTGAGACACTTCAATTGGTCATAAATGAAGAGATGGCTGAAGCGCTGGGAATCGATCCAGACAGCATTAAATTGCCGGAGTAAGTTATCCACTAAAAACGAGGTTGCCCCACTTAGTGCGGCAACCTCGTTTTTTTGTGGTTTCCCGGATTTAATCGCTCTGCTCCGGGGACAGAGGCCTCGCCGGAGTTCGACTAGATTAAACGTTGCCTCCTCCGATGAGCGAGGCTTCGTCGGAGAAGAGACCAAAAGTTACCGGCGAGCTCCGGTGAAAGGGGCCTAACCGGAGCTGCGGGACCGCATGCAGTCAATTGCAGTCCACCACAATCAACCCGCTCCTCTGATTCCGCACCCCGTCACATGATTTTGTAAGGAAATAGCAAAAGGGGTTGACAAAAGAAGCCGCTTTGCATAAAATGAGAATACGATAATAAAACTTAACGAAAAATTAGAAGGCTACAAAAAAAGAGGAGGGGATCGTCATGGAAGATGCACACGTATCAGATAACGTAATCATGGGGACAACCCCTTCTTATAACGGCTTATTATTATAGCAGGGCTTGGACACTGGAATATCAGTCGTTTGAGCCCTGCTTGGCATTGACAAATAATGGGGCTGAAGCGATTATTTATTGACCTTCGAAATGCATCCATTATTTGTGGATGCATTTTTTTTCGAAAATTTACTCTTATGATTTTTTAATGAAACCAAACGAAAAATGAACCGGAGGAAAAGACCATGACCGAAAAACAGTACATTCAATTCTTTGATACGACCCTGCGCGATGGGGAACAGACACCTGGTGTGAACTTCAATACGAAGGAAAAGGTGCAGATTGCCTTGCAGATGGAAAAATGGGGGATCGATGTTATTGAAGCAGGCTTCCCGATCTCTTCAGAAGGCGACTTTGAAGCGGTAAAGGCGATTGCCGGTGCTGTCAAAAACATGACGGTAGCAGGTCTTGCCCGCTGTAACGAAAAGGACATCGATGCTGCCTATGATGCTTTGAGGGATGCAGTCGATCCGCAGATCCATATTTTTATCGCGACCAGCTCCATCCATATGGAATACAAACTTAAAATGAGCAAAGAAGAAGTATTGGCCTCAGTAGCCCATCATATTGCTTACGCCAAATCAAAATTCGAGAAAGTCCAATTCTCTCCAGAGGATGCGACCCGTAGCGATTGGGACTTCCTGGTTGAAGTCATCAACCTGGCCATCGAAAAGGGCGCAACAGTCATCAATATCCCTGACACGGTTGGCTACACCAATCCGACCGAGTTCGGTAACCTCTTCAAATACCTGAAGCAAAACGTAACCCGTTTTGATGACGTCATCTTCTCCTCCCATTGCCATGATGATCTGGGCATGGCAACGGCTAATGCTTTGGCAGCAGTCGAAAATGGCGCGCTTCGGGTAGAAGGAACCATCAACGGAATCGGCGAACGTGCAGGGAATACGGCTTTGGAAGAAGTTGCGGTCGCTCTTCACATCCGCAAAAACTATTATGAAAAAGAAACCGGTATGGTCCTGAAGGAAACGAAGCGCACAAGCGATTTGGTCAGCCGCCTTTCCGGCATGCCGATTCCGCGCAACAAAGCCGTCATCGGTGGCAACGCCTATGCACACGAATCCGGTATCCATCAGGATGGCGTGCTGAAGAATCCGGAAACCTACGAAATCATCACACCGCAATTGGTCGGTGTGGAGCACAATTCGTTGCCGTTAGGTAAACTTTCCGGCCGTCACGCCTTTGTAGATCGGATTGCGCAAATGGGCTATGAAATCAGCGACCCGGCAGAAATCAAAATATTGTTCGCCCGTTTCAAAGAACTGGCTGATAAGAAGAAAAACGTGACCGAAGAGGACATCCATGCATTGATGGTCGGCAAATCGATCGAGGACGAATCAGCCTACGAGTTGAAACGCCTGCAAGTGCAGTTTGTGAAGGATGGCATCCAAGGAGCAATCGTCGGCATCCAAGACAAGCGCAATAAAGATACGAAAATGCAGGATTCAGCAACCGGATCAGGAAGTATTGAAGCCATCTACAACACTATCAACCGCATCCTGGACCAAGAAATCATTTTGAAGGAATACAACATCGAAGCCATCACGGGTGGTAAAGATGCGCAAGCAGAAGTGCATGTGGTAGTGGAGGATGAGGACGGTAAGAGCTATAACGGCACAGGCATCGACTTCGACGTCCTGACTGCATCAGCGAAAGCGTATATCCAAGCCAGCGAGAAAGCAAAAAATAAACAGACAATAGAAAAAGTATCAGCACATTTCTGATGAGGGGGAAAAAGTAAGATGAATTATACGATTGCAGCATTGCCCGGAGATGGCATTGGACCAGAAATAATGGAAAGTGGATTGACTTTGCTGGAAACAATCGGCAAAAAATTTCAACATGAATTCAACGTGACGGTTTACCCATTCGGAGGAGCCGGCATCGATGAGACCGGCGATCCGATTCCACCGCAAACAATCAAAGGCTGTTCCGAAGCTGATGCGATCCTATTGGCCGCAATCGGCGGACCGAAATGGGAAAATGCCGAGAAAACGCCGGAAGATGGCCTGTTGCAATTGCGTAAGACTTTGGGACTTTTCTCTAACATCCGCCCGATCGCAGTGAGCGACAGCATCGCCCACCTGTCCCCATTGAAGACGGAACGCGTTAAAGGCACTGACTTCATCGTTGTCCGCGAATTGACAGGTGGCTTGTACTTCGGCCAGCCGAAGCACTGGAATGACGAAGAAGCGACAGATACTCTCTTCTATAAGAAGAGCGAAATCGATCGGATTGTCCGCCAAGCTTTTGACATCGCGATGACGCGTGGCAAAAAACTGACTTCCGTCGATAAAGCGAATGTATTGGCCAGCAGCAAACTGTGGCGCAAAACAGTCAATGAAATCGCAACAGAGTATCCGGAAGTTACCGTCGATCATTTGTATGTCGATGCGGCTTCGATGAAAATTATCCAAGATCCGACTTCATTCGATGTCATCGTTACGGAAAACATGTTCGGGGACATTCTTAGCGACGAAGCATCCGTCATCACAGGCTCATTGGGGATGCTGCCTTCCGGAAGCCATGCGGTGTCCGGTCCATCCTTATATGAACCGATCCATGGATCCGCACCGGACATCGCCGGAAAAAACATCGCGAACCCGATGTCGATGATCCTGTCCGTTGCCATGATGCTGCGCCAAAGCTTCCAGCTGCATGAAGAGGCGGATGCGCTTGAAAAAGCGGCTGCCGAAGTGATGGATGCCGGTTTCCTGACGGCTGATTTGGGCGGCACAACTACAACGACAGCATTTACTGAACAAGTGAAAGCCATTTTGGAAAAGTGAAGGGGAGTAGACAGTATGAGCAGAACGCTTTTTGATAAACTATGGGACAGACACGTTATTACAGGACCAGAAGGTGAACCACAATTGTTGTATGTGGATCTGCACCTGATCCATGAAGTCACTTCACCACAAGGCTTCGATGGCTTGCGCGAAACCAACCGCCCAGTCCGACGTCCTGACAAAACGATCGCAACGGTCGACCACAATGTGCCGACGGAAGATATCTTCAACATCAAGGATCTGATTTCGAAGAAACAGATCGAAGCGCTGCAGAAGAATTGCGCAGAATTCAACATCCCATTGATGGACATCGGCACAGCCAACCAAGGGATCGTGCATATGGTTGGACCTGAATTGGGCGCAACCCAACCAGGTAAGATTGTCGTCTGCGGAGATTCGCATACGGCTACACATGGCGCTTTCGGAGCGATGGCATTCGGTATCGGCAGCTCGGAAGTGGAGCATGTTTTTGCAACGCAGTCGATCTGGCAGAAAAAACCGAAATCGATGGGCGTCAAAATCACCGGCAAATTACCTGCAGGCGTCTATGCGAAAGATATCATTCTGCACCTGATCGCGACGTACGGGACAGCCTTCGGGAGCGGCTACGCGATTGAATTCTACGGGGATACTGTGGAAGCCTTGACGATGGAAGAACGGATGACAATCTGCAATATGTCCATCGAATTCGGTGCCAAAATTGGCATGATGGCGCCGGACCAGACTACCTACGATTACCTGCGCGGCCGCCGTTATGCACCGGAAAACATGGAGAAGGCCATCGCAGATTGGGAAACACTGAAGAGTGACCCCGATGCTGTCTATGACACTGACATCGCTATCGAAGTTTCCGACTTGGCGCCTTATGTAACCTGGGGAACAAACCCGGGCATGGGCGTGCAATTCGGCGAAAAATTCCCTGAAATCCAGGACAAGAATGACGAGCGCGCTTATAACTACATGGATCTGCAACCCGGCCAGACAGCTGAAGAAATTCCATTGGGCTTTGTCTTCATCGGCTCTTGTACGAATGCGCGTCTGTCCGATCTGATCGAAGCTGCGAAGTACGTCAAAGGCGGCAAAGTGCCTGACCATATCCAGGCTATGGTCGTTCCGGGCAGCCGGACCGTCCGTGATGCTGCTGCGGAGTTGGGATTGGACAAAATCTTCATCGATGCTGGATTTGAATGGCGCGAACCAGGTTGCTCGGCTTGTTTGGGGATGAACCCGGATAAAGTGCCTGCAGGGGTACACTGTGCCTCAACTTCCAACCGTAACTTTGAAGGCCGTCAAGGAAAGGGTTCCCGGACGCACTTGGTCAGCCCAGCCATGGCAGGCGCTGCAGCAGTGAACGGTAAATTTGTGGATATCAGAAAGGAAGCAGTGACTTATGGAGCCAATTAAAGTACATAACGGTAAAACCGTTGCCTTGATGAACAACAACATCGATACCGACCAAATCATCCCGAAAGTATTCCTGAAACGGATCGAAAAAACGGGCTTTGGCGCTTTCGTTTTTGATGAATGGCGTTTCCTGAAAAACGGCGACCCAAATCCGGAATTCCCTTTGAACGATGCCGACCGCCAAGAAGCAACGATCCTCGTAACCGGGGATAACTTCGGCTGTGGCTCATCCCGTGAACATGCCGCTTGGGCATTGAAGGATTACCGTTTCCGCGTCATCATCGCCGGCAGTTACAGCGATATCTTCTATATGAACTCCTTGAAGAACGGACTGTTGTTGATCGAGTTGCCGCAAGAGCAACGTGACGCTTTGGCGCAGGTGCCGGCGAATGAAACCATCCAGATCGATTTGCCGAATCAAGTGGTCAGAACCAGCACAGCCGAGTATCCTTTCGCTATCGATCCGACTTGGAAGCACAAATTGGAAAACGGCATCGACGACATCACCGAAACGATGGCCTATAAAGATGAGATTGATGCTTATGAAGCAAAATGGGACAATATTTACGCATAATCGAAGAAGCGAGAAATTTCCTTCAATTGGAGGGAAATTCTCGCTTGTTTTTTTTATTTAAGGTAAGATGGAGTTGCGCCAAGGTCTGTCAAATATGACGATATGTTGTCGTTGTCGCTAAAAAAACATTATCCTATACTGCTTTATGTTATAATATCTTGTCTGTCGTTAAGCCCCGATTTGAGGATATCTGCAGAAAAAGGCCCGCAGGATGGATGAATGAATTTTCCCTACAGGAGGAATGAATAAGATGAGTAGAGCTTTAATTATTGGTGCCGGTGGCGTTTCCAACGTCGTATGCCATAAATGTGCCCAAAATTCAGAAGTGTTCGAAGAATTTATGATTGCCAGTCGTACAAAGTCAAAATGCGATGAAATCAAAGATCGGATCGAAAGCGGCATTTATGCTGGGCGTTCCAAAATCACGACTGCCCAAGTGGATGCGAACAACGTTCCTGAATTAGTGGCGCTGATCAATGAATACAAACCGGATATCGTGATTAATGTGGCTTTGCCATACCAAGACTTGACCATCATGGATGCCTGTCTTGAAACAAAAACTGATTATGTCGACACAGCGAACTATGAACCGGAAGATACAGCTAAATTTGAATACAAATGGCAATGGGATTACCGCGAGCGTTTCGAAAAAGCCGGCATCACCGCGTTGTTGGGATCAGGCTTTGACCCGGGCGTAACAAGCGTATTCTCTGCCTATGCCCAAAAACACCATTTCGACGAAATCCATACGATCGATATCCTGGACTGCAACGGCGGCGACCATGGTTATCCTTTCGCAACCAACTTCAATCCGGAGATCAACATCCGCGAAGTGACCGCCAACGGAAGCTATTGGGAAAACGGCGAATGGATCGAAACGGAACCGATGGAAATCAAGCGCGAATACAATTTCGATCAAGTCGGCAAGAAGGACATGTACTTGCTGCACCACGAAGAAATCGAATCTTTGGCTTTGAACATCAAAGGCATCAAACGCATCCGTTTCTTCATGACTTTCGGCGAAAGCTATCTGACGCATTTGAAGGTGTTGGAGAATGTCGGTATGACTTCCATCGTGCCGATCGAATTCGAAGGCAAACAAATCGTGCCGCTGCAATTCCTGAAAGCTGTATTGCCTGATCCTGCTTCATTAGGACCGCGCACTAAAGGCAAAACGAACATCGGAAACATCTTCACCGGCATCAAGGACGGCAAAGAAAAGACTTATTACATCTATAACGTCTGCGACCATGAAGCATGCTACAAGGAAGTCGGCTCGCAAGCTGTTTCCTACACAACCGGCGTCCCTGCGATGATCGGGGCAGCTATGGTCTTGACCGGACAATGGAAGAAACCAGGTGTATACAACATCGAGGAATTCGATCCGGATCCATTCATGGAAGCATTGAACGTCTATGGCTTGCCTTGGCAAGAGGACTTCAATCCTACCTTGGTCGATTAGGAGGCTGAAATGGACACGACAATCGATTTTCAAGCCTTGCCGACACCCAGCTATGTGGTGGATGAAACCTTATTGCGCCGCAATCTGGAAATCCTGAAATTGGTCAAGGATCAGACGGGCTGCAAGATTTTGTTGGCTCAGAAAGCTTTTTCGATGTATCATTTCTACCCTTTGGTTGCGGAGTATCTGGATGGCACGACCGCTAGCTCTGTCCACGAAGCGCAATTGGGTTATGAGGAATTCGGCAAGGAAACGCATGTCTTTGCGCCGGCTTTCAAAAAGGAAGAAATGGAGGCGTTGCTCGCGATAGTGGATCACATCGTCTTCAATTCCCCTAACCAAGTGAAGCTTTATGCCGAGATGGTGAAAAACAGCGATCGCCCAATCGAAATCGGTCTGCGTGTCAATCCGGAGCTTTCCACCCAGGACCATGCGCTTTATGACCCGGCCAGTCCGTTTTCCCGTTTGGGCACGACGGCTGTCAATTTTGATGAAAGCCAAGTTGAATTGTTGGACGGTCTGCATTTCCACACCCTTTGCGAACAGGGTTCCGATGCTTTGGAAGCGACTTTGGTCGCTTTTGAAGAGAAGTTCGGAAAATACCTGCATGGCATGAAATGGGTGAACTTCGGAGGCGGACACCACATCACCAAAGAAGGCTACGACATCGCTAAATTGGTGAAAATCGTCAACTACATCAAAGAGAAATATGACGTACAAGTCTATCTTGAGCCTGGCGAAGCGATCGCATTGAATACGGGCTTCCTTGTTGCGAGTGTGCTGGAAACGACCTACAACCAGATGAATCTGGCGATTCTGGATACATCAGCGACTTGCCACATGCCTGACGTATTGGAAATGCCTTACCGTCCGTTCATCATCGGTTCAGGTGAAGCGGATGAAAAGGCGCACACATACCGTTTGGGCGGACAGACTTGCTTGGCAGGGGATGTCATCGGGGATTATTCCTTCGATGAGCCGCTTCAGCCCGGCGATCGCCTGATCTTCACGGACATGGCCATCTATTCCATGGTCAAGAATACGACTTTCAACGGCATCCAACTGCCGGCCATCGCTGCCCATACGGTCAAAGACGGCACGAAAGTCATCAAGACCTTCGGATATAAAGATTTCAAATCACGACTGTAGAGTTTTTGAATAGTGGAGCTGTCTCTGATGAGGCAGCTTTTTTGCTGTTCTCCGGCGTGGGACGCTTGGCCGGAGTTGAGGACCACATTCTGATGGTCTCCTCCGGTGGGCAGATGCCTCCTCGGATAAGAGACAAAATATTACCGGTCTGCTCCGGTGAAAGAAGCCTCGCCGGAGTTGCGGGGTAAAATATGTACAGCCATTGAAAACACAATATGACTTTAAACGATTTGGTTCAAGTGACAAAGCCGATAGGGTCAGGTATAATCAAATTGTCGAATATTGCGCATAATTCCACCAGAAAGGGGAATGACATGAGGAGAAAAATGTTAGTGACATCGATGGCGGTACTGGGTTTATGGGGGTGCGCGAATGAACCGGATACGGTTTCTGAAGTTGCATCCGCGGACACCGCTTCCGAACAAAACGATGCTGTTTCCGAAAATGAGGAGGAGAAAGTGATTTCCTTCATCGGAGTCGGGGACAACCTGATTCACGATTCCATTTTCCGGGATGCGGAACTGGCGGACGGCACTTATGATTTCAAATTTATCTACGAGAATGTGGCAGAGGATATCGAAGAAGCCGACATCGCTTTTCTGAACCAAGAAACGATCAGCGCTGGGGATGATTATCCCTATTCCGGCTATCCGGCATTCAATACACCGCCCGAAATCGCCCAGGACATGAACAATCTGGGATTTGATTTGGTCAACGGTGCAACGAACCATGCCTTGGATTATGATTATCCCGGCGCCCTCAATTCTCTCGCAGTCTGGAATGAACAGGATAATGTTATCTACACGGGCATTTACGAGAGTCAGGCGGACCGTGATGAAATCAGGACGATCGAAAGAGAAGGCGTCACGTTCTCTTTCTTGACTTATACCTATGGAACGAATGGCATCCAGCCCGACACCTCCTATCGTGTTTCGTACTTTGATGAAGAGCAAATTCGTCAGGATGTGGCCAAAGCGAAAAACGTCAGTGATGCCGTCATCGTTTCGGCGCACTGGGGTGACGAAAATACGCAGGAAGTCAATGAGATGCAGCGCACTTATGCACAATTGTTCGCCGATTTGGATGTCGATGTCGTCATAGGTACCCATCCGCATATTCTGCAGCCAATCGAGTGGGTGACAGGCGTGAATCAAAATCAAACACTTGTGGTCTATTCACTGGGGAATTTCATCGCGCACTCATTGACGGATTACAACACGCTCGGAGGTATGGTGACTTTCGATTTTGTCGTTACGGCTGATGATTCGGTGACCGTCGAAAACGTCCAATTCGAGCCTACCGTTTCGCATTATGCGGCGGACCCGGGAAATGTAGAGAACACAAGGCGTGATTTCAAAATTTATAAATTGGAAGACTACTCGGAAGAGTTGGCTTCAGCGCACGGGTTGAATGACTATGAAGGATTGGAAATAACACCGGATAACTATCTTTCCATCGTGAAGAACGTCATCCCTGCAGAAATGTTGGAGTGATCAAAGAAGTGCAGTAAACGGTACTTACTGTTATATGATGTCTGTGTTGTTTAAATAAATTTTCCGTTGGTAAGTTTTTTGGCGGGAATCATGTGGGAGTAACTGTGGCGCTCTTGCTTAGAGCGTCTTTTTGCTGCTGACGTTATCCTTTGTGATACGACCTGAATGATGTTAAGATGAGGTTGAAAGCGATAACAGTTTCTTTTTGATATAAGGGGGGGATGCGCTATGGATAAAGAAGTTCATCAATTGATCGAAATCGCTGAAATTGCGATGCAGGCGAATGACTTTGCTCATGCTGAGAAAAAATACATCGATGCTTTATATTTGTTGGATGATCCTAAATCGGAAGAATACCAAAAAGTCGTAAACAAGCTGGCGAAGTGTTACTCTGCGCAGGAAAATTTTGCTGGAGCCAAAGAGTGCCTCGAGGAATTGCTGTTTTACGCGAAAAAAAACAAAGACTTGGAGAAGGAAGCCGAGTATCTGCATGCCTTGGCGGTGAATACCCGTTCCTTGGAAGAATACGATTTGGCGTCTCTGATGTGTGAGGAAGAAATCACTTTCCGGCTGACGCATTTTCCAGATGATTATTGCGGGTTAGCACGAAGCTATCATGAAGCGGCCACGCTGTCATTGCTGCAACGGAATCCAATTAAGAGTAAAATTAATTTGTACAAAGCGAAACAGTATGCCGATAAATCTGAAGATGAGGAATGTCAGGCCGGCATTATGCGCGGGCTGGGCGACTATCATTTCACCCTCAGTGAATTGGAAAGAGCCCGGGATTCCTATCTAGAAAGCCATGCCTTATACATGAAAAATAAAAATGAAGAAGCGGCAGATGAATTGCTGGTAAGGCTGAAGCGCGTTGAGGACGCAGGGAGAGGACAGTATTAGGCAGCTTTGGACCTCACAAATCTATTATTAAAATAAGAAAAAGCAACCCGTTTTTTCCAGGTTGCTTTGATTTTCTATAAAATCGATAAAATATCTGAAGGTGTCTTGAAGATGTGATCGGCATCGAATCCTTCTGCCGTATGCGATCCCCATTCTGCCAATCCGAATGCAACAGCGGCATTGCGTGCGCATTGATTGTCGTAAATGGAATCCCCGATGTAGATGGCTTCATTTTCGGCAACGCCTAATCTCCGCAAACATTCCGTCAAAGGTTGTCCGGAAGGCTTGTGTTCTTCGGTATCGCTTGATGTGATGATGACGTCAAAATAGTCATCCAAACCGTATGGCGTGATGTTCAGCTCGTAACTCTCTTTTGTCTTTGAGGTGACAATGCCCAGCAGATGATTGTTTTCTTTTAAATAGCGCAGCGTATCTTCCATCCCGGCAAAAATACTCACGCTGTCCGCGTAAGTTTTCGACTGCGCACTCCACTTCGGATGCAGATCCGCAGCTTGTTCGGGTGTGAAGCCTAAAGATTGCAAGCCTTCCATGCCCGGTATGCCGAAAATCGTACGCATGTCTTCTGGTGTGGCAGGTCGGCCGGCGTGTTCCTGAAGGACATCATCCAGACCTTTGAAGATGGAATCTTCGGTATCCACAATCGTACCGTCGACGTCAAAAATAAATGTATGAATCATTTGAACAGCTCCCTTAAAATAGTTCCTGTCATTATAACACGCTTTGAATAGTAATAAAACGACCCTGAATGATGCAAACGCATTAAGAAAAGGTTACAATGTGCCGTGTTCGTTTGGCAACTGCGTTCATTGGTTATATACTATACCTTTAGGAGCATTCATTGTTGCTAAAAGAATAAGTTCGGTGTTGCCGTTTTTTTATAGAGTAAGGGGAATTGAAACATGGCTTTAAACGAGAAAGAATCAAAAATACTGAGCTACATAAAGGAAAATCCTTTTATTTCGCAGCAAGATTTAGCTACAAAGATTGGCCTGTCACGTCCCGCAGTGGCAAACATCATTTCCGGCTTAGTGAGACGGGGATACCTTTTGGGTAAAGCCTATGTCATCAATGACACGCGACCGATCGTCTGTATCGGCGCTGCCTGCATTGATCGCCGCTATTTTGTGGAAGGTGGTCTTATTCATGGACAATCGAACAATGTCACCTCGCAGACGTCAATCGGCGGGGTTGCCCTCAGTATCGCTGAGAATCTGGGAAGGCTGCAGGAAGACGTCGTTATGCTGTCTCTGGTCGGCGACGATGCGGAATGGCATACAATCGAAGAATCCATGCGTCCATTGATGAAGACGTCCGAAGTGGAAATGGTCCCTGGCTTTTCGACAGGCACTTTTATGGAAGTCATCGATGAGAGTGGGAAAATGATTATTGGTTTAGCTGAAATGGACATTTATGAATACATGCAGCCTAAATGGTTGTTGAAACATCTGGCGACACTGAAGCGGGCAAAGACAATCATCATCGACTCGAATTGTCCAAAGGAAAGCGTGGAACACTTGCTTGAAATCGGCGCGAAGTACAATATCCCGGTCGCCCTAGTCAGCGCATCCTTGCTGAAGCTTTATAATATCCCGGAAAATCTGAAGGGATTGAAACTGCTCATCACGAAGCATGACGAAACTGAGAAACACTTCGGGATAGAAATCAAGGATGATGCATCATTGCGGGAAGCCTTGCAGCTTTGGATGGACCAAGGGGTGCAGCACGTCATCATCACCAGAAATAGTCAGAGCGTCGGATATGCCAGCGAAAAATATGGCATGCACGTCTACGACCTCAAGAACAGCGACAAAGACAGCGACACCTACATCTGGGGAACAAACGAAGCGCTTTGTGCAGGTATCGTGTACTCCTACCTGAGGACGGATGATATTTCGGAAATGATCCAGACCGGCTTGGTGAATGCGGTCATGTCATCAAAATCAGCATACAAAGTGCGACCGAACCTTTCCCAAGCGGTATTGCGTAAGGATGTCAAAGAAATCGGTAAGTTGGAAAGCAGAGAAATTTAGGTGGGCAAGAGCGTTCAACGCTAGTGAAATGCAGCTATCCACTAAGGTGACATTAACTGGAGTTACAAAATAACCAAAAAGAGCCTGCCACCTGGGCTCTTTTTTGGTTTGTAAATTTATCAACCGAAGCACCGCCAATCTTTTGTTTCTTCCGTAAGTATAGTAAAATAAGAGTAAGGAAAGCGTTTTCTGGTTGATTATTCCAAAGGAGTGAGTTTGAATGAATCATTATAAAAACATATTGATCCCGGTTGACGGATCGGAAGCTTCAATCAAGGCGTTCAAACAGGCGGTCCATATCGCTGAAAGGAACGATGCTGCGCTATATCTTATTGCGATACTGGATAAACAGGACAATGCCGAAGAAGCTGCACAGCTGCAGAAAGACAAGGACTCTTTATTCGATGAATTGGACAGATATGCGCGGGCAAACGGGGTCGCGGTGCATAAGGAAATGCGCACCGGTAATCCTAAGGAAATGATTGCGAAAACGCTTGTGGAAGAATGGAATTGTGATTTGATCGTTATGGGTGCGACCGGTAAGGGCACCATCGCAAAATTGGTAGTCGGATCGGTGACGAATCATGTCATCAAACATGCGCCGTGTGATGTATTAATTGTAAGGGAAAATTGATCAGACGCTTTTGACCCAACGAATCAGGAGACGCAAAAAAAGTCCAGTTACTTAAATGTAGCTGGACTTTCCTTTTTTCTAAAAAACGATTTTAGCGGAGCTTCCTTCCGCGGTGCGATCGACTTCGATGTGGACAGGTATCCGCGTCTTCAATTCTTCGACGTGCGAGATGATGCCGACCAAACGTCCGCTACTGTTCAGGGAGAACAGCGCCTCGATTGCGGTATCCAATGATTCGGGGTCCAGCGAACCGAATCCTTCATCGATGAACAGCGTATCGATCTGGATGCCCCCGCTGCGGCTCTGCATCACATCGCTGAGTCCAAGGGCAAGCGCCAGCGATGCCTTGAAACTTTCGCCGCCCGATAACGTTTTGACGCTGCGGGTTTGGCCGGTGTAATGGTCAAATACATCCAGGTCCAGTCC
Source organism: Trichococcus alkaliphilus (assembly GCF_003008695.1). GTDB lineage: Bacteria > Bacillota > Bacilli > Lactobacillales > Aerococcaceae > Trichococcus > Trichococcus alkaliphilus. Next base: position 20,409 of record NZ_PXZT01000021.1, read on the forward strand.
CTTGGCTCCTGCACCTTTGCCTTTGTCTTCCTTCCGCAACAACAGGTAGCGGTTGTTCGTCATTTGTTGGAAGCGCAAGTTGGCGGCTTCGATGATTTCTTCATAGTAGATCGCCAGCACATAGCGTTCGAAGGAAATATAGTCGGTTTCTTTGGTGCCATTGGCTATGTCTGATAAAGTCCTGTATTTTTGGTAATCGGCAATGATCTGCTGCTGCTTTTTGTAGATTGCAGCGATTTCTTGCGCCGCTTTTTTAAGCATTTGTATGTCGCCTGAGAGCTGATCTTTTTGTTCTTCCGATTCGCGGATCGCATTGTCCAAAAGCACTTTCTGATCGGAGCAGGCAGTGATGGTTTGATCCGGATCCAGTGTTGCTGCAGCTTTCCTTTGATCGCGCAAACGGGTCACTGTGACATTCAGATCGTCTTCATGCGTGCGTATTTGTTTCTGTAGATTCAGATACAGTGGCTTATCCAAAATCAGATGGCTGAAAGGTTCTTCCAGACCTGCAGCAGCCAGCACAATAGTGTAGACTGTTTTTGCATCCAGCAAAGCAGTTGTGGCTTCCTCTACCTGAGCTGAGTAGGTGGTCCGGTTTGCAAGGCAAACTGCAATCCGTTTCTCGAGTTCCGTCAGCTCGCTGTTCAGCTTGTTGTATTCATTTGTGTAGGTCTCGATGTTTTCGTTGAGCTGCAGAATCTCTTTTTGGACGGTTGCGAGGTCCTTGTCGCCCAAAACTTGTTTGTCCTGGTCGATTTCGGCCAGCAGATCCCGGTAAAGGGTTTCGTTCAAGAGCAGCGTTTGCTGAAGGGCAATACGGTTCTGGTCGATCTCCTGCAGCTTAGTTTCGATGTCGCTTTGCACCTTTACGAGCGCATCTTCTCCGTCAAGCACCTTCTGCAGATTTTTCATTTCCAACAGGAATGCTTTTTCTGACGCGATCTCCGTATCGCGTTTTTCTTGCTGCTCTTGTTTGTAGCTTGCGAAAGTTTCAGCCGGGACGGCGAATTCATCGAAGAGATCAGCCAGCTGTTTTCGGATGCCGGAAAGTTCGGCAGTTGCCTGTTGGTAATCCGCATAGGCCTGATTCCGTTTTTTCTCCAGCAGCTCCCGGTCCTGATCGGAGAGAGTGTCCGCCGTTTTTTGCGCGGGTGCGGGGTGGTGTGTTGAACCGCAGACGAGGCAAGCCCCTCCGCCAACCAACTGCTCGGCTAAGATGCCGGCGATGTTGCGGTTGTAGAGGAGGGTTTCATCCTTGAACTGTTGATCGACCGTCATGTATGCTTTTTCCAGAATCAGGAATCGCTCGCCTTTTTCAAGTTGTTCAGCCAGCAATTTTTCGGTTTGGGCGATCCTTTTGTGGAGCTGCTCGGATTGCTGCACGTTCATTCTGCAGGCATTCAGTTGCTCTTGAATGATGGAAGCATCCTTTTGGGCTTGTTTCACTTCCGTAAGCCTCTGCTGGCACTGTTCCTGTTTTACTTTTTGCGCTTGCTGGAGTTCCGCATGTTTCTGCAGTTCTTTTGTGGCATCTTCGCAGGCTTTCTGGCAACCGGCCAGTTCTTTCTCTTTCCTCGCCAAGGCGACAAGCTGTTTTTCCTGTTCCTTCACGGCGTCGAGCTGCTCACGCAAGCCTGGGATCAGGGAAATGGCAAGTTCAGCTGCTTCGAACGCTGGTTTTTTATCGCGTGAAGCTTGATTCAGTTGGTCCAAGAGACCGTCATTTTTTTTGGATTGTTCCAGTTTTGCAGTCTGGTTTGCGGCTGCTGCAACGCACAATAATCTTTTTTCCTCGGCTTTGACGGCTTGTTCATGGCGTTCCAACTGCTGTTTCCATCCGACGACAGCAGATTCCTCTTCCTCAAGAAGTTTGAGCCGTGCCTCCAGCTGTGCGATATCTTCCAGCAGTTTGATGGTATCGGTAGCGGATTGGCTTTGGGTTCGCAAAGCCGTGAGCTGCAGTTCTTTGGCGGCACGTTCTTCTTCGAGTACCTCCAACAGTTCCGCGATCCGCAGGAGAATGCGCTCGGTATCCTGCAGGATGAGTACTTCCTGCAGAGCGTCATCGTTGATTCCTGAGGCAAAGGAGTAGGCGGTCTGCAGGGAATCCTGGGCGGAAGTCGCTTGGCTTTGGAGCGATTTCGCTCTCTCCTTCAGTTCATCCTGGAAACTTTTCAAAATTTCGGTCCCGAAGATGTTCCGGAAGATCGTTTCTTTTTCGTTGCTGTTTGATTCCAGCAGTTTTTTGAATTCCCCTTGCGGCAGCATGACGATCTGTTTGAACTGCTCGTAATTCAAGGAAAGCAATTGTTCTATTTCCGCATTGGCATCGCGCGCTTTCGTTGTCACGGTGTCGTCATGATAAAAAGCCACATCAGCCAAAAGATTGATGATTTTCCCGCTCTTTCCGGGACCCATCTGGGCAGGGGAGCGCCTGACGCGGTAAGTCTTGCCGTTGTATTCGAAAGTCAGATCGACGTAGCAGATCGCCTGTTCCGTTGCGAACTGGGACTTGAACGTGTCTTTTTCCCGGCTGCTGCCGCTGGCGACATCGTAAAGTGCGTAGGCAATGGCATCGAAAATCGTGGTTTTGCCGGCACCCGTAGGCCCGCTCACCAGGAACAGCGTCTGGTTCTGGAATTGCGTGAAGTCCAATACGATTTTTTCTTTGTATGGCCCGAAGGCACTCACTTCTAATCTCAAGGGTCTCATCTAATCTTTCCTTCCCAGAGCGGCAAAGACATCCGCAACAATTTTTTGACCGGATTCATCCAATTCTATGGCGCGGTATTGCTCATAAAAGTCCTTGAACAGATCCGGGTAGGAGAGCTGCTGGAGATCCTCGCGGTTATGCTGCAAGGCCACTGATTCATTCTCTCTCCGGCTGACGTATTCGAGGCCCATTGCCTGCGGATAGCGACGGCGCAATTGATTCATCGCATCCAGCACATATTCCGTATCCTCCAGTTCAAAAAACAGGTAATCGTCGGATTGGCCTTTCATCAACTCGGAAAACGTGCTTCTGATCGCGCGCATATCGCGCAAAGGCTTGATGCGGAGGGGTTCTATCTCCAATTTGCCTTTTTCTATCGTTACGATACTCGTCTGCTTTTGATGCGGGGTTTCCGATTTGGAATACTTCAGGATCGAGCCGCTGTAGCGGACTTTGTCGTTTTTGACTTTCTGGGCTTTGTGCAGATGCCCTAGAGCAACGTAATCAAAGTCCTCGAACAGCGACACATCCACGTATTCGGAAGTGCCGATGCTGAGCGGACGTTCGGAATCGGATGGCTCGCTTGTGTCGTTTCCGGCCTGGATCACATAGCCGTGCGCAATCAGGATGTTTACTTCATCCGGGTTCAGCGTTGTTTTGACGGTCGCCAATTGAGCACGAACGGCATCCTCCATATTTTTGATGCTGTCATCCTTAAGCGTTTCCCGGACGTAGACATGATCCGCAAAAGGCAGCAGATAAAAATTGGTTCCCTGGAAGGCAACTTTTCTGATTGTCTCTTTCTTCATGGTTCCCTCTATGTAGAGGCGGCTGTCGGCCAGCAGATCGGAGGCATATTCGATCCGTTCGTTGCTGTCGTGGTTGCCGGCGATGACAAACACAGGCACGCCCAATTCCTTCACCATCCGGGTCAGTGCCTTGTTGGCCAGCGCCACCGCTTCTTTCGGTGGCAAAGCGCGGTCGTAAAGGTCTCCGGCCATGATGATCGCATCGATATCTTTTTCTTTGAGTGTTTCTATCAGCTTCATCAAGTAATGGCGCTGATCGTCCAGCATGGAAAAATCATTGACGATTTTGCCGAGATGCCAATCAGCTGTATGCAGTATTCTCATGGGAAAGTCTCCTGTCCATCGGTTAGTGTTTGTAATAAAAAAGTTGCGCGTATCTTATCGGAAAGGTGAATAAGTTCATTTTCCATTATAACAGACTATCTTGGAGGCGAGCAGGGACAAATGCAGTGGAGTGAGTGAAATGCTAGTGATGTGGACGCTTTTGGGCTATAGTATGGGTATGAGATCAGGATAATAAAGCAGTTGAAGGAGGAGCCGAAATGGATCTGGGGTTAACGAACAAAGTGGCATTGGTCATCGCTTCGAGCCAGGGGTTGGGCAAGGCAGTGGCGAAGGAACTCGTCAAAGAAGGCGCGCACGTCATGCTCACGAGCAGAAGCGAAGACCGATTGGCTGAGGTGAAAGAAGAACTGGAAGCCTTGCATGGTGGAAAGGTCGCTTATTTCCCTTGCGACATCACCAAAAATGAGGATATCCAGAAGCTGGTGGCAAGGACGCATGAAGTGTTCGGGAAAATCGATATTTTGTTGAACAATGCAGGCGGTCCGCCAAGCGGGAAATTTGATTCCTTTTCCGATGAGGCTTGGCAACAGGCTTTCGAATTGAACCTGTTGAGCTATATCCGGATCATCCGCGAAGTGCTGCCCGATCTGCGCAAAGAGGGCGGACGAATCGTCAATATCGCTTCGATTTCGGTGAAGACGCCGTTGCCGAATCTGATTCTTTCAAATACGTTCCGGACCGGCATCGTCGGCCTGAGCAAGACGCTTGCCGATGAATTGGCGCCCGACAACATCCTCGTGAATGTCGTTGCGCCAGGAAAAATCGCAACCGATCGCCTGAAATATCTGAATGAAGCGAATGCCAAAGCGAAAGAGTTGCCATTGGTGGAAGTCGACAAGAACGCAATCGCAGGCATTCCTTTGGGCCGTTACGGTACACCGGAAGAATTCGCGAAAGCCGTCGTTTTCCTTCTTTCCGAGGCGAATACGTATATCACCGGCAGCACACTATATGTGGATGGTGGGGCAGTCAAAGCGATTTGAAGCCGAACCGCCATCCGAAACAGACAGGAGAATGAAATATGGGACAAGTAATCATCAACGCAGACGATTTTGGTCTCACAAATGGCGTGAACTACGGCATCATCGACAGTTTTTTGTACGGCATCACCACCTCGACGACCTTGCTGGCGAACGGAGCCGCATTCGATCATGCAGTGGAATTGGCATCCGATCATCCAGATCTGGAAATCGGGGTCCATCTGAATTTGACGCTCGGGAAGCCACTATTGCCTGATGCAGACAGCATCAGTGCCAATGGGCGTTTCCAAACACGGGAATATGTGCAGCAACATGCTGCGACCCTGGATTTGGATGAAGTTTACGCGGAGTGGCATGCGCAGATCGAAAAGGTGCGTAAGGCAGGCATCAAACCAACGCATTTGGATTCGCACCATCATGTGCATATGTTGGAGCCACTCAACAAAGTCATCCTGTCGTTGGCGATACAGTACGAACTGCCGATCCGGGATCACTTTGAAGGCAGCCATGGGGTGTTGCACACGGACCGTCAATTCGACCTCGGTTTCGCTGCTGAAAAACCGCAGGCTGAATTGGGGATGAGCGTGATGGAAAAATTGGATGACATCATGGCCGTCCTGGAAAAAGCGGATACCTCGGTTGAATTGATCGTCCATCCAGGTTATGTCGACGCAAGTCTGGAACGCTTAAGCAGCCTGCAGAAGGACCGGGCCTACATGGCTGAATTTTTGATGAATTCCGATTTTGCGGATCGGATTCGGGAAGACGAGGCAATCCAGTTGATTTCGTATGCTGAATTGAAAGAATAATGAATCTTGTGATGAAAGGCAGTTCCGTTATGGGGCTGTCTTTTTATATTTATTACTAAATTATAGTGATTATCATTAACGAAAATATGGGAAGTAGTGATAGAATAGAGAAATGAAGCATAGCCGACCTGTACGGCGATTTTTTGGTGTTCGCAACGGTTTCGGCTGCAATTTGAATAATAAAGGAGTAATTTAAAAAATGGCATTATTGGAAATGGAACATCTGAGTTTTGTGTCGGACGGCAAAATCATTCTGGACGACATCACCTATTCGCTGGAGGAGGGTGAGTTTCTCTCGATAACCGGCCCGTCCGGAAGCGGCAAGAGCACTCTGTTGAAAATCATCGCGACCATCCTGTCGCGTACCGAAGGGGAAATACGCTACCAAGGCAAATCGCTGGATGCATACGAGCCCACCGAATACCGCAAGGAGGTTTCCTACACGTTCCAGACACCTGTTTTGTTCGGAAAAACCGTCCGCGACAATTTGGCTTTTCCTTACGAAATCCGCAAAAAGGAATTCTATGAAAAGAAAGCAGTCGCATATCTGGAGTCGCTCGGGCTGCCGAAGGAATATTTGGATAAAGAAATAAATACCTTGTCAGGCGGGGAAAAACAGCGTGTCGCTTTGATCCGCAACGTCCTGTTTCAACCGAAAATCCTCTTGCTCGATGAAGTGACGAGCGCCTTGGATGAAGCGAATCGCCAAATCATCTGGAAATGGCTCCAGGAAATGCGGGAGCATGCTGATATGACGATCATCATGGTCAGCCATAATGAGGAAGAATCAAGCTTGGCAGATAAGAACATCCATATCGTTGCTGGGAAAATCGTAAAAGGGGAGGGGAACTAAGATGGATCTACAAGTCAGTCCAATCACGCTCATGTTGAGCTTTTCATTGGTAATGGTGGGAGTTTACATCTCTTACAAAGAAAAATTAGGCACGGCCAAAGACATTTTGTACAGCATCGCCAGAGCCGTTGTACAGCTGATTGCGGTAGGGTACGTTTTGACGTACTTGTTCAATGTGAACAATACGATCGTCACCTTGGTTATGGTTGCCGTCATCGTCTTCAATGCGTCATGGAATGCCCACAAACGCAGCAGCAGTATCCCGAATTCCTTGAAGATTTCATTGATCGCCATCTCTGCTTCAGCAATCTTGACGTTATCCATACTGGTCCTGTCGGGATCCGTCAAATTTATCCCTTCACAGATCGTTCCGATCACCGGTATGATAGCCGGTAATGCGATGACGACCATCGGCTTGTGTTACCGCAACCTGAATTCCTTGTTCCGCGATCAGCGCCAACAGATCCTGGAAAAACTGTCTCTCGGAGCGACTCCGAATCAAGCCTCGCGCACCATCTTGAGGGAAACGATCAAGTCGGGCATGCAGCCATCCTTGGATTCCGCCAAAACGGTGGGTATCGTCTCCTTGCCAGGCATGATGTCGGGTCTGATGTTTGCCGGTACTGTACCGATGACGGCCATCATGTATCAGATCATGGTGACTTTCATGCTGGTGGCGGCGACAAGCATCTCCTCCTATATCGCCTCTTTCATGGCATACCGCGAATTCTACAATGACAGACAGCAATTGCGCATCTGATTTTGCTCATTCTTTCGGTTGGTCCGCTCTGAAAAGTATGGTATCCTTTCTATTATAAAATTGATTTTGGAGGGAAAACGTTGAGCGGATTAATCTATCGCAGCACCCATCGCATCAAAGGCTATGAATGTGACATCACCGGTGAGATAACTTTGCCATCGCTCGTCAACCTGATGATGGACTTGTCGGGCCAACAAAGCGATTCACTCGGGAACACGAATGATCAGATGTCCGAAAGAGGACTCAGTTGGATCATCGTTCAGTACGACATGCAGATCGAACGCATGCCGCACCGAGGCGAAGAAATCATTCTGGAAACAGAAGCGATGAGCTATAACCGTTTCTTCACCTATCGCCGCTTTCGGGCTTATGATGAGAGCGAACAACTTTGTGTGGAAGTGATGACGAACTTCGTCATGATGGACATCGAGACCCGTAAAATGGTCCAGATTCAAAAAGACTTGCTGACCGTCTATCAGGCCGATGAAATCCGGACGATGGTGCGCATGAAGAAGCCGATCCAACTGGAACCGGAAAACCGCAAGGAACAGGATTTCCGCGTCAGATACTTGGACATCGACTACAATCGCCATGTCAACAACGCGAAATATTTCGATTGGATCATCAACACGATTGATCCGAAATTCATCATGGATCACCAGATGGCTGCCGTTACGATCAAGTACGAAAAAGAAGTCGAATACGGCAACAGCATCACCAGCGTCATGTCGACGAAAGAAGCGGAGGATGGCGAAGTCATCACTGCGCATCGCATCATGAACGGCGAAGACTTGGCCTGCGAAGCCCATATGATCTGGAAAAAAGTATAAAAAGAAAGAGGAACAACCCGAACGCTCGGGTGTTCCTCTTTTTTCGTGCTGGTTTTATGCTTGTTCTTTATAAAGTGCATTGATTCTTGCTTGGACATCCTTATCCGCCAAGAAGTCTTCATAGGTTGTTTCCATTCTGTCCACAACGCCGTTTGGAGTCACTTCGATGATGCGGTTCGCAGTAGTGTTGATGAACTCGTAATCGTGTGAAGTGAACAACAACGCGCCTTTGAAGGCGATCATGCCGTCATTCAAGGCAGTGATGGATTCAAGATCCAAGTGGTTCGTCGGGTCATCCAATACCAAGACGTTTGCTTTGGTAAGCATCATTTTCGATAGGATGATACGTACTTTTTCTCCCCCGGATAGGACAGAAACTTTTTTCATTACGTCTTCACCTGAGAACAGCATGCGGCCCAAGAAGCTGCGCAAGAAGGTATTGTCATCCTCTTCTTTGCCTGCGAATTGGCGCAACCATTCCAAAATAGTGATGTCGGCAACCGGGAATTCGTTCGTGTGGTCCTTCGGCAAGTAGCTTTGTGACGTTGTGACGCCCCATTTGAAAGTACCGCCGTCAGCTTCCATTTCACCCATCAAAATTTTGAAGAGGGTGGTAGTAGCGATATCTTTGCGGCTTGCGAAAGCGACTTTATCGTTTTTGTTCAAAGCAAAGCTGATTTTGTCCAAAATTTTGACGCCATCGATTGTCTTGGAAAGGTTCGAAACGATCAGCAAGTCATTACCGATTTCGCGTTCTGGGGTGAAGCCTACGAAAGGATATTTACGGGATGATGGTTGAATATCATCCAATGTGATTTTATCCAATGTCTTTTTACGTGAAGTCGCTTGTTTGGATTTCGATGCATTTGCACTGAATCGCGCAATGAAGTCCTGCAATTCCTTGATCTGCTCTTCTTTTTTCGAATTGGAATCAGCTGCCAATTTAGAAGCCAATTGACTGGATTGCATCCAGAAGTCGTAGTTACCGACATAAAGTTTGATCTTTCCGAAGTCGACGTCACACATGTGCGTACAAACCGTGTTCAGGAAGTGACGGTCATGGGAAACAACGATGACGGTGTTAGGGAAGTTGATCAGGAACTCGGATAACCATTCGATAGATTCTTTGTCCAAACCGTTTGTCGGCTCATCCAATAGCAATACGTCAGGTTTGCCGAATAATGCTTGCGCCAGCAAAACTTTTACTTTTTGCGGCTCCAACAGGTCGCTCATTTGCTTGAAGTGCAACTCTTCACCGATTCCTAAACCTTGCAAGAGACTTGCAGCATCGGATTCGGCTTCCCATCCATCCAATTCGGCAAATTCGCCTTCAAGTTCGCCGGCTCTGATGCCGTCTTCCTCAGTGAAATCAGTTTTTGCATAGATAGCATTTTTTTCATCCATAATGGCATAAAGACGTTTGTGACCCATGATGACAGTGTCCAGTACTTGATGATCTTCGAAACCATAGTGGTTTTGGTTAAGCACAGCTAAACGTTCATTTGGATCTAAAATGATATCTCCGGTGGTGGGCTGGATGACGCCTGATAAAATCTTCAAAAAAGTAGATTTTCCAGCTCCGTTGGCACCGATGACGCCATAGCAGTTACCAGGGGTGAACTTTAGATTAACATTGTCAAACAACTTGCGATCGGAAAATTGTAGGCTGACATTTGATACGGTAATCATTTTTTTACATTCCTCAATTCTTGTTTATAGTCAATTAATTCTAGCATATTCCTGAAAAAATAAAAGGATTTTAACACAGTGTTTACAAAAAACGAGTAAGATTGTTTCTTTTGTGGCAATCGTTTGTGCTGGTTTGTTGTAATATTGCCGTTATTTTACGGATGACAACCAATGCTTGGGGGACAGATGCGAAAATGAGAAAATGGTAAGTTTTCTTTGGTTAGCGCTGCCAATTCTAGTAACAGGGGAAATGCCGTGATAGAATGGACAAAATTGAAACAGAAAGTGGGCTGAGACTTAATGGATAAGAAATTATCGAATAAAGAATACATATACATAGGCTCCATGCTCTTCGGCTTATTTTTTGGAGCCGGCAACCTGATTTTCCCGGTCCACATGGGACAATTGGCTGGCCAAAACTTGATTCCGGCGATATTAGGGTTTATCGTGACGGCAGTAGGATTGCCGTTTCTGGGCATCGTAGCGATGGGGCTATCCGGTAAGGAAAGCCTGTTGGAAATGGCGAGCAAAATCCATCCGAAGTACGGCGTATTCTTCACAGCGGCACTTTACTTGACGATCGGACCATTCTTTGCGACGCCGCGTACCGCGACCGTCTCGTTCGAGGCAGCCTTTGCGCCTTATCTGGATCCTTCGATGACAAAAATGGCGCTGTTCCTGTTCTCATTGCTTTTCTTCGCGGCTGTGCTGTGGTTCTCACTGAAGCCATCGGAAATTTTGAAATGGGTAGGCAAGGTTCTGAACCCAATTTTCCTGGTTTTTCTTTCGATTCTGATCCTCTTCGGCTTTTTCGCGCCGATGGGTACAGCGAGTGAAATGCCGGTGGATGCGAGCTATCAGACAGGTGCATTCTTCAAAGGCTTTCTGGAAGGGTACAACACGATGGATGCTCTGGCTTCCTTGGCTTTCGGCATCATCGTCGTAACGACGATCCAAGGCCTGGGCGTCACAAAAACGACTACCATCGCGAGGGATACGATAAAAGCCGGAACGATCAGCATGTTGTTGATGGCTGTCATTTACGGTTCGCTGGTTTACTTGGGCGCAACGAGCCGTGGTGTTTTTGAAATAAGCGACAATGGGGGTATCGCCTTAGCGCAAATCTCAAACGAGTACTTCGGCATCTTCGGTGCTGTTCTGTTTGCGGTCATCATCACCGTTGCCTGTCTGAAAACGGCAATCGGGTTGATCACGGCGATCAGCGAAACATTTGTGCTTATGTTTCCTAACTCATTGGACTACAAAAAATACGTCTATCTTTTCACAGCCATTTCCTTCGGGTTGGCGAATCTGGGCTTGAGTCAAATCATCGCGTTTTCGATTCCGGTATTGATGTTCCTTTATCCACTCGCGATCACTTTGATTTTGCTCTCGATAATGAGCAGCCTGTTCAATGACCGGACGATTGTCTACCAGATGACGACCTTGTTCACCTTGCCGTTCGCCTGCGTTGACTTCCTGAAAGCTTTGCCGCAAGGAATCAAGGATGCTGTCGGCATGAACGGTGTCATCGCCTGGACCGATTCAGCGATTCCTTTATCAGATATCGGAATGGGGTGGCTGATCCCATCCGTGATCGGTTTTGCGATCGGCTTGGCGATTTCGAAAAATAGTAAGTTAGCCTAATGACGGCAAAAAAGAAGGTCAGGAGCGCGCAGCTCCTGACCTTCTTTTTCTGCCGTTATTTCTTGAATCTTCGTTGGATTTTTTTTAGCCAGGAATCTCTTTCAGAGAGTGTTGGGATTTCTTTTTCCTTATTCGCTAGTTCCATGAAATACTTTTGCGCATCCACTTCTGGCTTGTCGTTACGGACGTGTCGATAGCTCCCGTCAGGGTGCAGTTCGCGCGCTTTCGTGTTGTCTGCAAGGTAGACATCCATCAAAGACAGGATTTCTTTCTTGATGGCTTTGTCCAGAATCGGAAACTCTATTTCGACGCGTTTGATCATGTTGCGGGTCATCATGTCAGCGGAGGACAGGAAAAGATTATCATCGCCGTTATGATGGAAATAGTAGATCCGGCTATGCTCCAGAAAGCGGCCGACGATGCTGCGGACATGGATGTTTTCGCTGACGCCAGGAACTTGGGGCTTCAGGCAGCAGATGCCGCGGATGATCAGATCGACCCGGATGCCGGCTTGGCTGGCTTCGTACAATTTCATGATGACGCGTTTGTCGGTCAATGAGTTCATTTTCGCGATGATATGCCCATTCCCGAATTGGTTGTGGGAGGCGATTTCGTCGTCGATGTATTCAATGAAGGAATCACGTATTTCGAATGGCGACACGTGCAGGTGATTGTACTCCGGTTGATCCGAATAGCCGCTCAAGTAGTTGAAGAAGTTTGTAGCATCCTCGCCTATTTCCTTGTTTGCAGTGAAGATGGCCATGTCGGTATAAAGTCTGGCTGTCTTGTCGTTATAGTTACCGGTAGCCAGATGGACATAGCGGACTATCCGGTCATTATGTTTCTTAACGACCATCGTGATCTTGCTGTGTGTCTTCAAATGGGTCATCCCGTAAAGGACATGCGCTCCGGCTTCTTCCAATTCCTTGGCCCATTGCACATTGTTCTCTTCGTCGAAACGGGCTTTCAGCTCGACAAGCACAGTGACTTGCTTGCCGGATTCGGCAGCAGTCTTCAACCCTTCGATGATTGGCGAATCTTTGCTGACGCGATACAAGGTCTGTTTTATGGCGATCGTATCTTCATCTTCAGCGGCGCTCTTGATGAAATCGACGACCGGATCGAACGAATCGTAAGGATGGTGCAAGAAGACATCCTGTTTTTCGACCACATCAAAGATGTCTTTTCCGGACAGATCACTCGGTGTCACCGGTGAGAAGCTAGGGAATACATCTTCGGGCCAAGAAATCATCAGAAAGCGCGTCAATTTGCTGAGGAAAGTAAGATCCAGCGGGCCATCGATCAGGTAGACATCGCGATCATCGAGATCCAATTCAGTCTGCAAAAAACGCACATCTCCCTGGAGAGTCTCGATCGTATCGCGGGTGTCTACTTCAAGGCGGACTGCCATCCCGTTTTTGCGTTTCTTCAGGTAATCCTGGATGACCAAAAGCAGATCATCCGCACCATCCTCATGCAATTCCAAATCCGCATTGCGGGTGATACGGCAGCTGAAACTGTTCGTAACGGTAAACCCTTTGAATAAGGTATGAATAAAATGGCGCACGACGTCTTCCAACAGCACGATACCGATGTCGTTTTTATCCTCGTCCAACAAGATGAACCGTTGCAGAGGGGCGGGAACAGGTACAATCGCAATCCGCGTTGTGTCCTCCTTTTCCAAATTGACAAAAATGTGGATCAGTTTGTTGTTTAGGTTAGGGAAGGGGCGGTATGCGTCAATCCCTAACGGCGTTAAGGCAGGGAAAATTTGCTCGTGAAAAGTTTCTTCTATTAGCGCGAATTCGCTTTTGGATAAGTCGCTGATTTTTTTTATGTGGACATTCTTTTCAGCCAATTTATTCAAAAGTTCATAATAGTACTCATATTGTAAGGCGATGTTTCCGTTATTTTTCTCGGAGATGGCAGCCAACTGTTCAACTGGTTTCATATCGGTTTTGCGGTCAGTCATATGGTAGCCAAGTTTGAACTGATCCTGTAATCCGGCAACCCGAACCATGTAGAATTCATCAAGATTGGAACTTGCTATGGATAAAAAGTTCAGCTGTTCAAGCAAAGGGTTCTGGGGATCTTTCGCTTCCTCAATGACACGTTTGTTGAAGTCCAGCCAACTCAACTCTCGATTGAAATAATAATCTGCATGAGCGAGATTGGGTTTACTATCTGATTCCATCATATTACACATCCGTTCGTTCGATTTGTAAGCTTTATTTATAGCATGTTTTTGTTAAATTTCTGTAAATATAATGTTAAGTTTACCATTCAGGAGGCGCTCAATATGCTTGCGCTGACGCTCGGCACGGTACTCTTCGGCAAGAATGTCACCTTTAAAATAGAGCACAAGATTGTGCCCGTTCTTTGTCTTATTGATTTTGATGTCCTGGATGACAGCCATATGGGAGTCGTTGATGGCGTCAGCGAATTTGATGATGCCGCCGAATGATTGCAGCTGATCGATCTGGGTCACTGTGTACCAATCCGTGTAGCCCGTCAGGTACTGGTTGACGAGCGACCGGTTTTTGAAGCTGGCCAATAAAGCGATGCTTACCCGTTCCTTGTGGCTGATGCCATCCAAGTCGCTGTTGGAGATGATGTAGAAAGTATGCTGCGAACTGGCACCGGTCTCGACGAATTGTCCGAGGTAATAAAGGTAACCTCCGAAATGCAACAGTTTCTCCATTTCCGGATTCTTGTCAAAAATTTCCAGTCGGCACAATTCCTCGTACAACATATCGACCAATTTCACCCTTTGTTGGGCGACATGCGCTAAGGTGTGGTAGCTGGCGGCGAGCCTGCTGACCGACTGAGCAGCAATATTGAAAACGCTGAAGGCTTTGTTTTCGTATTTGTTGTTAAGAAATTCCATCACGATGCCTTCGCGCAAGCCTTTGTTGCTGAACAGGAATACGGGGGCCTTCACCTCATCGAAGAGGGTATTGAATACCACATTCGCGGGTATGATCAGATCGGTGCGGTCCCGGCTCAGCCCATCCAGATTCTGCAATTGCGGAATGGTCAATGACTGGAATAAATCGATTGTCTTTTGGAGGTCATTTCGGTACATGCGGTATCCGTGTACGCCCGCTAATCGATAATTGACTTGCCGTTGGTGAACATTCGCGATGCTGCGGGCAGATCCGCCCATGGCTACGATCGGCACTTGTTTTTTGCTGAGCCATTTGATCGATTTGAACTGCTCCTTCACAAATTCCTGCATTTTCTTTATCGCTTTCGGGTCATTGTGTTCTTTGCCGTCAAAGAACATCTGCTTCAAAGTCACGACCCCAAACGGGAAACTGTGGTATTGAAGGAGCTCTTTATTGTCATAGTAAGTGATTTCCGTGCTGCCGCCACCGATATCGATTGTGATGCCGTTTGAGAATTGCGTTGTATGCAGAACGGCATAATTCCCATAAAAGGCTTCTTTTTCTTCCGGCAACAATATCATTTCAATGCCAGTTTTCTTGCGTACTTGCGCCATGATGTCATCGCGGTTGGTGGACTGGCGGATGGCGGCTGTCGCAACAGGCATCAGCGTGCTGACTTGGTACTGATCAGCAACCGATTTGAAACTTTTCAGGACTTTGATAAGGACGTCGATCCCTGCTTGGGACATCTTTTTCTTTTTGTCCAAATATTGAAACAGGCGTGCTGGGGTTTTGATATTCTGGACTTGAAACATCGTGAAGTGTTCATCGATTTCAAAGATGACCAAACGGATGGTGTTGGATCCGATATCGATTAAACCTATTCTCTCTAATAACATGAGCGTCTCCTTCTGAATCCCGGATCTTCCAAGATTCCTCACTTCCCATTTTACTGGAATTCGGCAAGTTTGTCATAAAATTATCTTTTGCTGTTGCTGATTTAGTCAAAAAAAGCAGAATCATGTTACGAAAAGGCATCTTATGTTACGGGGGAGTTACAAAACTGCCCGTTATAAGGCAAAATATATATCGAGTGAATCATTTGATACGAAACGGTAAAAGGAATGCAACCCTACGTCAAGGGAAATTCGATATAATAAAGGAGCATTTTTCAACGAGAAAAGAGAGGCGTGAGATTTTGAATCATAAAAAGCGTATAGGGAAACTGATGTTGGCCGGCTTGGCAGCAAGTCTGACCCTTTCCATTACACAAGTTCAAGGTTCCACCTTAGATAACTTAACCAAAGAAGAACAAAAGATGGAAGCCCAAATTGCTTCTGTGGAAGTGACAATCGGTGAAACATTAGCGTCGATCAACCTGAAGCAAATGGGGATTGATGACCTGAAAGCACAGATTATTGCGACTGAAGAGAGCCAAATCGAGACAAAAGCAGCTATCGAAGCGCAAAAAGAAGTGATCGCTTCGCGGAAAGAACAACTGAAAACGCGGTTAGTTGCCTTGCAGATTTCTGATGCAACGAAGAACCAGGTATTGATGTTGCTGGATTCCGAAAATTTTGCTGATTTCATCAATAGAGCCTATGTAGTCGGTCAGTTGCAAGCTGCCGATAATGAGCAGATCGAATCTGCCATTTCCGAAGAAGAGAAACTGGAGGCATTGGAAGAACAGTTGGCTGAGCAAATCCAAACAGTCAAAGTTGCAGAGAGCCGCCTGAATTCTGAATCCACTGCATTGGCTGAAGAATTGACTTCTTTGAAGGGCATCCTTTCCGACAACCAAACTGTGTTGTCGCAAGTGAAAACGGAGTATGCGGATGAGGCTACCCGTTTGGCTGCCGAAGAAGCGCAAGCAAAAGCTGATGCCGAGGCGGTTGCAGCCAAAGCATCGGAAGAACAACAAGTTGCAGAATCGAGCAGCGCTGCCACCGTTGCCGAATCTGCATCGTCTGCAGCTTCATCATCCGTACAAGAGAGTGCTGTCGCATCATCCGTACAAGCACCGGTTAGCCAAATCACCGACAGTTCCGTTGCTTCTGTTGAAGTTGCGCCTGTCGTGACCGTCACTGCTCCAACTGTGGCAGAAACACCGGCTGCACAAGGAAAAACGTTGGTCGTATCGGCAACAGCCTATTCGCGCCACGAAGCGGGCCTATCCAACTTTACCGCTACAGGCATCGACTTGTCGGTCAATCCGATGGTTATTGCGGTTGATCCTTCCGTGATCCCGCTGGGAAGCTTAGTCAGCGTACCGGGCTATGGCATCGCGATTGCCGGGGATACCGGTGGAGCGATCATAGGAAATAAAATTGACTTGCACATGGAAGACCTAAACGCCGCGCTTTCATATGGCAGACAGACTTTGACAATCACGATATTACAATAAAAATAAAGAATCGGGTTATCTCAAAAAAATTGAGGTAGCCCGATTCTTTTTGATTGGTTGGCGAGTCTCGAACTCTCGAACTCGCGAATTCGCGAATTCTCCACCTCCGATGAAGCGAAAACTGCCCGGAGCTGAGGTGAAAGAAGCGATCACTCCTCCGGGGAGCCCCCCTTCGTAGGAGGTCGCATCACGGTCGTCTTTTCAGCTCCGGCCAAGCCATGGCTCCCCGGAGCTGCGGCCCGTTTACGAGTGTCACGCACGCTCCTCCGGTCAAGCAATTCTCATTTTCCGTATTCCATAAAAAAACAAAGGTTGCCCTTTTTTTGGTATGCCACCCGTCAATAGGACAGTAAAATATTTAAACAGTTTTACAGA
>NZ_PXZT01000022.1 GCF_003008695.1 Trichococcus alkaliphilus
CCTTTGTTTCTACAGAATAAATGTCTCATCAACACTATTTGACAGAGAGCCAAAAAAAACAGGCAATCTGCCTGTTTTTTTTGTTGCGTTTAGATGTCTTCCACGCTGTCTTTGATTTCTTCGACTTTTTCTTCCACTGCGGCTTTTTTCTCTTCCGTTACGGCTGCAGCTTCTTCTTTGCCTTCCTCAGCGATGACAGAGGCAAATTCTTTCACATCAGTGGCTTTCTCTTTGATTTCTTCCTTTACTTTCTTTAAATCATCACCGACATGTTTGGAAGTTTCGGTAAATTGTGTTTTTATGGATGAACCGGTGTCCTTCAAGTTGATTTTGATATCTTCAGTAGTTTCTTTGGCAACGTCCATGAACTCATTGCCCTTCTCTACAGCGATGTCTGCGTAATCGCGCGCTGTATCGAGCAGATTATTGACTTCCTCCGTGATGTCATCGCGCAATTCTTTGCCTGGTTTTGGCGCAAACAATAAAGCTGTTATGGCTGCAGCTGCCCCACCGATAATTGCCCCTAATACAAATCCGCCTTTACTTTTTGTCATAATATTCAATCTCCTTTTCGTTTATGGTTTGGTTGACGCTTCAGTAAGTTTTGAACTTTGTGTCCTTCGATTCTTTCTTCGCTTGCCGTTGCCGCGCAATTGCCATTGCCGTCCGTCCAAGCTTTCCGACAGTGGACGAACCGGCTGCGCTTTTTACGCCTTTTCCCCCGCCTTTAAGTGATACCGCCAAATTTCTGGTTGATTGGTTCACATCGGAAACGGTCACTCCCAAATCGCCGATTGCGGTGAATAAAGGATCTGTCTTGCTGATTTTGCCGTTCAAGTCGTCCACCAACGTGTTGGCTTTATTCAATAAGCCTTCGACTTCAATCGACAAGTGATCGACATCTTTAGTGATGACGGCCAGGCTTTTATTCGCTTCCTGGGTCACTTTTTCAACTTCGCCTAAGATGTCAGTGACTTTCCTCAATGCCAAGATGATGAAAACCACCAATACCGCAAAAGCCAGCGCAGCAATCAAAGCTGCAATTTCACCATACCCCATTATTTGTACTCACTCCTTCTTAATTCATACTCACATCTGTCAAAGCATTGTACGAATTTTTATAAGATTTATTTCATTTATAATAAAATGATACCATAGACATTTCCGATATGCTATTGAAAACCCTTTAGTTAACGCCAATTCGCTTAGAAATGGATCCTGCGGCTCCAGACATGCTTTCTTCAATAAAACGTAACCCTATCTTCATTTTCATAAGCCCCGGAATTTGATACAATGGAAACAGCTGTTCAGAAATGAGGGATTTGAATGATAGATGCAAGCATGCAAGACAGCGCTCTTGCGCAGGATTTAATAGAGGAAGTGGTGACGAATCCGAACATTTTCGTTAAATGGTGGAACAGCATCGCCTGGGAAGAGATTGTGGGCTTGTTTATTTCAAAAGGCATAACCTTGCTTTTTTTGCTGCTCGTCTTTTTCACTTTAAAACGTATACTAAATTACGTGTTGCACCGGACTTTCGAAAAACAGATATTGACCAAACACATTACGCAGAACCGCGCTACCACTATCTATAAAATAGCCGAGAATGGTTTGCGTTATCTTTTGTTTTTCTTTTTGATCTACGGAGTCCTCTCCATTATGGGTGTCCCTATTGCTACCTTGATAGCCGGTGCCGGTCTTGCGGGTTTGGCGATCGGTCTTGGTGCACAGCAGTTCATAAATGATATCGTCAATGGTTTCTTCATTATCCTGGAATCCCAATTTGATGTAGGTGATCATGTTGTCATCGGCGGAATCGACGGCACTGTCGTGAACGTAGGGCTGCGGACGACACAGATCAAGAGTTTTGATGGAACGTTGCATTTCTTGCCGAACCATACAATCACGACCATCAGCAACCTGTCCCGAAATGATATGCGGGCAATGATCGATATCCTCTTGTATCCAGATACCGATTTTGAAACGGTCGATCAGGTCATCCATGCCGTCAATGAACGGATTGTGCCGGAGCATCCGGAAATCGTCAAAGGTCCGAATGTTGTCGGCATCACCGACAAAGGGAATGGCCAGCTTGCCTATCGGGTGATTTTTTATACATTGAATGGTCAGCAGTTCAGCGTCCAAAACCTGTTCCTGGGAAGCTACCGTGCCGCACTGTTGGAAGCTGGCATCCAGATTCCGGCCATGCCGTACACCGCGCCGAAAGTATAAACCCCGTACGCAAAAAGTGCTTTGCCCCCAAATGGTTTGGGGGCGAAGCACTTTTTTCTTTTATATGGCGAGGCTTGAAGTAAGCAGCCGCTTCCTATTTTTTGGATGCCACTTCTTCCTTCTCCTCTATTTTCTCTAATTTATAGATGCGGTGGATGCCGTGCACCAGGTGATTCACTCTCGTCAAAATTTCTTTGCGCGTGATGATGCCGATAAACTTGCCGTCATCTTCGGTAACGCACAGGAAATTATGATCGATCAGATAGTTCAGGATATCCTCAAGGTCCGTCCATGGGCGGATGGTCTGTACATTGCTGTCCATCACATCTTCCACTTTGAGTGTTTCCATTTTGTCATAGCGGATCGCATCGATTTCCGTGATGGCCTTGATGATCATCGGTATGGAAATTAGTCCTTTGATGCGGGACTTTGAATCCAATACGGGAATGACGGAATACTTCACTTGGGACAGGACCAGAAACGCATGGTTCAGGTTATTCGAACAATGTACATTGGCGACATTTTCACCGTGAATCATCAGATCCCCGCACGCGTCATTATCCAGCAATAACCCGGCTACTTCGTTACTAATCATTTGTATTTCCTCCTAAAAGGTATCCATCCGGAGTCTAATCCGTCGGAAGCACCTTCTTTGCATGTGATCAAAGCATTTGAAATTGTTTTTTCATGTCGACCATTTCCTGATGGCGGTCATTGTAATAGGTAACTGTGGCCGTTTGGTCATCCAACGTGACGATGCAATAAGTCTTTTCCATCAGTGTGCCTCTCGGTTGACTGATGCTGCCCGGATTGATGAATAAAATGCCATCCTCTTGCTCAGCTTTGGCGATGTGGGTATGTCCATAAAATACCAGCGAAGCGCTCGTTTGTTGGGCTTCGCTTTTCAAACCGGCCAAGGAGCCCCTCACGGAATGACGATGCCCGTGGACAACCAGCACATTTTTGTCGCCGGCCTGGAATCGGTATTCGTCGTTCATCTGATAATCATAATCGCAATTCCCCATCACGGTGGACATGATCCCCCAAATCAGATCGGAACTGCTCAATTCCGAATCGCCGCAGTGGACAAAATGATCGACCCGATTCGCATATCGCAAAGCCAATTCGTTCAGAATGTCCTTCTTGCCGTGACTGTCGCTGACTGCAAGTATTTTTATCATCTAGTTCGCTTCCTTTTCCAGCCATGCTGCCCAACTTTTCTCAAGATTTTTCAGGGCATTCGCGCGGTGGCTGATCTGATTTTTTTCGACATCGCTCAATTCCGCCATCGTCTTGCCTAAATGCGGCAAATAAAATAACGGATCATATCCAAAACCGTTGTCTCCGCTCGGAAACTCGGCGATTTCGCCCTCGACATCCCCTTCAACAACCAGACTCTCCCGATCCGGGTGGGCCAGCACCAACGTACAATGGAAGTGTGCCTTGCGGGACGGGTTTTTCTGGGACCCAAGCATTGCGAGCACCTTGGCATTGTTAGCGGCGTCGCTTTTCATCCCACCGGCGAAACGAGCAGAAAATACCCCTGGCTGGCCATCCAATGCATCAATGCAAATGCCGGAATCGTCCGCCAACACAGTCATGCCCAATAAATCAGCAATCGTCTCAGCTTTCTTCCGCGCATTGGCTTCAAATGTGTAGCCGGTTTCCTCAACATCCTCTATTTCTGGGTAGTCCAACAAAGTCACGACTTCATAGCCTTTTGGTTCAAAAAGGACGGCGAAATCCTTGGCTTTTCCCGGATTTTTAGTCGCTATCACGATTTTCTTTTTTTCAGTTGTGTTCATCGTATCCCTCATTTCTCAATCATTTTCAATCAAATTTACCAAATCAACTTTTTCAACTGTAAAATTGCTCTGTCCGAGCCAGTTTTCTGCAATATCCGAAAATAGTTTGGGCGAACCCGTTGTATAAAAACGGTATTCGGATGCTTCCTTGTTGTGCGAACTTTCCGCCAAGCGGAAATAGTCCAATAAGGTACTCACCTCAGATACCGTTTCGGCACCGGAATCGATAAGGGTCACACAAGGCCCCATCACATTTTGGATCAGCGGGGTCAAAAGCGGATAATGCGTGCACCCCAGAATGAGGGTATCGATCGATTCCTTCAGCAAGGGTTTCAGCGTTTCCGCAACCACTTTTTTGGCGATCGATCCGTTGTATTGGTTGCTCTCCACAAGTGGCACAAATTTGGGACAGCTCATGCTGATGACCGAAATGCTCTTGTCTTTGTCCTTGATGGTTTGTTTATAAACGTCGCTGCTGATGGTGCCTTTTGTGCCGATCACGGCAATGCGTTCATTTTTCGAATGTTTGATGGCAGCACGACTGCCGGGATTGATGACGCCGACCACCGGGATGTCCACGCGCTCACGGATGACATCCAAGGCGGCTGCGGTCGCTGTGTTGCAGGCGATCACCAACATTTTGATATCTTTCTTCAGCAGAAACTGTGTCATTTCCCATGTGTATTGAATCACTTCTTCTTTGGGCCTTGGTCCATAGGGGCATCTGGCGGAATCCCCCAGATAATAAATGGATTCATTGGGAAGTTGTTTCATTGCTTGTTTCACGACGGTCAAGCCGCCGACACCAGAGTCAATAAAACCGATTGCTTTTTTGCTCATGCAGTAACTTCCTTTATTTGTTTTCGTATCTCTATTTTACCTTAAGATGCACTGTTTTGGTGAAAATGAGTCAAATTTCATCCGAAATTGCTTCGCTTTTACGGAAAATAGGATTTCCTTTTCCCAAAGTCGTCGCTGATTATTGGCCGTTCAAAAATTACTGTGCTACAATGGACTCAATTTCAGTAACCAGGAAAAGGAGTGGACACACAAATGAGTTATCAATCGATCGTAACCGTCGTCGACAAAGGAATGATCGACCGCGTCTTCGAAAGCGCGCGCTGCGAAGAGTCCTACTGCGGCACCGTCATTGCCGGCCGCGGATCCGGTATGCACGAAAACAAAAAGTTGTTCAATCTGGCTTTGGAACCGGAAAAGGAAATCCTGCTGGTGTTGACCAAGGCAGAACATTCCGAAAAAATCATCAACCAAATCGAAGAAACGGTTAACATCACCGCACCCGGGAACGGCATCCTTTTTGGACTGAACATCAAAAGAGTGCACGGTATCAAGTCTGAATAAGAAAAGCGGAGCGGGTTCGTTCACCCCTGAAAGAATTTTAGGAAATCGTGCCGACTGAGCATCGTAGAGCGCAATAGGCACGATTTATCTAAATTCCGAAGGGGTAACCCGTGAAGCTAGCCATCACTATTGGATGCATGGAATATTTTCCAACTTGTGAATCACCTATGGTGATGCACTTTCCCATTTGAAATATCGTATACTTTATTACTTTATCACAAACGAAACTCGTTATATCGCGCAATGCGGTATAACGAGTTTTCATTTTATGTATGGATGGAGATGTCTGTTCAGCCGTTCAGCAAGCGGCGTTGTCCCTCTTCTTTTTTCCAGTCTGAAATATATTTGAAGACAGGAATCAACAGCAACATCAATCCCAAAACTTTCTTAGCAGTCCACATAAACATCTTCCTTTCGATTTGGGTATTGGATTTCTTAACCCTATTATGCCTGATGTTGAAAAAAAACGCCATTGATAGGCATCGCTTGAAAATAGGCTCTATCCACTATTTAAAATACGTGTATAATGAAGAGTACATTTAAGGGGGGAAAACAATTGAATCCTGAAAACGAAAATGCCCGTATTATCGATAACGAACACTTCTCCTATTTATTGATAAGGGATTACCTTCTGGGGAACATCCTTGGCGAACATACCGATGAAATATTGTATTGGGCCGGAAAAGATTTGGCTCGGCAATTCCCATTAAAAAGTCAGGAAGACCTATATGAAGCGATGATTTATTGCGGTTTCGGACAGCTGGAACTGCTCAAAAAAGAAAAAAATACGCAACAATACCGTCTGGAAAGCGATCTGATCACTGTCCGCACCCAAAACGAGCAGGCCTCCTTCCAACTGGAAGCCGGTTTTTTGGCACAGCAGATCCAGATGACGACCGGTCTCCCCTGTGAAGCAAAAGCAGAGATCCTAGTCGGTAAAGACAAGAAGAAAGAAGTCATCATCACCCTGTTCATCGAATAATCAGCTAAGTCCAAGCATCCGGTAAGAAATTACCGCGATGGTTCGGCTTTTTTTGGGTTTGTGACCGGGCGGTTTGACTGTCCTCCGGCGAAAGCCGCCTCGGCAAGAGCTGCGGCTCTGTCCGTTTGCTGTCCTCCGGTGAAGGGATCCTCGCCGGAGCTGGGGCTCTTCTGGATCTTCCTCCTCCTGCGGGGAGGCTCTGGCCGGAGGAGCGCATCCGGTACCGTCGATTTCCTTCGGTCCATTGCCTTTCGCCAATAACTACGCCCACTCCACAATGTCCAAAACACAAAAAGAGTTGCCGGATATCCTGAAACATCAGGACACCGGCAACTCTTTTTTATTGTTTAGATATATTTTTCAAGCGTTTCTTCAAGCATTTCTTTTGCGTGGTAGCCGACTAATTTTTCTACGACTTGGCCATCTTTTTTGATCAACAATGTTGGGATGCCCATGATGCCGAATTGGCTTGGGGTTTGCGGGTTAGCATCCACATCCATTTTAGCGAATGTCACTTTGTCGCCGATTTCTGCATCCAATTCATCGATGATTGGTGATTGCATGCGGCAAGGTCCGCACCAAGTTGCCCAAAAGTCGACCAGTGCGACCCCATTCTTTGTTTCTGCCTCAAAATTTGCATCTGTTAATATTTTTACCATTGTATTTACTCCCTTCAAAATTCATTTCTTTATGTGTCAATTATAGCAGAGGTTTTGTTCAGTACCAATCAATCTGCTCAGCCGCGGAACGTCACGATTGTCGCGCCGTTTCCACCGGCGTTAACCGCTGCATACTCGTAGGACAGCACTTGCGGATGACGCTTCAGTAAGTCGCCCACACCTTTTCGGAGGGCGCCTGTCCCTTTTCCGTGAACGATAGTGACTTGCGGATAACCCGCCAATAAAGCCGCGTCCAAATACTGATCGACTTCAGCCAAAGCTTCTTCATAGCGCTGGCCTCTGAGATCAAGCTGCGTCGCCACGTGACTGGATGAAGCCGACTTGACAGTGGCAATCTGCCTTTGTCTTCTTTGTTGCTGCGGCTCCTCTTTGATCAGCCTGAGGTCCGACTCCGGCAACTTCATCTTCATGATCCCCATCTGCACGACCCATTCGGCGTTGCCTTTCTTTTCAACGAGTGTGCCTCGCTGGCCATATGTTTCCGTTATGACTTCATCGCCGGGTTTGAACATCTTTTTCTCTTTTTCTTTGCGCAGCACTTTGTTTTTGACCAAAGATTCCTCTTGGCGCAGATCATTGAATTGCTTGCGCAAATCGATCAGCTCGTGTTCTTTGATGCTGCCGGAAGTCCCCATGTTCAGCTGCATTTCACGGATTTCCTGCAACAGGAATTCCGCTTCTTCTTTCGCAGTATCGACCAACTTGTTGGCCTCTTTCTTGGCGTCTTCGATGATTTTTTCCTTGTTGGTTTCCAGTTTTTCGTTGGCGCGCTTCAGATCCGCCAATAACTTGTCGGATTCTTCCAACTGCGCTTGGAGCTGCAAGGATTCTTTTTCGGTGACGCGTCGCTTCTGTTCCAGATCCGCAATCATTTCGTTCAGGTTTTGGCTGTCAACATCGATGAAACTGCGCGCCTGATCAATGATGCTCGGGTTAAGCCCGAGTCGTTTAGAGATGTCGAAGGCGTTGCTTCGTCCGGGTACGCCTATCTGCAGACGATAAGTCGGAGCCAAAGTCTCTCCGTTGAATTCCATGCTGGCGTTGATTGTGCCGGAGCGATTGTAACCGTAGGCTTTCAGTTCGGGATAATGGGTGGTGGCCATGACATAGCTGCCGATGCCGCCGATATAGTCCAAAATAGAGATGGCCAGGGAAGCGCCCTCCTGGGGATCGGTACCGGAACCCAATTCATCCAAGAGCACGAGACTTTTGTCGTCGATTTGATTCAGGATCGAGACGATGTTGGTCATATGCGAGGAGAACGTACTAAGGCTCTGTTCGATCGACTGCTCGTCGCCGATATCCGCAAATATTTCCGTGAAAATGCCGATTTGGCTGTCCTCATCCGCCGGTATCTGAAGTCCGGATTGGCCCATCATCTGGATGATCCCGAGTGTCTTCAGCATGATCGTCTTACCGCCCGTATTCGGACCGGTAATGACGATGGCTTGGTATGCTTCGCCAAGGATCAGATCGTTCGCGACTACGTCATTCTGATCGATGAGCGGGTGTCTGGCTTTCCAGATGGCGATATGGTTTTCTTTGCTGATGATTGGGCGTGTCGCCTTCAGGGAATCGGCATAACGTGCTTTTGCATTGATGAAATCCAAAGTCGCCAATACTTCGCTGTTCCCGTACAATTCCTGCGTGAAAGGCTCGATTTCCATCGATAATTCATACAAAATCCGCTCGATTTCCGCTTTCTCCTGCGCAGCCAGCTGGCGCAGATGATTATTCAGATCCAGTATGGCTTGCGGTTCGATGTAAAGCGTCTGACCGGTTGAGCTTTGGTCGTGGACAATCCCGCCGAACTGATTGCGGTATTCAATCTTGACCGGAATCACAAACCGGTCATTACGGATGGTGATGATGGCATCACTCAGATATGCTGACTTACTGCCTCTGATGATGTCATCCAATTTGGTCCGGATATTTTGTTCGCCCTGCTTGATTCCTGTGCGGATTCCTTTTAAGGCAGGCGAGGCATCATTCTGGATCGTCCCATCTTCATAGACGGTTGCTTGGATCCTTCTTGTGATTTCAGGCAATACAACCAGCTTGGCAACCAATTCGTCCAGGACAAAGAAGGGAATCTCATTGTCTTCGAACCATTGGAAGAACTGGATGATTTCTCTTGTAGTCGACAATACCCGTCCGATTTCGGTGATCTCTTTGCCGTTCAAGGTGCCGCCTATCTCCAGTCGCTTCAGGTGGCTACGGATGGACTTCAGCCTTGGCATCGGAATCCCGCCCTTCAGGCGCAACACCTTTCTGCCGTCTTCCGTTTCATTCTGAAGTGCAACGACTTTTTCCGGATCGGTTTCGGGCCGCAAAGCCTGAATCTGATCCTTCCCTTGGTCGGTTGCCGCAAAATTCTGGAGCTGTTGTTTTATTTTTTCGAACTCTAATGTTTTGCTAATTTTATTATTCATCTCATTCTCCTAAAAAGTGCTTCTCCAAAAAAACGGGACGATATAGTACACTATATAGTCCCTTCTGTTAAATTAACATTCAGTTACTAAATGATACCGATCCACCAGTCATAGATCAAACGTGAGAAATATGGCGTTTCTGATACCATCCAAGCCGCAAGTTCGCTCTCGACATAAAGCTGTTGGATGAAATCCAATGGAATCATGGATGCGAGCGTCAGCAACAGAAAGATCCCGATGTAGTGCATCAGGAATCCGAGTACGCCGCCACCCAGCTGATTCAGCTGTTTGATTATGGGGAAGAATGCCAATGAGTTCAGCATGCTCCCGACAAATCTCGTGACAAGCCAGCCCGCGAACAACAACAGGACGAACGCCAATCCGTTATAAAACGCCTGATCCAGGACGAATGACACTTCTTCTGTGTAAAAAATCAATTCTTTGCCGAACTCGACGGATGGGTACGGGACCAACAAATCGATTTTTCCCGCGACTACGGCATAGTATTCTCTGGCGACCAAGAAAGAAATGAAATATCCCAGGGTGTAGACAACCTGCAGAATAAGTCCTCTTCTGACGCCAGTATAGATGCCCAACAATAGTGAGAGCACTATGATCAACGTAAGCATTTTTTCACCTGATTTCTACAGTCTTTTTACTACTTTTTTCCATCGTGCTCGTGATTTTTGGTGTAAGGCGGAATAGTATTCTCAGCATTCCTGTTGACACCCAAAGCCGAACGCACCTGATTTCTGTGTTGCGCCCGTTTTAGTGCCGCCTCAGAAGCGGTTGTCGTCTTCGTCAATTTTGAATTGGATTTCCTTGCCGGCAGTTCGTTGGCTTCGCGGGCAGCTTGTTGCAGTTCACTGATGGTTGCAGGCATAGAAGTCACTGTTTGGCTCTCGTTATCGCGCTTTTTCCCCGCAAAGGTAGCCACTGCCTTCTTAGCGGCCGCATTACCGGTCAGCTTTTCTGGATTGTGTTCCTTTTCAGGCGTTTCAACCGCTGTTGCCTCGGGTTCACCTGCTTGTGTAGCTGCGTTCTCCTCTGCCAGGGGAACGGCGTCAGTTTTAGGTTCAACGTCGGCAACAACTTCAGGATTGGGCGCCTCGGCTAAAGTATTCTCCGGCTCAGCCTGTTCTGTTTCCTCAACGGAAACGGAGTGTGTAACGCTTTGGCTTTCCTGCAAAGCTTTCTCGAGCGCTGCCACTTTCAGCAACAACTCTTCCATCTCCAACTGTTTCGTGATCTGATCGGAAATGGCATTCACAGCCACAAGAATGCCGCGCTCCTCCCGACCAAGCGTCGGTGCTGCTTGTTTGATCTGTTCCAATTGCGCATTGACCAATTCCGATACCGCAGTCAAATGCTCAGGTGCTTTATTTCCCACAATCGTATAGGTCTTCCCTGCTATGATTGTTTTGAATCTTCTTTTGTTTTCCGTCATATTCAAAGACCTCCATTAAAAAACTGTCTAATATATTTTAACATAAATCTTGCAGATTGCAGTATAAACCTCTTCCTGTTCGCAAACCTGCCCATTTACCGGAAATAGCCGGCTGACTCCCTTCACATTTCACCATCAAGAAGTACCCTTCCTGTGATAGAATAAGGGATGCTACCCTCGAGAAGCTGTCCAGAAAAATTAAATAGAGCAAGGATGAGAATATGTCGAATGTCGTATTGAAAGTAACGACGGGCCAACTGAAAAAGATGGCCGTCTTTTATCAGGATTACGTTGTGAAACCTGTGCCGCACAGCCTTTTCACAGCCAAAAAGAACCAGACCACCATCACCGGTTACAATTCCGGAAAAGTGCTGTTCCAAGGCCAAAACGCCGAAAGTGAAGCAGCACAGTGGCATGCCGCCAGCGAGAAGGTTGGGGATCCAAAACCCCCTGTCGCAAAAAACGGCTTTAACAAGGCAGCCCCGAGCAAAACCGGCCTCCCTGCAGGCTTTTCCACTTGGTCCGTCATCGGCAGCGATGAAGTCGGCAACGGCAGTTATTTCGGGCCACTGACTGTCTGCGCTGTCTACGCGTCCACCGAACAATTGCCCTTGCTGAAGAACATGGGCGTCCAGGATTCCAAAGCGCTGACGGATGCCCGCATCATCACCATCGCGAAGCAGTTAGTGAAGCAAGTCCCGCACAGCGTCATCAACTTGATGCCCGAGAAATACAATGAGGTCCAACCGACGATGTCACAAGGGAAAATGAAGGCGTTGCTGCACAACCAAGTGCTCGATCAGCTGTTGAAGAAAATCGCTCCGGAAAAGCCCAAAGCGATCCTAGTCGATCAGTTTGAATTGCCTTCCACGTATTTCAAGCATATCGCCGATCAAAAAGTGCAAGTGAAGGAGAACATTCATTTCCAGACCAAAGGCGAATCCCACCATCTGGCGGTGGCGGCGGCTTCCATCATCGCCCGCTTTTACTTCCTCAAGACTTTGGCGGACATGACCGCAGCCTCTGGCTATCCGATCCCTTCAGGCGCCGGCGCCAACGTCGACTTGATTGCTGCGGAAATGTACCGTGAAGGCGGCTTGGAACTGCTGGACAAATACACGAAGCTTCACTTCGCCAACACCCAAAAAGCCATCCGACTGGCGTATATATAATAAAAAACGATTCGCCTCAGAAACGGCGAATCGTTTTTTGTGTATTGTTCAGTAAAATTAGGCAAGCAGGATCACTTATCGGATGGCAGCTCCGCATTCGGTTTCCAGAGCCGCAACCAATTTGGCGAAGGCTTTGTTGATGTCTTCATCGACAAGCGTCGCTTCAGGGTTCAGGAATGACATGGAATAAGCCACCGACTTCTTGCCGTCCTCGATGCCTTTGCCTTGATAGATATCGAACAGATGGACATCCTTCAGGAATTTTCCGCCGTTTTCCTTGATGGTCTTTACAATCTGTTGGTGTGTGACGGTCTCATCAACCAATAAAGCCACATCGCGGGTCACGCCAGGGAATTTAGGGATCGGCTGTTGCGTGATCACTTCTTTCGGTGCGGCGATGATCGCTTCGAAATCGATTTCGAAGGCATAAGTTTCCTTCAGGTCATAGGCATTTGCCGTTGCAGGATGGACTTGGCCGACATAACCGATATAGGCATCGCCCAGATAAACGGCAGCCGTTCTGCCTGGGTGCATCCATTTCAGGTCTTTGGCAGCTTCGAAACGGATTTGATCGCTCAGGCCCATCGTTTCGAAATAACCATCCAATACCCCTTTGGCATGGTAAAAGTTGACGGGTTCAGCAGCCATTTGCCAATCTTTTTGGTAGGCCATTCCTGTCATCACTCCGGCCAAACGTTCTGCCTCAATCGGCAAAACGCGATCAGCTGACGGGAAGAACACCCGACCGATTTCATAAAATTGGATATCCGTGTTCTTGCGGGCAACGTTGTAAGCGGCGTTGTCCAGCAACGTGCTCAACAAGTTCATCCGCAGCGTGCTGCGGTCTTCGCTCATAGGCCAAGCCAAACGGATGCCTTCCTTGTCTTCGACTGCGTATTCTCTCGCTTTTTCGGCGGTAGTCAGGACATAGCTGATGTTCTGGGTCAGTCCCGCACCTTCCATGAATCTTCTGGTGATGCGCATCGTATGTTGTTTAGGCGTCAATGCAGTAGGCAAAGCTGGTGTGATCGGCAATGTTTCCGGAAGGTTGTCGTATCCGTAGATGCGTGCGACTTCTTCCAGGATATCCGCATAGATGGAGATATCCCATCTTCTCGGCGGCACAGAAACGCTGAATGTTTCGCCGTCAAATGTCGATGCAAAGCCCAACTGGTTGAAGATGGCAGTCACTTCCTCGCTGGAAATGGCAGTCCCCAACGAACGGTTGATTTTTTCCAAAGTGATGACCACTTCCGTATCCTTCACTTCCACAGTATCGATAGAAGCCGTACCGGCAACGATTGTTCCCCCTGCCAACTCGTGAATCAGCTCAGCGGCATGTTGTCCAGCTGTGCGGATTGTCGCTACGTTGATGCCTTTTTCGAAACGGGAACTGGATTCGCTGCGCAAGTTGAACTTCCCAGCTGTTTTGCGGATCAAAACCGGATTGAACAATGCCGCTTCCAATGCGACAGTCACGGTTTCATCGGTGATTTCCGAATCCAGACCGCCCATGACGCCCGCCAATGCAATCGGCGCAGTGCCGTTCGTGATGACGATGTTATCCGTGTCCAGCGTTCTTTCCACTCCGTCAAGAGTAGTCATCATTTCGTTCGCTTTGGCACGGCGGACGATGATTTCCTTGGAACCGATTTGATCATAGTCGAAAGCGTGCAGCGGCTGGCCGTATTCCAACAGGATGTAATTCGTGATGTCGACTACGTTGTTGATCGGACGGATGCCGCCGTTCATCAGTTTGTTCTGCAGCCAAAGCGGACTTTCCGCAATTTTTACGTCTTTGATCACTTGGATATGGTAGGCAGGCGCATCGTTCGTGTCCTCAACGGCAACTTTGATGTAATCCGCTACAGAACCTGTTTTTCCGGAGACAGGAGCCTCCGGGAATTTCAGTGTTTTGTTGTAGATGGCTGCGACTTCATAGGCGGATCCGCGCATGCTTAAAGCATCGGCACGGTTCGGCGTGATATCGATATCCAGGATCGCATCATCCAGTTCCAATAAGTCTACGACTTCCGTTCCGGGAACAGCTTCAGCAGGCAGTACAAAAATCCCGTCCGCATATTTTTTGGAAACAACACTTTCAGAGTAGCCCAATTCAGCCAACGAACAAATCATTCCGTTCGATTCTTGACCGCGCATTTTGCCCTTCTTTATTTTTGCGTTGCCGGTGATCCGTGCGCCATGCAAAGCCACGATGACTTTTTGCCCGACAGCCACATTCGGCGCTCCGCAGACGATCTGGATCGGTTCCTCAGCCCCGATATTCACTTGGCAGACATGCAGATGGTCAGAATCAGGATGGTCGACCACGGATAACGTTTCGCCGACAACGATTTTGGACAAGCCTTTGCCAGGATAGACGACGTCGTCCACCTCGATACCTGTTCGGGACATTTTTTCAGCCAATTCTTCAGGTGTTACATCAGATAGATCTAAATACTCTTTTAACCATTTATAGGAAACT
Source organism: Trichococcus alkaliphilus (assembly GCF_003008695.1). Classification (GTDB taxonomy): domain Bacteria; phylum Bacillota; class Bacilli; order Lactobacillales; family Aerococcaceae; genus Trichococcus; species Trichococcus alkaliphilus. The sequence continues at coordinate 14,598 of NZ_PXZT01000022.1, forward strand.
TTCATTTCATTACTCCTTCACATCAAATTGACTTAAGAATCGGATGTCGTTTTGATAGAAGTGGCGGATGTCATCCACTCCATATTTCAACATCGCTACACGCTCTTGCCCAAGCCCGAAAGCAAAACCGGAATATTTCGCGGAATCGATCCCCGACATTTCCAAAACATTCGGATGCACAATGCCGGATCCCAAGATTTCGATCCAACCGGTTTGTTTGCAGACGTTGCAGCCGGATCCGCCGCATTTGAAGCAGCTGACATCGACTTCGACAGAAGGTTCAGTGAACGGGAAGTAGCTCGGACGCAAACGGATTTCGCGCTCTTCGCCGAACAATTTTTTGGCGAAGACGGCAAGCGTGCCTTTAAGATCAGCCAAAGTGATGTTCTCGCCGATGACCAATCCTTCAATCTGGTGGAACTGGTGTGAATGGGTCGCGTCATCGCTGTCGCGGCGGTAGACTTTCCCCGGGCTGATCATCTTCAATGGTCCTTTGGAGAAGTCATGCTTCTCCATCGTGCGCGCTTGGACGGGTGACGTATGCGTACGCAACAACAATTCACCGGTGATGTAGAAAGTGTCCTGCATATCACGGGCCGGATGATCTTTCGGAAGATTCATCTTTTCGAAATTGTAGCTGTCCTGTTCCACTTCTGGGCCGTCCACAATCTTGTAACCCATGCCCAAAAACAGATCCTCGATTTCTTCGTTGATCTGCGTCAAGACATGTGTCGTGCCTTGGGCGATTTTTTTGCCAGGCAAGGTGACATCGATCGTTTCAGCCGCGATTTCGGCTTCCATTTTTTTGATTTCCAGCGCATCTTTTTTGGCTTGGATGGCGGCTTCGATGTCGTCGCGCAGTTCATTCGCCAAAGTTCCGATGACGGGACGCTCCTCAGGGCTTAAATCCTTCATCCCTCTCAAAGCTTCTGTGATCGGCCCTTTTTTCCCTAAATAGGAAATGCGGACTTGATTCAATGCCTGCAGATCCTCTGCAGATTCGACTTGATGTAAGGCATCTATACGTAATGTTTGTAATTTTGCTTTCAATTCCATGTTCTGTCCCCTTTTCTTGAAAAAATGCAAAAAAATCCCATCCCTGGTAAGGGACGAGATTTTCGTGGTACCACCCTTGTTTCGCTGCAAGCAACGACACTTCATTTGTTTAACGGTAATAAACCGGAACTTTATTCATTGCACAGGGCAAATCCCAAAGTCAGCTCGGGGAGTGAAAAATCACAATCGGCTTCTATAAAGGCTCGCAGTCAATGGCCATTATTCCCTGAAAAAAGCTGCAGATCGTGAAGGTTCCCTTCAACGCTTTTCATATTCATTTTACTTACTTTGCCAGTTTACCCGGAAATGCCGCTTCCGTCAAGTTCGGATTAGACCCAAGCATCCGACCAAGATTGGATTTCCAGCATCACATTGTTCAAAGCTTTCCCTTTTTCGGACAATCCATACATCACTTTGATTGCCGCCGCAGGATTTTCGGTTCTTACTACAATTTTTTCATCTTCCAGCTCTTTTAAGCGTTCTACTAATACTCGATCACTGACATTAGGTATCTGCACGGCCAATTCCTTGAATCGTTTATCTCCGTCCATCAAGACTTCGATGATTAAGCCGGTCCATTTTTTCCCTAAAATAGAGAATGTTTTTTCAAACTTTGGACAAATACATTTTTTTACTTCCAGCATTTCATTCACAGCCTTCACCTCTTTGACCTATTATAAACACCCTCATTTCCCCTGTCAAAGGGAATGTGCCTTTTGTCACAAAATGTTTACAAAAAATAAGCATCCTGCTCTGCAATCTGCACTAACTGAATTAATTCCTCAGAAAAATGCTTGTGGCCGCCGCTTCATTCCATCCAAAAAGGAAAAGAATCACGAATGAATCTAGTCAGGAATTCGGCAGTCTGCTTGCTCGCATACAAAAAGTTCATGTCTGTTTTCTATAATAGGATAGGAATTTCACAAAGGCAACACTTTTTCACGTTTAATTGAAAAAATCGCGTTTTTTTCATGCATTTCTTCAGCCGACGAAGTGATAAAGCAAAATTCCAGCCGCAACGGCGACATTCAGAGACTCCGCTTCGCCGAAGATCGGGATGTACAGATTTTGATCCGTCAATGCTAATATTTTTTTTGAAACGCCATTCCCTTCGTTGCCGAGCACAAGCGCAACCGCATCGGTCGGGGATACGGTACGGTAATCGACAGCCGCTTCATTCAGTTCGGTTCCGTATACCCGGATACCGCTGTTCTTCAATTCGGGGATCACCTCTTGCAGATCGCCACGATAGACAGGCAGGTGGAAATGGCTTCCTTGCATGGAGCGCAGCACTTTGTCATTGTAGAGATCCACCGATCCCTCCCCCAAAATGACCCCTGCATACCCGGCAGCATCCGCCGTTCGGATAATGGTGCCGACATTTCCTGGATCCTGAACCTGATCCAAAAGGATGTATTTGCCTCTGTATTCCAAAATCGGAGCGGCTTCAGGAATCTGAACGATCGCAACGACTCCTTGCGGTGTCTCGGTTTGAGCCAAGCTGGCCAGGATTTCCGGGGAAACAATGATGATGTCTCTTTCGCCAATCTGCAGATCCGACTGTTCGTGAAAAGCTTCTGTCATCAAGACTTCATGGATGTTCGCATCTGCTTTGATGGCTTCCTTCAAAAGATGCGTCCCCTCGATCAGATAAGCGCCCGCCTCTTTCCGGCCTTTAGCGGTCTGCAGTTTTTTCCATTGTTTTACTTTTTGATTTTTCATCGATGCTATCTTTTCCATTTTGTAACTCCTCAGTTCAACATATTCCCTATTATAACGCATCATTACCCTTTTCGTTGCAAAAAAAAGAGAAGGGGTCAGAAAATCCTGATCGCTTCTCTATATTTTTTCTATGTCTTCTCGGATTCTTATCCGCCGATGTAATTTACAGGGTTTACTACTGCGCCATTTTCCTGTACTTCAAAGTGCAAGTGGACGCCGGTCGAGCTTCCTGTCGTACCCATCACGCCAACTTGTTGCCCTTGGCTGACAGTTTGACCTGGAGCCACCAACAAGCCCGGTTGCATATGGGCATATAACGTTTTAACGTTTACACCATTGATTGTGCCGTGGTTGATGACGACATAATAGCCATAGCTTGCATGATAAGTAGCTGTTTCAACTGTTCCTGATTGCGCTGCTGAGATCGCTCCGCTGCCTGCGATATCAACGCCACGATGGAATTCGATCGATCCGCCGAATGGAGAAACGCGATTTCCGAATGGAGAAGAGATGTAGCCGCTAGCCGGTCTCAAGAATCCGCTGGAATTCACTGAATAGCTGGGTGTTGTTGTCGTTGTTGCGACAGATGCCGTCAAGTTATTGGCAGCTGCTGCTGCGGCAGCTTCCGCTGCTGCGATGGCTGCTGCTTCTGCCTCGGCTACTGCAATTGCTTCAGCAGTGATGCGGGCTTGTTCAGCCGCCATGTCATTGCTGATTGTTTCTGTTTGTGAAGCCAAGTCAGCTCTGGTTGATTCCAAGCCATTTTTCTCGGCTTCAGTCAACTCATAGTTCTCGATGACTTGCGCGATTTGTACGTCGATTTCAGCTTTTTGGGCTACGACATTATTTTTTGAAATCAAAATGTCTTGTCTCAATGCTTCAGCGGCAAGTTTTTCTTCTTCAACAGCCACTTTGCTGTCTTCGACTTTTTGCTGATCTGCTTCCTGTTGTTCCACAATGTCCTTGTTGGCAGTCACAATCTTTGAAACGACCGTGATTTTTCCGACTAGGTCAGAGAAATCCTCTGAAGACAACAGCATTGAAGCTATATCCGTAACACCCGCATCCGTTTGGATATAACGAGCCTGCGTATTTAATTTTTCGGTTCTCTGGTCGATGACCACTTGTAATGCTTCAATTTCAGCTTGCAATTCCAGAATCTTTGATTCGATATCAGCTAATTTTTGTTCTTGAGCCGCTAATCGGTTCATCAATTCATCCAATTGCGATTGAAGTTCATTCACTTTCGTTTCCAAGTTTGCTTTTTCGGATTCCAAAGTATTCAATGAATTTGATTTTTCTTCAATCTGCGATTGAATCGTATTCGTTTCTAATTGCAAAGCATCTTTTTGTTGTTGTAATTCTTCCAATGTAGCCGCTTGAGCAGTAAATCCACCTGCAATCGGACTAAGCAATAAGATTGATGCGAACAACGCGATATGTTTTTTTCCCAATTATACTTCTCCTCCTGTTTCTTCTACGAGATGAAGTATATCAAAGTTAAAATACTATTACATGATAGAAATATGACAATTGTATTTCAATTTGTTACGGCAGTCGTAAATTCTGAAATGTTGTTCATATTTGCACAATGCCTTCTGAAGACAGCCATCATTTGATTGTTTGCGCTTGCAGCGATATACTTAACCTATACCAAGCAGTGCCTCCGCCATCGCTCTTCAGGAAAGAAAGGAGCAAAAGCATGAAAATCGATCAAAAAAATTTGCATAAACCAGGTACGGATAATCTCCCTCCTGGCGTCTACAAAGAAGTTGGCCCTAGAGGGGGGAAAATCACCGGCAGCAAAGAAGTCCACATTGTCGAAGGGCACAGACTTCCGCCTACAAATAAAGCCGGAAACAAATGGATCAAAAAAGACTGATTATTCGCCTATTACTGATCACTTGAACGATTCAGGACGGAGGAACCTTGGATTTCACTTCAGAAAAGGACCGTGCAGCTCGAGCCGCACAGTCCTTTTTTTGTCTGATGCATTATTTTGCCAACAGTTCTTTGATGATTTTGGAGACGAGCGCTTTGTCGGCTTTTCCGTCCAGCACTTGCATCGAGAATTTCATCGCATCCTTCAACGACATTTCGGCTACCCCGTTTTCGGCCAAAAAGAAGCGGACTTCTCTTTCATCCATCATTTTGGGGACATAAGCCTCCAAAATGGCTAATTTTTTCTGGTTCTCTTCAATCAGGTCAGTGCGGTCGACTTGTTTCGCATAGTCGATGGCTTCGTTGTTTTTCTTGATGTCCTTCAGAAAAACATGGATTTGCTCTGCTTCGGTCATCTCGCGTTTGTTGTCGATCAAGAACGAATCGTACTCCGTTTTGATGAGGCGCAGGACGTCCGCCTTCAACGTGTCTTTGTCTTTTCTTGCTTGGATGAAGTCCTTGTTCACTTTTTCTTTCAATGTCATGATTACAGGTCTCCCTTCGATTCATTAGTATGGGCTGTTTTGATAATTTTTTGCTGCAAGGGTCAGCCTTCACCCCTCATTTTAAGGAAAAGAAGCTGAATTGGCAAATCTCTGCTACCCGTTCCGGATATTGGCTGGGTTGCATGCCTGAAAAACACAATGAAAACAGATGCTGTAGATGGCGTATAACCATCATGAGCGGTAAAATTAGGGCGAACAAAATACCCTTCAGAAAGTACTCCAATTCATTCGCGAAAGAGGGTGTAAGCATGTCATACTTTTGGACTTTTGAATCAGATTTACCGAGCGGCATGGGCGTGGAAACATTCAGTTCAGCTCATATTATTGTCCTTATCCTATTTTTTATTATCACCCTTTTGGTAATCCAGATCTATCGCAAGCAGACTGTTTTTGGCCGAAGAAGCATAAAAATGACGATAGTTACCTTACTGATTATGCTTTATTTTTCGCGCTGGATTTGGTGTGCCTTTTTCGGTGATTTTTCCTTCTTTTTGAGCCTGTTGCTTCCACTGCACCTCTGCAGCGTATCAGCAATAATGGGGACAGCCGCTGTTTTTTCAAACAAGCATCTGTTTCAAGAATTCATCTATGGAATCAGTTTGCCGGGCGGTTTGGTCGCCATGTCAAACCCTAATCTGGGGCCTTATCCTCTATTAAGTTTCAATTTTTTGGAATATACTCTGACACACACGTTGCTGATTCTGCTTCCTTTGCTTTTTGTGTTCGGAGATGGCTTTCGTCCTGATATCAAAAGCTTACCGCATTCCCTCTACTTGGCCGCGCCATTTGTCGGGATAGCTTTCTGGGTCAACCAAACAATCGGCAGCAATTATATGTTCCTGAACCGTATAGAAAAAGGGACTCTGCTTGTGCTTTTCGACAAGTGGCTGGGAACACCCGGCTACTTGATTGCAGTCCTCGGATCCATCGTCATCGTCTGGGCTGTCCTTTACGCGCCCTTTGAAATTTCCAGAAGAAGGAATTTTTCGGGATGACGAATCGGCCTGAAGTGGATATACCAAAAAACAGAAATGCTGATTGAACAGCATTTCTGTTTTTTTTTAACGGTATAAACTATTAAATAGTATGTTTATTTCAGCAATTCATACATGGCATCCGCGTAGATGGCAGTCGCGCGGAATAGATCATCCAGAGCAATGAATTCGTTCGCTTGGTGCATTGTATCGATGCTGTCGGGGAACATCGCGCCATAGGCAACGCCTCGTTCCAACAGGCGTCCGTAGGTTCCGCCGCCGATGGATTGTTCATGCCCCTTCAGGCCTGTATGTTTTTCGTAGACAGCCAACAACGTTTTAACCAACGGATCGTCAGCAGGGACGTAATGCGGCAATTTGCCGTGTCCGCCTTTTACGATCGTCACGCCATAGGAAGCCAATGCCGCTTCCAACTTGATTTCGATGCCTTCTTCGGAAACGCCTTGCGGGTAACGGAAGTTCAAAGCGACTTCGCCGCCAGTTGTGGGTGTGAAGGTGAAAATGCCGGCATTCATGGTCAATTCGCCCATGACCGAATCCGTGTAAGCCAAGTTCAATTTCTTTGCATCATGCTGCAGGTGGATGCGGTCCGCGATCATTTCAAGGAAAGTGGCCGCTTGTCCGCCGAAGTTGAATTTGTTCAGGAAAGCGGCAAGATAAGTGCCCGCGTTCACGCCGGCAGCCGGATTCATGCCGTGAGCGGCTTTACCGATCAATTCAATTGTAACTTGTTCGCCTTCCACAGAAATTGTTCCCTTGACCGGATTATTCTCAAGGAAAGCAGCGAATGCCTGCTCAATTCTTTCGGCCTCCGGGCTGTTGAATACGGCAGTCGCATCCTGAGGGACCATGTTTTCGCGCAGGCCTGCATCAAAGCTCAGCAACTCGTTCTTGCCGCCTTTGTTGTCGCCTCTGAATTGGACCATGAAGGTCTGCATGCCTTTTTCACCATTGATGATCGGGAACTCGGCATCCGGAGAAAAGCCGAAATCCGGAATCCGTTCGTTCTCGAGATAGTGGTCCATGCATTTCCAGCCGCTCTCTTCATCCGTGCCGATGATGACGCGGACCTTTTTGGAAATCGGCAATTTCAGGTCGCGGATGATCTTCAATGCATAATAGGCAGCCATCGTAGGCCCCTTGTCATCGCTGGATCCGCGGGCGTAGATGCGGTCATCGATGATGACAGGCACGAAAGGATCCGTATCCCAACCGGTTCCGGTAGGCACAACATCGACGTGGCCGAATACGCCCATCAATTCTTCGCCTTCTCCGAATTCGATATGTCCAGCCAGATTGCCGACATTTTTCGTGGTGAAACCGTCGCGTTCGCCGATAGCCAAGAAGGCCTCCAGAGCTTCTTTAGGGCCTGGTCCGACCGGGGCGTCTGGGGTTATTTTCGAATCGTCCCGCACACTGTCGATCCGCAATAAAGTGAATAAATCCTCCAGCAGTTCCGTTTTTCTGACTTCCACTTCTTTTTTCCAATTGATTTCCATATGCACACATCCTAACTTAAAATATCATGCTATCATCATATCATTTTTGGCAAAATAACCAAATAAAAGCTTGGTATTTAGGCCCAACAATCCGCAATTTCTTAGCCTTTTTTAATCGAGTCCGGCAGATGTTCCCGCAATGCCGCAAGTTCCTCATCACGCAGCGGACGATAGTCCCCTTTTGCCAATTGCTTGTCCAAATGCAGGGGCCCCATTGTCAATCGTTTCAGGAAGGTGACCTCTTTTCCGCAGGCCAGCACCATCCGTTTCACTTGATGGAACTTCCCTTCTTTGATCGTGATCTCAACCTCCGAGCTATCCTTTTCCTCATCATAGCGCAGGAGCTCCAGTTTTGCCGGCAGGCAACGGTAGCCATCTTCCAGTATGAGCCCTTCAGCAAAGGCTTTTTGGTCTTCTTCCGTCATCCGACCGGCAACTTCCGCGAAGTAGATCTTGTCCACATGCCGTTTCGGCGACAGCAGGAAATGCGCCAATTTACCATCGTTCGTCAACAGCAGTAACCCTTCCGTATCCTTGTCCAGTCGGCCCACGGGAAAGAGCTCCTGCTGATGCAGTTCGAAAGCCAACAGGTCGATGACCGTCTTTTGGTGATTATCCTCCGTCGCACTGAGGACGCCCTGCGGTTTGTTCATCATCAGGTAAGTGAATTCCTGGTAGCTGACAGGATCGCCTCCGACCAGAATTGTGTCCTTTTCGCTGTCCACTTTGGCTTCGGCTTTCGTTTCAACTTTTCCGTTCACCGTCACCGATTTCTTTTTCAATAACACTTTGACTTCTTTTCTGGATCCGAATCCGGAATTCGACAGCAATTTGTCCAAACGCATATTTTTCTCCCTTATAAACCAAAAAGCACCCACTAAGGCTGCTTTTTGGTTTTGTTTATTTTTATTTGATGCGCATTTTTCTGCGCAAACCGTTCGCTTTGGCGCCCAAAATGTCATCAGCGATGCGCAATTTTAGGGTCAGGAACAAGTAGACGAAGCCTCCGACTGCCGCTACGATGGCGACAACTACGAGTGCCGTCAACTTGCGATCGATTGGAATGACGAGCATGCTGGCTTTCAAGGCGATGAACGCGCAGGCCGTCATGACTAAGGCGACTGCCAAAATTTTACCGGTTTTTCTCAACGTGTCAAACAGCCCGAAATGGGTCAAGTGATAGATTTTCCATCCGCTCAAGAGCACCGTCACGATGAATCCTATCGTCGTGGCAACCAATGCGCCTGCCGTATCGAACAAAGCCAACATTGGATACTGCATGAGCACTTTGACCGCTAGTCCAACCAACAGATAGGAGATCATTGTCTTATGTCGGCTCAACGACTGCAAAATCGACCCCAGAACCGTGAACAGACCCAAAACGATGCTCATTAAAGCCGATACCGCCAATAGCGTAGGACCTACCGGATGAAGCGGATAGAACACGTTGTAGATCGGTTCCGAAACAATCATCATCCCCAATGATGCCGGAAGCATGATGAAAGCGAAAAGTTGGATGATCTCCCTCACCTGGCTCTGCAGCACACGGAAGTTTCCTTTCGTGAACTCGGCCGCAATCAGAGGCACCGCTGCTGTGGCCATCCCGACCGCCAAAGAAACGATGATCATGATCAGTTTGTCGGCGTTGAAACTGAACAGTCCAAAAAGATCCTCGATTTCTTTGCCGGAGTAGCTCGTCAGGTTCTCCATCATTGGTTTGAACGTCACTTGGTCGATCAGCTTGGCGAAAGTGATGCCTGAGCCGATCAGGATGAACGGGATCGATTCCTGCAGCATGCTCTTGATGGCCGCAGTCGTCTGGATGTTGCTTGAAGGTTCACTGTTGGTGATCAACGGTTGATATTCGGCCATTTTCTTTTTGTAATAAAAAAGAAGGATTATGGTTGCAACGATTGCGCCCATAAACGCCGCAAAAGTGGAATGCGCAACCGCTGTGGCGATGCTGCCGTCCAGAAGTTGCATCACGATGTAGGTGGCTCCCAAAAGATACACTACCCTGCCGATCTGTTCGAACACTTGCGAAATAGCTGAAGGCACCATATCCTGGTAGCCCTGGAAAAAACCGCGCATCAAGCTCATGCCGGGCACCAACAATAAAGCCGGAGCCAACGCCCGGATCACCAATGCGCCGTCTTCAGGCGACGCGGCTGGGCTGTTCTCAGCGATCATCGGTGCCAAACCGTACATCAATGCGGCACTGACCGCACCCGTCAAAATCATGAAGAACATGCTCTTCTTGAAGATGTCGATCCCGGTGCGGTATTGATTTTTTGCATTGTATTGGGCCACCTGCTTGGACATCGCTGCAGGGAAGCCTGCTATCCCGATCGAAAGGAACAGCTGATAAGGTGTGTAGCCTATCGAATAAAGGGCATTGGCCGTGTTGGCCGCATCCGTCGAACCCATCAAGGCATTCCATGGGATGATGTAGAGCGCGCCGATCAAGCGGGAAAAAATGCTCCCGAAAGTCATCCAAAAAGTCCCCTGCACCATCTTATTGTTGGTTGTTTCATTTTCTTCGTTAACTTTTCTATCTGTTGACATTTGCAACCTGCTTTCTTCCCGATGAATGAAAGAGAATAATAATACCATCACTCAAGTATTTTACCAAAAATCCGGGGTTTTTCAATCTATAGCAGTCTTATTTTGCAAAATCCTAATAATTTCAGAATCATCCCTGAAATTCCCAGGCTGAACGAACTATTTATTTGCATGCGTTTTCATACCAACACCTAAACGTTTATGGTAAAATGTAAGTGTGGAAAAGAACTGGGCCAATCCGTTTTTTTGCCAAAATCACAATTCGTAGTCACTTGGCTTTAAACGCTGTCACGCCAACCATGTCGCACAGACTGCAATAGAAAAGAGGAATAAAAATGAACACCTCAAGAAAGGGGTTCAGACATTTATTCGGAGTCATCCTTTCGCTCCTGCTTTTCTTCACCTTTTCGGCAACACCCGCTTTGGCTGCTACCTCGCAGATTATTTACCAAGGCTCAACATCCAATAAGGTTGTTGCCTTAACGTTTGATGATGGATCGGATGGATACTACGTCCAATCAATTCTGAACACATTATCAGCCAATAATGTAAAAGCCACATTCTTCCTCACTGGTCAAGGTGCTGAAAATCATCCGCAGGCAATCAAGAACATTGTCGCAGCTGGCCATGACATCGGAAACCACTCCTATAATCATCCGGATTTCACAACCGTATCGACGACCGAAATGATAAACCAACTCAACCGAACCGAAACAATCATCACAAACCTCACAGGCAAGAGCACAAAACCATTCTTCCGCGCTCCTTTCGGATCCTATAACAGTACCGTCCTGCAAACAGTCGGAAATGCCGGATACACGTACACATTCCAATGGACAATCGATACGCTCGACTGGACGGGTAATTCATCCACTGACATCTACAACCGCGTCATCAACAACGTCGTGCCGGGAGCCATTGTATTGATGCATGCCGGATATGGCGCCAACGGGACGAATGCCGCATTGCCGAACATGATCAATCAGCTGCGTGCAATGGGCTACTCGTTCGTGACCCTTTCTCAGCTTATGAACACCACAAGCACGCCGGGGACAGGTTCAGGAACTAACTACACCGTCCAAGCGGGCGACACGCTTTATGCAATTGCCTTGCGTTATGGTGTGACTGTCCAAGCGATCGTTAATGCAAATGGCATCACCAACGCCAACCTGATCCGCGTCGGACAAGTTTTGACGATTCCGGGAACAAGTACGCCGACAACCCCTACGACGCCTACAACGCCGACGACCGGCACAACTTACACAGTCAAAGCCGGGGATACCCTGTATGCGATCGCCTTGCGGTATGGCGTGACGGTCCAACAGATTGTTACCGCCAATAATATCGCCAACGCCAATCTGATCAGTATCGGCCAGGTGTTGACGATACCTGGTACCGGAACGCCGACGACTCCAACTACGCCGACAACGGGAACGTCCTATACAGTCAAAGCCGGGGATACTTTATATGCGATCGCGCTTCGCTATGGCGTAACCATCACGCAACTCGTGAACGCTAACGGCATAACCAATCCGAACCTTATCCGTGTCGGTCAAGTGTTGATCATCCCTTAAGTATTTCCACAAAAACATATTTAAAAGAACACACCTAATAAAGAGAACGCACACCCCGTCAGAGTTGGGGTATGCGTTCTCTTTATTATTTCAGATTAATTCGCTACAATATTGACCAATTTGCCTGGGATGGCGATGGTTTTTCTGACGGTTTTGCCTTCGATGCCTTCTTTGATGACACTGTTTTCCAATGCCAATGCAATCATGTCATCATTGGAAATATCAGAGGGAACCATTTCTTTTGTTTTCACTTTACCGTTGATCTGGAAAACGACTTCGATCTCGTCTTCGATAAGGAAAGATTCATCATAAGTTGGCCATGCAACGTAGGAAATGCCTTCCGGTTTGCCCAGTTTCACCCAAAGCTCTTCACCGAAGTGAGGCGCGACCGGAGCAAGCAATTGAACAAAGCCAGTGACGTATTCGAACGGCAATGCATCCACTTTGTAGGCTTCATTGATGAAGATCATCATTTGCGAGATTGCCGTATTGAAGTGCAGATTATCGTAATCCTCGGTTACCTTCTTGACTGTCTGATGGTAAACCTTGTCCAATTCATGCGTATTGATGGTTGTGATACGGTCGCGCATCTTATCATTTTCATCCAAAAGCAGACGCCAAATGCGATCCAGGAACTTGCGGCTGCCTTCGATGCCGCCTTCACTCCATGTCGATGATGCATCCAACGGTCCCATGAACATTTCGTACATACGGAGTGTATCTGCGCCATATCTTTCCACGATGTCATCCGGGTTGACGACATTCCCTTTGGATTTGGACATTTTTTCATTGTTTTCGCCCAAGATCATGCCTTGGTTGTACAATTTTTGGAACGGCTCTTTCGTCGGAACGATACCGATATCGTAAAGGAATTTATGCCAGAAGCGCGCATACAGCAGATGAAGCACCGCATGTTCAGCACCACCGATATAAAGATCGACGTTCTGCCAATAGTCCAGTCTTTCATTTGAAGCAAGATCATTGCGGTTATGCGGATCCATGAAGCGCAGGAAGTACCATGAGCTGCCTGCCCATTGCGGCATTGTGTTGGTTTCGCGTCTGCCTTTCATACCTGTAACAGGATCGACAACATTGACCCATTCAGCGATGACGGCAAGCGGGGATTCCCCAGTGCCGCTCGGTTTCACTTGATCGGTCTTCGGCAACAGCAATGGCAGTTCATTCTCAGGAACCGTTGTCGAGGTGCCGTCTTCCCAGTGGATGACTGGGATTGGTTCGCCCCAATATCTCTGTCTAGAGAACAACCAATCGCGCAGACGATAGGAAATCACTTTTTCGCCCAATCCGTTTTCGGACAACCAGTCATTCATCTTCAAAATCCCTGTCGCTTTATCCAATCCGTTCAGGAAGTCGGAGTTGATGTGCAAGCCATCTTCCGTATAGGCTTCCTCTTCGACGTTTCCGCCTTCTAGGACGGGAATGATCTCCAAATCGAATGTTTTGGCAAATTCATAGTCGCGGGTGTCATGGGCAGGAACAGCCATGATGGCGCCGGTTCCGTATGTCGCCAAAACATAGTCGGCGATCCAGATCGGGATTTCTTTGCCGTTCACCGGGTTGATCGCATAAGCGCCAGTGAATACGCCGGTCTTTTCTTTCGCAAGCTCCGTACGGTCCAGATCGCTCTTCAGTGAAATGGAATCGATGTAAGCTTTAACAGCTTCGGCTTGCTGACCTGACATGATTTCCTTCACCAATGGCAATTCAGGCGCCATAACCGCATAAGTAGCGCCGTACAACGTGTCCGGTCTGGTCGTGAAGACTGTGAAGTCTTTATCCGTATCTTTGATTTTGAAAGTGACGTTCGAACCTTCAGAACGGCCGATCCAGTTCCGTTGCATCTCTTTGATGCTTTCAGGCCAGTCCACCAATTCCAGATCATCCAGCAGGCGTTCTGCATAGGCAGTGATTTTCAGCATCCATTGTCGCATCGGTTTGCGGTAGACCGGATGGCCGCCACGTTCGCTGACGCCATCGACAACTTCTTCATTGGCAAGTACGGTGCCTAGCGCCGGACACCAGTTGACGGAAACTTCCGCCTCATAGGCCAAACCTTGTTCGTACAATTTTGTGAAGATCCATTGCGTCCATTTGTAGTAGCTTGGATCCGTCGTATTGATTTCGCGGCTCCAGTCATAGCTGAATCCCAATGATTGGATCTGACGCTTGAAAGTCTTGATGTTAAGCTCGGTAAAATCAGCCGGATCATTACCAGTGTCCAACGCATATTGCTCAGCCGGCAATCCGAAAGCATCCCAACCCATCGGATGCAACACGTTAAATCCTTGTGCGCGTTTTGCGCGGGCAACGATATCCGTCGCCGTGTAGCCTTCCGGATGGCCTACATGCAAGCCTTGGCCGGATGGGTAAGGGAACATATCCAATACATAATATTTCGGTTTCCCGCCCTCTTCGGTCGTTTTGAAGGTGCGGTTGTCTGCCCAATATTTTTGCCATTTTTTCTCGATCGTTTTATGCGTATAACCCATTTCCAGCAACATCCTTTTCTTTTCATTCATCCAAACAGGCGATTGGCCATAAAAAAAGTCCCATAGGCAGCGTCCATCACTGGTTCTGCCTATAGGACGAGTTTTTTCGTGGTACCACCTATATTGAATGTCTTTGCATTCCTTATCATGCCTGTAACGCAGCGATGCGGTCCCGCTTACTGATGCTTTCGGCGGAACAACTCAAAGGCGAGTTCAAGAGGCTCTTTGTGCATTTTCACCACCCATGCACTCTCTTCAAAAAAGCTGCTCCCTACTAATCCTTCTCTATGTTTGTTTCAGTTATGAATTGATTCATCTGCTATTTTAACAAATAAAACTCATTTCATCAAGACTTGATGCCCGTAATAGTCATTCGGCTGATGACTTAGAAAGTGATGACTTGACCGACATAAATGACGTTGGACGTAATATCATTCGCTTCGATCAAAGCTGCTAAGCTAACGCCACTCTTCTTAGCAATGCTGTACAAAGTGTCGCCTTTTACGACAGTATACGAATTGGCTGATGCTGCAGGCGCACTAGTCGTTGGTGCTGTTGCCTGCACAGAAGTTGTCGTTGCAGCCACTTTCAGCGATTGGTTCACAAAAATGATATCCGTGCTCAAGCTGTTCCAAGTCTTCAGGTCGGCAACCGAAACGCCATTAGCGGATGCGATTTTATAGAGCGTATCCCCTTTTTGGACCGTGTACACTTTGTTCGTGACAGTCGGAACGGAAGGTGTAGTTACAGCCGGCGTCGTTACGACTGTAGAAGTACTCCCGGTCGTTGCCGTGGCTTTCACCTTCAACGTTTGACCCGGATAAATATAATCGGAACTCAGGTTGTTCAGTGTCTTCAATTCAGTTACCGTCAGGCTGTTTGCATTTGCGATTTTCCAGAGCGTATCGCCGGTTGCCACTGTGATCGTGCTCGTCGCAGTCGACGTTGTCGGCGCTGTTGTCGTCGGCTGGGTAACGGTTGGTGCAGTGACTGTCGTGCTCTTGAGCGTCAGCACTTGCCCTGGCACAATGACATCAGAAGTAAGATTGTTCAATGTTTTCAGTGCCGATACGCTCAAACCGTTGGCGTTCGCGATTTTCCAAAGCGTATCGCCTGACGCTACCGTGATCGTACTTGCAGTCGACGGTGTTGTTGGCGTCGTTGGTTGCGTCACACTCGGTGTTGTCGTAGTTTGTTTAAGCAACAATGTTTGGCCTGGAACGATGACGTCGCTCGTCAGATTGTTCAGCGCCTTCAGTTCAGCTACACTTAGACCGTTTGCGTTTGCAATTTTCCAAAGCGTGTCGCCTGATGAGACCGTTACGTTACCGCTTGTTGTACCCGGCGTCACTGTCGGGGTTGTCGGTGTGGTTGGCGTTACCGTGGCCGCGCTCTTCAAGAGCAGTGTTTGCCCAGTAAGAATCGCATCATTAGTCAGGTTGTTCAGCGTTTTTAATTCTGATACCGTCAAACCGTTTGCGGTTGCAATCTTCCACAAAGTATCTCCGGACACGACAACAACGCTGCTGCTTGTGGTTGGCGTCGTTGTTGGTGTTGTCACTCCAGGCGTCACAGTAGTGGTGCTATTGATGTAGTTCACCGGATTGACGACGGTACCGTTTTCCTGCACTTCAAAATGCAGATGGACTCCTGTCGAGCTGCCGGTAGTTCCCATCACGCCGATTTTTTGTCCTTGGCTGACGGTCTGTCCTACGGATACCGAAAGACCGGATTGCATATGCGCATACAATGTTTTGATTGTCACACCATTTATCTTGCCGTGGTTGATGACGACGTAATTGCCGTAGCTGTAATGATACGTGGCGACTTCCACAACGCCTGCTTGCGACGCTGAAATATTGCCGCTGCCTGCAAGATCGATGCCTCGATGGAATTCCAATGCACCATTGATTGGAGACGTACGGTATCCGAATGGAGATGAAATGTATCCGCTGGCCGGTTTGATGAAAGCACCTGTGATAGTGGTTCCCGTAGTTCCCGTATTCGTTCCGGTAGTTGGCGTTGTAGTGCCTGTCGAAGTACCGGTAGTTTTCAAAAGCTGACCCGGGTAGATCGCATCGGAAGTCAGACTGTTTGCGGTCTTCAATGCGGCAACGGTCATGCTGTTCGCATTCGCAATCGACCACAGTGTATCACCAGATTTAACCGTGTAGGATTGGGTAGACGTTTGCCCCGTATTGCTGTTTGATCCATTCTCGGTCGTATCCGGAGTAGTCGTTGTCGCTTTGCCCAACAATAACTTCTGGCCTACGTAAATGGTATCGCTCGTCAGCGTATTCAAACTCTTCAATTCACTGATCGTCAAGCTGTTCGCGGAAGCGATTTTGTAAAGTGTATCGCCAGCGATTACCGTATAAGATGCAGCTGTCGTAGTTGATGGCGTTTCGGTTGGTGTGGTTGGCGTAGTTGTTTCTTCATCCACTTCTTCCTCGACTACGACACTATCAGGCAATACCAGACGGTCCCCTACATAGATCATATTGGAATTCAATTTATTCAGTGACAACAGATCGACTAACGAAATCCCGTATTTTTTAGCGATAGCGTATAATGTGTCTCCGGATTGGACAACATGGAATGCATCCCCCGCTTGGACTGGTGTTTCGGGCGTTGTCGGTGTTTCAGCTTCTTCGGTATCCTCTGTAGGTTCAGCGGGTGTCTCTTGTTCTGCAGTATCTTCGTCTGTATTCTCCGGAAGCTCAACAGTAGGCAGCTCAGGAGTTTCAGTCGGCGTTTCGAAATCGATATTGCCTGCATCCGGTTCTTCAACCTCTTCTTCGACGACAGGTTGATAGTTATCGTATTGATCCAAGCCGTACTGCGCAATGATCCTGTTCAATTTGGTGCTGTAGGCTGTGTCCGTCGCATAGCGGCCGGTCAGGTAAGCCGTGGCGTCCTGATAGGTGGCTGCATTGCTCTTCCATGCGCCGGCATAATAAGTCGGATTCCAGCTGGTCCCGTTTGCCAGAAGAGCAGCATAATCCTGCAAAGATTCCGCGTAAGAAGGATATTTTCTGAATTCGGCGTTGATGGAATAATAATTCTGTCCACCACTGTCTTCCAAGGTTTCCATATTGATGGACTCGCCATTGTATTCCCCTTTAATACCGAACAGGTTGTAGTTGGGAGCCTTCGATAAAGTGCTTGTACCCCAGCCACTTTCCAGAATGGCTTGGGCCATCATCACGGAGGCGTACAGATCATTTTGCGCAGCGATTACGGTTGCGGACGGGATGATCTGGTTCAAAAAGGGATTAGTGGAATATACTTGTGTATCCGTTGTTCCAAGCGTAGTCGTCTCTGCTGCCAAAGCCAGTTGGACTGGCTTCACAACAGTTGTCATAAAGAACGATGTGCTCAACACCGCTACGCTGCGCTTCAGTCTTTTATTCGTGGTGATAAAAGAATTGATCAGTTGTTCTTTTTTCTTTTGGTCGATGCGTTCGTTTCTGGATAACACCAAAATATACCACTCCCTGTATCAATAATACTGCCTATTTGGCAGTGAAAAACATCTGAATTAATAAAATAATGGAAATAATTTAAATTTCTTTTAAGAAAATCATCCAATATATCTATTATATGTTTGTTTCCCAAATTTTTGAATGGCTTTCATAACCATATTTAATATTTAATAATTGAAATGAATCTGTAACAATCCTTTCTGTTACTTAAAAGTAAGCCCTTTCTCCATTCGACTTACCTCTTAATGTAACACAAATCGTCAAATAGTCTACTGACTGGTCAAAAATCATGATAAAATGGACAGTGAGGTGAAAGTATTGACAAATCAATTTTTATACAGTGACACAAATAAACGTTACCATACATGGAATTACCATCTGCAACAACACTTTGGCGAAAAGATATTCAAAGTCGCCATCGACGGCGGTTTTGATTGCCCGAACCGCGACGGCACCGTCGCACATGGCGGCTGCACCTTCTGCACCGTTTCCGGATCCGGCGATTTCGCCCAAGACCGGATCGATCCGCTGCCTGTCCAATTGCGCAAAGGCATCGACATGATGCACAAAAAATGGCCGAATGTAAAAAGCTACATCGCCTATTTCCAGAACTTCACCAATACGCACGCACCGGTGGACATCCTGCGCCACCGCTATGAACAGGTCGTCAACGAGGAAGGCATTGTAGGCATCATGATCGCAACACGCCCGGACTGCCTGCCGCCGGAAACAATCGAATACTTGGCTGAACTGAACAAGCGCTATTATATATGGGTGGAATTGGGACTTCAGACCATCCATGAGGAAACAAGCAAAATCATCAACCGCGCACATTCTTATGATACTTACCTGAAGGCAGTCGAAGAACTGCGTGCGCATAATATACCGGTGTGCACCCACCTCATCAACGGGCTTCCGGGCGAAACCCATGACATGATGATGGAGAGCGTCAACCGTGTCATCCTGGATTCGGATATCCAAGGCATCAAGATCCATTTGCTGCATTTGATGAAAAACACCAAAATGCTTCGGGACTATCATCAAGGCAGGCTAAGATTGCTGGAGAAAGACGAATATGTGGAACTCGTCTGCGACCAACTGGAAGTCATTCCACAAGAAATCGTCATCCACCGCATCACCGGTGACGCACCGCGGGACACCCTCGTCGGTCCAATGTGGAGCCTCAAAAAGTGGGAAGTGCTGAACGCAATCGACCATGAGCTGGAACGCCGCAATACCTATCAAGGGATCCACAATATCAGAAATAAGGTTGCGGAAGATGTTATGGTCCGCAGTGGACTTCAGTCATAAATTTATGAAATAGAAAAAAAGGAAAGCGTTCCGGCAATACCGGTCGCTTTCCTTTTTTAAATTTGTGGTTTTGAGCTTAAAATTATTTGCCAGCTTGGACATATGAAAGCAAAGCTTCTGTTTTGTCCGTCTTCTCCCAAGTGAAATCAGCATCTTCACGGCCAAAATGTCCGTAAGCTGCAGTCTTTTTGAAGATTGGGCGACGCAGATCCAACATTTGGATGATGCCTGCTGGCGTCAAGTTGAAGTTTTTGCGTACCGCTTCTATCAAAGTGGCTTCTGGATACTCGCTTGTCCCGAACGTATCGATCGCAATCGATACAGGTTCAGCAACACCGATAGCATACGCCAATTGGATTTCGCATTTTGTAGCTAAACCAGCCGCAACAATGTTCTTCGCGATGTAACGGGCCGCATAACTTGCGGAACGGTCAACTTTTGTAGCATCCTTACCTGAGAACGCACCGCCACCATGACGCGCATACCCACCATAAGTGTCAACGATGATCTTTCTTCCTGTCAGACCGGAATCACCTTTAGGTCCGCCGATAACGAAGCGTCCTGTAGGATTGATGAAGTATTTAGTGTCAGCATCCAATAATGCGTCGTCGATGACCGCATGGATGACATGCTCCAAAATATCTTTTTTCAATTGTTCCAACGTGACATTCTCATCATGTTGCGTGCTCAAAACGATTGTGTCCACACGTTTCGGTTTGCCGTTCTCATCGTATTCCACGGTAACTTGCGTTTTTCCGTCCGGTCTTAAATATTCCAAAGTACCGTCTTTGCGGACTTCAGATAGACGTTTCGCTAACTTATGACTAAGCGAAATAGGTAAAGGCATCAGTTCTTCCGTTTCGTTGATCGCAAAACCAAACATCAAACCTTGGTCCCCTGCCCCGATTTCATTGTAATCCGTAGTCACTGACTCTCTGCGTTCCAATGATTCGTTGACGCCGATTGCGATATCGTCGGATTGTTCGTCCAAGGATACCATTACAGCTAAATTATCCGCATCAAAACCAAATTTACCACGTGTATAACCAATTTCAGTTACAGTATCGCGGACAATCTGTTGGATGTTTACGTATGCGCTTGTAGTGATCTCACCAAAGACAACTACCAGTCCTGTCGTGACGATCGTTTCGCAAGCAACACGCGCATTTGGATCAGCAGCCAACAGTGTATCCAGAATTGCATCGCTGATTTGATCAGCAATTTTATCCGGATGACCTTCCGTTACTGACTCTGAAGTAAATAATCTTTTTTCTACCATTTTTCATTCCCCCATTTTTTGGTTACAAGGCGTCTTCACATATTGTGAATCCTATCGGGATATTGCAATTAGCCTCTGAAAAGCAACATACCTAATATACGCTATCATCGTCGAAAAAGCAACAAAAAATAAGAGAATTTCATCTTTGCGCCACGGAAGGTGCCCACAAAAACTTACTCCTCCAAACATTTTCTGGTCGCTTTTGACTCTTCAGTGGCTTGACATCGCAATGACGTTACCCTATGATGAATTTGCGCAATATATATGAGCTGATACCCTAACTGTACCCATTAATTAAGAAGGAAGAGATTATGCTGACAATCAAGAAACAATTCATGCACCTGATGAACCACACCTTTTTAGCGATGCTGACAGCCCCTTTGACTTTGCTTCTTTTCGGAGCATGGAGAGGTATGACATTCAACGGACCCAACTATCTGCTGCTTTTCATGCTTTATCTATTTCTGATGTTTACCCATGCCCTCGAACGGCTCCTTTCGAAGAGTGAACAATCCGGCGCCAAACTCCCATATAAAATGATTCTCTTTTTCGGGATCCTTTCGATTGGATCGTTGGCCAGCATTTCCTCTATATCGAACCTGATCCTGGCTGCCATTCTTTTGCTGTATTTTGTTTACTCGATTTTGCAATTTTATCCGTACAGTATGACAAATACTTTTTACGAGATATTGCTTAGACCTTTCTTCAAAGTACTAATCCTTTCGTCCATAGCCTTCTTCTCGCAGGCAAACTTTATTCCACTTCAGCTGCAATACGAATTGTTTCCATTGATCCTATTCCATATCTTTGGTTTGATACAGATTCAGATCAAGAATACTGCGGGCAGCGATCGCCCAATGACTTATTATCAACAATTGCTGATGAAACACTCAAAATCTTTGAAAATGACTTCCTTCCTGCTTGCCTATACGACAGCAATCTTGCAAATATTGAATCTCAGCAGCTCGCTATGGGCCATCATCTTATTCGGCTTGTCCGCTCTACTGGTCTTTCCTTTATTCAAGCGAAGATTTCAAGTCACCCTCAGAATTGAACAATATCTGGCCAACTACAGTTTTCTTTTCACAATGGGCTATTCCTTACTATTTTTGGTATAACAGAAACAGGCAGTTGCACCGGTCAATCGACTGGTGCAGCTGCCTGTTTACGTATAAGAAAAAAGCACTCAAAAGAGTGCTTTGCAATGATGATCCGTACGGGAATCGAACCCGTGTTACCGCCGTGAAAGGGCGGTGTCTTAACCGCTTGACCAACGGACCATAAAGATAGCAAAAATGGGCCTAAATGGACTCGAACCATCGACCTCACGCTTATCAGGCGTGCGCTCTAACCAGCTGAGCTATAGGCCCTACAAAAGCGCATGACGCGAATCGGATTCGCGATATTAGATCCTCATTCAACTGAAATCAGAATCAATTGCGGGGACAGGACTTGAACCTGTGACCTCCGGGTTATGAGCCCGGCGAGCTGCCAACTGCTCCACCCCGCGATAATAATATTATGACCCAAAGGCCATGACAATGATCCGTACGGGAATCGAACCCGTGTTACCGCCGTGAAAGGGCGGTGTCTTAACCGCTTGACCAACGGACCATAAGATTGAAAATAAATAATGCAATGGAGGTTGACGGGATCGAACCGCCGACATTCTGCTTGTAAGGCAGACGCTCTCCCAGCTGAGCTAAACCTCCATAATGCTGGAAACAATGATCCGTACGGGAATCGAACCCGTGTTACCGCCGTGAAAGGGCGGTGTCTTAACCGCTTGACCAACGGACCATAAAGATAGCAAAAATGGGCCTAAATGGACTCGAACCATCGACCTCACGCTTATCAGGCGTGCGCTCTAACCAGCTGAGCTATAGGCCCTTCTTAAAAAAAGCGGGTGAGGAGAATCGAACTCCCGACATCAGCTTGGAAGGCTGGGGTTTTACCACTAAACTACACCCGCATGGCGGCTCCGACGGGATTTGAACCCGCGATCTCCTGCGTGACAGGCAGGCATGTTGACCCCTACACCACGGAACCATGCGTTAAAAAAGTAACACTGTGGACTTGCATCCAATTGCGGGGACAGGACTTGAACCTGTGACCTCCGGGTTATGAGCCCGGCGAGCTGCCAACTGCTCCACCCCGCGATAATAATATTATGACCCAAAGGCCATGACAATGATCCGTACGGGAATCGAACCCGTGTTACCGCCGTGAAAGGGCGGTGTC
>NZ_PXZT01000023.1 GCF_003008695.1 Trichococcus alkaliphilus
AAAAAAGGCGTTGATGAAATTTACTTCATCAACACCATTTATTATAGAACCCCAAAAACTCCCGAATCCATTATTCGGGAGTTTTTTTTATATTGTTGTAAGACCATTATTTGGTAAATTCAAGGTTCCCTTTTAAACCATCTCGCTTCGAGTGCAAATACTTTATAATATAGGTCATTCCTTATATAATTACAGTGTAACGAGCAAGGTATAGACACATGGTTACTGCAGGCTTCTTTATAAGAAGGAGGAGTAAAAAATGGACTTTCTTTGGTCTCTAATTGTCGGTGGTGTCTTAGGCGCACTCGCTGGAGCTTTTTTGGGTAAAAATGTTCCTGGTGGCATTATCGGAAATATCATTGCGGGTTTCGTTGGTTCATGGTTAGGAGTAACATTATTTGGAGCTTGGGGACCTGCAATCGGAGGATTCTACATCGCACCTGCATTAATAGGAGCCATCATCCTGATCCTCATCGTTTCCCTTATTATGAAATCGATGAGAAAGTAAACTTGGCCAATAATCAAGAGGCAGGCTAGCATGGAATATTTTAAATAACGATAGTAGTATGACTGTTCATTTAGTCTATAATACTATCGTTATTTTCTGTTTCTGAAGGGGGTGAGTGAGTTATGGGAAATCCTTTGGTAAAGGAAGAACAGAAAAAATTCAAAGGCGGAAAATACATCAAAAGTATAGTCTATGGTGGGTTGGACGGGATTGTTACGACATTTGCCGTAGTCTCAGGTGTTGCGGGCGCGTCGCTGGCTATGAAGGTGGTTATCATTCTCGGTTTTTCTAACCTATTGGCTGACGGTTTTTCAATGGCTGTAGGTGACTATCTTTCTTCTAAATCCGAAAATGAGTACAATCTAGGCCTCAAAAAACAAAAAAGCCGAGAAGTGGTTGAAAACATTGACGATGAAATAGAAAGTTTGGTGAATGCCTATGAGAACCAAGGCATGTCAACTAAAGATGCTCAATCCATAGCCTATACGTTAGCCAAATATGAAACATCTTTTGTTGATCAAAGGATGACAAATGGACATGGCAGTGATGAGGTCCAGGAAGGACCGCTGAAAAATGCTGTTGTAACCTTCTTTTCTTTCTTTATTTTTGGAATGACTCCGCTTTTAGTTTATGTTCTTTCTATGTTCATACCGGTTTTGAATGATAATGTTTTTTTAGTTGCTTCTGTTCTGACCGGCGTGACATTGTTTCTGTTAGGCGCATTGAAATCTCTCATTACCCAATCAAACTGGCTGAGGTCCGGACTGGAAATGCTGGTTATAGGCGGTTTAGCAGCTGTTTCTGCTTACTTGATAGGTTATATTTTGGGAGGGATTTAAAAAGCGTAACCGGCAGGGATTTGT
Organism: Trichococcus alkaliphilus; assembly: GCF_003008695.1. Taxonomy (GTDB): domain Bacteria; phylum Bacillota; class Bacilli; order Lactobacillales; family Aerococcaceae; genus Trichococcus; species Trichococcus alkaliphilus. Next base: position 1,372 of record NZ_PXZT01000023.1, read on the forward strand.
CGCCGGTTACGCTTTTTGAATGATAATTTAATTATTCTCCTTGGTGGATGACAGCGTGGATCTCGATGCCGCTGTTGTCTTTGAATATAAGTGTGTTGTTCGCTTCTTCAAACGAAATCTCTCCGTGAACAAGTCTGCCTTTCAGCGCTTCATAGGCAGCACCATCAGCAACCACCCAAGTGAAGTACGCCAAACCTGGTTGATTAGCTTCAGCGGTCGGCAGATGTTTTCCAGCCCACATGTTCGAACCGATGTGGTGGTGGTAGTTTCCGGCTGCGAAGAATTTTGCTTGTCCAAAAAAGTCCGACTTCAATGAGATGCCGAGCACGTTTTCGTAAAATTGTTGGGTTTCGACCAGATCATGAACGGTCAAATGGACGTGTCCCATTATTGAACCGGAAGGGATGCCATCATAAATTTTGACCATCGCACCGATTACGCCATCAGCGTCCATCGCTTCCGTAACGCCTTCGATTTTGCCATCAGGACGGACATCCCAAGCCGACATCTCTTTATCACGGTAGATTTCGATGCCGTTGCCTTCCGGATCGTTGAAGTAAATGGCTTCGCTGTAGCCGTGATCACTCGCGCCATCAATGCCGTATTTCTTCGTCAGCAAATGATAGAGGATGGATCCCAAGTCTGCTCGAGTCGGCAAAAGAATCGCCAAATGGAAAAGTCCGGTCGTTCTTTTGCGGGCAACCGGAGATTTGAGCCCAATCAATTCGACCAATGGCGTGTTGTCCGCGGCAACTCCCAATACAACCGAATTTTCCTTTTCTTCCATTAAATCCAATCCCAGCGCTTCCTGATAGAATTGCGTCATTTTCTTCAGATCATTGACTTTCAAGGCAACCTTGCCCAAATCCCAAAATGCTGTCATGTTAATTTTCCCCTTTATTGTCGTTTTTATTTGAAGTTCAGTTTTGCCGGAATAGTATCACAAATTTAATTAATACGAATTCGAACTATTCGATAGATTTACTATAATGCCTAGCTTACTTTTTGTCAACTGTTATTATTTCATCATTTTATCTGAGCTGAATGTCCTCCAAACTAAGCATAATACAAGCTTATATTAAGCAGGAAAGCCACAGAGCGATGCCTTTCTATTTTACTGTTTTTCCCTTATAATAGATGGACGAAGCAAAAGTGAAAGAGGGAAAAGGATGAGCTATCAAGCACTATATCGGGTTTGGCGCCCGCAGCGGTTCGGAGACATCGCAGGTCAGGAAGCGGTCACGCAGACGCTGAAGAATGCCTTAATACAGGGGAAAACGAGCCATGCTTACCTTTTTACCGGACCACGCGGAACGGGTAAGACGAGTGCAGCCAAGATTTTTGCGAAAGCCATCAACTGTCATCATCGCGTCGACGGGGAGCCGTGCAACGAATGTGAAACGTGCAAGGCAATCACCGAAGGACGCTTGAACGACGTCATTGAGATCGATGCCGCCAGCAACAACGGCGTGGAGGAAATCCGGGATATCCGCGACAAAGCGCGTTATGCGCCGACCCAAGCCGACTACAAAGTCTACATCATCGATGAGGTGCACATGCTCTCGACAGGTGCTTTCAACGCGCTCCTGAAGACGCTGGAGGAGCCGCCTGAAAATGTCATCTTTATTTTGGCGACGACGGAGCCGCACAAGATTCCGTTGACGATCATTTCCAGGACGCAACGGTTCGACTTCAAACGGATTTCCTATCAGGACATCATCAACCGGATGGCCTATATCCTGCAGGAGGAGAAGATCGGTTATGATGATCAGGCGCTGCATGTCATCGCGCGCTCCGCGAACGGCGGGATGCGGGATGCGCTCAGCTTGCTCGATCAGATCATTTCCTACGGTTCGGATGCGGTCACTTTCGAAAATGCGGTAAAAGTTTCCGGCAGTCTGACGGAAGAAATGATGATCTCCTTCTCGAGTGCATTGCTGCATGAAGAGACGGAATCGGCGCTGCAACTGTTGCAGGAAATCCTGAGTGCAGGTAAAGAAGCCGGCCGTTTCCTTGAGGAGATGATCCTGTTTGCGCGGGATGTACTGGTCTATCAGCAGACAAAAGGCAAGGTCTTTGCGGACAATACGCAACAATACAGCGAGGCTTTCCAGACTTTCTCGCAAGAGGCGCCGGCAACGTTCCTCTACGAGATGATCGAAGCCTTCAACGAGACCCAAGGGGAGATGCGCTTCTCGACGCAACCGGATATCTATCTGGAAGTGTTGGCGGTGAAGCTGTCCCAATCCAAGGCGCACGCACAGGCGGCAGCTCCGAGCGCACAAGCTGCGCCGAACGGAGAAATCCAAAAGCTGGCGCACGAATTGGAGCTCGTCAAAAAAGAACTTGCGAAGCTGCAGGAACTGATCGCTTCCGGGAATCTTACCGTTTCCCAGGAAGGTGCTAAAGCGGCAGCAGCCAAAAAAGAATCGGCTCGTTCGTCGAACACGTCAGTCGGATTCAAACCAAATATGGGGCGGACTTACCAGATTTTGGGCGAGGCTACGAAGCAGGATCTTGCCCGGGTCCGGGATTTCTGGACGGATATCCTGGACGTGCTCTCGGTCACCCAGCGTGCCGTGCTGAAGCAGGCCAATCCGGTGGCGGCGAGTCCGACCAGTTTCATCCTGTCCTTCCAGTATGATATCCTTTGCCAAAAGGCGACGGAGGATGGTGAGCTGCAGGCGGCCGTGGATGCGGCAACGCAGCGGATGCTGCAGCGTCCCGGCGAATTGGTGTGCTTGACGGAAGAGCAATGGACATCGGTACGACGCAACTATATCCAGAACCGGAACGACAGCCCGGCTGCTGAATCCGTTGGTGAACCGAAAAAAGCCGCGCCAAAACAGGCGGTGGCACCATCGGCTGCCCCTAAACAGCAGGCTTCGGCAACAGCCGATAAGGATAAGTCAGTCGATCTGGATCTGCCGCCGGAACCACCGATGCCGGAAATGGAAGACGGTTACCGCGGCGACTATCACCCCGGGAATTTCGCCGATGATTTTTCGGTCGAGACCGATCCGATCGTGATCGAGGAACAAAAGGAACAGGAAGTCGTCGATCAGGCGCTGAGCCTTTTCGGAGACGAAGTCGTGACTGTCGTCGAGGACTGACGGAAGCAATCAAGCAGTAAAGGGAAATAAATACAATAAACTATAGTACACAAACAGAGAGGGAGTCATACAATGCGAGGCGGAATGGGAAATATGCAAGGCATGATGAAACAAATGCAAAAAATGCAGAAAGAAATGGAGCAGACACAAGCAGAGCTCAATATAACGGAGTTTGTCGGTGCGGCATCCAATGATTTGGTCAAAATCACGATGACCGGCAACAAGAAGGTGACCGATGTTGTCATCGCACCTGAAGCGGTCGATCCAGAAGATGTGGAAATGCTGCAAGATCTGATCCTGATGGCGACTAATGATGTACTAAGCAAGATCGATGAAGCAACGAAAGCGAAGTTGGGCAAGTTTGCCAGTGCGATTCCGGGCTTCTAAGCCAGGCTACAGGCAATAAACGAAATGAATGAGGGGAGCGAGGGTGAGACAAGTCGGGCAGTGTTGACTTTAGTCCCAGCCTCCTTTCTTTTGAAAGAAGAAAAGGGGATTTTACTGAAATGCAATACCCAGAACCGATAGCGAAATTAATCGAAAGTTTCATGAAACTGCCGGGCATCGGGCAAAAAACGGCTGCCCGGTTGGCCTTTTTCTGTCTGGATATGGACGAGGAGGCTGTGTTGGCGTTCGCGGATGCGCTGATCCGTTCCAAAAGGGATTTACACCAGTGCGCCATCTGCGGTAATATCACCGAATCCGATCCATGCAACATCTGTTCGGACAATACGCGGGACTTGTCCATCATCCTGGTGGTCGAAAATCCCCGCGACATCATGTCGATGGAGAAAATCCGCGAATACCACGGCTTGTACCATGTGTTGAATGGCGTCCTTTCGCCGATGGAAGGGACCGGACCGGAAGATCTGAACATCGCCAGCCTGATCAAACGGCTGCAGGACGAAACCGTCAAGGAAATCATCATCGCGACGAATGCGACAGCCGAAGGGGAAGCGACGGCGATGTACCTTTCGCGCCTGATCAAGCCTGCGGGCATCAAAGTGACGCGTCTGGCTTACGGGTTGGCGGTCGGCAGCGACATTGAATACGCGGACGAGATGACCCTCTTCCGTGCCATCGATGGACGCCGAGAACTGTAACAAGGGAAGGAACAACGGGGGGAACTGAGCCAAAATGGCATTCCATTTGAATATCACAAACAAGAAGCAAGGGCACTTAAAGCAGAAATATGACGAAAAACTGGTCGACTTGATCAGCGATGTCCATCAACACTACACCACCTTGGCCCAACTGCAGCAGAATGCCTATGATTTGCCGGAAGAATTGCGTATCTTCGAGAAGATAGCGGAAGCGAAATATCTGTTCCTGCTGCGTGAAGCTAAAGAAAGACAGCTCCAAGCGGACATTTCCGCGCCGAAAAAGGCCAAGCAATTCCGTTGGCGCAAGCGCACGAACCGCGTAGAAGACATTTTCCATTCGGAATGATAAAGAACCGGACCGGCGGCGGTCTGGTTTTTTGCGTTCAAGGAGAGTCTGAGGCATTTTTGTTGCAAATTAGTTAGGTACCTAATATAATACACAAGAATAGATAGGTACCTAACCATCTGGAGGAGGAAATCATTATGGAAGAACAAAATAAAGATGTCATCGGCAGCGCGATGAAGCTGATGCGCACGCTGCGGCGCAAGGAGAACCCTGCCAAACACGAATCGCGCGGAGCAGGAAAGCTTTTGCGGATACTGCAGGAAAACGACGGGATGAGTTCGCGGGAATTGGCGGACCGGATGGGGATCCGGCCGGCTTCCTTGACGGAGATGCTGAACCGGCTGGAGGCTGATGGGATCTTGACGCGCCAGCCAGACCCGGCCGATCAGCGCAGGAACAGGATTTTTATCCAGGAAAAGGGGTATGTTTTATTGAAAAAAATGAAGGCAGTGCGCCAAACGGAAAGGGAGCACATCAATCAAAGCTTGACGCTGGATGAGCAGGAACAATTTGTTGCGCTGTGCGAAAAACTGACAAAATCCTTGGAGGACTTCAGAAACAAAGCGGGTGAGCAATAATGGGCGGCAACGGGTTCAAAGGCGGCCGCGGAGGTTTCCTGACGGACGAGGAAAAACAGAATAGCCCTAAAATCACATCACAGTTGCTGAAGCGGATGTTCAGTTATCTCATCCCTTATTGGAAGCAGCTCATCGTTTCCGTGTTGGCGATCATCACCTCATCGGTATTCGGCGTGTTTCCGACGATCTTGACCGGACGCATCATCGACGAAGGCCTGCTGCAGCAGGACATGCCTGTGCTGATTCGTCTGATCGGCCTCTCGTTCGGGGTGTTGATCATCGCCAATCTGATCAGTGTCGTGGAGAGTTATGTCAATGTCTGGATGGCGGAAAACATCACCTATGATATGCGCAATAAGATGTATAGCCATCTGCAGCGGATGTCGCACCGGTTCTTCACGACCAGCAAGCAGGGCGACATCATCACCCGCATGACCAGCGATATCGGCGGCGTGCAGAGTGTGCTGACGGGTACTTGGACGAGCATCCTGCAGAATTTTGCGACGTTGACGGTTGCGCTTGTCACGATGTACACGAAAAGCCCTTTGCTTGCGACAATCGGAATCGTGGTCGTGCCGTTGTTCATCCTGCCGACGAAGCGTGTCGGCAAAAGGCGTTGGGAAATCACTTTGGCTTCGCGGAAGCACAATGACGACATCAACCAAATCTTGAATGAAACCCTCAGTGTCAGCGGGCAATTGCTTTCGAAGCTTTTCGTGACGGAAAACTACGAGTTCGACCGCTATCAGGAAGCCAACAAGCAGATGATCCGCTTGAACATCAAGGAAAGTATGGCGGGCAAATGGTTCCGGGTCGTGATCAACGTCTTCACGAACATCGGCCCGATGTTGATCTATCTGGTCGGCGGAATTCTCATCATCGAATACGGCAATACGGATCTGACGATCGGAGACATCACCGTGATGGTGGCGCTCCTGGGCAGGATGTATGGGCCGGTCAATTCCTTGCTGAATATCCAGGTCGATATGATCCGTTCGATGGCGCTTTTCGACCGCATTTTCGAGTATTTCGATCTGCCTGTGGAAATCGACAATGATCCGGAGGCGATCAAGCCAGAGTCGTTTACAGGCGAGTTGGTTTTTGAAGAGGTTTCCTTCCATTATGATTCGGAACAGCCGATTTTGAATAACGTCAGCTTCGAACTGAAGCCGGGATCGTCCGTTGCCATCGTCGGGCCTTCGGGAGCGGGCAAGTCCACCATCATCAACCTGATTCCGCGCCTCTATGATGTGACGGGCGGAAGGATCCTGTTGGACGGCGTCGACATCCGCAAACTCGATCTGGCCTATCTCCGCCAACACATCGGAGTGGTGACGCAGGACACGTACTTGTTCAACGGCACAATCAAAGAGAATCTGCTGTATGCCAAAGCCGACGCCACGCAGGCCGAAATCGAGAAAGCTTGCAGTGAAGCCAATATCCACGAGTTCATCAGCGGCTTGCCGAAAGGCTACGACACCATCGTGGGCAATCGCGGCATGAAGCTTTCCGGCGGCGAAAAGCAGCGGCTTTCAATCGCACGGATCATCCTCCGGAAACCGGGGCTGATCATCTTCGACGAAGCGACTTCCTCCTTGGACTCCATATCGGAGCATGCCATCCAGGAAGCGATAGCGCCGATCCTCGCCAAAAGTACGAGCCTGATCATTGCGCACCGTCTTTCGACAATCCTGTCGGCTGATGAAATCTTGGTGCTGGAGAAAGGCAAAATCATTGAACGAGGGAACCATGAAATACTCGTCAAAAAAGGCGGCATCTACACGACGCTGTACGAAACGCAGATGAGAGTATGATGCAAGATAAAAAAAGTTCTATAAATAATGGACCATGTGGACAGACGCTAAAAAACAGTGTCTGTCTACATGGTCCATTTTAGTATGAGAGCATTAATTGGCCTACTTGAAAGTATGCGATCAGATGAGTGCGTTTTGTTGCCATTGATTATATTTTATCAATAAAAATTCAGCTACAAAAAAGAGAATGGAGGTTGATTCAAAAAGATTATTAGGATCAGCGGTCAAGGGCACTTTCGAATTGTAAATGTAAATATTTTCTGTGCTCAATTTTGTCATGGGTGAGTTTTTTAACTTTGTGATCGCAATTGTTTTTACATTTCTGTTTTTCAGTTTCTTAGCTATCTTTTCGATCGATTCTGAATCCCCACTCAAAGTGATTAATATAACGACATCATCTTCGGTTATCAAATTGTAGAATTCCTCGTTAATGTAGATAGCATCAAAATTATAAACGAGGACACCACTATGCAAGAAAAGCATTTTTATATAATTGCAAACTAGTTTTTGGATGTCTCCTGAACCGTAAATGAAGATTCGGCCCGCTGTTGAGATGAGTTCACATATAGCAGAAAAATCTTTCTGCTTTAAATTGTTGATTGTAAATGTATGATTTTCTAAAATGATATCTTCAGACTGAGAAAAAATTGACGAGACGGAATCTGTTTCCTGTTTGAGTGCATACTTGAATTCGGAAAAACCAGAAAATCCTAATTTTTGACTAAACCTCATGATGGTGGTTCTCGAAACGCTGCAGGCACTTGCTACATCATTTATGGTCATGGTACGTACTGCATTTTTATTTTTCAAAACATAAGCCCAAATCGAGTGATCTGTTTCGGACAATTCGTCAAAAACTTCATTGATTTTTTCTTCTAGCAATGGAGCCCCTCCTTCTGTTACAGAACCAAGTATAACGATTGAGTAAGCGTTTTACAAGCAGGACGATGTGAATAGTCACACTGTTTTGTGATAAAAATTTATATACTGTGAAGTCCTCCTATTTCGTTGCAACCCCTTACTATATATGGAGTGAACTGTTAAACTACTTGTAAATAAAGCGCTTTATTTAAAAATAAGAAGATGGTGGTGAACTTCATTTTATGATGAAGAAAGTTCAGCGATTTGGGGGAGCTATGCTAGCTCCAGTTATGCTTTTTTCTTTTTCTGGTGTCATTGTTGGATTGGCGATTTTGTTCCAAAATGAACAAATCATGGGCCAAATCGCCCACGAGGGAACATTTTGGTGGAAATTCTGGAATCTTATCGCGGCGGGCGGATGGACAGTCTTTTTCCAATTGCCACTTTTATTTGTAGTAGGCTTGCCTATCGGACTCGCGAAAAAGCATTCCGGAAGAGCCGCAATGGAAGCTTTGGTTGCCTATTTGACATTTAATTATTTTATCAACGCGTTACTGACGTATTGGCCAACCACATTCATGGCGGACATTATGCAGGATGTGGGCGGATCAAGTGGTCTGGCCATGATTGCCGGTATCAAAAGTCTGGATACAGGTATGGTAGGAGCCTTGTTAGTATCCGGAATTACTGTGTATTTACATAATAAATATTTTGAACAGCCTTTGCCAGAAGTCCTATCCATATTCAGCGGTTCTGTTTTTGTAACGATGCTTGCATTTTTTGCCATGATTCCGGTAGCCGTCCTGATGGCTTTTGTTTGGCCAGTCATACAGGAAGGCGTGAGATCCTTACAAGGATTTTTCATTAATTCAGGCAATCTCGGTGTTTGGGTATACTCATTCCTTGAAAAAATATTGATACCGACGGGAATGCATCATTTTATCTATTCCCCGTTTGCCTATGATAACGCAGTAGTTCAAGGGGGAATGGCTGCATACTGGGCATCACATATTGGAGAGTTTCAAACATCCGCTCAAAGCCTAAAAGAAATGTACCCAATGGGCGGATTTGCACTATCCGGGATGTCGAAAATATTCGGATCAATCGGATTAAGCGCAGCTATCATCAAAGCGGCTAAACCTGAGAAGCGGAAAAACGTAATCGCGCTTATGGTGCCAGCAGCTTTAACCGCTATATTGACAGGTATCACCGAACCGATTGAGTTTACGTTCCTATTCTTGGCGCCTTCATTATTTTTGATCCATGCTTTATTATCAGCAACTTTAGCCACTTCCGCATTTGCTTTAGGTGTTGTAGGGGATTTTGGTGGCGGAATCATCAATTTCACAACGCTTAATTGGCTACCCCTGTGGAAATTTCACGGGAATACCTATATCGCTCAGATTTTAATCGGCTTACTCTTTTCAGTCATTTGGTATTTAACCTTCACCTTTATGATCAAAAAATTCGATCTGAAGACACCGGGACGAGAAGAGACAGCAGAAGTCGGGCAACTCTATACCAAAAAAGATTACTTGCTAAAGAAGGAAGAAAAAGGCAGCAGACATTCGCACCAAGCAGCCTCTTATTTAGAATTGTTGGGCGGAAAAGACAACGTGGTGGAAGTCACGAATTGTTCTACTCGCTTAAGATTGACAGTCAAAGATCCTAAAAAAGTGGCGACAGTACAAGAATTCCAACAGACCGGTGCACATGGTTTAGTGAATGACGGAAAAGGTGCAATTCAAGTAATTGTCGGACTGACAGTTCCGATGGTGCGAGAGTCATTTGAAAATTTATTATACAACGAGGAGTAACGGAATATGTCGAAAAAAGAAAGTTCAATTTTGATCGCAGGTGGAGGGAGTACATACACTCCCGCGCTAGTAGTAATGTTGTTGGAAAGCTTGGATAAATTACCGCTAAGAAAACTGAAGCTTTACGATAATGATGAAGAAAGACAAAAAACAGTAGCGGAAGCATGTAAAATTATTATAAATGAAAGAGCTCCCGGAGTTGAGTTTTCCTATACGACAGATCCAGAAGAAGCTTTTACGGATGTTGATATTGTAATGGCACAACTGAGAGTGGGGAAATATGCCTTACGGGAACAAGATGAAAAAATACCATTTAAGCACGGCGTTGTTGGGCAGGAAACGTGTGGTCCTGGTGGAATCGCGTATGGCTTAAGATCCCTTGGGCCGATAATTGAGCTTGTTGATTACATGGAAAAATATTCTCCTGATGCTTGGATGTTAAATTATTCAAATCCCGCTGCAATCGTAGCTGAAGGAACGAGACGATTTAGACCCAATTCACGGATCATCAATATTTGTGATATGCCAGTCTGTTTGGAAGACATCATGGCTAGAGTGATCGGATTGAAGGATCGAAAAGACTTTGAAACTTCCTACTTTGGTCTAAACCACTTCGGATGGTGGACAAAAATCGTGGACCATGAGGGTATGGATCTAATGCCAAAAATAAGCGACCACGTAAAAAGACAAGGCTACACCGAAAATACTCAAAAAGGTCAGCATAAGGAAGAAAGCTGGTTAGAAACCATGCGGGCCGCGAAAGAACTGCATGAAATCGAACCGGAGTTCCTGCCAAACACTTATTTGAAATACTATTTGATGGCTGATTCAACCGTTGAACATGCAAATAAGGAGTATACACGTGCCAATGAAATTATTGATGGCCGTGAAAAGGATGTATTCGGTGAATGCAGACGTATAACTGAAAATGGTACTGCCCAGGATACCTCCTTCAAATCAAATGAACATGCTTCGTTCATTACAGATTTAGCGTGTGCCTTAACCTTTAACACAAAAGAACGCATGATTCTGATTACCGAAAATCGAGGAGCGATTGCCAACTTTGCCTATGACGCTATGGTCGAACTGCCTTGTATCGTGGGTAAAGACGGTTACGAACCAATTTCAATGGGGGATATCCCAACATTTCAAAAAGGGCTGATGGAACAGCAGATCGCTTCGGAGAAACTCGCAGTGGATGCATGGGAACAAGGTTCTTACTTGAAGCTTTGGCAGTCTTTGGCAATGAATAAAACAGTCCCAAGCATAGATGTTGCAAAAAACATTTTGGATGACTTGATCACAGCCAATAAAGGGTTCTGGCCGGAATTGAAGTAGGCTGATCATTTTTTTAACCCGGCTAATCCAGCGTGTATATAAAATAAGAGGGCCTGAGCAATTATGCTCAGGCCTGTTTTGAAAAGTGGAGTAAAATGAAATTAATCAACTATTTCAGAGGCATCTATCTGTCCCAATACATATTAATGGCAGGCTTGATGACCCAGATTGTGCCGTATTTGACGCATCTTGGATATGATTCCATTCAAAGAGGCTGGTTGTTGGCTTCGTACAGTTTTACAACCATCTTTTTTCAAGTTTATGTTGGCTATTTGTGCGATAAAAAGAGGCGCGTCAAAATGTTTTATGTAGCGGTCATCGTTGGCCTGGCAATATTTGCGTCCCTGTTTTTCCTTATCACAAAACGTATTTTCTTTTTGCATCTCGTTTTGTTGGCCTTAGCAGGTGGCTTATGCAACACATCCGCAGCGGTCGTTGATAACTGGGTCATCAGCAACAAAAATGCACGAAGCCAGTTCTCTGGTATTAAAGCGGTGGGGTCTCTTGGTTGGGGAATAAGCAGCATACTCTTGCCTCTGCTTGTATCAGGAACACACTTTGCGATGCTGGCGTATATCATCAGCGGAATTGCTTTGTTGCTTCTTTTTCTATCATCCAGGATTAAAGAAGACGATGTGAGGAATGAAATTCATTCGGCGGAAATCAGCAAAGAAGATGTCATAAAACTTGTCCGGAACAATCAGTACGTTGCTTTTACATTTGTTTTCTTTCTGATTTATCTGACAATAGTGGCTAACAACACATTGATCATCGATAAAATACTGTCGTTTCCGACAGGTTACCGTTTTGTGGGAATGAAATGGGCGATTCAGTCGTTTTGTGAAGTACCAGCCTATTTTTTGTTAAATCGCTTCAGTAGGAAAGTAAAAAATGAAATGCTCATCTATCTGGCCTGCTTTGCCTTATTTGTCCAGTTTGGAATCTATTATTTTGCCGCTAACGTGGAGATACTCGTGGTGGCAAGTTTTCTGCAAATTTTTACGGTACCTTTATTTAGTCTCGGAAGCCGGATGATGATTCATAAAGTTACACCGGAGAAGTTGTTATCTACGGGTCAATTATTATCAATAAGCTTTTATATGGGTTTGGCTTCCTTCATTTCGCCGCTGCTGTCAGGATTTATCAGTAATCTGCTGCATATAAATGCAGCAATTGTAACTTTTATAATTTTTCCTGTATGTGCAGTAGTTGTATTGAAAACCGCGTCCTTAAAGCATTCTAGAATCGAACAAGGACACGGTATATAAAGGAGTAGTTGGATCTGCAAATGCAGATTCTCAGCTACTCTTTTTTATTTTGTGTTTTTATTGGAGCAATGGTTTCATTATTGTAAGCAAAACGGGGTTTTTTGGTGACAGGAGTTTACTTGTTCTGTTTTCGGAAAAAGCCGACTACGGCAATTAATTGTTGCAAAATTGACAAAGCTATATCGGTTTCATCTGTATAAAAAAACTTTCATTTAGCGTATAATGGAAGTATTAGAATCGTAGGAGTGTGCAAAGTGAGAGGGATTTTCATCACAATCGAAGGGCCGGATGGCTCAGGGAAGACAACAGCGTTGCAGCAAGTAGTGCCACGTCTGCAACAAGAGATGAACCGTAAAGTAGTAGCGACGAGAGAACCGGGTGGAAGCCCGATCGCGGAAAAGATCCGCTCGTTGATACTGGATCCTTCGCATACGGACATGGATTCTAGGACAGAAGCTTTATTGTATGCGGCAAGCCGCCGCCAGCATCTGATCGAAAAGGTGTTGCCCGTTTTGGAAAGTGGAGACGTCATTTTTTGTGATCGTTTTGTCGATAGTTCAATCGCTTATCAAGGCTACGCAAGAGGCATCGGTGAAGAGGGTATCCGCGAAATCAACCAATTCGCAACAGAAGGCCTCGAACCGGATGTGACTTTGTACATCGATGTCCCGGCGGAAGTAGGCATTCAAAGGATCCATGCGAACTTGGACGAACGGGAATATAATCGTTTGGACCAGGAAAAGCTCGATTTCCATGAAAAAGTCCGAGTTGGCTATCTGCTATTGGCGAAGGCTAATCCGGAACGGATAGTGGTCGTCGATGGGACGATGAGCCGTGAAGAGGTAGCAGAAGCATGCTATCACATCATCAAAAACAGATATCCAACCTATTTTTAAAGCAAGATCATTTGCCAAACATCACTGATCGACCTTTTCAACATACAGAAAGTGGGGATTTGTTATGAAATTAATTATGGCTATAATTCAAGATAAAGACAGTGCTATCCTGTCCGATGAGTTGGTGGAAGCGAACGTCCGCGCTACAAAATTGCCTTCTACAGGCGGTTTTCTGCGCGCAGGCAATACCACCTTCATGATCGGTGTGGACGACGAACGGGTCGATGAAGTATTGAGCATCATCAAAACCAATTGTGAAGCGCGCGAGCAGTTCGTAGCGACGCCAGTAAGCATGGATGTGCCGTTGGACAATGCGATCGCCTATCCGATGGAAGTGCATGTAGGCGGAGCGACCGTGTTTGTTTTACCGGTAGATAGTTTTTACAGATTCTGATGACGAAGGAAAGGATGGATGGTGTGACACAGCTTTTGATGAGGCAACAGCCGGAACTGCTCGAAAGGTTCCAACGTACGATTCGTGAGAAACGACTGGTCCACGCCTACTTATTTGAAGGAGCGCAGGGAACCGGCAAAGAAGAATTGGCGCGTTGGATAACTCAGATGCTCTTTTGCGAGGAGTTGCAGGATGATCAGCCTTGCGGGCACTGCAATCATTGCCTGCGGATTGCGGCGGGCGAATTTCCCGATATGACGGAAATCAGGCCGGATGGCAACACCATCAAAGTCAACCAAGTACGCGAACTGAAGGCCGAGCTTTCCAAAAGCGGGATGGAAGGCAGCCGCAAGGTCTATCTGATTTATGACGCCGAAAAAATGACGGTCAGCGCTTCGAACAGTCTGTTGACGTTCTTGGAGGAGCCGCAGAAAGATACGTACCTGATTCTGATGACCACGGCCAAGGAAAATATCCTGCCGACCATCCGCTCGCGTTGCCAAATCGTCCATTTCCAGGTCATCAATAAGCAGGCCTTGGGAGAAACCCTGGAGGCGCAAGGGATACAGCATGAAAATGCAGCGTTGTTGGCGGCCATCACCAATAACCAAGAAGCAGCCTTGTTGCTGAACCAAGAGGAAAGCTTCCATGAATCCAAGAAGCGGACATGGGCTTGGTTCCAGCTGATGACCGATAAAAATCCCCAAGCATTTGTGTTTGTGCAGACCGACTTGATGGACGGTCTGAAGGACAAAAATGATGGGCACTTCTTTTTGGACTTGCTATTATTCTATTACCGTGATTTACTGTATACCAAGTACAGCAATAAGCAAGCTATCGTCAACAAAAATCACGGAAAAGAGTACGAGCGCATTGCAGAAAAACTGCATCCTCAGGAAATCACCCGGCATATGGAAAATATCCTCAATGGAAAGAAACATTTGGAAGCAAATGTTCAGCTCCAAGGGGTACTGGAAGAAATCGCGCTCGGGAATAGCCTATAGATAAAGCTTCTGGAGGAGAAAGAAAATGAAAAACGTAATTGGTGTTCGTTTTATGCCTGTCGGGCCCATCTCTTATTATGAAGCAGGCCAGACAAAGTACCGAATGGACGAAAAATTGATCATAAATAATGGGAATGCTGTCGATATTGGCCAAGTCGTCATTGTCGATAAAAAAAGCAATGAAGAAGGCGGCATCCTTTCGCATAAAAACATCATCCGCGTTGCGACCGAAAAAGATCTCGAGCAGGATGAAAAGAATCGCGCGGAGGCGAAAGAAGCCTTTGCCGTATGCAAGACGAAAATGAAACAGCTGAAATTGGAGATGAAGCTGATCAAAGCGGAATACACTTTCGATCGCAGTCGTTTGACTTTCCATTTCAGTTCGGAAGGCCGGATCGATTTCCGGGAATTGGTCCGCGAGTTGGCGGCTATTTTCCGTACGAGAATCGAATTGCATCAGATTGGTGTCCGCGATGAGGCGAAGATTCTTGGAGGAATCGGACCTTGCGGAAGAACGCTGTGCTGCTCGACTTTCTTGGGTGACTTTGTGCCGGTTTCGATCAAGATGGCGAAGGATCAAGGTTTGTCCTTGAACCCTACCAAAATATCCGGTTTGTGCGGCCGTTTGATGTGCTGCCTGAATTATGAGAACGATACGTACGTCTCCCTCAGAAAGGCGATGCCTGATTATGGGCAGGAAGTGATGACGCCCGAGGGTAAGGGAAAAGTTGTGGAATTGAATGTGCTCAGTCAAGTCGTCAAAGTGCGTCTGTTCGAGCATAATAAAACGGTTGAGTTTGCCAGTTCAGAATTATAGGATTTAAGGATCTGCACGATAAGATTGAAAAATAAGTATGGAAAATGCGAGTGGATAAAATGGATAAACGTGCCTTGTATGACCAATTCCATCGGGTGGAAAGCCGTATTTCATCGATGGGAGCAGATGTTAAAGAGATTCAAGAGAAGATGGATGACCTGATAGAAGAGAACGCAAATCTTCAAATCGAGAACCAGCATCTGCGTGATCGGATCGATTTCCTTACGAAGGAAAAAGAGGACGCGCAGAAGCAAGAGCCAGAAATGTCGAAGTCCCGTCTGAATTTACAGAAGCTGTACGAGGATGGTTTTCATGTCTGCAATGTTTATTATGGTTCCCGCCGTCTGAATGATGAGCCCTGTGTTTTCTGTATCGATGTCATCTACGGCGAAAGAGATCGGAAAAACTGAGAAGTGTCCCGCGCTGCGGGTACTGTCAACAAATGATGGATGAACAATAGGCAGAGGCGGGGACAGAAGTCCTGGCCTCTGTTTTGAGGATAAATGCAATGGCTATGCGGGCTGAAGCTTATTTCAGTTGCTGCATGTTTGATGATATATAAACAAAGGGGAATAGGAATGGAAAATGTATTGAAGGAAGGCGAACGGTTGGATGTGCTGAAACGGGAAAACATCCAGATCATCCAAAGTTCAGCCGTGTTCTCTTTTTCACTGGATGCGGTACTGTTGGCGGATTTCGCGGAATTGCCGCGCGTGAAGCCGGCAAAGATAGTCGATCTCTGCGCCGGGAATGGGGCAGTCTCGTTCCTGCTGACAGGAAAAACCAAGAACCCGATCGTCGGGGTGGAACTGCAGGACCGGTTGGTGGATATGGCCCGCAGGACAGTCCAGCTGAACCAGTTGGAGGAGAAGGTCTCCTTCCTGCACGCGGATGTGAACGACGTGACCCGCTTCATCAAACCGGATTCCGTCGACGTCATCACCTGCAACCCGCCCTACTTCAAGCTGACCGAATCCAGTTTCACGAACGAATTGGATGCTTTTGCGATTGCGCGGCACGAAATCCATCTGACGCTGGACCAATTGATGAAACAGACGAGCCATCTGCTGAAGATGAAGGGCAAGGCTTATTTCGTCCATCGGCCGGATCGTTTGATGGAAATCCTGGAAACGATGCGGAACAACCGGATCGCACCGAAAAAACTGCAGTTCATCTACCCGAAACAGAATAAGGAAGCGAACATGATCCTGATTGAAGGCATCAAGGACGGCAAGGAAGACGGCTTCCGTGTGCTGCCGCCGCTCGTTGTGTACAATGAAGAAGGGGAATACAGCCAGCAGGTAAGGGATGCCCTCTATGGCGAGCAGTGAGCACTACTTTTATGTGCTGCGTTGCGGAGATGACTCTTTTTATGCCGGCTACACGACGGACACGCTTCGGCGCGAACAGGAGCACAACAAAGGCATCGGCAGCAAATATACCAAGGCCCGCCGCCCTGTACAAATGATCTATAAGGAAGTCTTCAATACCAGAACGGAAGCGACCAAAGCGGAGGCGGCATTCAAGAAGCTGAACCGCAAGCAGAAAGAGAATTTTTTGAAGGTGCGCTGTACCCAGCTGCCAGGTTCGGAACCGAGCGGGATTTAGCAGGTCGCCAGAGCCACCAAAATGAATCGAAATCAGAGGAGAACAAAGATGCAACTGCAAAAAAGTTATGAACAGCACGAGAGCGGAACGCTTTATTTAGTGCCGACTCCAATCGGCAATCTGGAAGATATGACCTTCCGTGCCATAAAGATACTGCGCGAAGTGGATCTGATTGCGGCTGAGGACACGCGCAACACGCGGAAACTGTTGACGCATTTCGAAGTGGATACTCCCCAGATCAGCTTTCACGAGCACAATACGCAAGAGCGCATTCCGCAATTGGTGGAAAGACTCCTTGGCGGGCAATCCATCGCCCAAGTGAGCGATGCGGGGATGCCTTCGATCAGCGACCCGGGCCATGATTTGGTGCGCGCTTGCATCAACGCAAACGTGCCAGTTGTGCCGTTGCCTGGGGCCAATGCGGGTGTGACCGCATTGATCGCTTCCGGATTGGCGCCGCAGCCGTTTTACTTTTTCGGCTTCCTGGAGCGCAAGAAGAAGGATCAAATTGCCCAGTTGGAGTCGTTGAAGAACAGGGAAGAGACGATGATTTTCTATGAGTCGCCTTACCGGCTGAAGGAGCTGCTCAAAAATATCGCAACCGTGATGGGGGCGGAGCGCCAAGTCGTCATCTGCCGCGAATTGACGAAACGCTTTGAGGAGTTCATCCGGGGTTCGGCGGAAGAATTGGCTGCTTGGGCCGAAGAAACGGAAATCAGAGGGGAAATCTGCCTGATGATAGCCGGCAATGATAACCCGGAAATGCCTGTTGAACAGACATTTGATGACCTCAGCGTCGCCGAATTGGTGGAAAAGTTGATGACGGAACAGGGGCTTTCTTCCAAAGATGCGATCAAAGAGACTGCAAAAATCAGGGATCTGAAGAAACAGGAAGTTTACCAAGCTTTCCACGGCTTTTAAACAGGAGGGATGACCGTTGCTATTCTATTTATTGAGCGCATTCTCGTTTGGCGGTGGTCTGAAGCTCCGATCGATGGGGAGAAACAGGCAATTCCAAAGCTACTTGCTGGTTGCGTCGCTGCTTTTCCTTTTCGTGGGAATGCTGCAGGGCAACGACTCGCCCCAAGTGGCGTGGATCCGTTATGCGGTGATGCTTTTCCGTGTTTTATTCGGCTTGATTTCACCGTTCGCTTTCCTGTTTTTTGGCCTTGCGCTTGTCTTCAATGGGGTGCTGTTGCTCAAAAAAGAGGGCTGGGCCAAACGGTACGGTCTGCTGGTTGCGGTGGGTACCTTCATTTTATTGATGGATCTGCTGTTCCTGCTGAATTATTTTGTGTTCCATCATTACCTGATTTGGCGCTTCATGCGCTTGATGGGCTACTTCATCATCTATTTCGGTGTGGTGCTGATCCTGTTTTTTATCGCGACAGCCTTTTACGGCCTCATTCCGGTTGCCCTCGATAAAGATTTTGTCATTGTCCTAGGAGCGGGGTTGCTTCCGGGCGGAGGCATCAGCCCGTTGCTGCAGAGACGGTTGGACAGAGCAATCCGGTTTTTCCGGCATCAGACCGAGCGCACGCAAAAGAGGCCCTGCCGGATGATTGTGAGTGGAGGGCAAGGGGTGGATGAACCTTTTTCCGAAGCGTATGCCATGAAACGTTATCTGATCGAGAATGGCATCCCGGAAGAAGTGATCCTTGAGGAAGACCAGTCCGTCAACACGTACCAGAATTTTCTTTACTCCAAGGGAATCATGGATGCCTACAAAGAAAGCTACAAGTGCCTCTTCATCACGAACAACTTCCATGTTGTCCGCAGCAGCCTCTATGCCCATCGGGTGGGATTGGAAACGGACGGATTGGGTGCCTGGACGCCGCTTTATTTTCTGCCTTATGCGTTTCTGCGTGAATTCATCGCACTCATCTTTCTGCAGATCAAAGGGCATACGCTGTTGTTGGCGCTTGTGCTGGTGTTTGGATTGTGGAGAATCTATTTTTGATATCATAAGCGCCAATTTCGGTGCAAAAAAAGCCGTATACCATGCGATATTTCGCAAGTATACGGCTTTTTTATGTTCTCTCGTTTAAAGTAATCCTTCTGATATCAATTGATTCAAGCCATGATAGACACCTTCGTCATCATTGGAAGGCGTTGTGTAGTTTGCCACGCCCTTGGCTTTCGGCAACGCGTTAGCCATTGCGAAGGAATAGGGTCTGTCGGAAAGCATGGAGATGTCATTTTCGCTATCACCAAAAACCGCCACTTCTTCATTGGAAATACCAAGTTTTTCCAGTAAGGTATCCAAGGCTTTGCCTTTGTTGATGCCTTTTTTGGTGATTTCAAGTTTCCGTTCATCAGAAAAGACCAGCTCGTACTCGTCATGCAGCCCTAAATGAGGCAACGACTGCGTCACGGCCTCCATGAAATGCGGGTCTTGGCTGATCGAAATTTTGTTGCAAGAAGCTGGCGCTTCGTTCAGATCAAGAATCAGTTTTTGTTCAGGATAGCCGTCGCGCATATCGCATAACCAACTGTACATGCCGCTGGCCCAAGGATAATCGTCGGGCAGTCTCATTTCGCCGCGGATCTTCTTCTTTAAGGCATACAGTGAATCCGGCAAATAGGTGTACAGGCCGGCATCCTGGGAGAATTGGATCTCAACATTGAATGTGCGGAAGACGGATGTGACTCTTTGGATGTCTTCTGAATCCATTATCCCCAATCTTTCCCTGGTTTGAGAATGGAAATCATAAATGGAACTGCCGTTTACATCGATCAAATAACCTTGATGGGAATCCATCTTCAGTTTTAGGGCATCCGGCATCAAACGCAAGTAACTTCTCCCGCTGGCCAATACCAGCGTGATGCCTTTTTGCTGGAGTGATAAGAGGAGTTCCTGGGTTTTGGAGCTGATGGCGTGGTCAGCAGTCAATAAGGTGCCATCCATGTCGCAAACGATCGCTTTAATGGGCATTATCTATCCACCTCTATTTTTGTTGTCGAAAGAATTTCGCGTATCGTGTCGATTGATTCTATATTTGTATGCTCATCATGATAGAGATACGATAAGTAGATGATGTCCACTACTGTGATATAAAGTAATCTGGCTGAAAGTGCCTCGGACTGGAAAATGGATTCTTCTGTTTCGACTACGATACTGACATCACTCAATCGGTTCAAGGCGCCTGGCGGATTCCCTGTCAGACAGATGATCTTGGCTTTATTATGGGCAGCTACCTCAGCTATCTTGATTGTTTCTGCCGTCTTTCCTGAGTGAGAGAAAAGGAAGACGCAATCATTTTCCGTTAATTTGGAAGTGTGCATCAGCTGCATATGATAATCCGAAACATAGTTTACGGGGATGGCGGTTCTCAAGAACTTGTGGTAGGCATCGAGCGCAATGACTGCGGAGGAACCAAGCCCAAAAAAGTGAAGCGCTTTCGAATTTACGATAATATCAAGAGCTTGTTGCAGTGCTTCCCCTGATAGTTTACTCATCAAGCTTTGCAACATAATTTGTGAGGATTGAATGACTTTTTTAGAAATATCGCTCGGCGTGTCCGAAGCGGTAATATCGGTAAATACGGCTAACTGGTGTGTGCGTTCTTCAGACATACGATAGTTTGATGCGACACTGATTTTGAAATCCTGGAAGCCTTTGAAGCCTATTCTTTTCACGAATTTAAAAATCGTCGATTCTGAAAAATCTGTTTCTTCTGCAAGATTGGATAATGTTTTGTTCACTAGGTCCATGCCCAAGCTCACGAAATAGTCGGCAATTTTTAATTCAGTGGCTGAAAAAGTTTCGTAGTGTGGTTTCAGGATCATTTGGATATAATTTTTTGACATATATGAGCACCTCCTTGGGAATAGTATAGCATATTCGCGATTAGTAATAAATATTTTTTATTTTAGCTTTACAAAGTAAAAAATATTTATTATAATCAGAATATAAATTACGAAAACGATTACAAAAAAGAATGTGGCCGACATAAAGTTGTACAAGTGGAGGGGTAAAGCGAAATGACTCAAGAAAACAAGATAGCCATCGTCAATTCAAGCAGTTTTGGGAAAATGTTCGACACACATGTGGAAAGACTGGAAAAAATCGGACAGGTCGATCGTTTCGATTTTGACAGTTCAATTGAAGGAAAGCAACTAGCTGAATCATTAATAGGGTATAATATTATTATCGCGAGTGTGACACCATTTTTCACTAGCGAGTTTTTTGAGCATAAGGATGAACTGAAGTTGATCACGCGTCATGGAATCGGGTACAACAATATAGACCTGGAAGCTGCCAAGGCACATGGTACGATTGTCGCGATTGTTCCACCTCTGATTGAGCGCGACGCAGTTGCAGAAAATAATGTTACAAATTTACTTGCATTGATGCGGCGCACAACTGAGTCGGCCCAGGAAGTCAAAAATGATGGCTGGGAAAATCGAGCGCGGTTTATTGGAAACGGTTTATGCGGAAAAACGGTAGGCGTCATAGGTGTTGGCAATATCGGTAGCCGAGCCGTCGAAATCCTGCATTATGGGTTCAGGTGTGAAGTGTTGGGGGTCGATCCGAACAAGACCGCGTTGGAAATTGAGATTTTCGGCGGCAAGAAAGTCGAATTGGATGAACTTCTGGAGCGGGCCGAGGTCATTTGCCTCTGTGCAAGCCTGAATGAAACGAACTACCATCTGATTTCCAAAGAAGCCTTTGCGAAAATGAAGGACGGTGTCTACATATCCAACTCAGCTCGTGGGGCACTGGTGGATGAAGCGGCAATCATTGGAGCGATCCAAACCGGGAAACTGCGCGGGTATGCAACAGATGTGCTGGAAGTTGAACCAGGACGCAGTGACCATCCTTTCCTGGCATATCCGAATATCATTTTGACCCCGCACACATCCGCGTACACAATGGAGTGCCTGGAAGGAATGGGAGACAAATGTGTTTCTGACTGTGAAGCGATAGTGGAAGGGAGGATGCCTCGACGGGTGGTGCAACCAGTAAGTCCGTATATTACAGCATGAGGGAGGTGGATAAAGGTGGATACAGTTGTAAATGTAAAAGTTGGCCCGCAATTCTATAAGTATGGGCAAGGCGCTATGGAAATGATCCCGGAGATAGTGAATGAATACGGTGCGAAACGCGTGCTGCTTGTTCATGGCACGATTTCATGGGAGAAAGCAAGGCCGTATTTGGAATTTCTGGATGAGGACTTCACAATCCAGTACGAGAAATACAACGGTGAGTGCAGCTATAATGAAGCGAATCGCTTGGCCAAACTAGTCGACGATGGCAACTTCGACTTTATCATCGGCGTCGGCGGAGGGAAATTGTGTGATCTGGTGTACTACGTCGCTTCCTTGACGAAAAAACCTTTCGGTGTCGTTCCGACGCTGGCCAGTAATTGTGCACCCTGGGCTCCCTTATCTGTAATGTACAAAGATAACGGACTTGCTGAAGGCAAAACCGAGCATTACAAAAGACAGGCAGCCTTTCTGATCACTGATCCAACGTTAGTCGTCGATGCGCCAATACAATTCTTTATCGCAGGAATCGCGGATACTATAGCTAAGTGGTATGAATCCGATATGATATTGGAACAGCCGCAGTTTGAAGCGAATAATTTCTTGATGCTCGCACGGCATTCGGCGCGGATCTGCAAAGACGTCATCGCTGAAGATGGTTTGAAGGCTATCGAGGATATGCGCAATGGAACGGTATCTCCTGAGTTTATCAAGGTGTCTGAAGTAATATTCGGGGTTGCGGGACTGGTTGGGGGATTTGGCGACAAATATGCCCGTAATACTGCCGCTCATGCCATTCATGATGCGATTTCAGCGTATCTGCCGGGAGTCCACAACTACTTGCATGGTGAAAAAGTGGCATATGGCATTTTCTATCAATTGGCACTGGAAGACAAATGGCAAGTGATTGACGAGTTGATTCCGATGTATGAGGCTTTAAGTTTACCGAAATCATTAACCGAAATGGGCGAGTATCCTTTGGCGGAAGAGGAACTCAACAACATAGTCGAACTGGTCAACAAAAAGCAAAAAGTGCATTTGTTGCCGATGATGATCAATGAAGAAGTCTTAAAAAAAGCAATAATAGATTTAGAAAAATACATAAATACGGAGGTATAGGCAATGGAAAATATTACCGCAATGCAAAGTTTGTTAATTGCACTATGGGTAGGGGCAGTCATGTCACGTGCATTTTTAGGTGGAGCAACATTAACGTTACGTTTTTCCCCTTTGATGACGGGTTTGATCGCAGGTATTGTAATGGGTGACGTTCCACAAGCAATGATTATCACAGCAGCAATTCAGTTGATTTACATGGGGGTTTTCTCTCCAGGGGGAACGATGCCTTCTGAACCATCAATCGCAGCAGCGATCGCGGTGCCGGTTGCTTTAATGGGTAACCTGCAGCCTGAAGCAGCGATAGCTGTAGCTGTACCGGTAGGTTTATTGGGTGCTTATCTGTACCAATTCAGATTTTTCATCAATACATTTTTGGGTAAATACACCGATAAAGCCGTCGAAGACTTGAATGACGGTGCAATCGTAAGATCGATCATCCTTTACCCAACAATCGCTTCTTTCCTTTTGTTTGTGCCATTAGTATTCGTTGCTTTGTACTTTGGAGCACCCGTTATTGCTGATGTCATCACCGCACTTGAAGGTACGGTTGTGTTCCATATTCTTACTGTTGTCGGTGGCGGTCTAGCGGCTATCGGTATTGCAACAACGATTTATGTTATCGGCCGTAAAGACTACATGGTTTTCTTCCTGTTAGCATACTTGATGAGCGTTGTGCTGGCTTCCTTATCAATCACGATGGTAACTTATGCCATTGTCGGAGCTTTAATAGCAGCAATTTTCGTGTTAAGCAAGGGACAAGCTGCAAAAACATCTTCTGCTTCCGCTGGTAGTGCAGCGCTTGAAGATGACGATGATGACGATTTCTAAAAAGTATGCAAATTGAAAGGAAGATGAAAAATGATAAACGCTAATCTAGATGCTAAAGAAAAAAACATGTTAGCACCAGAAGAAATAAATGCTAAAGATGTTACGAAAACCTATTTACGCTGGCACTTTGCAAATGAAATCCCTCACTCATTCGAACGTTATTTGGCTCCATCGCTCCTTTATGCGATGATGCCAATTCTGCGCAAACTGTACAAAGATGAGGATCAATTAAGAGCTGCCTACAAACGCCAATTGCTGTTCTTCAACACGCAACTGTCATGGGGTGGCGGAGTCATCACAGGGCTGATGTCTTCGATGGAACAAGAACGCGCCAAAGAGGTTGTGAACGGCGATGAAGTTACCATGACTGATGATCTGATGTACAATACTAAAGCAGGTTTAATGGGCGCTTTGGCAGGTATCGGTGATTCGATCGACTCAGGGACTGTACAATATATTTTTATCGCTATCGCTGTTCCTTGGGCACAAATGGGTAGCCCAATCGGCGCCTTGTTCCCATTCATCGCTTTTGCTCTTTACCAAGCATTGTTAGGTGTATTCTTCGCACGAAGCGCATTCAAGACAGGTAAAAATGCAACGGGTGTTATGCATAGTGCTGGAATTCAGACTGTTATCGAAATGTTGTCGATCCTAGGGATGTTTATGATGGGGATTTTAGCCGGAAATTATGTTAAAGTTTCATCAAGCTTAGAATTTGAGATTTCAGGACGTCCGTTTATTATTCAGGAAATTCTGGATAAGATCATGCCTGGTATGTTGCCGCTGGCTGTTGTTCTGGGTGTATACTTCTTCTACATCAAAAAAGGTCTGAAGGTAACGCGTGCATTGGTGGGCTTGACGTTGATTTTGATTGTTCTGGCTGGCATAGGTATTCTATAAAACGGTCATAAGAAAGGAAAGTGTAAAAAATGGGAGTTGTAAATTTAGCGCGTGTAGATGAGAGGCTGATCCATGGTCAAGTCATGTTGACATTGTCCCAAAGAGATGGGGTCAATTCAATCTTTGTAGTTGATGATGTAGTTGCTAAAGATAAATTCATGAAAGATTTATATAAGAGTGCGGGTAGCCGTACCGGGCAAAAAACAATTGTCATGACTGAAGAAAAGTGCAAATTCTATTGGGATGAGTTCAAATTTAAAGAGTACAGCGCTATCCTGATCACGAAAACAGTGACCGGAATTTATAATCTGGTTAAACATGGTGTTCCGATCAAGGATCTGAATATCGGCGGAATCGCTAAAAAAGGCGATGATGATATTTTGGTCACTAAATCAGTTTATCTGAACAAAGCAGATGCATTGAAATTGAAAGAATTAAATGAAGACTATGGTGTTGAAAACATCTATTTCCAAGCAACACCATCTTCGTCAAGCTCTAGCTTAGCGGATGTATTAAAGCAATTCGGTTTATAAAATAATTCCTGGTGAGAAAGCAGTTATTGCGAAATAGCTGCTTTTCTCAATCGGGAAAATAGTGACCAAAATGACAGGTGGCAAATACTATGCAGCAAAATGAAAAATTTAAAGATTGGCTATTTCGATATCAGTCTTTTTATCGTGTACGCCGTACTGATAAAAGCAAACGGCGGTTTATCTCAGCGTTAGTGGCGGATATTTCTGACATGCGAGAAGATGTGCAGGTGATCGAGTACAATCGCCATAAAAAATATGCATCAAGGAACGTTTACGTTGGCGATATCGGAAAAGCGGATCAGATCATTTGCACGTATTATGACACGCCAATCCAGCATTTTGGTCCTTATGTTTTATTTGATCGAGAAGTACAGGAAAAACGGACAACCAGTTTCATTATAGTCAGTTCTGTCCTGTTGCTCCTGGTGGGTATTGCCGGAACGCTCTTTTATATGCAGAACGCATCCGGTGCAGTTGACCTGATTTCTGTTCGCACCTTGTTTATCGCTCTTGCTTACGGTGTCTATTTCTATTTGTTCGGCAAGATTGCGAAGGGGTCGGCAAACCGAAAGACGTTGATTCGAAATACTTCGTCCGTCCTTGCTATGTTGGCGATGATAAGTGATGCAAAAGGAGAGAAAACAGCTTTCGCTTTTGTGGATGAAGGCAGTTTTGGGGAAAGTGGTCTGGAAGCAATGCGTACGTCCCAAAATAAGAAAGCGAAAATTTTCTTTTTGGATTGCGTAGGCGCAGATGCTCCGCTGCATGTTATCGGGAATGATGTTTCTGAGGCTAAGTTGGCGGAATTGGGTATTGATCATCAGTCGTCAGACGAAAAGATCACTTATATCTTCAGTGCAAAAACTTCGGAAAAAGAGCAAAAGACGCAATTCTATCTGGATAAGTCGGATTTGGGCCGAAAGAATTTAAGTATGGAAAATATTACAAAAGTTGTGGAATTGTGCAGATAGAAAATGGGCCTTTTCTGTAACGAAGGAGGATTATCAATGTTAGGGATTGTTATTGCAACACATGGTTCGTTAAGCAACGGACTGAAAGATTCAGCGGAAGTGATCTTTGGCCCGACCAATAATATCACAACAGCAAACTTGAATCTGGGAGACGACGTGCAGGCATTAGGCGCAACAATTAAAGAATCTATCCTTGAAGTTAACCAAGGTGACGGGGTCATCGTATTGGTGGATCTGGTGAGCGCTAGCCCGTACAACCAATCGGTACTTGTGACGAATAGTCTGGAGAAACCGCTGCAGGATTCTGTTTACATCATTGGCGGGGTAAACCTTCCGATGTTGTTGGAAGGGATCAACCATCAATTGATCGGGACGCCGGTTGAAGAAGCTGCCGAAGCTGTGATCGCTCAAGGGAAGAACAGCATCAGTGATTGGCATGTATCCATGATTGCTGACGAAGACGATGATGAGGACGACGCTTTTTAAGAAAAATAAAATGAACCCTATAGAATGGACACTAAAAAGTGCCCTCTATAGGGTTCGTTTTTGTATACTTTTAAGTGGAATCTAAAAACCTGCCCCCTGTATATTACCAGGGAGCAGGTTTTGTTGAGCACTATTCGACTTTTTTGCTTTGATTCACCATCAAATCACGGATCTCTTTCAGGTAAAGTTCAACAACTGGTACTTCGGCTTCAACTTCCACTGGTTCTTCAGCAGGCATTCTGCTTTTAAGTTTGTTGATTACTTTGATCATCAGGAAGAGGACAAGTGCGATCAACAGGAAGTTCATTAAGGCTTGCAGGAAATTACCATAAGTGAAGTCTGCCTGTCCGATTTTGAAGGAAAGGCCGGTCAAGTCAGCGTTGCCGGTCAAGGCTACGATGATCGGAGTGATGATATCTTTTACTAATGAATTGACAATTGCTGTAAATGCACCCCCAATGACAACCCCGACTGCAAGATCAAGCACGTTCCCACGCATGATGAATAATTTAAATTCTTTCCACATATATTTCACCTCCGTTTAAGATAATTATATTTCAACTTTGTTGAGATAGCAAAAAATACGTGGTGCAATGGATAATATTTTTATGATTTTTTAACGGCAGGTCGGTTTTACGTAGGCGGCGAGCGGATAATCCTCGGTCGGTAAGCTGCTTTCTTTGCCTTGCGCCAATTCGGCCAACAAATAGCCGATCAGCGGGCCGGAAGTCAATCCGGACGATCCGAGCCCGCTTGCCGCGAAGCAGTTTTGCAGACCCGGTACGTTGCCGAAGAAGGGGCTGAAGTCGGAAGTGTAGGCCCTCGTGCCGACGCGGATATCCGCGATTGCCGCTTCTTTCAGATCGGGGATCCAAGTGCGGGCTTGTTCCAGCATCGGATCCGTAACGGAAGCGTCAGGCTGCAGGTCATAGCCTTTATCGTTCTCATGGCTTGCGCCGACGATTGTTTTCCCATGGCCAAACGGAAGCAGGTCGATTTCGCCTTGGGGCATGATGACCGGGTAGTTTTGCGGATCGTTGCCTTCGTTTTGTTCGAGGACGACCAGCTGCCCTTTTTGCCCCCGGACATCGACCGTGTACCCGAGCGGCTGGAGTAGCTGAGGCAGCCAGGCGCCGGCTGCCAGGATGACCGCGTCGAATCTTTGTGGTGGTCCGTCCTGCGTCAGGACGGACAAGGTGCCGTCGTTATCCTTGGCGAGGGAGACGGTCTCTTTGTGGATGCTGCCTCCATATAGGGTTGTCGCCTTCAGCAATGTCTTCGTCAACTCCCGGCCATCCACGCGGGCGCCGCCGCCTACAAAAAGGGCTTGTTCAACGTTGACGAGGGGCGGGAAGGCCTTTTGTAGTTCGGATCCCTTCAGGATAGCGACGCTACCGATCAGCGGCGCCTGCTCACGGCGTTCCAGCGCACGGTGGTGGACCTCCTGGAGGTAGTCGGCGGATTGTCCCAAAATCAGGGCGCCGCAGCGTGCATAAGCATCCGTCTTTAAGCCGTCGGAAGCCAAGTCAGCCAGCAACTTGTCATAAAAAGCTGCGCCTTCAGAGACGAGGCGGTACCATTTTTTGTTGCGGCGCCTGGACAGCCAAGGGCAAATGATCCCTGCCGCCGCGGCTGTTGCTTGGCCGTTGCCGCTGTCGAACACGCTGACGCTGTGACCGGCTCTTGCCAAATAATAACTCGCGGTGGCGCCGACGATGCCGCCACCGATGACTGCAATCTTCTTTTGCATGGTTGGAACCCTTCTTTCTCCGGTAGCCGGTTGTTGCATTGTGGACAGAAAAAGCCGGGAACGGTGTCCCGGCTCTAAGCATTTTTGATGAAGATCCCTCTTAGGATCTGATTTGGCCTTCGCCGTAGATGATGTATTTGTAGGAAGTCAATTCCTTCAATCCCATCGGTCCGCGGGCATGGAGTTTTTGCGTGCTGATGCCGATTTCTCCGCCGAAGCCGAAACATCCGCCATCCGTGAAGCGGGAAGAGGCATTGATGTAAACTGCAGCTGCATCGATATCGTTCAGGAAATTCTGTGCCGTTTGGTAATGATCGGTGACAATCACTTCGGAATGGCCGGTGCTGTATTTTTGGATATGCGCGATGGCTTCGTCATAGGAGGAAACCACTTTTACCGCCAAAATGAAATCCGAGAATTCGGCAGCGAAATCTTCCTCTGTTGCTGGGACAGCTTCGGGCAGGATGCTGCAGGTCTTCGCATCGCCGCGCAATTCCACTTTATAAGGCGCCAAAGCTTCCGCGAAAACAGGCAGGAAAGCATCCGCAACTGTTTCGTGGACAACAAGCGTCTCGATGGAATTGCAGACGGAAGGGCGGGAACATTTCGCGTTGACCAGAATGCGTGTTGCCATTTCCAATTCGGCAGCCTTATCGATGTACAGGTGGCAATTTCCGACGCCTGTTTCGATGACCGGTACAGTCGCGTTTTTCAAAACGTTCTGGATCAGGCCGGCTCCTCCGCGAGGGATCAGGCAATCCAGATAGTCATTCAGTTTCATGAATTCATTGGCCAGTTCGCGGGATGGATCAGGGATCAGTTGCAGCGTTTCCTTGGCGAAACCGGCTTCCGCGAGACCGGCCTGCAATGCGGTCATGATGGCTTTGTTGGATTCCAAAGCCTCTTTTCCGCCGCGCAGGATGACGGCATTCCCCGATTTGAAGCAAAGGGCGCTCGCGTCCGCTGTGACGTTTGGACGTGATTCATAAATGATTCCGATGACGCCAAGCGGAACACGCTGCTTGCCGATCATCAAACCATCGGCTGATTTCGTCATTTCCTCAACGTAGCCGATCGGATCAGGCAATTGAGCGATTTCCTTGAAACTGTCCGCCATCCCTTTGATCCGTTGCGGATTCAAAGTCAAACGTTCGATCATCGGTGTCGCCAAGCCATT
Source organism: Trichococcus alkaliphilus (assembly GCF_003008695.1). Classification (GTDB taxonomy): domain Bacteria; phylum Bacillota; class Bacilli; order Lactobacillales; family Aerococcaceae; genus Trichococcus; species Trichococcus alkaliphilus. Next base: position 31,082 of record NZ_PXZT01000023.1, read on the forward strand.
AGCCTCGGCTGCGGTGATGTCATTCGCATTGGCTGCCAGGATGGCATCCTGATGTGCGTAAAGGGCAGCTTCCATGGCCAAAAGTCCCTCATTCTTTTGTTTGGTTGATGCTTTCCTCAGGCTGTTGGCTGCGGCTTTCGCGGCAATGCCCATTTCTTGCAATAAACTGTTCATCGAATATCCTCCTCTATTTGTCTTCCCTCACAAAATAGGTTCCAATTTCTTTGCCGGCCAGTAAATCGAACAATACGGTCGGGTCTGTGGCTTGCGTCAATACCATTTGTTGCTTGTTCTTCAGGATTTGTTTGGCAGCTTTCAATTTGGTTGCCATTCCGCCGGTCCCGAATTTCGAACCGTTCCCGCCGGCCAAAGCCATTTCTTTTGCCGTAATGGCATGAATGGTATGGAAGAGGACGGCATCCGGATGCGCCATCGGATTTTTATCATAAAAACCTGGAACATCGGAAAGCATGATCAGCAGGTCGGCGGAGATGATTTCCGCTACGGTTGCGGAAAGGCGATCGTTATCCCCGAATTTTGTCAGGTGATCCAATTCTTCAACGGAGACAGCGTCATTCTCGTTTACGATCGGGATGATTCCCATTTTCAACAACTGCTCGAAGGCGTTTACGGCATTCCTGCGGCTTTCCGGGAACTGCACGATATCCAGTGTCATGAGTATTTGCCCGACGATTTGGTTATAGTGCGAGAAAAAGCGGGTGTAGAGGTTCATCAGTTCGGATTGCCCGACAGAAGCGACCGCTTGTTGCTCCGGGATGGTTTTCGGACGATGCGGGAGGTTCAGGCGGTTGAGCCCGACGCCGATCGCACCGGAAGACACCAAAACGATTTCTTTGCCTTGCTTGCGCAGAACGGTCAAGACATAAGCAAGCCGGTCGAACGTTTGGTAGTTGACGGATCCGTCCCCCAGCATCAAAGAACTTGTGCCGATTTTGATGACGATCCTTTTGCAGTCCAATATTTTATTGCGAATAGGTTCCATGTGCACATCCCCGTTTACGATTTGATTTTTTGCATCTATAAAGAGAGTAGTTTTTTTTATGTATTGCAGAGCTCGCATCCAGCGAGGTATTACTTCATATAGTATCATGGAATGGCGAAAAAATTAAGATATAGCAAAAAAAAGCTGCCTGAAGTTATCAGGCAGCCCTAAAGGAGTTGCTCTTTACTTTGGAGGAGTAAAGAAATTTAAAAAAAGATTGTTTGTGATTGGCCTACAGTCATGATAAATCTCAAATATGAAGAAACTATGAAGATAATTTTATGAAATGGATAAGATTCTTAGCTGCCGTTATCAGATGAGCCCGAAAGTACGAAATGCTTGATGAAGGCCATCCTCGTCCACCGAACTCGTGACATGGTCCGCAACAGCCTTCAATTCTTCTTTGGCATTTCCCATAGCGATGCCGATTGCGCAATAGTCGAACATCTCCAAGTCATTCAAGCCGTCTCCGATCGCGATCGTCCGTTCTTTGGGGAGGCCAAGGTGTGTCAACAACGCTTCGATTGCAGTCGCTTTGTGTATGCCGGGAACCATCAGTTCGCCGCTGTCATCGCCAAACTGAGGCACGGTGCATTGGATCGTGTCAAAGGCGTTTTCGAATTCCGCCTTGATCTGTGCGAAAGAAAGTGTGTCGCTCTGAAGGAAGCAAGCCTTATTGACGTCCGTCTTATACAGATCCTCTTCGCCGTAGATCAATCCCTCAATGAAGGGGTGAGGCTGTTCTTCTTTGCGTCTGCGGGCGTCCGGATCGTTGTCGATATCGCCGTAAATGCAGCGTTCCACATGCGGCAGGAAATTCTTGCTGGCGAACAGGCCGCCGTTTGATTCCAAGTAAAAGTCAACGCTGTGCTGATTGAAGAAATCCACCATCCGTCTGACTTCGCTGGCTGGCACCGTCTTGTGGTACAACATGCCATCGTGCAGCTCAACAAAGCCGCCGCCAGCGCCGATGATGCCGTCAAAGCCGATTTCCATGATGAAATCATAGATCTCCGGTTTTGATCGGCCGGTGCATAAATAAATTTCGTGTCCGTTCAGCCGGGCCTGTCTGCATGCGTCCGCAGCCGATGCGGGAACCCAACCGTCATCCGCCACCAAAGTACCATCAATATCCAAAAAAATGATTTTTTTATCCAATCTATATCCTCGCTCTCTGCCCTTAAATGTGGCTGTCCGATATTTTAGTCTACTATATAATGGAATGAGAATTATTGCCAGTAGAAGAGGCTGCTCAGAGCCTGGGTTTTTGAAGAATCTGCAATTATTCGGTAAAAAATGAAAAGAATCGTTGACAGCATTCGGCTGCGATGATAGTATATAGAAGTTGTCCGCCAGAATCGGCTTTGAAATGATTTGAAAAAATTGTTGACATGCGATTTAGAGCGTGATATTATATAAAAGTTGCTGATCCACGCATCTGCAAGCCGATATTGTTTCTGAAAAACTTTCAGAAAAGGCTTGACGGAGAGCCGGAGCCGTGATATTATAAATAAGCAATCACGTAACACGTGATACACGATTGACCTTTGAAA
>NZ_PXZT01000024.1 GCF_003008695.1 Trichococcus alkaliphilus
GACACCGCCCTTTCACGGCGGTAACACGGGTTCGATTCCCGTACGGATCATTTATTACCAGCATTATGGAGGTTTAGCTCAGCTGGGAGAGCGTCTGCCTTACAAGCAGAATGTCGGCGGTTCGATCCCGTCAACCTCCATTGGTTCCGTGGTGTAGGGGTCAACATGCCTGCCTGTCACGCAGGAGATCGCGGGTTCAAATCCCGTCGGAGCCGTTTTTAAATTTTATTTAGGTCTGATAGCTCAGTTGGTAGAGCACTTGATTGAAGCTCAAGGTGTCGGCGGTTCGAATCCGTCTCGGACCATTTTTTATATGATGGAGGGATAGCGAAGTGGCTAAACGCGGCGGACTGTAAATCCGCTCTTTCGGGTTCGGCAGTTCGAATCTGCCTCCCTCCATTTTTTTTGGATTAAATTTCAAATTTGTACCATAGGGGTATAGTTTAAAGGTAGAACTACGGTCTCCAAAACCGTCAGTGTGGGTTCAAGTCCTACTACCCCTGTTTTTTAAATTAATATCATGGCGATCGTGGCGAAGTGGTTAACGCACCGGTTTGTGGATCCGGCATTCGTGGGTTCAATTCCCATCAGTCGCCCTCTTATTGGGCTATCGCCAAGCGGTAAGGCAACAGACTTTGACTCTGTCATTCGTTGGTTCGAATCCAGCTAGCCCAGTTTTTTCAAACATTTTCAAATAGTAACATCTCGGCGGTATAGCCAAGTGGTAAGGCACAGGTCTGCAAAACCTCTATCACCGGTTCAAATCCGGTTACCGCCTTTCCATGAGTAAGATGGAAAATTGCATTCTTCATATCATGCCGGCGTGGCGGAATTGGCAGACGCGCTGGACTCAAAATCCAGTGCCCGCAAGGGCGTGCCGGTTCGACCCCGGCCGCCGGTATCACATAAATAAGCTTGCGACGATGATTTCATCGTTGCAAGCTTATTTTTTTTGTATAGCGAATTGTAGATTGAGTTATAATATAACCAGTGAATTTGTATGCGAAAGTGGGTAGGGTGATGGATATCGTAATCAGGAAATATAGTATCTATGATTTGGGGGCAATGACCAAAATTTGGAATCATGTTGTTATGGAAGGTAAGTATTTTCCTCAAGAAAACGGCTTATCAATAAAGGAGGCGGAAGCCTTTTTCGCGGAACAGACGTTTACTGGCGTGGCGGAAGAAGATGGCACAGTAGTTGGTTTGTATATTCTTCATCCGAACAATATCGGACGTTGCGTACACATCGCGAATGCCTCTTACGCTGTTAAAGCTGATCAAAGAGGGAAGCGCATTGGTGAGAAAATTGTGGTGCATTCGTTGGAGATGGCTAAAGCGGCTGGATTCCGCATCATGCAATTCAATGCTGTAGTCGCCAACAACAAAGGAGCAATCAGCCTTTACAAAAAGCTGGGTTTCAAAGAGTTGGGGACCATTCCGGGTGGCTTTAAAATGGATGACGACACTTTTATGGACATCATTCCGTTTTATTTGGAATTGACCTGAGTGGAAATCGCGCAAGTGGATAGGGAATACCAAGATAGACTTCTGCCTGAATTTAAAAACTTTCGTCGCAATCAATCCTTATTGCGACGAAAGTTTTTTTGCATCTATTACCGGGAACGCAATATATTCCTTCAGATCCATTTGCCGAATACGGCGGGATTCTTCCAGTTTTATCGAATTCTTTAGTTTGTAGGTGTAGTTTTTTATATATTCTTTCGAGAAGAAGCAAGCGTAGAGCACGTTTAGAATGAACAATATCGATTCTTCGGTAGAGAAATTGCTGATCTTTTTGTAGAGTCCCTCCCTGGAGGAAATGGTCAGAACGGTATCAATCCCCTGTCTCATATAATTGTACCCATCGCTTGTTATACCGATGAGTTTCACACCTTTTGAATTCATATCCGGTATGAATTTCATCGGTTCCCGGGAAACATCATTTCCTGAGTACGAGATGACGATGGCGGCGTCCTTATTGGTCAGTGAATAAGCGATTATACCGATTTCGCCAGGAGGAGCCACTTCGACAATTTTGCCGATCGTAGCCATTTTTCGATCGAAGCGTTCACCGATGCTGTCGAAATCGATGGGGTCGAGTTGCTGGGATATACGACTTGGGGCTGTGTTGACCTGGTAGCCGCCAGCACTGGTCAGATGAGCAAGCGTTATGGGTTCGTCTATGTGGACCGCGATGATGAAGGCAATGGCACTTTGGAACGCTCCAAGAAAAAATCATTCTACTGGTACAAAAAAGTGATCGAAACGAACGGTTTGGACTTGTCCAGCGAAAACCTGGAAATTCCAACGGCAGCAACAGTTGCTCTGTAGGTAATTCAGAGGCATAAATTTCAATTTTCCTATATATGATCAAAAAAAAGAAGTCTGAAAGAAACCACTGTGGGTGGGAGATCTTTCAGACTTCTTTTGGCGCCAACCTAGTCCTTTTGTTGTATACTGTATGCGAGAAAGGGTGATGAAGTTATGAATATATCTGAAGCAGTAAAAATTACAGGGCTAACAGCCGCGACGCTGCGTTATTATGAAAGTGAAGGCCTGATCCCTCCGGTTACCCGGAAAAATGGCGGGGTCCGGGATTATCAACAGGATGATCTTGGTTGGATAGATTTCATCAAATGCATGCGCAGCGCGGGGATGTCGGTCGAGTCGCTTATAGAATATACGACACTGTTCAGAGATGGTACACAGTCGGATGAAGCGCGCAAAAATATTTTAATCAGGGAAAGAGATCAACTGCTTGCCAAACAGAAGGAAATCAGTGAAACGATCGAGAGGCTGAACGGAAAAATCAAAAGCTTCGAAGGCAATCTGAAGGCTTCCGAAGATAGTCTCCCGCATTAAAGATATCTACAGTTTTCATAGTTGGAAAAAAAACAATACAACAGCATGAAGCCCGTTATGATTCACAAAAGAAATTGCCATCAGGCTTGACTTAACGCTAAGGTTAAGTGTTAAAGTCAAACTATCAAAGAATCAGAGGAGGAACATAGAATGAATTCATTGACAGAAAAAGTGGTCATAATCATGGGTGCTTCTAGCGGAATTGGGGAAGCGACCACGCGGCTATTGGCCGAAAAGGGGGCAAAACTTGTGATTGCGGCACGTCGCGAAGACCGCCTGGCTGAAATCAAAAATTCATTGCCGGATGCTGAACTTGTTTACAAAACTGCCGACGTATCCAACTATGAGGATGTCAAAAAAGTGGTCGATTGGGCTGTCGAAACTTACGGCCATGTCGATGTGCTGTTCAATAATGCCGGTGTTATGCCTACCGCGCCACTGGTTGAAGGTCGCCGCGACGAGTGGAAAGAAATGTTGGATATCAATATCATGGGTGTGTTGAATGGCATTGCTGCTGTGCTTCCATTGATGGCAGAGCAAAAATCCGGTCACATCATTTCGACCGATTCGGTAGCAGGGCATGTCGTTTACCCTGATTCAGCGGTATACTGCGGCACAAAATTTGCTGTGCGCGCCATCATGGAAGGATTGCGTCAAGAACAACGCAAGAATAATATCAAATCGACCATCATCTCCCCGGGGGCTGTGCAAACAGAATTGTACAAAACGATCAGCGACAGCAAGATTGCCGATGAAGTGCATAAAGCACAAATTGAATGGGGTTTGACGTCGGAAGATATCGCTATGGCAGTAGTATTTGCGATCGACACACCAGATCGCATGTCCGTCAGTGAAATGATTGTCCGTCCGACAACACAATCGATTTAACAAGGAACCAGCAGGACGGTGAATAAGGAAACCAAAAAATCCCTTCCGACAGCTCAACGTCGGTAGGGATTTTTTAGGTAATGATGAAATTATCTGGACCAGGCAAATGCCGTAAAATGATTTAAGCCAAGGCTGCCAGCATATCCTTTACGATCCACTCAGGTGTCAGATGGAATTCCTCATACAGTGTTTCAAGCGGAACATTGTCCGTAAATGCTTTCTTCGCACCGAAGTTCAAAACTTTGACAGCTGAGGCTCCATAGAAGGAAGCGATCTGCTCACCGAAGCCACCAGCCAAGGAACCGTCCTCGAGCGTTACGATCAGGTCATGGGTTGCTTCCAGTCCTTTCAGCGTATCAGCATCGACTTCGGTGATGGAGCGCGGATTGATCAGGGTGATCTCCTCGCCGGCCTCAGCTTTCATCTGATCAGCGACTTGCTCGCCGAGGGAAAGGAAAGAACCCAATGCCAGGACTGCCACTCTTTTGCCTTTGCGGAGAATCTCGTAGGTTGGCGATTGGAAGTCTGCCAATGTATTTTCTCTGGATACGACAGGCCCGTTCGGCAATCTGATGGCGATTGGGCCTTTTTCCTGTTGCAAAGCCCATTCCAGCATCGCAAGCAGTTCTTCCTTGCTTGTCGGCGCAAGATAGTTGAAATTAGGAATACTTTTTATCAATGGAATATCGAACAGACCCAGATGCGTTACCGCTCCACCAGATATATTCCCGCCGCCGATGATCAGGACAGCCGGCAATCCATTGATAGCCAAATCGTGCGACAATTGGTCATAGGCTCGCTGCAGGAAGGTGCTCGAGTGGAAGACAACCGGTTTGACGCCTTGGGAAGCCAGTCCGGCCGCAAACGTAATCGAGTGCCCTTCGGCGATGCCGACATCGAAATAGTGTTCCGGATGCGCGGCTTTGAACGCATTCAGGCCGAACATGCCAGGGATGGCTGCATTGATGGCAGCCAGTTTCATTTCGTCCTCATCAACCTTTCTGATCAGATGATCCATGATGATTGAATTGTACGATTCCCCGGCAGACTTTCTCAAGCTTTCGCCTGTTTCCAGATTGAAAGGTGAACGCCAATGGTAGTTCGTTTTTTCCTGAGTGGCTTTTTCGTAACCGTGGCCTTTTTCGGTGTGGACATGGAGCACAAGCGGATGGCCAATGTCTTTGATCTCGCGGAATGCTTCGATCATTTTCGCCAAATCGTTTCCTTCCTCGACGTAGCGGTATTCGAAGCCCAATGCTTTGAATGGATTGTTTGATGCTTCTCCATTTGTTGCACGCAGCTCGGACAAGGAACGGTAAAGGCCGCCGAAATTCTCATCAATCGACATTTCATTGTCGTTGACGATAACGATAAGATTGGACCCCAATTCTGCAGCGTTGTTCAAACCTTCGAAGGCCAGACCGCCGCTCAGGGAACCGTCCCCGATCAAGGCAACGACATTTCCTGTTTCCTTCTTCAAATCCCTAGCTTTAACCATGCCGACAGCGAGACTGATGGATGTGGAAGTATGCCCAACAGTAAAGAAGTCATGTTCGCTTTCGTGCTGGGAAGTGTAGCCTGTGACGGAATGGAAGTTTTTTTTATCGACGAAGCCATGTTTGCGTCCAGTCAGAATTTTGTGAGGGTAGGACTGATGGGAAACGTCCCAGACGATCTTGTCCTTTGGCGAATCGAAAACATGGTGGAAGGCGATCGTCAATTCGGCGACACCCAAGTTCGGTCCGACATGGCCACTGACTTGGCTGACCTTGTTCAATACCAATGAGCGGATCTCTCCAGCCAATTGCTCCATTTCAACGAGGTTCAATGTCTTCACGTCTGCGGGGCTGTTCACTTTGTCGATGATTGTTGTTTGTAATGTATGCAAATCAAAATCGCTCCTTTTGGTTGTTTGTGCAGTGCTCAAGAATGGTCCTGCTCGTAGTGTTCTATTTTCTTGTTCAGTTTCTCCAGTGTTTTGCCTAGTTCGTCGTAACGTTCCTGCATTTTTTTCTGTTCTTCGATCAGGATGTCCTTCCTGGCAATGACAGTATCCTTTCCCTGATCGAACAAAGCTGTGTATTCGATCAAAGATTCGATGGACAAGCCGGCATTGCGCATGCACTTGATGAAATCGATCCAGCCAAGATCGGATTCTTCATATAACCGGACGCCACCGTTGCCCCTGGTCACGGGCGGGATCAACCCGATCCGTTCGTAATAGCGCAAGGTTACCGCTGTCAGTCCTGATTTTACTGCTGCTTCTGAAATATTCATGCTTTTCACCTCCTGATTGGAATAACTTGTTTGATAGCTAAAGCTTACAACTTAAAGTGAAGGTTAAGTCAAGCGAAATTTTCAAATAGATAAAATGTAAATGGACTTCAGCTCCTGTGAGCGGAGCACCCGCAGGAGTACAGCAGTAATTTTCAGCTATACCTCCGGCGAGGCTTTCCCCAACGGAGAAGGCAAACAGAATATTGGCTGACCTCCGCCGAAGCCACCGCTCACCGGAGCAGGCGTACGTTACCGTCCTCGGTGCTGTACGCACCCAGAAAAGAAAAAAGAAAACACGCACATCCTATCTACCGGTGTACGTGTTTTGACATTCATAGAGTCTTTTTAAGCAGTTTGGATTTCCAGAGCGGCCGATTTTTCCTCGTGCTCGAAGTCTTCCTGTTGCAATGTATTCCGTTTTGTCTTGTAAAAGAGGATGATCAACAGATTGAAGACAATCAGGATCGCTAACAGGATGAACAGATCCGTGGAGAGGCTTCCGCCGATGCCGAACAACTGGCGGTAAGCATCGATCGAATACGTCATCGGCAGGTAGGGATGGATCGCCTCGAAGAAGCTGTTGGACAACTGAATCGGATAAGTGCCACCGGATCCCGACAACTGCAGGATGAGGAAAATAAGCATCAGGAAGGAGCCAACTTTATCAAACAGCAGGTTGAAAAGCATGACAATCGACACCGATACGAGCGCAGTCAAAATGGTGACCAAAAGCATTTTTCCGATCGAGGACGGGGCCAATCCATTGACGCTCAAGAGGAGGCCGACCATGATGAGTGCTTGGCAAACGCCGACTGCCGCAAGCACAGATATTTTACTGGCCCACCAACTGATGCCGTTTTTTGGATATTTCCTTGGGGTAAAGCTGTCGTACATCAGGTTCAAACTGATTGCGCCTACGAAGAGGGCGACGGACATCATGTAGGGTGCCATCCCGGTGCCGTTGTTGACGACTGGCGCCGTTTCAATTTGGTTCGCGATGACCGGTTCAGCCATCATCGCGTAGGTGTTCTCGTTTGCATCGACCTCGTTCAGCGCGTTGCTGCCATCAAACAGTTTTGAGCTGAGTTCATCTGTGCCGCTCAACAATGTGGTCAACCCGGCATTCAGTTGCTCTGAGCCATCCGCCAATTGACGGGAGCCGTCGCTTATTTTAACAGCACCATTTGTAAGCTGTCCGGTTCCTTCGACGAGCAGGCTGCCGTTTTCGACTAGCTGCATAGTTCCGTCGGCCAGTGACTGTGTTCCATTCTGGAGTTCCGTTGCGCCTGACGCAAGGGTTCCGGTCTGTTCATTCAGGGTCTGTAGGCCGGCGCTTACCTGTGCGTTACCTTCCGTAAGGTTCCGTCCGCCTACAGCCAATTGTTCGGAACCAGCAGTAAGTTGGGTCATCCCGTCAGCCAGTTTTTGGGAGCCGTTTTGTGCGCTTCCGATGGCGGTCTGCAATGATTGGGCACCGGATAAGAGCATTTGGCTGGATTGGCCGATTTGGCCAAAGCCCGATACAAGCGTCGTCGCTCCAGCGTAGACATTTGCGTAGCCGGCAGAAAGACTGCTGACGCTGGACTTGAGTGTGGCTACTTGTTGCCCGATGGCAGAAGCTTCGATTTCGCTCAGCTCAGACAGGCTGTTGAGCCCGTTTGTGATTGTTTGGATTGAACCGGCTTGTTCATTTGCGATGATCGCTAGCTGTGCAGAGACAGCTTGGCTGACGGCTGCTTCCTGTTCAGGGGTCAATTCGGTACCGCTTTGTGCGATGGAGTCCATGATGGCTGCGGTATTGCTGACGGGATCCGCAGCAGCCGTGATAGTATTGAGTTCGGTTTGAAATGATGCAATCGTGGTGGCTAAGCCGTCCAATTGGGATAGGGCGGTCGCCAAATCCGATGAAAGACTGGATTGCTGAAGTTGACTGTCAAGCGTTTCGATGCCGTTTTTCATTTGGTCGAGCCCGCTCTGCAATGCAGTAAGTTTTGCTTGTTGTTCCGCACTGGTGAGACTCGTGTTAAGTGCCGCTAAGCCTGCATTCAACGATGCACTGCCTTCTGAAAGTTGGCTCATGCCACTGTTCAAGGTGTCCATACCTGTCGAAAGCGTGAGACTGTTCGTCGCCAAACGGGAAAGCCCGGTGCTTAACGATGCACTGCCTTCAGTTGTTGCAACTGCGCCGTCATTCAGTTTACCGACGCCTGTTTGCAATGCCGGCATAGCGGCTGTCAGCTTGGCTGCGCCATTATTCAACGCCAACGCGCCGGCATCCAACTGGGCGACTCCATCCAGATAGGTTTGCAGGCCGACCGCCAATGTCTCGGCACCGTCGCGGAAGGTGAGGGTGCTGTCCGCAAGCGTTTCGAGGTTTGTGGTCAAGATTTCGTTGCCCTCTTTGATCTGGACGGTCCCGTCGCTTAGCTGCGCGCTGCCGTCAGCTGCCGCTGTCATCCCTTCAGCGACAGACTTCAGTTCGCCAAAGACGGTTTCAGCATAGATGGCGGTCACCTCATCGGAGATGGTGTCCTTGATTTCGTTTGCCGCAGAAGCGGTGAGCTTTGAAGCGATATAGCTTCTGCCTGCGCTGGTACTGTAAGTCAATTCCATTTGCTGGGGCGTTTCATCCAACAAGGTAGTCGCGTTCGCCGAGAAGTTTTCTGGGATGGTGAGCGCCATATAGTAGCTGCCATCCGCCAAGCCGGAATCCGCTGCTTCCCGAGAGACGAAATCGAAGTCCAAGGTATCGGATTCCTGCAAACCGGCGACGAGCGAATCGCCCACAGCCAATGTCTCCTCATTATAGGAAACGGCCTTGTCCTGGTTCACAACGGCTACCGGCAGTTCGGCTAGTTTACCGTAGGGATCCCACATGGAACTGAGAAACAGGACGGTGTAGAGGGAAGGGATCAAACTGATCCCGAACAGGATGACCAACATTTTTTTCGTTTTGAAAATTGACTTCCATTCTTGCTTCAACAAGGTCGTGCACTTCCTTCATTTAAATTTCTGCAGACAGGACGATGGATTCCCAATCTACGGTTCCGACCCTTTCCGAGCCTTCGACTAAGAGCGAATCGAGTGTGTACTTCTGCAAGCGGGCTTTGAATTGCTGCTCTGCATCGAAGAATACCTCGAGGACTTCCTTTTTTTTGTCCTTGATTTTTTCCGCACGCAGGAAGACTTTTTCGGCTAGGTTAGTAGGCCTGACAAAGCTGTGCGTTCCTTCGATCGCTTCATAGATATGCAGCATCGTGATTTCTTCGGGTGTCCGGTTCAATCTGAATCCGCCGTCCTTGCCGGCTTCGGAATCGACCAATCCTGAAACGACTAGGGAACGCATCACTTTCTTCAGATAGGAATCGGAGACGGACAAACGCTTGCTAAGGATAGCGCTTTTGATCGGACGTCGATCGATTTGGGTAGCCAGCATGATCAGAATGCAGATGGCCTGTTCCACGCCGCTTTTCATTTTCATCATTTTCGCCTTCTTTCGTAGATATATTTTATCCATGGATGTATTTTATCTCTTAATGGATGTATGTTCAAGTTTTATTTTTCATGGTTCAAAAAAATAGCCGGGACAAACCACTAATCGGTTTGTCCCGGCTATTATAAAGAAGCGGAATCAGAATATTTCAATTTTACGTTTGGTAAGTACACTAGGTTCTTTTTTCGGAAGCACCAAGTTCAAGACGCCCTCTGTCAGAGTAGCTGTAATATCTTCTTCGTTGATGCCTTTCAGATAAATTTCCCTGTGGACGGAACCCGAAGAACGTTCTTGGCGAATGATTTGTCCTTTATCGTCTTTTTCGACTTTTTCCGATTTGCGGACGGCTGAAATGGAGAGAATGTCGTTGTCATAATCCACAGTGATATCCTCTTTGCTGTAGCCGGGCAGATCGGCTGTCACTTGATAGTTGTCCTCGGTTTCATGTACGTCCAATTTTATTTCCTGAAAAAAACGATTTTGGAACATCGATCCGGTATCCGACAGCAGGTCGAAGAAACTGTTGCTTTTGCGTAACTCATTTGACATTTGAAAAATCTCCTTTCTTTTTGTTGAAGCTTTTGTTCATCCTCAGTATATACCTACTAGCATCAGAATTCCATCAAAATGAAGCCGGTTCCAAAAGGTGCGATAACGAAAGCAAAAGCTGATTCCAAACGGGTTGTATGGTAAACTGTTAGAGGAGTTTTGAGTCAGGGAATGCCTCGCACCGGGTAGCCGGAAGAGGCTGAGAAAGGAACATTAATTATGAAAAAAATTGAAGCGGGCAGTCTCTATCTGGGACAGCATCGGAATCTTTTCCAGTGTCCTATCTGCAAAAGAAGCTTTGAAACGGTGGATGGGCATAGTGTTGTCTGTGCGAATGGACACCGTTTTGATGTATCAAAAAAGGGAACGCTGCATCTGTTGATGAAAGGCGGCCAGAATGAATATGACAAAGAGATGCTTTCGAGCCGGAAAAATTTGGCGGACGCCGGCTTTTTCTATCCGTTATTGGATGCCGTTTATGCCCATGTCGATAATCCGGAGTCGGCGACAGTCTTGGATGTCGGCTGCGGAGAAGGGTCACATTTGCATTATTTGACAGAAAAAGGCTTGAAGGGAACAAAAATAGGCTTTGATATATCGAAGGATGCAATCCAGTTGGCAGCCAGCAACTTTTTCCCGGATGCATTCTGGTGCGTGGCCGACCTGGCGCATTCACCTTTTGCAAAAAATGCTTTTGATGTCATCTTGAACATTTTTTCACCATCGCAGTATCAGGAATTCGACCGTGTTCTGAAGCCAGGCGGAAAGGTTATCAAAGTTGTGCCGAATGCAGCGTATTTGATTGAGTTGAGGGAACAATTGTATGCCTTGGACACGACAAAGCGAGAGTACGACAATCAACAAGTGGTGGACCGATTCTACGATATCTATCCGGATGCAGTCAGCGAAGAAGTCATCTATACCGTGGATCTTGATGCAAAAAGCTATGGTTGGCTGATGGAGATGACGCCATTATCCTGGGGTGCCTCTGAAGCAGCTTTGGCAAACGCAGCGGCAAATCCTTTGAAGTCTGTTACAGTTGCAGTCACACTTTTGATCGCCAACAAAGTAATCTGATTTTTGTGTAACTGGAACATAGCCCAAGTTTCCGAAAAATGTTGACACAGCGGTGTGATATGCTATAATACGTATATCATTTTGTAGCCATTATTATCGTTTTGTTCCACAAAATGACCTTGACCAACGTATCGCATTCGCCGTGCCTGACACCGAAACGATACGTTTTTTTGTGCGTATTTTCGCAATCTTTTTCGGAGCTCGATGAAGGCACCGAACGGTACACAAAATACTGACTGTCAGGAGCAAGAAAAATGAATTTTGCCGCATTGAAGGCTGATATAATAGAAGAAAGCAAAAAACTGGGTATCGACAAACTGGGATTCACGACAGCCGAACCTTTTGAATATATGTTGGAAAGTTTGAAGGAGCAACATGCGAAGGGCAATACGGTCGGCTTTGAGCACCCGGTCCTGGACGAACGGATTTATCCGGACCGGATATTCGACAAACCGCAGTCGATCCTTTCGATTGCGCTGGCCTACCCGAGCAAAATGACCGAAAAGGCTGAGCGGGTGCGCGGAGAACGCCGCGGCAATTTCTCGCGGGCTTCTTGGGGGACCGATTACCATGTCATCCTTCGCGATAGGATGGACCGCTTGATTGCCTTCATCCAGGAAAAAATTCCGGAAGCCCGCTTCAAGCCGATGGTGGACACCGGAGAGCTGATCGATACTGTGGTGGCGCAACGTGCCGGCTTGGGCTTCATCGGTCGCAATGGACTATTGATCACGCGCGAATTCGGTTCCTACGTCTATTTGGGGGAAATCATCACCGATATCCCTTTCCCTGCGGATGAACCGGGTGTCTTCGGCTGCGGGGAATGCACGCGTTGTGTGGACTTCTGTCCGACCGGGGCGATTCTTGGCAACGGCCAATTGAATCCGAACATCTGTCTTTCCTACCAGACGCAGACAAAAGGGTACATGCCGGAAGCGTACCGCCAAAAAATCGGCCACGTCATTTACGGCTGTGACATTTGCCAGCAAGTCTGCCCATATAATCGCGGCATGGATCATCACCTGCATCCAGAAATGGAGCCGGAACCGGAAAGCGTCACGCCTGTGCTGCAGCCGATGCTGACGATCTCTAATCGGGAATTCAAGGAACAATTCGGACATTTGGCTGGTTCATGGCGCGGCAAGAAACCGCTGCAGCGCAACGCGGTCATTGCTTTGGCGAATTATCGCGACCGGACGGCGATTCCGGAACTGCTGCGGATGATCGAGCAGGATCCCCGGCCTGTGCTGCGCGGAACGGCTGCTTGGGCCATCGCTGAGATTGTGCGCGAAGTCAATCCGGAATTGTTGGCTTTTTTCTCCGAACGGCTTATAATCGAAACGGACGAAGAAACCAAAGCCGAAATGGAGAAGGCTTATCTGAAAATACTTGAAATCAAAGAAGCAGATTAACATAACAGAATAAAGGAGTCTCACTTATGACTAACCATATCGTACTATTTGAACCGCAGATCCCTGCGAATACAGGCAATATCGCGCGCACTTGCGCGGCAACCAATACAACTTTGCATCTGATCGAACCTTTGGGCTTTTCAACCGACGATAAGCAACTGAAGCGTGCCGGGCTCGATTATTGGCATGACGTCAACATCATCCATCATGCGGATCTGGCGGCATTCCTCGACTATTTGGGCGACCGCCAGTTGTATCTGATCACAAAGTTCGCCGACCGCATCTACAGCGAGGCCGACTTCACGAAGGATGAGGACGTATTCTTCATCTTCGGCAAAGAGACGACCGGATTGCCTGAATCTTTCATGCAGGAGAACGCTGAAAAATGTCTGCGCATTCCGATGAATGATGAGCATGTGCGTTCCCTGAATCTTTCGAACACAGCCTGCATGATCGTCTATGAGGCATTGCGTCAGCAAGGATTCCCCAATCTGGAATTGACCCACACCTATGAGAACGACAAGTTGAAGAGTTGAACGAACCCGTTCGGCTTTTCTGATTGAATCGCAAACCGTTCGGCCGAAGCAAAAAAGCTTCGGCCGTTCTTTTTTTATTTCCGTCGAATAGGTATAATGGATGTAACGGAAAATCGAAAAGGGGATGGAATGATGGAAAAAGCTGCATTATTGGCCTTACAGAATGGATCGGATGTTCGCGGGATTGCGATAGCGACAGAAAAACATGAAGCGACGCTGACGGCGGACAAAGTGACGCGCATCGGATATGGTTTCGTTGACTGGCTTCAAAAAAGGAAAAACATCAGCTTAAGCGGCGAAAAGAAAGTCAAAATTGCGATTGGTCAGGACAGCCGTTTATCCGGAGGGGATATCAAAACGGCGCTTATGGCAGGCATGGCGCCGTATGCCATCGAGATCATCGATGTCGGCCTTTGCACTACGCCGGCGATGTTCATGTCGACGCAGTACGAAGATTACGCGACGGATGCAGCAATCATGATCACCGCCAGCCATCTTCCTTTTGAATACAACGGGCTGAAATTTTTCACCAAAACGGGTGGAGCGGAACACGAAGATATCGAAGAAATTCTGGAATACGCCTACGAAATGCCGGAAGCATTCGCAGAGAAAGAACAAGCTGCAGTTGTGACCGAGATGGATCTGCTTTCGACTTATGCAGCCGATCTCCAGGAAAAGATCCGCAAAGGCATCGCTTCAGCTGAAAATCCTGAGAAACCTTTGACAGGACGACACATCATCGTGGATGCAGGAAACGGAGCGGGCGGATTCTTTGTGGAACGGGTACTGCAGCCTTTGGGGGCCGACACTGCCGGCAGCCAATTCCTGGATCCGGACGGCACTTTCCCGAATCATGTCCCGAATCCGGACAACAAGGCAGCAATGAAGAGCATCCAGGATGCGGTCATCGCCAATGAGGCCGATCTTGGGATCATCTTCGACACGGATGTGGACCGTTCAGCGATCGTCGACAGCGACGGAAAAGCGTTCAACCGCAACAATCTGATTGCCTTGATTTCGGCGGTGCTGTTGAATGAAGAGCCAGGTGCGACGATCGTAACAAATTCCGCGACTTCCGCTCATTTGGAGACGTTCATCACGGGCCTTGGCGGGGTCCAGGACCGTTATCTGACCGGCTACCGGAACGTCATCAATCGCGGCATCGAATTGAATGAAGCGGGCACCAATGCGGTCTTGGCTATCGAAACAAGCGGACATGCTGCACTCAAGGAAAACTATTTCTTGGATGATGGCGCCTACCTGATCGCAAAATTGCTGATTGCCGATGCACAGCTGTCAACTGAAGGAAAGCGTCTGGGCGATCTGATCGCGACACTTGGCCAGCCGGCTGAAACGATGGAGTATCGCTTTACGATCATCGAAGAACCGATTTTTGAAGTGGGCAATGCCATCATCAAGGATTTTGAAGCTTTCATCGCTGCGACTGAGGACATGGCATTGGTTGCGGATCATCTTGAGGGCGTGCGCGTGAATCTGAGCGGCCAGTACGGGGAAGGCTGGTTCATCCTGCGTTTGAGCCAGCATGAACCGTTGTTGGTATGGACGATCGAAAGCGATGCAGTCGGCAAACTACCGTTGATCGCGAAGACCGTGCTGCCTTTCTTCAAAGGCCGTCCGGAGTTGGATACGGGGCATCTTCATTAATGTAATTTGAAGGACAAAAAAAGACTTTGCGTTAGGCATATGAGTGCCTGCCGCAAAGTCTTTTTCGTTTGCTTACTCTGTTGTTTCGGGTCCTTCTGTTTCTTCCGAATCTGCAAAGTCGACATGGTTTTTCAGCTTCCTTGTCGTGAAGATATCGATGACGATGATCGAATTTTTCTCTTTTTGGATCGCCTTGAAGCGGTAGCCGTGGTATTCGACTTCTTCGCCTTCCTTGACGTCATATTTTTGGTCCAGCAACCAGCCGCCCATCGTATCCACGTTTTCGTTGTCGATGTCCAAACCGAACAGGTCGTTGACATCATCAATCAACATGCGGGCACTGATGCGGTAATGGTTCTCGCCAAGCATGATGAATTCGGGTTGATCTTTCGTTTCAAAATCATCACTGATGTCGCCGACGATTTCCTCCACTATGTCCTCCATCGAAACGAGGCCGCTTGTGCCGCCGTATTCGTCAATCAAAATGGCGACCTGGTTATGTTCCTTCTGCATTTTGACCAGGAGTTCCTTGATCGGAATCGTTTCGATGACCGTGATGACAGGGCGAACGAAGTCGGTGACGGTGAATTTGCTTTCGTCCTTGTTTTGGACAGCTTCGACAAATGCGGCGAAGACTTCTTTGGTGTTGATGACGCCTACAATCGAGTCTTTGTCCTCGCGCATGACCGGGTAGCGGGTATATTTTTCCTGTTGGACGACTTTCGCGATATCGGTCAGCGACATGTTGAAGTCCACCGCTACGATTTCCGTACGCGGAACCATGATTTCGCGCGCCATCCGCTCATCGAAGTTGAAGACATTTTCCACGAATTGGTACTCTTCGCGGTTGATTTCTCCGCTTTTCAAGCTTTGGCTCATGATCAGGCGGAGTTCTTCTTCGGACACATTGTCATCCGATTCTCCGATGGTTCTCATCCCGATCGCTTTGGAAATGCCATTGGCGGTTTTGTTCAGCACAAATATCAAGGGAAACATCACGCGGTACCAAATGTTCAAAGGTTTTGCGATGCGCAGGCCCATTTTCTCCGTGCGGCTCAAGGCGACGTTTTTTGGAACGAGTTCACCGATGATGACTTGGATGGAAGTCAACACAGCGAAGGAAACAACGAAGGACAGGATGGTTGCGGCCGCATCGGGAATCGGCAGGTTGCCGAAAAGCGTATCGAACAGGCGTTTAAAGGTAGGATCGCCTAACCAACCAAGAGCAAGGGAAGTTATCGTAACCCCCAGTTGCGTCGCTGAAAGATAGCTGTCCAGTTTCACGGTCATATTTTTCAATAATTTTGCCTGCGGATTTCCTTCTTCAACAAGGAAATCCAGCCGGGATGGACGTATCCTAACGAGCACATATTCGGACATAACGAAAAATGAAGCGATGAAAAGGATGAGGAAAAATAATAGTAAGCCGGTTGTAATTGACATAATTGATTGTCTGCTTCCATTAAGGACAGCAGACTTCACCTCCTGTGAAATAATGATCCTGAATAGGAAATTTCTTCACGAGATCTCTGGTTTCACGCTGAAACAAATGAAAGCGACCAAAAGAATCCCTGAAAATACGCGTTTTCGAAAATTCTTTTGGTCTACAGATGGTTGTCATCTGATGCGTTCTGTCCCACTGGTGCCACCTACCTTAATAATTATTTAAGCAAAATTCGGTTATTTCAAAACGATACTTATGCTAAAATTATAAATCAAAATAGAGAAATTGCAACACGAGCGCACTTCTGCGACTTAAGTCGGGTTTCTTATTTGAGCGATTCCTGTTACTATGATACGGAATCCTGTTATCGCAATGTGCTTTCATGTGAAAAGCTGATGTTGTGTCTCCACTGCCACGCGCACCGCAAAGGCATTCAGCAAGCCGGGGGGATGTAGAAAATGAAGAAGGATGAAAAAATGCAGAATAAACCATTTAAGGAAATTTTCAAAGCCGGTTGGGCCCGTTTCAACGAGAAACGCAAAAACCTCTGGCGTAAATACCGGATCAATAAATTTATCGTATTATTCTTGTTGATCGGTACATTGATCAGCAGCACCTATCTCGTTTTCTTGGCAAAGACAGCCAATGTCGAAAACCTGAAGGCCGGTCTGGAACAGACAACGGTCATCTACGATCGCTACGGCAATGAAGCCGGCGAACTCTATTCGCAGAAAGGGACATTCGTGACGATCGACCAGATTTCGACGAACATCCAGACTGCGGTCGTTTCGACTGAGGACAAGCGCTTCTATACGCATACAGGGGTTGACCCGATCGGAATCGGCCGTGCCGCTGTCGGTTTCGTGCTGAATGGCGGGAACATCGTCGGTGGTGGTTCGACTCTTACCCAGCAGCTGGCCAAAAATGCCTACCTGACGCTGGATCAGACGCTGATCCGGAAAGCCAAGGAACTGTTTCTGGCATTCGAAATCGAAAGCAAATACACGAAGGACGAAATCCTTGAGATGTACCTGAACAATGCCTACTTCGGTTCCGGGGTGTGGGGCGTCGAGGATGCTTCGCAGAAATACTTCGGAATATCAGCGAGTGAAGTCAGCTTGTCGCAAGCTGCTGTTCTGGCGGGAATTCTGAAGTCGCCGAGCTACTACAACCCGATCGATAATTATGAAGCGAGCACTGACAGAAGGAATACCGTCCTGCAACTGTTGGCGGACAATGCTTTTATCGATCAAGCCACCGCTGATGCCGCAATCTCTGAAGATATCTATGTAGTGGATAACTATTATGCAGACAGCGGTTATAACTATCCCTACTATTTCGATGCGGTCATCAACGATGCCATCAATACCTACGGCCTGGATGAAGAGGACCTGCTGAATCGGGGCTACAAAATCTATACCGGTCTGGATCAGGATTATCAGTCCCAAATGGATGCTGCCTATGCGAATGCCTATCTGCCGGCTGCAGAAGACGGGACTCTGCTGCAGAGCGCTTCTGTTGCCTTGGAGCCGACCACAGGGGATGTGTTGGCGGTCGTCGGAGCAACGAATTATGAAGGTTTCCGGACCTTCAACCGTGCGACCCAGATGACGATGGCACCGGGTTCGACGATCAAACCATTATCCGTCTATACGCCGGCTCTTGAGGCAGGCTACGAAGTCGACGCGGAAGTGATGGATGATGATTCGTTGACTTACGGCGATGACGATTATTCCGTTTGGAACTATGACCAAAACAGTCTGTATGACACTTTGCCGATGTACCAAGCGCTTGCCGAGAGCAAGAACACGTCCGCAGTGTGGCTGTTGGATAAGTTGGGCATCCAAAAAGGGATCGCCAAGTTGGCGGATTTCGGTATATCCATCGGCGAAGCGGATGAAAATCTGGGTGCGATCGCGCTCGGAGGGATGAGCACCGGCGTGTCGCCAGTGCAGTTGGCCAGTGCCTATACGACTTTCGTGAATGAAGGGGTGCGCACGGAAGCGCGCTTCATCACGAAGATTGTCGATGCGACCGGCGCCGTGATTGTGGATAATACGGATCCGGAAACAAACCGCGTCACGACAGCCGCAGTCGCGGAGGAAATGACGAGCATGCTAATGGGCGTGTATGCAGATGGCGGGACCGGCGCATCGGCACAACCATCGAACGGCATGGTGATCGCCGGCAAAACCGGAACGACGGAACTTGACCGGGAAACTGGCTACATCAAGTCGCAATGGATGGTGGGGTACACACCGGACCTTGTCGTCGCCACTTGGCTAGGGTATGACGAAACCAATGAAGCCCACAATCTGAACAACGCCGGTAAGACGATGGCGAATTTGTACAGTGCCGAGATGGGCGCGTTGTTGTCGATCAGCCCGCAGACAGAATTTGCGGTTGCTGCTGCTGAAGAAACATATGATGCTGGTATCATGAATGGGCTGAAAAATGGTCTGGATGAGTTCATGAACGAAATGGGCTCGTTCGGACAGAGCATCGGCGAGGGTTCGCAAAAATTGTTTGATTGGGCCAACGATGCTTTCGGGCAATAAAAATTGATTGAAGGGAAGACAGGCTGCGATGGCTTGTCTTTTTTTATGCTCATCCCCAAACCGCGAATCATCACGCTCTGCGTAAACGCGTTCTGAATCCCAGAAATATCCGCCTAAGCTGACTACCACACACGGACAAAGAGCGTCCGCTTTGTGTTAGTCCTCTTAGTGCTCGATTTCTACCCGGGATTCATCACGCTCTATTTTCCGAACGTATTTTCGTGTTTTTTGATGGCTTTATTGTTCGGATAATGTTATAGTTTATGTAATATGCGAATGGAAGGAATGGGATAATGAGTAATATTTATGATACGGCTTATGAGTTGGAAAAAAATCTGCGTGAGGCTTCTGTTTTTACTGAGTTGTCTTCAGCTTATGCTGCAATGAGAGAAGATAAAGTGGCTTTTGAGTTGTTTGAGGAGTTCCGTAATGTGCAAATCGGGCTACAACAAAAACAAATGACAGGCGGAGCGATCACTGATGATGATGTGGCTTCTGCTCAAGCAATCGCTGAGAGAGCATCAGGCAACGAAGTCATCCAATCTTTGATGGCTAAAGAACAACAGTTGAGCCAGTTGATGGAAGAAGTCAACGCCATCATCACAAAACCGTTGCAAGAATTATACGCGCCTGCACAAGATTAAGACTTAATTTTTGACGATAAGCTGTGACCATTTCCGAAAGAATGGCCGGATGATAGATAAGGACAGGTTTCAACGCATTGCCAATCAATGCCGTCCAATGTTCTTCATCCGATATTTGGCGGAAATGGCGCAGTTTTTTTGATTTTTTATGAACGATTCCAAGGAAATTTGATTTGTCAGATTTAGCATAGAATGCAGAGAGTAGGACAGCTTGTGATTACATTTATCCATACAGCGGATCTCCATCTGGATAGCCCTTTTAAGGGGATAAAACAGCTGGAACCGCAACTTTTTGATGCCATTTACCAGTCCACTTTTGATTCCTTTCGGGAATTGGTGACGCAAGCCATCGCGGCAGAAGTGGATTTTTTTCTGATCAGTGGGGATATCTACGATGAGGAGAATCAGAGCGTAAAGGCGCAAGCCTTTCTGAGGGATGAACTGGGGCGGCTAGATCGTTCCGGCATCCCGGTTTATTTGTCTCATGGAAACCACGATTTTCTCGGAAGGGAAGCACTCAAACTGCAACTTCCGGAAAATGTCACGGTCTTCGAAAAAGAGGTCACGACCGAAATGCTTACCACTAAAGCAGGGGAGCGGGTGGCCATCACCGGCTTCAGTTACCCTTCCAGATGGGTCGAGGAACGGATGATCGTCGAATACCCGAACCGGAATCACAGCGTTGATTACCACATCGGGATGCTTCATGGCTTTCTGGAAGGCTTGAACTCTTCCGAAGGCGTCTATGCGCCGTTCTCTTTGGGCGAATTGAACGCGAAAAACTATGATTATTGGGCTCTGGGGCATATCCACAAAAGGCAGCAGCTGCAGACGGCTCCGCCTGTCGTCTATTGCGGCAATACGCAAGGGCGCAATCCGAACGAGACCGACGCGAAAGGCGCTTATTTGGTGACGCTCCAAAAAGGGATGGCGCCGACGCTGGCTTTTCTCCCGACGGCTCCGATCGTTTGGGAAAAAGAGACAGTGTCGTTGCTTGGATGCAAAACCCTGAATGATGTATTCGCGCGCATCGAGGAACGAATGGATCACTATCGCTCCCAGAGTGGATCGAGCGTTTTGTTGTCGTTGCTGCTCACGGACATCCAGGATCTTCATCCAGATGTCATCAGAAAGATCGAGGACGAAGAGATGCTGGAAGGTGTCAGACAACGGTTGGACCGGCCTTTCATTTATCTGTATCAGTTGAAAATTGCGGTCGATACAGAAAAGGAACTGTTTTCTTTTGATCAGGTCATGAAGGAGAGTTTTTCGAAAAGTTGGACGGAAATCAGTGGCGATGACGTATTCTATCAACAGCTGGATAACTTTTTCCAACATCCGCTCATGAGGACGACATTCCCTGATTTAAAAAAAGACCGAAGCTTCAAAGAGGAAGTGCTGGCTGCAGCAAAGACCAGACTGGTGCAGGCGGTCGCGTTTGAGGAGGAAGACAGTGAAGATACGGAAGATTGAAATATACGGCTACGGAAAATGGGTGAACCGAACCTTTGATGATGTGCAGGATCTGCAAATTTTCCACGGTAAAAATGAAGCCGGCAAGAGCACCTTGTCATCCTTCATCAACAGCATCCTCTTTGGGTTTCCGAGTGCCCGCAAGAAAGATCAGAATCTGTATGTTCCGAAACAAGCGCAAGCATACGGCGGCCGCTTATTTTTGGAGGACACGCGGTTCGGGGATGTCATCGTTGAACGGGTGAAAGACCGCAACAAAGGGCAAGCCCTCGTTACGCTGCCGGATGGTGTCCAACAAACGACAAAAAATCTCGGGCGTTTCCTGTTGGGGATGGACAGGGAGACTTTCGAGTCGTTATACACATTCAAAATAGACAGCCTGCTTTCCTTGAAAAAAACCCAAAAAGAAGAGCTCAATCATTATCTGTTGAGCATCGGTACAAGCGGGAGCGAGCGTTTGCTGCAATTAGCCAAAGAATACCGTGACGAAGCCGCGAAACGATTCAAACCGACGGGCAGCGTTCCGCCATTGAACAAGAAGATACAGGCTGCTGAAAAACTGCAAAGGAAGCTTCAGCAAGCAAAAGCAAAGAATGCGACTTACGAGACGTCGCTGCTGCATTTATCGGACAGCCAAAAACAGCAGGCCGAGCTGTTGTCCCGTCAACAGGAACTGGAAATGGAACAAACCGCAATCGCAGAAAGCCTGCGGTTGGCGGACAGTTATCAGGAGTGGAAACGGCTGAACAAGGAAATTACGGCAGTCGACTACAGCGAAGTGCCGGAAGATGCCCGTTACCAGTGGCAGAACCAGCAGGAAAAAATGGCCGGGTCGATCCAAGCGCAAACGCAACTCCAGGAAAGGTTAGCGCAGTTGCAGAAACAGTTGGGCGAATATGCCCATGTGGAATGGTACAAGGCGCATCGATCGGAGTTTGCGGCTTTGCAGCACAGTGCAGCCAAAACGCAAGCGGATTTGAATAAGATCACTTATCTGGAAAATGAGATCAGCAACAACAAGGCTGATTTGGCCAAACAAAAAATGGCCTTGGGGTTGAATCTGGCCCTGCCCGCTCCGGATCCGCTCAAGGAAGAAGAACGCGGGCAGTTGCAGCAGCTTGCGCAGGACATCCGACAGATCGAAGAACAGCTGCTGCGGTTGGATCACAATATCGGTTTTCATGAGGAACAGCTGGAAACCCTCCAGCAAGAAGAGACTCGCCTCCAACACGAGAAGCTTACTGATGAAGCGTATGCCGCGCTGCAAAGCGATGTGCAACAGCCGAATCAAAGAATAGCTGCACCCGCCCCAACGAAAAGAAATCCGCTCGGCATGATGTTACTGGCGGCTGCGGCTGTGTTTGTGGTCCTGTCCTTTGTTCTGGCGGACTTCAGGATAATTGCTTGGGTGTTGGCCGCTTTGCTTGCTGTCGGTGGCGTTTTCCTGATGGGAAGGAAGCCTCAGACGACAATCAAGGATGCCGCCTTCCAAGAAGGCTCCTCCGAAAATGCGATGGAGCAATTTCTGAAGCAGGCCGCTGTCCGGGAAAGAATCTCGGCTGTAACAAGAGAGCTCGAAGAGTTGCAGGATAAGTTTTTGGAACTTTTGAACAGCCGGGAAGAACTGGAAGAGCGCGGAAATATGCTCCAAACCGAATGGACGACCTTCCTGCAGCAGAAAGGCTATCCGGCGCGCATGACGGCAACGGAACTCCTGCAATTGGACCCCGGTGCCGTGTTGGCGGAGAAGGCCGCCCTGATCCTCAATCAGGAAACCGAAATGAGCAATCTTAATTTCGCCGTGGATAAATGGAACGATCAGACTGCATTCATCCGCAGCCGTTTCCATTTTGAACATCTGACAGTCACTGAAATGGTCGCACGCTTCTCCGAGATACAGAATGCCGTCATTTTGGAAGAAAATATGGCTTCGAATGTTCAGGATAAGATCAATGAACTGAAGCAAGAGTTGGAGCAAATCCAACGCGACCTTGCCGAGTCCCATCAACAGAGGCAGCGGCTATTGGATCAGGCAAACGCAAAAACGGAAGCGGAATTCTACCAGTTGTTGTCTCTGAAGGAAAAGCAGGAGCAAAACCTCAAGCGCAAAGAATTGCTGGATGAGCAGGTCAATGGTCGCGAGCAACTCTTGGATCGTTACGGCGATGCGAAGAAAAGCGCGGTCCTCTACGAAAAGAATGAACTTGAAATGCAGCGTTTGAAAGGCGAGCTGTCGAAACTGCAACGGACGGAAGTTGAACTGAAGCATCAGCTGGAACAATTGGAAGAAGGCGGGACCTACAGTGCTTTGCTGCAGGAGTTCGCTTTGGCCGAAACCGAGCTGAGGGACCTTGCCATCGAGTGGGCCGGCTTGGTTACCGCCGGAGAATGGATCGAAGGGGCATTGCGGTACGGGAAAGAGGATCGCTTGCCGCTGATGTTGGATGATACGATAACCTTTTTCAGTCGGTTGACGGAAGGTGCATACACCGGCATCGCGTTCCAAAAGAACGGCATGAAGGTGCAGCGCAAGGACGGAACGACCTTCTTACCGAATGAATTGTCGCAGGGAACGGTGGAACAGTTGTATATTGCGCTGCGGCTTGCATTTGTGAAGAATACTGCCGATATCGTCAGCATGCCGATCTTGATCGATGATGGTTTTGTGAACTTCGATGAGGACAGGAAAAATATCATGTTTACGTTGCTTGAAGAGCTGAGTGAAGACGTGCAGGTGCTCTTTTTCACGTTCGACGACGCTTGCGTACAACGATTTTCACAGAAACAAGTATACATGTTAAAATAGGAGTGAAAGGGGCTGATAGGGGTGGCCAAAAAAATATATGAACACGAAATAGATGATAATTTTGAAATTTATGTGCTGATCAAAAGTGCGGATATCCGTCTGGCAAAAAACGGCAAG
This sequence comes from Trichococcus alkaliphilus, assembly GCF_003008695.1. Lineage (GTDB taxonomy): Bacteria > Bacillota > Bacilli > Lactobacillales > Aerococcaceae > Trichococcus > Trichococcus alkaliphilus. The sequence continues at coordinate 23,805 of NZ_PXZT01000024.1, forward strand.
AAATTCATCGCCTTTACGTTTCAGGACCGCAGCGGTCAGATTGACGGGAAGTATTGGGACGCAAAAGAGGAGGACATCCAGCAATTCCAGGCTGGCCAAGTCGTTGCCGTAACCGGCAAACGGGAAATGTATCAGAACAATCCTCAACTGCGCATCACAAAACTAAGGCTCGCCCGCGAAGGGGAACCAAGCCGACCGGAACTCTATATGGAGCGTGCTCCGCTGAAATCTGAAGAAATGGTTGAGGAAGTCAGCCAAATCCTGTTTGAGATCACGAGCGCACCGATCAACCGGATTGTCCGCCATATACTCAAAAAATATCAACGGGAATTTTTCGAGTATCCCGCTGCGAAACGTCATCATCACGCTATCGTTGGCGGACTCGGTTTCCATACGGTATCGATCTTGCGGATGGCAAAAACAGTCATTCAACATTACCCTTCAGTCAACAAGTCTTTGCTGTACGGGGGAGTGATACTCCACGATATCGGAAAAACGATCGAGTTGAGCGGCAGCATGTCGACCGAGTATACGCTGAAAGGGAATCTGATCGGGCACATCGTCCTGATTGATGAAGAAATCACCAAAGCCTGCCTGTCCCTGAACATCGATGAGGACAGTGAAGAAGTCATTCTGTTGAAACACATTGTTCTGGCGCATCACGGCAAGCAAGAATTCGGTTCGCCGGTGACGCCGCATCTTTTGGAAGCCGAGATCATCCATCACCTTGATAATTTGGATGCTTCCATCAATATGATCGATACGGCTTTGCTGCGCACGACACCGGGAACGTTCAGCGAGCGTATTTTCGGGTTGGAGAACCGCAGCTTCTATAAGCCGGTTTTTACCCAACCTACTGAAGAAGGGCAATAACAAAAAGGACATAAGGCTGCTTGTTTTGGTATGCCACCCGTCAATAGGACAGTAAAATATTTAAACAGTTTTACAGA
>NZ_PXZT01000025.1 GCF_003008695.1 Trichococcus alkaliphilus
TCCTTGCACATTTGGTTCGTTCATTCTTTATTCAGTTTTCAAAGGTCAATCATGTATCACTCGTTACGTGATAGCTTATTCATATTATCACGGCCGCCGCATCTTGTCAACAGTTTTTAAAATTAAATTTCAAACTGTTTCGTCGGATGAATCAGCAACTTTCATATGATAACATCGTTTTATCTTGCTGTCAACAATGATTCTTATCTTGCCGCTGCCTTACAAAAGACAACTTCATAATACTATCATCATTTCAAACCTGTGTCAAACAGATTTCAGAATAAAACGCATCGGATTACCGAGGAACTAAACTTTACCACAAAAATGTAAGCCTTGTCAACAGCAGTGCATCAGCATTAATATGGATCCGTCATTTTATGGGAAACCCGATTATTTCTTCGAATACAGGGCTGCATATGCTGAATTTCCCAAAAATACTGCTGAAGCAGCGCGAGAAAATCAAAGAGGCAACCTCAAACTGCGAGGTTGCCTCACTTCATGCTTGTAGCACTAGTTCCTGTTAATTTATCTACCAACAATGTATCCGTTGGTATTTAAAGTTAATGTTCTTTGACATGATCTTCGTTCATGTGAGTCTTACAAACTTCCGGACTTCTTTTCCACTGAATGAGGAACATGGCCACAATATGAAGTTGTAGTACTGAAGATTCATCAAACATTTAAACGGGGCATCTCGCCACTCACATTTAAACACGAATCTTCTTCGAGATAACATTTTAAGTTTACTCGCCTAAAATGTTTCTCACTTCTGAACCTTTATCCATCCTATTACGGTTTTAACTTCACAGGTTAAATCAATTTTTCATAGTTTTTCAAGCTAATCTAAATCTTTTCTGCTGCTACGTTACTTTTTTCATTCAATCTGTCATGTTGAATCTTTTCTAGATTTTTCGGGTCTATACTTAAAGTCTCTACTCGATCATGAATGAAATTAAAACCATAAAACGCAAGAACTTCAATTGGTTCTATGTAAAGAATTCATTTTACACAACCCTTTCGAGTTATATACCCTTCCTTCTTTACACTGTAATAATAACATGAAAGCGCTTGCTTTGCAAGCAAATGTTGCCCATTTTTTAAAATTATTCGAATCTTTTTTGTGTATTCCTCCAAGTTTCCGAGTGATTTTATGACTGTATTCTCAGCTCCTGCTTCAGAAGAATTTAAGGGCCGCCTCCCAGCAGCCCCCAATTCGATCACAGCTTCATCTTGACGACGACAGCTTCATTCACTTGCACCAATTCATCATTTAAGTAAACGTCAAGCTCCGGCCCTTCTTCAACTGTGAGGGTCACTTCTCCCTCGATGACTTCCACATCAAGCAAGCTGCCGCGGAAATTGATTTTGAAATCATAGCCTTGCCAACTTTTGGGAACGAATGGTTTGAAATGCAGGACGCCCTCTTTCACGCGCATTCCGGCAAATCCTTGGACAATAGCCAACCAGGCACCGCTCATCGAAGTGATGTGGAGCCCGTCATTCGTATCATTGTTGTAGTTGTCCAGATCCAATCTTGCGGTGCGCGCGTAAAGTTCGACCGCTTTTTCTTCTTTGCCGAGTTCCGCAGCCAGGACAGCATGAACGGAAGGCGATAAGGATGATTCGTGCACAGTCATCGGTTCATAGAAATCAAAATTGCGTCTCTTTTCTTCCATGCTGTACCGATCATTCAGGAAATAGATGCTCTGCAGCACATCGGACTGTTTGATGAACGGGGATCGGAGTATCTTATCCCATGACCAGTGCTGATTCAAAGGCCTTTCGCTCGGATCCAACGTATCGGCAGAACGAAGGTCTTTATCAAGGAACGTGTCATGCTGGACGAAAACGCCGAGTTCTTCATCATACGGATAATACATCCGGGCAATGATATCTTTCCAGTGGTCCGTTTCCGTTTCCGTCAGGCCATGCTCTGCCCATTTCTCGGCGGACACTTTATTGAGCGCATCCAGCGTGTATTGCAGCGTCCAAGTTGCCATATTGTTGGTGTGGTAATTGTTGTTGACGTTGTTTTCGTATTCGTTCGGGCCAGTCACGCCATGGATCATGTATTTTTGGTTGCGTTTGGAAAAATGGACCCGATCCGCCCAGAAACGGGAAATACCTACAAGGACATCGATACCGGTCTCCACAAGATAGCTTTCATCGCCAGTGTAATTTGTGTAGTTATAGATGGCATGCGCGATCGCTCCGTTGCGGTGGATTTCTTCGAAAGTGATCTCCCATTCGTTGTGGCATTCGATTCCGTTGAAAGTCACCATCGGATACAAAGCGCCTTTCAGCCCCTGCTGGCGAGCGTTGTGGAAAGCACCCGGCAACTGCTGATGACGGTAGCGCAACAACTGGCGGGTGACTTTCGAATCGGCCACTGAAAGGTACATCGGCACCATGTATGCCTCTGTATCCCAATAGGTGGCGCCGCCGTATTTCTCGCCAGTGAAGCCTTTCGGACCGATGTTCAAGCGTTCGTCTTCGCCGTAATAAGTGGAGAATAGTTGGAAAAGATTGAAACGGATTCCTTGCTGCGCTTCGTCTTCGCCCATTATTTTAACGTCCGCTTTCGCCCATCTCGCTTCCCAGGCACGTTCATGCGCGGCGATAAGTATATCGTAGCCTTCCCCAGCTGCTTCACTGGACATCTTTTTGGCGATGAATGCTTGCTCAGCATCCGGAATGTCCCGACTGGTGATGACAGCGACATACTTGTCCAAAACGACCTTTCCGCCCGCGGAAACGAGTCCTGAAAAAGTTTCTTCTACTAATAGGCCGCTTTCGTTGCTGCCGGTTTGCCCTAATCCAGAAACACGGTTGCTCATCGCTGCAGTGACCGTAAACCGGTCGATCCCGAATGGATTCGGAATCGTTTTGGCACTCAGGCTGACCGGTGCATCCAAGGTACGCCCCGCTTCTTCCCAGAACATTTCTTCGTAATTCGCATCCTCATTCGTGACGTTCCCGTCCAGACGCGGATGGAATTCCAGGTCGGCCGAGCCTTTCAACACTTCCGCCGTTACCCGCACAAGGCAAAGTTCCTTCTGTGAGATGCTGACGAAGCGTTCAAAAGTGAACTTGATTTCCGCAGCATCGCCCTCACTTTTCCAAATGAAGCTGCGGTTCAATACGCCGCGATGCATGTCCAATTCCATGTGAAAATCCGAGACATGTTGCTTCGCCAAATCAAGCGGTTCGCCATCGATAAGAATGCCAACAGCAATGAAGTTCATGGCGTTGATGACTTTCCCGAAATATTCCGGGTAGCCATTTTTCCACCAACCCACACGTGTTTTGTCGGGATACCAGACACCCGCCAAGTAGGTCCCTTCATGGGTATCGCCTGAATAGCCCTCCTCAAAATTGCCGCGCATCCCCATATAGCCATTACCGATCGCGGTCAGGCTTTCCTGCAGCCGCTTCTCTTCTCTATCCAATACAGCTGTCTTTATTTTCCATGGATCGATATCAAACAGTCTTTTCATGAACGTTCCCTCTTTCCGGAATCAGATGCCGCTCCTTTTCGAAGCCCGCATAAGAATGATTGTTATGATGGCTCTATTATCCCAATTTTGACCACTTCATTGCAAGCGCAATCACGGATGGCACTGCTATATTTTCAATCTGATTCGAATATTTTCCCCTGTGAACTCAAACTTCGGTCAGCAGCGCTTCGCCGTAGCTCTTGAACAATATTGGCAGACTTCGTGTCTCCAGCAACCCTTCACTGATTTGATACTCCTGATCATCCAGCAGATTCCGGTACCCACCGTCAGGCAAATCGACGGCAACCTTGGCCGCTTTCCCGTCCAGACAGAAGATGCCCGTCAGCCTTTCATTCCCAAGCCGGTAATAGCCGATGACCGTCTCCGATTCGGCGGTTGCCGTCAGGTCATAACTACCCTCCCGAACGGCAGCCTCCCTCTTGAAACGTTGCAGCCGCTGCAGTAAGGGTGTCAGATCCTCCTCATGGTTCCATAAAATTGGATCCTTTTCGAACAGATCCGGCAGATGAGCCGTCGCGGTCTCCTGTCCGCCGAAAAGCAACAAGGTCCCTTTCTGGAAATAGGTAAAGGCCGTCCAATTCCGCAACCTGCCGAGGTCCTCGATTTTCGAACGGATGCGCGGATGATCATGGTTCTCCAGGAAACGCAGTTTGACGTAATTCACGGGATAGATGCCATCCTGGAACAGAAGGACATCAAGATAGTTTTTTAGGCTGATCTCTTCCCAGAAGTAAGCCTGCTGGAAATCATGCACATCATAGTCGTAGGTGATATCGAAGGCTTCATACAATTCACTGTCGGAGTGGCCGATATTGCCTCGGTCCCGATTCATCCGCAGAAAAGTTGGGTGGACCGATTCGGCCAACCAGACGACGCCTTCTTTGACTTCCGCGACTTCTTTTCTGGCGCGCACCCAAAAATCCAAAGGCACGAGACTTGCCACATCGCAGCGGAAACCGTCCACAATCGTTGCCCACTGCTTCAAGGTTTCGATTTGATAATCCCATAGGCCCGGATGGGTGTAGTCCAAGTCGACGATGTCATACCACTCCCCGACTTTATTGCCCATTTCGCCGTTCGGCCGGCGATAGAACCACTCGGGATGCTGTTCGACAAGCAGCGAGTCAGGCGAAGTGTGGTTGTACACCACATCGATCATCACCTTCATGTCCAAATCGTGTATTGCGTCGGCCAACGTTTTGAAGTCGTCCATCGTCCCGTAGGCAGGATTGACGGCGCGGTAGTCTCTGATGGCGTAAGGACTGCCTTCCACCCCTTTGCGCTTCGTTTCGCCGATGGGATGGATCGGCATGAACCAGATGGTGTCCGTACCCAACCCCTTTATCCGTTGCAGATCGGGGATGACGGCAGCAAAAGTCCCTTCAGGTGTATGGTTTCGCACATAAATGCAATAGATGATTTCATTTCGTAAGTTCAAGCGTGTGTCTTTTGCCATAAGAATCCCCCTTGACTAGTTTAACTATTGTAATCAATCTGGAAAACAGCGGTCCCGTAAGGCGCCAGGTACAACGTTTCCCCTTCCAGTCTGTTCCCTTCATTCTGCAAAAGAATCTGCCGGTATCCGTGCTGTTCCAACGGGTGAAGTACGAATTCGCGCGTTTGATCCGTAACGTTACAGATGACCAAACCGACTTTTTTGTCCATCACGCGCTCATAGACAAAGAAATCATCATGCGTTCCCCAGAGATGATAGTCCCCTTCGACGAACAGATCCGTCTTCTTCAGATCCAATACTTTTCGGTAAAAATGCAAGATACTGTCGAAATCTGCTTCTTCCGCGGCAACGTTATACTCCGCTTCGACGTTGACGCCACTCCACGGAGCAACCGTCGAAAAACCGGCAAAAGCTGACTGATCCCATTGCATCGCACCGCGGCTGGCGTCTTTGGAACTTTCCCGCAGATTGTAAAGGACCGCCTCTTCGCTGTACCCCAATGCCAAGGCATCCTTATAGAACGTTTGCGCTTCCGGTGAATGGAAATTTTTGATGTCATTCAGGTAAAGGTTCTTCATCCCAAGTTCTTCCCCGTTGAGGATGAATGGGATGCCCTTCTGAAGATACATCAGAGCCGCCAGCATTTTCGCGCTGTTATCGCGGTAGACGGTGTCGTCCCCGATCCGGGAAACGACCCGAGCCATATCGTGGTTGTTCCAATAGAGAGTCGGACCGCCGACATCCGCCATGACTTTCTGCCACTCCTGCAGATTTTTCTTGAAGGCACCGTACAACAGCTTCGTCTTCTGCATATTTGAAGAAAGTCGCGGGTCTTTCGACTTTTCATCCATCGTGAAATAACGGAAAGTGATGACCGTGTCGCAGCCCCCGGCAACGGGATCCGTATAGGAACGCGCCAGCTCGACGGTGGCCGAGGCTGCTTCCCCGACGATGAACGTGTCCGGATAGCGTTCCCGCAAAGTTGAGGTGAAGAATTTCATGTATTCATTGATTTTTGGCAGATTGGCGTAATAGTTCTCGGCCAGTCCGATTTCCCCTTCATCCAGCCCTTCCACATCCGGAAATCCTTCTTCCTTTTGCAGATGGATGAAAGCATCCAAACGGAAACCATCGACTCCTTTATCGAGCCAGAAAAAAGCGATGTCGACCATCGCGCGCCGCACTTCCGGATTGGCCCAATTCAGATCGGGCATTTCCTTCGCAAACAGATGGAAATAATATTGGTCACCGGATGGTTCCTTTTCCCAAACAGTTCCGGTGAAAAAGGATTCCCAATTGTTAGGCAGATCCTGCCCGCCGTTTTTGCCGTCCGCCCAGATATAATAATCGCGGTACGGATTGTCTTTCCCCTTTAAGGCTTCCTGGAACCACGGATGCTGTTCCGAAGTATGGTTCATCACAAAATCGAAGATGACTTTGATGCCGCGTTTATGCGCCTCGAGGATCAACTCTTCAACCTCAGCCATCGTCCCGAAAATCTGATCGATTTCGAGAAAGTCGGAAATATCATAGCCATTATCGACTTTCGGCGATTTGAAGATCGGATTCAGCCAAATCATATTGACGCCCAAATTTTGAATGTAATCCAAGCGGTTGATGACGCCGCGGATATCCCCGACACCATCCCCGTTGGAATCCTGAAAACTCATCGGATACACTTGATACACAATCAAACCATGCCACCACTCACGCACATTACCCATACCAAAAACCTCACTTTTATGATGTGAAAAGCGGAACGGGTTCGCTCAGCCCTGAAAGAAATTTAGGAAATCGTGCCATGCAACGTTCCCTACGGTCACCTTTTACTGGGACTCTAAGGGATGAATCCCTAAGACTCCCATGCAACTGAGCATCGAAGAGCGCAATATGCTGAGAGACTTCCTGCGTCAGCAGGTTAGTCGAACAGTATCCTTGGCTCGCAGAGACAAGGGGTTCCTTTATCCTTTTTCCGAAGGGCTTACCCGTGAAGCTAGCCATCATTATTCGTTGTAATAATAACTACCTTAAGCTTACCCAAAAGGCCTAATAAAAACAAATCACAGGATGTGATGATGCCCATACTTTGCAGCATTCCATCATTTTCTGTACGATTTCCCCATTTCCTTGGTATAATGATGAAGTTAAAGCAATTAAACTAACTTACTCATCATCCAAAAGGAGTCCTCATCCATGAAAAAAACAATCGGATTCATCGGCAGCGGGAATATGGGCGGAGCCATCATCGGCGGGCTTGTCGGTTCTGCGCTTGTTGCACCAAACCAAGTCATCGTATCCAGCCAAAACAACGAAAGCCTGCAAGCCTTGAAGGAACAACACGGCATCCGCATCGCGGCCGACAACAGACAGGTGGCAGCCGAATCGGACATCCTTTTCTTGGCAGTCAAACCGAATATCTACAATGTCGTCATCGACGAAATAAAAACGGCCATCAAAGAGAATGTCGTCATCGTTACGATCGCAGCCGGAAAAAGCTTAAGCGACATCGAAGAGCGCTTCGGCCGCAAGGTGAAAGTAGTCCGCGCCATGCCGAATACTCCTGCTTTGGTCGGCGAAGGCATGACCGGCATCTGCGCCAACGAAGTGGTGAACGTCGCTGAGCTGACGGATGTCAAAAATATCTTTGACAGCTTCGGTCGCAGCGAAATGGTTGCGGAATACATGATGGACGCCGTGACAGGCGTCAGCGGTTCATCCCCGGCCTTGGTCTTCATGTTCATCGAATCTTTGGCCGATGGCGCCGTCCGCGGCGGTATGCCTCGCCAACAAGCCTACAAATTTGCGGCACAGGCAGTACTTGGTTCCGCAAAAATGGTGCTGGAAACAGGCAAACATCCCGGCGAACTGAAGGATATGGTCTGCTCTCCGGGCGGAACGACGATTGAAGCCGTTGCGGAATTGGAAAAAAATGGATTCCGATCCGCTGTCATTTCGGCCGTCCAGACAACCATCGACAAATCCATCGCCATGAGCAAACCGAAAGAGAACTGAATCTAACCAAAACGAACCTCCTGAGCCGTTGCATGCGCTCAGGAGGTTCGTTTGTGATATAAAAAAAAGCTCTACCCCACAATCTCGGAGTAAGAGCTCTTGGCTATATAATTGTTAATGATGGTGGTGATGCCCGGCAGCTTCGGCTCCGTCATCGATGTCTTCTTTTTGGACCCCTTTTTCCTGACACTCAGGACAGATGCCGTAGACTTCCATGCGGTGATGGCTGACTTGGAAACCAGTCAAATTCTCGGCGACCATCTCGACATCATCCAATACCGGATAATAAAGATCGACGATTTTTCCGCAACTTTCGCAGATGGCATGATAATGCTGCGTATTGCTGAAGTCAAAACGGCTTGAAGCATCTCCATAAGCCAATTCCTTCACAAAACCAATTTTTACAAAAAGTCTCAAATTGTTGTAAACAGTGGCTGCGCTCATGTTCGGAAAGCGATCAGCCAACGCTTTGTAGATATCATCCGCAGTCGGATGCATCTTGGACTCGACCAAATATTCCAAAATCGCGTAACGTTGCGGTGTAATTCGGATATTTGCATTTTTCATTTTTTCGATTGAATCATTTACGACTGTGCGGTGCATGGTGTATCCCCCCTCTTCTGGAATCACTTGTATATGATAGTCATTATAATTTACATTTAGCTGAGTTCATCATATATCGATTTGCCGAAAATAGCAATACATAAGCCCCTAACATTCATAAAAAATACTTACTTTTTATTATCTCGCCGCTGATGATAGCGGATGCAAGGCAAACCTTGACTTAGGATGCTTTCATCCAATCTTTACACCGGGTCCGGATTGGTATATCCTTAACTTGAAATGCTATTATTAGTCGTCTACACAAATTATTGACATGGAGCTGAAACTTATGAAACTTGGCGCCCGCACCTTTAAAACGGGTCTCGCCGTCGCATTATCAATGATCGTCGCCCAATACTTCGGATTCGAAGGCGGAGGCGTCATCGCCGGCATCGCAGCCATCTATTCCACCCAGCCTTCCCTCGGGCGTTCCTATGCCAACCTGAAGAGTCGGATCATGGCCAATACGATTGGCGGCTTAGTCGCCGTTTTCGTTGTCATGACCTTGGGATACAACATCTATCTGCTCGGCATTTCGGTCATGCTGTTGATCGCGATCCTGAATGCCCTCAAGCTCGAAGACGTGATTGGGCTGTCGATTGTGACATTGATCGTAATCATGGTCGGCACGGATGACAATTTAATGTTAAGTGCAACCTATCGCGTATTAGAAACATTCGTTGGCGTCATCATTGCCTTTTTGGTCAATACATTCGTTGCCCCTCCGCGATACGATGAACGGTTGTACCACACGGTGGACTATGCCACTACCGAGTTTCTGATTTGGATCCGCGCCGGCTTGCGCAAGAACACCGAATATTCCATCATGAACAACGATCTGAAATGGGCACGCACGCAGCTCAAAAAAATGGACAACCTTTATCAATACTTGACCGAAAGCGGTCTGTTCAACAAACAAAACAAATATCAGAACAAAAAGATGCTCGTCGTTTACCGCAAAATGATCCAAACGACCCGCTCCGCCTTCCACGTCCTGGAAGTTCTGCACGATTACGAAAATGTATTCTATCAGTTCCCAGCCGAAATGCGCATCATGATCCGCGAACGTTTGGAAACGCTGATGAGCGGCCATGAACAGATTATGCTGAAATTCAGCGGTCGCGTTCGGGCCAATCAAGTCAATTTCTTTGAAGCAGATAAGGCCCAGCGCCACGAAATGATGGACGTCTTTTTCCAGCGCGCGCAGGAAGAAAGTGATTTCGGCAAATACAGCAGTTCCGAAAGCTACGGCATCATCCATCTGATGAGTGCCATACTGGCATACGAAGACGATCTGGTCCACTTCAACAAATTGGTCCGCAGCTACAAAGCGACACCGGGCAATAAATCCAAGAACATAAAAAATATCGAAGATATCATCCACTGACCTGCCGTTATGGCTTGTTCGGCGGCAGCAAAAAGAGGCACGCAAGCGACCAAGAGTATTCCTGGTCGCTTGCGTACCTCTTTTTATATATTCCGGAAATATTTTTTCCTAGCCTTGGAAAGCCCATTTCTCGATAGCATGGGCCACACCGTCCTCTTCATTGGATAAGGTGATTTCGTTGGCGATGCTCTTAAGATTATCGGTTCCGTTTGACATCACGACGCCCAAACCGGCAACTTGGATCATTTCGTAGTCGTTCTCGCCATCACCCAGAGCCATCACTTCCTCCATCGCGATCCCCAAATGGTCCGCCAATTTTATCAACGCAGTGCCTTTATTTGAGTTCTTTTCCATCACTTCCATAAGAAAATCCTGACTGCGGACAATATAAAAGTCATCACGCATCTTGTCGGGGATAGCCGAATCGATGACATCAACCTCGTTCGGTTCTCCGATGTAAAGGATCTTCATCAAACCCATCTCTTCGCTTACGCCTGTGGGATCCAATACGCTGATGTCCATGTTTACGAGAGTGGCATCCTTTTGCATCGATTCCGTCACTTCATCTTCCAAGCTGTAGTAATGGTACTCGCCAACCAACAGCGTCCCAACAGAAAAGCCTTTTCCGAACTCGTAAATTTCCTGCACTTCAGCAAGCGTCAACGTCTTTTTGTAGACCGTTTCGTCCGTGTCCGCGCGCAGAATGTAGGCGCCATTCTGGGCGATGATGTAGTCCTCGTGTTCCCCGAATCCCAATTCGTCGGCATACGGCTTGATGCCCGCAGGCGGACGGCCGGTGCAGAGCACGATTTTGATCCCCCTACGAATCGCCTCTTGAATCGTCTCTTTCACTTTTTGCGTCATTACTTTCTGTTCATTGACCAACGTGCCGTCGATATCGATCGCTATCATTTTTATCATCTGAATACCCCACTTCATCATTATCATGCAACATCATTCTCTGTTCATTGTACCAAAAATTGCTCTATGATGTGACAATCTTGCATTAGGCCGAATGAAAAATGTTACAAAGAACGGCAGTCAGGCTGCCGCCTGGGGTCACAAACTCCGGCGAGCTAGGGCTGGGCCGGAGTTCAGTGCGGATTCAGTTACCCTGCTCCGGCGAGCATCCGGTCGCCGGAGTTGGGTTCAGATTCGGCTGCTGTCCTCCGGCTAACCCTCTCTAAACCGGAGGACAGCTCCGGACTGTTCCACCATATCAAAAAACGGTCGCCTCATGTGAGACGACCGCCCGGACTACCATCATTTATTTTTTACAAGCACTGCAACGGAGAGGTATTCCACCCGGATGCGGGATAGTCCTTCGACTATTCTCGGTTCATCCAAGTTCGCTTTGCCGTCTTCGATCAACACCCGATAGTCTCCGGCTTCAACATCAAAATCGATGGCATTCGTCTGGCCATTGAAAATGACGTAGTATAACTTTTCCGTGTCCTCCAACTGATAGACGACGATCTGATAATCGGCTTTGAGTATATTCATGTGCCCTTTGACTTCATCAATGGTCTGCAAGCGGAATAACGGCTCCCGTTTGCGCAATGCAATCAAGCCTTTCATGTAATCCACAGCTTGTTTCATCTCGAAACGGCGGTGCCAATCCATACGGTTAATCGAATCCGGCGCATTGTAGCTGTTCTCAAGCCCGTTCTTTGTGCGCAAAAACTCTTGCCCTGCATGGATGAACGGAATGCCTTGGCTCAACAGGACGAAGCTGCTTGCCAAAAGGTGACGCCGCACACGGGAATCCTCCTCATCCCACGGCATTGAAATCTTCAATTTGTCATAAAGCGTCAGATTGTCGTGAGCTTCGACATATTGCACTATCTGAGCCGGAGTCTTATAGTTGCCTCGGCTAGCGGGGTAATACGCTCCACCTTGCAGATTGGTGGCGACCCAACCTTCCATGAACGGTTTGCCGGTGACAAACCCGGTATCGTTCCCGCTGTTGAAGTCGGAACCTTTGATTGCTTCGCGCAATGCATCATTGAAATGAGCCACGCCGGGCATGCGGTCCGCATTTTGTTGGACAGCCTTTTCGGAAGGTGGCAGATTGGTGTTCAGGTTCCATCCTTCGCCAAGCATGATGATGGAAGGATCGATTGCATCCAAAGCGACACGGATTTCATTCATCGTTTCGATATCATGGATTCCCATGAGATCAAAGCGGAATCCATCCATATGGAAATTCTTCGCCCAATAGGTGATGCTGTCGATGATGTACTTGCGCATCATATAACGCTCCGAAGCGGTATCGTTACCGACACCCGTCCCATTGGAGAGTGTCCCATCGACATTTCTGCGGAAATAATAGCCTGGCACAGTTTTTTCCAAAGCATGCAGTTTCGGTAAATAGACGTGATTATAAACGACGTCCATGATGACACGGATTCCCGCATCGTGCAAGCCTTGGATCATTTCCTTCATTTCCAGGATCCGAACTTCCGGTTGATAGGGATTGGTGGCATAGGATCCTTCCGGAACATTGAAGTTCTGCGGATCATAGCCCCAGTTGTATTGTTCCAATGGTTTCAATTCATTGACTGTGGAAAAATCGGCCATCGGCAAAAACTGGACATGCGTTACGCCAAGTTCTTTAAGGTAATCCAGCCCGGTCTTGTCGCCATCCACAGATGAGGTACCTTGCTCGACAACTCCTAGGAATTTGCCTTTGTTTGCAATCCCGCTTGTTGGGGAAATCGTGAAGTCACGAATATGTAATTCATAAATAATGGCGTCGACTGGTGAAGCGATCGGCTCCAATCGGGCTCCCCATCTTTTTGGATTAGTGTTTACTGCATCCATAATGACGGAGCGTTCTCCGTTTGCGGTGGTCGCGTAGCTATAGGGGTCAACTGTCTCGACCACTTTGCCATCCGGAAAAGTAATCGCATATTTATAGGCAGTCCCCGCATAGTCCCCAATCATAATAAGTTCGTGAGTTCCTCTTCCACCTTTTCCCATCATGTGTCTTTTTTTCTCTTTGAGATACAGACTTTCATAAACAACTACTTCTACGCTGAGCGCAGTCGGAGCCCATAACCGCAGAATAGTCCGTTGCGGTGTATAGAGTGCTCCCAATTCTCCATCAAATGAATATTTTTTATCAAAAACAGGCGACTGCACAAATTGCTCTAGTCGATTATCTAAATTATCCAAGTCATATTGATAATAAGTAGTCGATAGAACGTCAGTCCGTTTCCGTTCATCAACTTGTATGTACATGACATTACCTCCGAAAAATCTCTTTTCTGATGAAATTGCGTTTATGCGGATGGCTATCGTGCGGCGGTTTCCAAATTTGGCTGCATATTTGTGAAATACATAGCTTCGGACCTACACAGAACCCCTTTTATAAAAGCGCTTACATCTTTTGTTTACGCCATAATTATACATCACAACCTCAACAATATCAATATTTCAAAGCTATTCTTAATATGTTAAAACAATTGCGTTTTTGTGTAGTAATGCAGGCTCCAGATTGTGAATACCCGAGTATACAGGTTTGACTTTCTTATATTTTTATGAAGTGGGAAATGAAAAAAACAGACAAAAAGCCCACATTTACCGGACAATACGGCAAACGCAGACTATGTATTTGTGTTTCATTATGTGAGTATGTGATGGTAATCTATCAATTATACATCGATGCAATATCAGTTTTTATGAAGCTGAATCCTCGGTTATACTTTGCTCTAGCGTTTCTGAAGTCGATGATGAGGAATCCACGCTCGGAACGGATTCTTCGATAACTGGAGCTACGTAAGGTGGAGCCACATATGTCGGGGCCACGTATGTTGGAGCTACATATGTCGGGGCCACGTAAGCTGGAGCTTCATAAGCTGACTCTTCTTCCACCGATTCTTCGCTGTCGACCTCTTCACTGACAGCCTCTTCGCTGTCGATTACAGTCTCTTCCGGAACGGCTAAAGTTGGTGCAATCGGTGTGCTGGCAGGTTTCTCACCTTCCACATACAACCCGGTTGTCGTATCGACCATTTTGGTCTGTAAGCTATTCGCAAACATTTCACCGAATAATTGCTGTCCGGCTTCATTCAATTCCACTCCGGCCGCGTCCATGAAGTTAGCCAGCGCTTCGCTGCGATTCGCCAGCTCAGCAAGGAAATCCGAATGGACATCGTATAAAGGAACAGTGAAAGCACCATTTTGTGAAATCAGATTATTGGTGTAGTTCTGATAATCTAAAGTGCGTGAATTCCAATCAGAGATTTTCGCTTCTGAAGGAGGCGGGGTCACCAACACGATCAACGCATCAGGCAAAGCTGCTCTGATTTCGTCGTAGACTGTATAGATAGATTGTGTGGATTCAGCTAAGCTGATATCGACCATCTGATCCGTCTTGGTAGGAATGGTGTAAAATATAACATCAGGATTGCTTTCTACCAATTCTTGAGAATATTGGCTGCTCAGAAAGACGGAACTGCTGTCGGATGGGTGACTGAAGAATGACGTCGTCAGATTCTCAAGCGGAAAATCCGCCTGGATATCCGCAATAGCTGACTTCGCCCAAGCCGCATCTGATGCGACATCCCCAAAAAAAGCAACATTGACTGCATTCTTATGATAGTGAACATATTGCAGATAATCAACGACCGTCGCGTTACTTCTGCTATCGGAAAAAGCGGCCAAAAACTGCGCATAAGCTTCTGATGTGTCGCTCTCTACAACCACTGATTCTTGCGACGAGGTCACTTGAAACACTGACTCTGTTCGTTTTTCCCCTTCACTCAACAAAGCTTCTTTTTTCCCGGCTGCATATTTATATCCAAATAGAACAATAGCAATCGTAAGGATGCCCATGAGGGAAACGATTATTATTTCCTTCTTCTTCATTCTAACGCCTCCAAATTTTTTAAATAACTATAATATTGACTCTTTATTCCAGACTATAACAATCATAATATAACGGTTGTGTTAATGCACGGTATTTTTTCGGCCAGACGGATATTTCCGATAAAAAACCAGCCGATCATGAAGCTCGACTGGTTTTTTATAATTTGGATTCATCACGAGTTTTGCTGATTATGCGACAGCTGACAGTACCGCTCATACCATAAGTCGACGTATTCTTTGGAAAATGGACCTTTTTCTTCGTTGATCCAGCTCACCAAAATCTTTACGTTCTCTTTCAGGATATGATCGATCTCTTTTGGGTAATTCATGCGATTGCGATGCAATTCATACTCATCTACATCAAGCAAACGTTTTTCACCATCAGGAAAAACTTTAATGTCCAGGTCATAATCGATGTACTTCAGTGCTTCCTGGTCGATCACATAAGGCGATGCCAGATTGCAATAGTAGGAGACACCCTTTTGGCGGATCATGGTGACGATGTTGAACCAATAATGTTTATGGTAATACAACAATGCAGGCTCTCTGGTGACCCAGCGACGCCCATCTGCTTCCGTTACTAAGGTGTGATCATTACAGCCGATTATGGATTGGTCACTAGTTTTTAATACCATGGTGTCACGCCACGTTCGATGCAGGCTGCCGTCATGCTTATAACTCTTTATGGTGATGAATTCTCCCTCCCGAGGGTTATGCATCACGGTGCCCAACTTTCTTCAACTATTTGAGCCCTCGCCGGAAATATTTTCGGCGGAACTCTCAACTTTCAGTTCATTGAACAGTATATCATAGAATGGAAATAGATTGCGAAACTTTAGCCATTATAGACCAAATTCTTTTCGGGTCTGTTGCTGAAATTGTTGCCACATTTTTTGCTGCGGCACCGGGAAAGCATAATCGGCAAAATCATTTTCGCTGACCCAACGGCATTGTTCTGGCAATGGGCTGCCATCGTTCGTCAACACGCGTCCGTAATAACCGGTGATGTGCCATTTGATGTGACTGAAGACATGATTGACCGATCCGGTTTCCGCCTTCAGCCACACAGGCTTCAAGCCGTATTTTTCAGCCACAGCCGCTGAAAGCTGTGCTTCGATCTGGTTAAAGGACGGCAGCTTTTTGTCGGCCTTCTTTGCTGCTTCTGTCAGCTTCGGGAAATCCTCCGCGACCAGCAATTCCGTCTGGATGGTGGCCGGTTCTTGGGTTGCGCCCGCCGATTCCGGAAGCGCATCGAGGTCGAGCTGGATCAACGGAAAGGTCCAAAAATCCGCCAGCAGGCCGCTGTTCGGGCGCTTCTCCAAAAGGAACTGCTTCTCCCTGTTCTGCAGGATGATGCCCTGCAGGTTCATCGGCACCGGCCTTTTCGCTTTGCTTTTGACCGGATAAAGGTGCATCGTTCCGTTTTTGTAGGCGGCATTGAACGCCTTGATCGGGCTGATCTCAGGCTGCGGATTCAGCGGCGAACAGATGCTCGATCCCAAATCCATCAAGGCTTGGTTGAAGTCGCCCGGACGCTCCGGATCGATCAGTTCGCGCACGATTGCTTCGAAGATTTTCCGGCTGGCTGGTTTGGCGATGTCGGCATCGATTTCGAACAACCGGCTCATGACCCGCATGACGTTGCCGTCGACTGCCGGCTCAGGAATCTGGAAGGCGATGCTGGAAACGGCTCCTGCCGTATACGGACCGATTCCCTTCAGCTTCGCGATTTCCTGCGGATCTTCCGGGAAAATACCGCC
Organism: Trichococcus alkaliphilus; assembly: GCF_003008695.1. GTDB lineage: Bacteria > Bacillota > Bacilli > Lactobacillales > Aerococcaceae > Trichococcus > Trichococcus alkaliphilus. The sequence goes on from NZ_PXZT01000025.1 coordinate 16,609, forward strand.
GTATTCGGCGACGATCTGTTGTGCTGCTTTCTGCATGTTCTTGACGCGGGAATAATAACCGAGCCCTTCCCAAGCTTTCAGGATCGCGTCTTCAGGCGCTGCCGCCAACGCTGCGATGTCCGGGAATTTATCCAGGAAATTGTGGTAATACGGGATCACAGTGTCCACCCGTGTCTGTTGCAGCATGATTTCCGAAACCCAGATGCTGTAGGGGTCGCTCGTCCGGCGCCAAGGCAAGTCGCGTTTCTCTTTGTCGTACCAATCCAACAGGGCCTTGCGGAAAGCCTGTATCTTTTCGGCCGGCCACATCTCGATGCCGGCTGCTTTGAATATTTTTTCGTGCTCCGAATTTGTCATTATTCTGCTTCCTGTTCCTTTTCTTCGATATAGGCGGAGATCATATCTCCTTGGTAACCTTTTTGGTAAAGACCCGACCTCACTTTTTGGTGCAATTCACGGCCTTTCGCTTTACGCTCATAACGGCGCCAAAGTTTGTCGCCTTGCATACGCAGCGCGGCCATTTCATCCTCTTCCTCTTTTTCCGTTTCGATCTCTCCCATGACTTCCAGGACGATGTCGGAAGGATAGCCTTTCTGGTGCAGATGGAGGCGGATTTTCGAAGCCGCTTCATGCGAAGAGACCCGGCTTTGTTTGCGGAGCTGCTTTTCGGCGATCGTTTGGGCATTTTCCAGCTGCAGCTCATGCGGATACTGTTTCAGGGAAAAGGCGATATCTTCCTCCGACAAGCCTTTGCCTTTCAGTTCGTTGGCGATGAGCTGCGGTCCCTTCAGGTTCAGGTTCGCCGCCGTGCGCGTATAACTTTCGCCATAGCTGCGGTCATTGACGTAATTCTGGTCCACCAGCCGCGTCAGGGCACGTTCAATCGCGTCAGGGCTGATTTCTTCATCATGCAGCTTTTTGCGGACCTCTTTCTCGCTGCGCAGACTGTAGGACAGGTAATTGACCGCCGTCGTGTAAGCCATGTAATCGTAATTTTCCTTCTCGATCTCGGCGCTGCGCTCTTTCGTGAGCGTCATCCCTTTATGCAAGCCGACCTTGATGAGCACGGCTTCCGATATCGGAAAGGAGTACTCCCCGTCGATGAAGACATTGAAGCGGTCCTTGCGTTTTTTCTGGACAGTTATTTTTGTTACGACAGGCAATTTTTCAGCCTGTTCTTCGGTATGATCCATTTTCTACATCCTTTCGGCGAATCTCACTTGCTATTATACACGCAAAAACTGAAAGGAACAAAACGTATGTTCGAAATATTTGTTTGGACCGGTGATGTCTCGAACGAATTGCGTTGTTGTGGCAGGCGATGATGGATAACTCACGTTTATCCATCTTTCCGGATCCCATCACCCACCAAAAACACCAAAGGCTGCCTCATTTTGATATGCTCCCTCTATATAGGACAATGAATTACTTCAAGTCTTAT